>NZ_AHMT02000044.1:102500-156869 GCF_000243815.2 Leptospira alexanderi serovar Manhao 3 str. L 60 | reverse complement strand
CGTTCATGACAAACGCGGTGTAAAAGATACGTTGAATTCAATCTTAGTTTTTTCCGGAAGAAAAAGAAAAAAACCGAAGCATCTTTGTTTAGATAAAGGTTATGACTTCAAAGATATAGAAGCATTCATCAAGAAAAGAAACATTCGAGCTCATATTCGGAAAAAAGGTGAGAAGCCTCTCATCGGCAAATATAAAGGAAAACCGAGGCGTTGGGTCGTTGAAAGAACAAACAGTTGGCACAATCGATTCAGAGCTATTCTAATTCGCTGGGATAGAAAAGCGGAAAATTATCTGGCATCTCTTTATCTCGCAAGCTCCATCATTGCTTTTAACTTTTTTAATAGGTAGTTTTGAGACCGGCTCTAAGTTAACCTTTCTCAAATCGAACTCCCTATGGAACAATTTTTCAAGTTCAGGTGCATTTTCAGAATAAATAATTGCATGAACATCAAATTCAAATGGAACCGAGGCATCACCTAACTCTTTTACTCTATCCATTGGTTCAAGTCGTCGGGTCATACCAATTTTATATACGCTTTCTCCAAAAGAACCAATATTTGAAATTACATATACATGGCCTGCTTTCGTTTGTTGCGCCATCGAAAGGGCCCTTTGTTTTAGCTGTTGTGCTTCTTCTAATTCTCGCTGCAATTCAGCCATTTTCAATTGAATTTTTTGTAATTGATCACCTTGTGCTTTTTCAAGTTCTTTCTTCGCTTGCTCCAAGGCTTTTGTGTAACGCTTTTCTTCATCTTCAGAATCTTTCAACGCTTTTTCGATTTCTTTTTGAGACCGCTCCTCTTCACGAATTTGCTCTTGAATTCGTTTCTGCTCTTGCTTTTCCTGATAAATTTTATCTTGATATTCATGAGTAAGTCGTAATTCGTTCAACTTTAATTTATAATATTCATTAGTTATATGAATTGAGTGCGTTTCCCCTAATTTGTTTATAGCCTCGTAAACTTTTAGTAATCTTTCTTCCATTTTTAGAATATTATTCCAACGAACATCAGAAATCATTGCTTCACATTCGCCGTTAAAAGCACGTAGCATCAGTTTTATATAATGTTTTGTTTGCTTTTTACCTTCGGCTTTACTCCCGTTCACTGTCCAGGTTGTGCTTGAATATGCTGCTTTTTCTAATTTAATCATCTCCTTGCCGGAATCCCTAACCGCCAATAGTTTTTCTTTATATTGATCAGAAGTATCAAAATCAAAATGTGGACTGTATATTCCATAGCTAATAATTTCTGATTGTTCATTAAAGATTTCGATTTCACGGATTAGCGCTTCTAAAAGTTGTCTTTTAGCCGAATAATCCGACCTCATTTGATCTATTTGAATCTGTATTTCAGTCAGCGTTCTATTTCTTTCTGAAATCGAATCATTAGTTTCTTTAATGACGTTTGATTTATGTGCTTCTAAATCGATAATATTTTTATATTTTTCATATAACGCGTTATATGCTTTAGTTTTGTTAACTAGCAAGTATCCTAAATAGATTGCTACGAGCAGAAATATTAAAATCGTTAAAATTGTCATATGTATGTTCCTCTATGAATTTTTAAAATGGCGCCTAACTATTAATCTCTGAATGTCGTATAAACACCTATTACTGATCCCTACAAAAAAGAGTACCAAAAATATAACAATAATATCCCATTGCCATAATGCAAAACTTAGAAAGGGAAAAGTTAAAACGTTTGGAAAAACGTAGGTTGAAGGGAATTGCTCTCTTGAAGAAGGGCTACACGTGTTACGGAGTATCAAAAAAGCTTGGAGTAAGTAAGCAATCGGTAATGCGTTGGCGAGAAAGATATGAAAAGGAAGGAATCGAAGGAGTAAAATGGAATGGTCGACGAGGTCGACCGACCAAATTGACCATTTCAGAGAAGAAAGAATTAAAAAGAATCATCTTGAAAGGTCCAATAGATTACGGTTATCCGAATGAACTTTGGTCAACGTATCGCGTATCGGAAATCATACGAAAAGAATTCGGAGTAACGTATCATCAAGATTACGTAGGAATTCTCTTACATCAATTAGGATTTTCGTATCAAAAACCTAAAAGAAGAGCGTTGGAAAGAGATGAAAAGGCAATTGAAACTTGGAAAACGAAAACTTGGCCCGGTATAAAAAAAAGCAGAGAATGAAGGGTTTAAAGGTCATATTTTTTAGTATGAAAGCGGAATCAGCCAGAATCCATATACGATAGAAACTTGGAGCTTAATCGGAAAGACACCGATCCTTCGTCACAAGATGTCTTGGAAAAAGTTATCAGTAATCGGTGCTATTTCTAAAAAAGATTTTCACTTTCGGATCATAACAGGCTCTGTTAAAAGCCAGGACCTTATTTATTTTTTAAAGATACTTCTAAAGGAAAATCGCAAAAAGATTTTAATAGTTTGGGATAATCTATCTGCTCATAAAAGCAAAACAATGAATGAATTTTTAAAAGCAAACGAGGAAAGGCTTCGAGTAGAATTTTTGCCTCCTTATGCTCCGGAGTTAAATCCTCAAGAATATATCTGGTGTCGTTGGAAGAAAAACTATATGGCTAATTTTTGTCCGGAGAATCTTAGCCAATTGATTCAAAGAACTAAATCTACTTTAGGTATATAGAAATCAAATACAATCAGTTTCGATAGTTATTGGAGACAAGCTGGTATTTAGGTACTCATTTTTATAGGGATCAGTAGTAAAATGGAGAAAACGAATCGGCAGTGAAGGTGTAGAGAAATTCTTAGAAGAGACAATCTTGTTAGGACAACGAGAAGGTCAGATAACGCATCAAGAATTTACGAGAGTGAATGTAGATACGACGGTTCAGGAGAAAGCGATCACTTTTCCAACGGATGCGAAGCTGTATCATAAAGCCAGACACACGTTAGTTGAATAAGCCGTAAAAGAAGGCATCAAACTAAGACAAAGTTATAAACGAAAGAGTAAATTAAGCACTCATTAAACAAGGACGTTATTCACATGCAAAACAAAGTAAACGGGCCAAGAAAGAAACGAAACGTTTAAAAACGTATTTAGCTCGAGTAAAACGCGACATAGAGCGAAAAGTAGAAAATCCTAATAAACGACTTCAATCTCTTTTAGAAATTTCCGAGAAGATTCTAACGCAAGAAAAAAATAGTAAAGGTAAAATCTACAGCGTTCATGCTCCGGAAGTGGAGTGTATCTCTAAAGGTAAAATTCATAAGAAGTATGAATTCGGTTGTAAGACAAGTTTAGTTACTACCAGTAAATCCAATTGGATTGTTGGCGTTCAAGCCTTGCACGGTAATCCGTATGACGGTCATACTTTGAAGAATGCCATCAACCAGATGGAAAAGATAACCGGCTTTCGACCTAAGGAGTGTTATGTGGATCAAGGTTACAAAGGAAACGATCATCATCCGGTCGATGTGGAAGTTCACCTTTCCAATAAAAGCAGAAAGAAAATGTCTCGTTGGCAAAGGAAATGGATGAACAGAAGAGCCGCCATTGAACCGATCATTTCTCATTTGAAACAGGGTCACAAGATGGATCGGAACTTTCTGAAAGGTCAAGAAGGAGATCGTATCAATGCCATCCTATCCGCTGCCGGTTGTAATTTCAGAAAGCTATTCCGAGCTTTCTTTTTGTTTCTGGATCAAATTTCTCTTTTTCGCGTGCGCCTTTTTCAAATTTCTCTTTGGTGCAACCATTTTAATTAGGAGATCACTTTTTCAGGGACGACTATTTATGCGATTGAAGCTGCTATGGTGGATAAAATTGAATGGCTTGAGAAACGGTCGCTGGTTGCAAAAAACCGGTGAACAAAACGAAACTTCCGGTAATGGATATTATTGTTTTGCGATTC
The DNA here is from genome assembly GCF_000243815.2 of Leptospira alexanderi serovar Manhao 3 str. L 60. Classification (GTDB taxonomy): domain Bacteria; phylum Spirochaetota; class Leptospiria; order Leptospirales; family Leptospiraceae; genus Leptospira; species Leptospira alexanderi. Next base: position 153,018 of record NZ_AHMT02000044.1, on the reverse strand, counting down.
AATGAGACTTAATCTGTCTCATAGTTTTACGGGACATAAGATACATATGAGGAAGCTCTATTATGTTCACATTAAAGTGATTTTTTTTAAATAAATTTATCACTATTTTGCATTTCCATGTAGTATGCTACGAAATGGCAAAAACCAAACAAAATTCACAAACCTCACTCCCAGAACAATTTTCTGAAATGCTCGACTCGTTTGAACGAGTCCGCGACAATGCGCTGTCAAAGTTGGCGAGTAGGGACGACGGCGATTTTAAGGCCGGACAACTAAATTGGTGGTCCGGCAAAATCGGGTCCATCATTACGCAAGCGTCACAAATACAGGAGAATTTTCGGCGCGGCCGCCATGCGATTGATACCTTCAACGATTCCGATAGCATCCACGCAATTGGGAATTCCATTAGAAAATCCGCACGTGATAATTTAGAGGAAATTATAAAAACCGCCGTTACTATGTATTACCAATTTTGCATAGACCTGGACGAAGCAAAAGCAAAGGGGAAAAGATAATGGAAACGGAATTTACATACGACGAATTGCGCGAGTTGAGTTATCTCGTTTGGAACAAAAGAACAAAATTGCGTGAGCAGGCTGATGGCTATATGAGATCGAAAGCTATTTGTGACGATGCTATTTTTAAAAAATTGGCGGAACGAACCGAAGCGGAATTCGAGTTATTTAAAAACCTTGAATCTAAATTAGAAAAAATGAAACACGCATCAAGGGCCGCGGGATGAACGAATATTTTATTCACTTCATAGAGTTGAGTGGCTTTGTGCGAGCGTTTAGAATACAATCTCGGAGTTTACTGGGAGCAAAGTTTAAAGCGACGAGAATATTCAATACACAGCCGGGACGTCCTATTTCTGCAATAGAAATTCACGATGGATTTTCAACTAACCCGTTTTGTATGGCTCACAGATTTATCGGATCGAAAAAGTGGAGTTCATATCTGTGAAACGAGTAAACATAAACTCAGTGGTTCTACGAACGGGTGGGGAATTGATTTTAGATAACAAACAATCTATGCACCTATTAACACGAAGCCTCTGGGTTACAGTCCCAGAGTTTTTTCCTGATAAATATTTTCCGGTAACGTTAGCGGGAGCAAAAAAATTTCTGAACGAGGGGAAGATCAAAAAATGAAAATCCGTTCTATCGAATTCAGTCACGGCCCGGTTTCTGTATATGCTCACTCGTTCGAGTCGGAACGAGTGACAATGTGTGTAAAAGGATTTTTGAATACGTTTCAACAATTCCAAGACGTAACACATGAGTTGAGTCCGGGGATCGGACGGGTTACGATTTGTTCAACGAATCCGAGCGCTTTTTTATTCACATTACCCAATACGATCGGAACCCTGCATTTACATTTTTCAAATGGTAGAGATACGATCGATCAGGACGTTATTATTCCGACTTTGCAAGATCCAGAACGGACGGCCGCCATGGAGAAGTTATTAACTGTGGTTCGTTTATTAATACAAACCACTGAATCGGAGCGTATATCCGCATGAAGTATTTGAAATATTCGATTTTTCTTTTTTGTGGAATGGCGGTTGCATTTTTTATTTCGTTTTGGATTGAAACGCTAAACCCGGAACCGCACGACGGGGCGTTGCTATTTGAATCGTTATCCTGGTATTCGTCTATGTTTCTCGCTGGAATATGCGGATTCATTGCAGGGAGGGGGAAATGAAAGACTTCGTGGATGAGTTAAATAACGAACTCAAATCAAAAGGACTTCCGGGGGTAACGGCCGGCAGTCAGGTTCAACTCAAAACGTGCGCCGGTTGTGGACGTGGTGCGACGGTATTGTATCAATCAGGTCGTTGTAGAGTGTGTATATCAACCGGATACCGGAATCGTTTTTTACCACCGGGAAGAATTAAGTTTTTTTAATATACAATGAGACATAAATAAAAGCGGAATCTATTATGGAACTATTTCTAATACTACTCATCGGAACGTCTGTGTCGTTCGGACTATTCTATCTCGATCACGTAGCGAACATACGAGCGAATAAATAATGCGTTATCTCGACGAAATCATAACGGAAGAACTAAACAAATTCTTTGGAATCGTAAAAAACAGATTCCAACGAGAGTTTGAGCACGGAATTCGAAATGTATCATCGGAACTGCAAACGTATATAACGCAAGGTGACAAACATAATGAATCTGAAATATTCGAGTTTATATTATGCGAGCAGTGTAAGCGTTATCATTTCGAAAACGAAAAACACGTCTGCAATATGTTAAGAGGAAAACGGAATGCCTAAAATAATCCGAACAACCGATTTTGTCGCGGAGGTTAAGGAGTTGGCCCGACGCGGATATACCAAAACGGATATATCCAAGAAACTTTCTGAGAAGTATTTAGGTAACGGTAAAAAATTGACTCCCAGAACAATTACGAAAGCGCTGACAGAAGGGCCGTTTAGAGGGAAACAATGACACTGGATCTAAAAACAGCGAGACGAACACTCTCGAATCTGGCAACGAGCACGAGTTCCGAGTCCAGTTATCGAATCGAATTTTTGAATATAAAGACGGAAATGTTTTTCTCGATTAAAAAGCTGTCCATTCCCGGAAACCTTCCCTCCGGAACGTATAGAGCGGAAGTATTTGAGGTAACGAGTGAGGGGGAAAAGGTTCTTTCGAATTTTGAATTCAGTATCCCGTTCAAAGAGGAGCTTGAAACACAAAATCAGATATCAATTACTCCACCGGTAGAGGTTCAAAGTCCGAAGGATTTAAACTTAAGCATATTATTAGAACTTCGAAAACAGGATCAAATTTCGCATGAGAATGAACGACAATTGTGGGAAACGAAACTGGACGGACTTCGCGCGGCATACGAAGCGGAAAGTAGACGACTCAACGAATCACACAAAAATGAAATCGATCGAATTAACAAAGACTGGGAATACAAACTCGAAATTACGAAAAACAATCAGATTTTGTTAGAGGCGGAACGGACCAAACTCACGCGAGCGATTGAATCGCGAGTCAAAGGGGAACTCAAAAACGGTTCTCAGACCGAAGGCTTTGATCTGACTAAGGCCCTCGAAAATCCTCTCATATTATCTCTACTCGGAAAAACACTCGGATTAGAAGTTCCGAATATACCAACCGGAAGCGGTGGAATCGATATGGCCCAGATTATGCAATTGGCATCCGGCCTGATGAATCAAACACCTTCCACCGGTGGCCAAACAAACAGCATTATGGAAATAATCAATCGAGGTAAGTGATGGACGAGAGAATTAGAAATTTAGAATACAGCAATTCGTTGTTGATTGCGGTATTGGAAACGTTGTATCCGTTGTTTTCAAAGTATTTGTCGGCTGAACAACGAGAACAAATCAATTTTGCATTACGTGAAGCAAAAGGAGAATAACTGATGAATGAAATAGAATCGATTACGATTGTGTTCCGGGATAAAACGGTGGTCGTTTTGGATGTTGCATCCATGAGGATCATTAGTCCGGCAATGGTGGAACAAATCCAATCGGCAGTTGAAAACTCCGGAGTGGTTCCGGAGAACAGTGGCTAAACCTTGCGTTTACGATCCACAACGGACGCGTCTACGTCGTTTACGGTATACGCCTAAAAACGATGGCCGGGACTGGCAACGGGAGTTGTATTCGGTGTTTTGTTGCACGTTAGTCTCACCCGATGCGTATCGACCGGAATGGAGCGTGATCCACGAAAAAATCGGACTGCCTGGAGTGGGAGCCCTGTAAATCCCTCGGCGGTAGCCGAGCAGCATTCAATAAAATGAATATACCAAAAGGAGAAAAAATGTCAGAAACAACAGGAACGACAATCAGACGACTCATAGAAACGGACGGAATAAAATACGAGGTTTATATTTCGCGACCGGACAAAACACCAGCCCTGTTCTATTTGGAGGAGGGTGATTTTATATCTCTCGTAGAGGCAATGAAAAAGGCGCTGGGGTATGCGAACAGAGAAGAGGTGAAAGGAAATGAGTAAAACAGTCGGACGTATGGAGGAGAGGGTAGATAAAAAGGAAGGAAAGAAATTTTTCAATCTTGAAATTAATTTTCCGTTTTCGCCTAAGATGGAATTTTACGTGAGAGAAAATTCTAAAAAAAACGCGCCTGATGCCAGGGCCTCCGCGCCTGATTTCCTTGTTTATTACGCACGGAATCAGGTGGGAGCCGCTTGGAAAAAGACATCTAAGAACTCTACAGAATATCTTTCTTGCGAGATAATGGCGCCCCTGCACTTAGAGGGCAAGCTGAATTTTGCGTTGTTTCCGGACCCGGCCACACCTGGGGACTATAACGTATTGTATTCGGAACCGATGGAGAAAAAACCGTCTCAGGAAGAGGTTCCATACTAATGGCTTTATTTGTATGGCTGGGAAGCTAAGGGAATAAGGCCCACGTAAAGGCAGACCGGGGGACAATACCGTCCTCCGGTTTTTTTGTGCCCGGATTTTTCCGGGGTGGAGGGGGGAGAGTAATACCCCCCCGCTAACGGAATTTCAATAAAAACAAAAGAATAAAAGGTAAAACTAAAATGAATGAGATTATCTCAAAAACTTCCGTTCCTGATTTTTTAAAACGTCCGTTTGTGGACTGGCTTTCGTTTACCGTAGAATATTCGGATCCTTCTTGGACGTGGTTGAAGAATACGTTTGGAGAACTAAAAATCGAAGAAAAGGGGTATCAAACCGGCCACACACATACCTTCCGGGCGAACGGGGACGTATTCGGTGCGTTTTCTCCAAATAGGCGAAGTCAAAAAATTTATGTGTCCCTTTCGTCAAAGGCCCTTTTTAATTTAGGGCTTTCAGGAGAAGGTCTTTCGAAGTTAATTGAGGAAGCGGTTCAATTAAAGGGAAGATTTACGAGAATCGATCTGGCTCAAGATGATTATGACGGTTTTTTAAACTTAGATTTAATTTGTGAAAAATTGGATCGAAAAGAAGTTTTAACCCGCTTTCGGGGATACAGTGAGTTTGAAGCCTTGGGAGAGAAAATAAAAACTGGATCGTTTTTTACAGACCCAAAGCTTGGAAAACAAGGCTTTACGGTTTATATCGGAGCGATGCGAAAAAGTAGTGTATTTGTTCGGATCTACGACAAGAAGTTGCAGGTCGGTCCTGAATGTGTTTGGCCGATTTGGAACCGGTTAGAGTTTCAGTTATCCGGTCCCGCCGCCGATCAGTATTGTAATCCGACTTGGAATGTAAATCCGGATACCGGTGAAATCCTGAATACGAACGAAAGTTTTCCCGATCCAAGACGCGCCAAATTCGAAGACAGGAGTTTCCCAAGAACCGCATATTACTATATTAAGTTTTTGGAACCTACTTATATTCAGAAAAAAAATGATTTAGGACATCTTTATCTTTCTGAAAAAGAAAAGCGTTTTTGGATTCCTTGTAGCTGGTGGACTCAATTTTTAAAAACCGCCGAAGGACAGCCGATCGGATTACCGAAACACGAGACTGGACTTGAAGAAATCGACAACTGGTTACGAAACCAGGTTTCTGGAGCGGTATCACTCATGTCCGATTTGTATGGGGACGATTATTACGAAGATTTAAAGGCGGAAGGGACTGAAAAACAAAAACGGAATAAAAAATACCAGAGACTCAAAGAAGAATTTTTAGAGAAAAAATCAAAACCGAAAGTTTTAGAACCGAAAAACGAAGTTCCATTCTAAAAAATAGGCTCTATTCGGGTCTTGTTCAAGCCCTGTTCAGGCTCTATCAGTTTGAAAAGTGGCTCTGTTCGAGTCTTGTTCAAGTCCTGAGTGAGTTCTGTTCAAGCCCTAAAAACGAAAACGAGAAATAAAATGCCTTTAATCAGCGAATTCTACGGAATTAAAATATACATCAACTACTTAGATCATAATCCTCCGCATGTTCACGTCTATTACGCCGAATATTCCGCGTTGATCGGGATCGCGGACGTAAAAATCATGGACGGACATTTACCGAAGGTTGCGAAAAAATTGGTTTTGGAATGGATGTTTAAAAATCGAAAAGCATTGCAAAAAAATTGGGATCGTGCTACCAAAAGGGAAGCACTTGTCAAAATAAAGCCGTTAGATTAGTATGAAAAAAATTATCAGCGTAAAACCGGAATTTGATTCCCTATCCGTTCGAGTTAAATTTGATTCGGGGGAAGATTTTATGTATGACCTTTCCAAAGAACTTTTTGGACCGATCGGAACCGAACTTAAAAAACGTCCAGCGTTTGAGCAGGTAACGGTTAATTCGCTAACGGGTTCAATTGAGTGGGATAACGGATTTGATGTTTGTCCGGATTTTCTCTACAAGGCATATAAAAAACAGAGCAAACGAAGTTTAAAAAAAATTTAAACGGCTCTGTACTTTTCTTTAGAAATGTGATTTCCTATTTCTATGAAATCACTTTCCGAATCACTTCTAAACCTACCCCAAAAAGATCATCCGGTCGTTCAAAAACTAATCCGCTTTGTAACGGCGAGCCCTGAAAAGTTCGAACGATTAAAACCTACCCTAACCAAACTGGAATCGTATGAGGATACGGTAATGGACGTGTTCCGACTTGCGTATCAGTATCCGGAAGATTTGGGGGAATATGAAAATAAAATTATATTCGAATTGTATAACGTTGTTCGATTACTTCCGTATCACGCGGACCCCGTGGGCCTTGAAACAGTCAGTCGTTTTAAATACACAAAGGATCCAAAGTTTCCGATTCGTGACTGTGACGACAAAACAGTTCCGATTTTAGCAAAAGCGATTCTCGACAAAATTCCATGCCGCGCTGTCGTGTGCGGAAAAGGAAACCGACCTCATCATATCTACCCCGAAATTCAGTTAAACGGACATTGGATCCCGGCGGACGCAACGTATCCGGAACGTTCGGTATTCGGACAAAAACTTTACGGAGAAATGTTTCGACGTGAGTTCTACCTCGCCGATTTTCAAAAAAAATTCTAAAAACAAGCTCTGTCCGAGCTCTGTTCAAGCCCTATAACCCCAACCTAAAAATTCGAAGCTTGTACTAGAGAGCGAAATAGATTACTCTGTTGGCAGATGAGTAATCGACTGACACTCGAAGGCGACCCGACATTACCGGAAGATTTCCAAATCACCCGAGTATATGGAAAGTATATTCCAAAATTTGAATTGAACGGAGAACTGTCCGGCGACCTCTATATAGAACGAATTGACGGATACTCTCCCAGAGTAGCACAACTCTCCGGATTCGACGACGCCAAACACTCAGAATTTTTTGGAAGCCTTGTCTATGACGACGCGATCCCGATATTTCTCTCTGGTGATGAACTGGGAGCTTGGGGAGCACTTCTCAAAGGGCTTCGATTCAAAGCACCGGCAATCAAAATGCCCGTATTTAAGGGCTTCAAACTAAACACTCGGGGGTTATCTCGTGGACTAAGTAACGCGACCAAAAGTGTCGGCCGAATTGGAAAACAAATCGGGAAGGGCGCACAAAATGCAGTTCGGTCGTATGGCAAAGCCTGGAAGGACGTAGGAAAGGGTTTGGGTAAAGGGCTAAAGGACGTCGGCAATATGGTCGGCCAGGTCGCACAGGGCGGAATGGGACTCCTCCAGTCCATGGGACAAGGGCAGGGCCAAGAACAAACTGAAGAACCTCAAGACGAACAGTTAGACGAAACACAAAACTCTGAGGATCCCGGTTATTCCGAAGAAGTAGAAAACTACTCGGAAGCACCGGAAGAGATTCCAACGGATGAGGATATGGAAGAGCAACTAAACGGCGAACTCGGTTTTTTACCCACGGCAATGATGGCGGCGGGAACGGCGGGTCAAATTTTCAATTCGTTTAACAGTATGCAACAGCAAAACACGGCGGCCAAACACGCGCGGAATATGGATAAACTAAACGCATTTGCCTCCGTATTGAGACCTCAACCGAAAGCCGTAGTAAAAAGACCCGCTCCAAAAAAAGCGGTATCAAACTCGTCATTTTCTAATCCTAAACTTGCACAAACTCCGGACGGGGCGTTAAAACTCAGTTATTCAAATCGGAATTTGGACAACCAAGCCGATTCCGGTGGTGGTTCAGGGGAAAAGACAGATAACAAAAACATAATGTATATCGGTGCTGGAATCGCGGCACTCGGACTCGTATATATGATGAATAAAAAAGGTAAATAACATGGCATCTAAAAAATCAAAAACGGTTCGTAGGAAGAAACATACTTCAACAAAAAAATCGAAACCATTGGTGCATTCTCAGGGTATTCAAAAACGATACAATTCAACTAAACGCCCAACGTTATCAGCCGTTCCACAGAAGCCCAAAAAAAACGCAACCATTACTCAAAAGAAAAAATATTTGGCAAAGCTTGATACTTTGAATTCTCGAAACACTAAAAAACTTCGAGAATGGCAGGAGAATGTGAAAGAGGCCAACAAATTGGATCAGAAAATATTCGGATAGAAGTCGTTTAACAAAAACATAGGAAAACAAAATGGCATTTAATTTACAACGGGAATTCGACAAAAAAACTCTCATCGGAATCGTCATCGGGGTTGCGACACTCGCGGGTTCGTATCTCGCACAAAATTTTGTTCCGGAATCTCTGGACACAAAGAAAAAACTCAGACCCATCGTCGTTCCGATATTGGTTGCAATCATAGCGGCATTGGCAATCAAAAAACGGGAATACAAACCCTTTGCAATCACTGGATCTGCAATTATGCTAATATTCGGAATCCTGAAACTATTGGACGAAGAGAAATCCGACGACAAAAAGATTTTGAAAAAGATCTTCGGACTGAGCCTTGCCGGTGACAGACAGGAATTAGAATTTCAGAATATGTCTGAACTCAAAGGATTTGTGGACGCGGCCACTCAGGTCGACGGCGACGGATACATAGAGATACAGTCCCCTATGGCAAACCAAATTCACGGGGAAGAAGTTCTCTATGGAGAGGATGAAATCCATGGCGAAGAAGTTCTCTACGGGGACGACGAGATTCACGGGGAGGAAGTTCTCTATGGAGACGAAGTTCTTCTCTAAACACGAAACCATTTTTTAAATTTTTAAGGAAAAAAAACAACATGTCACGTAGAACACACGGCAAATTAACTACAGTAAAAAATCCGGATGGAACCACATCCAGAATCAGAAAACCGGGATCTGAGTTTTATTACAAAACGATTGGCTCCGGGATTCCGATCGACTCGCTGAAACGTTCCTATTCGTTTTTTAAAAATCTACCGGGAGAGATTAAAAACTACGAACCAGGTTCCAATCCACTTCCGAATAATTTTGGGAAGGTGGCGCTTTTGTATTTCGGGGTTGCAGGTCCCAATATGGGAATGATTTCCATCAACGAGGCGACCGTGGGCGCGGTGGATGTTATCGAACGCATTAGAAATTCTGCAACCGTCACTTTACGAACCGGTGGAGACGTAAATCACGTTGAGGCACTCCGAAACATCCTCGAACCGATGCCGTTTATTTTTAGAACCACGGACGTAGGTTCTGCAACTGCAGGTTTAATTCGTCCTCCGATTCAGAGTTCCCAGAGAAGGGCGCATTCGGCCTGGATCAAACGATCCGACGCGTTAGTCGTTCCGTTTGAATCTCCGTTGCCCGTAAAAACAAACGAGTCTCTGGAGTTGGAACTAAACATCGCCGACGGTGTGACGATTCCGAATTTCGCGGACGGCTACTACCTCATTGCGTATCTGGGAGTCGAAGCGAATTTTTCCCAGGGAAAAGCAGAGAGATAAGGAACTAACGTGAATACACTATCCCAAAAGCCGGTAGCAAAACCTACCGGCGTAGTTAGACCTTACAGGCAAAAATACGATATCGTATTGTCGAGTGAGTCCTCCGCGTTATCTGCAAGTAGTTCGTCTCAGAAGGTTCTTTCGATCAAAAACGATCGTTCCAGACCGATTCGAGTCACATCAATCGCACTCGTTTACAAGTCGGGCTTGGAAGATGCGTTAATTGAAATCAAACGATCGGGAGCAAACGGAGAACTCGTTGCCGGTCAAACTCAAATTTCAGTCATCGGTAGGAACCGAGCAACGGAAAAAGCGCACGATTTTCCCGTAGAGTTTTTACTCGGGGATACCCTCGAAATTGAACTCTGGGTGAAAACGAAAGCGATTCCGTTAAACGCGGGTGACGTTTGTATGTCGGTTCTCGGGGAATACGTTTAACACGTGTTATGGCAACAGAAGTTTTGTTTTCAAAAAAATTAGCGTTTAGTGCGGAGAACATTCTAAACCCGCAAACAAACGATGTATTGTTTGAAACTTCTGTTCCTAAATCCGCCTACAGTTTACCGGGCAATTTAGAATTTACGGTCGTTGCGGTTAAACTGAAACCCACTCAGAAACAAAAGATTAAATCGATTCTTTGGACGTTATCTCAGAACTATTCGTATGTTCGTAAAAGTTACATCCCGGTTCAGTGGTTGAATTTTTTCGGAACTTCCGATCCGACTTTGTCCGGAATTCTAAAGAACTTTTCGGACTCTGAAATTCTTTCTTCTTCCGTTACTCTGGACGGTGTTCCGGTTCCGAATCTCGCAATTGCAAAAACTCTCTCATTCAAAACGGAAAACTCAGACAAAGTTGCAACAAACCGTCTGAGATTTTCCAGTTTTGGTCCAAACTATGATTTTCTTTTCGCTCCCAGAAACAACGGGGTGAAAAGTATTTTTGATAACATTGAACCGTTTTTTTCGGTCTCTATGATAGACTCCCTCGATTCTCAGATTAAAATTCCGATTCCAAGGCAATATGAGTATTTATTAATATTCCCCTACGCGTCTTCTCCTACTCCAGTTTCGAAGTCGCAAACTAAGAGTAACATTTCCATCTCGTCTCTGTTAAACGTAGTGATCGAGGAAGATTAAAATGTCCTGGTTACAGGTGGAGACAGGTCGTTTTGAAAACGGTTCCGGTTGGATTCTGGAAAATGATGGGGTATTCGGCTGGATTATGTATAACGAGGAAGTTGAGGACGAATTTCCGGACACGTTCATGGTCCTCTCGGATCTATTTACAAACCCGGGGTTATCTGTAATTACAGCCGATCCGGCGACAGGAAAACTTCCAACTCAGTATCTACCTGCACTGGCAATCAATGATACGTTTATCGTCAATAGTCAGGCCGCAATGTTGTCTCTAAACGCACAACGTGGGGATATTGCGGTTAGAACCGAACTTCCCGGCCCTGGTATGTTTATTCTCGCTGGTGATGACCCTACGTTTTTACCGAACTGGATTCCTCTCACAACGACGTATCCGGATTGGAGTAATATCCAAAATAAACCGACTTCGTTCTCTCCTTCCAATCACGATCACGATTCCCGTTATTATACCAAATCCGAAACGGATTCTGCATTATTACAAAAACGGAATACCGGTTCGATTCCCGCGACGGAAGTTACGGAGGATGTAACTCATCGTTTCGTAACCGATGCGGAAAAAAATCAGTGGAACAATCCGGCGGCTACAGATTGGAGTAGTATCCAAAATAAACCCGTGACGTTTTCTCCTTCTATTCACGATCACGATTCCCGTTATTATACCAAATCCGAATCCGATATCGCATTATTACAAAAACGGAATGTGTCTATTCCGATTCCCGCGACGGAAGTCACAGAGGATGTAACTCATCGTTTCGTAACGGACGCACAAATATCCTCATGGGACTCTGGAGGCGGAGGAGGTTTTCAGATTCCACTCGGTGGTATTTTAGAGGATAGTCTCGATCAGTTACCGAGTTCGAATTTCAGAGAAACGAATGGGCAGGCGATTTCTCGTGTTACGTTTGCAACGCTTTGGAGCGCTGTTCGTAGAACCGTGACCAGTATCGCACCTGTCACGGACAGGATCGATTCCACTGCACACGGTTTGTCAGAAGGGCAACTGATTAAATTCTCATTCACCGGCGGCGGAATCACTGCATTCACAAATTATTATGTTCGTAACCCTACCGCCGACAACTTTCAAATCTCATTAAATCCTACAGGCGGGGTTATCAATCTGACGTCGTCTCAATCGGGAGATCTAATTACAAATATTGAATATGGATTCGGAGACAACACGACCACGTTTAACGTTCCCGATCGTCGCGGGATATTTCCCAGGGGTGCGGGAGTTCACGGAAGTAGAACGAAAACAACCGGTGTAAATTACGATGGTGGATCGGTTGGGTTTGCGGGTCAGGACAGGCAAATTCCACACGTGCACCAACAGTATGCCGGGGATATTGCCGGTGGAGCATACGGACAGGGCGGACGATATGGGGATTCCGGCGGGGCAAGCGCTGCTACAATTCTGTATACGGGTTCTCCCGTGTCGAATGGAACCGGAAATCCGCGAAATGGGGACGAAGTGGCTCCCGTATGGATTGCAGTAAAATACAAAGTGAGAGTGTTATGAACCTTTCTAAAAACTTTACGTTAGCCGAATTAACAGTTACTCAGACGGGACTTCCAAATGTTCCCGACGAAAAACAAATCGCAAATTTAAAACGACTTTGCGAAACGATTTTGGAACCTTTGCGTGAAACAATCGGACGCCCGATTGGGATCAATTCCGGGTATCGTTCTCCGGCGGTGAATCGTAAAATCAAAGGTTCGATTACGTCTCAACACATGGCGGGAGAAGCGGCGGACATTTGTGTTGTGGGAATGAGCACTCTGGACATTGTAAAAATAATAGCGAAGTTGAACTTACCATTTCATCAGTTGATTAACGAAGGGACTGCCACGGCTACCTGGGTTCACGTTTCCGTTGCGCCTATTGGAATTAAACCGAAACGGGAAATCCTAAACGCGTTTGGGATTCCTGGAAAAATGATATGCCAACGGATTTCAATAGGATAACATTATGGAATCAGTATATTTAGAGATACTAAAGTTCTTAAATGAAGGGTCTATTTTCAGAGTCCTTCTCATTCTGTTTTCATTTCTAATCTTTTTTATACTTGCGGGTGCGGGGTTTCTCTGGTTTAAAAATCCGGAAATTATTCAAGAAACTTTACGCACGCTATCACTGAGAAACCCCCCGGAGGAAGTAGGGGAACTTAAAATCGTTTCTCCGTTACAAACTTCTCCTAACTTAATCCGGGGTCTATTTTCTATGTCCGTAGATTTTAATTTTACGGAGAAAGGGGCGTGTTTGCGTTTTCCTCCATACATGAGAACGCGGGTAGAGGACGGTCTGAGTGAGTTACTACAAACGATTGTTTCGTCGGTTCGTGAAATCTCTACAGAAAACCGTTCCATCGAATTCGATTTTACGAATACGCTTCTGGTAAACCCGTATTCCGCGGGTTGTGTTTTCGAAATTTTAGAGGACGTTCAGACAAACAACGGAGTCTATCTCGTTTTGTCGTTTCGTGGAAAGCACTTGAAAGATTTTGAAATTGCTGTTCGTAAGCTTTTATCCCGTTCTGATTCCAAATCCGTAAATGTGAGGAAAAGAAAATGAAGCATATAATTTCAATTTTATTAATATTCTCCTTTGTCTCGTGCGCGTCTTACTCTGAGCAAGTGAGACAGAACGAAATCGATTTGGACCGTGTGGAACAAATCGTATTCGCGTCTAACGATATTCCAAAAGCGGATATGGAGTTTATTAAAAATACTCTCTCTAAAACGAAAGAACTTTTAGACAAAGGTGTTGATGAGTCGGCACTTGCTGATCGTTGGAGAGAGTGGATTTTCAACAAGTGGTTGTTTGTTTGTCTTTTCGTTTTGGGAGTGATTGCGTTTCTCGTTTGGAAACTGAAATCGTTTTCAATTCCGACTCTTGGAATATCCGGTTCGATTTAAAATCATATTAGGAGTTTTTAAACAATGGCACAACGTTATTATCTCTACTACAAACAAACTGGAAGCGGGAACTTGGTTGTTGGAAAACCTTCCGGTTATTCAAACTTTCTACACAACCCCGACGCGAAAAGAATGTCGTTCGTCTTGCCGGAAAATCAGGGGAAATCCCAGGAACAAATCGGAAAGTTTATACAGGACTTTCAACGGTTAAACGCCGGTCGGTTTGCGATTGCAAGCGCGGTTACTGGATCAGTTTCGCAACCGACTCCTGGATCCGGTCCCACTCCGAAACCTCCCGTGGGTGGAACGGATCCAAAACCTCCGTCTACTACAATTACAAATTCCGGGAAAATAGAGCCGGAGAAACAGGATGAGAACAACAACGCGGTTATTATTGTTATCGCGATTGCTCTCGGACTCGTATTTGGTCCTAAGCTGCTTAAAGGCAAACGTGGGCGATAACCCTTGGAGTTCGACGGTAAATACATTCCGTCCGGTGACGTTCGGCACGTTATTGATTGGTCCGGTTTTTCCGGGTCCGTAAACATTCCGGATTCGTTAAAACAATATTACGGTTTTCTATTGGATCCGGATCGCCGGAAAATCTCCTTTATCGTTCAATCCGGAACCGTTTTCAGAGAACAACTTTCCCTTACAATCTATTCCAAAGATCCGCAAATTCCGTCGTTTAACAAAATCTTTTCCGACGCGAATTCTCAGATTCCGAATTTTTCTAAATCTGTTCTAACGTATGACTATGACACGAAAGGGACGAACATTCCGGTAATTCCCGAACGATTGAAACAGGAGGCTGAAGAGTTTTTGAAAAATATTAAAACAGTTATACTCATCGGTCTCGGTGCGTTTCTCGGTTGGAAAATCTTCGGTAATGATATCATGGGTCGGAAGTAATGGCCGTTATCAATTCCTTCGAAAACGTGGATCCTCGACTCGTTTCGTTTTTCCAGGATTTGAAACGGACGCTTCCGAACGTCTACGTATTCGAATCCCGCCGGTCGTGGACCAGGCAAGCCAAACTCTATGCGGCCTGCAAAGCCGGAACGGGGTCCTGTCCGGCGGCCGCACCGGGGAGTTCCGCGCATCAATACGGAAGGGCGTTGGATGTGAACGGATTTAGCGCGGAAAAGGACCGGAAATCAATTGAATCCGTTTTAATACGTCATCCGGAAATTGAGTGGGGTATCGATTGGAAACAGTCAGACCCACCGCATTTTCAAATTCGGAATTGGAGAAACGGGCTTTCGTTCTCTGAAAAAATCTTCGACGGGGGTTATTGGGTATGGGCTGTAATTGCAATAATCATAATATACATTCTCAATCGTTAAAAGGGGAACTTGGAGTCTGGCCGTTTGATTGGATCGAACAAAAAGCAACTGAGTTTTGTTTGGATCGGGCGTATGAACACATCACGCCGGTTGTCATTCTCATCATTTGCGTCGTTTTGATTCTCGTTTTGGGTGGGCGACTCAAGTGGGTTTGATGTTTAAATTTTACGTAAGAATAAAATAATTTCATTATATAATATGAATCATTTTAAAATAAAATGAAATTGCTACATTACTGTTGCCTAATAATTATGGGTCTAATAACACTTTACTGGAGCATGAGAAATGAAAAAAATATTTGCGTTGTGTGTTTGCCTTTTCCTGAATTTTTGTGCAACTCAGGTAGCCTACGTATCCCTCGAACACGATAGGCCTGGAATGGTTCCTACTTATGAGAGGCGCCATCATTTCGTTCTATTTGGAATTGGACAAACAAAGGAGATTTCCGCGTCTCAAATTTGTGATAATAGACCGGTTGCAAAAATAGAATCGTCGTTTACGTTTGTAGATATTCTGTTGTCATCTGTGACGTGGGGAATCTATACACCGAGAACGATAGAGATTTACTGTGATCAAAGTCCCAAGAAATAACAAATAACTTTAGAAAGCCTCGGATTCTTCCGGGGCTTTTTTATGCCCGGACGTGGTGCCGGATTTCGGACAGGATTAAACCGGAGCTTGATTTTTGAATCGTTGAAAAATTTATATTTTTCTGTATTTTAGAGATTTTTGTATTGACTTTTCTGCTCAAAAATATAGAAAAATCTCATCCTTAGAAAAAGGGGGTGATACATGGAAATGGCGACCGAAAAAACTCGAAACATTCACGTAAGTGAAGAATCTATTAGTAAACTTGTAGAAGCGTTCAAAAAAGCGACTGGAGCAAAACCAGTTATAAAAGACATTGTTGAGTCTGCGATTATTGAAAAAGCTGAATTCTACGATAAGCGGTCGCTGGTTGCAAAAAACCGGTGAACAAAACGAAACTTCCGGTAATGGATATTATTGTTTTGCGATTCAATGAGACTTAATCTGTCTCATAGTTTTACGGGACATAATTAACATAGCGACCAGTAACGAAATGCCGATTTTTTTATAATTTTTTATAAATACTTGCTTGACCGATTATATTGTAAAAAGTTATAACCATTTACATCCTTTGAACGGGGAGGTGATACATGGAAATGGCGATCGAAAAAAGACGAACAGTTTCATTAAGTGATGAAATGATTGAAAGACTTTTAGAGGCGTTCAAAAAATCCACAGGGGTCAAGCCTACTAATAAGTATGCGATTGAAGCTGCTATGGTGGATAAAATTGAATGGCTTGAGAAACGGTCGCTGGTTGCAAAAAACCGGTGAACAAAACGAAACTTCCGGTAATGGATATTATTGTTTTGCGATTCAATGAGACTTAATCTGTCTCATAGTTTTACGGGACATAAGATACATTATAGGAAGTCAGGGATATGTTCCAAAAAGTCCTTTAATGTAAATTATGCCCCGTTCGTTATGTCCCACAAACGGTATGCAAAAAAATTGAAAATATTTTATCCCTTTTTTTACTTCGAGCTTGTGGCAACCTTGTTCTCTAATCGATCAAGTTCGTTCCGCACCGCGCGCCGAACGAAGCTCGTAAACGATGTATCAAAAGCTACTCCAAATGCCGATTTCTCGACCTTTTGAGCAATTTTATCAAATCGTTCAATATCAGATGTATCTATTCGTAGACCTACTGTTTTAGTCGCCAACATGTATCACCTCCCGTTTCAAAGGATGCTATAATTGTAAAAATTTTTACAATTATAGTCAACGAAAAAATTCTGTCGCATTGAGAAAAATGTCTCATAAAGTTCGGGAGACATATTCCCAATTTACATTTAAAACGTATTTTCTATTCTATTTCGGGATACTGAAAAATGGTCTGTGAAACGGGTAAATCACACGTTTCACAGGGACCGAGCGGGGGAACTGTCTACGAGTAGACATATTCCCAAATTACTATTTGGACGTTTGTTTTTCAAGAAGATCGTATTAATTAGAAAAGTCCAAACGGGCCACCGGACACGGACCCAAAATCCCAAATGTTTTACTTGATTTTTTTCGAGAGTCGTCGAATAGATAAATACGGAGAAAAAGAGCCATGAACAATAAAGAATTAAAACATTTTAGAGCAGTTATATACAGAAATGAAAGCGACACCCTTTGGCTGGTAAGATGTTTAGAAAACAATATTGCGGCACAAGGCAAATCTTTTGACGAGCTATTACACAGATTCAAACTCACTTTTGACGCACAGGCCGCTTTAGACAAAGAAAGGGGTTTGACTCCATTTTCAGATAGTTCGCCAGCACCTCAAAAGTATTTTGATTTATTCGAAAAAACAGAAAACAAATCCATATCAGATTTCGAAACCGAAGGATTAGATACGAAATTCGCGGTATGTGCATAAATCTTGTAAGGAACGAATCTGAAATTATGAAATCATGGTCTGAAGTAAGAATTTTTCTCGGTAGTAACTACAACATCGACTTTATTGAAATGAATACTGTCGAACACATTTGGAAAATAGAGAATTGCAATAATGGAATAGTCCGTGTTTTAATTTGTGATTCAGATGAGAGCATTGATCTTCAGACCATTGAATCAATCTGTGAACAACTTCGACTCTTTATACCTTCCGACGTTCTAAGAAGTCAAATTCAAGATTAAATTTTCCTAAACCCATTTGATTCGTCCGCTAAGAAGAACGAAAGCGAACAGCGCGATCAAAAACGCGGCGAGCGGCGTTAGCTGCTCATAAGCTTTTTCCATACAAAACTCTGTTGCTTTTCGTTCCAGCCAATCGAAAGGCCAAAATCCCAGTTCTCCGTTTAACGATTGAGAACGTATATTATGATTGCCGCAATTACAATCCATATCCAATAGCCTCCGTCGATGATTTTTTCAGAAAGAGAAAGCCCCCTCCTCCAATTTCGAATTTGAAAATGAGGCGGATCACTCTGTTTCCAATCGACGCCCCATTCAATACCAGAATGATTTACTAGTACGGATTCAATTTGTTTCCGATCCTTTACCGCACTGAATCCGTTCACATCCAACGCCCTTCCGTATTGATGTGCAGAACTTCCCGGCGGAGCCGCCGGACAAGAACCGGTTCCGGCTTTACAGGCCGCGTAGAGTTTAGCTTGTCGTGCCCATGACCGGCGGGACTCGAATACATAAACGGAGGGAAGGGATCTTTTTAAATCCTGAAAAAACGAAACGAGTCTTGAATCAACGTTCTCTAAGGAATTGATAACGGCCATTATTTCCCCCTACCGAGAAGATCATCTTTAAAAATTTGCCAGGTTATAAAAGCACCGAGACCAACGAGTATGATGTTTTTTGCATCTTTCAAGAACTCTTCTGTTTCCTTCTTAACGCGTTCGGGGATTCCCGGAATATTTGTCCCTTTCGTGTCATAATCGTAAGTCCGAACTGAATTAGAAAATTTAGGAATTTGAATATTCGATTGAGAGAATATTTTATTGAACTCAGGGATTTGCGGATCTTTCGAATAAATTTTGACTGTGAATTGTTCACGATACACAGACCCCGCCTGAACAATAAACGAGATTCTTCTTTTTTCAGGCTCCTCTAAAAACCCGTAAAAGATTTTCAGAGAATCGGGAATCTTTACTTCACCCGAATAACCCGACCAATCGATTACGTGACGAACATCGCCCGAAGGTATATATTTCCCATCAAAATCAAACGGAGTTTCAGGCACAAAATTCTACCTTCTTCTCTGACTCTTCTTTTGAGAATTATTCCAAACGTATACACCGATCAGGATTAGCACAACCGCACCGATTAGCATAGTGTTATTATCCTCTTTCTTAGGCTCGAACTTCTCCGAGTTTGTAATCGTAGTCGTGTTTGGTTTGGGATCCGTTCCACCGACCGGAGGTTTAGGAGAAGGTCCGGGCGTTGGAGTCGATGAGTTTTGAATCGAAGTATTTGAAATCGAAAATTTGTTCGTATTGAGTCGCTGAAAGTCTTGAACGAATTTCCCGATTGTTTCTTGTGCTTTGCCTGAATTTTCCGGCAAAACAAACGACATTCTTTTTGCGTCTGGGTTGTGCATAAAGTTTGCATAACCGGAAGGTTTACCAACAACCAAGTTCCCGGCTCCGGATTGTTTGTAGTAGAGATAATAACGTTGTGCCATTATTTAAAAACTCCTAAAACTACGAGAATAACCAAAATCGCTAATACGATATATGCAACCGACACCGGATCTTTATTTTTTTCAATGTCTGAAGTCGGAACCGGATCCTGTTTTTTTTCAATGTTCGAAAATGGATTATCGAATAAATCATACGTCCCCAGGATACTCATATTCAGAGTGACAGATTCAGCAACCAAACGTTCTACCTGCGTTCTCAACTCCTGCGTATCCGGAACAAAATACAGTCCGCGAACTGCTGCCGGATGACCCGGCGGATTGTATCCCTGCCAGTGGTCGTTTAAACCATAGGCCTCGAATTTATCTAATAGAGTATCTTCTTTTTCGATTGTCCAATTGTTCAATCGAAACAAAAACACTTTCGTGCTGGACGTAGGATCAGGCATTTCCCATTCCTCCAAGATTAAATTTTAAAAAATCCGGAACCAAGGAAGCGAGAGAAAAAGAATTAAATTTTAAAACGATCAAACCGGCAATTCCCAAAACGAACAAAGCAACAAACAACCATTTGTTAAAAATCCACTCTCTCCAACGATCAGCAAGAACGGACTCATCAACACCTTTGTCTAAAAGCTTTTTCGTTTTAGAGAGAGTATTTTTAATAAACTCCATATCCGTTTTTGGAATATCGTTAGACGCGAATACGATTTGTTCCATCCGGTCCAAATCGGTTTCGTTTTGTTTCACCTGTTCGGAGTAAGACGCGCACGAAACAAAGGAGAATATTAATAAAATTGAAATATACTTCACTTTCTTTTCCTCACATTTACGGATTTGGAATCAGAACGGGATAAAAGTTTACGAACAGCAATTTCAAAATCGTTTAAATGCTTTCCTTTAAACGAAAGAACAAGATACACGCCGTTATTCGCCTGGACGTTCTCGATGATTTCAAAAATGACCGAGACGGAATAAGGGTTAACAAGAAGTGTATTCGTTAAGTCGAACTCTATAGATCGATTTTCCGTCGAGATTCCACGAACCGAAGAAAGAATTTTTTCAAGGAGTTCTTTTAGCCCATCTTCCGACCTTGTTCTCATATAAGGAGGAAATTTAAGTAACACGCCTTTTTCCGAAAAATTCATATCCATAGAAGTCGAAAAAAGATTTCGGATCAGGTCAAGATCAGGAACCGAAGGAATTACGTTCTGTTCTTGTTCTATAACCTTTTCCGGAAGTTTCCTCAGTGATAGCGTGTGAAGTGCCTCTTTGATAATTTCAGGGTTTTTAAACCAAAGAAATCCCACACCCGCAAGGAGCAAAAAAGAGAAAAATGAAAATAGGACGAGAAGCACTCTAAAAATTGATCCTTCGTTTACGAACCTTATAATTTCTAAATATACTGATTCCATAATGTTATCCCATTGAAATCCTTTGGTATTTCATTTGACCCGGGATCCCAAAGGCATTAAGAACTTCCTTTTTCGGTTTAACACCCAGGGGAGCGACGGAAACGTGAACCCAGGTGACTCCCGAAGCGGTCCCTTCGTTTATCAATTGGTGAAACGGAAGATTCAATTGAATGATTGTTTTTACAATATCGAGAATGCTCATTCCCACAACACAAATGTCCGCGGCCTCTCCCGCCATGTGTTGACTCGTTATGCTTCCCTTGATTTTACGATTTACCGCGGGGGAACGATATCCGGAATTTACTTGAATCGGTTTTCCGGCTACTTCTTTAAGAGGTTCGAGAATTGTTTCACAGAGCCTTTTTAGATTTATGATTTGTCTTTCGTCGGGAGAGTTTACAAGTCCAGTTTGAGTAACCGTTAATTCGGCTAACGTAAAGTTTTTAGAAAGGTTCATAATATTATAACGCTCTCACTTTGTATTTTACTGCAATCCATGCGGGAGCCACCTCGTCCCCATTTCGCGGATTTCCGGTTCCATTCGACACGGGGGGACCCGTATACAGAATTGTGGCAGCACTGGCCCCGCCGGAATCCCCATATCGTCCGCCCTGTCCGTAAGTTCCGCCGGCAATATCCCCGGCATACTGTTGGTGCACGTGCGGAATTTGCTTATCCTGACCCGCAAACCCAACCGATCCACCGTCGTAATTTACGCCCGTCGTTTTCGTCCTACTTCCGTGAACTCCCGCACCGCGCGGAAATATCCCGCGACGATCGGGAACGTTAAACGTAGTTGATCCGTCTCCGAATCCATATTCAACGTTTGTAATCAAATCCCCTGATTGAGAAGACGTTAGATTGATAACCCCGCCTGTAGGATTCGAGGAGATTTGAAAATCGTTCGATGTAGGATTACGAACATAATAATTTGTGAATGCTGTAACCCCTCCACCCGTAAACGCAAATTTTATCAACTGCCCTTCCGTTAAACCGTGGGCCGCGACATTGATTCTGTCTGTGGCCGCCACTATACTCGTTACAGACCTGTGAACCAAATTCCAAAGCGTAGCAAACGTAGAACGAGAAATTGCTTGTCCATTCGTTTCTTTAAAGTTAGAACTCGGTAACTGATCCAAAGCGTCCTCTAAAATTCCACCCAGAGGAATCGAGAAACCACCACCGGCGTTCCAAGCGGCTATTTGTGTATCGGTTACAAACTTGTGAGTTGTATCCTCCGCGATTTCGGTCGCGGGAATTAAAGCTCCAGTATTCCGTTTTTGTAATAATGCGTTATCGGATTCGGATTTTGTATAGTAACGAGAATCGTGATCGTGTGCAGAAGGTGGAAACGCCACGGGTTTGTTTGATATCGTATTCCAGTCAGTGGAAGACGAAGGATTATTCCAAAGATTTTTCTCCGCGTCCGTAACAAACCGGTGTTCCGAGTCCTGTGTAACGTCCTCCGATGGAATCGGAATAGATATATTCCGTTTTTGTAATAATGCGTTATCCGTTTCGGATTTGGTATAGTAACGAGAGTCGTGATCGTGACTCGTTGGAGGAAACGAAGCGGGTTTATTTTGAATGTGATTCCAATCCGGAAACTGAGCTGTTATCGGAATCCAGTTTGGCAAAAACGTAGGATCATCCCCGGACAATATAAACATACCGGGGCCAGGAATATCAGTTCTAACCGCAATGTCCCCGCGCTGTGCGCTTAACGACAACATAGCGGCCTGACTGTTCACGATAAACAGATCTGTAATCGCAATCGAAGGCATCAGCGAAACTGGAAGCTTTCCAGTATCCGGATCCACGGTAACCACTGATAAAAGCGGATTTTTAAAAAGATCCACGAGAGGCATTCCGGAGTCTGGAATTTCGTCCTCCAGTTCTTCCGAATAGATATATGGCCCAACCCCGGGCCGATTTTCTAAAAGTAGACCCGAATCACTGGACCATTGCCCTGGTTCTATCTCGGACCAAACCATTAGTTCCCCTCGCTTATATTCAACGTTACAAGAGTTTGCAAAGAAATATCCGATTTTGTCTGAGTTTTAGAAATCGGAGTTGGAGCGGATGCGTCCGGAAAAATTAAAACGTATTTTGTTTGGGAAGGAATCTCCACCTTAACCTTTGATTCTAAGTAATCGGTAAACGATACAGACCAAAATTTTGTAATGTTGTCAAAAATAGAACGAACCGGGTTGTGTCTTGGAGCAAAGAGAAATGTGTAGTCAGGACCATAGGTTTGATAGGAAATGACATTTTTTAAAGCGACATCGTTCTTGTTGAAGTTCAACGAAAACGATTCATCCTTTAAAGTTGCAAGAGTCGGAACCGGTTTGTCGTCCAATTTGAAATTTGAACTTGAAAATTCCGGATCGGTAAATTTGGAAAGAACAGAATACAGACTCCTGTCAGATACAGAAAAAAAATGGAGAGTAGTTGCCGGAAGATATGACCGACGCACTTTTGAGTAGTTCTGTGCAAGAGTTGCAAGAATTCCGGTGATAACAGGAGTCTTTAACGAACTTATGTCGAAAGCTCCAATCGTAAAATACTGTTCTCCTGGAACGTTATACGCACTTTTCGGAAGATTTTTTTCCAAAAGAACCGAAGAGTCCGGAGGGTTTAAAATATTCCGAACTGAATATACAATTTTTTTAGAAACAAAAATCTCCATGACCTACCTGTCCTATTTTTTGGCAGGTGCGGCGGCTCTGATGTGGTCGCAAAAAAGCGATACCGAAACATCATCTTTGTCGATAATGACACCGGCGGGTTTCAGTTCTATGCTGAAATTAGATTGATGCGTAAAGACTAAGTTTACCGGAAACAATTTGAAACCAATTTCCGCCTCATGGGAGCTTCCCAACTGTGCAAGCGGGGTCTCCTTGATAAAAGGAGTCGAATCTCCGTTTTGTGAAATTTTGATTTGCGCCGTCTTGAGTTCTTTTTTGTATTTTATTTGAATCGCTTTGACTTTCAGATTTCTTCCAAAGTTATTCGAAATCGTAAACGCGTCGGTAAACACGTTAGAGTTTGCCTCAATTGACTTTTGAGTAACTCCTGAAACGACTAAATCAAATGTAAGCATATTCTAATATTCCTTTAAAGATCCGAATCATGCACGATCCGGATCTTGATTTCATTGGTCTTTGATCTTAAATCTATCTCTCTACGCTTACACTTTTCAAAAAGATGTTCGCGGGAGTTTGGAGCTCCAAGAGGTAGTTATCGATTTGCGTAGGAAGCGCGACCGTCGGATCCTTGTCGATTTTGATGATAAGATCGACACCCTCTTGAGCCGTAACAGGCAACGGAGTCTTGAAAGAGATCATCTTTTGTTTAGATCGTTCCATCCAACCCGATTGAGGTTCGAAGTGAATCACTCCGGGAGGAGGAAACACAACGTCGTTCGGATTCCCCTTTACGTATGGAAGAACGAGCCAAGGGATGGGTGGCATGATCACCGAAAGAAGATCTTTCGCTACGATTTCGTCTCCGATTTTCATCACGAAAGAACCGGAATTTTGAATCAACGACAGCCCTTTCAGAACCGAAACCGAAGCATTGTCGAATGTAATCGTGGATTGATCCGGTGCCAAGAACCGGGCGGTCACTGCAATGAACTCCCCTTCTCCGTTCGGGAACGGGTTTTTCTCTCCGGTATAATTCCGAAGATAAGCAGGCTCTTCTTTTTTGAAGAGATTGTATTCCAGCACTCCACTCTTTAAAACCGCCGTGGTTCTAAGAGTTTGGTTATAAAAAGGAAGTCTTCTGGCTCCTTTTACGATTCTTTTCCCTGTCGAAGGATCACTTCCGAAAATTCTTTTTGTTAGGGTTCTTCTCATTGCAAATTCTCCTAAAATTGCGTGTATTTGATTTTGTTAGATCATTCCACCCGCGTATTCGCGTTGTGGTTCATCGCCATATAGGCCGCCTTCGTCGCCGGAAAGGTCGTCGTCTCCATAGAGTCCATTTTCATCTCCGTAAAGACCGTCATCCCCATAGAGTCCGTTCTCATCCCCTTGAACCGTTTGATTTAACAGAGGAACGAAATCGTAAACGGTTCCGTCGGATCCATTTACCTGGGACTGTGTCGCCTGGATGAACTGTCCGACTTCATTCAAATTATTGAATTCGATTCGTTTTTCGTTCGGATCCCCGCCGAGAGTATCAAGGCCGAACATCTTTCCGGTAATTCGTTTGTCTTTGGCTTTCTCTTCATCCAGAGCCCGAAGAATACCAAACATGAGCATGACCGCGGCACCGATGATTCCATGAATTTTGAATTCCTTTTTGGGAAGAAAGACCGAGATGAGGGCAACCAGGAGCGGAATAAAAATCGGACGGGCTTTTTTTTTCGTGTCCATTGATTCTGGAACGAAGTTTTGACCCAAATAACTTAGGGCCATTGCCGTAACGGTTATACCCGCCCCTATGAGAGTATCGCCGTTGAAGCCCTCTTTGAGTGTATCGATAAATGACGTTTTTTTCTTAGCCACCGTAAATCTCCTTGTTCAATTGGTTTGCTTCCTTTACATTTGCCTGCCACTGGTCAAGCAAACGCTTGTTCTTCTCGCGAACGTCTTTGAATTTTTCAATGTATGTTTTTTTAGTCGCGTTCGTCGCACTCTTAGCAGGTTTCTTTGGATACTTGTGAAGCGTTGGCTTCGCTGTAGACGTATATCGTTTTTCGATCGAAACCAAAGAGGTCTTTTTTGATCTCGTACTAGTGCGACGCTTTGTAGTTTTGCGTTTTGACTTAGAGCTTTTTTTCTTAGCCGCCATCTTACTTCTTTCCTTTCATGTTATTAAAAACGACTACGAGGACAATGATTGCCGCTAAACCGCCTCCGGCATATAGAAGCATCTTATCATTTTTCTTATCTGGATTGTTCCCGTTTGGATTTGGAGGTGGTTCTTCTCCGCTTCCTCCCCGATTCGAATACGTTAAGGCGTATTTACCTTCCGGAGTTTTTGAAAGTGCGGGATTCGAAAAATTTTTATTTTGAGCAGGCTGAACCGCTTTTTTTACAGGCGCCTTACTCGTAGGCCGAACAAGATTCATAATAGAATTCATCTTGTTCATATTCATTTGGTTTTTTGCTTGAGTCTTTTGATTTTGAATGTTTGAAAACTGACTCAAAACGTTAGATACCATTGGGGCCGCCGCCATCGCCGCTTGGAAAAATCCAAGCTCCCCTGACATCTCATCCCCGTATCCGGATTCGTCGTAAGCCGGTTCTGAACCGGTTTCATCCGAGAATCCTTCCGATTGTGAAAATTCTTCCGGTTGTTCGTCTTCGGTAGGTTCTTCTTCGCCTGCACCGCCCTGTCCTTGGCCTACGGCTTGTAAAATATCCGGAACCGCTTCCAAAGCCTTTCCGGCAAATTTCCCAGCGTCTTTAAAACCTTTTTGTAAAGTCTTTCCGTAATCTTTAACTGCTTTTTGTCCGGTCTTTAAAACATCTTTTCCTGCTTTCTGAATTGATCGCGTTGCGCCTCTAAACCCTTTCGATATTCCACTCGTATTTATTTTTACGCCGCGAAACGAAGGAAGTCTTCCAAATGACGGAAGTTTAAAACCGCGTCCGAATAACTTTGCAGCCGCAAAAAATCCCAATTCATCGCCGGACAATGCGATCGGAATCGCGTCATCGTGATAAAAGGATCCCAGCCGAACCGCAATCGTCGAATCTTCATCACCCGAGAGTTGCGCCCTTTCAGGAGAGTGATAGTCGAGCTCCTCAACGTAAAAATCTCCATTGAGGACCCCATTCCCAAGATCGTGAGTAGGAAGGTATTTCCCTTTCACTCTTAACAAAACGGCATCTTGTGGAAGCTCTGCTGTTTGATCGCCTTCTAATGTATACCTAAACGTCATTTGATTTTTCTGTTAGAAAGACTAACACCGGCAAAATAAAAAGTACAGAATTTTTCCTAACGAAACTCCTTTACCTTTTTCTAATGTTTCACTAAAGTTCCGCTAAAGTTTCATTTTTTGAATTTTTTTTCAAAGTCCTTTAAATAGAACTCTTCTCGGAAGTTTTCTCCGTATAGTTTCTGTCCGAACCTGCATCTGTCGGAATACGTTGCGTCTACCGTATGCCACTCGTCGTTTAACAAAACTTCCGGGTAAATGTGGTGCGGTCGGACGCGTTGCCCGCATACAACCGCGCGACAAGGAACGTTGTGAAAAATCGCCCACGACAATATCGGAATCGTTTTGTCGTCACAATCCCGAATCGGAAACCAGGGAAGTCGCGTGAATTTAAAACGACTGACTGTTTCAAGTCCCGGAGGATCAGGACGATACGGAAGAGACCGAACCAGGTTATACAGTTCAAAAATACTTTTGTGTAAATATTCGCCTAAGTCTTGCGGGTAAAGATAGGCAATTCGAAAAACATCTTCCACCGTATCGTGATACGAACCGAGTGGAACGAGAGTTGAACGAATTACTCCAAGGGAAGGATCCTGCTCGAAAAGTCTGAAAATGAGTTCGAATGATTCCTGATCCTTCTTCGGTAGTTTCTGAATTATTTCTGTTAAGTCGTTTGGAATCACAAAAGAAAATTTCAGAACCGACTTAGAAAAACGCACAAGACCTTTATTTTTTAATGTTTCGCTAATGTTTCGTTTTTAAAAAAATAATTTTCTTTGGATTAATTTTTCTGTTTCTAAAAAGAATTCGTGTATCAAAAGAGAAATGTGAATTTTGCGAGGATTCGCCAAATAAAAAGAATAGAACGGGACTTTAATTTACTAAATGTTTCACTAAAGTTTTAGTAAAGTATCATTAAGGTTTCACTAAAGTCCCATTAAAGTAGCGTTAAAGTTTCAGGAAGGTTTCACTAGAGTTCCGTTTTTCTTCAAAACGGAACCTCGTCGAACTCGATTTTTGGAGGATTTTTTCGTTTTTCTCTCGCTTCTTTCAAAATTGTTTGGTATTTTTTATTCTTTTCAAACTTTTCTTTTCCGTCTTTGAGAACTTCGTTCAAATATTCTTCACCATAAAATTCAGTTAGAAGATAAACCGCACCGGACGTCTGAGTCCTTATCCAGTTATCAATATTTTCAAGTCCGGATTCATTTTTTGGAAGTCCAATTGATTTTCCTTCCGACGTTTTTAAAAAATTTGTCCACCAACTACAAGGCACCCAGAAATGTTTTTGTTTTTCGGATAAATAGTAATGACCTAAATCGTTTTTTTTCTGAATGTATGTCGGTTCGAGGAATTTTAAATAGTAAAAAGCTGTTTTAGGAAAGTTTCGATCCTCGAACTTTGCACGGCGTGGATCGGGAAACCGTTCGTTTGAATTTAAAATCTCTCCAGTTTCCGGGTCAACGTTCCAGCTTGGATTGCAATACTGATCGGCGGCTTGGTGAGTTAACTGAAATTCTAATCGATTCCAGATCGGCCACGCGCATTCCGGACCTACCTGTCTTTTCTTGTCATAGATTCTTACGAAAGTATTACTACCGCGAAACGCACCGATATAGATTGTATATCCATGACGCCCTATTTTATGATCTTTGAATAAACTTCCGGTTTCGACTAAATTTACAGGCGCTTCAAATTTACTAAATCCACGAAACCGAGTTGCGACATGCTTCCGGTTTAACATTTCGTAAATATGAGGTAGGTTCAAATGACCTTCGTAGTCATCCAGCGCCAAATCGACCCGCGTGAATCTTCCATTCAGTTCAATCGCTTGTGCGATTAGTTCGTTTAAACTAAGAGAGGAAGAACGAAACGAGAACAAAGCTTTCGAGGACAGCGAAATATAAATTTTCTGACTCTTTCGCTCCGGAGAAAACGCACCATAAACATCCCCCGGCGCGCGGAATCTATGAGTGTGTCCGGTACTAGATCCCTTTTCCTCTATTTCAGGCTCCCCAAATACAAAACGAAGCCATTCCCAGGCTTTTTCTGAATACTCGATCGAAAACGAAAGCCAGTCCACGAACGGCTTTTTTAATTCGTCCGGAATAAATATAGATGTTTTAGTAGAATTCATGATGTTGCCTTTTATTGTTTTAGTTTTATTGAAATTAAGTTAGCAAGGGGGTATTTACTAACCCCCCTTGCCTCCGGCTTGAATGCCGGACACAAAAAAAACCGGAGGACAAAGAACGTCCTCCGGCCTGCCTATGGTGTTTGCCTTACTCCCTTAGCTTCCCAGCCACAAAATAAAGCCGTATCCCATCAGAACGGGACATCTTCCCTTTTCTGGGTTGGTTCGGAATAGGAGACGTTGAATCTTCCTTCCGTTTCTCGATCCGGAAATAGCGCAAAATTCAGCTTGCCTTGTGAGGACAGCGGTGCGACTATTTCGCAAGAAAGATATTCTTTAGATCCATTCTTAGAAATCTTTTTCCAAATGGCTCCCACTTGATTCTTTGCGTAGTAAACTAAGTAGTCAGGTGCGGAGTCGTTGGCTTCCGGAGAATTTTTCTTCGCGTTATCCGTTGCAAAAAATTCCATTTTCGGAGAAAAAGGGAGATTGATTTCCAAGTTGAAAAACTTGTTTCCGTCTTTATCTTTCTTCTCTTGCATATATCCCAAAGTTTTGCTCATGCGTTAGTCTCCTTTAGTCCACTTCGAGAGAACCCAGATCGTTTCTGGTCTCGTTTTGTTTGTTTTTGATTGGTTCGATCCGATTCTTTTCGAGAATTGCTTTCTCTAAAAGTTTGAACTTAGATTCAGAAATCGTAAACGAATAGTTTCCGCTTTTCTCCATTAACCTCACTTGAATTCGAGGAACTTTTGTTTCGTCTGTTGAAGGGCCGATTTCGACCATTCCCTTTTGATATATTCCCATTTTATTTTTTACTCCTTTATTTTTTTTGAATGCTTCTCGCCTACCGGCTCGGGATTTACAGGCTTACCACTACCAAGGCAGTCGATTTCTCTCCATTCCGGTTTATAACGTTCCGGAGGAATCAAAGTCCCGCGAAACGTCGCGCAGAGTTCCCGGATCCAATCCTTGCCGTCTCCTTTCGGAGTGTAACGTGGTTTAGGTGGTTCTACCTTGTGTCGCTTGTCTCGTTTTGGATCGTAGCAGTAAGCATGAGCCATTTTTAACTCGGATCGCCTCCTAACACTTTTTCAAGTTGCGCTTGAACTTCCTGGATGTTCTCTCCGGAAGCCGCGTTTTTTTGAATCTGTTCCACCACCTTCCGATCAATGATCGTCATTTCAGACACCTTTAAAACGAGCATCGAACCGTCCTCACAGATTGCGTTGATTGCAACTATTCGATTCATCTTTTACTCTCCTATTTTTATGAGTGCCGCTTTAATAAGTTCACGATCTTTTGAACTCAAAAACGATTCAAACTTTGGAAATATCAGATGAAAGATTTCCTTGATTAAAGAAACCTTATATTTCAATTCCTGTATTTCTCTTTCTTGACTATTCATTCAGTCCCCCTGTTTAGCAATTCAGAAAGCCCGCCGCCTTCTCCGGAACCAAGCATATTCGTAACTTCTGAAATGATCGATTGTAATGCTTGAGGATTCCCGGCCAGAGCGGGAATGGTTGGGATTTCCACACCGAAAATTTTTGAAATAAAAACAGACGCTAAAGGATGACTTAAAAGTTGAGTAATTGTATTTACGTCGAAGCTTGGAGGAGGTGCAGGAACTAAAGATTTTTGTTCTTTCCTCAATCTGCTTTCAATTGATTTAGTGAGTTGCTCCTTTGCTTCTTCGAGTTTGTTCACATTCCCTTGAGTTAAAGCGAGTTCGAACTTGTGCGTCGAGTTCAATCGTTCGATTTCGTTCTTATATGATTCTTTGATTCTCTCTATTTCGTTCTTGTGGCTCTCGATTAACGAGGCAATCTTCGCTTCCCAAATCAAGCGATCCGATTCTTTTCTGTGATCGATTTCCTTTTGGTCCTCTTTTCGAAGTGCAAGCAAGGCATTGAGTGCGGAAACAGGAATACTCCCGTCTAAAACATGAGTATTTTGTAAACTGCTCGGGGGTTCCGGGGTTGGCTCTTCGAGTTGTATTTGATTTTTATTTGGTAAACGGAATTCAAATGCAGAACGCGGACTTTCCTCTTCTTCCGATACTTGAAAGACTTCCACTGTATAATCTCCGGACGGAAGCCACGACGGAATTTTTAATACGTTTTGTGAATGTAGGATGTTTGCTTTTGCGTTGGAGAAAGAAATTCGGAATTTTGTTCCTGCTTCCGAGTTGGCCGAAATTGCCTGTAAAGCCCGCTTTGCTTCTTTTAAATCTAAGATCACAGCTTAGGCTCCTTCGGAGCGAGTGGGCCCTCTTCTAATGCGATTCGAACCGTCTTTGGCGAAATCTTTCCGTTTGGTCCGAGATATTTTTTAGCGAGCTTTTTGGCCGTATCTCTCTTCGAATGTCCGTTACGCGTCATCGTTTTTACATCCTCGCAAAATTCTACAGTTCTTAAAATCTTAGGCATTTCGTCTTCTCCTACAATTTAAGTTTGAAGGAAGGCAAACCATCCCTTTCGACTTTACTACTCCACAAAACTCACACGGTTCCAACTCCGTTATCTGCTCCGGTCCACTCAGTTGATGATTCTCTTTATTGAAGAGTTCCTTTTGAGCAACGCCTCTCAGTCCTTTAAGGGTCTCATCGAGAAAACCGGCAAGGTGTGATTCAAGAACTTCCCGTGTCTTCTTATTCACTTCGAAATCTCTCTTTCGTTTGCAAAGTGGTCTAAGTAAAACAGTCCGAACGACACAGACGTTCCGATGAGTAGTATTAGAAATAGTTCCATTATCTCACTCGTATTTTAGAGCCTTAGAATCTACTAACTTTATCAGATTTTCTAATTCAGTTCGTATATGGACATAGTCCGGATTTTCATCATATTCAAAAAGTTCGTTTAACATTGTGCTCTGAAACTTCAAAGTTTCAGAAAAAAGAGCCAGCCGTTTACTCAGGCTCTTGATTTCACACATCGCATCAATGGCGCGCTTTCCCGCGCCGCCCTGTGTCTTCCCGCGCGGCCTTGATGATATTAAATCGGAATACGCCCTTTGCATGAAAAAACAAAATGCAGCGCTCAAGGCTCCCGTGATAAAAGTTAAACAGAGATAAAATTCCATAATAGATTCCGCTTTTATTTATGTCTCATTGTATATTAAAAAAACTTAATTCTTCCCGGTGGTAAAAAACGATTCCGGTAGCCGGTTGATATGCAAACTCTGCAACGATTCATTGAATACAAAACCGTCGCACCACGTCCGCAACCGGCGCACGTTTTGAGTTGAACCTGACTTCCGGCCGTTACCCCCGGAAGTCCTTTTGATTTGAGTTCGTTATTTAACTCATCCACGAAGTCTTTCATTTCCCCCTCCCTGCAATGAATCCGCATATTCCAGCGAGAAACATAGACGAATACCAGGATAACGATTCAAATAGCAACGCCCCTTCGTGCGGTTCCGGGTTTAGCGTTTCAATCCAAAACGAAATAAAAAATGCAACCGCCGTCCCGCTGAAGAAACATATTAAAAATTTCAAATACTTCATGCGGATATACGCTCCGATTCAGTGGTTTGTATTAATAAACGAACCACAGTTAATAACTTCTCCATTGCGGCCGTCCGTTCCGAACTTTGCAGAGTCGAAATAATAACGTCCTGATCGATCGTATCTCTACCATTTGAAAAATGTAAATGCAGAGTTCCGATCGTATTGGGTAACGTGAATAAAAACGCGCTTGGATTCGTCGAACAAATCGTAACCCGTCCGATTCCAGGACTCAACTCATGTGTTAAGTCACTGAACTGTTTAAACGTATTCAAAAATCCTTTTACACACATTGTCACTCGTTCCGACTCGAACGAGTGAGCATATATGGAAACCGGGCCGTGACTGAATTCGATAGAAAGGATTTTCATTTTTTGATCTTCCCCTCGTTCAGAAATTTTTTTGCTCCCGCTAACGTTACCGGAAAATATTTATCAGGAAAAAACTCTGGGACTGTAACCCAGAGGCTTCGTGTTAATAGGTGCATAGATTGTTTGTTATCTAAAATCAATTCCCCACCCGTTCGTAGAACCACCGAGTTTATGTTTACTACTCGTTTCATAAAAACGAACTCCACTTTTTCGATCCGATAAATCTGTGAGCCATACAAAACGAGTTAGTTGAATTCGCGTCTTTAATCTCTATTTCTCTAATCAACAAGCCAGACAGTTGGTTGAATATTCTCGACGCCCGTTGTTTTGCTCCCAGTAAACTCCGAGATTGTATTCTAAACGCTCGCACAAAGCCACTCAACTCTATGAAGTGAATAAAATATTCGTTCATTACCATTAATACTTCCTGTAGAGGTTTTTGAGTAGAATGATGAGTTTCATTAATTCCCGTTTGGTATACACGCGGGCGGCGATTCCGGTCTCGTGACAACCGGCGGCCGCTCCAAGTTCTCTCGTCTTTTTCATAACGTGTGAAAATTCGGAGATATGGTATTTTACTGTTTGAGTTTGTTCGAGAACTGTAGTTAGGCCGGTTACAATTCGAGACAGGGCCTCGGGGGTGATTGTTTCGTTTGAGGGACGTAGGGCGTGCGTGAAACGGTTTGGGGCAATAGAGGGAGCGTCGCCCTCCCCTATTACAATTGTTTTAGAACTTCGTATTAATTTCATATTCGGATCATCGAATATGCCATTATTAGAAGTTTGTTCAGTTTGAAATTTTGATTCAGTCATGAATATTTTATCTCTCGCAAAAGAGACAAAATATTTTCAATTTTTATTATGTTCCAAAACGCATATGTTTTGTCCCATAATGTTTATAGACAATAGATACATTATCGGAAGTTGGAATTATGTTCCAAATAAGAACGATAATGGAAATTATGCCTCGTTTGTTATGTCCCCAATTCGTGGCAAAATTAAATAATATAGTTTAGTTATTATTATGCTTTCGACGAATTGGCAACGACGTTTTCCAATCGATCGAGTTCGCTTATAACGAGCCGTCGAATAAAATTTTGAATCGTATCGTCTGTAAGTGTCCCTAAAGGCTTTTTTTTCGCCTTTTGGACAATTCTATCAAAACGATCTAAAACTTCTGTTTCCATTCTTAATGTAACTGGTTTAGTGGTTGCCAACATGTATCACCTCCTGCTTCAAAGGATAAACAATTAATAACAGACTCTTCAATGTTATCAAGAAAAAATTCTGTCGCTTGAGGAAAAAACGTCTCATAAAGTTCGGGAGACATATTCCCAATTTACATTTAAAACGTATTTTCTATTCTATTTCGGGATACTGAAAAATGGTCTGTGAAACGGGTAAATCACACGTTTCACAGGGACCGAACGGGGGAATGGAAAGGTCGTAGACATATTCCCAAATTACTATTCTAATTCGCAAATTTTTTTCTTGATAATTCTGTATAAAGTCCGACTAATACGGTAGAATCATTCTGGTAGGTTTAAAAACCAGTCAGTTCGGTAAAATCATGGCAACCGCAATCTTAAATTCAAACGCTCTAAAATTGGTTCCTTTCGTAGTGGAAATGGAAACTCGTAAAAATACGGTTTCCAGTCCGGTTCTAAAAACCTTACGGGTCGTCCTTTTTCCAATACGAATTTCTTTAAGATTACTTGATAAAGTATTTCCGATTTCTGAATGGTTTTTAGAATATTTTTACAAATTAGAAGGCAGACTTCTGACAGCATTGGAAAGATACGGAAGCATTCTTTATAAAATGAGTATTGAGCAATGTGATAGAGATTATCATCGTTTTTTAGAAATATTAGAAATCTATGAAAGAGTCTTAATCGAGATGCGCGATGAATTAGAATCTGCTGATGGGTCTCATTTTGAATTTAAACATTATGAACTTCTAAAGCAAATTGTTGAAAAGATGAGATCCATCGAGGCGACACTCGACTTACTTTCCATTCCTGAAATGAGAGAAGCTCTTTTTAAAAGATTAAACGCGGCTTAAATCAGGCGTAGTTTTCTGTCTTCCAAGTTCGTATATTCAATCACAAACGAAAGTTTTATCGAAAAGGAAATCAAAAGATTTCCGAATCCTGACAAAGAAAAAATCCGAAAGGCAATCAATAAGTTAAAAGAAAACGGATTGAATAATACAGGAATAGCTCCGATGGAATCTCCTCTAAGCGATTTCTATAGATTAGTCGTTTGGCCTTATCGGGTTTTATTTTTTATCGATGAAATCAAAAAAGAAATCATAATTGAGCGAATTGGTCAGAGAGAAGGTATTTATAAACGTCGTTAAACCCACGTAAGCCGCCCACCCAAAACGAGAATCAAAACGATACAGATAACAAACACAACAACCGGCGTAATATGGTCATACGCTTTTTCCAAACAAAACTCGGTTGCCCTTTGTTCCAACCAGTCAAACGGCCAGAATCCAAGTTCGCCGTTTAACGATTGAGAAGGAATATTATGATTATTGCAATTACAGCCCATACCCAATAACCCCCGTCGAAGATTTTTTCAGAGAACGAAAGCCCGTTTCTCCAATTCCGAATTTGAAAGTGCGGCGGGTCACTCTGTTTCCAATCGACGCCCCATTCAATATCCGGATGTTTCACTAAAATGGCTTCAATTGTTTTCCGATCCTTTTCCGCGCTAAATCCGTTAATATCCAATGCCCGACCGTATTGATGCGCGGAACTTCCCGGTGCGGCCCGCCGGACAGTGGCCGGTCCCGGCTTTGCAGGCCGCGTAAAGTTTCGCTTGCCTGGTCCACGACCGGCGGGACTCGAAAACGTAGACGGACGGAAGCGTCCGTTTCAAATCCTGGAAAAACGAAACGAGTCGAGGATCCACGTTTTCGAAGGAATTGATAACGCTCATTATCTCCGGTTCCTACCGAGAATATCGTTTCCAAAAATTTTCCAACCGGCATAGATACAGAGAATAACAATCAAAATCGTCTTAACATCTTTAAAATTCTTTTCCAGCCATTCAACTAACGATGTAGGTAACGGAGCAGAAGGGCCGCCAGAATCAAAATCGTATGTTTTAATTACAGTATTGAAATTTGGAATATTAGAATTCGCTTGTGAAAAGATTTTGTTAAAAACCGGAATCTGAGGATCATTTGAATAAATATTTGCAATATTGGTTTCTCGGTAGGTCGATCCATTTTGAACTCGAAACCCAATTCTACGTTTTTCAAAATCTTCGAAAAATGCGTTATATAACCGAAGAGAATCCGGAATATTCACAGTGCCAGAATAACCAGAAAAATCGATAGCGTGAAACACAATCCCCTTAGGTGTATATTTGAAATCGAATAAATCTGGATACTCGGGCAACGACATATTTTATTGTTCTTACCGTTTCCGTTTCTTTAAAAGCTTAGGACCAAATACGAGTCCGAGAGCAATCGCGATAACAATAATAACTGTGTTGTTGTTGTCTTTCTTTTCCGGATCCGCTTTCCCCGAATTTGTAATCGTAGTAGACGGAACTTTTGAATCGGTTCCACCGGAACCGGACGGAGGTTTCGGAGCGGGTGGATTTGAAACGGCCCCAGTAACAGCGTTCGAAATCGCGAATCTACCGGCGTTCAAACGTTGAAAATCCTGAATGAATCTCCCGATTTGTTCCTGACTTTTTCCGTTGTCAGACGGCAATTCAAACGACATTCTTTTCACGTCCGGGTTGTGTAAAAACTTGTTATAGCCGGAAGGTTTACCAACGGTAAAATTCCCGGATCCGGTTTGTTTGTAGTAGATATAATAACGTTGTGCCATTGATTAAAAACTCCTAATATTCGGATTTTCCAAGAGAAGGAAGAGGAAACGAAAACGATTTTAATTTCCAAACGAGAAACGAAACCGCACCCAACACAAATAACGCAATAAATAGCCATTTGTCAAAAATCCAGTCACGCCACTTGTCCGCAAGAACGGACTCCTCAACACCTTTGTCTAAAAGTTCTTTCGTTTTAGAGAGAGTATTTTTAATAAACTCCATATCCGTTTTTGGAATATCGTTAGACGCGAATACGATTTGTTCCATCCGGTCCAAATCGGTTTCGTTTTGTTTCACCTGTTCGGAGTAAGACGCGCACGAAACAAAGGAGAATATTAATAAAATTGAAATTATATGCTTCATTTTCTTTTCCTCACATTTACGGATTTGGAATCGGAACGGGATAACAGTTTACGAACAGCAATTTCAAAATCCTTCAGGTGCTTTCCACGAAACGACAAAACGAGATAAACCCCGTTATTTGTCTGAACATCCTCTATGATTTCGAAAATAGAATTTGCAGAATACGGATTTACGACTAACGTATTCGTAAAATCGAATTCGATAGAACGGTTCTCGGTAGAGATTTCCCGAACCGATGAAACGATCGTTTGCAGAAGTTCTTTTAAACCGTCCTCTACCCGCGTTCTCATATACGGAGGGAAACGAAGAACCGCCCCCTTCTCCGTAAAATTAAAATCTACGGACATAGAAAATAGACCCCGGATTAAGTTAGGAGAATTTTGTAACGGAGTGATCAGTTTCTCCCCTACTTCCTCCGGGGGTTTGGAAAGAGGGCGGCTTTTGGAGAAAGGTCGTTTAGTATTTTAGTATTTCTTTATATTCTACTTTTCTGATTTGTTTTCCTTTCGAGGGTGTCATCTCGATTGTGTAAATGACTTGTAGAAAAAAGAAAAAGTAACAAGGATAAAGCAGTATGAGCAAACCGAAGAATCGAGCGGAAGAACTACTCGATGAATTAATCAAAGGTAAAACCCCCCGAGGAGCTGATCGGAAACGAAGGCCTCTTAAAACAACTCACCAAATCACTTGTTGAACGAGCGATGCAAGGAGAGATGACGCATCATCTTGGGTATGAGAAAAATTCCTCGACTGGAAATAACACAGGCAATTCAAGAAATGGAAAAAGTAGTAAGAAGCTCAAAGGAGACTTTGGGACAATTGACTTGGAAGTTCCTCGAGATAGAAACGGAAGCTTTGAACCTCAGATAATCCGGAAAGGACAGACACGATTTACCGGCTTCGATGAAAAGATCATCTCGATGTATTCACGCGGAATGACAACTCGAGAAATATCTCAACACCTGAAAGAAATTTATCAAGTTGAAGTCTCAGCGGATTTAATTTCTCAAGTAACGGATTCCGTAATGGAAACAGTGATCGAATGGCAGAATCGACCCTTGGATAAAGTGTATCCGATTCTCATCATGGACGCGCTGATCGTGAAGGTTCGAGATGGCAACCACGTCGTGAACAAAGCCTTCTATTTGGCTTTAGGAATCAATCTACATAATAGAGTGTCCAAAATTCTGCGTCTAAACGGGGATTTGTGCTAAAATTGGTGGTACTCCTTTATGGAGAGATCAGTAGGAATCAATCTACAGGGCACAAAAGAGATTCTTGGGATCTGGGTAGAACGCACCGAAGGGGCAAAGTTCTGGCTTCAGATCTTAACCGATTTAAAAAATCGAGGCGTTGAAGATATCTTAATTGCTTGTGTCGACGGATTGAAAGGATTTCCGGATACAATCATATCAGTTTTTCCTAATGCACAAGTTCAACTTTGTATCGTTCCTATGGTTAGGAATTCTTTGAAATGGGTTTCTTACAAACAGAGGAAAGAGTTGGTAGTCGACCTAAAGGCCATCTACAAATCTCCATCGGAAGAGATTGCTAAGAAAAGCCTTGATGATTTTTCAACCAAATGGGATAGTCAGTATCCGATGATCAGCAAGTCTTGGAGAAGTAATTGGGATTCGGTGATTCCTTTTTTTGGCCTATCCACCTAACATTCGTAAGGCGATATACACTACAAATGCTATCGAATCTATGAATTAGTGGGCTTAAAGAAAGATTATCAAGAATCGGGGTTCGTTTCCGAACGATGAGGCGGCAATCAAGCTTCTCTATTTAGCTTTGAATAATATGTCTAAAAAATGGACCATGCCGATTCAAGATTGGGGAAAAGCGATGAACCAGTTTGCGATTCTTTTCGGAGATCGATTGAAATTGGATTCGTTTTAAAAAAGTTATTTACACAGGATTGCTGACACTACCCCTCCTTATGCTCCGGAGTTAAATCCGCAAGAATATATCTGGTGTCGTTGGAAGAAAAACTATATGGCTAATTTTTGTCCGGAGAATCTTAGCCAATTGATTCAAAGAACTAAATCTACTTTAGGTATATTGAAATCAAATACAATCAGTTTTGATAGTTATTGGAGACAAGCTGGTATTTAGGTACTCATTTTTATATGGATCAGTAGTAGAAAGCGACATGCCTTAAACGAACAGTGGCTAATATGAGTGCGGACTTACCATTAAGAAACGCTCCTACAACTTTTGTTCTCATTGATGATTCTTGTTCTGGACTTGAAATTAGAATTTAAAATGACGTAAAAAAAATCTTCATTTCCAGATCTCGTAGGGAAGTGTCGAAGAGATAAATGTAAGTTTGAACAAAAAAATGAAAACGATACTTCCGGTAACGATCCAATAAGCGAAGTCTGAGATGGAGTCGTCCTCTAACTTCCAAAAGATCAAAAACGCAGTTGAAACTGTAAACATCCTAGAGACGTTTTCATAGGAAGACCAATACAGTACATAACCTGCGGAAAAAATGGAAAACATCACCAAGAAAAAAGCAAGTCGCTCTGCGATTCCTTTTTTCCAATTTCCGCTACTGAGAATGAACAAACCGACGGCGAATAGAATAAAGATCGGAACTCTAGAAAATTTCTTTGCAAAGAGAATTAGGCCCGTTTCAAAATTGGGAGCTTGCAAAAAAAATACTATAGAAGGATGATTGATCTCTTTCCAATAACCGATAAGGCCGTCTAACGGAGTAAAAAAATCGGTGAATCTTGTCGGAGACCAATTTGGGAATTGAATTCTTAGAAAAACGGCCCAAAGAAACGGCAAAAATAAAGTCGAAACGATTATTACCGCGTCTTTCCATTTTTTTTCGAGAGAGCTTCAATTCCAAGAGGAAAAAGTAAAAAGAGAGCTTGTTCCTTTGTTAAAATTGAAATTCCCCCGAACAAAGAAAACCAAATCCATTTTTCTTTTTTGTAAAACCAAAATGTTATCACTAAAAATCCGGTTAGAATCGCATCACAGACTAAAAGCGAGTAACTTCCTAAAAGAAAGGGCGAAAATAAATAGAGACTTGAATAGATGCGATGCCTTTCGCCGCAAAGATCTCTTAATAAGAACCAAGAAATCAAAATCAAGACGAGATTTAAGAAATACATTCCGAATACGGTTCCCCAAGTTCCGAACCAGCCGAATACGGAAACAAAGAGAGGATAACCGATTCTAGATGCACGAATGTTTTCTTCGAATCCTTTGGGCCAGTTTAAATTGAATTCGCTTAACATTCTGGAATAATAATAAAAGATTTGTCCGTCGTAGCCGGCTCCTAGATCACCGGAACGACCTAAAAACACGACCGCACCTTTTGGAGTTTCGGCCGCATTTTGAACAACGAATTGCATTCCGAAGTTGATTTGGGAACTCGGATTCCAATCGTATTTTTTCCAGATTAAAAAGGAAGAAAGAGCGTACAATAAAATAAACAGAGGAAGGATTAAGAGAGGATTTACAAATAAGGATCGAATTTTTGAAAAAAACGCATCCAATTTCATTATTCTTTCCGTGTTGAAACGTTTAAAAAATTCAGAATGACATCGGTATAGAAAGCGGAACTGCGTTTTGCTCCGTTGAAAGTCAGATGATGAGGATCTAAAAACAATTTTTTGTCGGGAATCGCATCCTTGAGATCGTAAAAACCGAATGTATCGCTTTTGTGAGAGCTCAAAAATTTAAGATAGCCCTGATACCAGTTTCCATTTTTGTAATATTTACTTTCGATTGGATTTTCGGGAGAATTAATGATGATCAATTTTTGACCGTTCGCTTTAAATTTGGCGATCGTCTTTTCCAAGAATTGAATCTCGGACCAAATGAAATAAGGGGAATTACCCAAGATCTCTTTGTTCTTCTGGATTTTTTTCAATCGATTGAGTGCGCCTTCGTTTTCGGGATTATAGTAAAGACGTTTTGCGTAGTCTTTCAGATAATCTTCGTCGGACATGGCTTCGATCCGATCATCGTCCAGTCCGTGAATTCTTTCATAGGAGATTCCAGTTCGAATCTCTCTTCTGCAAAAGTTTTGAGGAAGACGGATTCCGTACGTCGCGGGAACGCCGAAAATTCTCGCATCAACTTCATTGGAACTCGTGGTCGGTAAAACTGTAAATTCTAAGGTTACAGTTTGTGGTATTCTCCCGGATTTTTCCTTAAACTCAAGAATCAACGGTTTCCAGCCTGCTTTCGAATATATTTCATTATGAACGGGTGCTTGCGTTGAGATCCGTTGATCGGCGGGTGAGATTCGGTCGATCCGAACTCTGATTCCCGGTTTCTGGGTGAAGATATCTTCCGACAATTTCCCGTCTTTGAGTTCGCATTCGATTGTGAATTTTGGCGGGGTCCATCCTCTCAAAAAAATCCCTTCTTTGGGCATGGAACCTGTATAATAGTGATAGGAGCGCATGGTTCTCGTATGATGTTCCATGTATTCTATCCAAGGATCGTATACGAAACTTCTAAAGCGGTTGAGTAAGATCAATGCTTTGGTCAATTGGGCGAAGAATTCCCCTTTTGTATAGTCTTTCCAGTGGTCCGCAAGGAACTCTCCCGGAAAAATAAAGCGATTTTGATGACGGATTTTGTAGTCTTTTAATCTCGCTCGTTCGTCGAAACCAACTCCGGAATATTCTTGTTTTTGAATATAATCTAATTGTAAATCTGCTGGATTTAAAACGTAGACCACGAGTTCTGGTTTTTTATTTAAAATATCGTCAGAATAGTAATAAAGATCTGTGGGAGATAGGGCGGGATGAGAATAAAATTCTGCTCTGAATTTTTCCCCGTCTTTTATGTTGGACGTTCGTACTTTATCCGTAATCTGTTGCGGATATGCGGAATAGAGAGCGACGCTACTCCCTGCGATGAGAATCCCTTTTTCGTCTTTTTCAAAACGAATGTGTCTTTGTTTATGAAGAAAGTTATACCAAGGAGAAGTGT
The DNA here is from genome assembly GCF_000243815.2 of Leptospira alexanderi serovar Manhao 3 str. L 60. Classification (GTDB taxonomy): domain Bacteria; phylum Spirochaetota; class Leptospiria; order Leptospirales; family Leptospiraceae; genus Leptospira; species Leptospira alexanderi. Next base: position 111,160 of record NZ_AHMT02000044.1, on the reverse strand, counting down.
CCCATTCTAACTCGTTTGGAAATTCAAAAAGAGCGATTGGAAACAGAACTCGATCTAAAAATAGGAATCCAAGTAATAGAAGCAGAGAGATCCAGATCGTTTTGATTTTTACTCGAGTCTCGGGATTCATTTTACCTTGGAATTGTAATTGGAACAGGTTCCGTAAGAGTATGATCTCATGGGTATCCACACTAAAACCGTTCGGACTTTTGTCCAGAGGAAACGGGCGAATTTCAAAGTCCTACTCTGGATCATATTTTTTTAGCCAACGTGATCGTGATGAGAACGACTATTTTTTAATTTCATTGAAACAAGCAGCCATTAGCTTAGCCCTACGGATTCCCAATTTTTACGTTTTTGTTGCCGTCGTTTCCCCACAATAAGTCTAGTAAAATTCTATCTTTCTCATTTGTGTGAACTCCTACGGCTTTTCCCAGGAATCTCTTTCAAGATTTTCGTTTTCCCGGGTCTTCTTCGCAAAATATCCGTGGTCTCGACAATTCTTTGTTTGTAGGAGCTCCCACAAATTCTTCAAAAACTCTCTCGGATTCATTCTTTGAAGAGTTTGAACTTTCCCAATAAAAATCGGCGATTTTGTGTAAAATAAGTTTGATTCTCAGTATCAGCTTAAAAGAATTGTCACACTATTGTCAGGAGGTGCAAGATGAGTTTAGCAACCATCTTACGAGAAGGAACATCCGAAGAACACAAAGCTGCAGAAGGTTCCGCTTTCATTCGTTGTTTTATGAAAGGAATTTTAGAAAAAGGAACTTATGCAAAACATTTGGAAGCGTTTTACTTTGTTTACGAATCTATGGAAGAAGAATTGGAGCGCCATACGGGAAATGCGGTACTAAAATCGATTCATTTCCCGGAGCTTTATCGAAAAGATGCGCTTTTAGAAGATCTTCAATTCTTTTATGGAACCTGGAAACCAACGGATCGTCAACCTAGCGAGGCGACTCAAGTTTATGTGAAAAGAATCCGAAACATTTCCGAAACTCGACCGGAATTGTTGGCTGCACATTCCTATGTCCGTTATCTGGGAGATCTTTCCGGCGGGCAAATCTTGAAAAAAGTTGCGGCCAGAGCTTTGAACCTTCCGGAAGGACAAGGGATTTCTTTTTACGAATTTCCCGCCATTCAAGATATCAACGGATTCAAACAAAATTATCGGATCGCATTGGATTCTCTGCCCGTAAACGATTCTGAAAAGCAAGCGATTCTATCCGAATCCAAACAGGTATTTCTTTTAAATCAGGGAATTTTTTCCGAACTAGAACGGGACTTGATTTCTGCAATCGGTAAGGAAGTTTACGATACCGTTTTGGGAAAAGGCTGATTTGAAAAAATCCGCATACTTTCTGCCAGTAGCCGTTTTTTTGGCGATGCTTCCGGTCACGATGATCGTGCCCGTATTTAAGGAAATTGTAAAGGATAGATTTCAATCGGGCAATGGAGAAGTCGCCTGGTTTTTGAGTATAGCGATGCTTGGGTCTTTTGTTTTTTCGCCGATCGCCGGTTTTCTTTCGGATTATTTCGGAACTCGTAAAAAACTCGTCGTTCTTTTTTGTGGGTTTGATGCCTTGCTTTTAAACCTTCTTCCTTATGCGGAAAATCTCTCCACACTTTTGTTTTTTCGCTTTTTGGAAGGAGGAACGCACGTATTCGTGATTGGATTACTTCTCGCTTCCGTTGCTGACTTTGAGCATGGAGAAACTAAACTCGAATTCGGCAACGGAAGTTTGATGGGTCTATCCGGAATGTTACTTTCTTTGGGAGGAGCCGTGGGACTTTCTTTCGGCTTTTTAGGGAAACAGGATCCAACTCTACCGTTTCGAATCGGTTCTGGAATTTTATTATTTCTTGGTTGGATCGTATATCGATTTGTTCCCGAAGAAAAGTTGAGATACTCGAAAAAACATTCTTGGAAAGAATCCTGCGTTCTTTTTTTAACTCATCCTCTCCTCTTGTTTCCTCTCGCATTCCAGTTCTTGGATCGTTTCACTTCCGGATATTTTATGAGTTCTCTGAATCTGCGTCTTCGGGAAAAGTTTTTCCTTAATCCTTCCGAGACCGGAAAAATGTTATCCTTGGTTTTTTTACCGATGGCTCTTTTATCTTATCCTGCGATTCGTCTTTCCAAAAGAACCGGAAAATATTTTCCAGTCGCAATCGGATCGTTAATCTACGGGGTTTCTTTGGCCCTTTCCGGAATGTTCCAGTCGGTTATATGGATCGGCGTTTCACTTCTATTCTGCGGATTGGGTGCGGGGTTGATGTTCGCCACTTCTTTACGGCTCGCCTCTTCCCTTTGTAAGCGCGAAAATAACGGGCTTGTAATGGCCGGTCTGATGGGATTCGGCTCCCTTGGATTTTTTCTGGGTCCGATTTTTTCGGTGGGGTTGGATCGGATTTCTACTACTTGGGCTCCTTTTTTAGGATCTTCTCTCACCGCATTTGTATTCGGGTCCGCGCAGATTCTGATCGTTTTAACGAGTATCCCGTTTTACAAGATCCTCAATAAGAAAGAACTTTAGAATATTCTAAAAATATTTTATATTTGGAATACGTTTTTATCCGATTTGCGTCGTATTTCTACATTTCGACAAACCCCCACGCTCGCGGTCCACTTTTGAAACATCATTATATTACATTAGAGTTGTTGAAAAATTCCATGATTCAGATTAGCAAAACTGCTTCAAACGTCCATTTCAATAGGGCAGAAACGGATAGAGAATTAATTTTTCAACAACTCTATTGAGAATCATTTCTGAAATAACGTTATAATAGTTTTGGAGGTTTAACGGAACCTAAAACTGAGCGGAAAATCCGCCGTAATAAAATCGAGGTCGAGTCGGATTGTAGGCAAGTTCGTATTGATTGAGCACGTTATCCACTCCCAAAAAAAGAGAAAAGTGTTTATTGAAGAATTTCTGTTCGATTCTTACATTCAGAATCGTAAACGGTTTTCCGTAAATCACGGGAGGGTTTTCGTTCAATTTAACTTCGGTGGGAATATAGTCTTGTCCTGCCGCAGAAAGATTATTCGTGGCACTATAGAACGGCCTTTTATCCAGATGTTTTCCTCTCAGGTTGAATTGGAACCCTCCAGGGGAGTTGTAAATGAAGTTTGCAGACGCCTGATGAAGCGCTCTTCCTTCTAAAGGTCTGTCCGTATTTAGATCTCTTGTATCCGTATGATTATAACCCAATTCGAGCGTGAAGTATTTTAAGAATTTATACTGAACTCCGAATTCCCCTCCTCTCGTATATGCCTTCGCGATGTTCTGTAATTGAAATTCGGCAAATTCCTTCCCTTTGTTCGAATCGAATTTGTACTGGATTAAATTGATAATGTCGTTGCGGTATAAACTGAGGGAAAATGTCAAAAAACTAAAAGGACTGTATTCCAAGTCCGAGTTGATCGTGATCGATCGTTCTGGTTTTAAATTCGGGTTCCCTTCCACTACGTAACCCACGGCCGGGTTTTCAAAACGAAGATATAATTCCTGAAAGCTGGGTGGACGAAAACCCCTTCCGTAGCTCGTCCTCCAAACTAAGTTCTGAAAAATATCGTAACGGACCGCAAGCTTAGGAGTCGTTTGATTGCCGAATTGAGAATCGTCGTCGTATCTTACTCCCGGAATCACTCGAATTCGAGGAGAACTGGAGACGGTCCACTCGTCCTGAAAGAATACGGCCTTTCTAGTTCTATATACGTACCGACTCTGTAACCGATCCGATTCTAATTCGTTTGCAAAGGATTCAGCACCTATCGTGATAAAATGTTTTTCGGAAGCTTCCATGTCCAATTGAACAGTTCCTTGGGAAGTGAGTTCTGCGTTCAATTGTTTCACGTCTAATTCGTCCGACCCTCTTTGGTTGTTGTAGTATTTGTTTTCCCATTTGGAAATGTTTCCTCGAAAGGAGATCAAATTTCTTTTTCCAAATCCGTATTCCAAAGAACCCGTGGCTAAAAAATCGTGTGTTTTATTATTCCGATCAAAAGTTGCTTTGGATTGAGTTACGTCCACACCGTTTTGATCCCTGTGTTGGTAAAGAATTCTCGTTTTACCTTTGAAGTTTCCGTCCGGGTTGAAGGTGAGATTCATCCCCGTGTTTAAATCTTGATAAGCGTTTCCGGTCGTAGCCTGAGAATTCGAAACTAGTCTGTAACCCGGATTTTTATTGTAACCTGCGGAAACCGCACCGCTGACGAATTCGTTTCTAAAACCCATGTTGGCGCTAGTATTGAATTCCCCTTCGGTGTTGAAATTTTTTCGACTTCCGTTTCCGTAAGTGGTGCGCATTTCGTAGCTTAGTTTTTTATCCGCCTCTCTTGTGATGAGGTTGATAACTCCTCCGATTGCGTCTGCTCCGTATAACGCTGATGAGGCGCCTTTTACGATTTCGATTCTCTCTAAGTTCTGGACTTTGAATCTGCTGAGGTCCACGGCATTGTTTAAACGTCCTGCAATCCTTTCTCCGTCGATTAGAATCAGAACGTATTGCGAATCGAGGCCGAGCATTCGAACTCTTGAACCTCCAAAAAATGGAACCACATCGATTCCCAATTGGGTTTCTAAAACTTCGGCTGCGTTTCTTGCACCGCTGGCTTCTATTTTTTTACGGGAGATTACTTCGGTCGCAACCGTGGAGTCTTTGAGTCTTCGTTCGCCTCTGGAGCCTGTGACTACGATTTGGGATTCTTCTGGAATGTTTTGCCCGTTTTCTTTTCGAAGTGATTCTGCAGCTGTGTTGTCGTTTTTCGTAGTAATCCTGTTAGGCGATTCTTCTTCGATGACTTTGTTTCTAACTTTTGTGCTTTCATCTTGAGCTTGGACCGAAATGCAAAAGAGAATCGGCAATAGGATCTGAATCGATTTGAATTGAAAGAGCCGACGGATCGAAAAGAACATACGGTTAGTAAGGAATTTGTTTCCATCTTACGGTGGGATGCGCCGAGGTCCCCTCGGAATTATAATAACTGGTAATTTGAAAGAGGTAGTATTCGTTTCCAGTATTGGAACGGATTATGAAAACGTTATGATTAGGCTGCAAAAAAGCGAAAGTGTAGTTAAACCATTTGTTGAGAACGTTGTTTCCCACGTAGTTGGTTTGAACTCCGCCAGCCGCGATTTCAGATACGTTTGTGTCGGGGGAAAAAGAAGCGTTTGTACAACCCAAGGCCGCAGAATTACTCGAAGCCGCGGCGTTAAAATCGGTGAGAACAGGATTGGTCAAACAGGCTCCTCCTTGTCCCTCCGAATAGGTCAAACCTCCGTTTGTCTGAAGCTTGAACCTTTGAAAACCCACGTCCCAGCCTCCGGATGCATCCGGAACAAAAGCTTGAGCTTTGTTTGCAAAGTTGTATTTGATCCATACGTCATACGAAACCGATCTAACTTTCGTGGTAAACGAACCGTCTTCGTTCGCTTCTGTGGAAAGAATTTTAGAACGATTCGCTTCTTCGATTTGTTTTTGTAAGGCGAGAATCGATTGTTTGAACGCAAGTTCTTCGTTGTCGACCGCGGAATGTTGTCTCGCGCAGGAAACAAGGAGCAAGGCTCCGAGTCCGAAGAGGGATAGCGGTTTGAAGTTCAGAAATGCGTTCATTTGAATCGATATCTTATTGTAGTTGGAACGTAGTCGCGGGAGGCTCGGAGGTTCTACTCGCAAGATAGAAAACAAAATAGTAATCTTTACCTTTTGTAGCATTCAGCGTATACGTATAAGGACCGTCGCCTGCGGCGGAACCGTATTGACCTTCGCTAGTTGTAGTGTAAGTTGATCTTGTTGTATCTTGAGCGACATCGGAAAGCGCACAAGAAGAGGCATTGTAGACCAAAGGAGCGTTTTCATTGTTGGAACTCCCTTCGTCAAAATCCGCAACGTTACGTCCGGTAAAAACAATTTTAGTTCCATTAACTGCACCCGTAACTTTAACGGCTGCGATGGAATGATTTACGAATGGAACCTTGCCATAAATAAGTGTTTGAACGGAAGTGGATGCAGTCATTGCAGGTAGGGAAGCGACCTTGCCTTTGACGGTTGCGGCACAGTTGTAACTGGGGGTTAAACTGACTAAAGCCAAAAGAAGCATCGAAGAAGCAATGCCATCGCCTTTTTTATCATCTTCTTTCTTATCGTTTTTGCAGCTTAAGAGTAGCCCGAGGATGAGGCTAAAAGTAACTGCTATTTTCGCATATTTTTGAATATTTCTCATGATGTACTCCTTTAGTAATTGAGCTATCTTGAAGTTGTGAACATGAGAGTCAAACTCAAAATCGTGCGTGAGAAGAAGGAATTTTCTATTCTTGTGAGTTCCATTTTAACACTTACAAAAACCCACTATTGGATGTTACCTTTAAAATCTTAAATTCTAACTGTGAACTTTGAACACTTGAAGTGTGGGAGCTCCTACGCCAAAAATGTACTTCTCTTGAGCTTTTTATTTTAAAAATTGGCTTCTTTTTCTTGAATCCTAATTCTCAATCGTACCAAATTATGATTCGGATCTGTTCTTTTTCTTTATCCAAGATTTTGATTACCGGTTTCTGCTTTTGGACTTTTTCATGCGTTCTTTTAGAAAAAGAACCTGTTTCCGGTGGAGTTCCCGTCTTTTCTAAAGAAGGTAAAGTCCTTAGATATTATCCGTATCAAATTCGTTGGATTGGATTTGGTGAGAATGAATTTCCGGATATAACCAGATTGGTCGATTTTAGAAATCTCGCTTCTCTGGAAATTTCCCATCCGGAGTTTCAGAATTTAGAAGAACTCAGTTCCTTAAAGACAATCAGTTTTCTAAATGTAAGCGGGACCAAAGTAAAGGATCTTTCCGTTTTATCCAAATTGCCCGTTCTACACAGTTTGTATCTAAATGAAACATCCGTGGATGAACAAGATCTGAAACGATATCCTGGAGTCGGTAAATTGACTAAATTAGGTTTGTATAAAACCAAAATTCGCGATCTTTCTTTTATTGGCTCAGAGTGCAAACTACAACAACTAGATATTCGAAACACGGAAGTCTCCTCTTTGGAACCAATCGCAAATTGTAGGAACCTTTTAGAACTCCGAATCGGACATACTCATATCAAAGAGATTCGTTCTATCCGCGAAATGAGGGGCTTACGTTATTTAGAATGGTCGGGATTAGATCTTTCCCGGAAAGAATTAGATCTAGTGCGAGAGCAACTCCCCTACCTCAAGTTGGTTCCTATGCACGTAGATTCATTATAATATTCTTTTTTTTTAATATGTAAGCGGTCCGGCTTCCGAGCGATTGTCGTAGAGGAGGATATCTTCTTTTTCTATGGGAATTCCTTCCGCTGTAACTTGTCCCGTGGTTTCTATGATCTTCAAAGCACGAACCGGATATTTTTGCCCGTTTTCTTTTTCCAATACGATCGTCGCGTTTTTTCTCACTCTGGAAAGCCTGAGTCCCCAGACTTCTAAAATTTTTCCTTCACTTTCCAAAACGAGAGCACTGATTTTGTTTGCATCGGAGGACGCCGATTTTCTATAAACTCCGCTTGGATTTCCAGGTATAAAATCGGGCTCGATAGAAATCGAATTGGATTGGATTGATTCGATTTGAAAGGAAAGATGATCGCAATCGTAGGCGCGGACTAAGGCCCATCGGTTTCCGGATTCTCTGTTCGTAAAAACTCGGCAGGATTCCGGAATCAACTGTACTCCTCTGTTTGTTGTTTTTACGATTCCTTCCATTCTGGTTTCTTCTCGATTTTTGCCGAGGGTTACGCTCAACTGAGCAAATATGAATTTGCTTTGTTTTCGGGTCATGTCTAGGAATAACTGCCTCACAAAATAACCTTCTTCCAGTTTTTGAATTTTGGAATAATATTCTCCGGATAACAAGGGTAAGATGGGTTTGTGACCAGGAACGCCTTCCGTTTTTGAGTTGTCCAAGGAACAGAATCGGGTTGTGAAGATACAAATTGTGAAAAATACGAAAAATCGTCCCTTTTTACGATTGAACATTGGATTTAGCGTTGATGATTCCCGAATATACGGTGTGTAAAATGATTCTTTGTAGTTTAAGAGTTGGGAAAAAATCTTCAATCAAGTATTCTTTCTAGTTTCTAAAAAAGTGGAAAAGACATATTTAGATGTACATAAAGTTTGATTTCGAATACGGAACGTCAAGTGAACTAGAAACTGCTCAAAAATATTTTATCTTTGCTTAAAATGCTGATTCCGATCATTCCTAAGATATTTTTGAGATAGCTTCTATTGTTCGAAAACAAATCTGGTTTTGAGAGACGAATCGATTTGAAATTCTAAAATTTCAGGCTGGGTAAAAAGTGTTTAAGACGAGAAACGAAGAAGAACTCACTCCATTCCCATCATTCCGCGAAATTCTCCCATTCGTTCTTCAGCCGCATTTTGTGCAAGTTCAAGAGAACGAGATACGGCTTGTTTGATGCTCTTCTGTAAAAGTTTTTTATCGTTTTTTGCAAGAAGTTCGTCTTCGATAAATATATCTTTGATGTTGAGTTTTCCGTCGGAGATACAAGTTACTAAGTCGTTTTTGGATTTTGCTTCGAAGGAAAGCGCCATCAGATCCTTCTCCGCTTTCTTTATTCTTACTCGCATCTGATTCATTTGCTTTATTGATTCTAACTTGTTACCGA
>NZ_AHMT02000044.1:0-97500 GCF_000243815.2 Leptospira alexanderi serovar Manhao 3 str. L 60 | reverse complement strand
CTTAAAAGTATGATGGAAGGACTTGGCTCTTATATTTATCCTCCCACGTTTGCCTTTTTACTGATCCCGATTTCTTTTTTTCCGTATGAGGTTGCGTCCGCGATTTTTCTTACGTTGAATTTTCTGGCATTTCTTGGTTCTTTGTATATTATTTCCCTTCGTTTTCATAGAAAAGGACATCTTGTTTTTTGCGTTGTCCTTTGTCTCCTCAATCTGCGATTTTTGGAAAATCATCAGAACAACAATCAGGTCGGTTTTATTCTGATCTTTTTGATCTTAGCTTCCGTTCATACGAATAAGGATTGGTTATCCGGTTTTTTACTCGCGTTAGCACTCGTGATTAAGTTGACTCCGGGAGCCTTTGTTCTTCTTTTTCTGATGCAAAAACGTTATTGGGCAGTTTTTTATACATTCGTATTTACGTTATTTTGGATTTTTCTTCCTTGTTTGTATGCTCCTTCGTTTACGATCGAAATGACTTTAACTTGGAAACAGTTGATTCTTGACAACTATCTAAGATCTCCTTTATTTCGAGCTTGGAAGAACAATCAAAGTTTAAACGCAACTCTTGCGAAATACTTTCTTAACTATGCGGATATTCTGAATCAATCCCGACTCGGGTATCCTCTCCTAGAACTGAGCGAATTGGTCGTTAAAGGAATGTATTCCGTTTTTTCCTTGATACTTGTGATTCCGTTTTTTTGGAAAGTATTTGCAAGGCGAAACGTGGAATTTGCTTTGGGTTGTTTGTTCGTTTTTTCAATCGTCTTCAGTGGAATTTCTTGGGTGCACGCCTTCGTTTTTCTTTTGTATCCTTCCGCGATCTTACTGGATCGGGTTTGGTCCTTTGCGGAGTATTCGATTTTACCCTTTTGGAAAGCGGATACGGGCTCTTTTTCGAAAAAGAGTCTATATTCTATAAAAAGAATATTCATAAATGATAAAGTATCTTTTTGTTTCATAGCGGGCTCTGTTTTGATTCTTTTTTGCAATCGTTCGATTATCGGAAGCGTAATCGAGGAAAGATTGATGATGACCTCTTATCTTTTATACTTCGCCATCTTTCAATACGTTTTGCTTTTGTTCGCTTTGAAGTATGAACCTGCGACTCGGAATAAACATGAATACGACTGGAACTGATGCCGATCCGAACCAACGAACTTAAATATAAACCTAGAGTGGGTGTGGATGTTCGCCCTCTTGCTTATGGGATTACCGGGAACTCCAGATATCTCGCGGAAGTTTTAAGAAGATTGATTACGAATGAATCTCCTTTGGAGTATTATCTTTATTCGAACAAACCGATTCATACCGTATTTTATGATATTCTTTCAAATGTAAATTCCCGTTTTTTTATGACCGGTAAACTTCCCGGATTTGCCTGGTTGAATTGGACGATCCCTAAACGGATCAAAAAGGATAGGCTGGATCTTTTTTGGGGGACTCTTCAACTACTTCCTCTATCTTGCGGAAACGTTTTAACCGCCGTGAACTATCACGATCTCAACTTTCGTTCCGCACCTCAAACGATGACGGCCGCAAATCTTTGGCAACATAAGATTCTTTCACCGAAGACGTTAAATAGGGCCGATCTTGTGTTCTGTCTTTCCGAAAACACTCGTCAAGACATCCTAAAATTCAGGACGGATCTAAGTCCAAAATTGAAAGTTGTATATCCCGGAGTGGAATCGTTCCCTTCCATACGCGAGCCTCTGCGTCAACTTTTTGGAAATTTCTTATTTACCATTGGAACTTTGGAACCTAGAAAAAATTTGAGAACTCTGATTGATGCGTATCGAAAACTCAAAAAACAGAATTCTTCCTATCCTTTCTCTCTTGTGATCGCCGGCCGTTTGGGTTGGAAGTCGGAGGGGCTGACCCAACTTTTAAAGGAAGGAAGCCTGGAATCGGAAGGAATCCTTTTTATGGAGAATCCTACGGACGAGGTTCTTGCTTGGCTTTATCGAAAATGTTCCGCTTTTTTATTCCCCTCGATTCATGAGGGTTTCGGTCTTCCTTTGTTGGAGGCGCTTCGAGAAGGAAAGGTTTGCGTCGCTTCCGATATTCCGGTATTTCATGAAATTTTGGAACGAAAGGTAGACTTGTTCGCGGAACCTTTGGATGTAGATGCCTGGGTTTTTTCCCTGTCGGAGTTACAACATAAAAAATTGCAGAGATCTTCCGTTTGGGATGCGTCTCAGTGGACTTGGGATCTGACCGCGAAAAAAATCGAAGAAGGTTTGATCAATCTCTGGAAACATAGAAAGGAATTGTACCACTAAGAATATGAGACAGAATGAAAAAAAAATTTATTCGGGGTGGGAACTTTTAAACATAAGCGAAGTTTCTTCTGGAACCCCGATTCGTCTGAGAATCAATCCGATTCCTCCGATTTTTGGAACTTTGGTCGTCTTTACGGTGTTATACGGTTGTTACTTAGGAGGAGAAGTCTCCGCTTTTTATCTTCAAAAGTTTACGGACTTTCTTCTCATTCCCAAAGTGTTGAATCTTCCGATTTTACAGGACCGTAGACTTTATTTGACTGTCGGGTATCTTGCTTTCGGTTATATCGGTTTTGCTTTTTTTCTGGATTGGGTCCGTTTTATCGAAAGGACTTGTTTGACGGCGGTTTTTCTCAAAGGGGATATTCTTTCCTTGGAAACGAGAGGTCTTTTCGGAAAGAATATATTTCGGTGGAATTGCAAACAAAGCGGAATTCAAATCGTACATAAGACCGGTTTGTTCAGAAAGTTTTTCGGTTTGGAAAGAATCGTGATCGTTACTACCGACCTAAGATCCGAAGGGAATAACTCCGAATTCGGATTACATTCTCCGTTTTTCTTTCAAGCTCAAAACCGAAACTTGATTCGGGGTTTATTTAAGAATTAGAATTTTAGAATATGTTTTCTCTAAAATTATGGCTTTCTCGGCGAAAATCCCGTTTTGAGAATTGATTCTTGAATAAGAGTTCCGCTTTTAAACGTAGTGATTTGAAAATAAAAACGACCTTTTTAAAATTCGGTCGTTTAACAAACAAGGGTTTGTTTCGAAAAGTTTTCAACCCTTTTGTTGCGATGGATAATTGTGTAAAAGACGGATTGAATTACAGATGATTTTCAGAAACGCTCTTCAAAATAAGATTTTTTTCGGATTTCTGGTTCTATTTGTCTTTTCAATTTTTCTTTTCGATCTTCGGTTTCTTTCCAGGCACTACGACTGGGACGCGATTGTCTACGCGTATAATATCAATTCCGATCTTACTTGGAGAATTTTCTATAATCCTCACCATCTCGGTTTTGAAAGTACCGGTTATCTTTATCTCAAATTTTGGAGGGAATGGTTCGGAAAGGAATCGGTGATGTTCGGACTTCGTCTTCGTATTTTGGGATCGGCCCTTTTTTTTCTATTTTGTTTTATTTGGATGTATCGAAAAATCTATTCGGATACGTTAGGCGCCATTTTATTGGGTCTGGCTGTCCATTTCTCTCAAGGATTTTGGTTTTACGCGCAACACAACGATACGCCTCTCATTCATTCCTGTCTAACCGCGGTTTTATATCTGTTCTGCGTCTATTTTGCTAAAAGCGGACATTCACCGATTTCTATCTTTACACTTTTTGCGGTTCAGCTCTTGGGAGTGTATTTTCATCAATCGGATATTTTATTTTTACCCTTGGTGCCGATTTCAATTCTGTTTTCCAGAACTTGGAAAGGAAAAGAGTTCGGTTTTGCTTGGAAACTACGATGTACGTTCGTATATTGTTTTCTTCTTGTGGGGATTCTTACTTTATCCTATCTTTACGTAGGTTTTATTGTGTTGAATCGAAATCTTTCTTCTCCTTTGGATAACGAAAGGAATTTTGCGAACTGGCTTTTTTTGTATGCGACTAAGGACAAATGGGGAAATTCTCCCGAAGCGAAAAATTACGTGATGAATTTTTATCGTGGGATTGGAGACGCGTTTCTCAATTTCGAAGGAGTGAAGAGCGGTTTGAGAATTCGTCCGCATTCTTGGGACAATAGGGAATCTTTGCCTTACAATCTCAATCTCGCATTTTGGATTTTTATCTTTTCTCTTTTTCTTTTAAATCTTAGGAAAGTATGGAAACGTTTCCGAACCGAAACGGTTTTGCTTGCATTCTGGCTCGTTCCTTCGATTCTCTTCTACACTTGGTGGGAAGGTTATTTTTTCGAATTTTGGGTTGGGACATCGATTGGAATGATTCTACTCGCAGGTTTGACTTTGAAGTCTTTCGAGTTTCGAACATTCGCGTTCGGAAGTAGGGCTTTTTATCATTCGATTCTTTTTGTTTGGTGTCTTCTTTTATTTTTAGTCAATTTTTCGTTTTCCACCCTTCCCCGTTCCTCTAAAAAAACGGTGAGTTATATCGAGGGGATCGAATTCAAACTGGAATCTATTCTTCCCGAAAAGGTTTATCTTTCTGAGTCAGAAAAAACGGGTATTTTTGCCGTGGATTCCGGATTACCAAATCCGTAAATTGAAGTTGTAAGGATATTCTGGCTTGAAAAACTGCTCTTCAGATCTTTAAGATCCGATTTAGACGAAACATGCTTTTTAACTCGCTTCACTTTCTGTTTTTTTTCCAGTTGTACTCATCGTCAATCATTTGCTCAAGGGGAAGATCCAAAGAATTTTTCTTCTTGGAACCAGCTTTTATTTTTATATGTCTTGGAGAAAAGAATTTATCATTCTTTTGCTCTATTCGATCGTTATCGATTATTTTGTTTCTCTCAAAATCCAAGCCGCGGCTCCTGGTTCAAAAAAAAGAAAAATTTGGCTTTTGTTGTCCCTCGTCACAAATCTGGGGCTACTCGCCTACTTTAAGTATACGAACTTTCTTTTAGGAGTTGTGAACGATCTTACTCCCGTCGCCGGATTTAAGTTTGCGTATTACGATATTGTTCTTCCCGTCGGGATTTCTTTTTATACGTTTCAATCTTTAAGTTATACGATCGACGTGTATCGAGGACAAATAGAAGCGAAAAAATCCTTTTTGGATTTCGCTCTCTATGTTTCCTTCTTTCCTCAGTTGGTTGCGGGGCCGATCGTTCGTGCGCAGACGTTCTTTCGGGATTTGGAATTTCCTCTTCCGGTTCAAAAGGAAGACATACAAATTGCGTTTTGTCAGATTCTAATCGGGTTCACACGTAAGATTGTTTTTGCGGACAATCTCGCAAAGGTCGTTGATTCCACATTTGCAAATTATGCGACTCTCAATCCGATTGAAATTTGGACCGGAGCGCTCGCATTCGGTTGGCAGATTTACTTCGACTTTGCGGGTTATACGGACATTGCAATCGGTGTGGCGCGTCTTTTCGGATATAAGTTCGATCCAAACTTCAATTTTCCCATGGTCGCGAGAAACATCACGGATCACTGGTCTCGTTGGCATATTTCGTTTTCCACTTGGATTCGGGATTATATCTTCATTCCACTTGGGGGATCGAGAGGAACGGCGCTTCTGACTTACAGAAACATTTTCATCACTTGGTTTTTTGCCGGAGTTTGGCACGGGGCGGCGTATCATTTTATCAGTTGGGGAGTCTGGCAAGGGGTTATGATTTTTGCACATAGGGAATATGCCAAAACAAAGATCGCCACTTTACTGAACGAAAAGGGAGGAATTGTCTACGATATCTGCGCGAGAATTTTTACAATGTTTTGCCTAACGTTTGGGTTTATTATGTTTCGTGCTGAAACAATGGAAAAAGCCGTTTCCATGATGAAATCTCTTCTTTTTTTGGGTTCGGAAGGGTTCGTTGGGGTTAAGGAGTATTCGAACTATACGTACGGAATTCTTTTGTTCTTTTGTTTTGTGGCTTCCTATATATTCGCAAAAAATAATATAGAAAAAATCGTTCTAAGTCGATGGAAGTTCATTCTATTCTTCCTCGCAAACGTCTTTATGCTTTTGGTTTTCGGTATTACGGAAAGCCAAAGTTTCCTCTACTTTGCGTTTTAGGAAAAGATCCGTTATGAAAGAATACCTTGCATTTTTCAAAGACCCCAAATTCTGGATTCCGGTCTTAATTCTGATTTTATTAGAAACCGGAATGCAGTTCGGTTGTTACCGGCCTTTTTTAAAGAAGAATTCCTATGCGGCTAACGTCTTAAGAATTACGAATCACGTTCTTGATAAACAAAAAGAATTTGATCCGGATGTTTTGGTTGTCGGAACATCGGTAGCCTATCAGGGTTTGTCCATTCCTACGTTAAACAGGGAACTTGCCCCTTTGGGTAAAAAGATTCAATCGATTGCGATTCCCGGAACGGAGTTGATTGTCCAAGACTTAGCGGTTTTGAAAACTCTTCCTCATTTCAAAAACGTAAAGACCGTAATCCACGTATTCGAGATTACGACTCCTTGGGTTGGGCAAAAGTTTTTGAACTTGCATACGCTTGCGATGATTTCCGAATTTGATCGTTCGGAAGTATATCCTAGAATTTACGATTTCGGTTACGACGTAAACGCGGACGATCTTATCTATATCACTTTGAAGTCGATCGCATATAGAAGGGATATTCAGGATTTGATTTTAAGTCCTTCCAAAAGAATCAAAGATATAGGGAAACGTTTTAAAAAAGAGAATCATCATCCTTGGGACTACGAAAATTCTTATCGAGAAAAGATCAGTATGTATCCGATTGCAGACATTCCCGATTGTGTCGCAAAGACCAATCCTGCCAACGGTCAGCCGATTCCGGAAGGTTCTGATCGGTTTCATAAAAAGGCGATCTTCGATACTTGCATCATTGCAAGCAATCCACTGACTCATGCGAACGAAGACGAGGTCACAAAACAATACTTCGATCGACTTAAAATTCTTCACGACGAAATTCGAAGAATCGGAAGGGAGAACGGTCAAGACATTCGGATCGTCGGGGTTGTTGCCCCTTACAGCCAGCTCATTCAACAATGGAGACTTCCGGAAAGAAACGAGGTTTGGAAAAGGGAACTCGCAAGAATTTATCCTTACGATCCGATTCCGTTACTCGATTACCAGGATATTTTGGACGGTCCGGATAACGGGGACTATTATTATGATTTGATTCACCTCAATTCGATCGGGATGCAAAAGTTGACGATTGCATTTGCAAAAGATTTAAAAGCTCTTCTCAAAGAGGAAAACAAGTGATCTTTACCTCTACTCTCTTTCTTCTGTTCTTTCTTTGTGTTTATATACTTTATTGGGCTTACGACGGAAAAAACTATAGGGAATGGGTGATCGTAATCGCTTCTTTGGTTTTTTACGCGACTTGGAGTGTTCCGTTTCTATTTCATTTATTAGGAATTCTTTATATCAATTATTTGGCGATTCGAAGTTTGTTTAAAAGGAAAAGTCTCGGAGTTTTAAGGGCGATCGTCGTTTTGGATTTGATCAACCTTGGCGTTTTTAAATACTTCTATTTTTTTACGGATAACTTCTACGTTTGGACGGGCTGGAGCTTTTTAGACCAGAGAAACTTCGGGTTTCAGATTATTCTCCCACTTGCGATCAGTTTTTATACGTTTCAGATCATAGCGTTTGTCGTGGATGTCTATCGCGGTAAGATTACGAACGATTGTGGCCTTTTTCGGTTTGTTCTGTTTATCCTTTTTTTTCCTCAGCTGGTCGCAGGGCCGATTATGAGGCACCAAGATTTTTTCCCGATCTTGGATAAGGTAAGAATCAAACCCTCTTACGTTTATGCGGGTTTGTATCTTTTGGGACTTGGAATCGCGAAAAAGATTTTAGTCGCCGATAATATTGCATCTTTGATAGATCCTGTGTATCGGAACCCTTCCGAATACGACGGTCATTCCCTTTTCCTAGCCGTCCAAGGATTTACTTGGCAAGTTTATTGCGACTTTAGTGGTTATACCGATATCGCTCGAGGTTGTGCTTTTCTTTTGGGTTTTAACATTCCTGTAAATTTTCGTGCTCCGTTTTTCGGCCAAAACGTTCAAGATCTTTGGAGAAGATGGCACATTACTCTAGCCACGTGGCTTCGGGATTATATATATATTCCGCTCGGGGGCTCTAGGGCTTCGGAGCCCAGGGTATATCTGAACTTGATCATAACGTTCACGTTAGGCGGCTTTTGGCACGGGGCCAGTTGGACTTATGTGGTTTGGGGGTTCTGGCATGGCTTATGGTTGGTGATTGATCGGCTCATGGATCGGATCGGTATTCCTAAATTACCGGAAAAAGGATTTGTGTGGTGGCTCATTCGGGCCTTTATTGTGTATTCGATTTTTATGATCGGTGCCGTGTTTTTCCGATCTCACTCTTTGGCGGACGCTTGGTATATCTTATTTTATGGAGTCCAATGGGTAACCGAACCTTCGAAATTGGTTTTGAGAACCGATTTACTCGTTCCTTTTTTGGTCGCGGGGATTTTACTCCACACTTTGGAATATTTCGAAAAAGGGCTTCGGTTTTATTTTAAATATCAGAAAATTCTAATTTCCGTTTTTCTAATTTTATTGGTACTGCTTCTTTCCAATTACGCGGGTAAGGGTCAGGACTTTATCTATTTTCAGTTTTAAGGAGGGAGAATGAGCGCTCCAAAACGACAGAACTTGATCCCTTTGTTTCGTAAAAAACTGTTAACGGTCCCGCTTTTATTTTTTATTTTCGCTTTTTCTTTGGATCGTCTTTTGTCCTCGCAGTGGGTAAGGCCCTACACCGAAGCCGGGGCGGAATATTACTTTTATGAAATAAAAGACAAAGTACTTGCAGCTTTAATCGAAGAGAAATCCACCGCGGAAACGGACAAAAAAGTTCTGATCTTTTTCGGAACTTCTCACATGGGAGAATTTTCTCTCGATACGATCCGCAAAAAAAGAACGGATCTGATCGTGTATAATTTTTCCGCTCCCTCGGCTCCTTTTTCGTATCATAACTATAATTTTGAAAAGATACTTTCCGCGGGAATAAAACCGGACTACGCGATTTTGGAATTCTATCCCGATTCTATGACCGATTTTTGTAATCGTTATCCCCTGCGTTATTCTTACGATCTTTCCTATTTTCTACGTTATGCGAACGAGTTTTCTACAAACGATTGGGACACGTTTTTGAGATCCAGAGTTTTTAGAACCACTGTGTTCCCTCCGAGGTTCAAGGAAGCGATGGCAAGGATCAAAGATCCGCATTCCAAAGATACGATGCTTAAGATTCGAGATCTTCTGATGAACGAATCGGATAAATTCAAAGGAGGAATTCCGAACGTATTGTTGACGAATACTCCTCCCGAAAAATTAGAGGAGGAATCTGAAAAGTACTACAACGACACTTATCGTTATATCAGGATATCTCCCGTGCAGAGAAAGTTCCTGTTTCAGTTTTTGGAAACCGCGGAAAAAAACGGAGTCAAAGTGGTACTTTGGTCCCCTCTTCTTTATGAAGGATTGGAAAAGAGGGTGAAATCCGCGGAGTTTTATCCTACCTGGGAGAAACTCCATAAACAGATTATATCAGAATTTAAGAATGTATATTCCCTGGATATGAACGATTTTCGTACTGAAGTGAAATGTAGAAAGTATATTGATTCTCATCATTTAAGTGGGGGTTGTTATCCGGAACCTACGGCAATTTTGATTGATCGATTGGACGTACAAAGATGAATGAAAACGAATTGTCTCTTAGCCAAGCTCAGAAAAAAGTAGACGAGTGGATTTCCGATTTCGGGGTTCGGTATTTTTCGGAACTCACGAATCTTGCGATTCTCATGGAAGAAGTGGGAGAATTTGCGAGGCTGGTGGCGAGAAAATACGGGGATCAATCTTTTAAAAAGGGAGAGGATCCGGAAGGAATTTCCAAGGAAGTGGGAGATATTCTTTTTGTACTGATATGTCTTGCGAACCAAATGGAAATTTCTCTGGAAGATGCATTACGCGCCACTTTGAAGAAAAACACTGAAAGAGATAAGAGTCGTCACAAAGAAAATCCGAAACTTCGGTCCTGATCACTCTTTCTTGATCGCGAGATGAAGTTCCTTCAGATTCGAACTTTTCAAGCTGTTCAATACGAATACGAACTTTCCGTAACCGACGCTTTCGTCCCCGTAAATCCACACGACTTGATTTTGAAATTCTCCTTTGGAGACGATCTGTTTCCAATCGGCTTCCGTAAAGTCTAACGCCGCATAACGTATATTTCCGCTTTTTAAAAGAAAGATCTCTTTTTTAATCCCGCTTCTGCCGATTTCCGCCTTTGCTTTAGGAAGAACTACGGGTAAGGAATGAACTTCTTTTTGGAAACTCATTGCGACCATAACGAAAATTAAAAGAATAAAAACCACATCCAACATACTCGTCATGTCGAGAGGAGAGTCGTCTCCTTCTAAAAGGTTTTTCCTTTTTTGCGGATTCTTTTTCATTTCTAGATTTTTATCGCATCGGCATTTTTGTTGTCGATCGAAGATTTGAGTTCTATTTCCGTTTTATGAAGTATAATTTTGAGATATTGAAACCCGAGAACGGAAGGAATGGCCACGCATAATCCTTGGATCGTAGTATTTAAGGCAAGTCGAATTCCTTCGGAGAAAATTTCCAAACTTACCGTGCCTGCGTTTTTCATCTCTTCGAAAGCGACCGAGATTCCGATTACGGTTCCGAGAAGTCCGAGCATCGTAGCGATTCCGGCGAGATTTCGAATCCAAGAAATCATCGTTTCCGGAACAAAAAATTCTCTCCGAAAAAATTCTTCTGAATCTTCGAGGATGGATTTTAGTTTGTTTTCGTTTGGATCGTTATCTTGGAGTCTCGAAAGAATATTTTTTTTGAGGATCGGAAGAAAAGTACGAACTCTGATAAAAAGTCCAAGATTGACGAAACTTACGATTAAAATGAGAATTGAAACCCATCCTCCTTTTGCAAATAAAACTTCCACAAAACCTCCGAGAGTTTAAGAGCAGATTGTCATTCCCTTCTCGTTTGTCATTCTAATCTTTCAGCTCTATTCGGTGATACCGCGCTTTCTTGCAGTTGGGAGTTATGAAACTGCTTCCCAAGGTGGTTTCTCTTTACAACAATGTTAGACCACATGGGGAGCTTCTCTTTGAGACATCCAGATCATTCGAAAATAAATTTACTGAAAATAGGAGAAACACAGGTCAACCACTCACAACTCGAAACGTCTATTAGAGATTGGTTCGCAATCAGATTTCTACAAAAACACTTCTTGCCATTAGCAAACGCTTTCAAATCATTTCATTAAAGTTATGTCGGAATTTCAGATGCCTCATGTCGATACCAAAGCGGGTTTTGTTCGAGAGAACTTCAACAAGATCGCGAATAAATACGATCGATTCAACGATTGGAATAGCTTTCTGCTTCATCGGATTTGGAAAAATCGGCTGGTTCGTGAAATTGAAGGAAATCTTTCCGACCGTTTGCATGTAATGGATCTTTGTTGTGGAACCGGAGATATTTCAGTGCGCTTGGGAAATTCTCCTCGGGTCGATCATATTACCTGTGTGGATTTTTCAGAAAACATGCTCGAAATCGCAAAAACTCGTCTTAAGAAACAAATCGAAAAGGGTCGAGTCCGTTTCGAGATAGGAGATGCGACAGAACTCAAGAATTTTCAGGATTTTCAGTTTGATGCGGTTTCAATTGGCTTCGGTCTTCGCAACGTAGACGATCTTTCCAAAGCGGTTAGGGAAATTCTCAGAATTTTAAAACCAGGGGGATTGTTTCTCAATTTGGACGTGGGTAAGGTTAAAAATCCTTGGATTCGTTGGATCGCAGATTTTTATTTCTTTAAAATAGTTCCGATTCTCGGTTATATTCTTTGGGGTGGGAAAAACGAAATGTTTGATTATCTTCCAGTTTCTTCCCTTGCTTATCCGGATCAAGAAAATCTAAAGTCGATTCTTGAAAAACTGGGTTTTCAAGAGGTACGATATAAGAATTTTGTTTTCGGAAATGCGGTTTTACATATTGCAAAGAAACCTCTTTGAAGTACATAAAAATTACCTAAAATTGCATTGAATGCCCGAAAAAAACTTTGTTGAAATCTAAAAATCTCCTATAATTCCCTCTCCGAATAGTATTTAAGATTCAATACTATTCGTCTTTTATTCTGACTAAAAAGGGATATGGGATTATGAAGAAAATTCTAATATTATTGATTGTTTCAAGTGTTTTGGTTATCGGTTGTAGCCATAAAAAAAAAGGAATGTTATTTCCATTTTTGGCGTTATTGAATCAAGATACGGGTGCATCGGGGGCTAGGCCTGAAACGAGCGCGGGAACCGCGACGGCTTCTAACGGAGGGTCGGTCGTAATTGTGGACAATGCAGGAAGTGGAAGTAATTCCAATTCTACTACTCTTTCCAATAGCGGCAGTAATTCTTCTTCGAGTCCTTCAAATCCTTCTTCCAATTCTCAATCTTCATCATCTTATTCGTCGGGAAACGATTCCTCCGGGAGTTCTAATTCTTCTTCTGGAGATACTTCTGGTTCCGGTTCTTCTGCGGGAACGGATATAAGCGCAAACGCGGGTGGTTCCTCTTCGGGAAGTGATATCAATACGAATACAGGAGGAAATTCCGATTCATCTGGATCCAGTGTTGGATCTGGCTCTAACAGTGGTTCTGGATCTTCTACGGGGAGTGATACAAGCGCAAACGCGGGCGGCTCTTCTACGGGAACGGATATAAGCGCAAACGCGGGTGGTTCCTCTTCGGGAAGTGATATCAATACGAATACAGGGGGAAATTCCGATTCGTCCGGATCCAATGTTGGATCTGGCTCTAACAGTGGTTCTGGATCTTCTACGGGGAGTGATACAAATGCAAACGCGGGCGGCTCTTCTACGGGAACGGATATAGGCGTAAATGCGGGGTCCTCTTCGGGTTCTTCCGTAACTCCGACTCAGGGAATTACAGGTGTAATTACCGTAAACGACCAAATAGGCAGTATTCCTTTTACGTATAACACAGTGCAGACGATTCCTTTGAATTTAATCGTAACGGATAAACAATCCAAGCCGATTTCCGGAGCGACTGTAATCGTTTCCGATAACGAGGGACATATTCTTTTTCAAGGAATTTCAAACAACGTAGGGCAAGTTTCCGGAAGCATTACCGTGGAAACCGCTGTAGGTCAGATCACACTTGAAATTACGGCAGGGGGAGAATCCATTTCCAACATAATCAATCTGATCAACGTAGTCGGAATCAATCGAGAAATTAAGTACGAAATCTTATTACCGGTTGTGGCCGTTCCAGTTGACTCGGATAAAGACGGGGTTCCGGATATATTGGATGCGTATCCCCAAGATCCTACGCGCTCCGCTTTGATACGGATTCCTGCGGAAGGTGTGAGTACCGTAGCGTATGAGGATTTATATCCGAGTGCAGGTGATGCGGACTTGAACGATTACGTCCTTCATATTCACAATGAAGAGGATTTGAATACTGCGGGAGACGTGATTCGTCTGAGAGGAACCTATCAACACGTGGCCCGAGGCGCCGGATACAAACATACGTTCTTTTTAAAACTTCCCATATCCATAGGAGCTACGTTTTCGAAAAAAGTGGTAAGGGAAGACGGTAAAGTAGTAACGGAGTTGACCACCAAAACTGTCTCCGCATCGGATCTCAATCAAGGAATTCAAATTCACGAAGAATCCAATAAAACCACATCGAATCCTAACGTAAATCCGGGTGGAGTCTACAAACCGGGACATATCGCCACGATTGAAATCGTATTTAACTCTCCGGTGAAAAAGTCGGCGCTTGGAATTTATCCGTACGATATTTTTATCAAAGTGACCAATACCGGAAAAGAGATTCATTTTCCGGGACTTTATAAAAATTCGAACGGAACGGACAAGTATTTAGATTCTAATAATTTCCCTTGGGCCATTTTGGTTCCGGGAGCTTGGAAATATCCATACGAGGGTTTGGATATTCGTAAGGAAACCCAAACGGGTTATAAGGAGTTTAACCTTTGGGTAGCGTCGAATGGCGCGTCTTATAAAGATTGGTATAAACACATCACGAATCAAGCAAAGGTGTTCCCGGTTCCGGATGAAGATTCCGAACTGATGGGATTTCTGCTGCATTCCGTGAAAAAGAATGCAATATTTGTAGCGATCTTACTGATAAGTGCAGGCGCAATAGCCGCATATATTTTGAAAAGAAGAGTTCTTTCCCGAGTTTAACCGATTAAAAGAAAATGAGTATATTCCGATACTTTAAAGGAATATGCTCCTTTACTTAAAATTGGAAGGACTCTTAATCACCTTTTTGAAGTTCGGCACGGCAGTCTCTGCCGCCGGATTTTATTGGTTTTTTTATCGCAACACGTACTACCATCCAAATCGAAAGAGTTTCGATTTTTCGGCGATCTTTTGCGGAATTTTAACCGTGGGGTTGGCAATCTTTCCGGAAATATTAGTAAAACAGTATATAGACGAAAACTCTTATTTCGAAAGAGCCTTCCAAGGTAGTTCTCTTTTGGAGGAAGTTCCGAAACTGATCGTCATCCTTTGGTATTTCAAAGGACTGAAAACGGTTTATAACACTTCCGACGGAATCTATTTCGGGCTTACATTGGGCGCCTCTTTCGGACTTCTGGAGAATTTTCTCTACGCTCCGATTCTGGACTTTTGGCCCTTGTTTTTAAGGGCGGTTACTTCCCTGCCGATTCATACGTTTACCGGAGGAATTTACGGTTTTGCGACGATGCAATACTATCATTCCAGGCCCTCTTCGTTTGATTTTTTGGGAATCCTTTATAGTCTGTTCGGATGTTTTCTGTTGCACGGAACGTTTAATTATATTTTGCTTATAAACGGGAATTTTATGATTTTACTTCCGTTTATTCTTGCGGCGGGGTTTTTTGTTTTGGAATATCTACTCACAATTTCCCAAAACATCCTTCCGATCGAAGTTCTGCAAGCGATCGGATTGTTTAGTGACGATTATCAAGTGATTTCCAGATTTACACGTTACGATTCGTGGATGCGTTCCAGTCAAAGTCGGAACAACCAAAAGGTCGAACCGATTCCTTTGTTTCGACAACTTTCCAAAGGAAAAATTTTCGTATCCGTTTTTCTTTTATTAATTCCATCTTTATTATATTCTATTTATTTAAATTTTCCGGAAAAAATCCCTCTTCTTCTCGGGGGAATTCGTACTTCCGAGTTTATCGGACTTTTTTTGATTTATCCAATCTGGCTCAGTATCTTGATTCTTTTTAGGGGAATTTTCAATCCTAAATTCTTTCGGGAAAGGGTTCTCAAAATTCCCTTGTTTATCGCTGTATCTATCGTTCAAGAGGAAAGGGAATATTATTCCTTGGCGTATTCTCTTTCTAGGAAGGGATTCTATTCTCCGATCGAAAAGACACTGAACATAGGAGACCGTGTTTACGTGACTTTTTACGTGGCGGGTAAAGAATTTCCTGAGATTCTTGCGATTCCCGTTTGGTTGAACGTGAGAGAAGGTGATCCTGAGTTTGAATCCGGTGCCGTTTTTATTTTTGTGAATCCGCCTTGGAAACTTCTTTTTTGGAGATCATTGGTGCGGGTGAAACAACAATTTCAGAATCTGATTCATCAAATTGTACATCCGGTCGGTTCATCTCACTCGGTTTAGACCGTCGAAGTCTTCCGCAAAAATACCGAATTCTTTTACATGGATTCCAAAAAAAGAATCAGAAAGAATTTCCGCCTTCAAATATTTGGCGTTGTCCGGAACGGTTAAACCAACCGTGCTTGCGTTCGTAAATAAAGGCAAGGTTTTGGATTGGATTTCGATCCAGTCCGGTCCGAGAAAGGACCAACGGACATAGATCTTATCATTCTTGGAAAGTTTTTTCTCTTGAGGAATAAAGGCTTTCAGATGTATCGGAGCCCTACTCGCTAAAACCCAGGTTGCACCGGAGGAAAATTCGTGATAACGAATCCCGTTTTGAATCAGGTTTTGCCTTTTAGCCATAATTTGATAGGACTTTAATTCCGCATAACGGAACTCGGGTCCGCGTAGATTCGGTGCAATCCCGATCAAAGTATAAGACAGAGAAAAAGAACCGAGAAGTAATACGAAAAGGTTGAATCCTGCTACGACAGCTTTGTGCAATTGTCTTGTTTGAGGGAAAGAGGACGTAACGAGCCAAAGACAGAAAAAAGCGGCCGTTCCGTTACTTCCAATCCAAGGCATGAAGAAGATCGATATCGGCAGAAGTAGAATCAGAATTTTCCAATGATCGCGTAACGCAATTTCCAAGCCGATCCATGTTAAGAAAACGAGAATTAGAAAGATCCCTCCGTCATGTAATAAAAAAAGAAAGGAAGGGAGTCCGAGTTCTCGAATTCCTCCAGGTGGCACTGGATTTGTGGATCTGGAGTCGATCCAATTGAGGACAAAACTTCCGGCGCCATTACCTATCCAAATTGATTGTTTGGCCCAGTTCCACGCGGATCTGGTTTGGATCCATCCCTCTCCCCAATAAAGATCCAAGAAACGAGCAAGATTGCCGTTGGGACCACGATAACTTTTAGTCCAAGTTTGATAAAGTTCCTGCCAGGATTCAAATGACCAAGAAAATGATCCCATCCATAAGATCAAAATCGTAAAAACGATCCATACAATCGTACAAACCGGAATGTACGATAATTTCCACCAACGGTTTCGGATTTTAGAAAAAGCTGTAACGGAATATCCGTATATCAAAAGGGCAAAAAATAAGATCCAAGAACCTGCGCTGAAATGTTTTCCTAAAACGAAAAAAGGAAGAACAAGCCCTAAGCTCAAAACGATCTTCGTGTGGGAACGCCAGCTTCTGGAATGAAGATAATAAAAGAAATACGCAATTAAAAGAGGGAAAAACCAATTGAGAGAACCGGTATCCGCAAAAAAACCGGAAACAGAATAAGAGGCGCCGATCATAGGAGTGAAGGGAATTACAGAATGTACGGTGATTCCTTGAATTAAGAATAGTATAATATTTAAAAATACTCCCGCAAAAAGTCCCTGTCTCCAATACTTAACGGGGGAATCGCTTTCGTGAGAGGATGATTCCTCTGCAAGAAAATAAAGAACGGCGAGCATCCAGGAACCGAGAAAGTCCAGGCTAAGACCGAACGCGTATCTCGAACTGATTCCCGGCAAATAAACGGTATCTAAAATACCGAAACCTTTGAACGGAGGCGCATTGAAATAAACGAAAAATCGTTCCAAAAGAAGCAGTGTGAGAAAAATTAAAATTCCAGTTTTAGGATTTTGATGGAATGATAAAGATGATTTGTAAGGCCGATTGATATAAAAAAAACGGAATATAGGGTCCTCTTCGTTTACCGTTTGTGTATGAAAAGTGGAAATATACTGTCTCAAAAAAATTCCGAAAGTCGCTCCTGCAAAAAGCCCACTTAAAGAGCCGAACATTGCGGTTTTATCATAGAGTAGTCCCGGTAAAATAAGAGCCCCCGCCATCGTGAACATTCTTCCGGGTTTGCGATGGTAGAGATTAGGTATAAATCCGAAAAGAAATTGAATCGTTCCGATAACGATAACCCCTGCTCCTTCCGTTTCTCTAACGAAAAGAAAACTTCGGAACAAAAGGTAAGAAAGGACAGAACAAAGAATGAGTCCGAAAAACGTAGGGGTACGAAGGAGTTTTAGTCTATTGAATAATCCAGACACGAATAAAGAGGATTTTGGAAAAGATTCAGATTTCAATCGAAAAATGACTGAAAATACGGCTCCCGAGAAATCGGAGATTCTCTTCTTTTTTCAAAAAGCAGTATAACTTAGATGATGAATAGGGGCGAGAAAAGAATTGAGGTTCAGTCGTCCATCGAATCCATATCGGATGGAATTTTATATGTGCCTGTAAGGTTTCCCGCGTTATTGCTCTTTCTGGAAAAACCCTTACTTTTCGAAAGAGTTTCCGCGTATTCTACGGTATAGCGGGTCCAAGGAATCGCTTTAAGACGTGCGATCGGGATTTTTTTGCCTGTTCCTTCGCAAACTCCGTAAGTACCATCTTCGATTTTTTCTAATGCGGCATCGATTTCGCGGATCGTTTCTATCTCCGCTTCGGAAAGAACGGAACTCAAAGTTTCTTCGTTAATTTCGGACGCGATGTCCGCAATGTCTCCCATTTCTTTGAGACCGGAAGGCCTACTGTTATCTTCCCAATGGGCGTATTTTTCCAGGAGAGCATTTTTTTTCTCGTGGAGGAGCTCGGCGATTTCTTGAAGAGCTTTTTTATCGTATGCCGGAGCTGTTTTTTTTGCAGTCATCCTAGTACCTAGAAACCTTAGACCTTGGTTTCCTTGTATTCGGTGTGTTTTCTACAAAATTTGCAGAACTTTTTAGTGACCAATTTTTCCGTTTTAGCCTTTTTGTTCTTGGTGAGAAAATAGGTGCTTCTTCCCTTGGAACAGCCTGGTTCCTGACAAACGAGCTTGATAATTTCTCTCATGGCGCTAATGTCCCGATTTCAATAAATTTCTCTCAGTAGACGGAATAACCCGCATTTTCAAGTCCAACTTCTCTGAAAATTTGAAAATTAGGCTTAAAAAAGCCCTACCGGAGGTTGTTCATTGTGCTAGAAAATGGGAAAGGGCTTAAAAATCAAGGAGGATTAAAGAAAATTCCCGAAAAAGAAAGAGTTTTTTGAATGAGTAGAGCGAATCAACCCCACAGGTTGAAAAGGATTTTGAAATAAGAAAGATCGAAAAGGGATTTTTGTGGGAGTTCCCACGTTTCAAGTGATTAGATTTTAGGACTTTACATACACAAATAGACTTTCTTCTTCTATGATTCGTTCTCGTAAAAGAGTTGAATGATAGATATCTTCTTGTTCTATTTTTCAATGACAATCGGAATATCGAATCCCCTTGTTTTGTGCCGTTGTTTCCACTGAAATCGATTCGGTCTTTAAGAGTTCTCGCAAATCGGGGACCGTGTTTTTTTCGCAGGTCCAATTTGCGGTGTTTGTTTGAACGTTCAGATTTCCGCATCCTCCTATAAAACTCAGATTGCGCCAAACCAAAACCTCCAGGTTTTGAAACGGAATCCGTTGTGGTGTTCTTTTAGGGGCGGGGATGATTCCGATCTTGAAGGAATTTTTCCCTTGAAAATGATAAAACCATTCGTATTCCATAATGTTCGAATTTCCTTCGATTACGATCGTATCCGGAATCGATCCCAAAGTTAAGGAAAATGTAACGTTAGTCTCGTTATCCTGCACGTTTCCAGAAATCAGATCGAGATAGCCTACTTCCGGTCCGGGAGTATTTAAAAAACCGGCTTTGACGTCTCCGTTCGTATCGGTAAAACTCCAAGGGTTTGTATAAGTTTGCGGAGAACACGGCAAACCCGCAGTGGTTAAAAGTAAATACAATACGTAGTTTTCAGCGATCGGTTCTGCGAACTTACTACCGGTACAATCCGACAAACAAAAGAGAATCAGACTTTGAAATAGTATTTTTCGAATCACTGACGACTCCAAGGACAGATCGGATATGCGGAGCCGGTTTGATACGCACAAGTGATTCCTCTTAAAAACGTTCCGTTTTTGATATTTTGTGTGAGATCGATCAGGTCGACGCTGAAGTTCAAATCGTTCTTGCAAGCCGCGCTGGTCGCCGGGATCAATGCAAGTTCCGCTTCTACGCCGTTCAATTGTGACAATTCCTGAGAGTTGAGCAATCGGGAAAATCCTCCCGCGACAAAAGGGTTTGTTTCCAACCCGAGATCCTTACAAGTCTTTTGATTGGTAAATTGAAATTGCGATTCTACATTGGCTCCGTCGAATCCGAAAAAGTCCTTCCATAACATGGACGCAGGTGTTTGCAAGTTGGAGTATTTTACGAATAAGGGCGCGGTTCCCGCCGCACAATTCGGAAAGTTAATGCTGATGAACGTAAGATCGTCCCTTCTATTTTGTAGAACCGTAGAGGTTTTGATATTATTGAAGAAATCGAAATTACACGATTCCTTTTCGACTTCGTAACAAGTTGTGATCGTTCCGCTTGCGATCCTAGTATTGACGAGACAGGCCTTGAGTTCGGGCATTTCCCATTTCGGAATTGTCTGCAATTGATTTTGAACGAGCGTCAGTTGCAAACTCGGATTGGATTCATTTTCTTGAATACAATCAAATAGGAATATACAAATCCAGAACCCGCTCAGTAAAGCTCGTTTTCGGAAATTTACCAACATTTTCCGGTAAATATGCAGATCAAAATTAGAATGTCGATCGGCGTAGGTTGAACTTCTACGTCTTGAGGAGGTTCTTCTTCGGGCAATGGTATTACAACCGTATCGTCTCCTGGAATCGAGACCGCTCCGTTGTAATGCGGCGGTCCGTTTTTAAGAGAGTTATGCCAATCGAGTTCCACTACTTTTGCCGATAACGCTCCCGCCCAAACCGTGTAGCCAATGTAGTTCAAATGTCCAATCTGATCCTGATATAACCAAGGATTGGCCACCCAACAATGGCCGAACTCAAAACAATCCCTCTGACGTATA
Source organism: Leptospira alexanderi serovar Manhao 3 str. L 60 (assembly GCF_000243815.2). Classification (GTDB taxonomy): domain Bacteria; phylum Spirochaetota; class Leptospiria; order Leptospirales; family Leptospiraceae; genus Leptospira; species Leptospira alexanderi. The sequence goes on along the minus strand of NZ_AHMT02000044.1, from coordinate 76,997 downwards.
AAAAGATGATACATAGGTAAGAAACGGACCTTTCCGTATTTTCCGTTCACTTCTTGCGCTGCTTGTTCAATGGCGCCTTGGGAAAAATACATTCCTAAACTAGTCACCATACTGACATTATTTTTAATCGTATGCAACCAAAGCCAATACCAGTCGTCTTGCATAGTGGGCGACGTACCCGCATTTTTGATTTGTACTCTAAGTATATCCAATTCCTCTACTCCGGTTTGAATTTCGAGATTGGCGATAACGCCGTTGTATGCTTCTTTGATATAAAGGATGGATTCCACAAACTCCGTATGCAATTGATCCAAGTCGATGGGTATATGAAGCAGCGCGAGCCATCCGACGGGTGGTAAGAGCGCTAATACGGCCGCCTCCTCTTCTTCACGCATCGCTTTCTTTTGTTCCGCTTGGAGTTGACTCATGTTATAACTGAAACCCCCGTTCGGTTGGGTTGTCATCGGTGCGAAGTATTGATTCGTATTTCCTAATGTAGGGCTATAGGATAGATTGGGAAAGTTTCCCATGACGAGAACGTCTTTGTTACGTCTCGGGTTTCTCAATTGATAGAGAATGGATTTGGTATTGTGAGCGACCCGTTCTACCACGGAGCTGAACTTCCAAGGCATGACGGTCAAAAGGAGCGCGTTGTGCCAGAAATCGTTTCCTCCGATTTCAAATGATACGTTAGGCGCCGTTTTGAAATTAATACGTCGTTCGTAGCTATCTGCGCATTTGGAAATCAATTCATACATGTCATATGTAGTATATCCTCCGATGGCCAGATTTTGTACGTTCCATTCCACACCAAAGTTCATGAGGGTCAGATATTTATCCCAACCGAAATGCCCATAAGCGGGTTCGTCCACAAAGTCTCCCAAGCTGTCTCCATACAAGGTAAGAAAGGTCTTATTGGGTTCAAAGGACTCCAGATTGTTATCATCGAATTGTGTGTTGCAATTGTTATCAATAAAATATTTAACTGTATGATTTGCATCCGGAAACCAAAATTTGAAGGCGTTTTTGTCTGCAAAGAGTGGTATATTCAATAGTAGAAATGTGATTAGCCATAGTATTTTCTGTAAGTAATTTATTCTTAACATTTTCTAACTCCTTTAATATCAATGAGCATTCTTTGGATCTGGCGACATTGGTGTTGTAAAAATTATTGTTCCGGATTTGGATATTACTTTAAGTTTTGTAAAAAAATTAGAACGTTTAACAGGAAAAGGTGGAGTTCTTAATCTAACGTAAATTGTTTCTATTTGACCTGAAAGATTAGAATCTCCTGAAGCACGATATTCGAAAGAGTCATTGCCGCATTCCGGAGTCGTAAGTTTAACTTCTTGCCCTGGATTTTCTTGAATTACAAAGGTGAATAATCTTTCTTCCCCCGCCGGAGCCGATTGTTGAAACCTCGCCCTATTATCAAAAAGATACGTGTCTCCTTCTTCCATAAATCTCGTATATGTTCCGGGTTCTAAGATAGGAATTTGATCCGTTGGCGGACAAAATTGGTTGAGATCGAGATTGGGAAGAATAAAGAAAAACGCATATTCTCGAATGAATTCGTTGTAATAATCGCCGTTTGGAGTTCTCTCCGAGCTGCTGCAGCGGAGGTTGAAACAAACAAAGAGGATTGTGAGAAATATTTGTTTTAGCATGAGACTCTCCGAGATATTAAGTTTCTAGTATGTAATTGCACGTTCCATTCCACACCAAAGTTCATCAAGGTAAGGAACTTATCCCAACCGAAATGCCCGTAAGCGGGTTCGTCCACAAAGTCTCCTAAGCTATCCCCATACAAGGTAAGAAAGGTTTTTGTAGGTTCAAAGGACTCCGGATTGTTATCATCGAATTGTGTGTTGCAATCTGTATCTTCAACTAGATATTTTACAGTGTGATTTGCATCCGGAAACCAAAACTTGAAACTGTTTTTATCTGCGAAAATAGGAAAACTACATAATAAAAGTATAATGATCGAAAAATATTTTCTAGCGTAATTTATTCTTCTCATGATTTTTTCTCCGTAAAGATTATTTACCTTGGTGGATCTTGTGCAAAGGGAGTAGTAAAAGTTATTGTCCCTGAACCAAAGATGGCTGTGAATTTAGTAAAAAAATTAGAACGTTTCACTGACAGAGGTGGAACAGCTAATCCTATATAAATATTTTCTAATTTACCTGATTGACCCGAATCTTGCTTGGCGCGATATTCATACGAGCTATTTCCGCATTCGGGACTCGTTAATTTAATTTCTTGCCCTGGGTTTTCTTGTATCCTAAATGTAAAATATTCATAAGAACCGCCCGTGTATATTCCGTTCAACCTCGCCCTATTATCAAAAATGTACGTATCTCCTTCTGCCATATATCTCGTATATGTTCCGGGTTCTAAGATAGGAATTTGATCCGTTGGCGGACAAAATTGATTGAGATCGAGATTGGGAAGTATAAAGAAAATCGCATATTCTCGAATGAATTCGTTGTAATAATCGCCGTTTGGAGTTCTCTCCGAGCTGCTGCAGCGGAGGTTGAAACAAACAAAGAGGATTGTGAGAAATATTTGTTTTAGCATGAGACTTCTTTTGGAATATTCATCTTTTAAAATGTGTTTGGATGATACGCGGATCATAAGGATTTCACTCCGCGTTTGATAAGTTCCAAATTGACCTTTTGTCGAATTGCGACCGCCTTTTCGCGCGCCATGACTAAAAAAGAAATAGGAACTCCGTCCGAAGTATTTCCGTAATCGATTATAAATCGAATCATAACCAAACTCAGAGTAAAGTTTTCCCGAACTTTGACGAGTTGAGGAACCGTCATGTTCGGTAGATCGTTTTCCACCTTGCCGTAGAAAACGTCAGCCGCCTGACTTTCTTGAAGTAGAATTTGTTGTTCGGTTCCGTAGGTAGGCGTCGGATAGGATTGACCTTTCAGTTCTGCTTCCACTTTCGCTTCCAATTCGGTGTCGGTTAACGGTCTATTGAAAAGCACGTCTCTCGAAGCCATGGAGGACTCCTTTACGAATTTTTGATCCAGTTGGTCGTTCTCGTTCATCAAACGAAAGGCTTCTTCGATAGCAAGACGTTCGTTATCCGAAATTGCGGGTAACGTTGATAGGATGGAGTCTGCAGGAGGAGTCTGAATTCCCAAATCGGCAGGAGTATAGGGGGTTACGTTGGAAGCGAAAAGAGGCGGCACTTTACCGGAATTCGATTTTATACAATCGGCGAATGCGGCCAAAAGAATTATAAAAACGGAATATTTAATGATTTTAGATTGGTTTTTGTTCATGTTTTATTTCCTCAAAAAGTTTGTGTGATTCCAAATTGAACCGTGGAAATTCCGGAAAGGGGCGATTTAAGGTCGAATGCCTCGCCGACGGATTTTAATTCTCTGCCTTGAATTTGTAGGTCTTTGTAGTTTTCGTTTCTGCCGAAACGAACGTAGGCTTTGATCGTCGTGAACATGAAAAAGCCTATCGTAACCGCCGCGACGGCTTGGTATCTTGTATAAGAATTTTGGAATGTTTCTTTTTCCCTACGGTCAAATCCGGAATAGGCGTTTTTCAGGGATTGATTTTGCCGGTTTGCATCCGCGTAAGCCGCGGCGGTGAGGAGCAAAAGTCCGACCTTGATCCAGAATGTATAGGAATCTTCAAACTGTCCGCTCGTTGCGACGTCTTCCCGAGGAAAGCCTCTCCACTGAGTGTCCGCGGAAGCGTTCCAATAAAGAAAGGATTCCCAGGCGCTTCGAAACGAAGACGAGTTCTTTATCTTTTTGTAATATTCTTCGGATATAAAATCGGTGACTTGGTCTTTCGGAATTTTTTTACCGATCTTGGAATTTCGGATAAAGTAAAAGTCCCGGAATTCGCTAACTTCTCCCGACAATCCCGGCCCGTTATTCAAAAGAAGAACTCCGTTGCGAAATGTGGAACCGTTCTGATTTTCCGAAAATAAACTCGCGGTCGTACAACCTACAAGTAGAATAGAAACAATTCGAGCTGCGTTTTTCAAAACCATCGAACAGCCTCGGCATCCACTTTCGCTTCTTTTTGACGATTACCGATTTTCTCTTGAAACAGAATCCATTTCTTTCCGTTTTCTTTGCGGGTCGTATAAGAAAAGAATTGGATTTTTTTGCCCTTCAGAAAGTCGGGCGGATGCGGGAGAATTTCCGCGGTTGAAAGTAATTCTTTTTTGTTCGAATTCTCGCAGCCGGATTTTACGCCAACTTGCACGGCTTCGGTCGGAATTTTTTGAAAGATTTTGTAGGCAAATAAGAAATTACAGAGGATTGAAATCCCCAATAAAATCAGAAAAACTCTTTCCTTTCTTTTCATAGTTTATGTTAAAATAACGTTATTTTAACATAATTCTGACTTTCGTTTTTTAATTCAAATAATTTAACACAATTTATATTAAATTATAATTTGGATCTAAAATAAAACAATTGGCATTTTTGTAACTTTTAATTCTATAATAACGTGAGTTCGGCATAAGGAGGAAAAAAGAGAAAAATCTTGTACAGAAAAGCGCCAGATCACATATTGAACCAAATTTCCAGCAAGAAAAGGGTTAAATATGGATCTGGCAGAGATATTTTGTGCCATAGACGATTATTGTACACAACAAAAAATAAACTGGAACGTGAAAATATTGAGTCCGGTAGTTCGAAAAAGAAACCGAAAATTTCAGTTAAGCCTGAGTGAAGTAGCAACGATTGTTGTCTGTTTTCATCTTTCTCATTATAGAGAATTTAAAAATTATTATCTGATAGAAATAAAAAAGAATTTAAAATCGGAATTTCCAAAAGCGGTAAGTTACAATCGTTTTGTTGAACTGATGCCTAACGCGTTATCTGTCATAGCTTCGTTTCTATCAAATTCTTGTCTGGGAAAATGTTCCGGAATATCGTTCATTGATTCTACGATTCTTTGGAGTATGCGACAACAGAAGAATCCATTCTCATAAGAACCTGTCCAGTCTACGATTTTTTCTTACGGAAAAAACCGGAACTGAACAGAACCTTGCAGCTTGATCTTTCTGATAAAGTAAAGTAAAATAAAGTTTTGGGATGCGCTGTAAACTTTTCGGAGATAGAGGTTATATCAGTCAATTCTTTGTTTGAAAGTCTTTATGAAAAAGGAATTCAACTCATTACAAAACTTAAAAAGAATATGAAAAATAAATTAATGCCCTTAGTTGATAAAATTCTTTTAAGAAAAAGAGCTATCATTGAATCCGTAAATGATGAACTTAAAAATATTTGTCAGATTCAACATACTAGACATCGAAGCTTTTTCAATTGGGCTGTTAATTTATTAAGTGGGTTAGTCGCATTTTCATTTTTTCCAAAAAAACCTTCTTTGAATTTGAGATCCAAAGACAATTTACAACTTTTACTCTCTCCTTAGGCCGAACTCACGTTATAATATGAATATTTTAGCAAAACAGATCATAAGAATGTCCTGCCAAATGTCGGAATTCCCATAACCCTTCAGAGGTTAAGAAAGTTCTAAATTTACGTTTTATAGATTCGTGGAATTGAATCGTGGGTTTGGAAAGAAACGGGTTATTCTTCCGGAGTTCGTTTTCTCCAGAATGCTGCAAGTAAACTTCCGATCAGAGAATGCACGAGACTGGAAATCGCCGCTGGGATTGCAACCAACGGGTCCTGAAAATTATTTCTGGAAAGAACAACTCCCAAGCCTGAGTTCTGCATCCCTACTTCGATTGAGATCGTTCGGGATGTTTTTTGTTTTCGGATGAATAACCAGGATAAAAAGTAGCCGAACAAAAAGCCTGAAACGTGTAGGCTGACTACTGCGGCGATCAGGATTTCCGCAGATCGGAGAATTTTATCTCTGCCCGCTCCTAAGATGGAGGCAACGATCATCGTGATCAGTAAAACGGCGACGAAAGGAGATACGGTCTGAATTTTTTTGGAAATTTTTGGAAGATAAAAATTGAGCAAAATTCCAAGTACCGTCGGTAAAATGACGACTTGAAACGTGTCCAAAAACAGTCCGCTCACGGAGGCTTCGACGCCTTTACCGATTAAAAGGAGGGTAAGTAACGGAGTCATAAAAACGGAAAGAATTGTCGAGGATGCGGTCATGGATACGGAAAGGGCCAGATCTCCCTTTGCAAGATAGGAAATAACATTAGACGCAACACCGCCAGGACAACAAGAAACGACGATGAGTCCTGTCGCTAAAGGAGCTGGCAGATCGAATAAGATTCCGATTCCCCAGCCGGAAAGCGGCATCACAGTGTACTGTAGAATGACTCCCAAAAAAACGGGAATCGGTGTCTGAAAGACGTTTCGAAAGTCTTGTGGTAAGAGTGTGATTCCCATACCGAGCATCGTAAAACCAAGACCGTAAGTAATCCAAATTCCGGTAAACCAGGTAAACCATTCAGGAAAGAAAAAAGAAAGAATTGATCCGGTTAAAACCCAGATCGGAAATAACAATGTGCCGATTTCTCCGATTTTTTGTAGTTTGTTTCTCACCAAATTTTGATTACAACTTTTCCTAAAATCTAAGTTTTCTATTAATCTTCGAACGCTGAGACAGTTACATCAGAGTTGTTGAAAAATTCCATAGTGGGGTTTAACAAAATTGCCCCAATCGTCCGTTTCAGTGAAACAGAAGGAAAATTAATTTTTCAACAAACTCTATTATATTTCAAGTCGTTTGGTAAACTTAGAATTTTGTTTCGGAACTCAGTTTCACACTTTTTATTATGACTTTATATGCAAGTGCCTGAAAGAGGATTGTCGTACTTCCGACGACTGTTTTATTTTCAAACCCAGGTAATTTTTGAGTGAAATTATGCTCTCTTGGTTTTGTTTAACGCGGAAAAGAACTGAGTAATTCCACAACTCGATCCAGTTGGTCCTTGCGGTTATAGATATGCGGAGAAAATCTTACTTTCCCGAGGCGCAGAGCACACATTACTCCGTTCCTCTTTAGATAAGAAACAAGTTCTTCCATAGGAACTCCTTCCTTATATCCCACCACGATTCCAGTTCGATTGTCGGGGAAATGATCGAGTTCTATTTGAAATCCGATGTTTTTCATTCCTTCGGAAAGATAATCCGCGAGTTCATAAATTCTTTCCATGACGGAATGAAATCCTATTTTCTGAAGCATTTCGAGTGTGGATTGAAAATATACCCAATCGATAAAATTTCCGGTAGAAATTTCATACCGATCTGCTCCGGATTTTAGTTCGGCGCGATAAGGTAAGTAAACCTCGTCGTTGACTACGGAGCTTGTTCCTTTAAACGGAAACGCAAGCGTATCAATTTTATCTTGTTGGATGTACAACATTCCCAAACCGAGAGGGCCTAAAAGCCATTTCCAAGCGGGGAAAGCGATGTATTTTAATTTCATCTTTTTAACATCAACCGGAACCAATCCTATTCCTTGAGCGCCATCTAAAACGAACTCAATCCCTCTAGAATCTAAAAAAGTCCCGATCTCTTCCAAGGGGAACGGCATTCCAGTGCACCAATGAACTGCGGAAAGAGCCACAACTCTGGTTTTGGAGCTGACGGAAGATTTCAGATTTTCTAAAAACTGATCCGGGGTAAAAGCCATCGGAATGTATCCGATCTTAACTCCTTTTTCTTTCCAGTGTTCCCAAGGATAAATATTGCTCGGATATTCGTTCTCTAAGAGCAGAATTTCATCTCCGTTTTTCAAATGAAAACCCAAAGAAAAAAAATTCATCCCTTCATTCGTGTTGTGGATGATACAAAGTTCTTCCGCATCGCAATTGATGAGTCCCGCCACGATCTTTCGAATCGATTGTTTTACGGAAGCATATTTACGTACTTCCGTTAGGCCTCCTTTTCTAGAGTAACCTTCCAAGTATTCCCCGACCGCCTGGATTGTATGTACATTGCAAGGAGTTGTCCCGCAATTGTTCAACCAGATCATCTCCTGATTTACGGGATAGAGATCTTGGATTTCTTTCCAATCGATGATCGCGGTGGGCTGCATTACCTTTTTTTCTTAGCCTTTGCCGCCGACTTTTTTTTAGGCGTCGTTTTTTTGGAGAAACTTTTTTGGCTGCGCTTTTTTTCACTGCCTTTTTCGGTTTTGCAGGCGTTTTCTTGGCTGTCGCTTTTTTCTTAGGAGCGGCTTTTTTGGCTATTGGTTTACTTGCAACTTTCTTCTTAGAAGCCGCTTTTTTTGCACTCGTTACGGCAGGTTTGGCTGTTGTAGCCGGTTTTGAAGAAGTTGTAGGTTTCGTTGTAGCGGTCTTTGCAACCGGAGTCGAAGCAGCAGGTTTCGCAATCGGAGGAGCTACAACCTTCGGTTTTTTCGGAGTTTTTTCGGATTTAGACTCCGCCTTAGCCACTTCTTCCGCTTGTTCGTCCCAAAAAAAAGTTCCCTGACCCGATCCGGATTGATCCAATCCGTTCAGCTCAGTTTCCAGAAGAGATTGATAGTTTTGATTGTAGTCTTTCAATTTCGTGAAAAGAGATTTGATGTTCACGTCTTCGAATTTGTTTGCGAGTTTTTCATAGAAAGAAACGCTATTCTCCGCTTCTCGAATCGCAAGTTCAAGAGCTTCGTGTGCGTCTTTGGTTCCCGGACCTGCGATTGTCCTTTCCACCTTATTCATCAATTTTTGAAGAGTCGAATCGTGGAACTTATGGATTGCGGTGAGTTGTTTGAGGTTCGGGAGTTCGGATCCTTCCGCTTGCTCGTACAATTCCGTAATAAATTTGATATGATCGTCCACTTCCTCTGCTAGTCTTTCAAAAAGTTCCTTGGTATCTCCGGGAGGAAGTTTTTCATACGTACTCATATAAAATTCGAAATAATCTTTTTCGTGCTGAATCGCCGCCGCGACCGCTTCTAAAAATGTGGTTTCTTTTAAAGGTTTAATATTCATGATAAGATTCCTCCCGATTTTCTTTGCTATCTTAGTTACATTACCGACCGAATCAATAATTATTTAATTTTCTGCCATAGATTCATAGATGAGAAACTGCGCCGCATAGTAAGTCGACATGATCCAAACTCCGATCCAAGGAATCGGAATCGTCGTAAATTTATTCATCGCAATGAAACTATCGGATAAGATAAAAAGTAAAGAGCCCACTAAGGATTTCCGGAATGCTAAACTGGAACATTCCCTAGACGCCGCTCTCCAACCCATTGTACAAATCGCGATCATATAAACCGCGACCGGAACGTAAAGAGAAACCCCGAGCCCGGAAAAAATCCAGGTGTAAAAGAAAATTCCAAATGCAAAGAACGGAATGGATCGGACAATATTTACCGGATTTCCGATCGAGAATCCAATCGAATATAAGATCTGAGTCATGAGAAAGGACCCAAGCCCGAACACAAAATAATTTCCAGGAAGAGCTAAAAAAGCGTCTCCGAATAAGGAAAAAATCAGACCCGCGAAAATAAATTTTCCAGCTTTGTCCCTCCAATTGCCTTTGAAGAAAGAGAGAAAAATCAAAATGAGAATAGGTAGGATTTTACTTCCGAGTTTGAAAACGACTTCATCGGGAACAAAATACAAAACTAACAAATGAGTAATAGAAGCGATGGAAAATAAGACAGGAATCATATGGGACCTCTTTATGGGAATTGGGATTGTAATTTTGTAAAGAGACGGTACTTTTGTCATCTAAGAATCGTACAAACAAAGAGGGAATATGGGGCATTGGAGTTCTGGGGAATTGATCTTAGCCGTTGTTTTTACTGTGGTTTTAGGTCTTCTCGTCTATCTGGATCTTTTTGTTCTTAACAAAAAAGCCCACAAAATTCCTTTCAAAGAATCGATTTATTGGTCTTTTTTTTGGTTCAGCCTTGCGATTTCTTTCGGTATTTTCATCTACGTTATGAATCAATCGCCCGACGATCCGACTTTGGGAAAAACCAAAGCCCTTGAATTTATCACCGGTTATTTTCTAGAATATTCTCTTTCCGTGGATAATCTTTTCGTCTTTATCATGGTCTTTCAGAAATTTCGGATAACGCCTCAATATCAACCTTTGATTTTAAAATGGGGAATTATCGGAGCTTTGTTCTTCCGTGCAATTATGATCTTCATCGGAGCGGAATTGGTTTCTCAGTTCGATTGGATCCTATATCTTTTCGGGATTTTTCTTCTATACACCGCGATGAAAATGTTCACTCACCGTGAACAAGAGGATTTTCATCCGGAATCTTCTCTTGTAGTCAAACTTGCGAAGAAGATTCTTCCGATGACTCGGAGCCATTACCCAGAAAAATTCGTTGTTTTAGAACACGGGAGATATTTATTCACTTCCACATTCATTACCCTTTTGATCGTGGAATTCAGCGACATCATGTTCGCTCTCGATTCGATTCCCGCTGTTTTTTCGATCACTACGGATGCGTTTATCGTTTATACTTCCAATATCTTTGCTATCCTCGGGCTTCGTTCTCTCTACTTTATGCTTTCAGGTGTGATGGAGCTTTTCATTTTTCTCAAACGGGGAGTTTCAATTCTTCTCGCGTTCGTGGGAATCAAACTTCTGCTTCCTCTTTTTTCTCCCTATGTTTTCGGGTATGCAATTCACATTCCGATTTTAGTTTCTCTGGGAATCATTTTGGGAACGTTGGTTATTTCAATTTTGGCTTCGGTTCCCCATTACCTCAAAATCAAAAACGGAACTTAAAAGCGGGTTTTTGACTTTACACCGGAGTCTTGCAAGGTTCCCTAGAAAGGGAACTTTGTAGAAGCTCCCAAAAAAGAGAAAAATCAAAATGGCCAATCAAAAACTATTTACAGACTTTCCTCCCGTTACTCGGGAAGCCTGGATTGCACTCATTCAAAAAGACCTCAAGGGAGCGGACTTCGAAAAGAAACTAGTTTGGGAAACGGCGGAAGGATTTAAGATCCAACCCGTTTATACGAAAGACGATATCGGCGATAAACAATGGCTGACTTCCAATCTTCCCGGAACTATTCCCTTTGCCAGATCCACTCGAAAGCTCGTTCAAGACTGGAGTATTCGCCAAGACTTCGATTCACCTTCAGTAGCCGAAGCTAATCGGTTGGCAAAAGAAGCGACGACTAACGGTGTGACCGCGATCGGATTTATCATCGAAAATAAAACCTCTTCCCAAGCAGGAATTCCGGTACATTCTTCCAAAGATTTGGAAACGCTCATCGAAGGACTTCCTTTCGATCAAGTGACTCTTCACTTCATTGCGGAAGAAAGATCCCCCGAAATTTTTTCTTGGCTTCCCAAAGACAAAGTGTTTGTCGGAGGACTCGGATACGATCCGTATCGGATTCTTCTCAAACACGGAAAATCGGGAAAACATTCGATCACAAGGCTCAAAGAAATTTTGGAAACGATTGCTTCTTCTTGGCCGTATTACAGAGGTTTGTCGGTGAACTCTTCTACGTTTCGGGATGCGGGTTCCGCCATTTCGGAGGAGCTTGCGTTTACGTTAGCGGCGGCGGCCGAGTATGTACAACAACTTAAGACGACAGGAATGGACGTGGATACGATCGCTTCCCAGTTGATGTTCGAGTTTTCCATCGGTCCGGATTACTTTTTGGAAATTGCAAAGTTACGCGCCGCGAGAATTCTTTGGGCCGGGATTCTCAAAGAATTTTCTCCCAAGGAGGAAAATTCTCTCCACGCTTTTTTAAGCGCGCAGACTTGTAGATACAATTACAGCGCCTATGATCCGAACGTGAATATGCTTCGCGCAACAACCGAAGCCATGTCCGCCGCGATCGGTGGTTGTGAGGTCATCAGCGTTTCTCCGTACGACAGCGTTTTAAAAACTTCCGACTCGTTCTCCTTGAGAATCGCTCGGAACATCCAACTGTTGATGAAACACGAATCGCACTTGGATAAGGTAGTGGATCCTTCCGCAGGTTCCTATTATATCGAGTCTCTCACGGATTCGCTCACAAAAAAAGCTTGGGAAATTTTCTGTGAGATCGAATCTGTCGGAGGATTTTTAGAAGCCGTTCGAAAAGGAATCATCCAAAAAAGAATCGCTGAATCTAGAAAGAAGAAAGAAGAGAATCTTGCCAGCCGAAAGGAGATTCTTCTTGGAACTAACCAATATCCGAACGAAGAAGATAGAGTCCCTACTCTCAATCAGAATCAAACGTTAGGCGATATCGATAGCGTCGAAGGCGAAATCACTTGTGAAAAAATCTCCGAATTCAGAGCCGGAGCCGGAATCGAAGAAATTCGACTGAAAACGGAAAGTTTTTCAAAGAAGACAGGAAAGGTCCCGACTGTTCTTCTTCTCCCGATGGGAGATCTCAAAATGAAAAAAGCGCGCGCTATTTTTTCACAAAATTTTTTGGCTTGTGCGGGCTACAAGGTAGTCGATCCGGGAAGTTATTCCACTCCCGAAGAAGCGCTTCAAGGTTTGAAAGAAACAAAGGCAGATGTGGTCGTTTTCTGTACAAGCGACGAAGAAATAATCGGTTTTGTGGATTCTACCTTTGCGGTTTTGAAAAAACAAAATCACCATCTGGTCGGAGTCGTAGCGGGAAATCCAACGGAACAAATCGATTCTCTGGGATCCAAAGGAATCGAATTTTTCATTCACGTCAGATCCCAACATTTAGAAACTCTGAAACTCATTCAGAAAAGGCTGGGCATCTGATGAAACGTCCGAATTTTGATCCAAAACGTTATGCGTCACAGGGAGGCGGAAATGTTTCCAAATCCGACTGGGAAAAAGCCGCTCTTGGAGATTTAGGCCTTAATTCCATGGAACAAATTTTGTGGAATACTCCCGAAAAAATTCCGGTCAAGCCGGTTTATACCGCGGAAGATCTGGAAGGTATGGAACACCTCGATTACGTTGCGGGAATTCCTCCTTACTTGCGCGGTCCTTATTCCACGATGTATGTTCAACAACCTTGGACCATTCGTCAGTACGCCGGTTTTTCCACGGCGGAAGAATCCAACGCATTTTATCGTAGAAACTTAGCGGCAGGACAAAAGGGGCTTTCGGTCGCGTTTGACTTGGCGACTCACAGAGGATATGACTCTGATCACGAACGTGTGGTCGGGGACGTAGGTAAGGCGGGGGTTGCGATCGATTCGATTCTGGATATGAAAATTCTATTCGATCAGATTCCTTTGGATCAGATGTCCGTATCGATGACAATGAACGGAGCCGTAATTCCCATATTGGCGTTTTACATCGTAGCCGCCGAAGAACAAGGCGTCAGCGCGGACAAACTTTCGGGAACGATTCAGAACGATATTCTGAAAGAGTTCATGGTGCGCAACACCTACATCTATCCGCCCGCACCATCGATGAAAATCATCGCGGACATTTTCAAATACACTTCCGACTTTATGCCCAAGTTCAATTCGATTTCTATTTCGGGTTATCATATGCAAGAAGCCGGAGCCACAGCGGATATAGAACTCGCCTACACTCTCGCAGACGGTTTGGAATATTTAAGAACAGGAATCAAAGCGGGAATGGATGTGGATACGTTTGCGCCTCGTTTGTCTTTTTTCTGGGCGATTGGAATGAATCACTTTATGGAAATCGCAAAGATGAGAGCGGGACGTCTTCTCTGGGCTAAACTCGTAAACCAATTCCATCCTAAAAACTTAAAGTCCCTCGCACTCCGAACCCATTGCCAAACTTCAGGCTGGAGTTTGACCGAACAGGATCCGTTCAACAACGTAGCACGAACCTGTATCGAGGCGTTGGCCGCCGCGCTTGGTCATACACAATCCCTTCATACAAACGCGCTTGACGAAGCGATAGCACTTCCGACGGATTTCTCCGCGAGAATCGCAAGAAATACCCAGATCTTTCTTCAAGAAGAAACGAACATTCACAGAGTCGTGGATCCTTGGGGAGGTTCGTATTACGTCGAGTCTTTGACACATTCTCTCGCACATCGCGCTTGGGAATTGATCGAAGAAGTGGAAAAGTTAGGCGGAATCGCAAAGGCGATCGAAACCGGAATTCCCAAAATGAGAATTGAAGAAGCCGCCGCTCGCAAACAGGCTAAGATCGATTCCGGGAAAGATGTGATCGTAGGAGTCAATCGTTATAAGGCGAAAGAAGAAAAACCTTTAGATATATTAGATATCGATAATACTGCTGTAAGAGAGTCTCAACTCCGCAGACTCGCAGAGTTGAAGAAAAATCGAAACAACGCAGACGTAACATCAGCGTTGGATGCGATCACAAAATGCGCCGCCGGAAACACCGAAGGAAATCTTCTAGCGCTTGCAGTGGACGCCGCTCGCAAACGAGCGACTCTCGGGGAAATTTCGTACGCTATGGAAAAAGTATTCGGAAGATACCAAGCCACAATTCGTTCTATCTCGGGTGTTTATTCCTCCGAAATCGAGGACGATCCGGATTTCAAAAGAGCGAAAGAACTTTCGGACCAGTTTGCGATTTTAGAAGGTCGTCGTCCTAGAATCATGGTGGCTAAGATGGGACAAGACGGACACGATCGAGGCGCGAAAGTGATTTCTACGAGTTTTGCCGACATGGGATTTGACGTCGATATAGGACCACTTTTCCAAACTCCCGCGGAAGCCGCAAAACAGGCAGTGGAAAACGACGTACACATCCTCGGAATTTCTAGTTTGGCCGCGGGTCATAAAACCCTCGTTCCACAGGTAATCGGAGAACTGGGAAAACTCGGAAGAGAAGATATTATGGTCATCGCAGGCGGAGTGATTCCCCAACAAGATTATGATACTCTTTACAAGGCGGGAGTCACCGGAATTTTCGGACCGGGAACAAAAATCTCCAAAGCCGCCGTAGGTATTCTGGAACTCCTCATTCGAGATTTGGAAACTTCTAAAGTAAACGTATAAAGGAAAACGAGCCTTTGAGTTCCGAAGAACAATCGGAGATCCCTCCTATAAGCGCGATAAACCAACGCCTCGGAAGACTGAATAGAACGCTACCTTCCAAAGAGGAATTCATACAAGGAATTCTTTCCGGGAACAGAGTAATGCTCGCCAGAGCGATTACGCTCGTCGAAAGTTCGCGTGCCGATCACAAAAAACTTGCAGAAAAGATTATAGACGCTTGTCTTCCTCACTCCGGTAAATCGGTCCGGATTGGAATCACTGGAATTCCCGGAGTCGGTAAAAGTACATTCATCGAGTCCTTCGGAATGTATACCATCTCTCAAGGAAAAAAATTAGCCGTATTGACCATCGATCCTTCCAGCCAAATTTCGGGAGGAAGTATTCTCGGAGACAAAACGAGAATGTCCGAACTTTCTAGAAACGAATCCGCATTCATTCGCCCTTCTCCTTCGGGAGAATCCTTAGGAGGAGTCGCTCGAAAAACGAGAGAAACGATCTATCTTTGTGAGGCGGCAGGTTTTGATACGATCTTTGTGGAAACCGTTGGAGTCGGACAATCGGAAACAGCGGTACATTCCATGGTGGATTTGTTTTTGCTTCTTCTCATTGCGGGAGCGGGAGACGAACTACAAGGAATCAAACGTGGAATTATGGAAATGGCCGATTTATTTGCTATAACAAAAGCGGATGGGGACAACAAGACAAAAGCCGAAATGACCAGAACCGAAACCCAGTCCGCAATTCATTTTTTCCCAACAAACGAAAGCGGATGGATGCCAAAAGTGCTCACCTGTTCCTCTCTTTCGGGAGAAGGAATTCCCGAAATCTGGAATCAAATTTTAGAATATGAGAAAATTCTAAAGTCAAATGGTTCTTTCGAAATCCGAAGAACAAATCAAGCAAAGTATTGGTTAGAAGAAACCGTGTCCGAACATCTTATGGAAGATTTCAAGGCTCAAATGAAAAATCTCTACAAAGATATGAAAGAGAAAGTAAGCCGCCATCAGATCAGCTCCTTTCAAGCGGCTGAGAAATTGATCGCAGAATATCGAAAACGTATTTAAGAATAGATCGATTTAGATTTTAAAGTCCCATTCCGAATACGCTCTCGAACTCTTCCCTTTTGGTAGAGAATAGAGTTGTTGAAAAATTAATTCTCTATCCGTTTCTGCCCTATTGAAATGGACGTTTGAAGCAGTTTTGTTAATCTGAATCATGGAATTTTTCAACAACTCTAATATTCTTTTACGCAGCGTGTTTCAGTAAGATTATTTTCCCAAATCAAGAATACAATTCAACTTCAGCAAAAAGACTTAAAGGTGCCTTTATAAAACAACAATAAAGACGCACTTATATGAATAAATTATTTTTCGGAAAACGTTTTGTTTTCCAAATGAGGCACAAAAAATAAATCTTAAATTGAGTGAAAATCACCACATCTATTTGAAAGTCAATTCAACAATCGAAATCTATAATATTTAAGCCTAAAATTCTTCTTGCGCTGGCATATCCCATAAATGATACCAGTAAATATAGTGTTCTATCGAATAATTAAGACGCAAAACTAATTGGAAATAAATTAATTAGGGTTGCAGGTGAGTAATTGTGAAAACTTTTCAAATTCTTTCTTTATTTTTTATATCTTTGATTTTGTTCCATTGTGCAACTTCTTCCGCTGGAATTTCTACAAGCAACATTCCCGTTGCAGATCATAAATATAAAGTGATTGGTCCTGTGGAAGGACATAAAATCTGGAGTACGTTTGATATCGCAATTGTAGGAATTCCCCTCTCTGAACCTCCGATCGACAACCTAGTAACCACTATGTTGGCCGAAAAGGAAGCGGACGCTTTGATCAATATCCGATATTGGACCGATAAATACATTTTTCTTTTCATTACCGTCAATAGGCTCCATATCAATGCGGAAGCGATCAAATTCGAGGATCAACTCAATGGCCAAAGCGGCAAAAAAAGAAAATAAAGATCTGACGCCGCAGAGAACTCTCAAGCGCCCCATCGCAAGTGTTACATTGAGTCCGAAAAGCTGCGGCTTAGGGAGACTCCCCGCTTCGAATTTTTCTTCGTTTCAGATCGGCTTCTTTGCGGTTGTTCTTTTTTTCGTCTTTGGAAATTGTATGGGCTTCACTTTGTTTTCTCCCGGAGGAAGAGTGCGTTCACCGGCTCTTTACGATTCAGCAACGATTATACGAACTTCTGAATATGATATTTTAGAGAAAGAATCAGAGGGTGAGTCTTCTACGTTTTTTATCTTCG
The DNA here is from genome assembly GCF_000243815.2 of Leptospira alexanderi serovar Manhao 3 str. L 60. GTDB lineage: Bacteria > Spirochaetota > Leptospiria > Leptospirales > Leptospiraceae > Leptospira > Leptospira alexanderi. The sequence goes on along the minus strand of NZ_AHMT02000044.1, from coordinate 59,863 downwards.
GAATCATTCCAATCACAAATCCGATTAGTATCGACTATGCGCTCAGCCAAGCGGTTCAAAAAGTTCCGGGAGGAAGAAGTCTTATAAATATTAAGGTTTGGCACGAAACACACGTTATGTTTCCTCTTGGAACAGTTTCCGTTTTGAAAGTCAAAGGTAGTGTAATTGGAGATAAAGAGGAAGCGGAAAGAGAAAGACTGAGATTACAAAAGAAAGAATCTTCCGCAGATGCTACTCCTTCGAAAGATGAAAAGCAAAATTCGAATTCCTCTTCCGGAGGAATTTCCGTCGGCCGTGAAAAACATCCTCCCCTTGAGTCTGGAGGTATTTCCGTGGGGGGCACCAAAAAGGATTAGTATGTTAGAATATTCTTTAGTAAATTCGTCCTTAGCCAAAAAGAATACGCTCGGACAAAGATTAGTACTTTTGCAACGTACTTTCTTGGGATTTATTTCCATTTTGATCCTGGCGGCATTTTCGCAAAATTGCGTAAAATCAGAGGTTGTTTCGGCGAGAGATTCTCAGAGCCAGATCTATGCCGCCGCAAATTATCTGAGCAATAAATGTGGAAATCCGATTCCCACTCCGATGCCATTCACTGTGCATAACGTTAAACAAAGGAATTTGGATATCTGCACGATCGCAATTACCCGCGCGGAATGTCCTTTTGTTTCGTATCCTTTGGCTTGCGTTCTAATCTATGTGGACAATCCCATCGGCGATATACCTTGGTATATAAACTTTCAGGAAGTATTCGTAAAAATTAAATTATAGCAAGGCGATGATGAAAATCATTAAAACCATATTAGTCATTCTTCGTGCCGTATCAATTGAACGATTCGTAACGTTGAAAAAACGAATTTCGTTTTTATTTCTTATCTTTCTTACGGTTCCAACTATGGAAGTATTTGCGGAAGTCTCTTTCCGTGCCCGTGTTTATTCTCGTAGTAAAAATTCGGGAGAGGCAAATGTAAGAGTTCTACTTTTTGAAACCCAAAAGTTCTATCAGACCGATGCGGAAGGATATTTTCAAGCAGCGGCCCCTTCTTCCGGTGCTTATACGTTTCGCATTCTAAAAGATACAGGGTTTCAGGAAATTCGCAAGGAAATTGGAGAAGGAGAGGAGCTTGTCATTCTTGATTCCGATCAGTCTTCCAAAAGTGGAAGCGGCGGCGGGGGATCGAAAGGTTCAATTAACGTAACCGGAGAGAGAGAAAAACAACTCATGTCTCGCACCAAACTCCGCTTTGAGGAGATTAAGCGAATGCCCGGTACTTTCGGAGAACCGCTCCGTTCGATTGAAACAATTCCTGGGGTCGTTCCTGTTTCCGCTTTCGGGGGAGGTGCAAGCAACTACTCCTTCCGAGGCGCCGATCCGACTACGAATCTTTATCTTTACGACGATCTTCCTATTTTATATCCGTTTCACTTTGACGGTTTGACCGCTACGATCAACGGAAACTTAATCAAATCGATGGACGTTTATACGGGAGTTCTCCCCGCAAACTTCAACAACGCGTTAGGGGGGGTAATCGAAATCGAATCTCCCGATAAAGTGGAACGATCCAGCGGAAATTTTTTGTCTTCTCTCTGGGCCGCCTCCGCGAATTACCAAACCACTTTTGCGAACGGAAAAGGTTATATCCTGGGTGCTGTGAAAGTCGGTTATATGGATAAAACATTTGAGACTCTCGGAACGATTACGGGTGTTAGTTCTCTTCCGGATGGGGTGCGCTTGCCGCGTTATACGGATTCTCAAGTGAAAATGGTCTATAACTTCAACGATAAGCACCAGATTTCATTCTATTCTTTGACTGCAAAAGATGATACCGCGTTCAATCCTCGTACCAAACGACAAAATGATCCTACTAAGGACCAATTTGCCGAATATTCGGGTGGGAATCTTTCATTAGGTCAAGGTTATCGTACTCAGGCCTTACGTTATATTTGGAGACCTTTCGAAAAATTCGTCAATCGAGTTACCTTGATCAGTTACGATCCATTTGTGGATTACAATGTTTTATTCGGCTCCTTGAAAGCGAAACAAAGAGCAAGTGGCGCTTATACCGGGATTCGACAAGATGCTTATTGGGATCCCAATAAGCATTTAACCTTGGAATTCGGTTCCGAAATGCGACTCCTCAACTACAAAACTTCGGGCAATACAATCCAACAGACCGATCCGAATAATCCCGACCCAAATCCGTATGATACGGTAACTCCCGACTTTAAAACCGTTTCGGACACGAACCGAGTACAAAGCAAATACTATAACGCTTATACAACGATGAAGATCAAATTCGGCGGTCTACTTATCGAACCCGGCGCGAGGTACGATTACATTCCTTATATCAAAAACGGCGCGCTCGGTCCGAAAGCACAAATGTCCTATAAGTTCGAAGAAGGTCCTCTCAAAGGAACGACCATTTTCGGAGGTGCGGGAAATCATTTTAACTTTCCGTTGGACACCCGTTTTTCCGAACAAAGCGGAAACCCTCACCTGAAATTTCAAAAAGCCTTTAAATACGGCGGAGGGGTCGATCATCAGCTCACTTCCAATTGGCAAGTTAAAGGTGAAATTTTTAAACAGGAATTTTCCAACTTGATCGTAACCGATCCTTATATTACGGAGATTATTGGAACGAATCCGGATCAGTACGGAAAAGTTTTTCAGCCTTACGTTGTCAATAAACCTCTCAATTATTCGAACAACGGATCCGGCCACTCTCGAGGTTACGAACTCTTAATCCGTAAAATTGCCACTCCTGGAAAGAGAGATTGGTTCGGTTGGATTTCCTACACATGGTCTCAAACATTCAGAAATCCTAATATTTATAAACCAGACGGAATTATAGCTCCCGTTGCTACCGGGCCGGAACAAAGATTGCTCGCTCAGTCTTATCATAACTCGAAGGAAACCTTATATGATTACGACCGTACTCATATCATCAACGTAGTTTTCGGTTGGAAATTCAGCCAGGATTGGCAACTTGGCGGAAGGTGGTCTTACTTAACTTCCATGCCAATTACTCCGATCGTAGGAGACGACGGCGGTAGATTTTCTAATCCGACGAACAACCAAACGATTTGGGCGCCGGTTTCGGCAAACAATCCATATCTCGCCGACTATATCAATACGAAGCGACTTTCGGATTATCACAGATTTGATATCCGAATTGATAGATTCTTAAATTACGAATGGGGCTACGTAAACACATTCTTCGAAATTATCAACGTCTACATGAGACAGAACGTTTCCGGAGAAACTTTCAACGTTACGCGTCCTTATTCTTCTACAAACCCGAAACCGAGTCCGACATTTGGGACCATTGCATTACCGGGGGGCGTAGTCATTCCGTTCTTTAACATAGGAATCGAGGTGAAGTTCTAATGAAAAAGAATCCTTTCACCATTTCGTGGAAACGAATCGGAAACTTTTCGTACTTCCTATTTGTATTCCTTTTAATTTGGAATTGTAATAATTTTCCGAACGAAAGCGATAATTTCAACAGAGAAAACGAAAAAAGAGTCCTTCTCCAATATTTACTTTTGTCTCCGACGGATCCGGTTGAATCTTGTGTCACATCCCTACAAGCGGCTCAAACTTGTCTGAACAAAACTCCCGATTTACCAACCCCACTTTCGGAAGCCGCCATCGTTACCTTGTTTAGCAATGGGAACACATCACTTGGAACATATCAGGATTTTTGTAGTGTTTTGCTAAACTCCCCTACGTTCGCAAAATTTACGAATAGAGCCAAAACCTGCGTAATGAATTGTAATCGATCCTATTGGTTGAGTAAAGATTCTGCGGGAACCTGCGGGGAAAGTGGGCTTTCTCAGATTTCAGGATTATCTACCGGAACTTTTTCTTGCACAAAAACTTGTGTGAGTATTTCTGGGGAATAAAAAATATTGTTTTAAAGAGAACAATTACAGTTTGAGACCTTATCGGTTTTATAAAATAAAGTATATTAGAGGATCCAATTATGACTATGTTTTTAGTTGAATACGGCGAGACGTTCATTTTTATTGTCATGCTTGTAGCCAGCATTATCGCTCTTGCAGTAGGAACAGAAAGAATTCTAATTTTTCGCAGAAATCTTAGAAATACTGACGTAGTTCTTCCTATCTTAACCTCTGAAATTAGAAAGGGAGATTTTGGAGCCGTAAAGACTATAGCAAGCGAAAACCCCACAAATATATATGCAAAGTTTTCCCAATTTTCCACAGAAAATTACGAAGCCGGCCACGAAGCCCTCTCAGAATTGCAAGAAGGTAAAATCATCGGAGAAAGAATTGAACTCGAAAACCACCTTCCGATTTTAAACACTTTAGGAAATAACGCACCTTTTATTGGTCTACTGGGAACGGTTCTTGGTGTGATCAAAGCCTTCTACGGACTGGGAACGTTAGGAAGTACTGGGGCTGAATTCGTAATGAGAAGTATCTCTACGGCCCTTCTTGCAACCGCCGCCGGATTAGGAGTTGCAATTCCGGTCGTAATGGCGAACAACTATTTTACTCGTAAATTAAAGATCATTCAGGCAAATTTGGAAATTCTTTCAAAAGAGTTTCTTGCAAGTCTTTCCCGTAAGAAATAAACTTATAAGGAGAAGGTAAAAAAACATGGCAGGTTCTGCTCCCTCCGGCGACGGAGAAGAAATAGGCAATATTAATATCACTCCGATGGTGGATGTGATTCTAGTTCTTTTAGTGATCTTTATGGTGACTGCTAACTTCTTAAAAAAAGAATCCATCAACATCAATCTTCCCAAGGTTTCGGCGGCGGATCCGAATGTGGCTCAATCGGTTCAAGTCGCTTTGACCAAGGACGGGAAAATTTTGATAGAAGGTGTGGAAGCTTCTATAGAAAAATTACAAGCTCAGCTTGAAAGAGATTCTAAAATTAAACCGAATATGCGTCTGACTCTTTCGGCCGATTCCTCTCTTTCATATGGGAAAATCGCGGAAACGATGGGAGTGATTCGTAAAGCTGGAGTTACTAGAATTGCGCTTTCGGTAAAACGTTAAGGGAAACGGGAAAGTAGAATGGTAAGCGTTTCTGAAATTAAACAAAAAATCATTCGATTCGGTTTGTTCCGATTTTGTCTGATCGCGTCCTTTACTTTGCATTCACTTTCAATCGGAATTTATTTCATCGCGACCTATATTCCCGATGCGGAGATCTCTTCTGAGGATTTGGATAATCAGGACGTGGAAGTGGATTTAGAAGACATCCCTCCCGAATTGATTGGCGGGACCTCTTCTCCTGCTCCCGTTGAAAAACAGGAATGGGTGGAAGGTTCCAACAAAAATGCGGATGACCCGATCGATGAAGATCTGAATCCGAACGCTCTTTCCGGAAACGGAACTGACAAAGACGGATTCTTATTTTCTTACAACGGAGATAAAACTCCAACTCCGATTATCGATTTTGATTTGAGAGATTTTTTTCCACCTCAAGCAAAATCCGCTGGGATCGTAACAAAACAAGTTGTAGTCATTGTTCAAATCGATGAACAAGGAAATCTACAAGGAGCAAAAGTCGCTTCCGGAAAGGCAGGCTTCGGTTTTGACGAAGCGGCACTTAAAATCGTCAAACTGGCGCGCTGGAGTCCTGGATACGTCCAAGGAAGACCGACAAAAATGTCGCATCGGGTTCCGATTCATTTCAATCTCGAAGACTGATTTTATTTCAAATTTCAGCTCTTCGAGATTCTTACTCAAACAATACTTTTTCGTTTTCCATTCTTTTCAAGAACCAGAAGTTCTCTTCTTTGAAATTTAAAAAATTCCTTGCGGAGTCGAATTGCAAGTTCATACTTCATTTTTGGCTGAAAAAAATCAGCCGATGGAGACAAAGATGAATTTGAAAGCGTTTGCTTGGATCGGTTTACTATTTTTTACTTTACCGCTTTTATCGGTACCCGCTCCCCCTACCCTTGAACATCAGGTTAAAAATTCCGATTACATAGCTCTCACTCGAATTACAAACGTTCGCGAAAAAAAATTTCCGAAACTTCGATTTCCGTAATAGCTACGGTTGAAATTCTAAAACCCTGGAAAGGCGGAGAAAAACTTCCCGCCAAGTTTGAAATCGGATTTATGATCTTTCCGGAACTTTTAGGAAAATGGCTGAAAGCCGCTCCTCCTGAAGGGGATTACATTCTATTCTTAAATCAAAAAACAGTTAAGGATAGCAAAGGGAATGAATCACAGTTGATTACACTCTACGAGCCCCATCCCTTTGCGTTTAAAGAATATTCCAGAGAAACGGAAGATAAAATCCGGGAAGTAGTTCAATCCCAAAAAGGAAATTAATAGGAAAGTATATGAGAATTTTAAAATATTCTATTTTAACATCGATTCTTTTTTCGCTCGCTCTTAATCCAATTTTTGCGCAACCGTTGACTCGTTCTTTGGGGATGCAACAAGAATCCTCCGAACTCCTTTCCTCCTTAAGGGACACGAATCCGTACGGAATTTCTCACAGAGGGCTTGCTTCGAACGTGGACCTTTCTCCTTCCATGCCTCCCGTAGGAAATCAGGGGGAACAAGGCAGTTGTGTCGCTTGGTCCACCGCCTACGCAACTAAAAGCTTCCAAGAATATATCGAAAGAAAAGGTTCCAAGGATTGGTCTCTCAGAACCCCCGAAGGAACTCCGAATTATAGCAAAATCTTTTCGCCCGCGTTTATCTACAATCAAATCAATGGAGGAAGAGACAACGGATCTTTGATCTCCGACGCGATGCGTGTGATCGTGGAAATGGGAGCGGCACCTTGGGAAACAATGCCCTATAATTCCGCCGACTACAGAGCCCGCCCTTCTCAAGCAGCAATCGACGCCGCTTCCAAGTACAAGGCTAAAGAATTTTTAAGGGTGAAAACGACAGACATAACCGAAGTGAAAGCGCAACTTGCGGAAGGTAAGCCGGTTGTCGCAGGAGTTTTGGTTTATGAGAACTTTTTCAATCTGAAAGGAGATCAGATTTACAAAGAGGGTCTAGGCAAAACCTACGGAGGACACGCGATCGCAATCGTCGGTTACGACGATTCTAAGAATGCCGTAAAATTCATCAATTCTTGGGGAACGGACTGGGGCGACCAAGGTTACGGTTATATAGACTATCGTTGGTTTACTCGAATTTGTCAAGGCGCCTTCGTAATGATCGACCAGGTTGAAACCGTCAGCGATCAAGGAAAGCCGGATTCCAACACTCCCGAACCCACTTCGATCGTGAGTGATTCCAATCCAGTAGCACCTTCTTCCATCACCGCTTCTCAAGGAAGTTTTACGGATAAGGTTTTAATCAACTGGGAAGTCGTTCCGAACGCAGTCGGATACGAAATTCATAGAAAGGGTCCAGGAGATTCCGATTTCGGGAAGATCGGTTTAGCGAGCACGAATAGCTTTAACGATGACGGAGTTCAACCGAATCTCGCGTATAGATACAAGATTATGACTTTAACGGATTCTTCCGCTTCCGATTTATCTCAGGGCGAGGTAATCGGATTTGCAAAAACGGAAGAACTAAAACCTCCTCCCAAGGTTTTGGGGGTGAAAGCGACACAAGGTCAATACGACAACAAAATCGAACTCACTTGGGAGCCGGGAGCCGCTTCTTCCGAATACCAAATCTTTAAATGGAATAAGGCTCAGAAGAGATATAATCCGATCGGGAACTCCAAGATCAACAGTTATGTGGATCATTCCGCGGCAAAAAAAGGTATTGTGGAAATCTATGTAGTTTCTGCTAAACTTAGCGGAAAAACCGGAGAACCTTCCGATGCGGTGAGCGGTTTTACAGCTCAACCGAAGACCCCTCCCGCAAAGCCGTTGGGATTAGTTGCTAGCCGAGGTTCTTATCAAAATAAAGTAGAATTGAAATGGCAGAAAGTTTCTGGAGCTTCCAAATATTTCGTATTTCGATATGTAAAATCCGGTTGGATTGGAGGAGGAGCTTGGGAAAAAATTTCCGAAACGGGAGCGGAAGAATTCATCGATGAAAATCTGCCCGCTCGATTCGCATACTATTCCGTAACAGCCGTAAATTCGGAAGGGAAAAACGGTCCGTTCTCAAGTTTTGCCTATGGATATACCGATCCCAACAAACAAAGGGGGGTAAAAATTACTTCTCCTGAAAACCTAAAAGGTGTTCTAGATACAAAAGCGGCTAAGATAAGTCTGACTTGGGATAAGACGAAAGAAGCATCAGAATATTATGTTTTTCGTAAGAAAAGAGGAGAATCAAAATGGACCTTTCTCGGTTCCGCGGGAAACAAAAACGATTACGTGGCTGCCGTCCCGGAAAAAGAAACTTTATTTCTTTATTCTGTGGCTTCAAAAACTGATCTCGGGGGAGAAAGCGAAAAATCCCTTCCAGTGTCGGCCGTAATCTCCGCCGCAGTTACCGCTCCTAAAAAAAGAACCTTCGGTGGAGATTCCACTTTGGAGAAATTCAAGGGGCCTTGGACCGCAATGGCCTGGGATGGAAATAACGGAGTAAGTCAAGTGCTTTTAGAAATCGAAAGTCAGGATAATGTCAATTACACCGTAAAGTTCAATAAAAAGAAAATCTTCGAAGGTAAATACGTAGAGGAATCACCGATCATCGACAAGGACGGAAAATTTAAAATAGAGATCGAAAAATCGGGGGATGCTCTTTCGGTCACGATGAAAGACGTATCGATTGTAAGTCAAAAATCCAACTTGTCCTTCCTAAAAGAATAAGAAAATCGTTGATTAGGAGTTAGTAATATTTTACCGCGCTAATCTCTCGTAAGCCGGAAAAGTGATTGAGATCATGGTGGTTAAAAAAGCGGGAATTTTTGTGGGAGTCCTCACAAAAAGGAGACTTTCTATTTACAAAATTATGATTTTGTGATAGAAAAAAACCTCAAGTCTTCCCCACCACCTCTTCCTTCTCCACTCATGTCGTCGGTTCATACATCAGGAAAAATCAGGCACAACGCTTTCGAAGGGCGCGTTGTGGGCGACTTTTATTCACGGAGGATTGTCGTACTTCCGACGGATTTTATCTTGGATCCAAATAGAACTTAACTTAACGTGAGTTCGGTATAACAAAATGCGAAAGCGATTATATGTTTCGACCCGTAGGGAGAAACATTGAGTTAAAGCGCGGTCGCGAGCATTTTATCTATGAAATTCGCGAGCTGCGACGACAACCCGCAGAGCGACCTAAACACCGACCCATAGGAAGGTGTTTGCTGAGTTCAGGGAGTCGTTGCACTTTAGTTTCTTATTCGCTCAAACTTTTTTACGCCGAACTCACGTTATTTAAGAAACAAGTTCCAGTTCTTTTGCGAGTTTGAAGATATTTCCTTTTTTCTTTAATCTGAAAAGAAGTTCTTCTGAACTCAAAATTTGATTCACGATTGTTTCCGGAAGATCCTGCATATCTTTAAAAATTTCCTTATATTCTTCGACGGAAATCTTCTTACAGAATAGATTGGTTTGGAAATAATAGACTTGGTGTGTAATTAAGAAGTTCAAGGAATCTATGTCTTCCAAAGCCTCGGCTGTGATAATCGCTTCCCGATTATCCGAAAGTCTCCTGCAATAATCGATAAATGCTAAGTTATCCAAAAATTTAGTAAGATCCTGATTGGCCTTAAATTTAAAACTGATCGGATCAAGTTTGAATTCTTTAATCATTTCTCCCAGATCCAAAACAATCTGGTGGCTTTGGCTTTTGACTCCGAAATCATCTGCCGCAAAACTGATCCCAAAATTCCAGAATCTCTTACATACGCTCTTGAGTGTGACATCTGTTTCTTCGTACGGTTTTTCAATTAATTCCATTCTTATGAGAGCCGGATTTAGATTTTGATTGAGAAGAAGATTATGAAAACGAGTTACTTTTTCGTCTGTATCAAACGTATCGATAAGAGTCTGCGGAGAAATGTTAAATTTTAAAAGGCCAGGGGCTCCGTTACAACATACAGTCAATTTTTCCAAAATCAGAAGTTCGATTCGATTTAGATCCTGATCGTGAGGAATATCCCGAATAAGATCCGCATAACCCGAGTAAGCTTCTCCTCCGACAAATACCTCCCCTCCTTTCATAGAATACGTGCGTGCCTTATGATTGTAGTAAATGATCGGCTGAATGACAGCATCCGCTTTTTCACCAGCAAAATAATCATTGACCCGATTGAGATAAGTCCAACTCCAACGGATGAGATTGTCCTGCAAATTTTTGAGCGAAGAAACTTCCAATTCATGAAAGATTTCGTCCACATAAGAAATATAATTACATTGGGTTCTTGCAATTCCGAAATCGAAATTCATAGAACCGTTTTTGATCGAAACCTCTCTGAATCGTCCAAGAAGCGAATCAAAGTTTAAAAATCCGTTTGAGCCGCCGTTCATTTGAATCGGAGCGACTCCGATCAGCAGATTCTTTTTATCTCCATAACAGTAATAAGAATAGTGGTTTTCCGCACCGGGGCACAGTTCCGATATTTTGATTGGAACAAGTTGTAAGAAATCAATAAAGGATAAGGATTTTATATCTTGAAACCGAAGAAGAACAATCGGCTTACCTCTGTTTTCGTTGATAAAGACGTTTTTGAACTGCTCAATTTTACCTTCGTCAAAGGATCGGATCTTCAGACTTTTAGAAGTTGTCATTTTAACCTTTATGATTCAAAAAATCTTACTGGATTTGAACCGATTCGTTCCAAAAATTCCAATAAAATATTCCTTTTAAAGATTTTCTTTGTAAAGTCTTAAAAGGAATATTTTCCGGACTCTAAAACTCCCGATCCCAAGTCCGATATTCTACGAAGCCCGGAACCGTTGTTCTGGATCACTACCTCACCTACGATTGAAACTTTTTGATCGAATAACACTTCTCCCTGAACAATGAGAGAGGTGCAACGCACCAAAGAAGGGATCTCCGGAAAGAGTCGATTGAAGTCTTGGATTTTTTTGTAGTATTTTTCATCCAGAGTAATCAATACTTCGCCTAACCCCGATTCCTTCCTTGCGTCGGACATCGTAATCGAGTAGTTTTCCCAAAGATGATACGCGTCGGATCTTCGAGCAAGATAATCCTCACATTTTTTTACAGGAGTAAACCGATCCCTGGGAATAATGATCCCCTTGATTTTATTAAAATTTCGGATCGCGGACCCCATTGCGGTTTCAAGCTGGAGAACGTCTTTTCCTTCGACCGTTTTCGGATTTACGATCAGAGAAAGTTCAAAATTGCCTTGAAGAATTTTTTCCCTAAGAGCAATTAAATCGATCCAGAGATTGTTGGTCGAAAAAGTTCTAAACTTGCCCAAACCTTCAAACTCGCGTATGTGTTCTTGAGGAACCTGAGCCGTTTCGAGAAGTTGATAATTCTCCAGTTTTCCATGAACGATCCTTTTGTAGATCGCCCCGCCTTTTTTATCGGCAAGAGTCTTCGGAGTCATTTCCATACAGAATTCTAATTTTTCTTTCAACATATAAGAAAGAATTCCGGGATGTACCGTAGCTCCTAAATTATCCCCGTTAGATACAAACGCAACTTTGTATCCATTTGCAATGAGAGTGTCCAAAAATCCAGTCTCCAAAAGAGAAATCCAAATATCCCCGTGGCCGGGAGGACACCATTCATCGTCAGGATTTTTGCACACAATCGGCGTTAGATTCTCTTTTAAAAGACGAGGTACTTTATGCTGTAAGAAAGAAGTCGGGAATTTTTGTCGGAACCCGATTCTTTTCAGTTCCGTCTGACTTTCACTTTGTGTATTGAAACTGTCCATCAGAATCAAAGGAACAGACACGTTATATTTCTTTTGAATGAATTCGGATTGTTTGGCGACGATTTCTAAAAAGGACATCCCGTCTTTCAATTCAATCAAGGACTTGGGACCGGAAAGCCCCATCGAAGTTCCAAGTCCTCCGTTCAGTTTGATAACAACCAGATTCTTAAGGATTGACGGATCTGGGATATTCTCTTTTTCAATTTGTTCGAGAGCGATTTCGTCCGTAACCGGATCCAGATCGCCTACTTCCTCCCAGCGAACAATTCCAGTTTCCCCATTTCGAACCAGATCCGTTTTTTTCAAAAAGTCCTGGATGAAGGCGGAAGACAAACCTTCGGCAGCCATTTTCTTTTGGATTAGTTCATCCGCCTCTAATTTCATCGAATCCATCGAACCACCGATTTGCTATTGTATTGTTCGTCGAATTCGGTAAGCTCAATCAAGAATTTCTCGGTTGGGTTCGAAGGTTCGTAAAAAAGTTTCGCTCTTACTTCTTTTCCTTTACCGGGAATTGCCTTAGGGACTTCTTCGTTTTCCGAATACAAAGGAAGAAAAACGAGATACGTATAGATATAAACGATAGTTTTCGGAGTTTTTTTATAAACCAAAACTCCCTTACCCGTCAAATCGTGTTTTAAAATTTTCGTATAAGGAACCGGAAACAACTTTCTCCAAGTTTCCTTGAAATTTTTCTCCATGCCGAAATGTGTCGGAATATTTGAATAGACAACGGAAGGCAGAATGAAAAAAATCCATAGGAAAAGAATCAGCTTCTTTGTTTTCATGAAAGACTCTGACAGTCTTATCTTTTCACTCCATAACTTCAAGCCATTCTCATGAAAAAAATCATATCTACTCTTAGAACGTTTTTTTATTTCCTTTCCGAGATTTTAGAATTCATGTTTTCTTTAATTTCTTCGTTATTCCCCTCAAGTGCAAATCCAAGTCTTTCCAAAGGAGATATTTATATCGTAACTGGTTATCTTTCGGGAACTTTGTTTTATTCCAAACTGTGCAAGGCTTTAGAATCGAAAGGATATCGGCCTAAAATTTTGAGAATTCCTCCTTTTTTATTCAACACAAAAAAAGCCGTGGAAATTCTCGCAAAACAAATGGATCAAATTCCCTCTAAATCCATTCTACTCGCCCACAATACGGGCGGACTTTTGACTTTGTTGCTTCCGGATCGAAGCCGTCAAAAAATCCGAGGACTCGTAACTTTAGGAACTCCGTTCCGAGGAAGTTATTTGTTTTCCCTTTTTCCCTTAAGCGGTTTGCGTTACGGTTCCGAATATTTGAAAGAACTCTTTAAAACTTTTTTATTCATGGACCGTTTTCATCCCCTTTCACCTTTAAAAGAATTTATCTTTCTTCCAGCTTCTTCTTCCGTTTACGGGGAAGGAAGAGATCTTTGGTTCGATATTCCAGGAAACTACAATCAAGTTCGTAAAGCGGAGAATATTCGAACGATTTTGGAATTTCTTTCGCTCCATTATCCGAGTACGACCGCGCAGGAATTTGAAAAGCAAACGATTCCTATAACAAAAGCTCAATCACAAATATTTCAATCCGAAACTTTAAAAGGAAATCTTTCGGCAAAGAAGAAATCGATGAAAGCACACGCTTCGAAGTCAAAACCGCTTGTTAAAAAAAATGCTACAACAAAAAATCAAAAGACAAATCCGACTTCCAAAGGAAAAACAAAGTCCGTCATAAATCCGCGGGTTGTCCGCTCCAAAACGAAAAATGTGTCTAAGAAAAAACCGATTTCGACTTCCGGCAAAAACAAATCAGCAGCGAAAAAAAAATAAGCGTTAGGCGAAATACCTGAGAGAGTAGATTTTTGATTTTTATGGATCAACTCGGTTACCTCCTCCCAAAATCAAGCAAACTAAAAGCAGGTTTTTCCTATGAGTCTAATTCCGCGGAGCCGTAGTAATAGAACGGTACTGACCGTAAAGAGTATCGTCCGAATCAAAAACAGATTCCGATAAAGCGAGAATTTCTCCCGACTGAAGAGATACGACTCTCAGTTGAAGTAAAAACGTCTGATCGTTAAATTGAACCACTCCTAAAAGTAGAAGATCCGTTCCCGATAATTTTCCGATCTCCAGATTTTGATCTGAAAGCACCAATCCGGACTTTTGAAAACTTTGTTCGTCGACGAGTCGCCCCAATTGAGACTTTTCCACGAGTGCAATCTTTCCCGGATCATACATCTGCGGCAGAAGTTGAGAGGAGATCGTGGCTCCTAAAATGGTAACCAAACCGTTTTCATTTAACAAAGGGAGAACGGTAAGTTTTAACGCGCCTTTTTTTCGGGAAAATAAGCTTGTCGGTTGACGTTGATTTGTTTTTTCAACTCGGTAGAAACTTCTTGCAAAACCACGCCTAAAGGTTTCGGAAGATTCTTTTTCGAAGAACGTCCTACGACCGCACAATCCGTGAAAAATAACAAAAGAAATAATATTATAAAAATAAAATGTTTCATTTAGAAATACTTAACCAAGGTGACTCGGTTTCCTGCAGAATTGAATTTCACTACGTCGAAAGTGGAAAGTGCAAACGCGATTCCTCTAGTCCGTAAAGCTGCATTTTCATTCGTTTTAGAAAGAGCATTTCGAACAATTCTCGCGTGATTGAATCCTTTCCCTTCGTCCGTAATTCTGTAACCCACCTTTTGACTGGAAAGAAAATATTCCACGAGAATTTTTTTATCCCTGTAATGCGGATCGTTTTGACGAGTTAGGATAAATTGAAAATAATTTCTACTTTTTAAGGATTTGGCCTTATCTTCGTTGGATATATTAAGATTTCCGTGTTCAATCGAGTTGATGAGCATCTCTCTAAGGCCTGTTCGAATCGAAAGAGCCATAGCAGGATTAGTAAAACGTATAAGATTAAATGTAAGTCTCTGGCTCAGAAGTTCCGCATTTTGAAGAGAATTGTTCATTGAAAACACGATTCTCTCCTCATCCAGAAATCTCCCTATCAGATCTCGATCCGGTTCAAAAGCTCTTCCTAAGACATCCCGACCGTATTTGTGCTCTAAAATTTGAAGACGAACCTGTAACTCTTTCGGCTCTTTCAGATATTTCTGAATGAAATCGACTCGAAAATGAACTGGTTTTCTCGTGGAATACAACTCTTCCATCTTTTCCATAACATACAATTTTTTGAATATGTCCTCCAAACTCCCCGTTTTGTACACCAGATCAAAAAAATTCTTACCGATCACGTCCTGCGGTTTAAAACCTAAAAACGTAGCGATAGACTTATTACTTCCTGTGATCGTTCCGTTGAAATCCAAATCGAAAAGAAAATCTTCCTCGCCTTCGTATAAATTTTTATACTGAACCGCAGATTGTTCATGTCTTTGTTTCAAAAGGCCTAAACTCTTCATTTGCATCTCTAAAGTTAAGGAAAGTTGTTTGATCCGGTCCGCCAATCCCAAAGAAAGAAGAGCAACTTCAATCGCGGATCCAATCTGTAAGCCCCATTGAGTAAAAAAATTATCCGAAAACACTCCAAAGGCGCTCATCGCATATAAAAAACTCCCCAAAATCAAAACGGACCAAGCCATTAGGAAAAATCGAGCCGGACGATGTCCTTTCCATACACATTGAAGGCTGTTAGTCAAAAGCAAAGTTAGAACGATCAAAAGAACGATAATACTTGAAATCACGCTGAACGTATAAGTGAAAAAAGTTAAGGAACCAACACAACCGAACCCGCAAATCGTCATGATCGGATAATAAAATTTGTTCGTGATCGGAGTCATTTTAGAGGATTCTAAAAAGGATTTTCCGAACAAACATGCCGCGAGAAGCGCAGAAAACATAAAAAACGGAAGGCTTACATTCCCCCATCCTGGGTTATTAGGCCATAAAAACTGAAAGGACAAGCCGTTCAGCGTCATCTGGAAAAGAATATCAAAAAATATGAATATACTATAATAAAGATAACTTATATCTCGAATCGTAATCAAAAGAAACAAATTGTAGATAAACATCACAAGCATCGTTCCGTAGTACAAACCGAGGATAGTATATTCTTTTGCGGTTTGTTCCAAAAATTGAGTCCGTGAATACGCGGATAAGGGAACGATGATTGAATTCCTGGATTCGATTCGAATATAATAGTCGTTTTTGGAAAGAGGAGGTTCGCTCAATTGAAATGGGAAATTTCGATTTTCCGCAAGTCTTGTTGCAAATGGAAGTTTATCTCCGGAAACCACCAGAGGCGAGGGCCCGTTTCGAACGGAATAAAACTGCAAAGAATCGATCAGACAATAAGAAAATAGAAGGACCCAATTTTTTGTTCTCTTTTCCGAATTAGAAACCGGAATCCGAACCCAAATCGTTGCATCAGAATATCCGAGGCTACTATAGAAAAGCGGAATCGATTTCCCAGACCGAAAGATATTTTGAATCTCGGGAAAAGAAAGTTTTCCTGACTTGTCTTCGTAATACGTTAGATACGGTTGAAGATTCCATCCTTTCATTACCGCATTCGGTTCGAATTCGGCGGACTCGGAATGAATCGCGAAAGAAGCCCCGGAACAAGCCAAAATCGAAAAGAAAAAGGCCTTAGATTTCCGAAGCCCGAAAATCACATCAATCCCTTAAGAACTCGGAATAAGTCTGCAGTTACGATAAACGTACCGATACTACTGCCTATTTGAGGAAGTATAAACACGAGAAAGATACGAATCACGTTATTCTTCCAATATCCTTTCCAGTGTTCCGAATCCTGAGCGATTTTTTCGAAGTCCTCGACGAGAGGTTTACGTAACCAAGACTCGCATAACGCGGCAATCCAACCCGGCTTGATAATCGGATTAAAATTACCTATGGGAGCCGCAAGAAACGCAAGGATCACGGATAGAGGGTGTGCGAGAGAAATAATAGCGCCTAACGCGGCAAGTCCGCCTTTGACTAAAATCCAACGAAGAACTAATTCCTGACCTTGTTGTCTGCCTCCGAAATAGAAAACGGTCAGAATGAGACCGAAAAAAATCCCCGGAATCAAAAGACCTTTCCAACGGTCCAGAGCCACTTTTCGAGGTAAATGATCGAGGCTGGAAATATCCCTCTCTTCTTGAACGTGATTCATGATACCTTGCAAATGCCCCGCGCCGACTACGGCAAAAATTTTCTTCCCTTCCTTTGCGGCGTCTCGAATCTTTTGAGCGAGATAGGAATCCCGTTCATCAATGATTACGTTCTTAATCGACTCGTAACGTTTCGGAAGTTGGGAAAAAAGATCCTTGAGAACATCTTCCGATTTCATCTCTTCGATTTTTTCCTCGGAGACATCCTCTTTCACGAAAAGAGAAGTCAACAGCGCGGAAAGAAGAAACATACGATTGAAAATTCCGATGTTCCACCAGGCTCTTTTGAGAGTCGTTGAAATTTCCCGATCAATTGGAACGATTCTGGCGCCGATTTTTTCACCTTCGACGATCGCCATTCTCATCTCATCCCCGGGGCGAATGGAGTCCCTACCGAGTTTTTTTTGGAATGCGGAGAGAATAAGGCTTGAAAGGAGAAGATACATCTTTCTTTCTTTAAAAACTTTGAATATATCTAATTTTTTCCAGTGCTCGTTATCCTTAATAGAACGCATTCTAGAGTTACAAAGCTCAACGCAGACCGTGTCCGGCTTTTCTTTCCGGATGATTTTTTGAACCTCGTCTATACTTTTTTGACTGATATGCGCAGTCCCAAGAACCGTTACGATCGTCTTGCCCAGTTTAAACGTTTCAATCGGTTCAGAGCCCGAGACCTTTTTTTTGTGTTCGGATTTTACCTTATTTTTAAGTGCCGCTTTTGCCATTCCAAAGGCAGTATATGGAATCAAGATCCGAGAGTAAAATGAAATTCTGCTGTTTTTAGATTCAAAGGTATCTACTTCTTCAAATTGTCTCAAAAAAGTATTGAAGAATTAGGGAGCCTCCTATAAAGTCTTGTTACACTTTTATAACTAAAATGAACACCGGGATAACGGGATACAAATGCTGACAAAAGGATCAAAAGTAGTCAACGTAGGAATCGCCGATATGCAGGGAGCACAGTCTCCCGAAATTTTGAGAACCACTTTGGGTTCCTGCATCGGAGTGGTATTTTACGCTCCCGACAAAAAGATAGGAGCAATGGCTCACTTTATGCTTTCCAAAGACCCAAGCGGAAAAGATTCACAAAAGAATCCTTTCAAATACGCAGAGACTGCAATTCCTCTCTTGATCAAAAAAATGAGCGAAATGGGCTGTAACCATGGAGAATATTCGGTAAGACTTTTCGGAGGTGCCTCCATGTTCAAAGGAGTTCAATCCAGTTTTTTACAAAACATCGGAGAACAGAACATCCTTATCGCCAGAACTATTTTGGAACAAAGTAAAATTCCTTTAATCTTAGAGGATGTCGGAGGGAACGACGGTAGAACTATCAGCTTGTATTTGGACGACGGCCGGGTTCTTTTAAAAAAAGGCGGGTTTGAAAAGTATCTCTACAAGGTCAGGTAAGAAAAGATGAAAGAAAAAATAGACCAACTTTTTTTAAACGACGCTCAACTTCCTAGAATTTCGTCCGTAGTTACGAAAGTAATGCAAATGGTGCAAAAGCAAGATGTATCGATTCCGGATCTAGCAAAAGAAATTTCACACGATCCGGGTTTGACAGCCGATGTGATTAAACTTTCCAATTCGGCCTATTATCGAGCGGCAAAACCAATCAAAACCGTACAAGAATCTCTGATGACTTTAGGGATCAAAACGGTAAAAGATATCATTCTACTAACCGCAGCGAGAGGAATTCTTAAAAAAGATCTGAAAGGTTATCAGGTAGAAGCGGAAGACAACTGGATTCATTCTCTCACGGTAGCGGAACTTTCCAAAAGAATTTGTGAACAGAAAAAACTCAAAATCGGATTGGATCTCGCGTTTACCGGCGGTCTTTTACATAATATAGGCAAAGTGATTCTTGCCGACTTTTTTCCCGCCGTGATCGCCAATCTTAGGGAAGAATTAAAAACTCATTCCGTTTCGTTCGAAGAATTAGAAAGAAAACATTTCGGATATTCCCACGAAGAAGTAAGTGAGAAATTATTAGAAAAATGGAATTTTCCAAAAGAATTGATTCACGTATCACGGAACTACAGCCAACCCGAAAATGAAAAAGAATTTCAGGAATTAGTATCCGTGGTTCATGTAGCTCATTCGATTTCCATAGCGGCGGGAGTGGGAATTGACATCGCGGGCTTATCCACCCCGATTTCCAATAAGGCTTTGCAAACTATAGGAATCACCGACTCTGACGCACAAATGTACTATACGGTTCTTCCGGAAATACAGAAACACATCCGCGAGTTGATTCAGGCTTGAGAAAAAATTTTGCTCTGATCGGTCCAAGAGGGGTCGGAAAATCTAAAATTTCTCGCAAACTTTCTAAAATAACAGGAATGCCCGTAATATCTACGGACATGATCGCGGTTTACGAGATGGGAGGGATTTCCATTCCGGAATTCATTCAAGAAAATGAAGGAGATTGGAGAACTTTTCGAAATTTAGAGTTCCAAATCTTAGTAAAACTCAAAACTTCCCGGGGAATTATCTTAGATTGTGGAGGTGGTATTTTATTTGATTTGGATACCAAAGGAAAAGAGGTCCCTAGTAATCGCAAAATTGACCTTTTAAAATCCATTGCGCTCGTTTTTGGCCTTTCTAAGCCCACAGAAGCTTTAGTGGAAAAGATTCAAAACGACCCTACTCGCCCCCCACTCAGTGCAATTAACTCCTATCGGAACATATTAGAGAACCGATTGCCCCATTATCGAAGTGTTTCAGATTATTATCTTGAAATAGATGATTTGAAGGTAGAAGAAGTTTGTTCTAGAATTCTGCACAAAATCGAATATTGAATTGACACATTTTGGCGATATTTGGTTCTCTTTTTCCAAAGCTTTTAGAAAAGGAATATGAAAATCATATAAAAGCAACTAATGAGTCTCATTACTAAATTAGCAGGGAAGAAAGATGGCAGAATTGGACGTTCCAAAAAAGAACAAACACTCGATTGAAAGACTAATAAAGATTATCCGCCAGAGAAATTATAAAAAAGCTACAGCTTATACTTACATGAAATATAACTTAGATTTTCTCCATTTTACGGACAAACCCGCAGAAAAGATCACTGTAAAAGATTTGAACCGTTATATGGATCATTTAAGGAAGAGAAAAGTATCTTCTTCTACCATTCAGATCAACGTAAGTTCTTTGAAAATGTTTTTCGAAGACGTAATGAAAATGAATCTATTTCAGGATTTTCAAAGACCCGTACGGGAATATAACAATCCGAATGCGATCACTTATAAGGAAATGCAGAGTATTTTAAAAACTGCGTCATCTAACGCGAAACACGAGTTGATGTGCGGTCTGGTGTATTTCGGAGGCCTTCGCGTCGGTGAATTGATTACCCTCAGATGGGCTCATTTGGATACAAAAAGGAAATCGATTCACATCAAAGTTCCGATTCTTTCCCAATCTAGTAGAACCGTGGAAATCCCTGCGGAATTAGGGACTCTGATTAAGAAGTATGAAAGAGAAGTCATCTCTTCTTCGAGCGCATATCTGTTTCCGGGAAAAAGTTCAGGATCTCATACGACATCTAGAAATGTGGAAAGGATCATTTCCGAAATAGGCAGAAACTCCGGGATTTCAAGCCCAGTAACCGTTTTTACTCTCAGACATAGCAGAGCTTTGCATTTGATCGCCGACGGTTCGTCCTTGAATCACGTGAAGGATTTCCTAGGACACAAAACTCTAGCAAGTACCGAATCTTATTTACCGGTGAAAAGAAATCTAAGATCGTCAGTCAGAGAAAAATCAAGACAGGATGCCCTTAAAAACATCCGCAAAAAGTTTAGGACCAGTTAAGCTCTAAATCCATCTTAAAAGTCGATGTGTATCTAAAAGCTTGTCCTGAAACCCAAAAAGAAACCTCGATTGCTAAGCGGTCGTCTCAAAATCTTAAAAAGACATCTCTAAAGGATCCGGCAAATTTCTAAAAAACGTGGGAGTTCTCACAGTTTACATCGTATTGCCGGTTTTCTTGTCGTTTAAGATTGTAGTAGTTCCTACATTTTGATGTTTTGAGACGGGTTCTAAGTCGCCAATAACAAAATGTAGCAGTCCCCGCACCAAGATCTCTCTTTGGGAAATTTATAGATTTTTAAACCGTCTTTTCATCGTTCACCGTGTAGGAGTTCTTACAATTCTAAGACTTGGGGAATCAGTTCTAAAAACAAACAAACGAAAATTAAAATCCGAACATAGAAAAAATCAGGAGAAAATCAGGAGAAAATTTTCTCTTAGCCTTTGGTATAAACGAATTGTTTTTTTAGGCCTTTTTTCCGGAGAATCGGGCCCAAGATTGCGGCGGTTGCAGGAAATGCGTTCCCAATCTTTGCAAGAATACCGCGACTACCAGGGATCAAAACTTCAAGCGGCCTTTTGGTAAGAACCTTACCAAGAATGATTTTAGAAACTTCTTCCACCGTTAAAATCCTACCCCCGGAAAAAGTCATCGAGGCCTGTTTATAATCCTTCTGCAAATCCAGCATCGGAGTTTTGATTGCATCAGGACAAACAACCGTAACATAAACATTCTTTTCTCTCAATTCTTGAGCGATCGCAAGGGAAAAACCTCTCACCGCAAACTTAGAGGTGGAATACAAAGAAATTCCAGAAATCGGAGCGACTCCCGCCAAGGAAGCAATATTTACGATATGCCCCGCTCCTGCCGCTACCATTCTGGTTGCGGCCTCCCTCGTTCCGTACATAACTCCCTTTGTATTGATATCGATATGCCGATCAATGTGATTCGCAGGGACTTCATAAATATAACCGGGCAACAAATAACCTGCAACATTGAGAAGCGCATCGATCTTACCCCATTTTTTAATCGCAAGATCCATTACTTTTTTCCAATCGCCAGGAGAAGTTACGTCGAGTTTGGAAACAAGCACCCGATTTTTTTCATTTTTCCAATGAATCGCGAATTTTTTGAGTTCCTTCTCGTTGATGTCCGTGATTAAAATCGAATGCCCGGCGGCAAAAGCTTCTTCCGCTAATTTTTTTCCAAGACCACCCGCACAACCTGTGATGAATAAAATCATCTTTTGATTTCCCTTAGATTAGAGCACCGGGGAACCGAAAGATAATCTTCCGAAACTAAAGGTAGGGGCCGTTCCTGGAAACAACCAGTAACTTGTCATCTCTGAAGAAGGCATAACGTTGTAAAAGTCCGAATTTCTGGAAGAAATTCCCGCCATTTCTTTTTCCTGAACCATGGAAATATATTGTTCCAACCCGCTCTCAAGTGTGTTTCCGTTTAAGATGACTTCCATACCGGTCGCCTTTGCGTATTTTTTCACTCCCGGGATCCGGGACTTTAACGGAGAATAACTATCCGCACTAACCCCGTTCTCACTCGAAACAAAAATCCCCTCGGGAGTATGGGCCACAAGAGAATGGTTTCCGGCGGTATGCCCCGGAGTACGTATCAAAGCAACTCCCGAACCCAACGAGACATCTCCATCCAAGATCAGAATCCGATCACTTGCAACTCCTCCGGTTCCATTCGGACAATACCAATCGGCTTGAGGAGGAAGAAGTCCCTGAACCGAATCCCATTCTTGTCTCATTACCAAAAGTTTTGCGTTCGGAAAGTAGCCTTTTTCTCCATTCGCCCCCAACCACTTACGGATATCCTGTGTATGAAGGTGATCATAAGAAATATAATCGACTTTTTCGGGAGAAATCCCCGCGTCTTTCAGACACTCTTCCACTGTGTTTAAAATCGGTGCGATGATCTTTCTTCCGATGGATTGAAACGGTCCGAAAGATTCGGAAAGTCTTTTGAAAAAAGGAGTCTCCGTATTTCCATCCAAATCGGAAGGAGAAAATAAAAGTGTTTTGATTCCATCCGAAGTTTTATATTGGATGATGAATAATCGATTGAGAATGTGCATGTACGGAGTTGGAAGACTATAAGCATTTAAAAGCGCATAACGTGTAGGATAAGGAACCCTGATTAAATCGTAAGACCTGTAAAAAATCACTTGAGGACCGGAGAGCATCTTCTCCCGAAATTTGCGAGCCCTTCTTCGAACGTCCTCCAGACGATCTACCGGATGAGGCAGATCTCTAGAACCTAAAAAATCGTTGATGGATCGAATCGAAGAATCCTTCTTCGTCTTGGAAATCCCTTTTGCCGTGGATGTTTTTTTTGCCATATTTCTTAATCCCCTTGAATGCTTTAGATTAGAGTTGTTGAAAAATTAATTCTCTATCCGTTTCTGCCCTATTGAAATGGACGTTTGAAGCAGTTTTGTTAATCTGAATCATGGAATTTTTCAACAACTCTATTATATTTCCTAGTTTCATTTTCAAAAATAAATGGAAATCAAAACGGTTTGTATATTGCGACATACACTACAAGAAGGCCAAGAAGAGGGAATCCGAACCAAAACATTTTTCCCAAGGACGGTTTTTTATAAACCACTGTCAAAAGTCCGCCATATGCCAGCCAGATCGCAAATTTTGCAATCACCCAACCCGGCCAAGACCAGATAACTCCAAGTCTTGCCAGCATTCCGAATCCGCCTAACAAAATTAAAAAGAGACCAATTCCATGTGTAATCGCTACGATTCTGCGATTGGAAAATTCTTTCGTACCCCCATTCAGAACATGAAGCGTAACCCCTCCAAGCGCGGTAAACAATAGAAGAATTCCAAAAATATGAATCATTTTATAGACTGTATAAGATATCATAGGCCAGTTTTTTCCTCATTTCAAATTGATAGTTAAAAAGATTTTTAAAGACAATCACAAATATTTCGACAACAGTCGAAATCCCTTAAGCGCCGCATCACGGAATCCAATCTTTAAGGAAGAACAGACTTTGGCAACGATTGTTTATGGTCAGAACCTGTCGTAAGACCCTAGAATTCAGCATTCATAATCTTTGTTCCGACAACTACTTTACTAAAAAAAACGCTTGAAACCGGACTTCAAAGTCTGCCCTGATTAGCGTGAGTTCGATATAACAAAATGCGAAAGCGATTATATGTTTCGACCCGTAGGGAGAAACATTGAGTTAAATTCCGAAGGAATTGGAGCATTATGTTGCGATCGTAGGCAGCAACATTGAGTTAAAGCGCGGTCGCGAGCTATTTTATCTATGAAATTCGCGAGCTGCGACGACGACCCATAGGAAGGTGTTTGCTGAGTTCAGGAAAGCTCTGCGCCTGAGTTCAGGGAGTCGTTTACCTTTTCAGAAAGTGTTGAACCCGATCTAAAAATTGTAAGTAAACCGTCTTTAAATCTTTCCTGCTATTTTGAAAAGCGGTTGCATATCATTTGAATTCGGTATTCTTACTCCCGGAGGAAATTTGAATGTCGGATTCAATGTTAGGAATAAATCTGCCCACGATCAGTTTGGAAAGTACGGAAGGTAAAAACGTCAAACTCCCGGAAGATATCGCTGGTTCTTGGACTCTTCTCTATTTTTATCCTAAAGACGATACTCCGGGCTGCACCAAACAAGCCTGTAGTTACCGGGACAATATAGGAGAGTTCAAAAAAATCGGAGCGAAAGTTTACGGAGTGAGTTTGGATAATTTGGATTCTCACGGAAACTTCATCCAAAAATATTCTTTGAACTTTCCTCTTTTGTCCGATCCGGATCACAAACTCAGCGAAGCGTTGGGAGTTTATGGTGATCAGGAATGGAAAGGTAAGGTTTTCAAAGGACTTTCCAGGGACTCTTTTTTAATTTCTCCGAATGGAAAAATTCAAAAGGTTTGGAGAAAAGTTGACCCGACGACTACGGTGGAAGAAACTCTCCAAGAGATTTCCAAAGTCAGTGGTACATGATTGTCTAAACTTCACTTTTCTATTCAAGAATATCAACTTACGGGACATTATCTTCAAGTGGACTTGGAGATAATATCCCCCCGAAAAGAAATAATCCTTTCCCTTCCCGTTTGGTCTCCCGGATCCTATATGGTTCGGGATTATTCCAGACATATTCATAAACTCGAAGTCTTCGCTTTAGGGAAAAATAGGAAACGTCCGGAAGTTTCGCAAATTGGTCTCGATTCCTGGAGCGTTCGCTGTGAAGGGATACCGTTTCGCATACGTTATGTGGTCTATGGTTACGATTATTCGGTTCGTTCCAATTATTTTACAACCGAGTTTTGCCTTTTGCACCCGCCCGCCTTGTTCTTATACCCGAAAGACGAAAAAATTTCCGAAATCACATTAGAGATTTCGAATTCTCTTCCCTTTGAATTCTGTCACTCGGGTTTAGATGGCAAAGGGAAAAAACGTTTTTCCAAAAATCTGGACGAGTTCTTGGATGCCCCCATTCTTTTATCCAACCGCGCGGCCATTCCGTTTCGTGCGGGAGAATGTGTTCACGAAATCGTACTCGAAGGAGAATTATCCAAATCTGTTCAGAAAACTCTGATTCCGGATTTACAAAAGATTACGGAAGAACAAATCCGCTCTTTCGGCGGCTCGCCAAATAACCGTTATCTATTTATTCTGATTTTATCCGAAGGGGCTTACGGGGGTTTGGAACATTTCAATTCCTCCGTAAATATGTACGATCCCTTAAAGGCGATTTCAAAAGATGGATATCTAAAACTTTTGGAACTTTTATCCCACGAGTATTTTCATCTCTGGAACGTAAAGCGCATCCGTCCGATCGCATTAGGCCCTTTCGATTATCAAAAGCCGAGTTTAACAAGAGAATTATGGATAGCGGAAGGAATCACTTCTTTTTACGACGCATATTTTTTAGTCAAAACCAAACATCTCAACTCGGAGTCGTATCTTGCGAAAGTAATGGAAGATTTACTGAGTTTGGAAAAATCGGAAGGCGAATCTTGGATGAGTCTTGAAGATTCTTCGTTTACGGCTTGGACCAAATTCTACAACCGCCCGAACGATCCGAACGCAAATAATACGGGAATTTCCTACTACGTCAAAGGAAGTATCTTGGCTCTGGCCATGAACCTTCACCTTTTGTCCGAATCTTCAGGAAATCATTCTCTTCTAGATGTGATGAATGAGGTTTATCAAACCTTCCATTTAGGAAAAAATCGGGGTTTTACAAAAATCGAGTTCTTTGAAGCGGCAAAAAAAAGTACCGGAATCGATCTAAAATTGGAATTCGGCGATTATCTTGACAAACCGATTCCGATTCCAATTGAAAAATACTTTCACAAAATCGGTGTTAAACGATCCGATTCGAATCCGGAAGCGGAACTCGGCTTTGGAACCAGGGAAGAAAAAGGAAATCTCGTCATCCATAAGATCGATTGGAAATTCTTAGATCCTTCCGTGGACCTGAGTCAAGGAGACGAGTGGATCGCATTGAACGGGTCACGGATTCATTCCGGAAATCGAAAGAATCTTTTGAAACAATTTAGGGCGGGCGAAAAGGTAGAACTTTTGATCGCAAGAAAAGGGAAAATCCTCAAAAGGAAAATAAAACTTTCCAAACGATTTCAAACGAGCCAATTTAAATTGGAAGAACACATATCCGAGAATCAAAGAAAGTTACGTAATCTTTTTTTCGGAATAAAGTAACATAACGTGCGATTCATATGAAAATATTCTAAATTTCAAATTTTTCAAACCGCAGTGATTCCGCCATCAACGGCCCAGTTTGCGCCGTTGATATAGGAAGAGTTTTCGTTTAACATAAAAGATACGACCCTTGCGATTTCGCAAGGGCACGCGATTTTTCCAGACGGGGTCATTTTAATGATTTTTTGTCTATGATCGGAAACTTGATCTTCCCGAATTCCCATCGACGTTTCCATATAACCCGGACTGACCGCATTCGTAGTAATTCCGAAAGGACCCCATTCATCCGCAAGAGATTTTACAAAGCCGATCAAAGCGTGTTTCGACGAGGAATACGCGACCGAATTTGCGGAACCGATCAGCGATAAAGAAGAGGCGATAAATACCAATCTTCCTAATTGCAAATTTTTGAATATAGGCAAAAGAAACTTCGCAATCTGAAAAGAGGAACGGATATTTATCGAATAAATACGATCCCATTCTTCCAGACTGACTTGGGTGATTTTATGATAAGGCCCTCCGTATCCGGCACAGTGAACAAAACCGTACGGAATTTGTTTTTGGGTAGAAATCGTATTTTCCCATTCGCAGAGCGAGGAAATAAGTTCTTCGTCTTTCGTAAGATCCGTATTCAGGAAAAGTTCTCCCGACAAAATTTCCTTCGGAGCCTGAATATCCAAATTGGTCACGGAATAACCCTCGAATACAAGAGATTCAACGATGGCTCTTCCCAAACCTCCACTTCCTCCGGTAAGAATCACATTCCTTTTTTTGTTCGTTTCTTGATTTTTCGAAGACAATCTATAACCTCATAGCAGGCAACTTATTATTCTCTATTTCTAGATGACAGAGGAAGACACAAGGATTCTTTTGTTTCTCATGGAAAAACTTTTGGAAAGAGTCAATCATATCCTAGAAGCCCTTCCTTATATTACAAAATATTCAGGCAAGACGGTCGTGATCAAATACGGCGGAGCCGCGATGGCTAAGGCCGATCTCAAAGAATCTTTTGCCAAAGACATCGTTCTTTTAAAGTATGTAGGCATCCATCCCGTAATCGTTCACGGTGGAGGACCTGAAATCAACCGCCTTTTGGATAGTTTGAAAATTCCAACCGAATTCGTTCACGGACATAGAATTACCGACACTCGGACGATGGAAGTTGTGGAAATGGTTCTTACCGGTAAGGTAAACAAACAAATCGTTTCTATGATCAATTCTCAAGGAGGAAAGGCTGTCGGAATTTCCGGCAAGGACGGTAATCTCGCAAAAGCAGTCAAAGCTCCGATAGAAATCGAATTGGAGGGAAAGGAAAAACAGCTCTTCGATGTGGGGCTTGTGGGAAGAATCGAATCCATAAATCCAGAAATTCTTTATAACCTCCAAAAGGAAGGATTCATTCCGGTCATCTCCCCAGTAGCGGAAAGTGTGGAAGGAGACAGCCTAAACATCAACGCGGATACTTTCGCCGGTGAAATCGCGGGCGCGCTCAAAGCGGAAAAATTGATTCTTCTTACCGACACGGAAGGAATTTTGATCGACGGAAAACTAGCGACCGGCCTCAACCGAGGTAAAGTGAAGGAATACATTCGAAAGGGAGAAATTTCAGGCGGAATGATTCCTAAGGTAGAATGTTGTCTGGCAGCGATCGACCAAGGAGTGAATAGAACCCATATCATTGACGGAAGAGTTTCCCATTCCATCTTGATTGAAATTTTCACGAACCAAGGCATCGGTTCTTTGATCGAATCATGATTGAGACGATTCCTTTTTCGAAGAGGATATATTCAAGTGTTCGATTAACGCCAATTTGTCTCGTTTTTCCCGAAGTTTTCGATTCGTTGAAACTCCTTGACAAGGAAAACTTTCCTGTGTTCAATGATTGAATTCCTTCTACAAAAAAATCCCAACACCCCTTTATGAGTGAAAGGCAGTTATCCTTATCTTTAATTTCCAACATTACGGCGAAAATTAACTCGACCGACAACCTGGAAGAACTTCTTAACATCATCATAGAAACCACAAAAGACGTCCTCAACACGGAAGGTTGTTCTCTCCTTTTGTATGACCGGAACGAAGATTGTCTCGTTTTCAACATTGCTAAAGGCACAAAAGGAGAATCCCTTACGGAATTGAAAGTCCCAAGAGGAAAAGGGATTGCGGGAATGGTCTTAGAGACATTGGAACCGGTAATCGTAAACGACGCGAAAAACGATCCGCGAATTTATAGAAACATCGATGAGACCGTGGGGTTTGTTACCTACAATCTTATCTGTGTTCCGATGAGCACTCAAGGGGAAATTCAGGGTGTACTGGAAGCGGTCAATTCCCTGGAAAGAAAAGAATTTACAAACAAAGACATTAAGGTTCTTCAATATCTTTCGGATCTTGCGGCAATCGCAATCCGGAATCGAAGACTGATTCGAGATTTGAAAAGCCGCGCGAACGAGCTTGATTGTTTGTTTCAACTCAGTCAGGCGATCTCAAATATCTCGGAGATGGATCAATTTTTCAATCTCACCGTAAATTCCGTTTCGGAAGTTATGGGGGCAGAAAGAGTTTCCTTAATCTTTTTCAACCCAAAGAACGGAAAATACGAACTCAAAAAAAGTATCGGCTTTAGTCTTAAAGAAGAGGAACATTTTATCAACGAAAAAGAAGGTGTAATCCGCAGGGTCATCGAAACCGGTAAACCGATTCTCGTCCAAAACACCTCATCTATCATAGAAGATTGTGTTCGTCCCGAAAGATATAAAACCAAATCCTTTATTTCCGTTCCGATCCGTCAGGACGGAAAAATCATCGGAATCCTAAATTCTGCGGATAAAAAATCGGGAAACAGCTTCGACAATGCAGATCAAAACGTTTTGAGTACAATCTCCAATCAGATAGCGGAGGCTTACAATTCCCTTCTTTCCAAAGAACAAAAAGAAAAACTCAATTCGATCCATAGAGATATGCAGATCGCTTCCCAGATCCAGTTAAATTCTTTACCAAATATTCCTAAGAAGATCCAAGGATTGGAATTGGAAACGAGTTACATCGCTTCGAAGGAAATTGGCGGCGACTTTTACGATCTAATCTATCATAATCCGGACGAAGTCAGCGTTCTCATTGCCGACGTTTCCGGAAAGGGAATCGCCGCCGCGCTCTTTATGGAATTTTCCAAAACGATCATTGCGGGAGAAGTTTCCAGAAATTCCTCGACTAGCATCAGTTTGATGAGTGCAAACCGAATCATCCAGGAAAAATCCGGTTACTTTATGTTCGTCACAGTGATGCTTGCAAGAATCAATATGGCAAAACGAAAGATTCGTTATTCCAGCGCAGGTCACAACGAACAACTTCTCTATAAAGCCAAAGAAAAAAAGGTAGTCAGCCTTTCCGGCAAAGGAATGCCTCTCGGGATCAAAGAATCAGAGATTGACGAACACGAGCTCGATTATTATTCCGGTGATCTTTTAATTCTTTATACGGACGGGGTCAGCGAGGCGATGAACGAATCGAACGAGATGTACGGTCTCGAAAATCTCACCAAACTCATCGAACGAAACGGAGATATGCCTCTTGGGGCCTTAAAGGAACTTATCATCGATACGACCGATGCCTTTCGAGGAGATGCGGACCCTCACGACGATTATACGTTGTTTATGGTTCGTCTTCCTTAAAAGATTCATAAGAAAACGTCGCATTGAGTTTCTCCCGAGTTTGAGAGACTTTTCTCTATCAGAAAATCATACTTTTTGCAAGTAAAAAATAGGATTCTTGTCGGAACTTTCACAGAAATTGCCACACTTAACCCTAACTGTTGTCCCCTGATTCCTAATAACTATCCACTGACATCTAATACGCTGACCCCTAAAACCTATCCACTAACATATGTGCAGGTTGACCCGTGGAAGCCAAAAGAGATCTCCAAAGAGTACTTTTGTCCGGTTGTAATACTTTTCTTTCTTGAATCGCAACGGAAATCGGAAGATGTATAAATACGTTGTTCCACATTCCGACAACCATATCAGTTTTACCAGCCATCCCCGCGTGAACCGCGTTTTGAGCCAGAAAACCGCAGAATACGGAATCCTCCGCGTTAGCCGGAATAGATCGAATGGTATAACTCGGATCTATGTATTTGATATTCACTGGAATGTTTTCTTTTTTGAAAAATTCAGTCATCGTATCCCTGAGAAAAAGGCCGATATCCCCCAGTTTCAGATTTCCGGAAGAATCTCTTTCTCCCGTCGAATCGAAAAATTTCTGCCCGGCTCCTTCCGCCACGATGATAACCGCGTGTCCTTTCTTTTGGATTCTTTTTTTGAGATCGTCCAAAAAGGCTCCATTCCCGTAGAGGTCAAAATTTACTTCGGGAATCAAGCAGTAATTTACGTTTCTAGAGGCAAGAGCCGCGTTTACCGCGATGAATCCGGAATGACGTCCCATCAGTTTGACCAAACCAATTCCGTTCGGCGCTCCTTTCGCTTCCACATGCGCACATTCCACAGCTTCCATCGCTTTGGAAAACGCAGTAGAAAAACCGAATGTTTTTTGTACGTAGTTGATATCGTTGTCGATCGTCTTCGGAATTCCAATGACGGAAATTTCTATCTTTCTTCTCGCGATCTCATCCACGATCTCTCGAGCGCCTCGGAGAGTCCCATCTCCTCCGATACAAAAAAGCATCTTTACTCCGTAAAAGCTGAGACAATCCACCATTTCGACCGGAGATTGATTCCCCCTGGAAGAAGAGAGCATAGACCCACCTTCATCCACAATATGCGCCACTTTTTCGGGAGTGAGTTCGATCGGTTCGTGGGAATATTTTTTTACAAGTCCCTGATAGCCGTACAGAAAACCTAAAATCCTGGAAACTCCGTAACGATAGTAAAGCTCCATCACTATCCCTCGAATCACATCGTTGATTCCGGGACAAAGACCTCCGCAGGTTACGATTCCGGCGGTCACTTCTTCGGGAGGAAAATATATTTTTTCTCTAGGTCCGGCCTGCTCGAAAAAATCGGGATTACCTTTAACATAAGAATTCCAGTCCTCTTCCGATTGAAACACAGTTTTGAATATCAACCTGGAAGAATCACTAGTGTAATATTCATAATTCGCGGGACTAGGTATCAAACATTCGCCAAAATTTTGAATTCGTGTTTCCATAACGGGCCTCACACAAATAGTTTCGAGAATCCCCGTAAAAATCACCTCATTTTGCAATTTTATACTGACAGTTCTGTTCTATTTCCATAGTCTTACAGATGGAACGTTTTATGAACAAAAGGGGATCCTTCATTCTATTTTTGTTTTTATTCGGAGTTTCGATTTTTTCGGTCGAGGACCCTTTGCCGAGTCCGTTCGAACCTTACCATCTTTCCCGTGATTTCGATCTCAATCGACAGAAGTATCTACAGGTAATTGCAATTCCCTATAAGGATCCGATGGAACTCAAGCTCGGACCGGAAAACGATTCCGTTCCCCAAAAAAAAGCTCCCGAGATTACTTTTATTAAAACTCCCGGACTTTCTTTTTCAGGAATGTTCCAACCGTTCTTATTTTCCGTAGTCCCTCAAGAAAGCGTTCAATTTTTACCCATTTCCGAAACCATTCTCGTAGACCGGGTTCCTTCCAGGAACGGCAAACTCGTATCGGGGGCTTTTTCTGAAAAAAGGACCATGGATCGGATTACCGATTCCAGAAATCAGGTTCCGGGTTTTGGTTTGACGAGTTGGAATACGAACTCTCTGCAAAACGGAAGCAATTCCGGAGTGATGTTTCTTTATATGAAACGTCATGCGGGTTTGGAAATGGATTTTAACGCGAGAATGATCGGCAACCAAGCAGGACTTGCATTTTTAGAATCCGCAAGATCTACGATTGCATTCAACTACTCCGTGTTTCCGGAAATTGGAGAAAGTTCTAAGATGAATTTTTTTCTTCAATTTTCCAGTATCAAACGTTTCCAGGATAGGGGCTCGGCTTATGGCGGAGAACCAGGAAATCATTTTCGCGGCATGAAGTCGTACGAATACTATTTGAACCCCGGAATTTCCTTTTCCTCCAGAAATTTAAGTTTAGAAGGGATGGTAAGAGTTCCTCTTCCGACTGCAGCCCAACTTGGGGGAGAACAACACCAATGGATGCAGGATGTTCAGGGAATTCTCGGGATTAAATATAGTTTTTCAGAAACTTCCTCCAAATAAACAGAGAAACGTTATTCTATAATCCCTTGTTTTTTGAGAGAGAAAATAAGATCCATCTTGTTGATTAAATGTTTTGCTCTTCCAAAGCGGATCATGCGTTTGGGCTCGGAATCCTGTTCTGAATAAAAGACTTCCAAACAAGTTTCGATCACAGGACAAGAATGATCCGTACAACCAATTTCCGTCAGTTTTAAAATTTCGTTTCCCTTGAGTTCAAGAGGTCCTTTGAGCCAAGAAATCAACGTAGGATGAAATGAAAATTCTTCGGTTGCGTTTCGAATCTCAGAATACACTGGACCGTGATCGTGTACGAAAAAATGATTAGGAATAGTCGGTTCCATAATTTTCTACTCTAATAAGACGAATAGAATCGAAATTAAATTCGAAGTTTTATCGAACCACCGAAACCGCAAGAGGATCATAGGCAAGATTCGGAGCCAGCCAACGTTCGACTTCTTCGACACTCATTGCCTTTCGTTTTGCGTATTCTTCGATTTGATCTCGATTGATCTTTGCGACCGCGAAATATTTCGACTTAGGATGCGCAAAGTAAAGGCCACTGACCGAACTTGCAGGCCACATCGCAAAATGTTCTGTAAGTGTAATCCCGGTATTTTTTTCAGCCTGCAATAGATCGAATAGAATTCTTTTTTCGGTATGATCGGGAGACGCGGGATAACCCGCCGCAGGACGAATTCCCCTGTATCTTTCACGGATCAAATCTTCGGGAGAAAGATTTTCATCCTTATCATAACCCCAATATTCTTTTCGAATCTTGTAATGCATGTATTCCGCAAAAGCTTCCGCAAAACGATCTCCTAAGGCCTTGGCCATGATGGAGTTATAATCGTCCTGATTGCTTTCGAATTCTTTCGCAAATTCTTCCACACCGTGCCCAGCGGTAACAGCAAATCCGCCGATATAATCGATTTTCCCGGAATCTTTCGGAGCAACGTAGTCCGCCAAACAATAATTAGGTTCTGTTTCGTCTGCTTTTTGAATCTGCTGACGAAGAGTATGAAACACCGTCAGCAACTTAGAACGGGATTCGTCTTCGTAAACCTCGATATCATCCCCGACCGAATTTGCCGGAAAAATTCCAATTACTCCCTTCGTCTTAAAAAGTTTTCCGTCTACGATTGTCTTCATCAGCTTTTGCGCATCCGCAAAAAGTTCTCTGGCTTGTTTTCCCGTTGTCTCACTTTCTAAAATCGCCGGGTATCTTCCTTTGAGTTCCCAAGCGGTAAAAAACGGAGTCCAATCAATAAACGGAATCAACGTCTCCAAAGAAATTTCTTCGTCAAAAACCCGAATTCCCGTAAAAGAAGGTTTATCAATCGTCGTAGCCGTCCAATCGATCTCTTCCCGATTCTCTCTGGCTTGTTCCAAAGAAATTAATTTTCTTTCCGCTCTCGTATTGAAATAATTCTCCCGGGCCGTCTTTTGGTCTTCTTTGATCTTTTGAGCATACGCCTCGTTTAAATCCGGATGTAAAAGTTGATTTACCACGTTTACAACCCGAGAAGCGTCCACTACATGCACTACAGGTGGATCATATACGGGCGCGATTTTTACCGCAGTGTGCGCGGAACTCGTGGTCGCTCCTCCGATCAAAAGAGGAATTTCGAAACCGGTTCGTTTCATCTCGGAAGCCACGTGTACCATCTCATCAAGCGAAGGAGTAATGAGTCCCGAAAGACCGATGATATTCACGTTATGTTTCTTTGCTTCTTCCAAAATTTTATCGGAAGAAACCATCACACCTAGATCGATCACTTCGTAGTTATTACACGCAAGAACGACTCCTACGATGTTTTTTCCTATATCGTGAACATCTCCTTTTACGGTCGCGATCAAAAACTTAGGGCGAGCGGCCACATCCTCCAATTGATTTTTCTCTTCTTCCATAAAAGGAAGAAGATAGGCCACAGATTTCTTCATGACCCGAGCACTTTTTACCACCTGAGGAAGAAACATCTTCCCGGCACCGAACAATTCTCCTACGATCTTCATTCCGTCCATGAGAGGACCTTCGATGACGGTTAACGGACGTCCGTACTTGAGCCTGGCTTCTTCCGTATCTTGATCGATATATTCCACGATTCCCTTTACAAGCGCGTGCGAAAGCCTTTCCTCGACCGAAGTCCCTTCTCTCCAAGCTTCCTCTTTCTTTTCGGATTTGTCTCCGGAGAATTTTACACTTTCGGCAAATTCCACGAGACGTTCGGTTGCGTCGGGCCTCCTATTTAAAATTACATCTTCAACATATTCTAATAGATCTTTCGGAATTTCTTCGTAGACCGCAAGCATTCCTGCGTTTACGATTGCCATGTCGAGTCCTGCTCGTATCGCGTGATATAAGAAAACAGAGTGCATCGCCTCTCTCACGGGATTGTTTCCTCTAAAGGAAAAAGATACGTTAGATAAACCTCCCGAAACCTTCGCACCCGGACAGAGCTTTTTGATTTCACGAACAGCTTCTATAAAGTCCACCGCATAGTTATTATGTTCCTCGATCCCGGTCGCCACGGTCAGGATATTAGGATCAAAGATAATGTCAGTCGGACTGAAATTCGCCTTCGTTACGAGAAGGTCGTATGCCCTTTTGCAAATACGAACCTTCTCATCCTTGGTCGCGGCTTGTCCTTGTTCGTCGAATGCCATCACGATCGCGGAAGCTCCGTATCTTTGAATTTTACGAGCGTGTTCTAAGAATTTTTCCTCTCCTTCTTTGAGAGAGATGGAGTTTACGATCGGTTTTCCCTGAATACATTTCAGACCTTCCTCCAGAACGCTCCACTTGGAAGAGTCGATCATGAACGGAACCTTTGCGATATCCGGTTCGCCCGCGATGAGATTCAAAAAATGTCTCATCGAAGCTTCGCCATCTAACAGCGCTTCGTCGAAATTGATGTCGATGATATTCGCTCCCGCTTCCACTTGTTGTAACGCGACGGAAACCGCTTCCTCGAAATTTCCTTCGATGATGAGTTTTTTGAATTTAGGAGATCCGGTTACGTTGGTTCTTTCCCCTACGAGTAAAAATCCTTGATCGGGGGTGACGTTCAACGGTTCCAACCCAGAAAGTCTCGTGATCTCTTCGATCTGAGGAAGAACTCTTGGTTTTTTTCCTTGGACCGCTTTTGCAGCAGAGGCGATATGTTCGGGGGTGGTTCCGCAACATCCGCCCGCGATGTTCAACCAGCCGAAACTTGCAAACTCTTGAATATAGGTTCCGAATTCTTCCGGAGTCTGATCGTAACCTCCGAACGCGTTCGGTAAACCCGCATTCGGATAACAACTGATATAACAGGAAGAAACTCTCGCAAGTTCTTCAATATAAGGACGCATTTCGTCCGCACCAAGCGCGCAGTTGATTCCCACCGAAAGAGGATTACAGTGTACAACGGAATTGTAGAACGCCTCCACGGTTTGCCCGGAAAGAGTTCTTCCCGAAGCGTCTGTGATCGTCACGGAAAGACATACAGGAATTCGAACTTGAAGATCCTCGAATACTTGTTCGATGGCAAAGATTGCCGCCTTTAGATTCAAAGTATCGATATTCGTTTCGGGAAGAAGCAAATCCACCCCCGCTTCCACGAGAGCGCGGGCTTGTTCGTAAAAAGTCGCAACCAAATCGTCGAAAGTCACTGCACGAAACGCGGGATTGTTCACATCCGGAGAAAGAGTCGCAGTACGAGTCGTAGGCCCGATCGCACCGGCAAGAAAACATGGATGGTTCGGATTTGTCTTTTTAAACTTTTCAATCGCGTTGCGGGCACATACAACCGCGGCCTTGTTCAAATCCGTGACGAGAAACTCCGTTTTATAATCGCCTTGAGAAACCTGATTCGAACTGAACGTATTCGTTTCTAAAATATTGGCACCCGCTTCCAAAAATTTAACGTGGATCGCTTCGATTACATCCGGTCTTGTCAAACAAAGAAGTTCGTTGTTCCCTTTGAGAGGATGCGGATGGTTTTTGAGAACCTCTCCTCTGAAGTCGTCTTCGGTGAGAGGGAATCGTTGGATCATCGTTCCCATCGCCCCGTCTATGACTAAGATTTGTTTTTTGAGGAGCGAGAGAAGCTCCTTTGCTTTCGGATTCGTATAGTTCTGAACTTTATAAGTCATGAGCAAGCTTCTTTGATTGTTTTAAAAAATAGTATAACATTAAATTCTAATATTCCGGATTTACACATCCCTCTTTTTTGAGAGGAGTTTTCACGTCTATGATAACGGGAAAATGTTTCGCTTTGCGAACGTTCTCCGCGATCCAGCCATGCCAAATAGACGGAACTTCATAATCCGGATAAATCGCTTCTACCGGACATTCCGGTCTGCATTTATTACAATCGATACAGACGGAAGGTTCGATATAAAGACAATCGGCTCCTTCTCGAAACGCTTCCACGGGACAAACCGCGGCGCAATAGGTATATTTGCAATTTCTACAGGGTTCCGTGATTACATACGCCATCGTTTTCCAAAAAGAAGAGAGTTGTGAAAAATTCCATAATTCTAAATCAAACCGACTAAAATCGTATGTTTCACAAAATGTAAAACGGCCGGGAATGAATGTTTCAACAACTCTAATGCTTTTTCCGGGACGATCCCATCCCGGAAAAAGATTCGCATCAGTATCTGTAGTTCTCCGGTTTGAAAGGACCTTCAACAGGAACTCCCAAATAGTCGGCTTGTTTTTGGTTCAGTTTTGTTAAACGAACTCCCAACTGCTCAAGATGAAGAGCGGCCACTTTCTCGTCCAAATGTTTCGGAAGAGTGTAGACTCCAAGCTCATACTTGTTGTTGTAAAGTTCGATCTGAGCCAATACTTGGTTCGTGAAGGAACAGGACATTACGAAAGAAGGGTGACCGGTTGCGCAACCTAAGTTTACCAGACGTCCTTCCGCGAGAACGATGATGGATTTACCATCCGCAAAGGTATACTTATCCACTTGAGGTTTGATTTCCTTTTTGGTTACACCTTTTTCGGAATTCAATCTGGACATTTGGATTTCGGTATCAAAGTGTCCGATGTTACAGAGGATCGCTCCGTCTTTCATCGCTTTCATGTGTTCGAGAGTGATGATATCATCGTTCCCGGTCGCGGTTACTACGATGTCCACTTGTTCGATAATGTCTTCCACACGAAGAACTTGGTAACCTTCCATAGAAGCTTGAAGAGCGCAGATCGGATCGATTTCGGTTACGATCACTCTCGCACCGAAGTTACGAAGAGAAGCCGCGGATCCTTTACCTACATCTCCGAAGCCGCAAACGAGAGCCACTTTACCGGCGAGCATAACGTCAGTGGCTCTTTTGATTCCGTCCGCGAGAGATTCGCGACATCCGTAGAGGTTGTCAAACTTAGACTTGGTAACAGAATCGTTTACGTTGAACGCGGGGACTTTCAATTCTCCCTTTTTGAGTAATTTGTAAAGACTCTTGACACCTGTGGTCGTTTCTTCGGAAATACCGCGAATTTCGCTTAACAATTTAGGATGCTTTTCGTGAACGTAAGCAGTGAGATCTCCTCCGTCATCGAGTATCATATTCGGTCCTTTGTCTCCGAAGAAAAGGGTTTGTTCGATACACCACCAATATTCCTCTTCGGTTTCTCCTTTCCATGCAAAAACGGGAATCCCGGCCTTAGCGATCGCAGCAGCAGCGTGATCTTGGGTAGAGAAGATATTGCAAGAAGACCAGCGAACCTCCGCTCCCAATTCCGTCAGGGTTTCGATCAGAACCGCGGTTTGAATCGTCATATGAAGAGATCCGGCAATTCTTGCACCCGCCAAAGGTTTTTTACCTTTGTATTCCTGTCTTAACGCCATAAGACCCGGCATTTCTTTTTCCGCCAGGATGATCTCCTGCCTTCCCCATTCAGCTTGGGAAAGATCTTTTACTTTATAGCTTGAACCTTTTTCTTGTGTTGTTGCGGACATTTTAGTCCTCCTTTTTCTTTGCTTGAATGATCAAAATTTTGAAAACGTTACCCGTATCGAATTCCTCGTAAGAACCGACTCTAAAGCCGGAAAGTTCCAACCAATCTTGTAGAAGAGAATAATCGAATCCCAACCAAAGGTCGGAGAAATTATCCCTCATAAACTCTTGATTGTGTTTTTTCAAATCCACAAGACAGAAGGTTCCGCCGGGTTTCAGAATTTTATAAATTTCGCGAATCACCGCAGGTGGATTGGAAAGATGATGGAGCACCATAGAAGCGACGACCGCATCCGCTTTCTCTCTCGCGTAAGATGCCACGTTTTCCAAAGGAGAATGGATCAAAGATACGTGAGTGTTCCCCGTAAATGCTACCTCCGCCTCTTCCACCATTTTAGGAGACGCGTCGACTCCGATCACCTGATTCGACTTCGTCAAAAGATAAGGAATCAAACCTCCAGGACCACATCCCAGATCGTAAATTAAGGAGGAAAAATCAGGCAAATAAGAAAGAATTTTTTTACGATAGATCGCAGGGTCTAACACGTCCTTTTGAATCGATTCCCAGTCGTGAGCTACATTATTAAAATAGAATGTATTCTTTTGGTCCCTTCTGGAAAGAATCTCAGAAATCTGCGCTTGATCCGTCGTTCGAAACGGCAAATCTTCTTTATAGGAAAGAAGAAGTTCGGTGACCTCGGAAGAAAAAGCGGGGACCTTTTTTTCCTCTGGAATTCGGTAGTATACCCAGGAACCTTCTCTTTCAGGAATCAAGAATCCAGCGTCGGTTAAAATTTTAAGATGTCTAGAAACGCGAGACTGACCCATTTTTAAAACTTCTGTAATTTCTTGCACATTCAAAGGTGATAAAGAAAGAATATGAAGAATTCGAATTCTTGTTTCATCCGAAAGCGCTTTTAGAGCAGAAAGAATCTGCTTCGAACCATTACCGGAAACAATTTTGGCTTCTAAAAGCTCCATTAAGACTAAGATATCAAGATATCTTGATATCTGCAAGATTTTTATGAGGAAGAAGGAAAAAGTTGGGAGAAGAATCGGTTTTGGGGTAGGAGGATTTCTCTGAGAAGGGTGATTTTTGTAAGAGCTCCTCTTGTTTGGTAGTAAGGGACTTCGTTAGTATACTCCCACTCTTCTAAAATGGCAAAAAGGAGGCAACGGGAAACACCTAATCCAAGAGCAAGGACTCCCAAAGCGACCCAATCCTTTTCATTTGGACGAAAGTTCATCTTTTTTAGTTTTAAACCTTTTCTCTGATAACTCACTGCAGGGAAACTTTTTCCTAAGAACTTCTTTTCAAGCGCACTTTTTTGATATTTCTTTAGGAGAAAGCTCAATTCTTGATTCAATTTATCTGCCCTTAATTTTCTCAAGCGCACAATCTGCTCCGGAATGAGGAGAGTGACAGGTGCCCCTTTTTTTCGGAAGGTGATTTCTCTTTTCGAGCTAATTTCTTCTTTTGATCCCATACCCGAACGGTTCTTTCAAGTAATCAGAAAAATTGGTTAAACTCGAGTTCTTAGAACTTTTTTGAGGTCTCCTGAAAAATTTTTCAATGAGGAACGTTTGTAATTCTTAAAGTTACGGAGTTCTTTAAGAATTCTATAAGAGTTCCTACTCCAAAACCCCTTTCTCAATAATACTCCTCCTTTTTTGTATGACCTCTTACAAATTCTCCTTGAATTCTAAAATGACCAGTCACTTTATATCCCAAAAAAGATGAAACTCTCTTCTACCGTAGCAGAAACCAGAAGGAAAAAGATTCTCGAAACCGGAATCTACCTCCTCCGAAAAACCGGACCAGATGGAATCGGAATCCAAGAGATCGCGGACGCTTCCGGGATTCCCAAAGGATCTTTTTACAATTACTTCCCTTCCAAGGATCATTTCCTCTTGGAGGCCTTAGAAATATATACGAACGCCGCGATCCAATGGAACGAATCCGTCTTAGAAGAAGGAGGAAGAGGACCTTCTTCTCTCTACTTTCTCTACGAAAAAAAAGTAGATTTAGAGAAGAATCTCCTCCAAGAAGAACTCTCCTGTCTTATCAATGTCCTCTCTCAACACTCATCCTCTCAAAGACCGGAACTGAGAAAAAAATTGAAATTCTCTCTCGAAACCATCTCAAAAGGAATCATTAAATCTCTTCGAGTTTCCGAATCTCCATCCCTCCTAAAACGCATTCAGTATTTAGAATCTTCTTGGAGAGGTGCAATGCTCCTCTCCAGAGCGACGGGAGACGAATCCTATCTTGAGAATTTTTTATCCAATCTCAAAGAATGAATTTTAGGAGAAAAGAATGAAAACCGAAAAACCAACCCCGATTCGCAAGAACCACTCGACACAAATCACGATCCGTTGGGATGAGTTGGATCCGAATCAACACGTAAACAATAAGAATTTCCAAGGTTATTTGGACGAAGCTAGAATGAGATCAATGAGAGACTGGGGTTTTTCCATGGAAAAACTAAAAATACAGGGTTTTGTACCGGTGATTCTTTCGATTTACCTCGATTTTAAACGTGAAATCAACTACCCGGAAACGATCACGATCGAATCCGATCTCTTTCTAAAAACGCCCATTCGCGCGGCATTTGTACAAAGGATCATTTGTCAAAGCAGTCAAACTCTTTCTTGCAACGCGAGTACAGATTGGGTGATTCTCAATTCGAACTCAAAACGACCCTCAAGATTTTTGGAAGCGATCGGTTTCGAACAGACAGTTTAAACGCCGTCATTTCAGAAAAAAACTTAGTTTTCAAGATCCGAAGCAAAACATCAAAGTTTTCGATTTTAATTTTCAAGACATTTGAAAACGATTTTCCAATCGAGTTTTTTGGGTAACGAAATTTCCCGTCTAAAAGCGTTTCATTTTTTGAATTTGTATTTTTTTGTAAATCCGTTTGATCTTCCGATTTTTTTGCTTCAATGAACTACGACTCTTCAAAGGAGAATTGTAAATCTTCTCAAAATTTTTCCGACAGACGCAATCCCAAAATTTTACATAGACAAATAGCTATCAAAGTTAGTCGTGGGAACTAAGTTTTGCCCCTATTCTTAAGGATTTTCCTTTTTTAAAATCAATCCCAAAACTTTTCGGACCTTTATAGCATTGAACTCATATCTTGTTTTTTGTTCGATATTTTGAAACAGTTTTTAGAATTTCTGAAGAAACGGAATCAGTGAACTTATATTTTCCCAAATTACATCGGGGCGAACATTCGAATTTTGCAATATTCCATCCCGATATTTTCCGGTTTTTACGAGAACTCCCCGAATCCCACAAGCTTGCGCCCCACCTACATCCGAATCAAGATCGTCCCCGATCATAATCGTCTCAGACGCTTGCGTGGAAATCATCCTCAGAGCAGCTTTAAAAAACGCTGGAGAAGGTTTTCCTATGATCTCGGCTTTTACACCAGTCGCGTATTCTATTCCGGACACGAAAGCCCCCATATCCAACATCAACCCTTCTTTTGTCTGCCAATACTTTCCTTTATGAAGAGCAATCAACCTGGCTCCCTTCTTCACTTTTTGAAAGATATCGTTTAAAATCCTATAATTCCATTTTTTTCCGATATCACCGATTAACACGGCTTCCGGAATTTTCTGTTCGAAATCGATTCCTTCCAAATCCTTTTTGACTTCCTCTTGAATGACGAAAAAAGTTTTTGGATTTCCTGTTTCTCGGATGTATTCTCTGGCAGCCCGAGGAGAATTCAGAACTCTTTTTTCCTCTACGGGAATTTTTAGATCGTTTAGAAATTCGGAAATCCCCTTTCTCGATTTTGTAGTCGTATTTGTTAAAAACAGATGAGGTATATGATTCTTTTTTAAATAAGAAACCGCTTCCCGTGCCCCGGGAAGAACAGAATCTCCGGTATACAATACCCCGTCCAAATCCAACAAAACACCTTGAACGGAAGCTCGTATTCTTTTTTGTAGAATGGTGTTTTCATTCATATAAAACGTAATTCTAACTCATTTTTCGAAATTTGCGATCCTCTATTTTAAAAATCCTTTTCATCACATTCCATTCTTCTAAATCGTAATCAGATTTATTGAGTGTACGTTCTTAGCTTACGTTCGCTTTTGTGAAAGAATTTCCCGAGTGAGACATGTCAGTATATGAGGTCA
This sequence comes from Leptospira alexanderi serovar Manhao 3 str. L 60, assembly GCF_000243815.2. Taxonomy (GTDB): domain Bacteria; phylum Spirochaetota; class Leptospiria; order Leptospirales; family Leptospiraceae; genus Leptospira; species Leptospira alexanderi. Next base: position 17,120 of record NZ_AHMT02000044.1, on the reverse strand, counting down.
TTTCCCACAGCTCTTGACTAAAACGCTCCGACACGTAAAAAATTCATTTCCGTTGTTCGTAATATTATTTTATGTAGATTCTTTACTATTGCCGGATATTGTAATTTTTGCAACTTCTGGTCTGACGGCTTTAGAATCTCTAATTTTTACATTCGAAAGAACGCGGGGATAACTTCTCGTCTTGAAACAAAAACCCAAAGAGGCAAGTAAAGTCTGTATACTTTTTTTGGAACCGAAACATCGCCTCTCCTTTCGCACCATCTGGAATCCATTCTTACAGTGTATACCAACTTCCCTCTGAAACTGTTTCAAATTCCGATCGTAAACGCGGCTACGAAACGTAATCCTCCATTTCGCTTATCAGAGGAAGTTGCGCAAGTCTCAAGTGAATCGGACCGCTTCGAATTCACAAAAGAAGGCAACATGGTAGTAAGTGTTTAATTACTTCAGTGTACTTTCGGAGATAAGAAATACATTCGAGAAATTCTCTTCAAATTCGGAAAAATGTTTTCAAGTTAACCATATTGTGATAATTATAGTTTCTAAAGTTTGGAGAGTTAACGCTCTCCGGATAATTTAACGAGCGTAAAACAATATGGAAATCTACGAAAAAGAAAAACGAAAACTACTTTCAGCATCTACACCGGAGCAGTACATTGAGCTATCCATCAAATCGAAACTGACCGGACCCAAAAAATCTAGTATCACGTCGGAATGGCTTACGTCCACCGGGTATACGATTGAGGATATCAAATACGCAAGAAACCGTCACCCCTTCTGGAGAAAGAAGAGGAATCAAGGCTCATACGAACGTAACAGTAAACGTTTGGAACAACACAATTATTACCGAACAGATCGGAAGATCGTTTGGGATAAAGACAAATTAGCAAAGTTCTTCGACCTCAACTCGAAAGGGTTAGCCGATCACGAGTTAGCAAAAAATTTTAGAACTTCGATTCCGGCCGTGAATCATATACGTAGAAAGTTTCGCTTTGCCTCTCAGCTTCTACAACTCGAAAAACAAAAACCGGCAAAGGGTGGAATTCTGAAACTTTGCACCCACAGTGAATCAGTTTTAAAAAGATTGATCCGAGAGAAAGGAGGACAATAAATTTCTTTCGGAGGCTTTTGGTTGGTCCCCGGTCTTAAATCGAAATTTACATCGATTTTTATTTTTTTCCTAACTATTACGTTGTTTTCTGTCTGTTCTTTCGAACAGAAGAAAACGAAGGAACTGGTTTTCATCCGCGAAACCGATCTGAATTCCTTTCAAGAGGGGAATTCTAAATTCAAGAACGGGGACTACTTGGAAGCGATCGAGTTTTATTCAAGAGATCTGGACGTTAATCCGGACAATCCGACCTCACTCAACAATAGAGGACTTGCCAAAAGCAAATCCGGTAACCAAACAGGAGCGATTTCCGATTACAACCGGGCAATTGAAAAACGAGAAGATTATGCGATCGCTTTCAACAACCGAGGCTGTGCAAAAATGAAAGTTTCCGATTATCGAGGGGCGATCAAAGATCTTTCTTTGGCGATCCGGCTGAAACCAACTTATGCGAATGCGCTCAATAACCGTGCCTTGGCAAACTGGACAGTGAAAGAACGACAAAGCGCCTGCGAAGATTGGAAAAAAGCGGCAATTTTAGGACACAGCGAAGCCGGAAAATCCTTTGTAAAGTTCTGCAATTGAAAACCTCAGGAATCGCTTGCCGGGGAAGGCGGTGTTAAAACACTAACCGAAGACTTTTCTTCCGGATTTCAGAATGCAAACAAAACCATTTACAGTTCGTTTTAAAACGTTAATCTTCTTTCATCCAAAAAAGCGAAACGACCAAGGAACACAATGTTTCGTTTGCCCGCACAGTGTTTTACCCGACCGAAAGATCCAAAAAACCTTACAAAACGCTTTTTATGGTTCGTATTTCGGACATATTCCGCTCTTATTTCGTTTTCTCATTAATAACATTATGCGCAATACCCTCATAACTCTCGCAATCCTTTATCTTTTAGTATCTTCGATTCTTATCGCTTCCCCCGTGAACGATTTTCTCAACCCCGAGAAGAAGAGAAAACCGACTACTTCGTCTCCCAAAAAAGATACGGAACAAAAACCTTCGTACACTCCCGAAGATTTCTCGCAAAAAACCGTTTCTAAAAAAAATCAAAAAGAAAAAACGGAATCCGCTAACGTAGATTCCGACACTGCTCAGTCCGAAGATAAAGTTTCCCGTAAAAAATTTGCAGTTAAAAACCCAAAAGAATTCGATTCAAAACGAGAAAATTTCGGCGTTTCTAAGAATTCCAAAAAGAAAGCATACGAAGACGCGCTTCCAACCGTTAAAGAAGATACTCCACCTACTCCCAGTTATACGATTCAGGGAGTCGAATCCGTTTCTGGAGGTGGGATTCCCGTTCTTTGTTATCACCACTTAGCATCCGAAGGCGGACCGATGGGAGGTTATAATCTTCACCCGAATCTTTTGGAGGAACAATTTAAGTTTTTGAAAGCTACGGGCTACAACACGGTTCGCCTGGATCAATTCTACGCGTATATCAACGGTAAAAAACCCTCCGACTTTCCGGATAAACCGATTTTACTGACATTCGACGACGGCTCCAAAACACATTTGGAAGTTTTAGTTCCTCTTTTAAAAAAATACGGTTTCACCGCTTCTATCTTTATCTATCCTTCGATCATCTCTTCACGAAAGAAATATTACATGACCTGGGAGGAGTTAAAAAAGGCTTTGGACAGTGGAGTTTTGGATCTAGGCTCTCATACTTTATACCATCCGAAACTTCCGATGATGAGCCGCGCGTTAATTCGAAAACAACTCGCGGAATCCAAACAAATCTTAGAAACAAAAACAGGTAGAAAGGTAATTGATCTCGCCTATCCCTTCGGTCTTTTCGATCCGAGAGTAATCGAGGAAGCGAAAGCAATCGGCTACAGAATGGCGTTTACGGTCAACCCAGGTAAAAATCTTCCGGGAACTCCCATTTATAACATACACAGATCCTTGGTTCCTTGGGGACAATCTCAGTCGGCGTTCAATTCCATTCTTACGATGGCTCCTCCTCCGAAGATCTCCATTTCTATCCAAGACGGATCTTGGGTAAAAACGGGCCAAGAATTTAAGATTCACCTCGAAGGTGTTCAACCCGAGTCGGTTAGCATTAAAATCAAAAGTAAGAACGTACTCTTAGAAAATCAATCCCCAGATTATACGGTAAAGATCCCAAGTTTCGCAAAAAAATCCACATTTCTTCCTTTGATGGTGCAAGCTAAAACGAAGGACGGCAAACAAATCCAATATCAGTATCTTTTTATCAATCAAAAGGAATTTCAAAAACATCCGGACGGTGATTTTTAAATTCCCGGTTGAACTTACATCATGATCTTTGAAAATATTAGAGTATGAATTTCAAAGATCATTTTTCTTCTCATTCCTCTTCTTACTCCGAGTTCAGACCAGGCTATCCGCTTGAATTTTTTTCATATCTCAAAAGCCTTGTTCCAAACGCAAAAATTGTCTGGGATTGCGGAACCGGAACGGGTCAAGCCGCGGTTTCTCTTGCGGCAACTTTTGAAAAAGTGATCGCTACAGATCCGAGCACAAATCAAATCTCAAACGCCGAACTTCGTAAAAACGTCGAATACAGAATCTGCAAGGCGGAAGATTCTACATTAGAAAATCATGAAGCGGATTTGATCACAGTGGCTCAAGCATTTCACTGGTTCAATTTCGAACCGTTTTACAAGGAAGCGATCCGAGTTGGAAGGGAAAACGGAATTCTTGCGATTTGGGGTTACGGTCTGCATAGAATCTCCCCCGAAATCGACAATATCGTGGACAAACTTTATAGAGTAATCGTTGGTTCGTACTGGCCACCGGAAAGAAAATACGTGGAAGAAAAATACAAAACGATCCCCTTTCCTTTCGAAGAGATTATCCCTCCTCCGTTCAGCATGAAGGAAGAATGGACCGTAGATCAAATATTAGGTTACCTCAGGACCTGGTCCAGCGTCCAGAAATATATTCAAAAAAATGAATCCGATCCGGTTCTTTTAGTCGAGGCGGAAATCCGAAATTTTTGGGGCAAAGCCCAAACAAAAATCGTGGAATGGCCACTCTTCTTTAAAATCGGGAAACTTCCAGCTTGATTCCATTTTTTTTATATTCTTCAGTGGAATCTTTTTTTAGGAATCGATTCCATTTCTCATTTATGAGTTCTAGTATACACTCCGTCCCAAGTCCTTTCCGGAGGATTCAATTTGTATTCTTCACAACGATCTATGAGAAGAACCGCCGCCTTATCCTTGCTCCCCCTGGTGATCTGAGAACTTTCGAGTAGTTCCTGCGCTAAAGACCATTCCCGATTGAGATACGCCTCGAAACCTTTGGAGAATTCTAACACGGAAGCTTCCACTCTTTCGGGCACGTTATCCTGTCTTCCGATAAGTTCGTAGAGAAGTACGGGTTCGTTTTTTCCTTTGACCCGGACAACATCCAGAAGTCTTGTAAAAAATTCGTCCTTGATCTCGTGTTGAACGTGCTCACTCACAAGAATATTAACTCCGTAATCTTTACCGGCAGCTTCAAGTCGCGCGGCAAGATTCACCGTATCACCCATCATCGTATACGCAGAAATGGAATCGGTTCCCATAAATCCAACTTTCGCAAGACCCGTGTTGAGCCCGATTCGAATCTGCATCTCTTGCGCTTCCGGAATATAGGCTTTTTTTCCTTTCCATTCCTGCCTGAGTTTTTCGAGAGTTTCTATCATTTCGACCGAGGCCCGCGCCGCCTTGAGGCAATGTTTGTCCACTTCCACGGGCGCATTGAAAATTCCCACAATGGCGTCCCCGATGTATTTATCTAAAACTCCCTCGTGTTTTTTCAGGATCAACGTCATCGCCGAAAGATATTCGTTTAACAAAGACGCTAATTCCACAGAGGTTAACTTTTCGCTAATATTCGAAAAATTTGCTACGTCGGAAAAGAACGCGGTGATTCTTTTTTCACTTCCCCGTTTAAGTGCCGTCAGATCCACCATAGCTTCTCTGACAACGACCGGATCGATCATAGTCCCGAGAATATTTTTGATTTTCTCTCTTTCCTTCAAACCGGTCACCATGGAGTTCAGAGCTACGGTAAGGGTTCCAAATTCGTCCTTGCCGCCACGTTCAAATCGGACTTCCAGATTTCCTTGACCGACCTCCTTAGCATGAAGGATGATTCGTTTGATCTTTTGAACCACAAAACCGGAAATTAAAATCGCAAAAACGAGCGCCACGACACAAATCAACAAGGCGGTTGCGATTGTGGAATTTTTATTCTTTTGAATTATCTCTAGACCTTCGGTACGGTCCACGATCGTTCTTGAAATTCCGGAAAGGTTTGCGGATAAAATCGCGGAACTGACCCCTTCTCCTGATTCGGAAAAAAGAGGTTTGGAATCCAAGTTCCAAAGAATCTCTTCGGCTTCTCCTCTTGAATTCGCTAGGATTCCGTGAGAAATCAATTTTTTCAGTTGAGGGGTCGGGGTTTCGCTTTTACCCGAATAAATCCATTCTCGAATCGCTTTCCATCTTTGTTTGGATAAATTCTGTTCCGAAGGATACTTTAGATAATCGGAATAGTTTCCGGAATTCTGGCTAAATCGTAACACGATCAGATCTTCTAATCCCGCATTCCTAAGTGCGCCTAACGCATCGATAAGAATATCGGTCTCGCTTTGAATCGGAAAGAAAACTTCCGATTTGACCGGATGTTTTTGTTTTCCCGTTTTAAGTTTCTGCGTTGTTTCCACAAAATCTTTTTTATCTTCCGAGTATTGGTTTCGAAACGCTTCAAACCCGGTTTCCCTTTCATCGATCAGTTTGGAATAACGAACGTAAAGATCGTTGAAAGTTTTGTCCTTGAAAGGAGGAATCGGAGGTTTTTTCCCTTTCAATTCCTGAATTCTTTTTCTCAAAGAAGGCACCAAATCTCGAATCTGCGTAGCAATATTTGCATCCTGTTGCAGATAATGTTTCGCAAAATCCGGTAGTTCTCCCTTAAGTCGATCAGCTCGTTCGGTAGAGCTTTGATTTCTAAAGATCGGGGAATACAAGGTTTGTAATTCCATCTTACCAATTGTGTACGAATTTTGATTCGTATCCTGTGAGAAATCCAAAGAAAGAATTTTCGCAATGGAAGCCTTTAGGTTCACATCGATATCTTGCATAAAAATGTTCGAATTGATCGGAACATCCGGTTTAAAAATTTTCGTATCGAAGGAAGGATTCAAATTTTCTTTAATCTGATGGGAGATCACAGGAAAAGTCTGAATTCTATACTGGGACATGTTGAGTCCAAGCTCCTCAATTTTCCGATGTTGTTTCGGAAGTGCGAGCTCAAGAACGGAATGATCCAGATGATTTCTGGCTTTTTCGATTCCCTTTTTCAGATTATCCATTCCGTTCTCAAGATTCTGTTCTTCTTTTTCGGAAGCTTTTCCCTGAGAACGCAACTCGTCCCATTTTTGTTTTTGTTCGTTTAGATCCGCTTCCAATACCGCGACCTGATGCGCCATATTTTTGAGTTTGGAAAACATCGCGTCTGAAATTGCAAGACCGCTTGGATCTTTGAGTAGAAATTTGGTATTTTTTTCGAGCTCGTCGATGTCGGCTTTGGAAAGATAAACAGAATAGTACGTATCCTTAATGGACGACTTACGTTCCTTTCCTAGAACCCCGAAAAGTTTCGTTTTAAATCCGAAAAGGCTGACTTCTTTCGTTTCCTGGGTGACTACTTTCGTTCTATATTTGCGTAACGCTTGACTTTGACGTTTGACCCTTTCCCGAAAAGATTCCACTCGAATCAAACTACTGGAAAGATTCTCCAACTCGAGCACTAAACCGGAAATATAATGTCTGGAGATCGCCGCTTCTTTTTCGTAACTTCGGGTGAGAATTTCGGTCTGCTGATGAACGTCTATCGCAGAAAGGATCATAACCGTAAATGCGATCAAAGTTCCCGTAAAAAGAGCAAGTTTAGCTCGAATTCCGAGGTAAAAAAGATTCTTAAAGTCGACGAGAAATTTGAATTTCTTTTTTATCTTTTCAAGGAAAGGTTTGATTTTTAATTTTCCCAATTGAATTTGATCTGTAATCACTTACGGCATCCTTGTTGTCGATACAACGTTCCCGGCATTCTGAAATATCAGACTTGCGAGTCACAAAATTGATCTTTTAGTATAATGAATTTTCCAAGAACGGTAAATTCGATTTTTTAGATAAGAATCCATCGAGGTTCAAAAAGTTTTTCGACCGAATGAAAGATTTTCATCAATTTTTTCTTCTACAAGATTGATACCGCTTTCAAAATCCAAATGAAAGACTCAGAGAACTCTTTCACATTCCAGGGCGCAAGTAATGATCAAGCGAACCATTCCAAAAATTTTCACCGATTATACAACGTATCGGGACTTGAATAAAAATTCTTTTCAAGTGTAACCGTTTTCTTACAAACTCGAAGAAACACTTGAAATTTCCGGGAGCACCTTATTGTCTATTTCTCACTCTTCCAAAAAGAAACTCCTTTTGTATTGCCTTCGCATAATTGTAGCGTTCATACTTTTACAAACTCTCTTTTATAAGTTCACTGGAGCTTCGGAGTCAGTCGCGATTTTTTCCAAACTAGGAGTGGAACCTTGGGGGAGAATCGGAACCGGAATTTTAGAACTTGCCGCTTCGATTCTTTTGTTTCTACCGGGTTGGAATTGGCTTGGTTCCTTTCTCGGACTCGGACTTATGTCCGGTGCCATTTTTTCTCATGTATTCGTGATCGGAATCGAACAGGAAAACGACGGTGGATTATTATTCTTATTGGCCTTAGGGAATGCGATCATTTGTAGCCTGCTTCTTTGGTTGGAAAAAGACACTCTAATGGCCGTTCTACGGAAACGTTTTTAAAAATAAGCTTTCCTATAATTTCAAATTCGCTAGACTTTCAAAAAGACGGAGGATTTTATGGGAGAAGAACAGGCAAAAATTCACGCGTTGAATAAAATCGTCTCCATCATTGACGAAAAAGCTTCCATTTATAGAAACGAAAGAAAGTCCATGCCTTCCGCACGCGCAATCTCCGAAAAAAAGTTAATTCTCGAGTTGATAGACGACGGTATGAAACTGGCTAAAACGATTCAACCGAAACCGGCGGATCTGATCCGAGATCTGGAAACACTCAACAAACAATTTATGAATTTATGATTCATTTCCAAACGTTTTCCCCAAAATTACTACCCGGACGTATAAAAAGAATACTGTAATAAGTTTGTTTCAAAAGTTAGAATATTAGATCTTTTTTAAAAAAGCCAACAATTCTGGATTCGGCGCAATTTTGTGAGGACTTCTATATCTCTGCAAAAATCGCTCGTTAATTCTTGGTACCATTTTCATACGTCCGAGTAGTAAAAAACAAATTCGAAAGGATAAAATTCGAGTCCGTTTTGACTTGAAGCCTGTTTCAAAACCTGAAAATGTAGGAACTCTTACGCTTTTTAAACTACGAAAAAATTACTCAAAAAGCCCAATAAGCATCAAAGACAAAATCTGTAGGAGCTCTTACAAATTTCCTTTGAGGTTTTGAAACAGGTTCCAAAACAACTCACCCGATCGAAGAAACGCAAGCGTTCGCGGATCGAATCCCGTCCATTGCGGCAGATACGATTCCTCCCGCATAGCCCGCACCTTCTCCACAAGGATAAAGACCTTGAATTCGAATATGTTGTAAAGTATTTGAATCCCTAGGAATACAAACGGGAGAAGATGTCCTCGTCTCCGGAGCGTGAACGACCGCCTCATTTGTAAGATACCCTTTCATAGTACGATCAAATTCCTGAAAACCTTTTTGCAAGGATTGATAAACGAAATCCGGAAGAATTTCCTGCAACGCAACGGATGTAATTCCCGGAGCATAGGAAGTTTTCGGAAGATCCGAAGATACCTTTCCTTGTACAAAGTCTACGAGCTTTTGCGCGGGAGCCTTTTGTGTACGACCTCCCGCAATCCAAGCCTTTTGTTCGATCTCTTTTTGAAACTCCATCGCAGCGAGAGGACCGTATTTGGAGAAAGGTTTAAAATCTTCCATCTTCAATTCGACTACGATTCCGGAATTTGCGGAAGGCCTTGCTCTTTTCGACGAAGACCAACCGTTCGTGACAATCTCTTCCGGTTTTGTGGCACAGGCCGCGATTACCCCTCCTGGGCACATACAAAAAGAATATACACCCCTCCCATTCACTTGCTTTACGATACTGTAAGGAGAAGGCGGAAGATAAGGATTTCGAATCTCACAATTGTATTGAATGGAATCGATCAGAGACTGACGATGTTCCACTCGAACGCCGACGGCAATCGGCTTGAGTTTTAGTTCGATTCCTTTCCGGTACAATAACTCGAAGATGTCTCTCGCCGAATGTCCCGTGGCAAGAATTACATTTTTTGAATGGAATTTATCTCCGTCTTTGGTAAGCACACCTTGAATTTGATTTCCGTTTAACAGAAAGTCGATTACTCTCTTTTCAAAGTGGACCTCTCCGCCCATCTCCACGATTTTTTCTCGAATACTTTTTACGATTTTGGGAAGTTTGTTGGTTCCGATATGAGGGTGCGCTTCCACCAGAATATCTTTGTTTGCGCCGAAACCTACGAGTAACTCCAGAATCCGACGAACGTTCCCTCTTTTCTTGGATCTCGTATAGAGCTTACCGTCCGAGTAAGTTCCAGCTCCGCCTTCTCCAAAACAATAATTTGAATCTTCGTTTACGTTATGATGAACGTTTACTTCTTTCAGATCAAAAGGACGTCTCATTACGTCCTTTCCTCTTTCCAAAAGAATCGGTTTGAAACCAGATAAGATCAATTGAAGAGAAGCAAAAAGTCCAGCAGGTCCGGCGCCAATTACGATCACTTCTTTCGAATGAGATACATTTGGAAAATCCGGAAGAATGATCGGCTTTTCGACAAAGTCTTCTCGAATAAAAACCAAAACTTTTAAATTAAAATAAACGGTCCTTTGTCTTGCATCTATGGAACGACTCAATATTTCAATATGATGAATCTCTTGTATGTTTATCTTTAGAGTTTTAGAAATATGCGCCTTGAGCACCTCTTCCCGTTCCGCGACTTCCGGAACGACGCGAAACTGAAGTTCTTGTATCATAAATATACTTGTTTTCGAGGAAAGGGCGAAAGAACAATCTCAATTTATCGATCTAAAACTAAGTTAGACTAGAAAAACAAAGTGAAACGTCGAATCCTCGTGTTTCTTCAGAAAGAAACACTTAATATTTCACTACTCGTCTTTATATAATAGAGCGTCCAAAATTCTGCGTCTAAACGTGGGATTTGTGCTCAAATCAACGGTATTCTATTTTATAGGGATTGGTAAAAGTCTGTCCCAAAGCCTGAAGAGAAATCAGTTACAATCATTCAATAAGTTCGTAACAAATCATCGGACCCGACGGACGTTTTTTAAAATTTTAGATCACTTCGGACTTTGACTTAAACCCTGATTCAATATTGTTAAACCCTATCATTTCAATATGTATCCTACTTGGACTTTAAGAAAAAAGCTGCTTTCGCCCAATCTTTTCTCAGATATTCGAAAATTTTATCCTTGTTCAACCGAGCATCCTGTTTCCCGAGTTCATAGGCTCTCCTCACTCCGTTCGGATCGGTATAATCGAAGGAAGTAATTGGCAAAGGTTCGGAAGGAGTTTGCAAATAACATCTTTCTAAAAGTTTAGGATCTTTTCCGACAATCGTAGTCGGTTCATAATAAACTCCGATCGTCTTTTTATCCGGAGGAAACACTTCCAAAAGAAGATTGTTGGTAAGTCCTCCATCGAAATAATATTCGTTTCCGTGACTCTGAACGGAAACGACGGGAGGAACCGAAGAAGAATTGAGAATAATCTGTTCCACTGTTTTTTCATCATCGAAATCCTTTTCCGTAAATAAAACTTCTCTCATATTCCATTTTCTGAGTATTCTTTGCATTCTTCCCGTATTCAAACCGCGCTTTTTATCTCTTTCGTCCTCGAGAAACGCTTTTGCGGTTTCCGTAATCAATCTTGCAAGTCTGAATTTATTCCTTAAAGAATCCTCTTTAGGAATCGCTTTCAAAGTATGAATAAACACCTTGATTCCGGATTTGACGATTTTCTGAAAATCCATCCCGAAGCGGATCGTCCTTCGATACATCTCTTCGTGCGGGAATACACGTTCCCCTTTAAAAAGACGACCGAGATAGAAATTAGCCGGATTTTTTCGGACTATGTTTTCGAAAAAGGAGACACATTCTTCTTCGTCCCCACAGATCAAACAAAGAACCATCGCGGCTCCCGCCGACACTCCGGAAACTTCCCTGAATTTCAATCCCCAAGATTTCATCTCGTGACCAAAACCCAATCCGTAAAACGCTTTACATCCCCCTCCCGCAATCGCAAAACAAATCTCTTCCTCAAACCAAAGACCTTGAAACACTCCGCCGAATCTCTTTTGAATCTCTTGTTTTTTTTCCAATGCGATGGAATCGTCTAAAATAGGAGCCATTTACCTCTCCAAATTCGTATTTTGCCATCTTCAAACAACGCCCGCTTGAATGGAAAGAAATTATTTATCTACCGATTTGCCATTTGCGTTTTTGTTTTTTCGAAAAAATTTCAAACAGTATCTGGATTTTTATCTTTGTAGGTTGTCGCTATTCTATTTCAATCCGTAACCGCGACGTTCCATCAAATCGCCCAACAACAACGCAAACCAACTCGATACCAATCCGGGAATCGAAGCCGGAATTTCCAAAGAAAGTATATTACAAAAAAGCCATACGCAAAATCCGACGACCATGGAAAGTACCGCGCCGGTTGAAGTCGAGTTCTTTCGAAAAAGACCCGCTACAAGCGGAACGAATAAGGAAACAAGACTCAAAGCGGAAGCCTGAGACACAAGCTCATAAATATTACTTTTTGTATTTGCCATAGAAAGAGAAATTAATGCAATTGCTACGACTGAAATTCTCAATACCCGAAGCAGAGTTTTCTCATCCGGTTTTTTGAGGAAGGGACGAACCAAATTCTCGCCTAAAACAGAAGCAGAAGCAAGTATCGCTCCGCTTGCCGTACTCATTACCGCGGACAACAAGGCCCCGAAAAACAGGATCTGTGTAAAAAGCCCCGTGTGTGCGAGCACCGTTTTCGGAAGAATCATCTGCGCGTCTTCTCTCGCTATCTCCGGATATATCTTTCTCGCGCAAAGAACTGCCAGCAACGGCAGAAACGCCACACTCAAGTAAAAGAAAGATCCTAATAAGGAAGAATAAACAGCGACTCTTTCCGATTTGGAAGCCATCACTCTTTGAAAGATATCCTGTTGCGGAATCGACCCGAGTCCGATCGTCATCCAAGCGGCGACGTACATAAGAATACTTTTGGAATTCATCTCCGGAAAGAATCGAAAAAAACCCGGCTTTGCGGATAAAAGCACTACATCAATGCCGCCCGCTTTTGAACTTAAATCCCAAACTAGATAAGCAAGTCCTAATACGATCAGAATCGTCTGTAAAAAATCGGTAAAAGAAATCGCCCACATTCCTCCGATTACCGTGTAGACTAAAACGACTCCCGCACCCGCAAAAATTCCGATCGATACGGGAAGATCCGCCAAAGAATGAAGAATAATTCCCAACGCAACAAACTGAGCGGCAATCCACCCAAAATAAGACGGAATCATAAAAACGCTCGATAGGATCTCCGCTTTTCTTCCAAATCGGTTTTTATAAAAATCCCCGAAAGTAAGAATGTTCATTCGGTAAAGCGGCTTTGCAAAGAAAATCCCTACAAGAAACAGACAAAGCGCCGCTCCGAATGGATCCTCGATAACTCCCAAAATTCCATCCTCGACAAAACGGGAAGACGCGCCGAGCAATGTCTCCGAGCCGAACCAGGTCGCAAACAATGCCGAAGACGCAAGGAACAAAGGCAATCTTCTGCCCGCAAGAACGTAGTCTTTTGAATCGCTTACAAACCGAGAGGCCACGACTCCAATGAATATTGTCGTAAGCAAATAAAGAATGACAGATACACCAAGCAATGGATTTCCTTTGTTATCCCTTTCTTATTTTTCTTCTAGAAAGGCAATCAATTCTTGGTCTTTCGACTTCGGTTTAAAATTGTGAATCGAATACGTTATTTTTCTTCACTTTCGGTTTTTCCTTGTTCTCGCTCATATCCTGTGCTTCGAATCGCTCTACGTTCGGTTTAGGTCGATCCGGCACGGGAGAACTGTTCGGTTTTACCGCTTCCTTTCCGTCTTGATTTTCTTTCGGAACCGTCTTCACTTCACTCTTTTTTTCTTCGACGTCCTTATCTTGGCAAGAAGGACAATATACTTCCACGGTCCTCGTGGTATAAAAAGGTCCCGCAAAAAAATGAATCAGGGTATCCGGGATCGTACGAACCATCTTCACTTCTCCGGGCAGATCCTGACAAGAAGCCTCCTCACTGTCCGATAGAGAATAAATCCCGAAAAACGTATTCGCCTGTTTGTTTCTTTTTTCCGGAGGCGGAGGCGCGTGGATCGACGACAAAGGTTTGGAGTTTTCCTTATGAACGATCACCGTAGAATGACACTCTACACAAAAACAAATCGTTAGACACAAACCTAAAATTCTGATTAAGGATAACATTCTACCTCCAAGGTCTGGGGAGAATAGATCGTAAGAGTCAATTGTTCCCAAAGCGCGTCCCAAAAAGAAGTGAACTGATGCGCCGATCTTGGTCCTCCTTCCGGACAGTATTTCGTTACGTCCACTATCTGTTCCGTAGGCAACAATCCGAAAAAATAATACCTCTGGTGAATCGTATGGATTTTTCCGGCTTCTTCCTTTCTTATCCTTTTCTCCTCCATCATCCGTTTACATTCGCTCGAATTCTGATAACCCTGACAGGCCCGAGGAAGATTCTGAGGAAATCGAACCCATGCGTGTCTGCATTCTCCCAAAAAAAGAACGAACAAAACGCATACTAATAATTTATAACTTTTTGTTTTTAGAATATTCTTCATTTTGAATTTTCCTTTTCCTTTCCCTTTAGTTCTGCTGACGATACGTCCTAACTGGAACTCCGCTTTTCCCCGCGATCTGACTCCAAGATGCGGAAGACGATCCGGGATTGGCTACGTTAGTTCTGTAAATTCTAATTCCGTTCGGATTATCGTACCCGATGTAAAGATAAGACCCGTTTTTCATCACCATCGTGATCGTACGGTTGGTCGAGTCTCCCATGTTTGTGATTCCGGTTCCATCATCACCCATCACGGACCAATCGGCCGCGTCGCATTCGCTTGTGTTTCCGGAAATTGTAGGACACATTTCCAGAGTTGCGCTCTTCGGTTCGTAGTTGTTCCGTCCGTACATCCGGCAACGGTTCCCGCGCTCGTTCTGATTCCGATTGCCTGAGAACTTTGAACGCAAACAGTTCTCGTTACATAAAGGTTATTGTTGAATTCGGCGAATTGTGCAAAAGCTTTGTCCCCAGGAATCAAGTTGTAAAATTGATTCAACTCTAAAGAGAACCAGTTGTTCGTCGGACTGTTATGCCATTTCGTATTGGTTCTTGGTCCGATCTCCACCCAATTCGAGCAAGAATCAGGACCCGTGCAAGCCACCGTAGGATCGGCCGTGGTAGAACGTATGATAGATCCGTTATGCCCTACCGCGTGTAATCCCCCGTTTGCGGCGTAGATACGATTTTTGAATACGAACATAGAATCGACTCCGATATAATACCCCCAGTTCGGATGTGCATTATTATTGATTCCTAATAAACCCGTGGACGGTCCTCCGAAGTAAGGAAGGAAATCGATCCGGATTCTTTTACCTTTGGTTCCGTCGAACGCATCACAGTTGGAACCGGGAGTACAGAATCCAGTTCCGGAATTGTTCGGTCCTGGATAAATCTTAGAATTGAAGTCCATAAGATATCCGAACGTGGACGAATTCGGATCTATGGAAATCGGTCCATCTGCAAAGTTTACGGGAGAAGTTCCACATCCTAGGAAGGAAGCCCTGTCTCTCGGAGAAGATTGAAGATTCTCTGTATCCAAAGAATTTCGAATTGATCCCCAACTTGCGTTGTCGAATCCATCCCCGTCCACGGAATCCGCGGCAATGATAGTATATTGTGTGCCCGTTTGCACAAGATTGTGTACGACACAGACTTTTGCGGAATCGGCTGTCGCTCCGTTACAAACAATTCCATCCAGCATCTTAGCGCTGTTGATCGTTCCCAGATCGCTTGCACCGACAATTTTGTAACGGCTTGCACATTCCGTAGAACCTGAAATGTTATTTCCGGATTTAGGGGCCTTGGAGAAATTCAGGATCACAGAGTTGGAATTTGTGCAGGAAGCGGAAACGATTTTGATCTGTTCCTGTCCTAAGAAGTCACCATCGTTCGCACAACCCAAATTGTTCGGACTAGTGGAAAGATCTTGTACCCCCGACTTATTCACTAGAATCGTATAAGGCACGTTAGACGTTTTAGAAGACCCGAGCGTTAAAACGAATACGGATCCGCTTCCGCTCACAACTGACGTAAGAACCAATTTGTAATTGGCCGCAGTTTTAGCCTGAATTTCATTTATGTTTTCCGAATATGTGATTCTCACCGTAGCAGGAGTCAAAGCCACTACGTTCGTAACCATCGGAGCAACCGTATCTAAGAAGATCACGGACAAAGAAGTATTTCCGCTGATGCTTCCGAGAGATTCATCCCTTTGAACTGAGATAGAGTCAACAACTTGAGAATGCTTGAATCCGCAGAGGACCAAGCTCCTTCCGAAGAAATATCCCGATGAGTATTGCCTTTATAGATTAGTATGGTTCTTGGATGTAAGACAGCTCGAAGTGTGAGATTCTTGATTCGACGGAGTCAAGAAGGCCGGTGGCAGATTGATCGCTTCTGATGAACTCAATCTCACTCCCTACGGGTCGTTCGATAGGGCTTAGACCCCGGTCCATAGATAAATCTAAATCGGCCACCGCAAACCAAAGTGTGGCGGCTTAACAAAGTCGACCGCGAAGGAAACTCAACATCTCACTCCCTGAATTGCGCCCCTTAGGAAGCAATTCACAGTATTCAAGTAAAGTTTAATGGAACTCAGCAAACACCTTCCTATGGGTCGATGTTTAGGTCGTTCGATGGGAGTGCTGGTTTATCACCGGACTTTGTTAAGCCCTTCCGTCTCTGTCATTTTAGGAGAAAAGCAATGAAAAGTCAAGATGGCAAATATGTAGGAATTGATTGTGGAAAGAAAACTTTAGAGGTTGTTCGAATCAATTCGGAGAACTCGCTCGAACGTCGACAATTTAGTACAACAAAAAGTGGTATTAACAATTTACTAAAATGGTTAACCTTGAATGATATAGTCGGATTAGAAGCTGGCTCTCAATCTTTTAGAATCGCAAAATCAATATTAAACAAAGGGATTCAAGTAATTGTCCTGAATCCCGGAGACTTAGCAACGATCTATCAATCCTTAAAAAAGACCGATAAAGAAGACAGTTTAAAAATAGCCAGGCTCATTCAACGTTTTCCAATAGAAGAGTTACCGGTTGTTCCAATTCCAACTGACGAAGAGGAAGACAATCGAAGACTTTGCACGGAGCATGAGAACTGGACAAGACAACTAACGCAAGGCAAAAATCGACTTCATAGTTTATTCACTCAAGCTGGTTTGACTGAAATTACCAAAAAGCATTTGCGAATAAAAGCATCCAGAGAAGCTTCCGTAACTCTACTTCCTGATCGATACAAAAGAGAAGCAGAACGAATCTTAAAAGTTTTAGATTTAGTCGAACTAAATCTAAAACTACTGATCTCTACATAATAGAGTGTCTGAAAAAAAATCAGAGTTACGTTCAAACGATCATGTCCATGCCTGGGATCGGTATGATTACTTCTTTGGCGATCATGAGCTATATGGGTGATTGTAAACGATTCTCTTCGGCTAAACAAGCCGCTTACTATGTGGGCTTAGTTCCGAGTGTTGATATTTCGGGAGA
>NZ_AHMT02000045.1 GCF_000243815.2 Leptospira alexanderi serovar Manhao 3 str. L 60 | reverse complement strand
ATAACGCGAAGGAACAAAGAACTGTTCCATAAGATTTTTTAAAATCATCCTTTAGAAAAAAGTTTTATAAATCCTAAAATTATACCGATAACCACACTAAAGGAGTGGAAGTAGGTAATAATTAAATCTATAAGATTCTTATAATGATCTATTCCGAAAGTATTCATATAAGGTATGGAGGAGAAAAAATTCTACAGGTTTAATTTTAATTTTTTTCTGATCGTTAAAATCTTACGGAAACTTGTGAATTTCAATATTGCCTCTCTGTCTTCGTCGTTTAATGATTTCCTTAAGATCTTTTCATACTCGTCTAAATCGGAATTGGAGATTTCTAAAGGCATTATTTGGAAATAATTGAAAACCATGGCTTATTCCTTTTTTGGGTTTAGGTGAATTTTTCGCTCAACTGAGTGAGAAAGATTAAAACCTCTTGATTGTTGAAAATGAAATATTTCTGTCCTAAATTCTTATATATTTTAATTAAGTCCGTGATGAAAAGCACGTGTTGGTTATTAGAACCGGCCTTGAATTTTTTTACTTTTCGGTTGCATAATTCCCACTTGCCAAATTTAATTATCAAAAATTGAAATCGGAGCGAGTTGTTAATATTATGATAATATACATAAGTGTATATTTCAAGCAAAAAATATGCAAATACGGAATTTTATGGATTTTAAAATAATTCTGAAAGATTTAATGAGTAGGAAGGGTTGGAATCAAGAAGACCTTGCTAAGGCTGGCGAAGTTAAACAACCGACTGTCAGTCGTTATTTGAGTGGGCATACGACTCCGACGCTAACTTTTGTAGTAAATCTTTATAAAAATGAAAAGATTGATCCTATAATTTTTGTTCGTGATTTCGAGTTAGATCCGATTGATTTAGGATTAAGAAGATCTCGAAAAGAGAAAGAGGACTTGATCAAAGAAGTAACGGTGTTTTTACGATTTTTAAAAAATTCTCCGGATGCCTTGGAAATATTCTGGAAAATTTATAAAATGGATCAATCGGGTAGAAAATCTATGAACGCCTTGGCAGAAAGAATTATTGAGGAATGATAGGCATTTCCTTTGTTGCCAAGTAGCTGTAAATTTCATCCACAGTTAGTTCTGAATGGATTTGAAGGTCTACAAAATTTTGAATGATTCTTTCGATTGCATTCCTTCTATAACTTATCAACGCTTTTTTGTAAAATTGCGAGTCAACTTTTCTTAGTATTAGAATGTTCGCATGGGCGACGATCGAATTTCTTTTTTCTAGGATTACATCTTCAGAAATTTCGAACAAATTGATTTTAATAATTCCTATTGACAAAATTGCAGTTGCTAATGCACAACCGATAGGAGCCGCAAAATTGTATTCCGGCAGGCCAAGGTATCGAAGAAGCAATGTAAACGTTCCTATAAATATTAACCAAAGCAATATTCCAGTTGCGATATAGACGAATCGAACTCGGTTTAGTCCTCTCCTTTTTTTGAATCCCAAAGCAAGTACTATTATTGAAGAAATTATACTCAGAACTCCACCAATTACGAAATAATCGTAGAGTATTCCGGCTGTAAAATGCAGTTTTGCATCTTGAATCCATGCACTCGTAATGTAAAAATCCGAATAGCTAAAAGCATAAATAGGAATAACATAAACTACTAATATTACTAGGTTACCGGCTACTGGAATCTCTTTGTCAAAAACGTAAGAGTGAATGAATCGAATTAGAAGCAAAGGAGCAATGATCATGGGTAATGTTAGGGTCCGTGTCCAGAAAGTTGTTTCTGTTCCTTCGAAAAAAGGCACGGCAAAAAGTACCCCCCATATTCCAAAAAGAATACAAAGGGCCCCGAAATCAAAAAACCGTTTTCTTTGTCGTATAACAAACAAAACATAGAATCCTAGATAAAAATTACATGCTGACGCTAAAAAAAGTAAGGTTGAAATCGCTTCCAAAATACCCACCCCTGAAAGCATAACGTCACAAATGGCATTTTATTGCAATAATTTTCGTTTTGTTTATCCTGACACTTGTACTTTTTATAAAGTTGGTTTTACATTTCCTTGAACCAACTTTCCATAATCTGGAAAGTAAATTAAATATGGATGTAAAAAAGATTCTATAGCTCCGATCCGGTTGTAGAGCTTTCCCATTGCACTTCGATCTATATCAAATAATCCATATGTGGAAGTAAAATTACGTTTAAGTAAAAAATCGGTACTTAAAGATAAAACTTTTGAACCAACGTTCATCCTAGTTGCAGCGAATGAATTCATTTCAGCAACATTCCCACCTTCGATAACTGTTCGTTTTCGAGTATCGCTCCGATAGGAATATTCAATTGGAAGGCCAAACGGACCTCTAGAAACGATTCGGGAAGTTGCAACGATTTCATCATTTTCGTCCAGAGCAATAAAATACTGACTAAAACCATTAAGGTCGAATTGACGATCAAAGTTAGGGTCATATCCGACGTAATCTAATTTAGAATACTGAAATTGGACAAATTCCCTTGCCCGCTCAATTAGGATTGGATTTGATTCGTAATTACAGTTTAAATATTGAATTAAATTATTTTTTTCAGTTTTGTTACAAACTTTATCAGGAGGGTTAAATAATAAGTTATGTGACATAATAAATATTATGTCATATTATAATAAAATTACAATCATTTAATCTTTTTTCGTTCAATAATGTGTCATTTCGGATTCGGCTAACTTAAATATAGATTCTTGAAAAATTTATAAAATTATGCCAAGGACGAACATTTTACTTAGCTCCAAATACGGTTTTAAATTTATCCGATGGAAACGAAAGATCCAAAACAACCCTTAAAATTTCAATATCTGTATAATTCCAATCAAGGAAGGAAGGGCTTTTTAATTCCCTTCGGACTCCGTCTTTTACGGAAAAATAGGGGATTCAATGAGAGACAAAGGAATCGAGGGCGGGAATATAATCGAAATATAACACTGGAAAACGTAAGTCTTGAATGTGAAATAGAATTCTAAATGCAATTGACCGGCCAAAACGATATCCCAAAAATAACGGATGACCGAAGTGAACAATCCACACGATCGATTGATCCGAGAAACATTTCAGGACAAAAAAGAGGCAGCCACTTTCTTCAAAAACACACTACCGCCGGAAGTGGTAGAGCTACTCGACTTGGAAAACTTAGAATTGTCCGAATCGAGTTTTGTAAGCGAAGAATTAAAACAAGAACAAACCGATCTACTGTTCCAAATTCCGCTCAAGTCCG
>NZ_AHMT02000046.1 GCF_000243815.2 Leptospira alexanderi serovar Manhao 3 str. L 60 | reverse complement strand
ATCCGTTTTTTGGAATATCGTTAGACGCGAATACGATTTGTTCCATCCGGTCCAAATCGGTTTCGTTTTGTTTCACCTGTTCGGAGTAAGACGCGCACGAAACAAAGGAGAATATTAATAAAATTGAAATTATATGCTTCATTTTCTTTTCCTCACATTTACGGATTTGGAATCGGAACGGGATAACAGTTTACGAACAGCAATTTCAAAATCCTTCAGGTGCTTTCCACGAAACGACAAAACGAGATAAACCCCGTTATTTGTCTGAACATCCTCTATGATTTCGAAAATAGAATTTGCAGAATACGGATTTACGACTAACGTATTCGTAAAATCGAATTCGATAGAACGGTTCTCGGTAGAGATTTCCCGAACCGATGAAACGATCGTTTGCAGAAGTTCTTTTAAACCGTCCTCTACCCGCGTTCTCATATACGGAGGGAAACGAAGAACCGCCCCCTTCTCCGTAAAATTAAAATCTACGGACATAGAAAATAGACCCCGGATTAAGTTAGGAGAATTTTGTAACGGAGTGATCAGTTTCTCCCCTACTTCCTCCGGGGGTTTGGAAAGAGGGCGGCTTTCGGAGAAAGGTCGTTTAGTATTTTAGTATTTCTTTATATTCTACTTTTCTGATTTGTTTTCCTTTCGAGGGTGTCATCTCGATTGTGTAAATGACTTGTGAAAAAAGAAAAAGTAACAAGGATAAAGCAGTATGAGCAAACCGAAGAATCGAGCGGAAGAACTACTCGATGAATTAATCAAAGGTAAAACCCCCGAAGAGCTGATCGGAAACGAAGGCCTCTTAAAACAACTCACCAAATCACTTGTTGAACGAGCGATGCAAGGAGAGATGACGCATCATCTTGGATATGAGAAGAACGCCTCGACTGGCAATAACTCAGGCAATTCCCGAAATGGAAAAAGTAGCAAAAAGCTCAAAGGAGACTTTGGGACAATTGACTTGGAAGTACCGAGAGATAGAAACGGAAGCTTTGAACCCCAGATAATCCGGAAAGGACAGACACGCTTTACCGGCTTCGATGAAAAGATCATCTCGATGTATTCACGTGGAATGACAACTCGAGAAATATCTCAACACCTGAAAGAAATTTATCAAGTTGAAGTCTCGGCGGATTTAATTTCTCAAGTAACGGATTCCGTAATGGAAACAGTGATCGAATGGCAGAATCGCCCCTTGGATAAAGTGTATCCGATTCTCATCATGGATGCGTTGATCGTGAAGGTTCGAGATGGCAACCACGTCGTGAACAAAGCCTTCTATTTGGCTTTAGGAATCAATCTACATAATAGAGTGTCCAAAATTCTGCGTCTAAACGGGGATTTGTGCTAAAATTGGCGGTACTCCTTTATGTAGAGATCAGTAGGAATCAATCTACAGGGCACAAAGGAGATTCTTGGGATCTGGATAGAACGCACCGAAGGGGCAAAGTTCTGGCTTCAGATTTTAACCGATTTAAAAAATCGAGGCGTTGAAGATATCTTAATTGCTTGTGTCGACGGATTGAAAGGATTTCCGGATACAATCATATCAGTTTTTCCTAATGCACAAGTTCAACTTTGTATCGTTCATATGGTTAGGAATTCTTTGAAATGGGTTTCTTACAAACAGAGGAAAGAGTTGGTAGTCGACCTAAAGGCCATCTACAAATCTCCATCGGAAGAAATTGCTAAGAAAAGCCTTGATGATTTTTCAACCAAATGGGACAGTCAGTATCCGATGATCAGCAAGTCTTGGAGAAGTAATTGGGATTCGGTGATTCCTTTTTTGGCCTATCCACCTAACATTCGTAAGGCGATATACACTACAAATGCTATCGAATCCATGAATATGGGCTTAAGAAAGATTATCAAGAATCGGGGTTCGTTTCCGAACGATGAGGCGGCAATCAAGCTTCTCTATTTAGCTTTGAATAATATGTCTAAAAAATGGACCATGCCGATTCAAGATTGGGATGACGAGCGATCCTTAGAGAGCCGAGTCGCTCGAGTTCAAGCTATGAATCAGTTTTCGATTCTTTTCGGAGATCGATTGAAATTGGATTCGTTTTAAGAAAGTTATTTACACAGGATTCCTGACACTACCTTAAAGTGTAATAGCCAAAATAATATCTGACATACTTTTAAAGTAGATTACGAAAACTGTAAATTGCCGAGATATCTTTTCTTAGCTAATTCCTTCGTGTCAGTCAAGGAAAGATCAGATTTTACTGATTTTTTTTTAAAAAATCTAAAAGCCTTCAATCTTTGAAACTTGCCGTTGAAAGTTCTTCGTTTAAATAAATTCCATCCTTTAAAATCTCTTCCGGTTTAATTGCCTTTTTGGTTAAATACAAAATATCGCCGACATAACGTCCGTAGATATCTTTAGATCTGCTCCTTACAATTATCTTTGTTTTAGCGGGTAACTTCTTTTTCAATAACTCAAAACTGGTTACACCTTCGTTTGTATCCAACTCCGCCGACCACACATTGTGTAATCGGATTCTCTGTCTTGTAATTACGTTAAATCCTAACTGCAACTTTACAAGAATTGTATCTCCGTCAATGATACGCTCGATTTCTCCAAAGTAGAAATAAAGATCCGATGATTTTGATATCTTTGTTTTCTTAATATTCCAGGATTTACCTTGTTTTTGAATCTCTAAAATATCGCCGGTTTTGTATTTGTTAACGACTTGAGTTTTCGGTATTTCGTAGTAGCAGTAAAAACCTAAATCAAGCAGGCAACCTTCATCGGTAGTTAAGCTTTCTTTGATTTTGTAATGCCAAAGCAAACCTTCAGGACGTTTCCATTTTAATTCCGGAGATTTTCTTTGTTGTCTCGTTTCTTTGACTTTAGTGGCAAGATCCCTTTCGCTCCATCCCTTTTGTATGGCGGTTTTCGTCAGCTTCTCTCTCAGTTTCTCATCAAGGATCGATGCCAATTTTCGATAATGGCTCCAGCTTAGCCTATGATCCAATTCCGATTTGCCGTAGACTTCATAGAACTTTTGCGCGTAAAAGAGGTTCCTTTCCGAAAATCCTTTCTTTAAATGTTTCTGCAACTGAACGGAAATTGCTTTCATCCAGCTTCCACTCGTTCGCTCCTCCGCTGTGGCATCCTTTTCAACGTTTTTTAAAATCCGGCCGATTTCTCGATTCGCTTCTAAAACTACTGTGTTTTTATTCAAAGAACTCTGAGATCGGATCTCTTCGTATACCTTTAAGATTCCGTTGAACGCTTGATTGATTTTCTCTCGATTCATTGAAAAAATATCCTAAGCCTTTATCCCTTTCGTTTCCTTTTTTTAGCTTTCACAGAATAGCCGTACTGCAACTAACAAATGTTAAGCGTTCAAGTTCAATCTGATTTTATACTTAACATCCACCAACTTTTGACCTAGGATATTTGTTGTTAATACTCAATTACTTAACAAGACGAAGCTTTGGTTTTTGTGGATTCTGCACTGGTAAATTCATATCAGCCCAAGCATCCGAAAACTGTTCTATCGAGCACATTAATACAAATTCTGCAAATTCTGCCAGTTCAGAAAGATTAAGATTTTTCAATATCCCCTTAATCCTTTTTATTTTCTGCTTTCTTCCTTCTATTTCATGAGAATTCTTTTTTATCGCTAAATTCGAACCCATTTTGCTTACTCCTCAATAAACTGAAATGTTCATTATATTTTTAATATATTCAGTTCTACTGACTCAGTTTTTAAAAAATTAACAATCAAAAAGCTTCAAATTTCAGAAGTAGCCATTCAAAATTTTTGAATTTTTCTCCTTTTGAGCACTTATTATACAGTTCTGAGAAATGCCTATTGAACAGTTCACTTTAGAAATTGAACCGCTTTTTTCTCTGTCCGGTTTTCCGGAACCGCTTTCTATTTTTGGTGTGGATTCTGCACGGTAACTTCTTCTCTGTTCCAAGGCCCGGACCCGCTTTTTACTTTAGTAGCGTTCAAGGAGGAAAACCAATTCCTTCCTCTATCATCCGTTTCTCAACTTCCTTCATTAATTTCTTATTCCCCTCATACCATTTTCTATATTCAGGATCTAAAAAGCTACCCTCTGCCCATTCCCCACGCTGAAGGACTTTTCCATTTTTGTACGAAGTCCCTTTACCATGATAATGAGTGTTTTTAAATTCACCTTTGTAAACCAGATGGCCGTCGGAATCCGTCTCAACTCCGAAACCGTTTAAATATCCGTCGGTCCAATTTCCAGTCAGGATTCTATCTTTATCTCTAAATTTAACAGTTCCAAAACCATTCTTGCAATTCCCTTTCAAACAGAGTCTGCCATTTTCCCAAACTCCTGAGAATTGTTTACCGGAAGCAGTCGTTTCTGTTCCCTGGCCGTTTGCAATTCCTTGAATCCAGTATCCTTCGAATATAAATTTTTTTCTATCTTCCAATGGTTTCATATTCCAACAAGAATACACTCCATATCCGTCGTAGTAACCGTTTACAAAACTTCCTTCGTAAAAACAGCCGGAATAATATTCAGCTTTTCCTTTTCCATTCAACCTGTAATTCTTAAACTCACCAGAATATCGAGTATTATTGAATTCCTTAACCCCTATCCCACTCCTGCAATTCCCTTGGATACAATGAAAGCCAAAATATCTGACATAGAACAATTGTCCCGCTACTATGAGGATGAGAGAAAGTACAACAACTCCAACAATTCGCACAAAATATTTCCAAATACGTTTCATCGGATTACAACTCGAACCAATTATTCTTTTTTGGTTTTTCAAATCCAGGAGCTACGCCGGATGACTTTGCTTTTGGATCCAAAGGAAAAACAACTTGATCCAGAAAGGTAATTATATCCTGCGCACTACCGCCATAATTGGTTATTGACAGATATACAACAGACGCTGTTACGGACTTCTGATAGGCTACAGGATCGTTGATGCTACTGTGATCCATTTCCGCATGTTTGTCTCCTTGACCTTCATACGTTTGGAACATCACAACTTTCCCTTCATCATTTCTCAATACATGCCCTTGCGCAAACGAATCTTGAATGATATGAAGTGCAGAACCGGTCAGTCCGGCTCTTACTTCTTTAGGAAGTAGAAAGTTCCCATTCCCATCCTTAGCAGTGCTCAGTGTAAATAGATCCACAATGGTTTTCATAATCTCTTTTTTGGTGGTAGCAGCGGCAATTTTTGATCCATCCGCCATCGAGTGCAATTCCTGCATATCACCAAAATGAGATCTAAATGTCAAAGAATTGTCTGACATCCCCCTGCTATGTTTCGCAAATACTTCAAGGAATTTTGATAAACCTTCCGGCAAATCATTCGATCTTACCCCTCGTATCATATCCATAGAGGCTTCAACTCCCGCAATCTTCGCCGCTTCTAACGTAATACGTTCATGGTTTGGATCGTTAGGTGCAATCGTATGAACATTTATTAAATTATCCGACGCCGTTCTTTGACGTATTTCATAGGTACCGTCGGGCTTAAGTTCTGCTACAAAATCAGGATCACTCGTCGGTAAGATATGCTTGCCTTGCTCTATCATATGTTTTGCATATTTTTCTTTCATACTTTGCGTCATAAACGGGCTTTCTGAAGGATCATCGTTCCCACCACCAAACAACGCTTTCTTGATCGCATTCCACCCGTTCGAGAGGTTCTCCCCATTGATACCGCCCATAGCCCCGACCGCTCCATCCCAAGCTGACTTACCGACAGCACCAATGCCACTCACTAAACTCCCCATTCCGTTTAAATATCATCGAGTAAATTTCGATTCGCGCCGGAATGATCAGGGTTGTTCGGTTTGCTGAAAGATT
>NZ_AHMT02000047.1:72500-84783 GCF_000243815.2 Leptospira alexanderi serovar Manhao 3 str. L 60 | reverse complement strand
ACTGATGGCTCTGGATCAACTTCCCAAGAACAAAAAGATCATTCATCATTCCGATCGAGGCATTCAATTTTGTTCGAAGGATTACACTGATATTCTTCTCTACGCAGGCCACAGGATTAGCATGACCGAAGAAAACCATTGTTATGAAAATGCCGTCGCGGAAAGAGTTAATAAAACCCTTAAATACGAATTCTCTTTTAAAAATACTTTTGATAATTTTAAAGAAGCTCAAAACGCTCTCAATCAAGCTGTTTTTCTTTACAACAATGTCAGGCTTCTCCAGCATTTAGGCCTTTTAACTCCTGATTTTGTTCATCAAGCTGCATGATTTCTGTCAACTTCATTTTAGGACTTTACAAGGACTTTACATTTACATACAATAAAACGCAAGTGTTCCCCGACGAGAATGAGGCTTTTTACTTGCAAGAAGTATGATTTTCTGATAGAGAAAAATCTCCCGAGCCTTTCCACCTATTTCGCGACCCGTAGAGAGCGAAATAGAGTTATTCTCCCCCCACCCAAAAACAAGGGTGGGAACTAAGTTTCACGGTGGATTTTGTCGTAATTCCGACAAATTTATCTTTGGATTCAAGTACTTGTGGGTAAGGTTATGGATCTTCCCCGGTCGCTATCGTAACAATGAGGGGAGCCTAGAACTGATGAAGAAAATCCGGAGATGATTTTAGACGAGCAGATTACATTGACCTGTCCGATAAGAGAATTCCTCTTTTGATCCATGCCAGCCATATCCCACTCCACAAATATCTGCAATGAACGAAAGAAAACTCGGTATAGCCAATGCGAAAGCTATTGATGCGAAAATTCCAGAGGAAATTGTAGCGAAAGGCGCGCGTTTCAAGATGTTAGGGTTTTGCATACGGAATTCCCTAACCACTTGAACCGCTTTCGAATTTCCGAAAGCGGCTTAACGCGAAAAAAGAAACCGAAACGATCGATTCAAAAAAAATCAGCCGAATCTGTCGCTTAACAATTTCACCACTTGGTCGGGTCTCATGTTCGCCTGAGCGAGCATAGCGGAACCGCTTTTGGTGAGAATTTGGTTTCTTGTATAATCGACGATTTGTTCCGCCATATCCGCATCCCGCACACGACTTTCTGCGGCGACCATGTTCACATAGCTGGATTGTAATCCCTGAGAAGTGATTTCCAAACGATTGTAATACGCTCCGAGATCGGCTCTTTGTTGGTTCACCTTGGAAATTGCAGTATCCAAAATCCCGATCATCGCATTAGCGCTTGCGGGAGAGGATAGGACCTGTTTTTTTCCGTTGGCAACCAATTGTAGACCGGTTGCGTTCATGGAATCGATAAAGATATCGAGTTTCTCATTTTGATTCGGACCCACTTGGAGTTGAATTGGTTTGTTGGATTGTTTGGAATGGTCTCCGGAAAGAGGTTTGATGTGATTGAACTCTGCAGATTTCCCAATACGATCCACTTCCTCAATTAGTTGATCCACCTCGAGCTGAACCAATTTGCGATCCTCGTTCGAATAGATTCCGTTCGAAGTTTGGATCGAAAGTTCCCTCAGCCTTTGTAGGATGTTATTTACCTGTTCGAGAGTTCCTTCCGTAACTTGAATAAAAGAAACTCCGTCCATCACGTTACGCTCTGCTTGGGCAAGACCTCGAATCTGAGTTCGCATCTTTTCGGACATCGCAAAACCGAGAGCGTCA
The DNA here is from genome assembly GCF_000243815.2 of Leptospira alexanderi serovar Manhao 3 str. L 60. Classification (GTDB taxonomy): domain Bacteria; phylum Spirochaetota; class Leptospiria; order Leptospirales; family Leptospiraceae; genus Leptospira; species Leptospira alexanderi. The sequence goes on along the minus strand of NZ_AHMT02000047.1, from coordinate 83,086 downwards.
TCCCCGGCGCGATTAATCCGCAGACCCGTGGAAAGTTTTTCCATGGTCTTGTCCAATTCTTTGTTTACGCTCTTGAGTACATTATTCGTTCTGAGCGCACTAATGTTGTGATTGATGATCATTGTCACAACCTCCCTGTCAATGTTGCCCGGATCCGTCCGGGCCGATATTTTTGGGGCAGGGTCTGCCTTTGTTTTCCACTGCGAACTTTCACTCTGTTTTTTAGGACGGGGTGAAAGTTTTTATATATTTTTCCTAAAGTATTATGCGGAGGGAGCCGAAATGTAGTTTAGGAAACTTTTGTCGAAATAATAACCAGAATTATTTTTGAAAGCAACTCTTTTCCTCCAGTTTATAAAAAAAGTCCTTTTCTTTCCATTACCCATTTTCATTGTTTTGATCGTATTTTGTCTCTTTCTTAAGTAAATGGGACATTTGCAAGTTAGAGAATTATGAAAATCTATACAAAAAAAGGGGATTTCGGACAAACCTCTCTGGCAACCGGCGTGAAGGTTCCAAAATCCGATCGAAGAGTGGAATTGTACGGAACGGCGGACGAACTCAATTCCACAATTGGGGTTGTTAAATCTTTTTTGTCGGAAAAATCCATTCTTCATTCTCCTTTGGAAACGATTCAAAATCTTCTTTTTGAATTGGGATCGGAGCTGGCCGGTTTTAGACCTAAGAAAGAATCCTGCATTTTAGAAGAAGACATTACTTTCTTAGAAAATCAAATCGATCGAATGCAGGAAAAATTAGAACCTTTGAAAAAGTTTATTCTCCCCGGCGGAACCAAAGCCTCTGCATTTTTACACATTTCCAGAACCGTAGCGAGAAAATTGGAAAGAGACATGGTGAAATTCAAAGAAGAGGGGCTTGAGATTCTTTCTCCTCCTATGGTGTTTATCAATCGTCTTTCGGATTTCTTTTTTGTTGCGGCTCGTTTTGCGAATTTAGAAGAGAATATTCAGGAACCTTTATGGACCTCCAGAGCCAAAACCTGAATTCACATCCGAAAGGGCTTCCCGTTTTATTTTTCACGGAAACTTGGGAAAGATTCAGCTTTTACGGAATGCGCGCCTTGCTTGTATTGTTTCTCACCAAAGTTTTTCACTTTTCGGATCCGGATGCAAATCGAATCTACGGTATTTACACGGGACTCGTTTACTTAACTCCTCTCGCTGGCGGTTATTTGGCGGATCGGTATTTGGGTTTTAAGAAGTCCATTCTTCTGGGAACGACTCTCATGATGTTCGGACACCTAAGTCTCGCTTTTGAAACAAAACCGTTTTTCTTTTGTGGTTTGGCCTTGCTCATCATCGGAGTCGGTTTTTTTAAACCGAATATCTCTACGGTCGTGGGAAGAATTTACGAAGAGGAAAATAAAACTCACATGAAAGATTCCGGTTTTACGATCTTTTATATGGGAATTAATTTAGGCGGATTTTTAGGACCTCTGTTTTGCGGATATTTCAGCGAATCTTTCGGTTGGGGATATGGATTCGGAGTGGCCGCCTTTGGCGTGTTATTCGGGATTTTAATCTTTCTTTTCGGGCAAAAAAGATTTTCGGATCGTGTTTTTGAACCGGGTAAAAAGCATCGCATCGACGAAGGAAACAGATATTCTCCTTTAACGAAAGAAGAAAAGCGAAGAGTTGTAATCATTCTAATTTTCACCGCGTTTGCGATCATTTTCTGGGCGGTATTCGAACAGATCGGTTCCTCTATGAATCTTTTCATCGACCGTCATGTGGATCGAAATTGGTTCGGATACGATATTCCGACGCCTTTTTTTCAATCTTTAAATCCGCTTTTGATTTTGATTTTGGCTCCGATCGTAGCTTCCTTTTGGACCGCCCTTTCCAAAAGAAACTGGAAACCGGATACTTCGATTCGTTTTGTATACGGTTTTTTTATTTTGGGTTTGGGCTTTTTGATTTTAACGTTAGCTACTCTTGACTTTCGGCTTGGGCATAGAATTTCTGCGATCTGGCTTGTACTAACGGTCGTTTGTATCACCGTCGGAGAATTATTTACTTCTCCCGGAGGATTAGCGCTCATTACTAAATTGGCTCCGAGTCATTTCGGAGGCTTTATGATGGGGGTTTGGTTTCTTTCTAGTTTTTTCGGCAATATTCTTGCTGGAGAATTGGCGGGTCTTATGAAAACGGACAGCTTTCCTACGTTTTTCGGAATGTTTGCGGGACTTGCATTTGCGGGAGGAGGCGCTCTTTATCTCGTGCGAAAGAAGTTCCGAACTTGGATGCGCGGCGTGGATTTCTAAAAGAATGAATTTTTGTATATACTCAAATTTATATATTAGGAGATTATGATGTTTCGAATTCTGATGATCTTTTGGGTTCTTGTTTGGTTTTCCGCGTCCGTTTTTGCGGACCCGTTTTCCGATCTGCTCAAAGAGGATTTCGAAGCCGGTCAAACCCTTTTAATCCGAAATTCCGTTTTTCAGAAATTAGGCGGAAAATCCAAAGATCCGAAGGTGATCGAAATCACCAAAAACACAATTCCCTGGGCGATTATGGAAGGTTTGGCCCCTGACATGATTGCGGATCTGATTGTAAGTCAATATTACGTTTCCTTATCCGGAATGCGTTTTACCGAAGCGGAAGATGCGATCCCAATTTTATCCAAACAGAAACTTTCCAACAAGGATTTCGTTTTAGTGTCTTTATTCGTAAAAGAGACGGATAAGGCTGGAATTCGAGAAGAAATTCGAAACGTGTTTTTATCGACGGCTTTGAAATCCAATTGGGACGGGTTTTCCATTTTGGCCGGGGGACGAGCTCTCATTGCGGGAAAGTATGTAGGAATTCCGGAAAATAGACTTGCATCCAGAGTGTTGGGACTTTTTCCGAATAAGGGGGCGACTTCTCCCTTCGGGAAAACAGACTCTGCTTTTAGACAGGCGATTTTTTTTAATCCGACAAATGATCGTTATACCCTTGCATCCGATCTTTTATCTCAGCTCAAGTCTTTGCACGATGGAACTAAAAGCAAGTCCTTGGATTCCTGGACGGTAGCGATCTCAGCGGCAAGAACCCTAGACGGCAGTTTGGATTCTGCTGGTGAAGTAGTAATCGGAGATAGACCGAAATTCGGATTTGAGGAGAACATCCCAGAACCTCCTCTGGTTCCCGAGCTAGAACCGGATGCTCCGATTCAGCCCAGTAAAACCGAATGGGGAACATTAAATTCTTCTAATTTACTTTCCGTCGTCAAAGAGTGGTTGGGAACTCCTTATTATTGGGGAGGGACTTCTAAAAAAGGAGTAGACTGTTCTGGATTTACATTCAGTTCTTTGACGGACAAAAGAGTGGGAGTTCCCGTAAAAATAGTTCCTCGTCTCGGTAGAGAACAAGCGAAATCGGGAAGCAACGTTTCCCACAGCAATCTGAGAGCGGGCGATTTGATTTTTTTTTCAGCTTCTCCGAATCAAAGTAAGATTACTCATGTGGGGCTTGTCATCAGCGAGAAAGAATTTGCGCACGCTTCTTCCACGAGAGGTGTTGTGATCGATAAGATTTCCATGAAATGGTGGCTAGATCGTTATGTGACATCGAGAAGGTTATTTAAAAAAGTAGAATCCTGATCGAGAAAATGGACTATTCCAGATCGCTTTTTTATTGCGGTGCTTTAGGAATCGAACCAGTCACGATAATCTAAAACATAGAAACAATCAGTCAGGGTTGCACTCTAATCTTTTCGAGTGAATCTTATTATTTTAACGTGAGTTCGTGGAGAAAATGAGAAAGAATTCTCTAAAAGTAGGAGTTCCTACAATTTTAGAATTGTTCGTAAAATCGTGATTTGTGGTAGTTCCCACATTTTAAGAATAGATTTACAAAGTTCAGATTCCAACTTGTTTCAGAAAAATGAATCATGGATTTTTACGACCCTGCTCACGTTAAATATGGTTCTCAGAATCGTTTAATCAAACGCAATTTATGCGAAAAAACATCAGAAGTAGAATTCAAAAAAATCGCAGTCTACCGCAAACCAAACATCAAACGTGATTACAGATTACGCACCACCAAACTCAAAGCGACACACGAACGCGACTACGATCATTCTCTTAAATTGAGTTCTTCCACAATTTCCATCAAAATATTTGTTTTTTCCATAGGATTCGGGTTCGCAAGGATTTCCTGTTTTTTAGAAAATTCGAAGTTTAGAATGGAGGCGATAAAGTCGATCGGGAAAGGATGAGTTACGAGCTCATTCATTCTAAGAATCAAGTCTTCTCCTGCACCTTCAGAGAGAAGAATCCTCTTCGTCAAAAACAAAAGTCTTTCGAAAGTCTTCTTAAAATTTTCGTCCTTTAGATATTCGAAGTCTGGTTCTATCTTTTCGATTTTCGCTACTCGGAAAGGTTCCACCGTTTCGTAGTCGATCAGTTTAGCGATTCCCTTTCCTTCCAGAAGAATATTGGATCTTCCATCAGGAAGAGGATCTCTTCGGATAATCTTTCCCCAACCAAATACGGTTTCGATTTCAGGATGCCTGGAAAGAGTTTTTGATTTTGTAGGAAGGATGGGAGCTATGGCCAATTCTTCGCTCGATTCCATACAATAGTCGAGCATCAATCTGTATCTAGGTTCGAAAATATGGAGAGGTAAGTATGTCCCGGGGAACAAAATGATTTCCGGCAGTGGAAAGATTGGGACAGTAATGATTGACACAGGAAGGCTACTATAACTGCTTAGAGAGAAACCGTAAATCAAAATCCCAAGGATCGGTAGAATTTGTACTATTTGAATAGAGATCGTTTTATAACCTCAACGGCGCGTCTTAAAGATTTAAAAATCATCGTGATCGGAGATTTCATTTTGGATGAGTACCTCATCGGAGAAGTGAATCGGATTTCTCCGGAAGCTCCCGTTCCAGTCGTTTGGGTTCGTAAAGAAAAAATCACTTTAGGCGGAGCTGGAAACGTAGTGAAGAATTTATCGAGCTTAGGTGTAAAGTCTATCGTTCTTGGAAGAGTCGGAAAGGATGAAAAAGCGAAAAGTTTTTCTAAACTTCTCACGAATGAGAATACGGATAGAAGTCAGAATTTTCTGATCGAATCCGAGGAGATACCGACGATTTTAAAAACAAGGGTGATCGCGGGACACCAGCAAGTTTGTCGAATCGATAAGGAAGAGCTAAAACCCATAAATCAAAAAGAAGAAGACGAACTGCTCAAAGCATTCTTGGAAAGAATTGATTTCGCAGACGCAGTGATTTTTTCCGATTACGATAAAGGAACCTTAACGCCGAGGATCATTCGGGAAGTGTCCAAAGTTTGTTCAGATAAAAAAAAGATCGTGACAGTGGATCCTCAGGTGAGTCATTTTTTTCTTTACCAAGGAGTGAGCATACTTACTCCAAATCATCACGAAGCGGGTAAAGCGATCGGAAGAAAATTGGAAAACGATTCCGAGATCTTAAAAGCCGCACAGGAAATTTCCGAAAAACTTTCCTGTCTTTCTTTAATGATCACAAGAGGAGAAAAGGGAATGAGTTTATATCTCTCTTCTCAAAAAGAAATCTATCATATTCCGACCGTAGCGAGAGAAGTTTTCGACGTAACCGGAGCGGGAGATACGGTCATTAGCGTTTATACGGCCTATCATGCTGCGGGTCTTAGCGAATTGGATGCAAGTATCGTCTCAAACGCCGCCGCGGGAGTTGTAATCGGCAAGTTGGGGGCGGAAACCGTAACTCCCGAGGAATTGGATCTTTCTTTACAATCTATAGGAAGTTTTCAAAAGTAAAGATGGACTTGAAGACTCGTATCGTTCCCTGGGAAAACGTGGCAATTTTTGCGAGCCGGATTCGAGAGAATCAAAGGATTGTTTTCACCAACGGATGTTTCGATTTGATCCACAGGGGTCATATTACGTACCTTTCCCAGGCCCGAGAACTCGGGGATTTTCTCTGGATCGGACTCAATGCGGATTCTTCCGTAAAACGTCTGAAAGGAGAACAAAGACCAGTGGTTCCTGAAGACGACCGAGCGATTCTTCTTTCCAATCTAAGATTTGTAGACGCGGTCACCATTTTTTCTCAGGACACGCCGCTCGAACTGATTCGTTTGATCAAACCTGCGATTCACGTGAAAGGGGGGGATTATAAGGCAGAAGATTTGCCTGAAACGTCAATCGTTCGCGAATTCGGCGGAAAAGTCGAAATATTGCCTTTCGTCCCTGGGAAATCCACCTCGCTTCTGATCGAGAAAATCCTGAAACTCTAAAACATACAGTCCCATTTTTTTAGAGACAGAATTCTTAGAAATTCCGGTTTGAATTTCAAGAAACACTAAAAAACTCTGTTCTTAAAAGGCGGGAGTACAAGTTGTCGAGAACTAAGTTTATCTTTGTCACAGGAGGGGTAAGTTCCTCACTTGGAAAAGGAGTCACAGTCGCGGCTCTGGGTTGTTTGTTGGAAAGCAGAGGATACACGGTCTCTCTCCAAAAAATGGACCCTTACATCAACATCGACCCGGGAACCATGAGTCCCTATCAACACGGAGAAGTTTACGTAACCGCAGATGGAGCGGAAACCGATTTGGATCTCGGCTACTACGAACGTTTTACTCATTCCAAACTGTCCCGCAAAAATTCCGTATCCACCGGTCAAATTTACAATACGGTCATTCAAAGAGAAAGGAAGGGGGATTACTTGGGTCGTACGGTTCAGGTGGTTCCTCATATCACGAACGAAATCCGAAACAGGATGTACATCGTGGCCAGAGAAGAAAATCCCGATTTTATCATCGTGGAGATCGGTGGGACCGTGGGGGACATCGAATCGATTCCGTTCTTAGAAGCAATTCGTCAGATACGTTACGAACACGGAAGTTCGAACGTGCTATTCGTGCATCTTACCTTGGTTCCAACTATTACCGCTGCTGGAGAAGCAAAGACAAAACCGACGCAACATTCGGTCAAAGAATTGCTCGGGCTCGGAATTCAACCGGATATCCTAGTATGTAGGGTTTCCCAGCCCATGACGAAGGAGATGAAGAACAAACTATCTCTTTTTTGCAACGTAAAGGAAGAGAACGTAATCTCTGCGAGTGACATATCCACATCTATCTACGAAATTCCTAAAATGTATAAGGAAGAAAAACTAGACGAAGTAGTTCTCAAAACAATGGGAATGGAACTTCGGGAATCCAATTTTTCCGAATGGGACAAGATGATAAGAAGACTACTTGCCACAAAACAAACCGTTCAAGTAGCAATTGTGGGAAAATATATTTCTTTACAAGACGCATATCGTTCCATCTACGAAAGTCTTTCCCATGGCGGAATCGCCTACGATACCAAAGTGGAATTTGTCAAAATTGATCCCGAAAATTTAAATAAAGACAATGTCCAAGGTTCTTTGAAGAACGTTCACGGAGTTTTAGTGCCGGGCGGCTTTGGGGATCGTGGAATTGAGGGAAAAATTCTCGCGATCGAATATGCAAGAACGAATGGAATTCCCTTTTTCGGAATCTGTCTTGGAATGCAATGTGCCGTCGTGGAATATGGAAGAAACGTTTTGAAACTCAAAGACGCCAATTCAACCGAAATCAGGCCGGACACCGAATATCCCGTGATCTCGCTTTTGGAAGAACAAAACGATATCGAACAGATGGGCGGAACGATGAGGCTCGGTTCCTATCCTTGTAAAATTAAAAAAGACACTCTTTCGTATTCCGAATACCAATCGACACTCGTTCACGAACGGCATAGGCATAGATTCGAATTCACCAACCGTTATAGAAAACAATACGAAGAAAACGGAATGGTGATTTCGGGTACTTCTCCCGACGACAGTCTCGTAGAGATCGTGGAAATTCCAAAACACAATTGGTTTGTAGGGGTTCAGTTTCATCCCGAATTTCAATCCAGACCTACGAAGCCTCATCCCTTATTTGCTGGATTTATCCGTGCGGCCGTGAAATACTCAAAGAAAGGATCATCATGAGAGACAATACCTGTACTAAAAGAGATTTTCTAAACGGAAGTAAGATCGGAGGGGACGAACCTTTCTTTTTGATCGCCGGTCCCTGCGTGATGGAAAATCGGGATTTATTGGATCGAGTCTGTGCGGAGATGATCGAAATCTGCGAAGAATTAAAAATTCCTTATGTTTTCAAAAGTAGTTTCGATAAGGCAAATCGTTCTTCTGTAAACTCTTATCGTGGGCCGGGACTTGCGGAAGGTATTCAAAATTTAGAATATATCAAAAACAAATACAATGTTCCCGTTCTTACGGATATCCATGAAACGCATCAGATCGCTCCTTTAAAAGACGTGATCGATATCTATCAGATCCCCGCTTTTTTGTGCAGACAAACCGATCTCATAGCCGAGTCGGCCAAAACCGGAAAATGGGTAAACGTAAAAAAAGGTCAATTCCTCGCTCCTTCCGATACGAAGCATATTGCGGTAAAGATGAAGGAATCCGGGAACGACAAGGTGCTTGTAACCGAAAGAGGTACTTCTTTCGGTTACGGTAACTTGATCTTCGACGGAAGAGCGATTCCGATCATTCACGGATTCGACATTCCTCTCATATTCGATGCGACTCATTCCGCACAACTTCCCGGAGCGGCGGGAAACAGTACCGGAGGGCAAAGAGAATTTATTCCGAGTATCCTTCGTTCCGCGGTTTCGCTCGGGATCGAAGGAGTTTTTATGGAAGTACATCCTGATCCAGAAAAGGCTCTTTCGGATGCGACGACTCAGTATCCTCTCTCTCAAATCAAAAATCTTTTAAAAGAAATGATTGGTCTGGATCGTTACGTCAAAAAAGAGATTCTCGTTTCCAGAAGCGAGTCGTAATCGGACTCGTCATGAAGAACAGAATCAACAATCGGGTTCGTATTTTTTCTCTTCCGGTTGTTTGCGCCTTTTTCATAGTAACATTTTTCTATTGTAAAAAAGTAAATTACGAAAGGGTTGAGAAGGAAAAAGAAAGCGGTTCCTCGGTTTCGATTCGGAACTTCAAAAGAGAAGCTTACGACGCAAGTGGTCAACTTCAATGGGAATTAAGAGCGAAAGAATCCTACGTCTACGTAAATGAGAATAAAACAATATTCTACAATATCGATTTCGATCAGTATGAAGGCGGAAAGTTCAAATCCAAACTTTTAGCCGAAAAAGGCGAAATTAATCATAAGACAAGATTGATGCTCCTAGAAGGTAAGATTTTTCTAAGAACCGACGATAATAAGACCCTCGTTGCGAAGGTGATGGAATACAACATGGATACGAAAAAGCTGGTGTCCGATTCGGAAGTAACCGTAAGCGCGGATGGAACCACGATCCGTGGGATCGGGCTCAGGGCGGATAAGGATTTAAATAAGTTCACGATCCTAAAACCGAGTGCGATTACACAGGGAGGTACCAATCCGTTGAAAGCGGCTGGATCTCTATGATTCGTAAACTTCTTGCTCTCCTATGTATTTGCATTACGTTTTTTCCATATTATGGAAACGTAAAACCTCCGCTTCCGGTGGGAAGCGGAACTGCAGAAAGAAAATTTGTGAACATTCCTCCGGAAAATCCGGAAAAAAAGGATGCGACTTCGAATTTCCCTACTTTTTGGGGGGGATCTTCTCTGACCCAAGAGGACAAAACCGTTTCCGGTTTGAAAGTTACGGTCTTTATCTTGGATGGAAGTGCTTGGATTCAACACAAAAAGGTGAGACTTTCTGCAAACCAAATAGAGGTTTACGGTAAGGACGCATTCAAAGGATTTTTACGAGGTGGGGTAGTCGTTCAAGACGGTGACAACGGTGTGACTCTTCGCGCGGGAACGGGTGAATACGATAAACTTGAAGAAAAGGTTACTATTAAAAATCGTCCCAGACTTTTCCACACGGATAAAAGTGGAGTTAAAACCGTTATTTCTGCAACATTCATCGAAAGAAATCTCGCAAAGAAGACGACTCTTTTGAAGGAAAACGTAATAATCGCTCATCCACAAATCACCATTCTCTGCAAACAAGCTTTATTTGAAGAAGATTCGGATAAGATTATGACAGATCCGGACCCGATTCTCATTGCAAAAGATCGTTATCTCACTGGAAAGCAGCTCACGTTTTATACGAATATCAATAAAGTGGAGTTAGCTGGAGAAAGTATTCTCTTTCAGAATTATACAGAGAAAGAAGTCGTAGAGAATAAAGGTAAAAAAGATACGGAGGAAAAAATCAAAAAAGAAGTCACAAGAGTTGCAATCTTCAAAGGAGATCAACTTGTAAGTGACAAGGATGAAAGCGGAGAGACAAGAGTCGGTTTGTATGGAAACGCGACCATCTATCGCGGTAATTTAAAAATGAACGCAGAAAAGTTAGTCAGTTATGGGAAAAATTCTTCTAAGATAGAAGCCAGAAATCAAATTACGGTTCACGATCGAGAAAACGCATTGATCCTCTCCGGGAATGTCCTTGACTACTTTGAAAACGACCAGTACATTCATTTGACCGATTCCGGAAAAATCGATTTTTTAGACAAAAAAACGGACGAGGTCACGAGTACGATGACTGCGATCGAGTTTGAACGGTTTATGGATAAGAATGAAACCGT
>NZ_AHMT02000047.1:57500-67500 GCF_000243815.2 Leptospira alexanderi serovar Manhao 3 str. L 60 | reverse complement strand
TTGGATCAAAAAATCGTTCTGAGGGTTCTCACCAACCTCATTAAAAATTCCATGGAAGCCATCGAAAGAAAACGGGAGAAAGAAAAATTATCCAATTACATGGGTTCGATTTTGATTTCCGCTTCGACGACAAGAAAGATTATGAGAAGAGTTGCGGTGATTTCAATCGAAGACAATGGAATCGGAATTTCGGCGGAATTAAAACAAAAAGTTTTTGAACCGTATTACTCGACCAAAAATAGCAATACTTCCGGAATCGGTTTAGCGATCGTTCAAAAAAGTGTGATTGACCACAATGGTCATATTTCTGTAGATTCTTCTCGTATGGGCGGATGTCGTTTTCAAATCGAACTTCCCGTATCGTAACCGATCATGAAAATTTTTATCGTCGACGACGAACCCGAAATTAGAAAATCCCTGAAGGAAATCTTAGAAGACGAAAATTTCGAAGTGGAAACTTTTTCCACAGGCAAAACCTTACTTAAACAACTCAAAAATGAAAGACCTTCTTTGATTCTTTTGGATGTCTGGTTAGGCAAGGAAGATGGAATCGTCATTCTAGATGAATGCAAAAAACTTTATCCGACTCTTCCTGTGCTTATGATCTCCGGGCATGGAACGATCGAAATTGCAGTCTCGGCCACCAAAAAAGGAGCCGTTGATTTTTTGGAAAAACCCCTTTCCATTGAAAAGGTTCTCCAGGCGATCGAGAATGTAATCAAACCGGAGGGAAAATATACCTCTTCCGATATTAAATTAGAATATGATGAAATTCTGGGAAACTCTCCTGCGATTCAAAAAGTAAAGTTTGCAATTGCTCAGGCCGCTTCTACAAACGCTCGAGTTTTTATATACGGAGAAAACGGGACAGGAAAGGAACTCGTTGCGAGAACCATATTCAAAAATTCTAAACGAAAGGATTTGCCTTTTGTCGAAATGAACTGTGCCGCGATTCCGGAAGAACTCATCGAATCCGAATTGTTCGGATTTACAAAAGGGGCTTTTACGGGGGCGACTGATTCCAGAATCGGAAAATTCGAAGCCGCCAACGGAGGAACTTTGTTTCTCGACGAAATTTGCGACATGTCCTTGTCGACGCAGGCAAAGGTTTTACGAATTCTCCAGGAACAAAGATTTGAAAAACTGGGAAGCACGGAGACGATCACGGTGGACGTTCGAATCATCGCCGCAACCAACATTCCAGTGGAAGAGGCGATTCGGGAAGGAAAGTTTAGAGAAGACTTATATTATCGATTGAATGTGATTCCGATTACGATTCCACCTCTTCGGGAAAGAACCTCCGATATCCCTTTATTGGTGGACTATTACATTTCTAAAACCTTGGAAGAAAACAATCTACCTCCGAAGAAAATCGAATCCGAGGCTATTTCCATCCTTCAAAATCATTTTTGGCCGGGAAATATTCGGGAATTGAAAAACGTTATGGAAAGGCTTTGTATCATGACAGTGGGATCTACGATTACCGCAAACGACGCGAGAGATGCACTGAAAGGTTTCAAAACGGCGAATGAGATGGCGGAACTAGGAGATTTTCGAAAAGCTAAGGAAGAATTTGAAAGACAGTATATTATAAAGACGTTACAGACTAACGAAGGTAACGTGACTAGAACTTCCCGGGTTCTCGGAATAGAACGTTCTCATTTATACAGAAAGATGAAGTCGCTTAACATTTCTTCGGATCAGTACACGGATGGATAAGGAAATTCTCTCTGAACTCGGAAGAATTCTGGGGGATCTCCGTTTTTTGATTCAAAAAAAGCAGATTCCGATCCTACGACTTTCGGGAGAACAACCTCCGGAAACTACGGAGCTCATTTGGAAAGAGGAAATCTGGCTTCCTTCTTCTCAATCCCACGATCTTGAATTGGAAGCGACTGGAATCCAGGTTCGAAGAGCCGCCAAAACGGCGGAAAGGAATTTCGTTTGTAAACTTTGTTCTGAACGGATCAGTGCGGTTCGTAATTTTATAATCAAAGGACGAAAACCTATATTAGTACTTCATTATACGGGAGAAATCGTCCCAGGGAAACCTGCATTTTCCAAAACCTCTCCGGATCAGATTTTTAGGACTAAAGAAGCCGAAGAACTTTTCGGGAGAATGATCCAGAAACAATTCGGATTCAGCCATAGGGAATTTTATTATCAAGAATATCCGGCTTGTATTTTCGCTCATTCCAAGTCGAATGCGGAAGACTGGAAAGTCAGAACCGAAAAATGCGAAGTCCAAGTCAAAGAAACGATCGATACCGAAAGGATCAAAGGAATTATTCTTTTGGGAACGAGCGCTATCGCGGTCTATGGAAAGGAAAAAGCCCTCGAAATGATGGGAAGAACGTTAGACTTCCTTCCGGGAGTGCCGATGATCGTTCTCAGATCTCCCGAAGCGATTGTGGCAATCGAAACCAAACGTAAAAATTTTAGGGGAGCTAAAGATTCTTTTGAATTCGAGACGATCAAAAAAGAGGAGATTTCGGTTAAGGAAAGTATTCTTTCTCAACTCTCGCTTTTTCAAAACAAACTCAAGGATATACTTTGATCTATTACGCCGAAGTTGCGTTTGATCTTCCGATCGAAGAAGACACCTTCACGTACGAGGTTTTACCGAATACACAGGTCGGAGTTCGGGTCTTGGTCAAACTCCGAAACAGGGAAGAAGAAGGAATTATCGTCTCGATTCATCAAAACGAACCGAATTATAAGGTTTTGCCGGTGGTGAAAATCATAGATAAAACTCCGATTGTCCTCAGGGAACAAATCGATCTTGCATATTGGATGAAGGATCAATACATCGCTTCTCTCGGAGAGTGTATCTATAAGATGATTCCCGCGGGAAGAAGACAGGTTAAACTCGAAGCGTTTCCTTCGGATTCGGAAGGTAAACCTGTAAAGTTAAACGAAGAACAGGAAGTCGCTTATCAAAATATCCTTTCCACCTTCGGACGAACTGCGGTTCATCTTCTATTTGGAATCACAGGTTCCGGTAAAACCGAAATTTACATACACCTCATTCAAAAAGCCCTCGAAACTCCGAATCGTTCCGTGATTCTACTCGTCCCTGAAATCAGTTTAACGTTTCATATTATCCGAAAGTTGGAGCTTATCTTCCCGGGACAACTGGCCGTGCTTCATTCCGCACTCAAGATCTCCGAGAAGTTCAAGGCATACAACGAACTTTTAAACGGTAAAAAAAGAGTCGCGGTCGGAACGAGAAGCGCGATTTTCGCTCCTGTTTCGAACCTCGGCCTTGTCATCATCGACGAAGATCATGATTCTTCGTTTAAGGAACATTCCAATCCGAGATATCACGCGCGCCAAGTTGCGATGCAAAGGTGCAAAACCAACAACGCGGTTCTTGTGATGGGAACTGCGACTCCCTCTTTGGAAATCTATCATCTCGCCAAGGAAAAAAAAATTTATCTGCATACTCTCACAAAAAGACCGGAAGGAGTTCTACCTCCAACGGTGCGTATCGTGGAAAATCAAAAGGAGTCTAACGTTATTAGTTCCGAGCTTTCCTTCGAGATCAAACGAAGACTGGATAAAAAAGAACAGGTAATTCTTCTTCTGAACAGAAGAGGGTATAGTCCTTTAATTCACTCTCCTTCAACTTCTTCCTACGTTCCTTGTCCGAATTGTACAACCAACCTTTGTTATCATAAAAAAGGGACTGCGATCTGTCATCTCTGCGGCCATACCGAAAATTTGGATTCCTTAGAAAAAAGAATGGGGGAGCGATTTACTTTGAAAGGAACCGGAACCCAGAAATTGGAAGAGAATCTTTTAGAAGCGTTTCCCAAAGCGAGAGTGGAACGTTTGGATCAGGATTCCATCCAGGACCGGAGTTTGTTAAACGAAGTGCTTTCCCGATTGCTTGAGAGAGAAATCGACATTCTCACCGGGACACAGATGATTGCAAAAGGACTCGACGCTTCGCAAGTGACTTTGGTGGGGGTTTTGAACGCCGGAATCGGTCTTGGGCTTCCGGACTTTAGGGCTAACGAAAGGGTTTTTTCCCTTTTGACTCAGGTAGCAGGAAGAGCGGGGCGTTCTAAACTTAAGGGAGAAGTGATCATTGAAACTAATGTTCCCGATCATCCGGTGATTCAGATGGCGACAAGTCAAAACTACATTCAATTTTATGAATCTGAAATTCCGGTAAGAAAAGAACTCTTTTATCCTCCCTTTTCCAGACTTGTACGAATCGTTTCTAGATCCAAAGACGAAAAGATTTCTTTGGAAACGATCGAACTCGTATTCGGGGTTTTAAAAAAATTCTTTCCATCCAAGGATACGATTCTGCTCGGCCCCGCACCCTGTCCCTTTTATAGAATCGATTCCAACTTCAGAAATCATATCATTCTCAAAACTACTTCACCGAGCGATTGGAGGGAAATTTTTAAAAAAGAGATTCGCCCTCTGAAACTTTCGAAAAAAGTGTATTTAGAAATCGACTTCGATCCTTTGGATCTGGTGTAAGAACTGTCCCTATCTTTGTTTTGCAAAAAGCCTCGCTTTCGCTGCGACTATCTCGCTTCTATGATCGATTGATAGGGCAAACCTTGCAGCTTGATTTTTTTGAGAAGATAAAATATAGTTTTTAGGACACGCTGTAACATGAAAATCGGATACTTTGGAACCCCGGAACATTCCGCAAAACTTTTACAAGCGCTGATCGATTCTAGGCTTGCTGAAGTTTTGTTTGTCGTCACTAATCCTGATCGTCCTAAAGGAAGGAGTAAAACTCCCGAAGCCGGTCCAGTAAAAAAAATCGCGCTCGAACACCATATTCCCGTATTTCAATACGAATCTATTAAAAGGGAAAAAGAAAAAGCCCTTTCTGATTTCGGTTCTTTCCCTGCAGATCTCTATGTGGTCTTTGCCTACGGTTCCATTCTTCCCAAAGAAGTGTACGAGCACCCTCCTTTGTCTTCTATCAACTTACACGGATCTTTGTTGCCGGATTTACGTGGAGCTTCCCCCGTTCAAACCGCGCTTTGGAAAGGTTACAGCACATCCGGGATTACGATTCAATACATTGGGGAAAAAATGGACGAAGGTGATATTCTTTTGTCTCGGGAAATTGGCATCGTCCCGGAAGATAATACGGGAACTTTGATGAATAAGATCACAGACGCAGGAATCGAATCGATTCTTAGGTTATTGAAGACATACGATGGAAAGCCGTTTCCTGCCATTCCTCAAGATCACGGTAAAGCAACGTATTGCGGAAAAATCAAATCGGAAGATAGAATTTTAAATTGGTCCCTCGGGGCAGAGGAACTGCATAATCGAATCCGAGCCTTATATCCGGATACAATTGCAACGACTCGGTTTCGAGAAAAAAGAATGGGTATTCTGAAAACAAGGCTTTCTTCCTTGCCCGTCGAATCGAATCCAGAGCCTGGCAAATTGAAACGGTTGGACAAAAAAGGCCTTCTTACGCAGTGTGGTGATGGTAGATTTCTGGAAATTCTGGAATTACAGCCGGAAAATAAAAACAGGATGTCTGCATCCGATTTTCTCAACGGTTTCAGAATCCAGGAAGGGGAAACATTCGGGTGAATCAGGAACAAATCAAAGAAAAGTATCTTCCGATCGGAGGTTACATCTTATTCTTAGCGGTCGGTCTCCTTTTATTTTTTAGCGCGGCTTTCCTAATCGTATTTATAAGAACTAAAAATACGGCCAAGATAATCGTTCCGGATCTGATTGGAAAATCCTATCCCGAAGTTCACAACGAATTAGGTCGCCTTCAATTGAAAGTGCGTCTGGAAAACAAACGTTATCCGGATAAGACAGACGGAATCATTCTTTATCAATCCATTCGTCCTGGAAGAGAAATAGAAGCGGGAAGCAAGATCGTTCTAACCGTAAACACGGGACTTGATCGTTTGATCGTTCCCGACGTAAGAGGCCAATCCATTGATTCCGCAAAAGCAAATCTTCAGAAAGTTCTCTCCGGAGAAACGTATGTAGAAATGCAAATCGGCGGAATTACCTATATCGAACCACAAGCGGATCAACTTCCGAATACGATCATCGATCAAATTCCGGAACCGGGAAAAAATACTTCCGCAAGAGAAAAAGTGTTCTTGCTGGTAACCAAGGCTCCATCCAAAACTAAGGAAGAATTTTCTCCTGCCTCTTTCCAAGGTGCGTCCTTTCCATTCGTTCAAAAGAGTTTAACTCGTTCGGGAATCAAAACCAGAGTGGAAGAAATCGTAAAAACCCGAGTTCGTTTGGAAAACGGACTTGTTCAATCGGCAAGATTAGAAGGGGACGAAGTTCGTTTTAAGGTTTATTACTTCGAACCCGAACTTGCAATTGAAAGTGGTTACGAAATGTTTTCTTACGAAGTCGGAGATGACGGAAACTACAAAGCGGTTCTCAAGGTTCCCAATCAGGAAGAGCCGGATGTGTTGACTCTTCCGATCGCTCTCAAGGACGGCGAAAAATTTCAGACCGTATTTTATCGGAAGGGAAGCATAAAGCTGACTCTTTTGGATGCGTCCGATGCAAAAGTAAAATCCAAATCCTACGAGAGCGAGCTTTGAAAATTTCCGCATCTATTTTAGCGACAAAGCTGACTGAACTAGGAGAAACAGTTCCTCACTACGATCCGAATGCGATTGATCTGATGCACATGGACGTGATGGACGGAAATTTTGTTCCTCAGATCAGTTTCGGAGAAGCGCTTAGCAAAGAAGTTAAGGCCCTCACATCAATTCCGTTGGATGTACATCTGATGGTTTCCAAACCGGAAAATCACGTTTCTAAATATTATGAACTGAATCCTTATTGTATCACATTTCACATTGAAACCACTGACTTTCCAGTGCGGCTTGCTCAAGAAATCAAAAGCCACGGAACAAAAGTGGGAGTTTCGTTAAATCCGGGGACTTCCGTTTCCACTCTAGAAAACGTTCTTCCTTATGTGGATCTGATTCTTTTGATGACGGTCGAACCAGGTTTTTACGGACAAAAGTTCATCGTAAATGGAATGGAAAAAATCCGGAAAGTGAAAGAGTTGATCCATACCAGACCGATCGAACTTGAGGTGGATGGAGGAGTCAACGATACCAATATCCAAGAGTTAAAGAAGAATGGAGCGGATATTGTAGTCGTCGGAGCTGGACTTTATAAGACAGGAAAGCCCATGGATAACGCGAGAAATCTAAAGTCCTTAGCAAAAGGGTAAAAATGATTGGTGAAATAACGACTCACTGAATCGAAAGTTTTTATCAAAGAAATCTTTTGAAACTTTTACGTCCTTGCGTTTCCATTCCGGGTTGTATTTTAAGTTCGTTTCATCTTGATTCTTTTAGGATGTTTTCTTGACAGAGGGACATATTGTCTAATATTGGTAAAAATTATGCATTCTTTTTTCGGATGTCTATGATTCGAAACAATAGAATGGCTTATAAAAGGAAAACATCCCTTGGTAAAGCTTAGATTACAAAGAACTGGAACCAAACACGATCCTCATTATAGAATTGTTGCAGCTGATAGCAGAGCACCTAGAGACGGAAAATTTGTAGATATCGTAGGCCATTACCACCCGGCTCAGATTAAAGAACAGACTACCTTTCATAAGGAAAAAATTCTTACCTGGCTGAAAAATGGGGCTCAACCGACCGGAACCGTTCTGAACCTGTTTAAGAACGCAGGAATCTGGGCGGAATATAAAACCGCTCTTAAAAAGTAATGGAAGAATTACTGAAGTACATTGTTGCTTCTCTCGTTGAATTTCCCGAAGAAATTGTAATTCGAGAGATTGAAGGAGAAGAACAAAACATCATCGAACTCCGAGTTTCCCCGAAGGATGTGGGAAAAGTCATCGGTAAAAACGGTCGTATTGCAAAATCCCTGCGCGCGATTCTTACTGCGGCTTCCGTAAAAGCAGGAAAAAACTTCTCCCTAGAGATCATTGACTGAAGGGTGGATTTCCCTCGGTCAATTGGGCAAACCCTTTGGAATCAAAGGATGGCTTCGTTTTAACGTTCGGGAGTCCGTTCTCACAAAGGTCAAACTTCCAGTTCGATTAAAACTGGGTAAACCCGATCCCAATTTTCCCGAAAAAGAAATTATTCTCTTAGAAATCCGTCCACATAGCGGAAAGTTCGTAGTTCGTTTTGAAGGAATTGCCACTCCCGAAGAAGCAGAAAAGTGGGTTGGAGGAATTCTTTTTCTGCCTCAAAATCTTCTTCCGAAAATCAAAACTAAAGACGAATTTTATGTCAGAGATCTTGTAGGTTTACAAGCGATCGATGAATCCGGAAAGAGCCTGAATTGGAAACTGACGGATATACAAGATAATCCGGCACATCCGATTCTTGTTTTTTCAAAACCGGAAGGGGAGGAAATTCTCATCCCCTTTTTACACGTTTTTGTGGGGGAACTTAATCTGGAAAAAAAGACGATCGTATTGATACAATCGGAGCTTTGGAATGAAGTTTAATTTCATCACACTCTTTCCCGAAAAAATTCAATCTTATTTCTCGGAAGGGCTCCAGCAAAAGGCGATTGAGTCCGGAGTATTTTCTATAAACACAGTCCACCTAAGAGATTTTTCTGGGAACAAACACAATCGAGTGGATGATACGATTTACGGAGGGGGACCGGGGATGCTTCTTCGGGTGGAGCCGATTCATAAGGCGCTTTTATCTTTGGGAGAGAATAAGGGAATTGTTATTTTAACTTCTCCGTCTGGAATTCCATTTCATCAAGGCATCGCCAACAAATTGAAAGAAACCGAAAAACCTCTAACATTCATTTCCGGTTATTACGAAGGTGTGGATCACCGCGTTGCGGAACATCTAGTTGACATGGAAATGTCCCTTGGAAATTATGTATTATCTGCCGGGGATTTAGCCAGCATTTGTATAGCAGATGCTGTGTCCAGGCTTTTGCCTGGTTTTTTAGGGGCAGGGGAAAGCCTTCTGGATGAGTCTCATAATCATCCAGACGTTTTGGAATATCCGCAGTTCACGAAACCCTCGGAATACAATGGATGGAAAGTTCCTGAAGTGCTACTTAGCGGCAATCACGCTTCGATTTTAGCGTGGAGGGAACAAAATAGAAAAAAGATCGATCCCGATCAAGAGAGGAAATTATGAATCAACTTTTAAGAAAAGTATTAACTTCAGACGCTGAAAGAAAACAAAATTTCGCGGTAGGAGATACTGTTAAAGTACATTATAAAATTATTGAGTCCGGAAAGGAAAGAATTCAGGTTTACGAGGGTGTTGTAATTTCCATCGCAAACGAAGCAAACGGAAGAACTTTCACGGTTCGTAGAGTTTCCTACGATATCGGAGTAGAAAGAATTTTTCCTTTGTTTTCTCCAAGAATCGCCAAGATAGAACTTGTTCGTAAAGGGAAAGTAAGAAGAGCAAAACTTTATTACTTAAGAAGCTTATCCGGAAAAGCGGCTCGTATCAAAGAACTCAAGGGTGGTAAAGCCCTTGTAAGTGAAGATAGAAAAAGACAACAAGAAAGCTCTACCGAGGCTGCTGCAAAACCAAAAGCAGAATAAGCCGGTTTGCCGGAGTCGTTTTTCACTCATTTCGAACCGGAAGAATACCGGTTCTATTCAGAATCGATTCCTTGTGGAATCGACGAAGCCGGAAGAGGTCCTTATGCGGGACCTCTTTCTGTTGCATTGGTCTCTTTTTCTCAAAATACGCTTAACCAAATCCTGGAAGGAAAGATTCTCAAAGGATTGACTGATTCTAAAAAACTTTCCGAGAGAAAAAGAGAAGCACTTTATCCGGAAATTCTAAAAACCGCACAAATTTCGTACCGAACCTTCTTAAGCCCAAATTATATCGATCGGGAAGGAATCAATCGAGCCGTACTAGAAGGAATTCGAAAATGCGCTAAAATGGCGATTCGAGCTATTTCATCCACTCTTCCTCTGCAACTTTTGATCGACGGAAATTATAACTTCAATCGTTATCCAGAGTGGAATTATTTTAAG
>NZ_AHMT02000047.1:40000-52500 GCF_000243815.2 Leptospira alexanderi serovar Manhao 3 str. L 60 | reverse complement strand
CCGCGTTTTTTCTTTTTTTCGCAGGTTGCGGCAATCGACTCATTCGTAAGGACGCAATCGCTCATATCAACGAGTACTATTCGGAAAAAATTTATTACCTAACAAAAGACAAAAAAGTTTCCAATACGGAAACTTTTAAAAAGGGGATGCTCGTTCGGATTTATGTGGAATCGACTCCTTCTATGGTAAAAGTCAAATGTTATCCTGCGGATCATAAAAGAGAATATGCTATCGGAAGGATGATTGTTTATCAACTGAATGACGAATACGGGAATAAAAAGATTACTATAGAGGACTTAGATAAGTTGATAGCCAATGAACTTGTGGAATATAAAAAGAAAAAATAAATCCTCTACAGAAGCAGGATCAAGATCGGCTAGATCCGTATCCGATATTAAAAAAGTGAATGGAAAACTTTTCTTTATTCCTCTAATTTCTTCTTTGGTTCTCGGTCGTCCTATTTTTCCAGATCCTTTAAAGAATTACGACGCTGAGATTTCGGAATATACCAATAAAGATTCTTCCTTCTTTTCTGATAAGGAAGAACGTAAAATTAAACAATTATTTTCCCAATCCCCTGAAAATTGGCAGGAGGAAAAATATTCCCTCAATTATCATAAGGATAAATCCAATTTAGAACTTCCGAGTTTTATCAACGTCAATAAAATCATTTCCTCCAGAATCATAAGTCATAGTGGGATCATCTATAAAAATTATATTGTAAAACCGAAAGATTCTCTTTCCAAGATCGCAAGAGATATGAAAACTTCGGTTCAAAAAATTATCTCTACAAACGGTCTGAAAAAGAATACTACGCTTCAAGTCGGACAGAATATTTCTATTCCGGTTCAAGTGCGTAACGCAAGTCGCGAAAAAGTGGAATTTCGTAGATTTTTTGTACATCCGGTCTTGAACGCAAAGATAACTTCTCGTTATGGAAGAAGAAAAGATCCATTTCACACTGGTTTCCGCGGCTTTCATACCGGTTTGGATTTTGCAGGCGCGCAAGGCGCTCCCATTCTTGCAGTTGCAGACGGAATTGTATCTTTTGCCGGAGTTAACGGAGGTTATGGGAATACGGTTATCATCGATCACGAAAACGGTTATAAAACAATGTATGCCCATTGTTCGAAAATTACGATTGATCAGGGAACGAAAGTCAGCACTGGCACGGTCATAGGTGCAATTGGCAGAACCGGATCGGCTACGGGGCCTCATCTTCATTTTGAAGTCTTTTTAAACGGAACTAGGGTAAATCCTGAAACTGCTTTGAAAAAGGCATTGAAGATTGTTACACCTTTAGATCCGAATAAATTTGCCAGATTGTAATCCAAATAGAAATTGGGAAGTATTCCAATTTCTTGAAAGAAATTTGCTAATCGAATTCCTATGAACGCGATTTTTTTAGAACTCAGGAAGAACACTTTCTATACGCTTATTCCTGTAATTTTATTCTTTTCTTATTCTCTTTCCTATTTTCTGAGGGCCGTTATTCTCGCTTTTTTAAATCCAAGTGTTCAAGCAGTGAACTCTAACGTAGGTTCGGTTCGCAAAATGGGTCCGGAAACTATCAATCGAGCACTTTCTTCTTATGAAGAAATGGTTCAAGGAAATTTAATCCGAGGAGTCGTCTCTAAAGAAGGGGAAGTTCCTGTAGAAGGTGAAATGTCTGCCGCTCCCCCGGACACGGGAGAAGGAGAGGATATGAAAGTCACTGGTACCTTGAGCGGGCACTGGTCCTTTGCTCGGGTTACGATCGTGGAAAAAGGAAAAGCCGAATCTCAGGAGTTTGGAATTGGTGAGACTGTCAGTGGATATAAGATTCGTTCGATTGCGCTTAACTACGTCGTTTTGGAAAAGGGAGGAGTCACTCTCAAAGTTGAAATCGGCCAAACCCCGGGAGAAGCAAGAGCTAAACTAAGTCTGGATGCCAATACGAAGGAGGGCGAACAACTTCCTACCGGAAATACGATTCGAAAGGTTCTTTCTAGACAGGATGTAAATCGTAAGCTGAAGGACCAAGCCGCGATCTTTAAGAATGCAAGATTTGGCCCTGCATTGATTAATGGAAAGATCACCGGTTATAAAATCTACAGTGTAACACCAGATCACATCTTTTATGCCTTAGGGGCTAGAAATGGAGATATTATCAAACGAGTAAATGGAATGCCATTAACCGAAACTGAAAAAATGTTAGAAATCTGGGGAGCCGTAAAAACTGCCGATAAGATTACAGTAGATGTAGAAAGAGGTAGTCAGATTCTCACCTACGAATTTATTATCAGAAATTAAAAAAATGTACGGAACAATCAGTCAATTTTCAATCTTTAGAATATTCTCCATTCTCATACTTTTGTTTTTAGTGTGGGACAAACCAGTATTCCCTCAGAGCAAGAAAAAATCTTCCGTTAAGACAAGATCGACGACCGCTCCAGAAGAACCGGCAGAAAAGAGCTTTTACGCAAACTGGAGAGACACCGAGTTAAACGATTTTCTCAAAGGGATGAGCGCTATCTTAAAGAAAAACATTCTTTTAGATGAGAGTTTAAAAGGTAAAAAGATTACGATCATTTCTCAAAAAGAAATTCCGATTAAAAATGCATTCATCTTTATGAAATCGGTTTTAGAGTCGCTTGGTTTTGGTGTGGTGGAAGAACCGGATTTGATTTCGATTGTCAAGATTAAAGATGCACTTGCAAGATCTCCGGTGGTCCGAGTTGGAAAGGAGCTAATTCCGGAAGCGGAAGTAGGCGATTACAGAACGATCACTCAGATTATTCCTATTGAAAATACAAAACCGGAAGAACTGGAACCAATCCTCAAACGTCTGACTTCTCCGAATACGGACGTAATCGTTTATAGAAATACGAACACGATCGTTCTTTCCGGTTCTGCAGCTGACATCAATAAATTGTTGGTTTTAATAAATGAACTCGACCTGAAATTGGAAGAGGCAAGTCCGGGGGCGATCGCGTCCGCCGGTGATGTGCACATTTATACTCTGGAACATAGTGAGGCCGAAAAGATCGCGGCCACTCTCGTTAAATTGGATAACCCTGTGGTTCAATCCGAAGAATTAAGCCCTGAGAAAAAAGTTCCGGGGCAGATACCGATGAAAGTGGAAAAGATCAAGGCGGTAGGTCATAAAGAATCTAATTCCGTCATTGTAACCGCAACTAATGCCGAATGGGCCGAGATTCGAAAGATCATCAAAGTTTTGGATTCCGCTCGAAAACAGGTTCTCTTAGAAGTGTTGATTGTGGAGCTTACCTCTAGCGATTTGAACGACTTTGGGATTGATTGGAGATATAAGGGAGAAGCTTTTGGTCAATTCAACTCGGGTCTTTCTAAAGAGGCGAATGTCATCAATTCAAACGGACAGATCAATCCGAATGTCAACACACTCAGTGGTTTCTCTTTGGGGTTCTTAAAAGCAGGTTCGGAACAGATCATCGGAATTTTAAGCGCTAACCAAGGAAATGAAAATTTCAACGTATTATCCGCTCCTCAGGTACTCACCGTGGACAATCAAGAAGCGGAAATCAGTGTGGGTCAGGATGTTCCGGTTAGGACACAAAGTAGGAATGCCGGTACCGGCGGAACCAATGCGGTGACGGTGGACAACTACGAATATCGTCCGACAGGTATCAAACTTAAGTTTACTCCGCATGTGAACAAAAACAATAGAATTACTCTCGAACTCTTCCAGGAGATCAAGAATATCGCAGAGATCGCCCTTTCCGGAGGAAATCCGACTTTCAATCGGCGCGAAATCAAAACTTCCATTTCCATCGAGAATACTCAGTCTATCGTTATCGGGGGACTTATCTCAAATGACAAACAAAAGAGGATCATTAAAATTCCTCTGCTCGGGGATATTCCGTATTTAGGTCATCTTTTCAAAAGGACCACCGAAAAAATTAAAAAGACGAACTTGATGGTTTTTATCACACCGCATATACTAGACAGCAGAGAAAATGCGGATAAGATGACCGTGAAGAAAAAGATGCAACAGGAACAATACGAGCTCGAAAGAGAAAGAACCCTCAATAAAGAAAAAGAAATCAAATCTCTCTTTGATTTCTTTGAAAAAGAGGATTAAAATTTGAAAACTCTCGGAGATATCCTAATCGAAGAGGGGATCATATCCGAAAAAGATCTGGAAGATTCCCTTAAGGTTCAGAAGAAAAATAATCTTCCGCTCAGTCATATCATTCAGAAAAAAGGAATCGCCGGAGAAACCGATATTCTCCGTGCCTTATCCAAACTCTATCAGCTTGAATTCAGGGAAAAGCTTGAGTTTACTGGAATGGAAGACGTATTCTTACAAATTCCGCTGAAACTCCTTCAAAGAAGTAGGATTGTTCCATTTCAACTTTCCAAAAAGACGATTCGAGTCGCCGTGTCTGATCCGTCCGACCTGCATCCGATGGACGACGCGCGGAATTTTTTAAAAGGATATAACGTAGAATTCGTTCTCGCTCCGGAGCCGGAGATCATGAGAATCATTCATTCTCAGTTCGATACCACCTCTTCATCAGCAAAAGAAATGCTAAATGAGATGGAGGGAAGTTTTTCAGAACTTGCGGAAGCTTTTGAAAACGAAACTCTCGACTTAAGTGACGATGCCCCCATCATCAAGATGGTGAATGTGATTCTTTCGCAGGCCGTCAACGAAAGAGCTTCGGATATTCACATCGAACCGTATGAAAAGTCACTCGTGGTTCGCTACAGAGTGGATGGGATTTTGCATAATGTTCTCAGTCCTCCCAAATCCTATCATGCCGGAATCTCTTCTAGAATCAAGATCATGTCGAATCTGAATATCGCAGAGAATCGACTTCCTCAAGACGGGAGAATTAAACTCAGACTTGCTGGAAAGGATATCGATATTCGGGTTTCTACGATTCCTTGTCAGTTCGGAGAAAGGATCGTTATGAGGCTTTTGAATAAAACGGATCAAAAGTATTCTTTGGATACGATGGGGTTTTATCCCGACCTCATCAAGTCGCTTCGTTCTCTAATCTATGAACCTCATGGAATTGTTCTCGTTACGGGACCGACCGGATCTGGAAAATCCACCACACTCTATTCGGCGCTCAGCGAACTGAACACAGAAGAAAGAAACATCATCACTTGTGAAGACCCTGTGGAGTATCAGATCGAAGGAATTTCTCAGATGCAGATGCAAGAGAAAATCGGTCTTACGTTTGCTACCGGTTTAAGAGCGATCTTACGACAAGACCCGGATGTGATTATGGTGGGGGAGATTCGAGACGAGGAAACCGCGAGGATCGCGATCCAGGCTTCTCTTACGGGTCACCTTGTGTTTTCTACACTGCATACGAATGACGCGGCTAGTGCGGCGACCCGTTTGATCGATATGGGAATCGAACCGTATCTTATCACTTCCACAGTTTTGGGTTTTATGGCTCAGAGACTTGTACGTGTCATCTGCACTCAATGTAAAGAGGTTTACAAACCCACCGCTTCGGAATTGGAATCGATTGGAATTTCTAGAAAGGCTTTAAAGAACGGAAGCTTACACAGAGGTAAGGGTTGTTCTCATTGTATGGGAACCGGTTTTAAGGGAAGGACGGGAATCTACGAGCTTTTGTTAGTGAATTCTCACATTAAACATGCGATCCTACAAGGTAAGGACGCGGGCCAGTTAAACGAGATCGCACTCGAACATAATTTCCAAACTCTAAAAGATTACGGAGTCAAAAAGATAATCGACGGAGTGACTACGATCGACGAAGTCCTCAGAGTAACCTAATTCATGGCCATTTATTCTTACGTTGCTTTTAATAAAAAAGGAAAGGAGGAGAAGGGGATTGTAGACGCCGCTTCTCTCCAAGCCGCAAGATCCAAACTGAAGAACAAGGGTCTATATGTCCGTAATATCTCCGAAGATTCCGAACGAAAAGACAGGGAACTTTTTCCATTTCTAGCAAAATACTTTTATAGAATTCCTCGCAAAGAAGTTGGTCTCTTTTCTAGGCAACTCGCTACGTTACTCGGTGCTGGAATTCCTCTGGATAAATCTCTTTCCAGCATCGTAGAACAAACGGAAAACCAAAATTTCAGAAAAGTTCTTACCGGAATGCAGGCAAATATCACGGAAGGTTCTTCTCTATCGGAAGCGATGAAAAAACATCCCGACGTGTTTCCCAGTCAGTTTCCGTCTCTTGTCGCAGTCGGTGAAAAAACCGGGGATTACGAAGCCACTTTGACTAGACTTGCCGAACTCGAAGAAAAATCGAGCGAACTCAAAGCAAAGGTTCAAGTAGCGATGGTATATCCGTTCATCATGGGTTCTTTATCCATCTTCGTTACGATCTTTTTATTAACGGTAGTTATTCCACAGATTCAAGAATTGTTTCTACAGTTCGATGCGAAACTTCCTTTGATCACTCGAATCGTAATCGGAGTTTCGGACATTCTGATCGGATTTTGGTGGCTTCTCCTTGCCTTGGGCTTCGGCACCGTTATGAGTTTTATCTATTACAAAAACACTCCGAAAGGAAAACGGAATTGGGACGAGTTCGTGTTGAAGATTCCGATTTTGGGTTCTCTTGCACGCAAAGTTCTCGTGAGTAGTTTTGCAAGAAACATCGGAATTCTTTTGAGTAACCGTGTTCCCTTGATTACTACACTGATCATCGTGGAAAAAATCGTGAATCATTCCATCTTCGGAGAAGAAATTAAAAACGCGGTAGAAAGAATCAAAGAAGGAGAAAAACTTTCCGCATCTTTCAGCGGGTCCGTAATTCTACCTCAGATGGTGGTTGGTATGATTGCCGCCGGAGAAGTCTCGGACCGAGTTCCGGAAATGATGAATAAACTCGCGGATATTTATGATACCGAAGTAGATACCGCGATTAAAACAATGACACAATCCATGGAACCTTTGATGATTGTGGTTATGGGTCTTTTGATCGGAACGATTATGGCATCCATTATGGTCCCAATGTACAACTTGACGCAGCAACTTCAAAATATATAGCTTTAGATTAAGGAGAATTGAATTGAACCGATCCAAATTAAAAAGAAAATACAGAAAAGGTCTGACACTGATCGAACTCGCCGTTGTTGTGATCATTTTAGGTGCTCTGATTGCTCTTGTTTATTCCAATTTCCGTCCAGGTGAAATCAGCGATGATACCGCGGTCCTCAAACTAAAAAAAGACGCCTACGAACTTCAATCGCATCTTGAAAGATACGCGCAACGTTACGGCACTTATCCTGCCGACGAACAAGGTCTCGAAGCTTTGGTGGAAAAGCCTACTACGGGAGATGTTCCCGAAGATTGGAAACCCATACTGACCAAAAAGTCAGCGATCAATGATCCTTGGGGGACTCCTTACAAACTCAAAAGAGACGTGAATGGCGACATTCAACTCATAACCATGGGCAAGGATAAAAAAGAAGGCGGAGAGGGTAAAAATGCTGACTTCAACATCCTTAATGAAGACGAATATCCTATCGACTTCCGCAGAAAGTAATCCTATCTTTCCTTTCCGGTTATGAAGTTACAAAACATCCGGAAAGGATTTACTCTAATCGAGTTAATCGTTGTTATTGCGATACTTGCGGGGTTAATTAGTATTCTTGCAAGTACCGCCGCGAATTTCATTATTCCTTCCGGAAGTGATGCGGCGCAAACTCTAAAACAAGCGGCCGAATTCTGTTATAAAAAGTCCATTCTCACGAATACTACGATGATATTGGAATTGGATATAGACAATGACACTTATGCTGTCAAGAAATTAGTTCGAGACGAAAGTGGACTTAAGGAAATCTTAATTTTTAAGCCTCAGAAACTTCCTTATACTTCCGAAATTATCGACATCACCGATATTCGAGGTTTTCGATATACGAAAGGAATCATCAAAGTTCCGTATACCTATCTCGGAATCTCAGCGGATTATAGTGTTCATTTAGGAAACGATCCTTCTATTTACAGAACCTTAATCCTTTATCGATATGGAGGGAAAGCTTCCGTATTGGAAGGAGAGCAGTTTCATACTTCTTCGAATTTGGCGACCGATAAGAATTGGAAAGAGCAGGATGATAACGAACAGCAACAGCCGTAAATCCGTTTCTTTCCGGATTGCAAAAATCATACGTCAATTCGGATTCTACAAAACGAATTTGCATCGTAACGACGAAACTCGTTCGATCGGAGATTGCGCATATTCGTCGAAATTGATCCGAGGAGGTTTTAATTTGATCGAGGTTTCCATTGCTCTTGCATTAGCTGGAATTGCAATGACATACACTTACATGGTTATCTCCAACGGAATCAGACAACAAAGAATGGCGGCTTTAATTTCAAACGCAGTTCATCTCGCTAAAATTAAAATGGCTCAGATTGATTCTGTGTCGGTGCTTCAATCTGATAAAACCACGGGAGATATTCCGGGTTATCCCGGGTACAGTTTTGAAACGACGATCAATGAGGAAGAGATGGATCTTATGAAACTTGCCGGAAAAGAAAACAAAAAACCGGAGGATCTGCTCGGTGGTCGGGATTCGGAGATGAATAAATTGATCATGAAAAGATCAGGACAGGCAAACCAAGGGGCGGCTACTGCCGGAATTATCCGAGTTTTCAGAATTAAGGTTACGATCAAATATCCCACTGGAAATGGAATGGAATCTTACACTGCGGAAACGTTTAAGTCCGCGCAATATTAAGAGTTTAAAATGAAAATGAAGAATGCCCACTTCAAACGAAACGGTTTTACCTTGATCGAAATTTCGATCGTGGTGATGATTTTGGGCGTCATATTTGTCGGAATTTTTTCTACGTATTACACCTCTCTTAGAATTTCCAGAGAATCTTCTTCTTCCGGAGGGGCAGCAAAAAGGGATATTCTTCTTGCGATTGAGAATATTCGAAGTACGATCTCGATGACATACTTTCATCAAACTCAGAGAAGACTGATCTTTATCGGTAAAAACGAAGGAAGGGGAATCGATCGTAAAGACCGTTTGGATTTTGCGGCCACACATCCGAATTCGGAAGAGACTTCCATGCCGGAAGTGAGAGAAGTCTCTTTCTACTTAAAACCGATGCCGGATAACTCCGATTATAATCTACTCATACGTAGAGAGGATGAGATGGTGGATCGTTATCCGAAATCGGGAGGAACAGAATATACTTTGTTGACTTACGTAAAAAGTTTTCAGCTCAGGTATTCCAGAACCGGAGCGAAATGGGAAGACGAATGGGATTCGAAACTTACCAAGTCGATTCCGAGACTGATCCGAATCGAGTTGATCGTAAACTCGGGAAAAAAGGAGGTCCGTTATGAAACGCTCGCGTTTCCGGGAATTCTTTTTAAATAATATTCAAATTTTATTAAACTCGATTCGAAAGTTTCCTTTTACTTTTTTGAATACACGGAAGAACGTTTCAAACGTTTCGTTTACTTTTAAAATACGAATCGGTTATAAAAACAGATCGTTGTTGATTTTACCGCGACGAAACATTCGCAAATCCAGGGAAGGTTTTATGGTCGTTATCTTAGTGATGGCGATCGGTACCGCCTCCTTTTATACGGCTACGGAGTTCGGAGAACTTTCCTTGGGGGAACTGAGAGTCGCTCAAGCAAATGCGGACGGGTTCCGGGCGCTTCTTCTTGCAAAAGCGGGTTTCCAAGGGGCGTTGGGTGCGCTTAAGAAAATTCCGGAGGAATACCTCTACAAAAGTGGAATCGCACTCAACCCTCCGCCTTTGCCGTTGGGAGGCGGGACCATTTATTATAAGATCAGCTCCGAAGACGGAAAGATCAATTTGAATTCTCTTTTGAATCAGGATGACAATCAACAGAATCTGCGTTCTGTAGAAATGCTTTCGAGACTTTTTGATCAATTTGGTATCAAACGAGAAAAACTCTTTCCGATCTTCGACTGGTTGGATACCGATCTTCAGGAAGTCGGCGGAGGCGCGGAAGACGGGTATTATTCCTCTCTAAAACCCCCTCGGAAGAATAAGAATTCCTTTATGTATTCTCTTTCGGAACTCGTTTCTGTCAAGGGATTCGATAGGGAAACGGTTTACGGTTCTCTAAAGCCGGCAGACTTTGATCAGAAATATTCCAAAGCTTTTCAGTCGGAAGAGGAACGAGCACTGATCGGAGATAACGATTTCGTTTTAGCGAATAACGTGACCGCGTATATTCCTTCCGGACAAAATTCGGATGATAGAATCAACTTGAACGGTGCGCCATATTTTGTTTTGATGTCTTTATCCGATTTTATGACCAAACAGGCCGCTATGAGAATTCTTAAATTCAAATTGGAACGTGGCGGTTTTATCAAAGAACTGAAAGATCTGGAAAAATTTCAGGAATTTCAAATTCCAACCGCAGGGGGATTGACCCTTTACAAGGAACTCGCAGGAGAAGGAACCGATGTTTCGGGAGGAAGGGTGAAAACCAAGGGAGAAATTTTTCGAATCGTAGCAGTGGGTCAAGTAAAAAATACAATTCGCAGAATCACGGGTATTTTCGATCTGACCAATAACCAGATGCTTTATTATATGGAAGACTAAAAAACAGATGTTTATTTACGATCAATTTCTTGCAATCGATTATGGAACAAGTACGATCAAAGGCGTACTGTTTCAAAAAGTTCTCGGTAAGTTAAACATTCTACGTTCCGAGATTATGAGTATCTCTCATGGAGAAGAGGACGAATACAAACACAATATTCTTCGTTTTATCAATTCCTACTTTCCTGGCGAAACGAGTATCGTTTTGAATCTTCCTTTGAGCCGTCTTTTTGTAAGGGAGTTTTCTATTCCTCTTACGACCGTAAAAGCGGTTCGGGAAGTGATTCCTTTTGAAGTGGAAAACAGAATTCCGTTTCCCATGGAAACCGTCGAAGTAACGGGAAATATATGGAGAATTGATCAGGAAAAATCGAACGTGATTGCATATTCGGCGCACCACAGCGAATTGGATTTTATCACTGCACCGTTTCTCGGAAGCAATATCATATTTAGAGGTTTGTTCGTGGATTCGGTGAGCCTTGCTTCCGTTGTCTTCGAACATTCGAACAAAGAAATCACTCATAAGAAATCTGTCCAAGTGGACATAGGTGGGCGAGTTACCATCTTAAGTATTTTGAATGAAGGAAAAGTCGCTCATACCAGATATATTTCCATGGGTGGAGACACTCTTACGGAACAAATTGCATCCGACTTAAAGATTCCTTTTGAAAAAGCGGAAGCGATTCAATTTTCTCTTCAATTTGAGCCGTTTGCGGAAGAAGGGGTTGATCTCAATTTGTTTGCGAAGGAATTCAAACTCAAAACAATCGATATCAAAAAAGCATTTCAAAGTGCCGTAAAATTCGCGGAAAAACTTTCATCCGAAATTAACAGAAGTATCGTGTCGATGAACGAGGCTGAAAGACCGGAAGTTTTATATCTTTCAGGTGGTGGAAGTAAGATCCGAGGAATCGAATCCTTTTTCGGAGATTCTCTGGGACTCATCATTCGTAGATATGATTTCCTTTCTTTGAACGGGGATACTTTCTCGACTTGTTTGGGAATGGGTTATCATTTCGGATTTCCGAAAAAAGATAAGGTCGATTTTATAGATACCCCTCACGTTAAGCGAATCAATAAGAACATTCTAAACTTAGATCAGTTTAGGCCACATTTGATTTTTTCGGGAATTTCTTTGTTCATTCTAATCACGGTTTTTTTTGTAGGAATCGTAGTCGACAAACGGAAACTCAGTGCAGGCGACAAGATGCTTGCCGAAAAATTTCAGAAAGGTTTTGGCAGACCCGCTCCCGAAGACACAGATATATTAGAATATGCCACTAAACTTAAGAACGAAGAGAAGAAAAAAACTGAGATTTACAGATTATACTTAAGCAAACCGAGTATTCTTGACATCCTATTTGAATTGTCCATAAACTTTCCTTCTTCTGATATGCAGCCGTTTCAGTTAGACCAGTTCGATTACGATCAGGATCTCGTCAAGATCGGAGGAAAAGTAAACGAGTTCAGCGAAATAGGAGTTGTACAAAGATCTTTGGAAAAGTCCCCGATGTTTAAAGATATAGAGATTGTAGACAAAAAATTGATGCAAGGCGTTAAAAACTATAAAGTGTCTTTTATCATTAAGATGAAAGTCGTCAATAAACCAATTTCTCCGGAGGAATCGTTTTAAGATCGCCATGCTTGATAAATTAGAACCCAGAGAAAGACTGATCGTATTCGGAGGAATCGGGGCGATTCTTTTACTAATTGTGTTTTTGGCGATCCGCAAAGTGATAACTCTTCGTCAGGGGTTAACGGAAAGAGTTCAGGATTCGAGAACCGCCCCCGTAAAACTGGATAAGATTATTCAGGAGTTTAACGATTTCAAGTCTTTGGATTCTTCCGGAGGGGAGACCGACGTAAGCGCCGTTTACGCGAAGTTGGATGAGATTTTCATACGATATGGATTGAAAGAAAAAATTTCTACGATGAA
>NZ_AHMT02000047.1:30000-32500 GCF_000243815.2 Leptospira alexanderi serovar Manhao 3 str. L 60 | reverse complement strand
GTTTTATTATGAAACTTATGGAATGATTGTAACTGATTTTGGGCCAAGTTCTTAAGAAAATAAAGGAAACTTTTCTAAGAGTAGGAGATTAACAGGTCAAAAAAGGAAAATGAACAAAGTTGACGAGAGTAAAAAAAATGCAGCCGTTACTTTAGTCATGGTCACTACAAATTCAACGTAATTTTACCGGAAAATTAAAAGAGATCTTCTTCTAAAGCGGAATCGGAGGAAGTTTGAGCTGTCGTTTTGGATTCTGCCCGAAAACCGGTTTTGTTTGTCTTTTTCGATTCGTCTTTGGTAAGGGCTTCTATCTTACCTTCTGCAGAATCCAAAATTCCCCGGCAGATTTTTTTAAGTTCCATCCCTCTTTCATACGCCTTGAGAGATTCTTCCAGACTGAAGTCTTGGCGCTCCAATTTTTCTGCGATTTGTTCGAGCTCAACCAGAGCGTCTTCAAATGAAATTTTTGATCTTGTTTCCGCCATTCTTATTTTCCTTTTCTGATCACTTGTATCGTTCCACCTGAAAGTAAAACTTGTAATTCTTCTTCCGGTTTTGTTTCTTCCGGAGATCGTATGATTTTTCCTTTTTGGTTTCTAAGAATCGAATATCCCCGTTTCATCGTGGCTGGTGGAGAAAGGTCTTCCACCTTCGTAGTCCAAAATTCCGCTCTTTGTTTTTTGTGAAAAAAAATATTCCGCATTCTGGATGTAAGATCTTCATATCGCTCCAACCGAACTCGGGCCAGACCCACTTTGTTGAATAGAGCCTTTTGCAAACGAACTCCAATCTCATCCACTCTTTGGTTTCTTTGGTTGAGAAGTTGCATTGGTTCCTTAAAAATAAACTTTCCGGACAAAAGTCTGAGTCTGTCTTTGCTGGATGAAATTCTTGCAAGTAGGGAGGTTTTCAGCCTTCCTTCCAATTGGGTTAAGAATTGAAGCACATCTTCTTCTTTAGGAACCGCATATTCTGCCGCCGCGGTGGGAGTCGGAGTAGAATAGTCCGCCGCAAAGTCGCTTAATAAAACGTCGGTTTGATGACCCACCGCGGAGATAATAGGAATTCTGGAATTTGCGTAAGCCCGAACCACCTTTTCGTCGTTAAACGCCATCAGATCTTCGAAACTACCTCCTCCTCTACCTGCTATGATTACGTCGACCTCCCAACTGGGATGATTCAGTTCCTTGATCGCGGCGACGATTGAGTCCGGGGCTTCGTCTCCTTGAACGAAACAAGGAGAAATGAGAATGTTAATTCCCGGAAAACGGGAACGGGCGATTTTGATAATATCTTCTATTGCCGCGCCGGAGGGAGAAGTTGCAATACCGAGAGTTTTCGGAAAAGACGGAATTCTTCTTTTTCGTTCCGGATCAAAGATTCCTTCGGCCGCGAGCTTCTGTTTGAGTTTTTCGATTTGGAGTAGAATATCCCCTTGTCCCAATTCTTCCACTCGAGTCACATTGAGATTGTAAGAACCTCCGGCTTCGTAGAGTGTAATCGTTCCATAGACCTGAACTTCCTTTCCATCGGAGAGGGGCTTTCCAGAATAATTCTTGTTCGAGTAGTTGAAAAAAGTGCATCGCATCAGTGAACTTGAATCTTTAAGGGAGAAATAAATATGCCCCGAACTGGCTTTGCTATAATTGGAAATTTCTCCTCGAACCCAGATATTCTTTAAATCTTTGGATCCTGTGATTAGGTTCTTAAGGATTCTTGTGACTTCCGAAACGGTAAGTGGTTTGGAATCTTCCAATATTTACTACCGATGTCCCTTGCTCAAAATTAATTCCTTGCGATATAATTTCCAAAAATCCCAAAGAATGACAACTAACGTGACTACGACTGGACCCAACACTAATCCCATGATTCCGAATTCTTTGATTCCTCCAATCAACGACAAAAAAATCAGAAGTGGATGTGCCTGCAATTTTTTATCGAGCATTCTGGGCTTTACGAAATTTTCCAAAGCGAGATAAAAGAACAACGCATTCCCCATAAAAAAGAAGGCCATCATCGGATTATTTTCCAAAAAGAGAATATAAAGTCCGATTGGAAGCCAAACTACGGAAGTTCCTACAACCGGAATGATGGAAAAGAATGAGGCTAAACTCGCGTATAAAAACGGGCTCGAAATTCCCGCGATCAAAAGAAGAACATAAACAGCCGCTCCTTGCAGGATAGATATAATGAGATTTCCTCGGATTACAGTCTGAACCGCGGAAGTTACTTTTCTTCCAACCTGTTCTTCCAACTGTCTGGAAAAGGGAAGATTATCCAAAATGAATCGTTCTACTTTTTTTCCGTCTTGATAGAGAAAGAATAATACTAAAAGTGCGAAGAATAGATTCATCAAAATTCCGGTCGGTAGTTCTATGTTTCCTAAAATAAAAGAAGACGCGTTACTCAGAATTCCGTAGATGCTGTCCAAATTGAGAATATCCACGTAATTCTCCGCGAATTCTCCGTAGATTTCGGGAACTTTTACCCAAAAGAATTC
>NZ_AHMT02000047.1:7500-25000 GCF_000243815.2 Leptospira alexanderi serovar Manhao 3 str. L 60 | reverse complement strand
CACTGCAATTCATGATAAGTCTCAGGCTAAGACGAACGTGAACGAATTGGCCATTACGGAAGCAAGTCGTCTTGTGGAAGTATTCAGCGGAAAAAGAATCTCCGCAAACAGACCGATCGTCGGAGAAGACGTGTTCACTCAAACCGCGGGAGTTCACGCAGACGGAGACAAAAAAGGAAACTTGTACGCAAATCCGATTCTGCCGGAACGGTTCGGTAGAAAAAGAAGTTACGCGTTAGGCAAGCTTGCTGGCAAAGCGAGCATCTCCGAAAACGTAAAACAACTTGGAATGGTATTAAGCGACGCTGTTCTTCAGAAGGTTCTCGAAAGAGTGATTGAACTCGGAGATCAGAACAAACTTGTTACTCCGGAGGATCTTCCGTTTATCATAGCCGACGTTTCCGGAAGAACCGGTGAAAAAGTTCTTACGATCAAATCTTGTAATATTCATTCCGGGATCGGAGTTCGGCCTCACGCTCAGATCGAATTGGAATATCAAGGAAAGGTTCATAAGGAAATTTCCGAAGGGGACGGAGGTTACGACGCGTTTATGAACGCGCTCACAAAAATTACGAATCGCCTCGGAATCAGCATTCCTAAGTTGATAGATTACGAAGTTCGAATTCCTCCTGGAGGAAAAACGGATGCTCTCGTAGAAACTATGATCACTTGGAGCAAGTCTTTGGATTTGGAAGAAGATCAGACTTTCAAAACGATGGGAGTTCATCCGGATCAAACGATTGCGGCCGTTCACGCGACTGAAAAAATGCTCAATCAGATTCTTCAACCATGGCAAACTTAAAACTTTTACTGGTGGGTATTGGAAACCCCGGCCAAAAATATGCTTATAATCGGCATAACATCGGTTTTGTGATTTTAGATTCTCTTTTAGATTCTTCTTCTGGAAGTTACCAGACGAACTCCAAGTATTCACTTGCAAGAACCGACGAAGAAGGAGTTACGATCTTCTATCTGAAACCTCTCGAATTCATGAACCTTTCCGGAAAGGCGGTCGCCGAAATTGCAAAGAAAAACGGGATTTCTCCGGAGAACATTTTAGTCATTCACGATGAAATCGATTTTGAATTCGGAAAATTAAAACTCAAAGGAGGGGGAGGACATGCTGGACATAATGGCTTGCGAAATATCGTGGAAAGACTTGGAACAAACACATTCTTCCGACTTAGATTCGGTGTCGGAAAACCGTCCACAGCATCGGAAGTTTCGGATTATGTACTCTCTAATTTTTTCCCCGAAGAAAGGGAAAAAATTCCGGAATTAGTCCAAGTGTCTTTGCAAAAAATCTCCGATTGGGTTCGAGAAAGAAAAAACGAATTTCAAAAACTTTCCGATATTCAGTAAGACTATTGTATGGAGAATTCAGTTGGGCGATTATCCTTTCCAATTTCCTAAATTTCCTTCCTCGTTTCTCAATGAAACTGCGGAAAAATTCATAAACTACTTAAAAATTGAAAAGAACTATTCGCAGAATACTATCAACGCTTATAGTATCGATTTGAAATTCTTCTTCGAATTTTGCGAAAAAGAACAACTCGATATACTTCAGATCGAACCGATAGATATCCGGTCTTACTTCGCTTATCTTGCAAAAGAGCAGGATCTCGACCGCAGATCTCAAAGTAGGAAATTATCCTCTCTTAGAACCTTTTATAAAGTTCTCCTCCGAGACGATCAGATCGAATCCAATCCGGCTACGCAG
This sequence comes from Leptospira alexanderi serovar Manhao 3 str. L 60, assembly GCF_000243815.2. GTDB lineage: Bacteria > Spirochaetota > Leptospiria > Leptospirales > Leptospiraceae > Leptospira > Leptospira alexanderi. Next base: position 23,280 of record NZ_AHMT02000047.1, on the reverse strand, counting down.
ATCAGTTTCCCAAAAGTCAGAAAAGAAGTTCCTAAAAATTTTAGAATCAATGAAACCGAAGAGATTCTGGAATTCGAAGCGGAAAAAACTTCCGAGGTTTTGGAGATTAGAGACAAGGCTATGATCGAAGTTTTATACTCTTCCGGCCTTCGGGTATTCGAGCTTGTAAATGCAAAACTAGGTTCTCTTTCCAAGGATCTAACAGTTCTTAAAGTTCTCGGAAAGGGACAAAAGGAAAGATTTGTGTATTTCGGTAAGGAAGCCGTCGATTCTTTGCGGAAATATTTGGAATATAGAAGCGTTTCCTTTCCGGATGCGAAAGAAATTTTTCTGAATCAAAAAGGAAAGAAACTGACGACTCGAGGCGTGCGTTATATTTTGAATGAGAGAAGAAAAAAAATGGGTTGGGAAAAGAAGATAACACCCCATAAATTCAGGCATACCTTTGCGACCGATCTACTTGACGCAGGGGCAGATATCAGAGCTGTACAGGAATTACTTGGACATTCTTCTCTTTCCACAACTCAGATCTATTTGAGCGTAAGTAAGGAAAAAATCAAAGAAGTTTATAGAAAGGCCCATCCTCATGCCAGAAAATAAAATTCGTTCCACAACCATTCTTTGTGTACGTAAAAACGGAAAAGTCGCCATCGGTGGAGACGGTCAGGTTTCTATGGGAAATACTGTCATGAAAAACACCGCAAAAAAAATCAGAAGGCTCTACGACGGGAAAATTCTTTCCGGTTTTGCGGGTTCGGCTGCGGATGCGTTCACTCTCTTTGAACTTTTTGAAAAGAAGGTTCAAGAATTCGGAGGAAGTATTTCCAGAAGCGCCGTGGAACTTGCAAGAGAATGGAGAACAGATCGAATGCTTCGAAAACTCGAGGCACTTTTAATCGTCGCGGATAAGGAAGAGTCCTTTTTGATTTCGGGAACCGGAGATGTAATTTCACCCGACGAAGGAGTGATCGCGATTGGTTCCGGAGGTAACTATGCATTAGCCGCGGCTAAGGCTCTTTACGATCATACGGATTTGTCTGCGAGAGAAATCGTAGAGTCATCCATGAAGATCGCAGCAAACATTTGTATTTATACGAATGATCATATTACCGTAGAAGAAATTCTTTAAAGATAAAAATATATGACAGATTACTCCAAAGACCAGGACCTTATGTTGCCGATCGAAGAAGAACTGACTCCTCGCCAGATCGTCACAAAATTGGACGAACATATCATCGGCCAGAAAAATGCGAAAAAGGCGGTTGCAATCGCTCTTAGAAATAGAACCAGACGCAAAAAACTGGATCTTGAAATGAGAGAAGAAATTTATCCGAAGAATATTATCATGATCGGACCTACCGGAGTCGGTAAAACGGAAATTGCGAGAAGACTCTCTAAACTCTGCGGGGCTCCATTTTTAAAAGTAGAAGCCACAAAATACACCGAAGTCGGTTATGTCGGAAGAGACGTTGAATCCATGATTCGGGATCTCGCAATCATATCGATGAATCTTGTAAAACAGGAATTTAGAATCAAGGTAGAAGAAACCGCAAAACAAAAGGCGGAAGAGGCTTTGCTTGATATTCTTCTTCCCTTTCCCGTTGAAAATAAATATAATCCCGGGCAAGCCGCCGACTTTACAACTTCTTCTCCTTTTACGGACGAAGAAGAAAGAAAAACTCGTTTTCTCGAAACCAGAGAATTCATGAGAAAAAAATTAAAAACGGGAAAACTAGACGATCAGGAAGTAGAATTGGATCTTCCGAACCCAAGCGTGTCTCAGATTCCGATGCTTCAGGTTTTTGGAGCGGGAAATTTGGATGATTTAGACAATCAACTTCAGAACGTTTTGGGAGATTTGCTTCCCAAAAAAAATAAAAAACGTAAACTCAAAATTCCAGAAGCCCTTAAGGCATTAGAAGAATTCGAAGCGGATAAACTTTTGGATCCGGATAAGGTACAAAGAGAAGCTCTACGAAGAGTGGAAGAAATGGGAATCATATTTTTGGATGAGATCGATAAGATCGCAGGAAGAGAGGGAAAAAACGGAGCAGACGTTTCCAGAGAAGGGGTTCAAAGAGATCTTCTTCCGATCGTGGAAGGCGCCACGGTCAATACAAAGATTGGTCCAGTCAGAACCGATCATATTCTTTTTATAGCCGCAGGTGCGTTTCACATGACGAAACCTTCCGATCTAATTCCAGAATTACAAGGAAGATTTCCGATTCGTGTCGAACTCGAAAAACTTTCGAGGGAAGATTTTGAAAAGATCCTGACGGCTCCTCGTTCTTCTCTCACGAGACAGTACGAGGCTTTACTTTTTACAGATGGAATCCAGTTAGAGTTTTCTTCGGACGGAATTCAAGAAATCGCAAGAATCGCATACGACATGAACGAGAAACACGAGAATATCGGAGCCAGAAGACTCAACACGATTTTAGAACGTCTTCTTGAGGAAGTAAGTTTTGAAGGCCCCGATCTTCCGAAAAATCAGAAGAAAGTAAAAATCGACGGAAAATATGTTACGGATCGTTTGCAAGGTGTGATTCAAGATAAGGATCTCAGTCAGTATATTCTCTAAAAGAACATCTAATGGTTTTGAATTCTTAGAGGTTCAGGTTTATCCGATTCGCTTTTTTAAAGATTTCTAAAAATTCAATTGTATTTTGTTTGGAACCATTCGATTTCTAAAAATCCAAATTTCTGATCTTCAAACGACAGTCTTAAAATTCGATTTCAAAAAGTTGATTGAACGAAAAACAATAAAAAAGTTTTCCAATTTGATTTGACTCGTCTTCGAGAAATAGAATTCTGTGACGCTATGTTTTTTACAATCGAATTCAGCCCGTCCTGTTTCATTCAAATAAAATCAAATATCATTCAGAATCCGTTCTCAAGATCTATTGTAAGCTTTTTAAGGTCTAAGAACGTTTTCCAGCGGATTCGAAAAATTTCCATTTATATTCTTGTTTCGGGCGCCCTGGTTTTGACAAACGGTTGCGAACAAATTCAAAATATTCTCGTGGAAATTTTAGGAGCGTCTGACAAGTATAAGGCGGAAGGAAATACGAATCTTCTTCAGCCCATTTATTCCGGGAAAGACGAGGCCAAGGAAAAAATTTCTATCTCTCTCAAAGAAGTATCTGCCGGTTTCAGGCAGCCTACGGATATACAGTTTCCGCCGGGAGAAACAGAATTTTTTTTGATTACCGAACAAAAGGGTAAACTTCGTTGGGGTAAAGTTCGTAAAAATGAAACCGGAACATTATTGACTTTGAATGTTCTTTCCGTATCGGAACAAGGTTTGCTTGGCCTTGCGTTTCATCCCGATTTTGCAAAGAACGGAAAATTCTATCTCAATTACGTTCTGAAAGTGAACGGAAAAGATACGAGTCGCGTCAGCGAATGGGTCGCGTCTTCCCCAAAAGATTTAGCGAATTCTAAAATTACTTCCGAACGGATTATTATGGAAGTGATTCAGCCTTACCCGAATCACAATGCGGGACAACTTGCGTTTGGTCCGGATCAATATCTCTACGTAGGTTGGGGGGACGGAGGTTGGATGGGCGACCCAAAGAAAAATGGACAAAATCCTAAAACGTTTTTAGGAAGTATGCTCCGTATAGACGTAAACTCAACGGAAAATGGAAAGGGTTATAAGGTTCCTCAGGATAATCCGTTTATAAAAGATTCCTGTTGTGTTCCGGAGACATTCGCATACGGTTTTCGAAACCCTTGGAGATACAGCTTTGATCCCAAAGGGAGATTGATCCTTGCGGATGTCGGACAAGATCTTTGGGAAGAGATCAATATAGTAGAGCGTGGGAAAAATTACGGATGGAACATTAGAGAAGCGAGTCATTGCTTCGATCCGAAGCAGAATTGTAGAGAAGAGGGTCTAACCGATCCGATTTACGAGTACGGTCGTGAAGAAGGACAATCGATCACAGGTGGTTATGTATATTCGAATCCAGAGATTTCAGATCTGAACGGAAAATACATTTTTGCGGACTTTGTTTCCGGCAGAATTTGGGCATTGGAACTTCCAGAGCAATTGGGCCAACCTGCAAAAAAAGTTTATACACTTGGAAAATGGCCGCTACTCATTTCTTCCTTTGGAAGAGATTCTGCCGGAAAAGTATATTTAAGCGATTTTGGGAGTGGAAAAATTTATCGAATCGATCCAAAATAAAAAATTCCGATTTTGTTAAGCGAAATATGCCATAACGTAGAAGTAATGGATAGGCTTTATGAATTTACAATCGGTATTATATACTTAGAAAAAACCGCTCGGATGTTATAGAATCGAATTTAAAGTTTGTCCCAAAATTTTAAAAGGAATTAGTTAACGTAAGTTCGGTATAACAAAATGCGAAAGCGATTATATGTTTCGACCCGTAGGGAGAAACATTGAGTTAAATTCCGAAGGAATTGGAGCATTATGTTGCGATCGTAGGCAGCAACATTGAGTTAAAGCGCGGTCGCGAGCCATTTTATCTATGAAATTCGCGAGCTGCGACGACGACCCGCAGAGCGACCTAAACACCGACCCATAGGAAGGTGTTTGCTGAGTTCAGGAAAGCTCTGCGCCTGAGTTCAGGGAGTCGTTGCACTTTAGTTTCTGATTCGCCCAAACTTTCTTACGACCCTGCTCACGTTAATTAGTCGTCCTTGAAAAAGTTCGATTAGAAATCCATTTTCAAACCGGTGATTGGATACTTCATATAGACGGTCGTTGTTCTCGCACCTGAAGTGATTGTAAGTAAATCGAGCGGATTGAGACCGATGGAATAAAAACCTTCATCAATCATTGCAATTCCGAAACCTGCGCTTTCTTTCTCGTTTAAAAATTCGGGACGAAAGAAATCCGCAGAATTTCCGCGGTCAAAAAGTTCTTTGTGTTTGAGTCTGGACTCTTGAATTCTTTGAAAATCCAAATGATGAATGGGAGAATCATTACGAATTCGAAAACTCAATTCTTCGGAAGTAACACGAATCTTTAACGAGATGTTCATATTGTATTTTTTGATTTTTGCCCGAACATCGGTTAAAAAAGCTTTTTCGCTTTCCGTCAAAGTCTTTTTTTTGGTACGAATTTTGTCTTCCAAAAAGAGAACATTTTGCACCTGCTTCTTTACTTTCTCAGGAACGACATAACGATGCATGGCATCTCGAAGCAGGGAAGTTTCCATAATAATTTTCAGAAGTTCTTCCGCGTCTTGGGGATTGGACTCTCCCTGTTCTAATTTTTTAAGAAGTTCGTCTCGGAAAATTATATGACGAATATTCGCTTTGATCGCATTGAGTAATGCTTCCATAAGTCCGCTGAAAAGATGAAAACCGGCTAAAGGATTTGCTCCGATTTCGGCTAAAATTCCGTTCACGAGTTCGGATAAGATGTCACGAGTGGGTTTTGTTAACCCTTTGAGTTCAAGGTGAAAGAATTTTTTCTTTTTAAGAGTTTCGATATTTTTCAGAATCTCGCTCCCTTTGAGCGCTGTTTTCTGGTTTGCCATATATTCCCACCGAGTTTTTTAGGTATCATTGATGTATAAAGCCTTTTACGCAAGTTTGTTTTAAATCATGGAATCAAAATCTAACATTTTTGAATTGCTCACACCTGACCTTGGAGATACAGATAAAATCGAACTCGTCCACTGGAATGTGAAGTTAGGAGATTCAGTGGAACCAGGTCAGGAAATTTTAGAGCTCGTTACCGATAAGGCATGTTTTCCTATGGAGTCTCCCGTGAAAGGCAGACTAACACAAATCATAAAAGAGAAAGGATCGATTGTCCACAAGGCCGAAGTTTTGGGAATCTTAGAACTTTTCGAATCCGAATGAAAATCCTTCATCTTTCAGATTTACACTTTCCGACTTCGATTCCATTCTTTCAACTCAAGGGAAAGATGTTTGTGGGATACTTAAATTATAATCTTAGAAGAAAGAAAAAATATCCTAAGAATATTTGGGACTCGATTTTAAACTTCATTCGCGAAACGAATCCTGATGCGATCGTCATATCGGGAGATATTACCAACGTATCCCACGAGGAGGAATTCAAAGCGGCCTTAAAAACGTTAAGCGAACTTCCTCAGGAGAAGGTTTTTTATATTCCTGGAAATCACGATCGTTACGTGAGACAATCCGCGGGGGAAAACGCTTTTTATGAAAAGTATTTCTCCAAACTTTCGGGAGAATCGATTTCCAATAATGCGCATTATATTCGAATCAAAAAGATCAAAGATCTTCACTTTGTAGGTTGGGATTCTAGTATTCCTCTTTCGATTCTAAACGCTTATGGAAGAATCCGGCCGGAAGTAGTCATACAAACGAAGAAAACTCTTTTTGAAAGGAAAATTCGAAATTACGTTCTCGTATGTCATCATCCGATTTGGAATCCGGCGAATAGACAAGAAACTGTACATCATAAATTGCTAAATCGGGAAGAGATCGCTTCCTTATTAAAGGAACAACCCCCGCTTGTTTATCTACACGGTCACGTTCACACGAACTGGGTAAAATTTCCAGGGAACGAATTGCCTTATTATGTGGTGAATTCCGCCTCAAGCACACGTCTTTCCGATACAACACATGAAAGCGGATTTCATCTGTTAGAAATTCAAAAGCAGAATGTAGAAATTCAAAGATATACTTACAATTTGGAAAAGTCTAAGTTTACGGAAACCCCCCTGGTTTCCTATTCAGAAAAGGAATAGAATGACAACGATTGAAGCGGCTAAAATTCAAAGAGAATTGACCAAGATTAAACATCCAGAACTCAAAAAGGACATCGTTTCCCTCGGTATGATCGGCTCTCTCGATATCCAAGAAGGAGAAACGAATATTCTTCTCAAAACCCCGAACCAAGATAGAAGGGTTCAGATCGGTCTGGAAGCACAGATCCGTCAGATTCTTACCAAACTGGAAGGAATCGGAAAAGTGAAGATTAAATTCGAAGTGGATCCCAAACTTGTTCTCGATGATTCCAATAAAATTCCGGGTGTTATGAATGTGATCGCAATTGGTTCCGGAAAAGGCGGAGTCGGTAAGTCGACTGTTACGGTGAACCTTGCCGCAGTTGCGGCCTCTCTTGGATACAAGGTTGGAATTTTAGACGCGGATATTTACGGACCCTCCATCGGGAAAATGTTCGGAGTCAACGGAAGAGTCGCGTTGAAAGCCGAAGAAGATAAAATTTATCCTTTGATAAAAGACGGAATCAAACTCATTTCGTTCTCCTTTTTGATCGATGAAAAACAGCCAGTTGTCTGGAGAGGACCGATGCTTGGAAAAGCTGTGGAACAATTTCTCTATGACATTGTATGGGATGAACTTGATTATCTTTTTATTGATCTTCCGCCAGGAACGGGAGACGTTCAACTTTCACTCGCTCAGTTGATTGATTTAAACGGCGCCGTGATTGTAACCACACCTCAATCGGTCGCACTTCTGGATGCAACTCGAGCTTCTGCAATGTTCTCTCAAGTGAAAGTTCCGATACTTGGGGTTGTTGAAAATATGAGTGAGTTCATTTGTCCTAAGTGCGGACATGCTTCTGCCATATTTAGTAAAGGCGGAGGGCAGAAATTAGCCGAATCATCCGAAGCAAGTTTTCTTGGTGGCATTCCTCTTACAATGGACATCATGAATGCCGGAGAAGACGGTAGTCCTGTTGTACTCAAGGATAAAGAAGGTCCCGTGTATCAAGCTTACAAAACTATATTTGATAACTTAAATGAGGAAATAAAAAAGTGGGAATAATACGAGCTTTGGAGTCTGTTGTACATAGATATGGGAGGTGAACCTTGAAGTTTGAAAAAGGATCCGAAAAAAAACCTACGGGTAATTTAATCGTATATTGCAACGTATTTGGCGAAAACCCTCTCAGCCCCGGAGGAAAGATAATAGCGTCTAACGTAGTGGTGAGCTTTCTAAAAATCGGAGAAAATTTTCCCGTCGTGACATTCCCGCCCGTGTCATTGGAAAGTTATGAAGAACTAAAGAAAATCATCTCAGAAAATATAGAGAAATACGATGTGATTAAGATCCGAGACTTCGAGATGCCTACTTCCAAAGAAGCTTCCAATGATTATATTCAGGAAAGAATGGATCAGTTCAACAGTGTCGTGATCAAATATGTTGAGATTTGTAAAAATCGGGAAATAGGCGGAGGGTTGGTCGATTTTCCGGAAGAAGAAAGCGGTGTCAGGGAATATCTAGACGCACTTGCAAATCTTTCTCTGAAAATCAGGAGATCTACGGGAATTGCGAGAGAAGCATCCTTGATCAAAATGGATCAACTCGTGGAAAATTTCTCTACCAAACATCCGGAATTCGACTTGGACAATTTCAAAAAGGCTCTTTCTTTACCCGGACAAACCGGAGAAGAACTGATCGGACTTTATCTTCAGAAGTTCAACGCAATCTCGAAAGAGAACTACGAAGACGCATCTACTCTCAAGAAAAAAATCCACGACATAGAATACTTCGCTTAATAAAAATGATTTTCCATCTCAAGGTTGTTACGAGGAGTCCATCGTGGATATAAGTCCAGCTCCATACCTAAAAGCCTAAAAATTCTTTCGCTGATGAAATCGCCCAAATCCTCCAGTGTTCTAGGCATCTGATAAAATCCGGGAGAAGCAGGAAGGATAATTCCGCCTGCGTCATGAAGTTCCAGCATATTTTTCAAGTGAATCCGATTGTAAGGCGTTTCTCTGGGAACGAGCAAAAGAGTCCTTCTTTCTTTCAAAGTAACATCGGCCGCTCTTTCGATAAGATTCTCTGTCATACCCGCATTAATCGAAGCGATCGTCTTCATGGAACAAGGAAGAATCACCATCCCTTTCCAAGAATTGGAACCCGAACCGATATCCGCTCCTATATCAGCAAAATTGCGGATTTCAAACACATGAGAAGTATTCTGAATCTTATATTTCGAAATTATAAAGTCTAAAAGTTCTTTCGGCGAGGAAACCTTACATTCCATTTCTTCTCGGAATACTCTAAGAGAAGCTGGACTGCAGATGAAAAACGTAGTCCCTTCGATCGTAAGAAGTGCTTTGACAAATCTTTCGGCGTAAATGGAACCGCTCGCTCCGGCCATTCCTAAAACAAGTCTCATTTTAAATACGCTTTGCCGTCAAGAATCGCAAGATAAAAAATCCGATCCAACAATAATCCCGTGAAGAGAATCAAGGATATGTAAGAATGAAACCGATAGAATTTTGCAGGAAGAAGATTTTCTCCGGAAGCTCTCGCGATTTTATGTTCTTGAAATAGGAGATATCCCGTAGCCACCAAAAAAATTAAAAAGATCGGTCCGAGATTCGAAACGATTCCAGCCGCAAATAAAAAGCAAATGCAAAAGACGTGGCTTACAATTGCGATCGAAAGAGAATTTTTTCTTCCGAACCTTGCAGGAATCGAATAAAGACCTTCCTTTCGATCGAAATCCTGATCTTGAAGAGCGTAAAGAATATCAAACCCCGCGAGGTTGAAAGCAAGTCCAATTGTCCACAGAATCGGTTCTAAAACGATTTCTTCTCGTATCGCGACCCAAGTTGCAAGAGGTGCCAGACCAATCGAAAAGCCTAAAATGAAATGGCAGAGCCAAGTAAATCTTTTTGAAAAAGAATATCCCAAAAGAATCATAAGAGTTGGAAAAGAAAGTCTCCAGGTCATGGGATTGATGAACCAACTCGCAATAAAAAATCCTAGAGAAGACAAAACGACGAACAATATCGCGGAACGTTTTGAAATTTTTCCCGCTGGAATTTCTCGTTTTTTGGTGCGTTCGTTTTGTGCGTCGATGTCCGTGTCCACGATTCGATTGAAACCCATCGCCGCGGACCTTGCAAACACCATCGAAAACAAAATAAGAATCGAAAGAATCGTCCAATCCAAAACGGATTTTCCGTGTGTCTTTAAGAACGCAAGAATAAATGCGATTCCCGCAAAAGGGAGAGCGAACAGTGTATGAGAAAATTTGATGAGACTTCCATATTGCTTCAGGGAGGTTAGCGATGTGTTCATGGGGATAGGATTTTAAAATTCCAAGGTTCTTTTCCTACATAAAATCCAAGAGAAAGTTTAAAAAGCGATGATTTTTTCCGCCTTTTTAAAAAGGATACGTTTATGATCGTAGCCTCGACAAAAAGTTCCGTATCCGCAGAACCGATTCGTTCTTTTCTCCAAAAAATCATTCAAGAACCGAAGCAACATTCTAGATGGTTAAATACGATCTCCTTTTTGGAACATATCGGTTCCAGGAAAATTCTTGCTACACAAAGCGGGATCGGAACGGGAGAGATGATTCTTAGACACGCGTCAGAGGAGGCAAGACACGCACATTTTTTCAAACGGATGAGCGAACGAATTTCTCCCGGTTCTTGCCCGGATTATCAAACTGGAAATTTGCACTGCGGTTTTTCGGCATTTTTATATTTTCAGAGACTAGACGGAATGGTTTTGAAAAATCTGAACGTTTCCGGAATTCAAGGCAAAAAACAATCTTTCCTTTCCTATCTTTACGTAACTCATCTCATCGAGGAAAGAGCGGATTTTCTCTACAAAGAATACGATCAGATTTTGAAAGAGAATCAAATTCCTGTAAGTTTAAAAGCGGTTCTTAAAGAGGAAGAATTTCATCTCGCGGAAATGCAAGCGACATTGATAACAGAAGATCCCGAATACGGAACACGTTACGCTCTCTTTCAAGAAAAGGAGGAAAAAAATTACCTGAAGTTCGAAAAAGCTCTATTAAAGTCCGTAGGACTCGGTTGACTTAAGATGTTTCGAACGATTTTCAGAGATGCTTTTATCGTCCTTCTGGCGTTTTGTATATTCTGTTTTTCAAATGTATTTTCGGAAACTGGCGGACTCAAAGATCGTCCTATCAGCATTGTACTCGTTTGCAAACCTTCCGCCAAAGAGGATAAAACCAGGTATTACAGATCCACTTCTTTATTTTTTAAAAGGCTTAAAAATAAACGGGTCCAGGAGAATGGGACCGCGTATTTAGTCGGTTACGGTTCATTTTCCTCCGAAACCCCTGCGGAGCAATTAAAACTTGCTGGAGAAAATGGATACGATCTGTATATTTTTCCGAAAGATGTAATAGAAAATCTGCCTACATCCCAAGACGGAGTCGTGCCTTGGATTAGTTTTCTTGTAGAAAAAAAGGAAGTCGTAAAAATTGAAAAAAGTACGAATCCAAAATCCAAAATCGGAAAACCTGTAAAAAACAAGAAAGGCAAACAAACAAACTCCGTCAAAAAAGATTCTAAGAAAAAAATAGAATCCTCAATTTCACAATCAACATCTCAAACGCAAACGATCGCTACGACAACACAATCCGCGACAAACAACAAAATCAAAAACGATTCTTTCGAATTGAGTTTTGACACTTTAAAGTTTTGGTTTTCTACGAATGCCAATCCGATAGAGTTTCCTTGGGAATCGGATAAAATTTTTTTCCTACTCGGAGATAAAACCCCACAAGATTCTTTTTCCGAAAAAGCGGAAGACACAACTCTGATCCGGCTCTTAAATTTTCCGCAGGACTTAAGATTTAACGATGGGATTTATGATACCGGTTGCGCGTCTTCTCGAATTCCGAACGGGGTTTCTGTCTTACATTTTTTCTTTCGGGGAAATCGGTTGATTCGCCTCAGACAAGAAAGTTTTTCTCTCAATAGCGACGGTTCCGGTAAATCCTGGGAACTGGAGTGACGATTTTACTTTTCGCTTCGGCCTGTCCCGGAAAATCTGGACTTCATGAGTCTGAATTGCGGTATTGTCGGCCTTCCCAATGTAGGTAAATCTACTATTTTCAACGCCCTTACAAAAGCGGGCGCGCAGATGGAAAATTATCCGTTTTGTACCATCGAACCTAACAAAGGAATTGTGGAAGTTCCCGATTCAAGACTGGATCGACTTGCGGAAATCGCAAAACCTCAAAAGGTCGTTCCCGCTATCATAGAATTTGTGGACATCGCCGGTCTTGTCAAAGGCGCTAGCCAAGGAGAAGGTCTTGGTAATAAATTTCTTTCCCATATCCGAGAAGTGGATGCGATTTGTCACGTTGTGCGCGCTTTTGAAGACGAAAACGTTACCCACGTTCACGGGAAAATAAATCCTGTGGACGACGCGGCAGTTGTAAACATGGAATTGATTTTCGCGGATTTAGATAGTGCGGACAAACAGTTTCAAAGAATTTCAAAAAATGCGAAGAATGGAAACAAAGAAGCACAGGAACAAACTTCCGTTCTCGAAAAAATCTTAACTCTTTTAAAGGCCGGAAAACCTGCGAGACTCGCCTCATTGAAAGACGAGGAAAAAAAGATCGCAAGAAGCTTTCAATTGATTACTTTAAAACCGGTTATGTATGTGGCAAATATCGCGGACAAGGACGCTGCAAAAAAAGATACTCCTTTGCTTACTCAAATCAAACAGATGGCAAAGGAAGAAAACGCCGAACTCGTGATCCTATGCGGCCGTTTCGAAGAAGAGATTTCCGGTTTGAACCGTAATGAACAACTCGACTTTTTAAAAGAGATCGGAGAAACTGAAAGTGGTCTAGATCGTATGATTAAAACCGCATATAAACTTCTCGGTTTGATCACGTTTTTTACAGCCGGGGAAATGGAAGTGAGAGCCTGGACGACTCCTTGGAACAGTACCGGACCTAAAGCGGCTTCCGTGATTCATTCCGATTTTGAAAAGGCATTCATCCGGGCCGAGGTTATGAGTTATGAAGACTTGGACAGAGCCGGAACTCAAACAAAAGTAAAGGAAGAAGGCAAACTTCGAATCGAAGGAAAAGAATACGTAGTACAAGACGGAGACGTTGTCTATTTTCGAATCAACGCTTGATGAAATCCTATCCTTACGACGTTTTTCGTTTGGGGAACTGGCGACTTGTCGCTTTCGGCCTAAAATTCAAGGATAGGCAAACGTATTTTGCGTGTGGGCGATCGTTTTAAGAACGAAAAAACAAAGGTGAGGAAATCTATTTCCTTTACGACAGTGAAATCTAAAACAAACTTCATCGATCCAAAACTTCTGATCGAACTCAGAGAAAACCTGCTTTCTTGGTTTCAAAAAAACAAAAGAGAGCTTCCTTTTCGAATCAATAAAAACGCCTATCGAATTTGGGTAAGCGAGATCATGCTTCAGCAGACTCGGGTCGCCGCGATGCTTCCGATTTATGAGACATTCTTAAAACGATTTCCGGATCCGAAAGCGCTGCAAGACGCGTCGGAAGAAGAAGTGATGAAATACTGGAAAGGACTCGGTTATTATTCGCGAGCTCGAAATTTAAAAAAGGGAGCGGGGCTTCTCGTTGAAAATACGAAGGCCGTTTTCCTGAATGTTATGAAGAGGCTCTTTCGATTCCTGGAGTAGGAAGTTATACAGCCTCCGCTGTTTTGTCAATTGCTTATGGAAAACCCTATGCCGTTTTGGACGGGAATGTGAAGCGCGTATTATCGCGATTGTTTCTGATCGAATCCGATCCTAATTCAAGTTCTACCAATCAGGCACTCGGAGACCTCGCTCAAAAATTTTTAACACCTGATGCCCCTGGAGATCATAACGAAGCGATGATGGAATTGGGAGCGCTTGTTTGTATTCCAGTTCCGAATTGTTCCGTGTGTCCATTCGAAAATCATTGTGAAGCAAAAAGAGTCGGAAAAGAAAAGGAAGTCCCGGCAACTAAATCGGTGGAAAATTGGGTAGATTTGGACCTCAACTTTCTTTTTTTGAAATCGTCCGGTCGTATTCTTTTGGTCAAATATACAACTCGAAGATTTTTCAAGACGATCTATTCATTGCCGTTTCGATTGGAAGGGAAACATCCTTATGAAAAAGACGAATGGGTGGAAGAATTATTCGCCGATTCCAGAGTGATACAGAATTCTCTGCGATCAAGGCATTCCATCACTAATCATCGAATTCGGTTGAAGTTCAGCGAACTCGATGAAAAGAACGTTATTCGAATCGAAAAAAGCCTTCAAAAGAGAAAGGATATCCAATTCAAATGGGTAAACGAATTGGATCTTAAGGAAGAATTTCCGTCTTCTATATCTGGAAAATTGATCAGACTCAGAAATAAAAACAAAAAACAACCGGAACTTCCGGTGGGAAATTTATGAAACTTCGATCCACAGCGGAATTCGTAAAGGAATTACAAAAGCAAAAGGAACTCCTCGTCATAGAAGAGGAAGTGGATCCAGTATTAGAATTAGCTGAAATTCAAAGAAGGGTCGTTTCTAAAAGAGGACCGGCAATTCTTTTTAAAAACGTAAAAGGCTCCCACTTTAGCGTTGCGACTAACCTCTACGGTTCCGAAAAAAGAATGAAAATTGCGTTCGGAGAGGATCCAATCAAGTTCGTACAAAAAATTGCACATACGATTCAGCATATTCTTCCACCAACCCCGGCTAAGATTTGGGCTTTGAGAAATGTCGCGTTTCAAGCGCTGCGAGTCGGACTCAAAAAAGTAAACGCGGCGCCGGTTCTTGAAAATACATTAGATTCTTTGCATGAACTTCCTACAATCAAGTCCTGGCCGAAAGACGGAGGAAATTTCGTTACTCTTCCTTTGGTTTATACGGAAAGTCCAAAGACTGGAAAGGGAAATCTGGGAATGTATCGAATCCAAATTCACGGACCGATGGAAACCGGAATGCATATCCAGATCCACAGAGGCGGAGGCAATCATTACTACGAGGCCGAAAAGGAAGGCTTACCTCTTCCAGTGCATATTTATACGGGGGGTCCTCCTGGTTTGACAATCGCCGCCGTCGCTCCTTTACCCGAGGAAATCAGCGAACTGATTCTCGCCTCGCTTTTGTTAGGCGAAAAACTCAAAATCAAACGAGACAAGAATGTTTCTTCTCTTCCGATCGTAGCGGATGCGGACTTTCTGATCCAGGGTATAATTCCTCCTAAAATTCGAAAGCCGGAAGGGCCGTTCGGAGATCATTACGGATATTACGCGTTAAAGCATGATTATCCGATCGTCCAGGTTCAAAAAATTTATCATCGTAAAGACGCAATTTGGCCTGCGACTGTGGTAGGTCGTCCTCCTCAGGAAGATCATTGGATCGCCGAATATCTCCAAGATCTTTTATCTCCATTATTTCCCGTGGTAATGCCCGCGATAAGAGGGATTTGGGCTTACGAAGAATCCGGGGTGCATTCTCTTGCGGCCGCTATAGTTAAGGAAAGATACCAAGGAGAAGCATTCACCGGCGCACTTCGAGTTTTAGGAGAAGGGCAACTTTCCCTTACAAAGGTATTACTCGTAACGGATCAGAACGTGAATCTGAAAAATTTTAGAGAAACGTTTATTACGGTATTAGAAAGAATAAATCCGATTACGGATATTCATATTTTCGCGAACATCTCTCAGGATACGCTCGATTATACGGGACCCGCTGTGAACCAAGGAAGTAAGACGGTCCTTTTAGGTTCTGGTAAAAAGAAAAACGATTTAAAAAACCGATTCAAAGGAAATTTTGTACATTCTTCCTTTAAAGACCCAAAGGTTCCCTACCCAGGAGTTTTAGTCGTTTCCGGACCTAGATACAAAATGAAAGACGGAATCCCTTCTAAACTTTTGAAGGAAAAGTTGATCCGAGATTTTCTATTTGTATTCCTTGTGGACGACTCGGAAGACGCGACCCGTTCCGATCACGATTTTATCTGGTCGATCTTTACCCGCTTTGAACCTGCCGGAGATATTTATGCGGATACGAAATTAATTCGAAA
>NZ_AHMT02000047.1:0-2500 GCF_000243815.2 Leptospira alexanderi serovar Manhao 3 str. L 60 | reverse complement strand
GTCATCTCTCCTTGCATTGCTCGTTCAACAAGTGATTTGGTGAGTTGTTTTAAGAGGCCTTCGTTTCCGATCAGCTCTTCGGGGGTTTTACCTTTGATTAATTCATCGAGTAGTTCTTCTGCTCGATTCTTCGGTTTGCTCATGTTGTTTTTATCCTTGTTACTTTTTCTTTTTTCACAAGTCATTTACACAATCGAGATGACACCCTCAATTGTTTTGCCATTTCATACGATAATTCGCTTTCATATCATCTTGATGTTTTCTCTGATCATAAATCGTAATGTTAAAAGCATTGCGATATTCTTCTCCTCCAGATGATCGCTGGAAAAATAAAGCTGAAAAATCTTTTAGTTTTTCCTTTTTAGTTTCAGTAGACTTGAGATATTTTACAGAAAAGAATTTCTCTGGAGTTCGAAAAATTGTCAAAAGTTCATCATCTGATAGATTTGATTTAAGTAAATTGCAATCTTTACAAGTAGGAATTATATTTCCTGCTGAGTGTATTCCTGTCTTACTTATTGGATTAAAATGATCAATATGAACAATGCCATTAAAATAATCAGCTTGCTTGAACATCAATCCACAGTAACAGCAATTGGGACGCTTCAGATAGCTGTCTGTAACGTTTGACGCAATCCATAGGCTATTAATCAAAAGATCTTCTTGAAAATTGTATCGATTTGTACTCGATCTTTTAAAGATATTCTCAAACAATTTCGGTTCTCTTTCGTATGTGTTCTTTATTCCTTCCCAATTCCAGGCAGGGTTAATTTTAGATTTCGATTGATTATAAATTTCGAAAATTTTAGTTAGAAATTGATTCATATTTTCATATTCTTCTTTCAGAAAACAGTTAAGATTTTTTTAGAAATTTTTCAAAATGGCAGCTAACAAAAGAGTCTCCTCGACGCTTGCGGTTCTGGAGCGCGCGGAAGAATTGACACGAGGTTTGAGCGAACCTTAGTGAGCGATCACAAACCGAGGGACAAAGCAAATGTGGCTTCAGCCCGTAGTGAGAGTCGCATTAGCGATCTCGAACGGAGCGAGGAGACGAAGTTATGCGACGTGTCAAAAATTACGAAGGCGGAACACCAATTAAATGAAATACAAAATTAGTGGAACTATCCTTTTTAGAAACACCTATATCCTTACGAATTTCTAATAAAAGTTGAATTCAAAGCTTATCATGCTTTTCTTTGGACTTTTTTTGATTGGTATATTTAACTTCATCGTGAAAATCCATTAACGCCGTTACAACTGCTTGTGGAGCAACTAAACAGTGAAAGAGCAAATTGATCATGTGCCCTCGCATATTTTTTGCATTTCCAGCCAATCCAGATAATGAAGCTAACAACAACTTATAATGGGTCATTTTTTCTTTTTGCCATTCTGCTTTAATTTGTGATATTTTAGATAAGTAATATGTTATGCAAGCAGATGCTATTGAACCAGTAACAGTAATCAATGAAATTATTAGGTTATTATCCATACTTTCTTTCTTTTATCCTATTCTTCATTACTGATCTCTATAAAATAGAATACCGTTAATTTGAGCACAAATCCAACGTTTAGACGCAGAATTTTGGACACTCTATTATGTAGAAATGAGTAAAGCCTGTAAGTGAGGGTTAAATTAACTGTAATAGTTAAAACTTAATCTTACACTCCTTAAAATAAATAAAGAGAAAAAGATGACAACAGTACAAAAAATAATCAAAAACAAAGTTGGACTTTTGAAGTTGGCCGAGACTTTGGAGAACGTCTCAAAGACTTGTAACGTAACGGGTTATTCCAGGGATAGGAATTCATCAAGGAAGTATCGTTCTTGGAAAATTCTATACAAACTTTCCTTGACTGACACGAAGGAATTAGCTAAGAAAAGATATCTCGGCAATTTACAGTTTTCGTAATCTACTTTAAAAGTATGTCAGATATTATTTTGGCTATTACACTTTAATGCGAAGGATTTGCATATTGAAAAGCTATTTCAGAATTCATTATGCTTCTTATCAAAGTTTTTTCGCCTTTCAAAATCCTGCATTTCCCTTTCAAATGTAGAATCACTCTGCATAAAGAAAAATCTCAACTGGCTTTTTAAACAATTTAGCAAGCTGTTTTGCTAAATCTTTTGAAATTGGCCTTTTTCCTAATTCCATAGCCGAAAGATTTTGTCTCGGGATACCGCCCAATTTATCTCCAAGTTCCGTAAGGCTCAATCCTGCTTTTTTTCTATAATATTTCAATTTTGATCCAGGCTGAAGGAACTCTTTATTTTCTTTGAAAAATTGAGTATCTCTCCAAGAAATCGATTCTTCAGACTTCTCTATACGAAGTTTCCTACCGAATTCCTTTTTGAGAGCTTTCAATAGGGTGGAGGAAATTTCTCCTTTAATCGTAACTTCAGTACGGGGCGTTTTCATGACTGCCTGCATAATATAGTGAATTCCTTTTATCTAAGTAATTCTTAATAACTTTTCGAACTCTTCAAATGCTTCCTTTC
>NZ_AHMT02000048.1 GCF_000243815.2 Leptospira alexanderi serovar Manhao 3 str. L 60 | reverse complement strand
GAATGATGGCTGCGGGAGCGGGTCTTGGAGTAGCAGCTTTGAACATGGTAGGAAGTACGACATTACTAACAGCGGGAGCCGGAGTGGCGACGGTAGGAGCGGTAGGTAGTATGGCTTTAACATCGGGTATTGAATCGATTGGAATGGCTGGATTAGGAGCTGGAGTAGCCTCGTCCACCGCACTGATGTTAGGTGGTGCGATTGCTGGAACTGGTCTTGCGTTAGGGGGTGTGGCTTTGGCGGGATTGACGGCGGCTTCTTTTATTGTTGGTTGTACAGCTTTGGCTGTTGCGACCGTTGCTGGTTTTGCGGCCACAGGTGCAGTTTATACCGCGATCGGTTTGGGTGCGCTTGCGATTGGCACTGCATTAGGAGTGGGAGGAGTCTTGTTTGTGAGCGCTGCTGCTGCGGCAGGCCTTGTGAGTGGAACCATCCTAAGTCCTTATACAATGCAAGCGTATGGGGCCGGTGGTTATTCTAAATCGAGTTTTAATAATATTCATTGGGATGAGAAGAGTGCTCGTAAATGGGCTTGTTATGCTACTGCGGGGCAACTTGCGGCGATGGCGGGGTATGGTTATCTTGAAGTGAATGCTGTACTTGGTGTAGCTGCATCTAAAGGAAATGCAGTCGCTGGAGCTTGGGTAAATTTTAATGAAATACCCGTGGTTGGTCCATTTAGTGGTTTGGATATAGCGACATCGCATTTGTTAGCTTATGATATTGCAACAGGAGATTGGAAGGGGGCAGGTGCATCCATAACAGGTTATGCAATTAAAGCAGCCATCGGTAAGTCGGTGCCTATTGGATTACTTATAAGCGGTGGTGAATATGTAGAAAAGACTTGCGAGGGGCCATTATGAAAAGAAACTATTTTAAAAAATTATGTAAGGTTTTTATTTTAGTTTCGTTTGGATTTGGAAATTTAAATTGCCCCGGTTTTGGAAATCGATATCCACCATACAAACCAATCACGAATTCAGATCGTAGTTACGTTAAGTTTAATATTAAGATGCTGGACGACACTATGGAAAAGTCTTCTACTGCATTGTCAAATTATGTATTTGTTGGATATTGGGATGAAGAGCGAACTTTGGTAAATTTCCCGTTTAAACTAAATCCTGAAAGAGAATACTGGTTAGAGAATTTTAAAGTTTTACTGTATGAAATAGGCTGGGGCATGCGTGATGTAAGATTTTATGAAGGCTGCGATTATCGAATGCCAGCGCCCCTAGGTAAACGACGATATGAATTCGTGTTCGTATATTTTCACGGAAATTCCCCTAAGAAAACTGGACGATTAGAAAAGATAATCAATCTTCCCCCGAATCATTCGATACGTTTAAATGTTGTTCCTGCTGAGTTACCATATCCTAATCCCAAGGATTGGACTCAGAAAATAGAAAATAATAATGCTCCGGAAATCAAAATCATCGCAAGCATAGAACCGAACCCAGAACCGGACGAAGACAAGATTTGTGAGTTACCGAAACATCCGAGAGATTAGAAAAATAAACTGAGTGTAAGAGAGTGAATTTCAATACACAACGACAAGATATTAACTACGAAGCGTGAGCGATCGAAGTGAAAATACTGCAACGCAACATGAACTGAATGCAGAAATAAAAATATACGAAAAGCTTGAAATGGTGCGTTGCAGATTGAAACGAAGAGCGCGACTCTGCGGTGGAAGTTCGGAAAGATTTCGCAGAGGCACGCCCGCTTCGAGATGCGAGTTCCTAACCCCTAATTCCTAATCACTAACCCCTTGGAAAATGTATTTCTATCACCCGGATCATTTGGGATCTGTTACGATGATAACGGACGGAGTGGGGAACCCAGCAAGTGGACCTGAACCGGGAGTGAGTTACGTTTCTTATGAGCCATACGGTGCGATTAACAGAAATGATTCGTATGGACCGGATATATTCCGTTACAAATTTACAGGACAGATCGAAGACAAAGACACTGGTCTTTACTATTACAAATCTCGTTATTATGAACCGAAACTCGGAAGGTTTTTACAAAACCCTACAATGCGTTAATTTCTTGCGCTTTCTCGATGGGTGGCCTTTAACTTCCGTAATATTGCCAACTCAGAAGCATTCAATGAATTCATTTGATTTAAAAACACAATCCGGAAGACTGAGATTGATCATTGCTGAAACAGGAATGACTCAGAGCCGATTTGGAGAGGAGGTTGGCATTTCCAAGCAACAGGTTTCCAACATTCTTTCGGGCGAACGAGATGTATCGGATCCAGTCGCTCTTGTGATCGAACATAAATTTGGATTTCGAAAGGATTGGCTTTTAATGAAAAATGGGCCACACAAAAAATAAAATGAACGCTTTCGATATTGCCGCTTTGGATGCGGAAAATACATTTCATCGCAAGCTGGATCGAACTTCTGGAGTCCGAAAGATGATCAAAGATTTTTTCCTGTTATCTCCCAAGGATCAGAAGATGATCATAGATATGATAGGCAGGTTATTGAAAGGGAAAAAATAATCCTAATTCTTTAAAGCTGTCATCTATGAAAGTATCATACAAAAGAATTAGAAATTCGAATGAGAAGTTTGTATTTTAAGAATTTATGTCTTTGCTAGAATTTAACTGAATATAATTTCTAAGGTCACGCGGGGATTTCCCGGTAAACCTAATACAAGCCCTGTGAAAAGAGGATGAAGAATTGAAACCGCATTCGAGAGCGATATTTAAAAGATTAAAATTAGATTTATTTTTCATCATAATCTTAACTTCGTTTATTCTATAAAAATTCAGAAAATCATTATATCGTTTACTAAGATATTTGTTTAGGTAGTAAGAAGCTTGATGAGTGGAAAGGCCTAAGTCTGCAGCAAAGTCAGGAAGTCTAAGTTCTTCGTCTTTAAATCTTTTGGAAGTTATAAATTGATTCAGTTTGATTTCCACATTTTCTAAATCGATACCCTCTAATAAATTGCGACCTTGAAATTTTGTTTCTTCTTGAATTTCTTCAGAAATAGGGGATTCTTTCGGTTCTGAAACTATGTTTATAATCGTAGATTTAGATTTACTAAACAAAAAAGGACAAGCCCGTTC
Source organism: Leptospira alexanderi serovar Manhao 3 str. L 60 (assembly GCF_000243815.2). Taxonomy (GTDB): domain Bacteria; phylum Spirochaetota; class Leptospiria; order Leptospirales; family Leptospiraceae; genus Leptospira; species Leptospira alexanderi. The sequence continues at coordinate 889 of NZ_AHMT02000048.1, read as the reverse complement.
TAAAATAACGATATAGCAAAGCACTGATCCGGCTAACAATTCCGCAATAAAAAAGAAGTCTTTTCTATCAAGTAGCGTGCCAAGAAAATCTAAAACAAAACAGATAGAAATTAGGAATGAAATCAAAGGGAAGTTGAGGTAAACGATAGATTTTTGAGATATTAAAATACTTTTTGTCAAGACCAAGCAGTAGTAAATAACGGAAATCCCAAAACCAAAGAACGTCTATGAAAGAAATAAAATAAAGCTTTGGAATCAAATACGATAATAGAATAGTAACGGGAATCGTTCCTAAAAGTTTTTTACAGTAATTCCAAGGATGGTCTAAAATCTCTAATACATAGCTGAAACAGACAAAAACGGCCGAAATGGAATATAACACTAAGCTATAATAAAATCCGAATGTAATTTTGTTTTCGGTTCGCAAGTTTCCTTGGCCGAAAAGAATACCATTGTTTAAAATCAAAAATAACGCAATAGAATGAAGGACCGTTCCATAAGATTTTTTAAAATCATCCTTTGAAAAAAGTTTTATAAATCCTAAAATTATACCGATAACCACACTAAAGGAGTGGAAGTAGGTAATAATTAAATCTATAAGATTCTTATAATGATCTATTCCGAAAGTATTCATATAAGGTATGGAGGAGAACTAGGTTCGATGGACGTTATCCTTAAAAGTGTTATCTACTCGTTGCTTTTCAAATTGATTGAGAGAAAAAATTCTACAGGTTTAATTTTTTTCTGATCGTTAAAATCTTACGGAAACTTGTGAATTTCAATATTGCCTCTCTGTCTTCGTCGTTTAATGATTTCCTTAAGATCTTTTCATACTCGTCTAAATCGGAATTGGAGATTTCTAAAGGCATTATTTGGAAATAATTGAAAA
>NZ_AHMT02000049.1:112500-114817 GCF_000243815.2 Leptospira alexanderi serovar Manhao 3 str. L 60 | reverse complement strand
AAAGCAAGCGAGAGAATCAAACCTTCACGGTGAAGGTTTGAAAGAGGATTCTAAAATGTTAAGCGAAGTCTTGTTTTCTGAGAAATCAAAAGATGAGGGTCATCTTTTGAAAGTAGGATCAAATGAGAAATCAAACTATGAGGGTCATAGTTTGATCGGGAAACCGGTAGAGTTAGCTAAAAAGATATCAGAAGAAGAGAGAATTCCACTTGGAACCGCAAGGAATTACGTTTCTGAGCTCCGAAAAGAACTCAAAACCAAAGAGCCGAAGCAAACCGCAAAAAAGAGAAATCGGCCCAGAAAGAGGAAGTAAAGAAGAGCCCAAAACAAGTATTGCAATCGAAGGTAAAAGAGTCTCAAAAGAAGTATGGGAAGATGAGTTACACACAGAAGGAAGCGGCTTTAGAACGACTTTTGAATTCTCTAAGGAAATTGAGGAAGCAACAAGCGGATTTACACAAGAAAAGAATGGAGTTAGGTTCTAAGGACTCAGAGCTTGTAGAACTACTAACGTCAGTGGGTCAACAAAAGAGAATTTGGAAGATGAAAGTATGAAAAGCAAAAACGAGACAAAAACGGATTTGACCCAAGAATGACGGAGGAAGAAACTTCCATCCAAAAAAGAATGAAATCATATCGGAAGAGATATGAAAGTATGGGTTCTTTAAAGAAGAGAGAGGAAGTCAAACACTATTACAAAAACTGAAAGTATATCGCAAGAAGATCCAAAAGTTGATTCTTCAATTGACGAAAGTGACGGAACAGGAAATCGAGATTGAGAGAAAACTCAGAGTGGTCGGAGAAAGGTCGATCCACTGAAGGAAAATGGAAGAAATTAGGTAAAAAAGTGAGGAAAAAAACAGTCGATTTTTCACTCACTTTTCCTACATTTTCCTCACTTGAAATTATCCTTAATTTATCTGAAGTTGGAAAGTAGAAAAAGGGTTGGACAAAGAGGAAAATGAAACTTGGAATGAAAGGATATGCTATTGGCTTATGAAATACACTCGTTATTTTGAAAACGAGGTGCTTAGAAAACGTCCGGAGCTTCGCCTTGAATGGGTAGAAGAAACGGTTCTTCATCCGGACAAAAAAGAAGTTCAAGAAAATGGAAGAATTCGCTTTTGGAAATGGATTGTGGAAGCGGGAAAATATCTTCGAGTAGTGACGTTGGAAGATGGTAAGACAATCCACAACGGCTTTTTTGATAGAGGTTTTAAAGAATGAGAATAACGCACTATCCTGAAACTGATTCAATCTATATTGATTTGTCGAACCGCCCTTCTTTTGAGACGAAAGAGATTAATTCAGACCTAAACGTAGACTTGGATGAAAACGGTAGACCTGTAGGGATTGATATTCATGGACATGCTTCCAAATACGTTGATATATCTTCGATCCTTTTTGAGACTGCAAAACCGTAGTTTGCAAGTTACGATATTTTTTCCTTAACAAGAGGGTGTCATCTCGATTGTGTAAATGACTTGTGAAAAAAGAAAAAGTAACAAGGATAAAGCAGTATGAGCAAACCGAAGAATCGAGCAGAAGAACTACTCGATGAATTAATCAAAGGTAAAACCCCCGAAGAGCTGATCGGAAACGAAGGCCTCTTAAAACAACTCACCAAATCACTTGTTGAACGAGCAATGCAAGGAGAGATGACGCATCATCTTGGATATGAGAAGCACGATAGCTTGGGCAATAACACAGGCAATTCAAGAAATGGAAAAAGTAGTAAGAAGCTCAAAGGAGACTTTGGGACAATTGACTTGGAAGTTCCTCGAGATAGAAACGGAAGCTTTGAACCTCAGATAATCCGGAAAGGACAGACACGATTTACGGGCTTCGATGAAAAGATCATCTCGATGTATTCACGCGGAATGACAACTCGAGAAATATCTCAACACCTGAAAGAAATTTATCAAGTTGAAGTCTCGGCGGATTTGATTTCTCAAGTAACGGATTCCGTAATGGAAACAGTGATCGAATGGCAGAATCGCCCCTTGGATAAAGTGTATCCGATTCTCATCATGGATGCGTTGATCGTGAAGGTTCGAGATGGCAACCACGTCGTGAACAAAGCCTTCTATTTGGCTTTAGGAATCAATCTACATAATAGAGTGTCCAAAATTCTGCGTCTAAACGGGGATTTGTGCTAAAATTGGCGGTACTCCTTTATGTAGAGATCAGTAGGAATCAATCTACAGGGCACAAAAGAGATTCTTGGGATCTGGGTAGAACGCACCGAAGGGGCAAAGTTCTGGCTTCAGATTTTAACCGACTTAAAGAATCGAGGCGTTGAAGATATCTTAATTGC
>NZ_AHMT02000049.1:102500-107500 GCF_000243815.2 Leptospira alexanderi serovar Manhao 3 str. L 60 | reverse complement strand
ACAACGGAATGAATATGGAACGAAATTCACTGTCAGAAAAAATCCACAGTGCAGAGATGATCGTCATCAAAGTAGGTTCCGCGAGGTTGTCCGGTCCTGAATCGGAAGTGAACGATTTTCTATTTCAATTGGTAAGCGACATTCGTCATCTCAGAGATCTAGGTAAAAAAGTAATCCTAGTTTCCTCCGGTGCGATCGCAAGAGGAAGACTTTTGTTAAACGAACTCCCCTCTTCCATCTCTTCTAGAGATTCCCTCTCCGAAAAACAAGCATTAGCCGCTATGGGTCAGAACAGACTCATCAATCTTTACGACAGTTTTTTTTCCAAGGTGAACTTGAGCATAGCCCAGATTCTTTTCGGCGTTCTAGATCTTGAATCCAAAGAAGGTTATAAAAATCTAAAGAACACGTTCACTCAACTTTTGGAATGGGGAATACTTCCTATTGTCAATGAGAACGACTCGGTCGCAACCGAAGAAGTGAAGTTCGGGGACAACGATATGCTTTCCGCACTTGTAAGTTTGATTGTAGGCGCGGATTTGCTCCTCATTTTAACCGGAGTGGAGGGATTTCTCAAAGAAGAAAAAGTAGTCCCTTTTTTGGAAGGAATTTCGAAAGACGACCTGAACCTCGCGGGCGGCCCGAGCGGCCCCGGAACCGGCGGAATGTTCACCAAACTTAAATCAGCCGGTCTATTATCGGAAGCAGGAATACCGACCGCGATTTTAAACGGCAAGAAAATGCATGCGATCCGAGAATTTTTGGAAAAAAACTCGGTCGGAACTTTGATTGCGCCTTCCGGAAACCGAGTTTTTTCTGAGGAAGATGTGAAAGAAATCATCCGCAAAAATCGAAATGGCAACGGGGAAAATCATCTATGAAAGAAATCGAATACGTTAAAGAACTTTCTTATCGGGTCAAAAAAGCTTCCAGAACTTTAAAATCACTTTCTTCATCCCAAAAAAACAAGGTTCTTTTGGAACTTGCAAACATATTAGAAAAACGTAAATCGGAAATTCTTTCCGCAAACGAGTCCGACCTAAAGAACGGCAAAGAAAAAAACCTCTCTTCCGCTTTGATGGATCGTCTTTTATTAAATGAAAAACGAATCGCTTCCATGGCTTCCGCAGTTCGAGAAATCGTTTCACTTCCAGACCCCGTCGGAGAAGTTACGAGAGGTTTGACCCTTCCGAACGGTCTCGAACTTGTGACCAAAAGAGTTCCTCTCGGAGTCGTGATGGTCATCTACGAATCTCGTCCGAACGTAACGATCGACGTAGGCGCCCTTTCTTTCAAATCGGGGAACGCATGTATTCTCAGAGGAGGAAGCGAAGCGTTTCATTCCAACGCGATTTTAGTAAAACTATTTCATGAAATTCTAAACAAAGAAGGAATCGATACAAGTGCGATCACTTTTGTAGACAAAACGGATCGCTCCTTTATGCTTCCTTTCCTTCAACAGGTTTCTTTGATCGACATAGTGGTTCCGAGAGGCGGAGAAGGTTTGATCAAATTTGTCTCAGAGCATTCTATGATTCCAGTCGTCAAACATGACAAAGGTGTTTGTAATCTCTATATTGATCAAGATGCCGATCCTGCGAAAGTAATTCCGATCGTAATCAACTCCAAAGTGCAAAGACCGGGAGTATGCAACGCTACGGAAAACTTAATACTTCACAACGGTTATCCGTTTCGAAAAGAATTGTTAGAAGCTCTAGCCAAAGAAGGTGTGGAACTATTACTTGATCCTTCCGCGCTTTCTCTGTACCCGAAAGGAAAGCCGGTTAAAGAGGAGGACTATCAGGAAGAATTTTTGGATCTTCGTCTTTCGGTAAAAACGGTTTCCAGCTTGGAAGAAGCGTTAGCCTTTATCGAAAGAACTTCTTCAGGTCATACGGAAGCCATCGTCACGGAAGATTTAAACGTGGCTAAAATTTTCACAAGTTCCTTAGATTCCGCCGCTTTATTTGTCAATTGCTCCACGCGTTTTCACGACGGCGCAGAATTCGGTCTCGGCGCCGAAGTGGGAATTTCCACCGGCAAGTTACACGTCCGTGGTCCTATGGGTTTGGTCCACCTCACGACCACAACCACCTATGTAACCGGAAACGGACAAATCCGAAATTAACCCATGACTTCACCAATCCTCACGGGAATTTTCGGAGGCAGTTTCGATCCTCCTCACGAAGGACATTCGGGAATTTTAAAGTCTTTTTTTCGGGAAGTCCCAGAGTGTAAGGAAGTCTTTCTGATTCCAAACCGACAGAACCCTCTCAAAGGAGAGAAGTTTTCTTCTCCCGAAAATATATTAGAAATGTTGAATTTATTTGTCTCCGAGTTTTCGGAACCGATTCGAATTTTGGATCTGGAATTGAATTATCCGGGTCCGAGTTATACGATTGAAACGATTCAAAAACTCAAGATTCTCCATCCGAATCGAGAGTTTGTTCTTTTAATCGGAGAGGATAATTATTCCAATTTTCACGAATGGAGGAATTATGAAAAAATTTTGGATGAAGTTCGAAAAGTTTTCGTCTTTCGAAGATTCTCGGAAGTAGTTCCTCAGAATTCAAAACTTTTCTCTCAATTTCAATTTTTGAAAAATCCTTTGATTCCCGCAAGTTCCACGGATTTTAGGCAATCGTTCTTTCGATCCATAATTCCGAACCGAATTCCAAAAAAAGTTTTGGATTATATTCTAAAAAACGAACTTTATTCTAAATAACGTGACATTTTGTCGGAATTGGGTGTGGAAATATCATCCATTTATATAAAAATGCCTTCGGAAAAATCTCTTGGAGCTATTTCAAAATTATTTCTGTTCTTAAGTCTAAAAAACTGCTTCTAAATTTCACTGGTCCATTTCTAAAAATAATATAATCTGACCACTTCGGCTTTAAATTTAACTTTATAAAAACCCGATTTAAGAATAGGATACCATTCTGATCTACATCTTTTCGAGAGCTTGAAATTAAATCTTTAAATAAATCATTCATATGATAAAATAAATGATTTTCTCAAGTTTCTTTCTGTTAGGGATTAAGAATACCGAGGGTAAAAAGTGTATGAATAAATATCTTGTATCTTTTTTTATTTTTTCTTTTCTTTTCTGTGCAAAACTTCCGAACAAACCGGACCCTCCTTATGTTATATTCCAATATCTGCAAGCGTTAATTTCCAATACCCAAGAAACATCGAATGATTCTCAATGCTCAAACGGACCTACAAATTTTAATCCGGGAGCCGTTTTTGATACGGGGCAGACGATTTGTTGGGATAATGCAGGAACTGCTATTGCGTGTCCGGGGACCGGTAATGATGGAGAATTTAGCAATACTCCAAACGCGCGCTCTTTTTCCGCCCCGACCCCAAACTGCAAATTTACTTCGGATTATACTACGTTAGATACTCTACACGGACTTACTTGGAAAACTTGCGCTCAGGGTCAAACAGGTTCAAATTGCTCCGGAGCAGCAACCGCAATCAATTGGAACAATGCGAACGCCGGGTTAGCGGGAAGTTGTACAATCTTAAACGGACTCAACGGCGGACAAGGTTATGCGGGAAAAACCAACTGGAGAATTCCTACAATCAAAGAATTAGCCTCTCTGGTTCATTATTCAAACAATCCGCATATCAACAATACTTCCTTTCCAAATACATTTTCAGGAACCAAATATATGACAAATACGGCCGACGCTACAACACCCGGTTCCAATTGGGCGATCAACTTTTCGGCCGCGACTTTGGGGATTTCGAATGAGCCACAAGGAAATAACATCAATCTTCGTTGTGTTTCCGGAAACCCGATTCCGGCGTTCTCCTTTGTTAATAATGGAAATGGAACAGTCACCGACCAAAATACGGGACTTCTTTGGTCTCAATGTTCGGAAGGACAGGCCGGTGTAGGATGTGCGGGAGGAAGTTCGGATTTGGATTGGACTGCGGCTCTAAATGCGTGTGATGTTTTGAATTTAGCAGGAAGAACGAATTGGAGATTACCAAACGCTAACGAACTTTTGAGCATCGTCGATTTCAATAATAATAACCCTGCCATCAACGTTGTTTCCTTTCCAAATACCCCAAACTCTAACTATTGGACATCGACAACCTATGAGAACAATACTTTTTTCGCAGTCAGTATTTCTTCCACAACCGGCTCCTTATTTACAGGTCTAAATGACAAAAACCAAACACTCAAAGTTCGTTGTGTTACGACATTTTAATACGAAAAAAAACTTCTTCTTATCAACCGATTTTAAAATTTCTTCTAAGAACCGTCTCTAAATGTAAGAACTTTTTAGATGTTAGCATATGTATTAGGGATTAGGTTTTAGGGGTTAGGACTTTACATTACATACATTACAGAAGAAGAAAATTAACCTTTGTTAAAGTCTGATCCCTCTATTAGGAAAAAGTAACTGAACTCTGACTCCTATTCACTGACCCTAAAACGTGGGAACTCCTACATGTTTTAGAAGTTTACCGGACTTTTGAGATATTTTTTAAGGTTTTGAAATGGACTTTTAGTTTTAAGAAATTACGAACTTGAGATCAAGAGATCTCGCAATGCTGGGTCAAGTCTTGGATATAAAAAAGAAAATCCGGATTTTTGTAACCTCTCCGGTATCACTTTCTGCCCTTTTAAGATCACGTCCGCGCCGTCTTGATAAAGGACTTTTAAAATCGTCGCCGGAACTCTAAAAAATGCGGGACGTTTTAATATATGTGCAAGTATTTTCGAAAAGATCTCATTACTTACCGGATTTGGAGCTACTAAATTGAACGCTCCTGAAAGATTAGAATTTTCTAATAAATAAACGATCGCACCGACCATGTCTTCGATATGAATCCAGCTAAAGACTTGCCTTCCGGAACCTATCGGTCCTCCCAAACCCAATCGAAAAGGAGAAAGCATACTTCCCAGAGCTCCTCCGTAAAGGCTTAAAACAACACCGGTTCTGATTCGGACTAACCTTATTCCAAGTTTTGAAAGCGGT
>NZ_AHMT02000049.1:80000-95000 GCF_000243815.2 Leptospira alexanderi serovar Manhao 3 str. L 60 | reverse complement strand
TCGAACGAGTTGCAGGCGTTCTTAAAGTCAATCCCCGGGGTTTTCTCCGTTCGAGACGACTATCGTTACGGTCGCAAACAAATGTATATCCAGCTCGATAAAGGACTCGAGAGTTTTACCGGCATCTCCACATTATCCGCCGCAAACGGTTTGAGAACGGCTTACGACGGAGAAAGAGCGGGGACAGTCCGTAAAGGAAGAACAAAAATATATTTAAGAGTTCTCTACGACAAGGACTTTCGCAAAAATCCGAACGAAATCAAATCAATTCCTCTTAGAAACAAGGCGGGAAACATTACGAATCTTGCAAAGATTTCCAAAATGAATCTGATCGAATCCCCGGAGCTTCTCGCACATAAAGATTTTGATCGTGCCATCACGGTAAATGGAGACGTAAAGTTAGACGAAATAACGGCCCACGACGCAAACCAAAGAGTAGCGAACGAATTCAAACCTTTAATCGAACGACAATATCCCGGAATATCTATTACGTTCGGCGGAGAGGAAAAAGACACCCAAAGATCAATGACATCTCTGGCTAAAGCCGGTCTTATAGCAATCTTCGGTATCTTTGGAATTCTCGCGTTGACGATCAAAAGTTTTTGGAAACCAATATTGATCCTCAGTACAATTCCATTAGGGATTATCGGAATCGTGATCGGTTTTCCTCTTTCCGGAAAATCTATCAGCTTCTTAGCGATGATCGGAATCATAGGTTTAGCGGGAGTTCTCGTAAACGCATCCATCGTCCTCGTAGATTGTATCGATTCGATTAGAAAAGATTCCAAGGCAAGCATGGACGAGATCCTGATCGAAGCGAGCCAAAGAAGATTCAGACCGATTCTTTTAACAACTCTTACCACGGTTGCGGGTTTATTACCGACCGCATACAGTCTCGGAGGCTCGGATCCGATTCTGATTCCGATGACATTAGCCTTAGGTTGGGGATTGGGTTTCGGAACGTTAGGAAGTCTTTTTTATGTTCCGGTCACATTATCCGTGTTTAACGATCTGATGATGAAATTTAACGGGAAAAAAACCAAGAAGTAAAAACTTTGACTGCAAACGCTAAAGTAACGTGAGTTCGGTATAACAAAATGCGAAAGCGATTATATGTTTCGACCCGTAGGGAGAAACATTGAGTTAAATTCCGAAGGAATTGGAGCATTATGTTGCGATCGTAGGCAGCAACATTGAGTTAAAGCGCGGTCGCGAGCCATTTTATCTATGAAATTCGCGAGCGATTCGCCCAAACTTTCTTACGCCGAACTCACGTTAAAGTAGAACGTCAAACCGAATCCGGGAAAAAGGAAAATAGTTCCGGATTGGGGATTTATAACCCCGCTTTGATAAAAGAATCCAAAAAATCCTTGGAGACGCGCGATAAACTATTGGAAGCGGCTCTTACTATATTCGGAAGTAAAGGATTTCACGAAGCGAGAGTGGAAGACATCACGGCTCAAGCCGGATTCGCCAAAGGCACGTTTTACGAACATTTCCACAGTAAAGAGGACCTGATCTACATTTTGATTGATTATGCGGCCCGTAAAAATCTGGAAACGACCCAGACTCTCTTTCGAAAATGTACCAGCTCCGTCGCCATTCGAGAGGAATATTTGAAACCGATTCTTTTGGAGATCCATTCCAAAAAAGAACTCAACCGAGTTTGTTATCAGTTTCTTACGAACGAAATTTTAACGAAAGAGAAACTTCAAAAAAAATTCGACTACTACAACCGATTGTACCGGCAGTACCATCTTAAAATCGTAAAGTGCGCGCAAACCTTGAATTACATTCGGAATGATTTTGATAAGGATGGGATTTTTATGATCTTTAAATATCTAATCGAAGGTTTTACGATCAATCAGGCTTACTCCTTTTTCTGCACCGATAACGGGGACGTAGAAATCGGATCGATTCTGAAATTCTACGACCGATTCCTACTCGTAACCGAATTTACGTAAATTCCATATTAAAAAACGCTAAAGCAATTGAGTGTAAAAACTAAAGCAACATTGGGTTCAAGCGCGATCGAAAGCAATTCGCCCAATGTTTTCTTAAGCTCAATAATCTTGTCTGTAAATCGCTCCGCCGGAAACATTTTCCGGAGAGGAAGTGCCGGTCCAAAAGTTTGCTTGGAACTGAAGATAAACTGTTCTTGAATCGCGGTTATCCGTGGTGTTCCAAAAATAATTCTTAGCCGTATTTGTATGAATGACTTGATAAAAAAGTTGAACCTTATAGAGATGATAATCTCCCATCAAGTTGATTCCCGCCCAGTAGATGTAATAAGCTTCTCCGGGTTCGAACATCTGACTCTGATTCCAATCTCCTTTCAGAAACTCGGCCTTAAAAACGGGCATAATATATTTCGAATCGTAGAGATGAAAATTATAACCGATCGTACCGTGATAACTCATCACTTGGTTGGCTGCAGAACCAGAAAATTTACTCCAAGCTCCGTTCAAATAAAAACCCTTCCAGGTAAAAGTCATATCATATGTATGACCGACGATTCCGAAATTTGGACGCCCCGGAGTCGTGATCGTTCTGTCCGCAAGATAATCGGATTTAAGTCCCGTGGGATCAATTCCTCCGGTGGGAGTCGTTTGTTGAATCGCCAATCTCGTCGGAGTTTGATCCTTAAGAAGAAACTCAACTGGAACCGGCTGAGAGGTTTTAAGTTGAGTCGTCTGAGCCACCGCCGCCCCAAAAGATAATTTCGCATCGTCTTGAAAGATCTCGTCTCCTTCCACCCAACCTATGTCATTTCCCCTTTTTATAAGACCTCCCAAGGCGTTGTATTGGACTCTTCCGTAATAAATCGGAGCAAGCAATTGAGGAAGGTTCTGGCGTGCGGCAGTATTATCCTGTCTTCTGCCGTAACCGTAATCTCCACCACCACCGTGACCGTTCCCGACAAAACCGTGAAGGGACAAATATCGCGTATATTTTTTATCGATCGCTTCAAGAGGATGGATCGCAATCATCGCACCCGTATCGAACTGAGGAAGCATGTTCGTGACAATCGATCTTTCCAAGGAAATGAAATTTGCAGAACTTTGAATATACTCTCTGTTAAACGGAACGTTGATTTGCCCTAAAGTAATGCGAGAACTGAGAATCGGAATGTTCACCCAAATTACAGCCTCATGGATCAAACCTCGAGCATCGTTCAACGTGACGTCCTGAACGTCTCCCGTAGTTTTATTCTTTGTGATTCTTAAAAACTGGCTATTGAGAGCGTTTTCCAAACGAAGCTGAGTCGCAAAACCCCACCATTTCGCTCCTTGATAAAAGAAACCAAGACGGAGTCGTCTAAAGTTCGCGTCTACAGTATGAAAGTCTTCGTTCCCCGAAAAAGCGGATTGACGATCCCCACTGACCCCGCGGAACTGAGTTCTTGCCGCAATCACGAGTTTCTCTTCATTGATATTTTCAGGTCTGTGTTTGAAATGATTCGGAAGCTGCATATCCTTGCGTTCCGGATAATTCTCTTTCCCCAAAGAATCGATTTTAGTTCGGTTCGGACCCGGTTTTGTATAAATCAAACCGGTATCATTGTCTTCATAAAATTCCTTTTTCGGTTTTTCAGGAGGTTTAGAATCTCCGCCGATAGGTTTTTCTTGAGCGAATAACCCGGTTTCAATGGATAAAATTAAACCAAAAATCTGAAAACCGATTTGTAACTTTCTACTTCTTTTATTACACTTTTTTTGCTTTTCCATTTCAAGATGTCGGTTAACAACCTTTTCCCCTTCTCTGCTTGAGCTTTTTGTAATTCCACCGAAATCTATATTTCATTTGCATTACAATCAGATGAGGGAATTGTTTCAATTCAATTACAATCTCACGACCTTCACAACGTAACCAAGGCCTAACTAAACGCAAATATCGGAATATTTTTCGAACGCGCAAAACGATCGAAAGGTATTGAAAAATGAATCAATGTCTCTAACGGCTCGGTCGAACCGCGAAACGAAAGTATCAATTGAACAGACGCGAAAAGAAATCTTTTAAAATCCAAGGAAGAAGAAAATTCAAAAAATTATTTCCAAACTAGACCAATTCGGGTAAAAACAAGTTGATTTGGGAATTATTTTTTTAGAATCCTCTCTGTTCGAAATGGAATCGTATTCTTTGGAATCGGCGTCTAAAGAGCGTGGCAAATCAGCTGAAAAAACGCCAAGAGAACCAAGAAGGCAACTTCTACGTGGATTCCACCTGTATCGACTGCGAAACGTGCAGAATCATCGCACCATCCACGTTCTCCGAAAAAAACGGAGGTTCTTACGTTAGGAAACAACCGGAAACGGAATCTGAAAAAATCGAAGCACTTCGAGCTTTGCTTTCCTGTCCGACTACTTCTATCGGAACCGAGGACAAAATGGATCTAAAAGAAGCGAAGGAAACGTTTCCTTCCAAAATTGAAGCAAACGTATACTATTGCGGTTATCATTCAAAGGATTCTTTCGGAGCATTTTCGTATCTCATCCTTAGAGAAGATGGAAATATTCTCGTAGATTCCCCCCGATTCGTACCTTCTCTTGCAAGTAAGATAGAATCTTTGGGAGGAATCCGTTATCATTTTTTAACCCATCAAGACGATATCGCCGATCATCAAAAATTCAGGGAACGATTCGGGTGTGACCGAATCATCCACGAATACGATCGAAGGTCGATTCCTTCCGCGGAAATCGTCTTAAAGGGCGAAACAGTATTCAAACTCGGGAGTGATGTCAAAATCATTCCCACTCCGGGACATACAAAAGGACACTCGGTATTATCATTGGAAGATCGGTTTCTTTTTACGGGAGACCATCTCGCCTATGATCCTCAAAAGGACCGTCTAATTGCGTTCAAGGGAGTTTGTTGGTATTCTTGGCCGGAACAGATCAATTCCATGAAAAAATTGAAGGATTATTCTTTCGAATGGATTTTACCGGGACACGGATATCCGGTAAAAAAGGAATACAAAACGATGCAGAATCTTTTAAAGGAATGTATTTCCTGGATGGAAAAACGTTAAACGACTTTAAAGAAGAACATAAATTTCATTTTCTTCTTTTCGAAACTTATCCCTCAAATTGAAAATCAACTCCTCCGTTTCTTCCCGAAACTGACTTTCATTTTTTAAAATGGAGGAAGGGAGCAGCCAGTTGGAATAATACTTTTTAAAAGAATTTTTCAGGTCGATGGAGCGGCTCCTGAAGTTTTCCGCAAGAGAGGAAATATTTTCAATCTGTAAACTTTTGATTTTGGGATAGATCAAATTCTCTTCCAGATTCAGATGAAGTTTTAATCTCGCGGAAAAACTTGCAAGCTCATGCAAAAGTTCGTCCATATCTTCGGAAATTTCCCCTTCCCTAAGAAGTCTCTTTTCAATATCGTTCAGCAGTTTTTGAATTTCGGTGTACTGAACCTTATAGAACTCTATGTTCAAAATCTTTATCCTTGTATTTAAAGACTGCCCCAAGACCTTAATGTAAACCGGCTACAAGTTTATAATAAAACCCGGGAGTTCCCACATCCTAAAGTCTTAGAATAGCTCTTAATGAATCTTTTTCTACAACTCGTTCAAAATAAGCTGAAAAGATAAAAACCTTAATTCCAAAAAGAAAAAAACTCTTCTGAGGCCAAGTGATTAATTTGTTCTGCATTCGGAATTCGTACGCAGTCTGAAAACAAAACCTTCCCACGGCCCGTTATCAAAAATGAATGTAAATTAGTTAACTTCTCAGAAGGGAAAATTTTCTCATTCGAACAAAAATTTTCATTGGTTCTACAAAATAATTTTATCAAGGGAAAAAGATAAAAACAATTTTTCATGGAACTAACCGGAAACAAATCATATTTTTCTATATAAAATTATAATAAAAAACATTTTGAATTATAGTACGGATTTCATTATTGATATCTGACGCTACAATTTCATACATGGGAATGCAAATACAGAATCTATCTCCGTCCTTGCAAAAATCATTGTTGTATTTTTCGGATCAGTCGACGGAAGGAATTGTTGTTTTAGACCGTGACTGGAAAACTGTATATGCAAATCATAAATTTCAAAATTTTTGGTCTTTCCCAAACTTCCAAGTGCTTTATGAAAAGATAATACCTCTTCTTAAATCCAAGGAAAATCAACATTTGGAGAACGATACGAACATATCCCATCTTCTTCAAGAAATCGAAGACCCCGAAGATTCCTTTTTAGGAGAAACAAATTTCCAACTACAACTTAGCGTTCACAATTTTGAAGACTCTTATATGATTCGGTTTAAACCTCAGCCGAATGCCCAACCCAAGAAAGGATACGAAACGGGCCACTGGGATCGAAACACGAATCTTCCCAATCAAAAATATTTTTTAAATCATTTTGGAAAACAAATCACCGAAGACGAATTCGCCATGAACGGACATTTTTCGTTTTTGATTTCCATATCCAATCCGGATTCGATCGTATCCAAAGAAAACAATTCTTATTTTGAACATATCTACGCGAAAGTGGCCGATCGATTGAAAAAGTATCTGAATCGAAACGACCATTTATTTAGAATTGAAAGCGACAAATTTTTAATTTCATCCGCACATATAGATTCCGAAATCAAAGCGGAATGGTTTGCGGAATGTATCCAAATGCTTTTCGATTTTCCTTTCACTTATGAAGAAAGAGAATTTCATCTCAACATAAACATCGGTTACACGAAATTCGATTCCAAATCCGGATCGGATATGAACGCACTCGGAATCCTAAAAGAGGCTCTCCAGCGATCCTGTTTGCTCGGTCCAAACTCCTTGTTTTACTACGACCAAAACGCAATCGCCTCAACTTTCGAAAAATCGAAAATCGAAATCGACCTGAGAAAGGTACTAAACCGAAACGAATTGGAAATTCATTTTCAACCCATCATCGATCTCAAAGAGAACCGATTTTTTTCTATGGAAACTCTGGTACGCTGGAATCATCCGGAAAAAGGTAAACTTCTTCCCGGAAGTTTCATTTCGATCGCCGAGAGTTCCAGTTTTATCAAAACCATCGGAGAATGGATGATCTGGGAAACGTTCCGATATTACGAAAATTCAATATTAAAATCGGAGAATGTCTCCTTATCCCTAAACATATCTCCGAAACAACTCGGCGATAAAAACATCTTTCCGCTGCTGAAAGAGGCGAGCGACTATTATAAAATCCAACCGAGTCATATCATTTTGGAAATTGTGGAAGATTCTTTCGATTCGAGAGAGTCCCAAATCGGCAAGGTTATCACCTCTCTCAAAGATTACGGATTTAAGTTTGCGATCGATGATTTCGGAAAAGGATATTCTTCTTTAGGAAGGCTCATTCACCTTCCGATCGATTACATCAAGCTAGACAAAATATTTCTTTTCAATTACTTTCAGACTTCCACTCGCGCGGTGATTACTTCCATGGTAAATTTGGTGCAAGCAATGGGCAAGGCGATCATTGTGGAAGGCGTGGAGAACGAAACACAACACAAACTCCTTCGAGAACTCAATTGCGATTTCGGACAGGGATACTATTATTCTCACCCGATGGAAATCGATCTCGCGGAAAAATTAGTTCGAAATAAGGAAATTCCTTTCTCTTAAAGGCCGATAAGTCTTACGATAACGATTGTAGCGGAAATTGCAGCATTATGTTTCTTCGAACCGTAGTGAGAGCTCAATCGCGATAGCTCGTCTTTGAATACGATCGTGAGTAAATCACTAGCCGTTTGTCCGCTTAAGCGCAAACCCTCAGAGAAACTCATTCATCCAATCGAGTATCTTTCTCTGTTTGATTTTTTCCAAATGAGAACCGAAAAACTGAGTCGGTGCGGTTTTTTCGACTCGAATTTCGGTAGGTTGAATTCCGGTTCTAAACTTAAAGACTAATCTTTTGAAACTTTCGGAACTATAACTTTCACTCTCCAAATTCGGAATAGAATGATTCAAAATTTCGAATATTTCTTTTTCTGAATATAATTCCTGACAAAAGTCTCCGATTCCGGCGGAAAGATCCTGAAAAAGATTCTCCCGTCTTACGTCCCTGATCCCAATCACAGACGGAAAAATCCCTCTTTGGGGCAAATTCTTTAACCGATCCACCGTATCCCTAACGTTCAATCTTTCCCAATCCACGAAAAATAGGCCGGGTTCGTATTCTTTAAATATTTCCTTGAGCGCGGATAACTCTCTACAAGGAATCGTTTCCCATCCCAGAACTTTGAGATGAGCTCGAATTCTTTGAAACAAAAGCGAATCGGGCCCGATTACGATCGAATTCAATCCCTTTTTTTGCGAAACATTTTCCAACGGAATATCAATGATCTGAGAGGTTTGAAGATCTAAAAAGTAGTTGAGACCTTGCTGAAATAATTTCTTTAGTGGAGGGGATTCGATTCTTCCGATCAATAAAGGTTGTTTCGACCAATCGATTGCAGTTTGTAAAGAATCGACCTCGATCGTTTTTCGAACAACGATTTGCCCGGAATTTGATTCCGGAAATCTTCCGACCCATTCTTGAATTGAAATTTCTTTCCAATCCAAAAGTGAGAACAGTAACCTTTCTTCCTTTTTTGTAAGCCCGTTTAGAAAGAGACAATCGAACAATAGGCTTGCCATGGGTATTTTGCTTGACCGAAGACTTTTCCGGCGAATCCTAGAATTGTGCAATGCGCAAAAGACGCAACCAATTAAGATGAAACTTCTAAAACGATACGCGAATCGAAGGCTCTATGATCCCGCGACGAGTAAAACAATCACTCTTGAGGATGTAGCGGATATGATTATCAATGGCGAAGAAATTCGTGTGATCGATAATATGTCCGGTTCCGATATCACTCCGAAAATTCTCGGACAAACTTTTCTCAAAATTTCTCTGGGACAAAGGAACGAAGAATTTTCAAACTTCATGCTTTCGGCTCTGATTCGAGAAACCGGGAAAGACATAAGTTCCTTGTTCGGCAGATTGGTTTTAGGTGGAATCGGCGCGAGTTATCTCACTCGGGATCGGTTGGAAAAAATTCTCCAATCCATGATTTCGTTAGGCGAACTCAAACTCGAAATGGCCACGGAATACAGAGACGATCTCCTTACACACATGGCGAGCAGGGCCTCCGAAAACAGGTTGAGAATTCAAGAAGACCTCAAAAAGATCGGAAAAGAGCTGGAAGAATCCACGGAAACCGATCTACCACTAGAGGACCTATCCGAAAAAATCCGTAAAATTGCCGAAAGTGTAAAAGAAAAGGAAGCCTGAAACTTTAAGCCGACGATTTCAAAAACCGATATTAACAGAGAGGAAATGCCATGTTTAAAAATATTTCGATCTCTATCATTTCGTTTTCTATCAGCGTTTTGCCTTTATTCTCCTCAGATAAGGCAGTAGAATACGCCGATAGAGTATATTTCGAACAGGTTAGAAAACTCGAGTCCGGTTCTTACGAAGAAAAGTTAGACGCCGCAGATTATCTTAAGTTCGTAAGCAACAAACTTGCCGTCCGCCCTCTTCTAAATGCGCTTCGTGGAAATCCTAAAATTCCTAAGTCTCTTGAAAATCATCCTTATCTCAAATTTACGGTCGCTCAAGCCCTTTCCGTAATAGATCTGGAAATTGCGATCAAACCGACCATAGAAGAATATAAAAAATTAGAACCCACCATCCAAGAGAAGGACGAACCTTATTTCACTTCGAAAGAAGACTATACGATGGTGATGGCAGCCGGTGAAATTTTAAGAACGATCGGAAGTTATCCCTATGCGAAAGAATCTGAAGACGTTCTTGTAAACGCCCTCGGCCATTCGAACTACTATATCCGCGCTTCAGCCGCGGACGGTTTGAAATATATGAACCGCAAGGAAACCGTGAACTTTCTCGTTTCCACTCTGGAAAAAGAAAAGAACGATTTTACCAAAGCGGCGATCTTAAACTCTATCGTTCATATCATGAGAGTTGCCGATAAAAACTTTTACACTCTCTGCGATATGCTGAAAAGTGAAAGCCCTTCGGTTCGTTATAGAGTTTCCATGGCTTTGGGTGAAGTGGATTTAAAGGCCGCCGAATTTTATCTTCGTCAGGCTCTTTTAGTGGAAGACAAACAAAACGTTCGCGATCAGATTCGTAAAGATTTAGCGACCGTTCTTGGTTTTAAACTGCCTACAATTTCCGTAATCTTTGCAGAATAAGAATCGAATTTTTAAATTCTCCTAAATCAAAAAAGAAAAACCAAACCGATACCTGAAAGCTCCCGAACTCGGAGCTTTTTTATTTTGTTCGGATCTTCTTTTGAAACTAAGGAGTTCCCGCATTTTTTAAAAACCGAGAAATAACCAAAAGCAGCATCAAAAAGGTGGTGGGAGATACTGGGATCGAACCAGTGACCTCTACCATGTCAAGGTAGCGCTCTAACCAGCTGAGCTAATCCCCCAATCCCGATCGCTTTCCAGAATTTGTTTCCCGCATAATTCGTAAAGAAGATTCCTATCTTTTGAAATTCGTTTTCAAACTCCAATTTCTAAGATTCCCCATTAAAATCTAAGAATCTAGATTTTCATTGGAAGAATTTTAGAACAACCCATCTCAAGAAACTCCCTCATTCGCTTTGAAACGCTGTTATACGATACCGTAATTTTTAACGTGAGTTCGATATAAGAAAATTAAAAAAATTTCTAAAAGTAATAGTCCCTACATTTTTTTAATTCGCAATAAATCTAAAATGGTATGTAAGCTTCCACATTTAATTCTATTCTTTTCCGGAAAAATTAACTTTTATGAGATGAGTTTTCTTAGATCGAACTAGCGTTAATTTTTCAGATAGAGTAAGTCGATTTTAAAATCCGGAAGGAAAAAGATATTTTGTGAAATACAAAACCAAAATTTATCTTTTTCAAGAATGAAAAGTTAAAAAACTGAAATGATTGGCGATATGCATCGCGTGTGCCAAATCGTATTCTTCCTTAGATAAACTTCCGTAAGCGAAATGAGGTTTCAATTCTCCGTCATAAGTTTGAAATTTAAGAATGGTTTTCCGTAAAATCGAAAGGCTTTCCTTCCAATCCGTACCGGTTCGTATTTCCGTAGCACCGGGTATCGGAGCTTCTAGGTCGTGGGACATTTTTTTGGAAGATGCGAAGTTTAAAAAGACGAGTTTTCCAATCGTATTCTGAAAAAGTGCGCTTTTATTTTCGGGATAACCTTGGATCGAATATTCGATCGATTGAGCGCAGTGAAGAAACACTTTGCCCGCATCCCAAGCTCCATATCCTCGAATTGAATTCAATTTTTTGAATATTTCTAATTCATTTAACACTTGGGAGAGGGAAACAAAAGACAGATTTTCATTCACGGCTCCCTTCGGCCCGGAATTACATCCGGTCAAACTCGGCATAATCGCTCCGCCAGCACCGATAAAAACGAAAAATTTTACGGAAGAATTCAAGAATTCCCT
Organism: Leptospira alexanderi serovar Manhao 3 str. L 60; assembly: GCF_000243815.2. Taxonomy (GTDB): domain Bacteria; phylum Spirochaetota; class Leptospiria; order Leptospirales; family Leptospiraceae; genus Leptospira; species Leptospira alexanderi. The sequence continues at coordinate 83,550 of NZ_AHMT02000049.1, read as the reverse complement.
TCTATTGAGTTTCTGCATCTAGATTTCTCTTCTTATGGTCTCCGATTAAAACGTTCTTATTGAGAACTATATAACAAAACGTCTCGTATCCTGCGTCTAAACGGGGATTAGTTTCAAAATTCACGGTACCTATTATGTAAAAATCAGTAAAGCCGAATCTCAGAATAATTTTTGAATTCGATCATCCGATTCGATTCTGATAAAAGAATAAAATCCCCGTTTTGCAAAACATAACGTGAGAATTTTATCATTCAACTATTCAATCTGTTAAACCACCGTTTGTCTCGCGATTTCAGGTATCATAGGTTTTCGAGAAAGTCCCATTTTACTTGAGTTCTTCCACAATTCTTTTCCCAAAAAGTTGGCTTCTTCAAAAGCCAAAGGAAGAGTCAATAACTTTAGTTTTTTTGCATATATCTCAGGCTTTAATTCAAAATAATCAAAATCCGTTCTCGAATACGAACGCTTTCCAGATCAAAGTGGGGCACAAATCTATTTTCGTTTGGAGCTTTTCGATATGCTCCCAATTAGTACGAAAATCGTCCTGTACCGAATCCAATCTGTAAATCCTGTTCTAAAGCGAAAAAGTAGTAAAACTTCGATCCTTCATTTCCTGATCGTTAAACAAAAAATCGTTTTAGTAAAAAACAAAAATTACCATCTTCCCCAATTATAGATTCTTTTAGGTAGTTCAAATGATAACTGTCAAAAAACATGCAAAAGCTCGGAAACATTTTGTTATAACCGATATGGGGAAAACTATTTGCTTATAAGAATAACAAAGTATATTTTGAAAGAATTGTTTGCATAATCAAACGGAGAAAATATTTCTTCCCTATAGAAAAAAGTGTTTCTGGGAGCAATAGGAACAAAAACAACAAAAGGATTCGAATGTGGAAGAGATTGAATATTATTCTTTAGCGGCAACGTTATACTCTATGATTGCCGTATTCGGAGTTCTCAAAAGTAACAGACAAAAGAATATCGCTGCCCCGGTGCTGTTTTTCTTAATGGCCTGTACTTTTTGGTCTTTTACGGCCACGATTTTTATCTCGGAAAATACTTTTGCAAAGAAACTAGCTCAGTATTTTTACACTTACTTTTCGATTGCAGTCGCTTTCTTATTTATAAGCTTCGCCACAAGTGTGAAGAACGATAATTTCCGGTATGTTTACACTAATTTTACGGTTCTTCGAAGATTGTTTCTGCGCAGCTTTGCTTCCACTGCGGCTATCATTGTTCTTTGGGATTTGCTTGGCGAATTCAAAATTCCTAATCTTTCCGAGGTAGTATCTTTAGGAATCTTTTTATTTTTCATTTGTCTTCTATTTCATGTCTTAATTCTTTTACGTTCTGCCAAAAACAAAGAAGCCCTAATAAAAATTCTTCCTTCCATTAGTTTATTGCTCATCATCAAACTCACGGAAATGTTCCGTCATTTTGAAGGCGCAAAAATCATCGAGCCGATCAATAAAATTAATTATTATTTTCTAATTCTTTCTCCAATTATCTTGAGCGAATGTATTTCGATGCTCTCCAACATTCAAAGAACTCAAAACGAACTTTTATTAGTTAGCAATTCGTCCGGAGAAAAAATCTCAGATCAAAATTTTTCTCAACGAGATTCCGTTCAGGACAAAAAATCTCTTTTGGAAGACCTTAACATCGAAAAAGTCGAAAGCAAACTCACGGAATTGATGCAGAGTGAAAGAATTCATCTGGACGAAGAACTTCGGCTTCCTTCTTTAGCGTCGGAGATGGGTCTTTCCGTACATCATCTCTCGGCTTTTTTAAACGAACACATGGGAATGAATTTCAATTCCTTTATCAACCACCACCGGGTAAAAGAGGCGAAAGTTATGCTACTTGACGAGCCTGACCGTTCCATTCTTTCGATCGGAATGGCCGTCGGTTTTAGTTCTTCTTCCGCATTTCACAGGGCATTTTTGAAAGAAGTTAAAAAATCTCCAAAGGCTTTCCGAGAAGAAAATCTTCCCAATTACAAAAGTAAGGAAAACCAAATGGGTAACTTGAATTCCTCTACTAGATATTCCCATTCGATCTAAAATTGTAGCGTCCTAAAAAAAGTTGTCAGTCAAAGACAGGTAAAATGACAAATTTTTCTAGGACACTACACCGCTCAATTCCTGACCACCAATTGTCAGAAAATCACCATTGGAAAAATTTCCACGCAAGAGATCGAAACGAAACGCAGTCGCGAAAGAACTCGGTCCTTTCAATCGCAGACCGAAAGGAAGACATATATATTATAAATTTATTATGTATGTAAAATTCAGAGCGAATCGCGTTTGTAAGAACGATTTTTTCCTATAAGCGTATATAACCCTTTTGCCACGGTTTGAAGCATCCTCGTCATTACTCCTTTCAATTTGATTTTGAGGAACAATTCCAATATGAGCTCTCTAAGTGCAAGATCGAAAGGTAAGTTATAATTCTGCCATACAATCGTAAAATGAAACGGATAACTCTGTTCTAGTTTATCTTGAGAATGTGGAGCGAAATGTATTAGAGTTCCTTCCAAAGTAGTTTCGTCCGAATTGATATGTTTGAATTCCGCATAAATCCGAACCCTATTTTTGAGAAAAGGAAGCGGAATCACTTGTAATCCCGCAAGTTCCGACCAAGTGATGTCGCTTAACGATAAAAATCCTCTCGTTTCTCCGTCTAACACTCCGATTTTGAGGAAACCTCTTTTACCGAGTCTGCAAGTTCCGCTTTTGGTTCTAAATAGAACTTCAAGAGGAGATCCAGAATCCATATATCCGCCTTCGATCGCAATATCGTGCAATTGAATCGTATAAGTAGGAGTTAAAGTTTTATCCACAATCGAAATCGATCCGTTTTCTATTTTCATATTCTGAAATACGATCTTTCCACGTTTAGGCATCAGTCCTATTTTTTTATAAGGACTGATGATATTCGTATAATCCATATGAAAATTTTTGAATATAGAAGAGGAGATTCTCAATTTTCCTCTGAAAAGAGAAAAAAACTCGATTTTCAGATTTAAAGAGGAAACTCTCGCATAAACCTGATCCGTTTTCAATATCCCGGGGAACTCGATCGTACAGTTTCTGGAAACTACATAAAAAATTGGAAGTATTACTCCAGAAGAAAACCATCGAAATTTGAAATGACGAAACGAAAAAAAATTAATCAGAAGTTGTAAAACCGGGCCGGAAACCAAAAACTGAAGACCGGCGTAGATGATGAGAAGATATAATAACGTTCCCTCCAGCCAATTCACGGAGCTGATTCCTTGAAACGGGATGTTTGAAATAATAAGAAGCGACTGTTTCCCAAAAGATACGTTTACTTCTTTTTCTCAAGAATTCTACTTTCGATATTCTTCTTATCCATCGAAGATATTTCGAGTTCCTTCGCGAGATCATCCAAGAACACCCTTTCTTTTTTCGTAAGAGTTCCGTCCATTGAAACGATGACGCAGGCGTCTTCGTAAAAACCAGCCGCCATGATCGGATTCCCTTCCGAAAAATTACGAACCGTTTTTACGGGAAGAGGATTTTCA
>NZ_AHMT02000049.1:52500-77500 GCF_000243815.2 Leptospira alexanderi serovar Manhao 3 str. L 60 | reverse complement strand
GGAGATCGGTTGAAATAAACAAGTCGTTCTTGTTTCTCAATGATTTCTCGCTCAGAGGTCCTGTGAACTCTTACCAAATTTTAAAAGAGATTTAAAAGTCCAAAATTTATGCTCTTGGACTTAAATTTTTCCCGAAATTCTTTTACTGAAAAAGCTCCGATCCTTCTAGTCCGTTGTTCGGCCCGCTTCCGCCAAATACAAATATGTTCCCATTCGGTAAAATGGAAGATTGGTGCCCGTATCTCTTGTGTTGTAGATCAGGCATTCTGCACCAAGTATCCGTATTCGGAAAATACCGTAGGTTGTGAACGACGTAAGCATCGTTTCTTCCCGCCAAAAAAAGAACGGAACCATCGCCTAGAAGATCCATAGTAAAGTTCATTCTGGATACGGGCATTTCGAAAGTAGTCCACTGATCCGTATTTGGATCATAGATTTCCATATCCGAGTGAAATTGGTTACCGACCGGATTACTTCCGCCTGCCACTAAAACTTTTCCATTCGCCAAAAGAACTGAGGAATGATCCACTCTTGGTTTATTCATCTCCGCGACCACTGTCCAAGAATTGGTTGCCAGATCGTAAATTTCGGCGGTTTTAGAAGGACCAAAGCCTCCCGCAACGAAAACTCTTCCGTCCTGCAAAAGTACCGAGATCGGAGCCGCACGCAAAAAATTTACCGGATTCGTAAAGGACCAAGTGTTCGTATTCGGATTATAGATTTCAGCCCCTTTGGTTAGATCTATGTTTTGGATATCCCCATGCACTAAGAGATCTCCATTGGGAAGCAAATTGGAACGGTGTCTCATTCTTGCGATTTGCATGTCAGAACCGTAAGTCCATTGTGGATTTAGATTGTTCAGATCAAACAATTCTATAGATGAACGATACACGAAAGCTTCAGCGTTTTCATCCCATCCATATCCGCCTGTGATTATAATTTTATCGTTATTCAAAAGAGTCGCCGTGTGCCAGGCTCTAGCTGCACCCATGTCGGGAGGAGTTGAATTCCATTGTTGGAAAGCTGGATTGAATTCCGAGACCATCTGACTACCAACCGTCAGACCATCCAAACTAGTGGCGTATCCGCCGATCGACCGAATGCTTCCATTAGCCAAGTCCACTTTTGAACTCCCAAGACTCCCAACATCATCTCCAAATTGCGGAATTTGAGTCCAGGTCTCTCCGTTGTTTGCGCAAGCCGGAATAGGAATGTTGGGATTCGTTAATTGGGAAATCTCGCCTGTTGCGAAAGGATCCTGACTTAATCCACCATTCTGGTTTGGATTGGATCCACCGCCCGCGGCTCTCGGATTAGAACTTGTGTTGGCTTCGACAGGCTTTGCAGAAATCAATCCAAAAACGGATAAATCATGTTGGTCTTTCGATTCACTTTTTTGGCAAACGGTAAAAAGTAGCAAACTGATTATAATAATTGAAATTTTTCTAAACATTGTGTGATCTTCCTCGAAGGGATTTAGAGTTTTTGTTGGTTGCTTATAGTTACGGGATCAAGAAAGTGTTTGTGCCAATTTTTTTGGAATTCGAATCGGTAAAATTGTGCCTTTACCGGTAAACAATCCCGATCAATAACGAGTTTTTAAGATAAAATACATTGAATTTTTACTTTTAAGTCCGACACAAGCAAATTTTTTCGGTGAAAGTTTGTAGGAACAAATAAAACCGATTCCAATAGAAGTTGACAATGAAAAGCAGAAATTTTAGGGACGGAAACCGCGTCGTTTTCAAATGTAGAATCGAAAGCCGATTTTAGAAAAGAGTCATCCGTTCCTTCTTTCTATAAATCAAACGCTTCCGATAAGTCCGATATTAGGAAAGTAAGAATCTATTTTGTAACGAAACATGCCTTTACAATTGGACATCGCATACAGTTTTCAGAGGCTCTTAGAAAAGAGCAAGAACGTCGGCGGCCGACTCGTATCCAGACAATTGGCTCATATTGTGGATTCCTTTATTCTTTCCAAGTTTGAAAGCTCCAAAGTCGGATTAAAATCCAGTGACAAACTCTGTATCGTCGCGTTAGGAGGATACGGAAGGATGGAAATGGCTCCTCATTCCGATATCGACCTATTGTATCTACACAACGGAATCAAAGAACAAAGACTAGAATCAGTTATATCCAAAATCAACACATATCTCTACGACTCCGGAAAAGTAGTCGGACACTCCTGTAGGACGATCAAGGAATGTTTTCGATACCTGGACGATATGTCTTCTTATCATGCCTTTTTAGATGCTCGTTTTCTTACGGGATCGAAAACTTTATTCGAAAAGTTTAAAACAGATTTTTTGGAAAAACTTCCCGTAAAATGGACAAAACGTTACAACGAAATCAAAGAGGAGATTTTAACCTCCCGGTTTCTCAACGAAGAACGTCCCATTTTGTTAAGCGAACCGAATCTCAAAACGGATCTTTGCGGACTCCGGGACATCCAATATATGTTTTGGATGGAAAAATCCGTCCGAAATCTTCCTTCTATAGGAGGGTTATCCATACTTCCGGTTTTTCAAAGAGGAGAAATCCAACTTCTACAAGAAGCTTACGATTTCATCCTACGGGTAAGAATCGCGATGCACATGCTCACCACTCGAAAGACAGATCGTTTAGATCTTAGTCTTCAGCAAGAAGTTGCAGAATATCTAGGCTACGGAAAAAAAGAAGAACTTTCTTCCGTTGAAAAATTCATGCACACCTTGTATCGTCACCAGAAAAACATCTACTTTATCATCCGTACTTATTTGGATTCCATTATCGAAAAAAGAAAGAATTCCAAAGGCGAAAGTTTTTCCTACGAAGATCTTCACTTTTTTAGGATCGGAGACACTGTTTTTCCGCCCATGATCGGAACATTATTCACAAATCCGCATACGATCTATCGGGACATCATGCTTTCTTTTAGAATGATTCAGGAAAAGAACGTGCAGATCTCCGGAACGTTGTTAAACGAATTCCGGTTTGCGGCGAACTTTTTGGATGACGACTTTAAATATGCTTCCGAAGTAAACGAAGAATTCGTAAAAATTTTAAGAGCCCCTTCTCAGAGAGGAAGGGTTTTAAAGTTGATGCACGAATCCGGAGTTTTAGGAGCAATTCTCCCCGAATTCGGAGCCTGCACCAATTTTCCCCTATTTAGTTACCATCATGAATTCACCGTAGACGAGCATACATTATTGATTTTGCATGAACTCGACCTTCTAGATAAAGGAGAATTCGAAGACGCCGAAGTTCAAAAAGTTTATAAAGAATGTTCTAAGATTGAACTTTTGGCCCTTGCGATTCTGCTTCACGACGCCGGAAAAGTAAAGGAAGGAGACCACTCCGAATACGGAGCCGAACTCGTAGTTTCCGTGGGAGACAGACTCGGACTCGACGAGGAAGACACGGATCTGTGCCGTTTTCTTGTGGAAAAACACACTCTTATGTCGGAGTTGAGTTCCAAAAGAGACATAGGGGACCCGAAACTAATTCTGGATTTTGCGAGAATCGTGGGAAACCGAGAAAGATTAAGAAAACTTTATATTCTCACCGTAATCGACACGAAGTCCGTAGGAACGGGAGTTCTCACCAACTGGAAGAGTTCGATATTAAACACTCTCTATCAAAATACGATTCCGTATTTCGCAAGCGACTCGAAGGATGATTTTTGGGAAGCAGGTCCTACCCGAAGCATTCAGTTGGAGAATTTAAGGAGTTATCTCGTTGCCAAAGAAGATTTGGACGAAGCGATCGTCAAATCCATCGTCGCGTTCGCGGATGAAGTAGCGCCCTCCTCGTATCTCAATACGGTATCCAATCGTAAAATATTAAGAAATTTTAAATCGATCGGAACACTTGCGCAAAACCCGTCCCTTGGAATGAAATTCGAAACGGAACAAGATCCGGCCTTTGTGACGATCGACGTGGTAACCGCAAATCAACCCGAGATTCTCTTGGATTTATCCTGCGCAGTTTCCTCAGAGGGCCTCAGTCTTTTAGGAATGAAAAGTTATACTTTCGGAGAATATTGGATCACGACGGTCCAACTGACAGATTCGACCGGAGGTGGAAATCTTCCAAACGAAAAACTGGATCGAATCGAAACAAAACTCAAGTCAATCTCTTCCGGAAATTTGAAACGGGAAAGTATCGCCTTTGAAAGGACTGATTGGAACCCGCGAAAACCCACTCCGGAAAGTATTATCAATCGATCAGTTCTATTTTATAATGACGATCTTCCGGACGTAACCATCATGGAAGTAAGAATGCCAGACGTCGTAGGTCTGGTTTATAGAATTCTCCAGATTATTCTTTATCTGGATTTAAAAGTTCGTTATCTGAGAGTATCGACCAGCGCCGATTACGCATACGATTCTTTTTATCTTCAAACCTCCAACGGAGCCAAGCTGGAAGATCCGAATTTACTTTTTACATTGCGGGAAAAAATTCTTACGATCCACTTCAGAGAACAAATTTTAGAAGAAATTCCTCTTTGAACGAAAATTCCCGCTTTAGAAATTCGATTCTAGCCTCTCTGAAAAACTTTCCACTTTGTCTCGGAAGATCGATACGATCCTACCAGTATTTCCGAAAAGTTGTAGTCGAACCGTTCCTGAACAAATACCCGCGCTCCATTGAACCTTTTTTCGCTCGCTTGAAAACGAAGGCGGACTTATACTTTCCAAAGAATTTCCTTTTAAAAGTCAAAGATAGAGTGATTCGCTTCTAAAAAAGTTTAGCGAATTAGGAGAGAATGATGCAGTATCCTTTAAATCAAACCGCGAATCCAGGCCTTGCGCCTTTTGATATTTCGAATTATCGCGGCAATCGAGGAAAGAATTTTTACGAAGAGGACCGAGTGCTACAGACCCTTGTGGAAAAATATTCCAAAGATTATGATGTCGCACATAAGAAAGCGATGATCGAACATCTCTTAGGCTACGGTGTCTTAGTAGGAGGAGTTCTCGACGAACTCACGGAAGCTTCCCACAAAGAAGGAAAATACGGAGAAGTCGTTAAATACGACCGAACGGGAAATCGAATCGATGCGGTGGTGTATTCGAACGAACAAAAACTTTCCAGGAAGATTTCCTATGACTATGGAATCGTTAATCTCAATTACCATTCCTCTTGGAAACATCCTTTCACTGACTTGCATCGCTACGCACTTGCCTATCTTGCCAACCAAAACGGAGAAGGAGGAGTCACTTGTCCTCTTGCAATGACCGAAGGTATGATCAAAGTTTTGGAAGCGCTTGGAACTCCCGAACAAAAAGATAAGTATCTATCTCTTGTCGCGGGAGAAGGAAGCGATTCTCATTTTATGGCGGGACAGTACGTGACCGAAAGAGTCGGTGGTTCCAACGTAAGTGCCAATCGAACGATCGCAAGAAAACAAGAAAACGGTAAATGGATTCTTACTGGAGAAAAATGGTTCTGCTCTAATCCGGGAGATCTTTGGGTAACCACAGCAAGAGTGGAAGATACAAACACGATCGGAATGTTTTTGGTTCCAAGAATCAAAGATGATGGAACGTTAAACGGACATCATATTCTCCGTAAAAAAGACATTATCGGTTCCAGAGGAAAGCTTACCGTCGAAATCATTTATGACGGAGTCGAAGCAGAGGCCTTAGGAAGACCTGCTCACGGAATCGCCAATTTGATCAAATACGTAATCGGTATTTCAAGACTACATGTATCCATCGCGGCTTCCGGAATTTCCAGAAGGGCTTGGATGGAGGCCTACGAATACGCAAAGTTTAGAACCGCCTATGGAAGTAAAATATTAGAATTCTCTTCTTTACTGAAACAACTAAGCGATCAAAGACTTAAGCACACCGCCATGCTGACTTCCATCTTTAGACATTTCCATACTCCAGAACCATTAAAACTTGCAGGAGAAGTACTGGCGCCTCTTCTGAAGTATAAATGCTCCGCCACTTCCACCGAGATTACATACAACTCGATCCTCGTATTGGGCGGTAACGGAATTGTGGGGGATTTCTCCGCACTTCCCAGATTACATAACGATTCCATCATCAATGAGACATGGGAAGGAACACATCTATTGTTAAGCGAACACGTCCTTCGCGGATTTAAAAGGGAAAAAGTAGCAAAAGCGTTCTTCAAATACGTGGAAGAGATAACGGATTCAAATTCCCAAGCCGCGGAAACGATCCGGAAAAAATCGGAACTTTTACAAGGATTACTGGACAATTCAAGTTCAGAAGAATTGGATCTGAATCGGATTTACATCGCGGATTTGGCTTTCGAAACGTTTGCTCTAGCCGCACTATCTGACGTTTCCGGTAAAAACTCACCGAGTCCTCAAAAGGACATGTCCATGTTTCGAGACGGTTACCTGGATTTGATAAATTCCTTTCACTCGTTTTCAAAAACAGGGAGTTTTTCAGGAAACGTCGAACGCCTCAAATCGGTGATTCATTTCTAAAAAGAATTTTAGAATTTGCTCATGAACTTAGGCCATCGCGATCCGTGTGATTCTAAAAAAATCCACGGATTCCGTTTCTCGATTTTTTATGGCTTCTTCCGATCATATTCCCGCTTCGGTCGACTAATCCCGAAAAGAGCAACTTTTACGTTTAAAAAAGTAAAGATCTCGTTTTCGTAAAAATTTTCAATCTATGGGAAGTAGATACGTTGTCTTGTGTTCCGTGAGAGGTTCGTAAATTTCCATGGACGCCCTCTCTTTTAGATTACAACCTCTTTCTTCGCAGGCTCTAAAAAGTTTCGGATAAACTTTGTAGATTCCGAGAAAGATGGAAAGAAAGTTTTTCAGAGGAAATTCCGCGAAGATATATTTTCGGGAAGGAATGGTTCTTGTTTTAAGATCCAAAGAAAGTCCTTCGGGAACTTTTGATAATGGCTCCGCAAAAAGCGCACCTACTTCGCATCGTAATTTTTCCTTCGGAACGTCATTTGGATTATCCAAATAAATGGAGAACAATTTAAAATCACGGATTCCTTTTTCGGGCAACTCCTTTTGAAGCGCTTCAAACGTAAGACCTACGTTTCTATAATCGCCGACTCTTTCATGAGAAAGAACGTAAAAAGGTCCTTTCGTCTCTTCTTGAATCCGAACTCGATCGAACGCGCCCATGTAAAACAAGAAAACAACGAGCAACAATCCCAAAATTAAAACACTCAGCGCGAAAATTTTCATAAACTCCTCAAAGAATTAAAATTAGAAAGAAAGGGACTATCAAACTCATATTTATATAGAAGATGTAAGAATACCTTTTGAAAACGGATCGTTTCTTTTTTAAAAGAAATAGATCTTGGACAAGTAGGATTCCTGCGAGAAACAATAAAAAAAGAAGAAGGGATTCCGCGGAATCGTTTTTTTTGTAGGGGAAATCATGAAAAAATTTTAACCATCCCGGCCCCCTTACGAACAAACTTGCAAAAATCATTATTAAAAATAAATTCCACGGAATCAGTATCATAAGTCCGAAAGCGGAGCGATGTTCGTATTCCCATAAAAGTCGAAACGATCTTAGCTCACTGGATATTCTTTCCTGTAAACCAGAAGCCAGAATATCAAATAAATGGAATATTCGAAAAGATCCCTCCCGATAAGAATCCTCCAAATGAATCTGAAGGGCGCCTTTCATTCTTTTAGAATAAGAAGCTGGATACGCAATTTGAATGAGGATTTGAAAACATCGAAAAGCCATTTTTAATTTCCTAGAAGCTTCAACTTTTTCGCTTTTTTTAAAGCTACTTCTAGCTTTTTAAGCTCATAAACGAGTATTTCTTTTCCATCGGAAGTGATCTCGTAGTAAAGCCTTCTTGGATCATCATTTTCCAGCATTTTTCTCTTCGAATATCGAATCCAACCGAAACTGCGAATCGATTCCAAGGTTCTATACAAAGTTCCGGGTCCAAGACGGAAGTTTCCCCCCGAGGAGGTCTCTATCGATTTTCCAATTCCATATCCGTGTTGCGGTCCCTCCGCTAAGGAAAGGAGAATATGAAACATTGCGGGAGTAATCCCTTTTGCTTCGACGGATTCCTCTTTGGCCACCATATATCTATTATGGATATATCTAATTCGGACTCAAGCATTTTTCGCAAGAGAATTCCACTACCGTTCGCTACTCGAAACGTAAAACTTCTGAATCGATCTTTCAACAAAATAGTTTTACCGATGCCTATATACTACTCGGACAGCATGAATAAAATACTGTGATAAACTATTTCGAAAATTAGAATGTTGGAATCTTCCTCTAAAAAGTCGATATTTCCCGATTTGACTTAATTTTTGAGAACCGTTGTACTTTTGCAAAACCGACCGCTTATTTTCGAGTATCATTTTCATGCGTCCGAGTAGTAATAGAGTTCCACGAATTTTGAAACGATTCCCCATTTTAAAGTTAGAATTCCCGACACCCATTTTATGCACTCAGTAAAACCTTGGGGGTGGGAACTCCAACAGGAATTGAACAACGAAAACGGCTGTTTAGAATCCACTCAAAGAAACGGTTTCTATGGGAACTCCCGCATTTATTACAAATTTACTGGATGATTGTAGCTGATTTATTCTAAGGTTTTAAGTGTGGTTTTTAGTAAGATTGATTCATCGATTTATAATCGGAAAAAATTTCATTTTAAATTTGTTCTAAGCATCAGAATACGTGAAAGAGTCTTCAAAAATTCATATTTTAGTTTTAGGCACCATCTTCTCTCTCTTTTATTTTTACGACATTTGCTCTAAATTTAGATCTTTGCGGAAGTTTGATCACAAAACTGCATGTCTTTACCATGCTCGGTTGTGGAGTTCCCACATTATTCGGGTACGGTAAATACATATTGTGCAAGAGTTTCTGAATATCAAATCTTTAGTTACATTTTGGATAAGGTTCCCATCTTTACAATGGCACCCAATCTTTATATTCCAAAGTGTGAAAATAGGTTTCCGGTTCGCAGTGGAGTTTGCGTGTAACTCGGTTGTTTGGCAAGTCTAAATGAAGGATATAACTGTAAGACCGGTGGAACGCGGGAACTCCCCGAGAATCCACGGTAGAGTTCCCAGCTCCCGCGGATTCTAACCGCAGAAGATAATTGAAAAGATAACAGCGAGACACGCCATGGGCCATAGCAAAAGTTCCAAAAAGAGTCCAACTTGCAGAACTCACCCGAACGTTGATTCGCTTCATTTTTCTCTTTCCCGGACTGGGTTGATACAAGGTTCTTCCAGCTTTTTTACCAAGACGTTCTGAAGCAGAAAGAAACTTACCATACGTTTTCAAAAATTGAGGAATCTTCTTTGGAAGAAGTTTCAAATCTTTTTCGGAAAAACGAAGCCAAGTATCTTCCGGAATCAGAAGAGTAACCGTTTCGGAGCGACCTTCTTGAAGAATCGAACTGATTTCATGATCGGAATTGAGCGACAAGTATCCCATACCGAATACGGTTTTTGGAAAGAATGAGACGGACTTGATTTTTGTGAAAATTTTACAATTTTACCAGGCAAAAGAAAAAAAATTTTCAAAAAATGAGGAAGAGAATAACTCAAAACGCCGTGCGCCAAGAGATAGTTTGATGAACCATAGAAAAGAAATCCGACATATTTTAACATGGGTTTGATATAATACTGATCCCTATAAAATAGAATACCGTTAATTTGAGCGGAAATCCCACGTTTAGACGCAGAATTTTGGACACTCTATTATGTAGAGATGAGTAAGATTAAAAAACTTTTTAAAAGTAGGAGTCCCCACATTGAAGTGTTCATGCTTCCAAAATCAGTGATTCGTAAAAATCCTAATATCTCAGCTACTCTTATTTTTCACAGAGAATGTAAAGTAATAAATAGACATCTTCGGATTCCTTTGTACCAAATTCTATCATTTTAAATCAAACTCCTAAATTGATTAGAGTTGTTGAAAAATTAATTCTCTACCCGTTTCTACTTCATTGAAATGGAAGTTTTAAGCGGTTTTGTTAATCTGAATCATGGAATTTTTCAACAACTCTATTGTTATTTTTTTATTTTATATAGACGCCTGATATTTAGCCTGGTGTAAGGAGTTCAAAATGAAATTCAGTATAATCAAAAATTTGAATATAATAATTGCCCTACTCGTTTTATCTGCTTGTAAAGACGATAGGATCAAAATAAGCGATTTAGGCGTAATCGACAAAGATAAGAAGAATCAAACCGCCTTTGTTCTTCAACCCGAAAAACTACTTGTAATGGTGCGGACAGATTCGGATTTGGACGGCAAAACGGATCTTTGGACTTGGGTTCGAGGAGATGATAAGGACCCAAAAGCAAGCCTTGTCCTTTTTGAGGAACTCATCCGAAAAGGAAATCATAGTCGAACTTGGTACGGTCCGGGTAACAGAAAGTTAATCGAACAAAACGATTTGGATGAGGATGGTCGTTGGGAATCGATGGTTTATTACAACGCATCCGCAATTCCCAAGGAAACGATGCGGATCGTAGCTTATGTGGAAGTCGACCTTTACGGAAAAGGAAAGCCCAGTTTATGGATTTTTCCGGAAGCTCGTATGGAATTGGATTTAGACGATGACGGAATGCCGGATCATCTGCTTACAAATCAAGATCGTATGTTGGAAAATTTCGCAAAACTCCAAAAGGGAAAACAGATCTCGGAAAAAGATTTCAGTCCGATGTCGGTGAGTAGTTCTTGGGTTTTCAACCCGAAACAAATCGTAAATCCTCGTTATCAAGCGTTGATTAACCAAAGTCTTTTTCCAGTAGATTCAAAACCAAATATTAACAAACCTTAAAACTTGTTTGCGGTTGATTGGCAGAAAAATTTTAAAAATCAGAGAATTTCTCAAAATCCTCATCTCAAAAAAAAGACCGCACTCAAAAGTGCGGTCTTTCCCATTTTACACAAATTCTAAAATAAAATTTAGATTTTAGGATATGTTGCAGGGCAAGTTCCGATATTTTTAACGTTTGTTTCGGTTCCGACAGTAGTTTTGTTACCTGCCGCTTCTTCGTCAAAATCACCGTATTTACAAGTAAGACTAGTAAAAAGAACTTCTTTCACTGCGTCCGCTTGAGCTGTAGTGATAATTTCACCTCCAAATTGCGGGAAAGCGGCGGTACTTCCAGTCAAAGCTCCCTGAAATTTAATATCTGTATCGTAAATGGAAGCAGCAATATTCTGAGCCTCCGTACTTTCCTTCCCTAAAAGATCCTTAGCACAAGCTCTAGCCGTTGCAGCAACAGCACCACCAAAGTTATTCTGATTTATGGTTTGAGCTTCCGTGAATGCTACCAAGGCAGCCCCAGCTTTACCAACTGTTGTGAGTTCTGTAACATTGATCAGACGCCCTTTAGCAGCAGCATCGGCAGTCCATTTGAAGTTGGATGCAGTGACAGCAGCTGTTTTTTGTTTGAAAGCAAGATTAGTTGCCATATCGGTTGCTACCGATCCGGCAAGAGTGGTAGTATTGAGATTAAATGAAGCAAATAATAGAGTTTTTGCTTCTTCAGAAGAGCATGCGTAAACCGTTTTTCCGAAATAAGCTGGATTTGGGTCAACACTGATACGGGCACCAAAATTTAAAGGACTCAAATCCCAGCCGGTACCGAAAGCCAGGCAACTGTTTGCCGTTGAAGCTGCTAGAGATTGTTGCACTTTAAGTGCCGTTACACCATCAATTTTAGCCTGAAGGTCAGCACTAGTTTGGTTCGCACCTTTACAATTATCCCCAGCCGCATCTGCCTTGTCTTTGGCAGCTTGGTATCCTGCTTTGACCGAAGTTACAACCGCCTCTACGTCGTTTACAATTGCAACAACGTTGTAAGCCCCACTACAAGCAGCCTTCGGTCTTGTATTACCAGTTGCCATATAAGTAGGTTTTCCGTCTCCGGCTCCCGCAGCGCCAGAATGTGCAGCGTCGCTTTTAGTAATGATAACGCAGTTTCCACTGGTTTGATCCACTAAATACAACAATGCTAATGTGATTGTGTCGTCATCGCTTTCGCTTTTTTTACAAGCCGACAATGCAACCGTCAAAGCGGCTACAGCGGCAAATTTCATTACATTTTTCTTCATAAAGAAAAAACCTCTTGTGATTTTTAAGTGATTTTTTAATCACTTTATTAGGTCATAATATTTAGGGAATTTCGGTCAAACACTATACAGAAAAATGGAATTTTTGAGATCATCTTTTTATAAAAATTGATAATATTTAGATACTCTAATTCTCATAATTTTTAATTCGAAATATAATATGAAATCATTTTTATTTCGGTATAAATCTATTGTGCCTTCCATATTCTCATTTTCGTTTCAGAGAATTGAAATCTTTACATTCTACGTAAATCTACATTTATATCCAGGAATTAGTAATTAGTTTTTAAGGGGTTAGAGCCAAGCAAGATCAACCTAAGACTTGAAATGAACTCCCGCTTTCAGAGCTAAGGTTTCAAAAACTGAGAACAAATTGTAAGTTTGACGAAAAACAACAGATGATACTATAAATCCAACTGACATTCAATCAATAACGACTGATTTGACTGCAAAATGGCATATAACTTTTATCCGTCTAAAAATAATAAAGCGATTTAAAAATTTTTAGAGTCTTCGGTTTATTTCTCTCGAATCGCCACTATAACCCATAGTATTCACAAAAAAGAAGCCTCTCTCATTTTGATGCAAAAATTCAAACTCGTTTCTCAGATGCAGGTTTCGATTCTTTGAATTTTAATCGGAGAAGTATTCTCATTTTTCTTTTAGACAAAATGCGCATCTTCTGGGCTTCAAAAGCGGGGTTAAACACAAGACTTGCATTTACCAGAAAGCCAACAGAAGGAACTAAAGTAAAAAGAAAATTATATCTAAAAATGGACGTCCACAAAAAACGATCAGCCTAACTTATTTAACGGGATATTCAAAGGTTTTTTAGTCAAAGAACAACAGATAAAGTATGAAGAAGACCGAATCAAAAAGTTCTTTCGGAAATTGGAAAATAAAGGGTGGAATGTTGCTCGTAGCACACATATACAAAACTCGCGAATACTAGTCTGAACAATCGTCGCGATAGTTTCTCTCCAACGAGTTAAACTATTTGATGATAAAAAAATGCGAAAAATATTTACAATTCCCGTTGATGCACCATATCAGAGCCCGTTCGAAAGTCCATAGGGATGTAATCTGTGGTAACTACTACGTTTTAGAAACTTACCGGACATTTAGAGATATTTTTTGAGGTTTTGAGACTGGCGTACGGTTTCTTACAAAAATTTTATCAACTCTTAGAGAATCCCTATTTTTTCTTAACGAAACGAAAACAGTCCGTAGTATGATCCATAACCATACCCGTAGCCTGCATAAATGCATAACAAATCGTAGAACCTACGAATTTGAAACCGCGCTTTTTGAGTTCTTTGCTCATCTTGTCCGAGTTAGGGGTACTATTTGGAACTTCTTTGATCGTTTTCCATGAATTATAAATCGTTTTGTGATTCACGAAACCCCAGATAAATTCGTCGAAAGAACCATATTCTTTTTGAATATTCAAAAATTCTTGTGCATTAATAACAGCTGACCTGATTTTTAACTCGTTGCGCACGATCCCCTCTTCTCTAAGAAGGGATCGAATTTTTTCTTCCTTATACTCGGCAACTTTTACTGGATCGAAATTGTCGAAAGCATTCCGATAATTTTCCCTTTTTTTCAAGATCGTAATCCATGAAAGACCGGCTTGTGCGCCTTCTAAAATTAAAAATTCAAATAGCATTCGATCGTCATGAACGGGAATCCCCCATTCTTTGTCGTGATAATGAGTATAGAGCGGATCTTTCGTAACCCAATCACAACGTTTTAAAAATTGTTCCAAAATTTCGCCCCCATTGTAACAAATTTCTGTTTTGACTTATTCCCACAAGTTACTCGAATTCAATCTTCCTAAAATAGAAACTATGATACATCCAGTTAAACAGGATTTGTGCTAAAACTGACGACATTTCTTTATATAATAGAGTTGTTGAAAAATTAATTCTCCATTTATTTTTGTTTCACTAAAATGAACGATTAAAGCAGTTTTGTTAATCCCACAATCGAATTTTTCAACAACTCTAATAACAATAAGAATCCTCAGAAATTAAGGAATGTATAATATAGAATTCTTTTTTCAAAACCTTTTCCTTTTCGTAATCTTTTTTACACAAGAATATAAAAAAACGTTCCGAAAACGGAATAGAATCTGACGTACGAAAAGAATATCATGAATACACAGCTTGATTTTTTTGATAGATTAAAATTACACGTTGAGAGATACCGCAAATATAATTGAGATCCTAAGTTACCATCTTGCGATGTGATCTTCCGCCCAACCTTGACCGTCTATAATTTTATATTCGTTTTTTCCGAGCCGTATGATTCCCTCGAACTTTCCTATCATCTGATGAACAGAAGACGCAAAAACTCCCACATTTGTCACGGCCTTCCTATGAAAGCCCGGAATAAACTGCAAATCAATCGCTTGAGAATCTTTCGTATAAAGACGCCAAGGTTTCATCCAATTCTCGCGATCCACTTCAAAAACAGCATCGGAAGGAATTTTATAAATTCTCCCATTGATTAAAATAGCGTTTTCGGTAGTGCCGGTTTCGTCCGTCCATCCAGCTCCCAAATTCATTCCAATTCTATTTCCTGCGTTATGTGTCATCATAGAAGCCCAATTCCATTTTGTGGAATAAGGCCATATGCCTCTCCCGTAATCCATACAGGCAAAGGAAGATCCGAGTTCGAATTTATATTCCATCGCTCCGTAACGAACACTTCCCTGCGCCCCGACTCCGAACAATTTTTCCGTAAATTGAAATCTTCTTTTGGACCAAGGAACGACCACATTTAGAGTTTCCCAGTTCTCCGGAACTGGAACCAAAATCTCCGCCTGAACTGGAATTTTATTTTTGAGTGAGATGTTCACCGAAAGACGATAACCTTCTTCTTCTCTAAAAAATTGTAAACGCGCGTTATTTCCTATATACGTCGCATTGCTTCCCACGAGTTGACCGAGACTGATCCCCGATCCGAAAGGAGTGAGAATGGTATCTTCCTCAAAGTCTCCCGTTTTTCGATTCAACCAATAAACAAAAACGACTCCTGCATAATCCACATCCGAAATCGTAAAAGATACCAAAAAATTCTCGTCGTAAACGCACCAGTAATTCCATTTTTTCTTTCTCAAATAATGTCCGCTTAAATTACATCTGTGTAGGGGTTTTTTAGACCAACCTACCGAAGTTAAATTGAGATTTCCGGATCTATCGCAAAGATTCGTTTCTTGTCTAATTTCAGTCTCTAAGTTCATTTGAAGAATACTCTTTTTAAGTTATCAGCACGGATACCATCCCCACTCGAAAAGTCGACTTCTTTCTTCCACATCTATTCTCATCCTTGAGATAGGATAAAATACCCTACTCTTTCGAGAATTTCTTTTCGTAGAATTTTCAATCTTTGTAGTCGAAAAGTACATTGAGATTAGAAGGAGTATTATCTTGGTTCGTTTTTACCTTTTTCTTTTTATATTCATCCAAGCTTGTTCGCCCATTGGAGGATTGCTTAACTTAAACGGATCCGATTCAAAAGCAAACGATTACTGGTGGATAGGACTTCTTCAAGGGAATAATCATCCTGCTCCTATTGAAAATTCAATATCTTCGAATGAGGATGTCGTCGAAGAAAATGTCCTAAATGAAAACGCAGATGCCTTAGGATGGACCTTATTAGTCGGAGCGCCTAACGGGCACACTTCAGGTTCAGGACTTGCTATTGATACAAATGGATTTATCTACGTTGCCGGGGACACAGACGTTGGCGTTTACAACGAGAATCCTATCGGAACTAGGGATCTTATTCTCGCAAAATACAATTCTCGGAAACAAATCATTTGGTCAAAACAAGTCGGAGTCCGAGATGTAAATTTGGATGTTGCCGATGTCGGAGTAGATGCGAGAGGAAACGTTTACGTAATCGCTAGTAGAAGTATCGCTCGTGGAAATAAAGATTTATTTGCATTTAAATTCGATACGAACGGGAATGAAATCTGGAGACGACTAACAGAACCCGGAGGGAGAAACGATAGCGCTGAACCTAAAAAAATTTTCGTAGATTCATCCGGAACGTCTTACATAGTCGGCACGTTAAGCACACGCCATAGAGATTGGGACGACGCTCTATACGACGGATTCCTCATTAAGATTGATACTCAAGGGAACTGGGGCAATACCTCGCGTATTTCCATTCCTCGTGCCCAGGCCTTTTTAACAGGAGTGGTAGTTGCGGATAACACAGGAGATATATTTGTAACCGGCGCCGCAAGCGGAAACTTGGAAACCAATACTGCTCCGGGAATAGGAAACTTTGACCTTTTCATTCTTAAATACGATAGAAACGGAAGAAGACAATTTTTCGCACAACTTGGTCAGGCATTGAGCAGAACCGAAGGTAACTCCATAGCTTTGGATCCGTTCGGAAACGTTTTTGTCGGCGGAATGAGTAACGCAAATTTCGAACCAGAAGGCGGAGTTGTGGAAAGTGACCGCGGAATCCTAGTAAAGTATGATTCTTTGGGCGTTCGACAATGGATTCGATACTTGGGCCCGGCTAACGGTCGTAGAACTACTTCCATCAACGCAATCATAACGGATTCGGAAGGAAATGTTTTTACGGCCAGCAAAAGCAATCATATGGAGGATGGAAGCCAGAACGGAATCGGAATGGATTTACTTCTGACCAAACACGATTCTTTGGGGAACGAGGAATGGATCCGACAAACCGGATTCAACGGAGGGGTGATAATAGGCAACAGAATCGGACAAGACCCCCAAGGAAACCTTTACTGCACGGGATGGACGGACGTTTTTTCAATTAACGAAGCGCTCCGCCAAGGGAATAGTGATTTACTCTTTCTGAAGTTCAGATAATTCAATCGGTTTTACTCAAAAAGATTTTTGTCGATATAAGATCGATAACTCTCAGAATCGATCAACCTAAAATGTTTAAGATACTTCCCAAATCCGGCGACGCAAACTCGCGTCGAGTAAGAACAAAGTAGAAATTATCTCAAAAACACTTTATCTTTGCCTAAAATTCCGACTCCGGTCATTTTTGAGATAATTTCTAGATAAATTTCTTTTTTAATTTGAACTAATCAATATGGGGATTGAACAACGAAAAAGATCGATCGTTGGCAAACCCACACATAAACTACCCATGAAAACATGCCCGTAAGAGCTCTTAACGTTAAAAATGTTTTCGACGAAAATCGAAAGATTTCATTCGCGAGGTTTGAGATTGTATTATGGAAAATTCTTTCGCAAAGCTTCCTTGGAAACGTTCCCATCCCAATCCATTTGAATTAGAAGAGCATCTATGTACTGAGCCGGTTTTTTCTTCGTATAAGAAAGAATGACATAACCTTTATCGTTTTTTAAAATCTTATTCGCCATATAAAGTCTTTGAGAATGTTTTTTTTCCCAGATCTTTCTTCCGTTAGAATCAAACTTAACGACAATCATCGGCCCCTCTCCGTCGGAAAGTACGCCGAAAAAACCCTGATCCGGGGATTCTATAATCGGACCCATAAAATTATGGCCGCCTAATCTCTGTTTGGTCTCCCAGATTGTCTCACCTTTCGGGGAAAACTTCAAGAGCCAAACCGCTTGACTACTCGGCCCGGAAATTCCTCCGGACAAAAGTAAATTTCCGTCGGAGAGTTTAAGGATAGAGATGGCCATATCTTCCACGTTAGGACTTCCGAGCTTTTTTTTCCAGAGTTGCTTTCCCTCTGAATCATACCGATGAATGACCAAGTCTCTTTGAAATTCCTTACCGGAAACGTTATCCGTCCTTACCGAAAAGTGTATACAAGAAACCGGTTTTATTCCCGTTGACGATGACAGTAGTATCACCTTGTTTTTCGGTAGTTTCCACTTTGTAAGAAACCGAAACGAGTCCTCTGAACTTTTCATTGGAAAGTTCTTGAAGATGAAATATATGAGGGTCTTCAAATCCGCAAAAACCATCGCAAAATTCTTTCGCCTCAAGGATTCGATCGTTTATCATGTCTCCCCGGTCGTCGTATTTCGAAAAAACGATCTTTCGATTATAAGTTCCACTTCCAATCGATCCAGCGGTGACAAAACCTCCGTCTTGAGTTGCGATAAGATTCTCTCCCCGAATACTATCATGGTTGTGAACATTGACCGTATAACCTTCCATATCCACCGGTTTACTCGTAAAAAGATATCTCCACCAAACCGGATTCCCGAAAGAATCGATCTTTGCGGACCAAGCGGCGCCGTATTTTTTTGTTCGATTTTAGAGTTCGTATCTAGTTTCGAGCAATCGTTTGAAGAACCGACAACGACGTAACTCCCGTCCTTTAAAGAAACAACTCCCGATGGAAGTTCTTCCGGACATTCGTTCGGTTTTAATCCGTTGTATTGTTCCCCTCCGAAAAGGGTTTGCCAAAGAAAATTATTCTGTGCGAAAGTGGAAGTGCCGCACATTAGAAAAGTTAAAAAAACAAATATTCGTTTCATCGTATGTTTCCCTGTGAATAAGGAAGTGTCCGAGAGATTTTAAAATTGTAAAGAATTTATTCAAGTCGGGGCGGAACTTCGCATTAAATTTTGTACAATGAAACAAGTTTCGGAAAATAAATTCATAATAAAAGAGATAACGGATACACTCGGAGAATGTTATATTCGATCCAGGAAAAAACGTATATTTCGAATTTCACGTTCTGACAACGTTTATTTTCGTTTTTCTATTTTTCCAAATATTCCCATTTTAAAAATCGTCCCAAGTAAAATTACATTCCAAGACAACTAAGCATGAGTTTTCAAGATAAATTCTCGGAGAAAAATATGAGTAAATTCTAAAATTCTCAACCGATAAACGGAGTCATCCTTTCCATAAGAATTCTGCGATTGTCACCACTCTGAAGAGCGATAACTCCCCGAATAACCGCTTGTCTACGATCCGATTGTTCCTTAGACCAAGACCTGATTCGGTTGGCAAGAGGAAAAAAGAGAAGATTTGCAAATGCAATTCCGTAAAAAGTGGCAATGAACGCGGTAGCAATTCCTTCTCCGAGCGCCCGAGTGCCTGCACCTAAATTCTCTAATACTCCCACAAGACCCATAACGGTTCCTATGATTCCCACCGTAGGAGAAAAACCTCCCGCAGTTTCTAAGATCTTGGCAGAGTTCGCTTCTTTGTCTTCCATAGCGAGAGCGGACTCAAAAAGAATTTCTTCCACCGCACGAGGATCGGTTCCGTCCACAATCAGTTGGATTCCTCTTTGAAGAAACGGATCTTGGATAGATTTAAGATTATCTTCAAGAGAAAGTAGGCCGTTTTTACGAGCTTGTTCCGCAAAATCCAAAAAGAGTTCGCCAAGAGGGGGTTTACGTCTTGGAAAAACTGCGGTCTGAAGATTCAAGATAAGATCTTTGATTTGTTCGAGGGAAAAGCTTGCAAAGGTCGCGCCCGCCGTTCCCCCGATGATGAGAAGAAGAGCGGAGATTTTGAAGAAGGAAAGAAAATGCGCACCTTCCAAAGAGATCGCAATCAAAACGGATAAAAAAGCGACGGAAAGACCAATGAAAGTGGGATTCATTTCCGCAAGAGTCCCTACGATCATCGGTTTTTACAAGAAAATTCTGTCTTATCAAAAGAACAACGAATCGTCGCAACAATCCCGATGGAAGCCTTCGAACCAATACGTTCTCAAGCGTAAGCTAATTGTGAAATATGAATTTCTTGACTTAACGGAATCGATAATATCAATAAAGAAATCCTGCGTATTATTCTAATGCTTACTCATGGAAAAATGCGTATCTTGAGTTTCTTGCCGCCGCGCG
The DNA here is from genome assembly GCF_000243815.2 of Leptospira alexanderi serovar Manhao 3 str. L 60. Lineage (GTDB taxonomy): Bacteria > Spirochaetota > Leptospiria > Leptospirales > Leptospiraceae > Leptospira > Leptospira alexanderi. The sequence goes on along the minus strand of NZ_AHMT02000049.1, from coordinate 57,612 downwards.
AGAATCCCTCAACGGATAGTGCGTATTCAATGATTAAACAATTACAGCAAAAGACAATTCGTTATAAAATGGGCCCCACATACAAATGAAAATCGGCAAGTCTTCATTACAAATCCCTATCTAGGAGAATTCTATGCTAACTTATGAGAAGGAAGTTTTTCCCGGTTTATATACGATCGACTGCGATTACATCTCTCCGGGAGTCGCGTGCGCTTATCTGGTAGTCGAGGGTAAAGAGGCAGCCTTTGTGGAAAACAACACAAATCACGCAGTCCCTATTTTGCTCGAAGAACTACGTAAAGTCGGACGCAAACCAGAAGACGTAAAATACATTATCATCACTCATGTTCATCTGGATCACGCGGGAGGCACGGGATTGTTGGCAAAATACTGCACTAATGCGACGATCCTAGCGCATCCGAAAGCGGCCCCGCACCTCATCAACCCCGAAAGATTGATCCAAAGTTCGATTCAAGTTTACGGAGAAGAGAACTTTAAAAAGTTATACGGAGAAATTCTTCCCGTTCCCAAAGAAAGAGTAAAAAGTCCCGAAGACGGAGAAGAAATCAGATGGGGAAATAGAATATTCAAATTTTATTATACAAGAGGACATGCAAACCATCATTTTTGCATTCATGATTCCTTAAGCAACGGAATATTTACGGGTGATTCTTTCGGACTCGGGTATAAGGATTTTGCCGTCGGAAAAAATCCGATTTTATATCCTTCCACGACTCCCACCGATTTTAACTCGGAAGAGGCGATGGATACGGTGGATAAAATTCTTTCCACAGGGGCGGATAAAGCCTATCTTACGCATTTCGGAGTTTGGAAAGATTTGGAATCCGGTGCGCGCCAAATGAAACAGGGTTTATACGCGATGCAGAATATCCTTTCCTCCGGAGAAAGGTCCGGACTGGAAGGAAATGCTTTACTCGAATTTTGCACGGGGCGGGTAAGAGCTTATTTGGAAAGGGAGCTTTCGACTCAAGGAATTCTCTTGGGAAAAAAGGAGGAAATGCTTCTCGAATTCGATTCTAAGATCAACGCACAAGGTTTAGCCTTCCAAATCGAAAGGAAAAAACGAAGTAAGATTTGAAAAAGAATTGCAACTCAGTATATTTTTAAATAAAATCTTATTTTAGAATTATTCTAAAATATAAGAGAGTTACTGGTATGAAACAACTTGCAGAGAAAATGTTCTGTTTAACGTTTCTGGGAGCTGTGTTAGTATATTGTGGACCATCTGAAAAAACGAAAAAATTGATGGATGATTCCAATAAGATCTTTGGAACTATTCCCGATAAAATGCCGGGTGGAGAAGCCGATACACCGGAATTGGTTCAGCTGGGTGAAAAATTATATTTCGAAAAAAGACTTTCCGCGAACAACACGCAGTCTTGCAATTCCTGTCATAATATTATTGGGAAAGCCGCAGGAGTGGACAATCTTCCTACATCTCCGGGAGCGTTTGGAAAGAACGGAGTTAGAAATTCTCCGACTGTTCTCAATGCGGGTTTTCACTTGGCTCAATTTTGGGACGGTAGGGCAAAGGATTTGAAAGAACAAGCCAAGGGACCGATTTTAAATCCTGTGGAAATGGCCATGCCCTCCGCGGCGGAAGTGGAAAAGAAAATTAGTGAAATTTCCGAATACCAAGACCTTTTCGCAAAAGCTTATCCGGATTCCTCAATAAAAGAAAATTCTAAAACCTCTCCCGTTAAAATGAAAAAAATTACTTACGATAATATTGCGGGCGCGATCGCGGCCTTTGAAAGAACCTTAAAAACCCAAGACCGTTTTGACGATTTCCAAAGAGGAGATTACAAAGCTCTTTCCGCGGAAGAGCAGGAAGGTCTGGAAAAATTTTTGACTACGGGTTGTATCACTTGTCATGTCGGTCCTCTTTTGGGCGGGAATTCCTTCCGTAAACTAGGTCAGATAAATCCATATGAAAATACTAACGACAAAGGCCGCCAAGATTTGACCAAAAATCCCGCGGACGCTTTCGTCTTTAAGGTTCCTTCTCTTCGTAACGTGGCAATTACGGGACCCTACTTCCACGATGGAAAAACGACAACTCTAGAAGAAGCAGTCAAAAAAATGGCTTATCTTCAATTAGGTAAGGAACTCTCCGAATCCGATACAAAGTCGATCGCAACTTTTCTGAAGACGTTGACCGATAAGAACTAGTCTGATTAACTGGACTTACAGAATTGAAACCTATTCAACCGGCGGTTGCTTATGCGATTAGCCGGCCTTTTTTTGTACTCGAAGACCGATGGGTTTTAGGACAAGTTCTTAATCAATGGAATCATATCCTCAAAGACGGATTTCCAAAACCCGGGATACTTACTTTGATTCCTGACTTTTTCCCATTCTTGGGGTGTATATACGAATAGATTGAGTTCGACGGGAAGAGCGAGAAGTTCGGGAAACAATTCCGGTCTGTTGAGAAAAGGGACTTTGGTATTCAGAATTAAAATTAAGTCCACATCACTGTAAGCGTGCTCTTCGTTTCTAGCAATGCTGCCGAAAAGATAAGCCTGGATCGCTTTGTCTCGGATTGAGAAGCGAATTTTCTCCATCAATTCTTCCCGGCTCATGCCGCCGAACGGATCTCGTTTGGGGAAAACGATAACACTCATGGGATCTTTTCGCGAACGATACGGATCAACGTTTCTGCAAATTCGATAGCTTCTTTTGCCTGGGATTCTTCGAAGTATTCAAAAGGAGCGCCTTCCATAAAGGCGTCGGGGTAACGAGTGGGTATATAATATAAATCTAATTTTTGACCGATCGATTCAATCTCCCCGTTTTCGTTCAATTCTTTCGCGATCGTTTTTACCGAATGGGATTTTACGAGATCGGCTCCGCGAAAGAATGCCAGCGCTTTGAGAGATTTTTCCCCCACTTGCTGACAGATAAAACAAGTCTGAGCGAAAAAACCCGAACGAAGAGATGCCTTGGCCCATTCCAAATCTCTTTCAGCTTGAGCGAGCCAATCTTTCCATCTCGGGTTTTGCATCGTGCTATCTTTCCGTAAGAGGAACGTATTTCCTACCCATTTCTCCGGTATAAATCTGCTTTGGGCGAGCCTTACTATAGTTTCCGGAAACTCTTTGCTCTCTCCAATGCGCCAACCAACCCGGAAGCTTTCCGATCACCTGCATCGCGGTGAATAATTCTTTCGGAATTCCAAGAGAATGGAAAATTACAGCGCTGTAGAATTCGAGATTCGGATATAATTTTTGATTAATGTAATATTCATCATTTTGCATATAATCTTCGATTTTGAGAGCCACTTCCGCGATCGGACCTACCGGATTCTTTTTGTAGAAATCGTGGAACAGCTTACTCGCGATTATGGCTCTCTTACTTTTCGCCTCGTAGGCCTTGTGTCCGAATCCGTTCGAAAACAATCTTTCCGAATCTCCTTTGAATTTTTCAAAGTATTCCGGAACCGACTTTCTGGATTTAAGAATATCTTCAATTAAACCTACAGCCGCAACCTGACGACCGCCTTCCCTAGAACCCCAAAGAGCGTTGATCGCAGAAGAAATGGAAGCAAATAAGTTAGCTTGCGTAGAACCGATTACTTGCACCGTCGTATTGGAAACGTTTTGCTCGTGATCCGCATAGAGAATCCAAAGTTGGTTCAAAATCCGATCGATGTCCTCCGTAGGAACATAATCCTTGGACGGAATCGAAAACAACATATAAAGAAAGTTTGTGCAATAAGGATGTTTATCCAAAGGATACACGAAAGGTTGGCCGACAATTTTCTTGTAGGAAAAGGCCGCAATCGTTCTGATCTTAGCAAGAAGTCTCGCGGAATGATCGATCCCTTTGTCCAAAGATTCCTCGTATTCTTCCGGATAATAACTGGAAAGAGAAGTCACCATCACGGAAAGAACCGCAAGAGGATGTCCTTTGCCCGGAAACCCGTCGAAAAGATTAATCATATCTTCGTGAATCAAAGAGTGTTTGGAAAGTTTTAAAGAAAAATCCTTAAGCTGTTGTTCGGTGGGAAGCTTACCATAGATCAAAAGATAGCTGGTTTCCACAAACGTAGAATGTTGAACGAGGTCGGCAACGTCGTAACCGCGGTATTGAAGTTCTCCCGAATCCGGATCTCTTCTGGAAATTCGACTAACTGCGTATGCGGTATTAAAAAAACCGGGATCATACGAAATGAGTCCGGTTTTTTGATGAAGTCCGCGCATATCGATCCCTTTTTTACCGTCGGTCCCGGAAATCAACGGAAACTGGTAGGATTTTTCCCCAACTTTGATTTCAATGAATTCACTCATACCGATAAGGAACTTTAGAGAATAATATGCGTCAATTCTTCTAATTTTGCCAAAACCAATTTTATTTCATTTCATCCGGATAAAACTTCCGCTTGAATTCTCCGATTGCCATTTCCGAAAAACGTTCTTTACCATAACCAACCCCACAAATACTTGGATCCGAAGATAAATCTGTCGGAATTACTACAATCCTCTGTGAAACGATCGTCCCCACAACGCGCCCTAAACACCGACCCATAGGAAGGTGTTTGCTGAGTTCAGGAAGCGTTGTGCCTGAGTTTCCCCTGATTTTTGGGTGGAGGGGAGAATAACTCTATTTCGCTTTCTTTCTCAACTTCGTTGAGAGCCGCTTACAAAACTCAACCTCACTCTCTAGGGATCGCTCGGTAATGCTCCGCTGTTCGCTGGCTATTTCGCTCTCTACGGGTCGCGAAATAGGCGGGAAAACTCGGGAGACTTTTCTCTATCAGAAAATCATACTTTTTGCAAGTAAAAAATAGGATTCTTGTCTGAACACTTGCATTTTATTATATGTAAAGTTCTATCCACTAAAATCTAACCCCCTAATCACTGACACGTCGGAACACTTGAAAAATATCAGTTTTTGATCCTTATGATCCAAAAGCCTTCTTAATTTGTAGGGTAAGGTTATGGTTCTTTACCTATTGGCTAAAAAAAATACAGTTATTTCAAACCGCCTTCATAAAAGTAATGGGAGGTTTTTTCCATTCCCCTCTTAAATTTATATAATAAACTGAAGTAGTTGCGAAAATCGTAAACATATAGGCAAGTATGTATT
>NZ_AHMT02000049.1:10000-47500 GCF_000243815.2 Leptospira alexanderi serovar Manhao 3 str. L 60 | reverse complement strand
TCGATCGACGGCTTGGATTATTCTTCCGCTTCATCCAAAATCATCTCTTGGGCGGAATCCAAAAAAATCGGAAAGAAAAAAATCCAGTTCAAACTTAGGGACTGGCTCTTTGCAAGACAAAGGTATTGGGGAGAACCGATCCCCTTAGTTCATTATCCGTCCGGAATCACAAAACCGATTCCAGAATCCGAACTTCCATTAGAACTTCCTAATTTAGAAGAGTTTAAACCTTCCGGCACGGGAGAATCCCCTCTTGCTCTAGCCAAAGAATGGTTGCAGTACAAAGATCCGGAAACGGGGGAAATCGGAACGAGAGAAACGAACACGATGCCCCAATGGGCGGGTTCCTGCTGGTATTACCTACGTTATATCGATCCGAAAAACGGAAAGCTCTTTTGTGATCCGGAGCTGGAAAAAAATGGATGCCCGTCGATCTTTATGTAGGTGGTTCCGAACACGCGGTATTACATCTTCTTTATTCGAGATTTTGGCATAAATTTTTATACGATATCGGAGTGGTCTCCACTCGGGAACCGTTCGCCAAACTGATTCATCAGGGTTTGATTCTCGGAGAGGACAAACGCAAGATGTCTAAGTCCCTCGGAAACGTGGTCAACCCGGACGATGTCATCCGAGAATACGGAGCGGACAGTCTCAGACTTTTTGAAATGTTTATGGGTCCTCTAGAAATGGTAAAACCTTGGAGCACGAGAGGCGTGGAAGGTGTATTCCGTTTTTTGAATAGAATCTGGAGGCTTTTTCATACGGGAGAGGGAGAATCATTTCGTTTGGATGAAATCGAACCGACTACTGAAGAACTCAAAATTCTTCACAAGACGATTCAAAAAGTCGGAGAAGACATTCCGAACTTTTCTTTCAACACCGCAATTTCACAATTGATGATTTTTGTAAACGAGTTCACTCCTTCGGACAGAAGGCCGAAAGAAGTTTTAGAAACCTTCATTCTCCTTTTGGCTCCGTTTGCCCCACATATAGCGGAAGAACTTTGGAAACGTTCCGGCAGAAACAAATCTCTTTCGACCGAAAAATTTCCGGAAGCCGATCCGCAATATCTCATTGAGTCGGAGATTTTAATCGTAGTTCAAGTCAACGGCAAATTAAGGGATGAGTTCAAAGCACCAAAAGATATTTCCGAAGCGGATGCAATTTCTATAGCTAAAAATCTGGATAAAATCAAAGGGATTTTAAACGGTAAAACAATCCGGAAAGAAATCTACGTTCCGGGAAAATTAATCAACTTAGTGATCGGATGAGTAGTTCCGCAAAAATCCCTAAATGTTAATAAGACTTCTGAATTTTCATTAGAATTGTTGAAAAATTCCATAGTTCCGATTAACAAAACTGCTTCAATTGACTGTTTTTATGAAACAGACAGAGAATTAATTTTTCAACAACTAACTCTATTATAAATAAGCCTTGCTTTTACTTATATGGTCATTAGAACTAGCAACGACCTGAATTCCGGTATAACAAATTCAAAGGCTCTGACTTTGAACTCTAATATAAAAAGAGATAAAAATGAATCCGAAGAAATTGTATGTTTTAAGTTTTTGTTAAAGACAGTCGGCCTTGCAACGGTGCCGTTAACTCTAAAGGAGAAGTTATAATCCCGCCAAATTTTAAACAAATCGATTATAAAAGCGATCAAACGGAACTTATCCCTGCGGGAATTTTAAAGTCTAACTCTCAACATGCTTTGGACTTAGATTGGGGTTATATCGACCAATTCGGAGAATGGAAAATCAAACCGTAGTTCGATGGACTTAGGAATTTTTATGACGAATGGGCCTTCGCCAAATCGAAGAAAGAAAAGAAATACGGAATTAGGAATCTGTCCCAAAACTGGGACAGAAACTTGCAGCTTGATCTTTCTGACAAAGTAAACTGGGGCTTTGGGACACACTCTAGGTGCGTTTACGATTCAACTTTGTCGCATATCTAAATTGTTGAATACGACAATTTAGGTTTCGCAGAGAAGTTGCATCCCTAAATTAATTCAAAAAGGAGATCTTCGATAAGCTCTTGGCAAGAAAGACAAAATCCGCAAACGAACCGGAATGATTTGGAGTACCATAAGTTGGATATATTCTTATTTCATAATCAAAAAAACAAGTAATCCGACAGCGATCACCACACCTGCGATAATGATGATTCCCAAAGAACCGGCTCCGGAGGAGGAAGATTCCACTCTAGCCGAGGAAGTCGAGCTTGAAGTTTTGCTTTTTACTTTTGCAAGTCGAACGGGACGTTCTTCGAACGCCTGCAGCAGAACGCCGGAAGGTCCCTTTGCAAAAATATGATATTCTCCCTTTCCGGTAGCGATCCCGATAAATTCTCCGACTACGTTTTTTACATTTCCGTCTTCGTCAATACCGCCTAGGGTTCTTGCCATGGCTTTTTCATCCATAGTTCCGGTTGGTAATTGAAAATAAAGTTTGTCCCCTTCCGTTAACTCGTCGAAATCCACTCCGCCAACCGGAGCAAGAACCGTTTTAGAAAGGATAACTCTTCCGAAAGGTTTACGAAACTGCTCGATCTGTCTTTGTACCGGAGTTTTTTCTTGGCTTTCAGGCACTTGGCCAATGGAAGGTTCCTCCACAGGTCGACTGACCGAAGGAAGAATTCCGGAAAATACGTTCTTTACTCTGAATTTCAAACTGGACAAATCTTCCACGTCGGCCTGAATCCGAACAATATTCACTTTTAATGATGTTTTAATCTGATTCTCCAAGATATTTACCAAACTGGAGGCGTCGTTTTTTTCCCAATTCGCATAAGAAGACTCTAATACCGCTTTTGTCAGTTTGGAATACACGATCCTTCCGATACTGTCGGAAAGTCCGGGATCAAAGGGTTCCGATTTTGCGGCCTCAACCATATCCAACGCAAACGCCGCAGAATCTTCGAAACTTCGGATTTTACGGATCAACGGAGAGTTGGAAAACAGGGAAAAGATTTCGATAACTTCGCTTCTATACTTGCTGACCAGCGCGACCACCGCACCGCTTCTGTTCTCGATATCGATTCTAATTTTTAAAAGAAAAGCGTCTCTGATCTTTCCTTGAATCAACTCTACTGCCTGCTCTTCCGTCAGCACAGACTCAAGCGCGAGGTTCATAAGATTCGCTTGTTCCTGCAATTTATTGACTTGATTACTCGGTTCCATTCATCCTCATTCTATTTGTTAGAAGCGACGTTTTGTTCTCTGGCGAATTTCAGCCTTCCAGGAATATAATCCTTTTTGAGCGGAATTTCGACTCTTGCAACAGTTTGCGAAACCCCTTTCTTACTGTAAATCGTAAACAAATGCCTGTCAAATCCACTCTGTGCAACTAGAATTTCCACCATAGTAATCCCAAGTCCCGCCCCTTCCGTGGAATCTCCAAACTTCATAAAAAACTCGAAAAGATTGTCGAAGTCTCTCGAAATTCGGAATTTTTCTCGTACTCTTTTCTCCTCCTGATCCGTGAGTCGAAAATTATTTAAAACCTTCAAAATGACCCGATCCTCGTTGAAATGAAAGGTAACTTTAATTTCAAGACCCTGTTCCTTCATTTTTTCCCTATAAAACGGAAACTTTTTGTCGCTTAAACTACTATGAAAGGATTCCATTCCTTGAGCGTAGTCTTCCGAAGATTCTATATCCAATTTTGATTCTTTAAATAAGATTCGTTTGATCGCCGCTTTCGTTGCATTGACGATCAATTCTTTGGAAGAAGTATAAAGAAGTTCGCTAAGATCGAGACGATTGTACCGGGCAAGTATCCTCTGGATTATATATTTCAACTTTTTCTCACCATTTAGAGTGAGAACATACGTAATTAGGGAAATAGGGATTTCTTTTGAAATTGCAGAATCGACTTTCATTTGGAAGTCGGTTGAAACATCGTCAAAATCCTCCATGAATTAAAAATTTGACGAAAAACTTCCTATTTTTGGCGAAAAAAAGAATTTTAAAATAATTTTAAAAAATACCCGGATTTATGCAAAAATTTAATCCGAAAACAACAATTTCCGGATTAAGTCAATGACTTTTGTCACATTCGGTTCGGTCCGATAAATGGAATTCACGATTGTAGAATCTACTCGCGGAATCTTTCCGTCGTGGAACTGAAGTTTGAATTCGGTGAATTTCAATCCGTGAGCGGTCGAAATAACGACCACACTCTCCCCTTTGGCAATCGTTCCTTTTTGGATCAGTTTTTCCAAAGTCGCCAAAGCCACTCCCGTATGAGGATCATTGTATAAACCGAATAAGTCCGCCTTTGCCGCCGCATTCGCCAATTCCGACTCGCTAGCCTGTTCCACTACTCCGTTGAACTTCTTGAGAGTCTTAATCGCTTTTTGGATGGAAACCGGATTTCCAATTTGAATCGCGGACGCAAGCGTAGTCTTGGCGACAACCGGTTCGAAACTTTCAAAATTTTTTAAGTAAGAAAGATACAACGGATTCGCATGTTCCGCTTGGGCTAAAGCGATTCTAGGAAGTTTATCGACGAGTCCCAAAGAAAACATCATTTCAAATCCCGCTCCAAGCGCGGATACGTTTCCGAGATTTCCTCCGGGAATCACGATCCAATCCGGAACCTTCCATTCCAACTGCTGAGTGATTTCAACGGAAATCGTTTTTTGTCCTTCGATCCGCAAAGAATTCATCGAGTTTGCAAGATAGATTCCCGCTTCCCTCGTCACTTCTTTGACGATCCGCATACATCCGTCAAAATCCGTATCGAGTGCGATTACCTTGGCTCCGTTCGAAACGGGTTGAATCAATTGCGCTTGCGAAACTTTTCCCGCGGGCAAGAAGATGATCGCGGGAATTCCCGCCTTCGCCGCGTAAGACGCAAGCGCCGCGGAAGTATCTCCCGAACTGGCACAAGCCACCGCGTGAATCGGAACACCCGATGCGATCATGTGTTTTACTTGAGATAATAAGACGGTCATTCCGAGGTCTTTGAATGAACCCGTGTGTGAGATCCCGCATTGTTTAACGTAAAGACTTCCGAGCCCAAGACTTGCAGTCAATCGATCGGAAGTAAAAAGATGCGTAAGTCCTTCTCCGGAAGTTACGATGTTCTTGTCTTCGATATGAGGAAGAACCCATTCTCTCTTGTTCCAAATTCCGGAAGAATTCGGAAACTTTACGGAACGAAAGCGTAAATCGAATTGATCTTTCCACTCTTGTCCCGAAACGGTTTTCAGCGCATCCAAGTCGTGCGATACTTGGAGAAGACTTCCGCATTTTTTACATTCGTAGACGATCTCATTCAGATCGTATCGAGCTTTGCAAGAGTCGTTAATACATTCAAATTCCGCTTTGTACCGGGTAAGAGTGGAGATCATATTTTAGATAGAATTCAAAATGTCCTTTTTTTTGGTATCAAATTCTTCTTGAGTAATGAGTCCCCCGTCGAGAAGGGTTTTCAACTTGGCGAGTCTTGCCGTCGCGTCTTCCGCCGCAGGTTTTGCCCCGCCTTGATTTTGTCCCATCATGTTGGCCATCATTCCCGCCATGTTCATTCCCATTCCGAGACCCATTCCCGCGCTCATCCCTTCTCCTGCGGAACCGCCCTGATTGCTCGCCGCCGCTTCGCCGATATCCAACATTCTTTTTTGCTGATACATATTTCCCATCGTATCGATTTCGAACTTATCAGTGAGAACTTTCTGGATTTTTTGAAAATTAGGATCGTTCTGATCGAAGTTGATCGATTGAATGAAAAAGTCCACGACCTCGAGTCCGTATTTTTGAAAATCCGGTTGAGTTTTGGTTTTACCGGCTACGGAGGCTTCTTCCAAATGCTGGGAAATCTGAGTGATAGGAACTCCGTTTTTTAATACGACTTCAGAGATAAAATCGCTGAGTCTTGTCACGACCATCGGTTTGAGAAGTTTATCAACCCCTTCATGATCGAACTTCTGCTGGGTTCCGACTACCGTGTTTACGAAAGACTTGGAGTCGATCACTTTTATATTATAATTTCCGAATGCTCTAAGTCCCAAAGTGATATGATACTTTGGATCTTCGATTTGAATCGGAGCCGGAGTTCCCCAAGTCATGTTGATCACGGACTTGTTTACATAAACGATTTCGGCAGTAAACGGAGTTTGCCCGCCGAACGGTAAGTTTATGAACTTTTCCAAAATCGGAATGTTTCCGGTTTTCAAAGTATGTGTCCCGGGACCGAATACGTCCAAGGCCTTTCCTTCCTTAAAAAAAACCGCTTCCTGACTTTCGTTTACTACGAGCTGACCGAAATGACTGATATCATTTCTTGGAAATTTCCAGATGATTTCTCCGGGTTGTCCTTCGTATTTGATTACATCAATCAATGCCATGATTTATTCCTTTATCGTTAATTAAGAATGCCGTGTGTTAAGAACACGCGATCCTCTCAACTCTTTCAACGAGATACGACCCATCCGTAAGTCTCAGAGTTTCGAAAACAATTCCTTTCTAGACCGAAATGCGTTTTCCAATCCGTCCAAAGCGGAACGAACGTCACCGATCACATTTCGAACTTCCTGCACGGAAGAATCCGCGGTTACCTTGAGACTCCGGATTTTGGATTCGATGATTTCCACCTCTTTAAATAAGGAAAAGTCGAATTCCGCGAGTTTTTCCAATTCTTCCTCAGTCGCCTTAAAACCCGTTCCGAGCCCGGTCAGCCCATATCCTGCGGAATGAATCGTATTGGTAAGTTTATCGATCAGTAAAACTGCAATTTCACTGCTTCCGATCAGCTCCAATTTTCTTGCGGTTACAAAAGCCTCTTCCAATCTTCGAACCGGTTCTTTAAGAAGGGAAACCTTAGAAGCAAGCTCTTTTCTCAATAGAGAATCCGCATTCTGAAATTCGTGATCTTTGAGCGCGCTCGAATAAAGAGGAAGTTTTTGCATAAAACTCCGAATTGTTCCTCTTTCGGTTCGATAACGAGCGATCAAAGATTTTACCGGCGTTTGTGAAAGAAATTGACCCAGTACATTTTGGCCTGTGGCCGTTTCCTGCTGCATAACTTCAAGTTTTGCACGATTCTAAGATTGGATCAATGAAAAAACGAACCTTCGAAGAATTCCTCAAAACCCCGTTTTACATTCGAAATTTGAACCGTTTATAAAACGCCTTTCTATCCCAGCCGAAAGCGGATTGACCTAGAAAACAATTTCGAGAAACTGACTTCGGGTCCAAATACAATCGTGACAAACGTATCGAAAGCGACCCGATTTAAAGTTCCGTTTTGATTCTTAGAATTTTGGATTTTACAAATCAATGATCTCGAAACTGAAAGCGTTTTCCCTTCGGTTTTTCCAAAACAAATATTTTTCCGTCGCAGCCGCGTTTTTATTTTCGTATTTTCTATATTTGACGATTCCTCCGAAATACCTTCTTTCCGCGGATCATTACGAAAAATTCATCTTAGGAAAATCCATCTATCTAAGCGACTTTCGATCGTTAGACGTCTTTTATCCGGGATTCGACTTCGACCCGGAACTTAAATTCAGTCTGCTCCAGATGTCGATTGTAAACGGTCACAAGATCATCGCCTTTCCGGTTTCATTAGGAATCCTTTATGCGTTTGTTTTTCCTTTCGGAGGAGTTTACGGAATCTATTTTCTATCCGCGTCCTTGATCGGGCTCGTTTTATTTCTGATCGGAAAAGAATTCGAAATTCCGGCCTGGCAGATCTTTTTATTTTCCTTTTTGTCACCCGTGGTGATGAACGGTTATCTATTTATGGACGTCGGAGTCGGATTATTTCTTTTTGTGTCCGGAATCGTTCTCTATCAAAGATCCAAAAAGAATCGACCCTTTCTTTTTGCCGCTTTCGGAGGGATGGTATTGTCCCTCAGTTATTGGTTCCGTCTTGAATATCTGATCTTTATCGGACTTTATTGGACATGCGAAAGTTTTCTTCGTCTTCCATTTTCGAAGGAGAACAAAAAACAATTCTTTTTAACCTCGGCTGTTCTTATAATCTTATTCTTCGGATATTGCGGATTCAACCAATCGTTTTTTCATTCTCCTTTGGGACCGAGATACAACGCAAACTATAGCCATTCGGGATTCTCGAATCTATTTAAGAATTTTATAAATCTCTTATTTTATGGAAATCTTAAGTTAGGCGTTTTCGGATATTCTCCGTTCTTATTCGTAGGATTTTTATTTTTTCTTTCTACTCAGGCAAGAAACTGGAAGAATATCTCGGAAAAGGAAAAACCGCTTCTGATCTCTTCCGTTCTGGGGATCCTCGTGGCCGCAAGTGTGGCGCCCAACGATGGCGGAGCGGAATCCGGATCTCGTTATTTAACTCCGGGCCTCCCCGGGCTGTTCGTGCTTACATCAGGATTTTTTTCGTTTTTACGAACCAAAAAAATCCTTTGGAACATTTCATTCTACGTTCTTCTTGCAATCTCGATTCTTCCGACTTGGATATACTACAAAACGACAAAAGGCTTTGCAAAAAATACAAAAAGAGTTCAGGAATTTATTTTCAAAGAACCCGAGGAAAATCTTTTGATTTTTCAGAACGGACTTATCGGAGGAATGGCAAGCGAAGGTTTATATTTTCAAGGAAGAGTTTTTCAAGCGACGGGAGTTTCGGAATTAGTCGCACTACTCAAAAAATTTTCCATATCCAAAAATCAGAGCTCGGTCTCTTTCGAATACTTCGCGTATTCGAAAGAATATACGAAAGGAATGAAAAATTTGGAATACGATCCGAATACGAAAGAAGGAATGATCAATTATCTAAATCGATTTGATTCCGAGGCGATCTCCGAAATCAAATCCATCAAAATTGTAGACAAAAAAACGTTCGGGAACATAGAGATTCTCTACGGAATATACGGGGAGAAATAACAATGGTTTAAAATTTCATAATTTAATAAAATATAATTTACCCATTCAAATTGTTCGGATATTCGCAAGGGTCGATTTTAAAACCCGCCTAGAGAAAACCACGGTCATGATTGCCAAATCGTCAGTAACAAAATGCGGTAGTTCTCATAGACTACCTTTCTTTAAAGAATTTATAGGTTTTTTAAATCGTCTTTTTCACCGCTAAATTTATAGTAGTCCTACAATTCTAAAGCTTTGGCACACTTTTAATTTTTCCAAATCCCATTTCCAAATAACCTTCTCACAAGGATCAAATCAAAACAATGACACAAAAAATCAAAGAACAATGGGCCGTATTGATTCTGCTCGTTATCACACCGGTTCTTCATGTTTGGATCGGAACGGAAAACAGTTATATAACCGATTCGGCGTTAAAAGCCATGCAAACCGACTCTTTGATCCAAAACGGTTTTCGAACGGAAGAACTTAGAGCCGGTCTCAAAACTGCTTGTACTGAGAAAGCATAATAATATCAATGTGAAATGGACAAATATTATTCAGAGATACCCGATGCCCTTTGGCAAAAAATCGCATCTTTTATCCCTAAAGAAAAGGTCAATCCCCAAGGAGGGCGCAATCGTGTACCTGCAAGAGTGGTAATGGCAGGGATTATCTATCGAATGAAAACGGGATGTCAGTGGCGTGCAATTCCGAATGACTTTGGGTCCGGTCAAACTTGTCATAGAAGATTTCAAGAATGGGAACGAGCGGGAGTATTTAAAAAGATCTATAAATCTATTTTAAAATATTATGATGTGAAGAATAAGATAGCATGGGATTGGGCTTCGATGGATTCCGCAATGGTTAAAGCTCCCAAAGGGGGAGCTTAACCGGAAAGAACCCTACAGACCGTGCCAAATTAGGGGTTAAACGGCATATTCTTACGGATGGAAATGGTATTCCTTTGGCAATTACGTTGACTGGAGCTAACGTTCATGACAAACGCGGTGTAAAAGATACGTTGAATTCAATCTTAGTTTTTTCCGGAAGAAAAAGAAAAAACCGAAGCATCTTTGTTTAGATAAAGGTTATGACTTCAAAGATATAGAAGCATTCATCAAGAAAAGAAACATTCGAGCTCATATTCGGAAAAAAGGTGAGAAGCCTCTCATCGGCAAATATAAAGGAAAACCGAGGCGTTGGGTCGTTGAAAGAACAAACAGTTGGCACAATCGATTCAGAGCTATTCTAATTCGCTGGGATAGAAAAGCGGAAAATTATCTGGCATCTCTTTATCTCGCAAGCTCCATCATTGCTTTTAACTTTTTTAATAGGTAGTTTTGAGACCGGCTCTTAGGTATCCCGCTCAGGAATTGGATCCTCATCATGATGCGTTTTTTCTCCCGGGAACCGGATTTGCAAAAGAAATCCACGGAAAGTTTATCGGTCAATATCCGATTGCGTTTTCCTTTGTCTCCTCATTGTTGCGATTGGCGGGGATAACTTGGAAATGGATGCCGATGTTATTGTCTTTTTTTACAGTCCTTTCTCTTTATCTTCTTTCAAAAAGGAAACTCATAAGTCAAGGGACGGTTTTACTCGGTTACGGAGCCACGATTCTTTTCGCTTTAAGCTTGGATTTCAGCGAATACTCGATTTACTTTCTTTTTAATTCTCTCGGTTTTTCTTGGTGGCTCCGCTACCGGGAATCAAAAAAGTCCCGGTATCTTTACTTCGCTTTAATCGCCTGTTCGATCCCGATTTGGCTACGACTGGAGTCGCTGCTTTTTTTAGGAAGTTTAGTACTTTGTGAAATTATAATATTTGGGAGAAACACAAGACATTTAATAAAAAAATTAAATCCTTTTGCGATTTTATTTGCCCTTTCTCCCATGTTTCTGTTTTTTCTTTGGAACTTTTGGAAGTATGGACACATACTAGGAGTAAGATTTATTTTTAATTACGGGAACAATCATGTCTCATTTTTAGATAGGATTCTTCGTTTTTTTTCGATCACGTTCGTAAACTATGTAGACGGAATTCCGAAGTTCGGATTATTTTTTTGCTCCTCCTTCTTACTACTTCCGATCTTATATTATGTTTTTTTTAAAAACAAAAGAAACGAAAAAATCAACTTCCTACTCACGGTCATCGGCTTGAATACGGTTTTAGTCGGAATTCTAGCGCCGAACGATGGCATCACGATCACGGGTAGATATCTGATACTCGTCGTCATTCCTCTGCTGATTCTTTGGGAGAACTGGAAACCTCACGCTTCTAAAATATGGAAAATTCTTTCAGTCACTCTAATTGTTTTCTCCTTTCTAATCTCGGGATTGATTTTAAAAATTCTACAACATTCGACGAAGCAAGAAAGGATCTATCGGGATTTTTACGCTCGGAACGAAACCTCGCTTTGGATTTTTACGGATCCGATTCTTTGCGGCCAAGCAGGATCGGATCATCTTTCCAAGAGAATTTTATGTTTCAATTCCGAAACGAATCTTGATCGAATATTAAAAAACCTCGAATCGGAACCTTCGGTTTCTTCATTGACCGTCTTTGAAATGAATGAAAAAGAATTCAGAAATTTTGAAAACAAAATACCGATGATTTTATCATCCGAATCAAGAACGATCCTAAAGGAAAAACTGAATTTAAAATTTCAGAAAGAAAAAAATCCCTCGGTTTATAAAGGAGCCGTTGCGACTCGTTACAATAAACGCTTTTAATCGGAGTTTAAATGAAAATTCGTAAAAAAAATTTGGATTTCTTAAAAGACTCGTTTTTTGAACATATCTTCCAATAACTCAGAACAAAATCCCGTCACGGCGGTCCATAGGAAGTCGTGACGTTGATCCAGCTTGAAAATATATCATAAAAATATAATACTCTTGATTTTGACATTCTAATTGTACATTCGGTCGGAATAAACTTAAAGTGCTCAAGCCGACGAGAAAGGTTTGCATCCAACCTGCGCATCGAAAGTTCCTTGGAATTCATCAAGCCAACATCTGTAATATTTTCGACCTAGCTATTTCTTTCAAAACGATTCTTCCTATTAAAGATCTGAACAAATCGACACGGACTCTCAGTCATATACCGGAGAAAAATCCGTTTTTCTGATCGGGCAAATCTTCACCCGAGTTCTCTAAAAATAACTTTGCCGATAAATTGAGTTTGTAAACACTCAAGATCTTTTACGTTTAACGTAGATCCAATCTTTCCAAGTGCATTTTTCGATTTGCCGTTCTAAAGAAGATTGTGGACAATGTCTTACGTTCTTATGAAAAGTTTCGGAACGAAGGAAAAAATGAGAAAATACTTACGCATTCTTTTTCCTGTATTGCTTTCTTTGTTCACGATTCTTTTGATACGAATCTTTTTATTTCAAATTTACTTCATTTCAGGTTATTCTATGGCCCCCTCCTATAAGGAAGGAGATTTAATCTTAGTCACAAAGTTAGGTTTTCCGGCTCGCATCGGAAAATGGGAAATTTCTTTCGTTGAAAGCGAAGTGAATCGTTTCGACGTTCTCGTTTTAGACGGACTTGGGGAAGAATTGAGTCTAAAAAGAGTCGTAGGGCTTCCAGGAGATTATTTCAGTTTTGAAAACGACCGGATCCTAATCAACGATGGACCTCTTCAAGAAACATTTTTAAAACCAGGTTTTAAAACCATCGCCCCTTCTCTTTCCATGATTCCGATGACCGCAGTCCAAGGGAACGTTCCAATCGGGGATACGGGTAGAATTCCTCCCGGCTATTTTTTAGTGTTAGGCGATAATCGAGAGAACTCGACAGATTCAAGGAATTACGGTCTGGTTCCGTTTCAAAAATTGAGGGGAAAAGTTTGGTTTTTTTTATAAACCCTCCAAATTTCGTTTTTTCGACCAAATCCACTTAAGACAAAATCGCAGAGTTGATTGATAGTTTTTAATATTTATATATTAAAAATTTTTTATTTAAAATATAGATAAAGAATTTATGTTTTATTACAAGCTTATCCAATGATTAAAACTGATTTCTCTTCAGGTTTTCAGACGGGTTTTTATTAAATCCTAAAGCTCTAAAATCAATCGGACTCTATTTTCCAAACCGGAGACTCGATCCAAATATAAGACCTCCACAGAACAAGCGAGAATTAAACTGTACAAAAGATCCACACAAAGGGAAAGTTTTTCTTCCTTCCTCCCAATCCTGTCGCTTCTTTCAAAAGCGGCTTCGAGTAATTTTCTATATTGGTTACCGTATTTTTCTGTGTATTCGTTTTGTAAATTGACGGGAGCCGAATAGATTAGGCTGAAAGGCAATCTTGTCTTATCGGGGTAAATCTTTGCGGTCTCAGCGACCGCTTTAAAAATAGAAACCACTTCCACGTAAAGACCTTGGTCCCGAATGACTCTTCTTCTAATCTCATTGAGAACAAGTAAATGTGTAGCAATCAAGGTCTTTCTAAAAAGATTTTCTTTGGAATGAAAGTGATGATAAATACTGGGTTGTTCTAATCCGCATTCTTTACTGATTTCTCTTAGGGAAGTTCCGTGAAAACCTGATCTAGAAAACGCGATCGCTGCCCCCTCTAAAATCCTTTCACGCGAGTTCTTGTAGTCTCTATTCAAGGGATATAGAGGACTTCCGTCTTTCCTGAACACTTTTCTAGGCAACCCCGGTTTTATGGACCCCTATCTATGAAACGATCCTAAAACTTCTTTCAAATATTTTAGAGCCCCATCACTCAAGTATTAAAATTCTTTTTTGAAAACCTCGAAATAATTTCTGGTCTCGTTCGGAATGATAGAAGGATAGGGCCCAAATCCAGGATGATTCTGATTTGGATTATATTGACCTTTATTATCTTTTCTATTTTTATCGGATTGATAACTGATCAGAGTGCTAAATAAAAGTTCGAACTTTGCAACACTCAAAGTAGAATCTTCTAATGTGATTTCCACTAAGAAATGATTTCCGGAACTTGTATAATCGAATTCGTAAAAAAAGACTGGATCGGCATACGCGGAAAAAATTGGCGCAACCTTCTTATCCTTTTTATCGCTTCTGTAAATTTGAATCAGGAAAGAATGGGAAGAATCATCGTGCGCCAAACCGATTCCTAATTTATATTTTTGAACTCCTTCCTCTTGGATAAAAGGAAGATGAATTTTATAAATAACTGAGTTCCCTTTGAAGACGGCCCCGTTGAATTGATGTTTGTTTTCTAAGTTGTATCCGGAGTCCCGCAGAATTCTACTCACTTCTTCCAAATAAGCCTTGAGCTCTCTTTTCTCCTCAATGGGTTTTCCGGAGAAAGAAGTTCCTGCTGGCGTTTTATTCTGAGGAGCAATGGACTTAGGAAGGCAAAAAATCGCTAAAAGAAGTATTAAGTAGAAAGATTCGAGTAATTTGGAATTTGATCCGTTCATTTGATGCTCTTCTTATGTATTGTAGTCGAGCATATACTTGATGAAAAGATTTTTTTATTCATTCATCTATCCCTTTTGTTTTTTTACGTTTTGCCGACAAATAAAATAGACATCATTTCGGTAGAATCCCATGAAATTTAAAACTCTTTCCATTTTTGTTCTTTTAAATCTGGTTCATTGCGTTTCCAATTCGAAGTATGAGTCTCTTCTAAAATCTTATGAAGAATCGAAACTTGAAAACCAAAGAATTCTCGGGGAAAAAGTGAATCTTTCTCGTTCTTTAAACGAATTAAAACGAATCCAAGAAGAATCCGAGTTAAGAATTCAGGAATACAAAGGACTGATAGCTACTTTTCGTTCTCTAATTGACGCGGGTAAACTCAAAATTAAGATCATAGACGGAAGAATGGTTGTGGTTCTTTCCTCGGACATTCTCTTTCCGGTGGGCTCTGCATTCCTATCGTCCGCCGGAACCGCATCGATTCGGGAAGTGACCACCTTGCTTGCCTCTCTGGAAGGAAAACGTTTTCAAATAGAAGGACATACGGACAATACTCCGACCGGCATCAAAGGCTACACGAATTGGGAATTGGCTTCCTCAAGGGCTCTTAATGTTCTTCATACGATGATTAAGGCCGGGATGCCCGAAGAGAGAATTAGCGCCGCGAGCATGGGAGCTTCCAGACCAGCTCTTCCGAATACTTCCCCCGAAAATCGATCCGCAAATCGAAGGATAGAAATCGTAATCGTTCCTGATCTAACCAATCTTCCCGGAATGGAAGAGTTGAAAAAGTATTCGAATTGATTGTTTCCAAGAATATTATAAAAATTGAATTTTAAGTGAAGGTATAAGCCCAGTAAATCAATAAAAGCTGAAGTGGAAGTCTTAAAAGTAAAGCCCACTTCGGAGGATCGGTTTTTCTCCTGGATTGATAGTGGTATAAGTTTGCGGGAAATACTGCGATCAGAAGAAGGATCACTCCCCAAGCGCCGAGTTGTCTCATATCTGGAAAAAATAGCATAACTCCGAATCCGATTTCAATCACACCGCTAAAATAAACGACTAATTTAGGATAAGGAATATAAGGAGGCATGATTCTCAGATAAAATCTCGGCAATACAAAGTGAAGTATTCCCGCAATGATATAAAGGGTCGCCATTGTATAAAGACTGATGATTTTCAGATCCGGCATAAACTTTTCCTTTTCAAAAATAAATCCAAGTCAAAATAGAATCTCGTTTAATAAATCAAAATATTCTTTTTTCTCTTTTTCGAAATCGATTCCTTTGTTTTTGAGCTTTAATCTGAAATCCTAATATTCGAAGAGAACTAATATGTCTCCGACGTAATTCTTCCTTTCTGAAAGCATCTCTCTTATTTAGGAAACGATTCAAAATTAAATTCATAAGCACCCTCTTCCTTGAAATTTTATCGGCCATTATAGGAAAACTTGGCAAAGTACAAGAAAAAAAGATCTTTTCAGAAATTTTTTATGTTTTATGAATCCAACCAATCTTTCGAAATAAACTACATGAGTTCGATTGAAAGAAACTCATCTCATTAAAGTTAATTTTTCTAAAATAGAATTAAATGCGGGAACTCTCACACTATTTTAACGTGAATTCGGCATAAGAATTCATTTTTCTGTAGGAAGTTGGAATTTGAACTTTGTAAATCCATTCTTAAAATGTGGGAACTATCGCAAATCGCGATTTTACAAACAAATTCTTAAATTGTAGGAACTCCTGCTTTTAGAACATTCTTTCTCCGTTTCAACCGCCGAACTCATGTTAAATTGGAACGTGGACCATAGAATACTTCGTAAAAATTGAATTTGAAATTTCTTCTCAATCAGGAAACAATTTCAACCTTCAAACACGGATTCAATTTAAGAATTTACCACTCTACAAAACCAATCATTTGACATTCAAATAAGATGGAACATTCCAACTCACACATCGATTGGGTTGTAAAAAAAGAAATCATGGATTTATTTTTCAAATCAAACCCTCATAAATGTATAACAAAACATACATATAAACATCTAAAATAAATAAACCATTATAGGCATTGAATAGATTTTTAATAATTTAAAACAAATATATGCAAAATATAAATCCATGTTTGTTTTAAATTATCAAATATGGGGAAATTATTCTTCATTAATGTCTTTTGAGTCATAAATGAAAGCGATAAACGCAGTTTATTCGATATAAGATTCTTCGTATTTCAAGGAGTAGGCATGAGAACAAAAAAGCGATTTACGTATGCGATACTATTGGTGTTGGTATCACCGTTCACAGCTTGTTTCGAAACATCGAACAACAATGTCGGTAACCCGATACTATCCCTGTTAAACTCTAAGTCTTCAGAGATAGTCAACCAACAACAGATGAGCGAAGAACCACCAGAGCCGCCTCCGCCTTATCCAATTCCCCCAGAGGCGGAACCGATTTACCGGGATCGTATGCAAGATTTTCCAGGATCGGGAAGACGGGATGCCGTGGCTTTTTCAATCAATGGAAAAGGATATATCGCAGCTGGACAAACCGGGGGAAGTTGGCTACGTGATTTATGGGAATACGATTCCCAAACGAGTTCCTGGACACAAAAAGCGGATATACCCTACCCTCTTGGATACGCTCGAGCGGTAGGATTTGCTATCAATGGAAAAGGCTACTACGGAACCGGAATTGATAACAACAACATATCCTTCAAAAGCTGGCAGGAGTACAATCCAAGTACCAATCAATGGGTCTCCAAAAAAGACTTTCCGGGTGTTGCTCGGTTTGGCGCGGTTGCCTTTGCAATTGGAAATAAAGGATATTTGGGTACGGGCACCACTGGTTATGGCGGCGCCGGTACTCCACGAAAAGATTTTTGGGAATACAATCCGGCCACAGATTCCTGGCGACAAGTAGCAGACCTTCCCGGAGTCGGCCGCTGTTATGCAACCTCGTTTGTAATAGGAAATTACGGATATGTTGGAACCGGCTCTCCGGACGGACTTACCAATAGCATAACGCTTTTGAGTGATTTTTGGCGATATTTACCGGCTGCAAACGGCCCAGGCACTTGGATACAAATTCCTTCCTTTCCCGCAGGTAAACTATCTGCAATGGGATTCGGCATTTCAGGCAGAGGTTTTGTAGGAGGAGGTTATCCAATTTCCGGATATTATCCGGTGGATCTATGGTCCTATCAACCCGGGACTTCTTCTTGGGTGCGAGAACCCGATCTAGAATCGGTTCAGGATATGTATCGGACTACATTCACAATCGGGCAGAACGCATTCGCAGTCGTAGGCAAACATGTCTACAAATTTTACAAACCTTCACAGGGATTGTAATTCAGCGAATTCGAAAAGTCAGGCCTTGCCTGACTTTTCTTTCCGAAACTTTGCAATGGGCGAAACGATATGAAAGAGAAAATTTTGATTCTATTGTGTTTGTGTATTCTAAACGTTCTTTGTAAACCTCACAAAACCGAAAAGAACCAACAAACCTCGGGAACGGGAAAGTCCTCATCCTATACAAATGCGGAAATTCGCATTCAGACCTTTGACGTAAACTCCGGAGAATATGGTTATGATGTCTATGTCAACGGCTCCCTCTTTGTCCACCAACCCCACATTCCAGGTCGGCATGGAACAGAAGGATTCCAAAATCAAAAACAAGCCGAGCAGGTAGCCACACTTGTTTCAGAAAAAATTCGCAAAGGGCTGATTCCACCTACAATCACCCGAGAAGAAGTTGAAAACGCAATATCTCATTCTAGAAATTGAAATGTTTATCGAGCGATCCGTAGATTAACGTAAGTTAGGCGTAAGAAATTCACGATTTATTTTTTCTGTAGGAAGTTTGAATTTGAACTTTGTAAATCCATTCTTAAAATGTGGGAACTATCGCAAATCGCAATTTTACAAACAAATTCTTAAATTGTAGGAACTCCTGCTTTTAGAACATTCTTTCTCATTTGCTTACGACCCTGCTCACGTTAGATTAGTATGATTCTTGGATGTAAGAAAGTTTCGAATGTGATATTCTTGATTCGACGGAATCAAGAAGGCCGCCCGAAACGATTACTTTTCCGATTCCGGAAGATACTTGGCTTCGCTTTTCCGAAAAAGATTTGAAACTTCTTCTAAAGAAAATTCCTCAATTTTTGAAAACGTATGGTAACGTGAGTTCGGCGTAAGAAAGTTTGGGCGAATCGCTCGCGAATTTCATAGATAAAATGGCTCGCGACCGCGCTTTTCGCTCCAATTCCTTCGGAATTTCCACTACAATCGCTTTCGCATTTTGTTATATCGAACTCACGTTATGGTAAGCTTTTTTCCGCTTCGGAACGTCTCGGTAAAAAGGCTGGACGAACCTTGTATTAACCCAGTCCAAGAAAACGAAAGACGAAGCCAATCAACATCCGAGTGAACTTTGCAAGTTGGACTCTTTTTGGAACTTTCGCTATGGCCCACTGCGTGCCTTTGTTATCTTTTCAATTATCTTCTTTGGAATATAAAGATTGGCGCCTTCCTAAGAATAAAATAAAGTTTGTGGATAGATTCTTAATTCCCCTTCTTTCCGGTCGACTTTGTGGAAGGATTCTTTTCTTTTAAGATCTCCTCCCATTTTTCTTTCAACCAAACCCCGGATTCCTTAGTCTTACCATCCGCAAATTTTACGAGATACGGTTTTCCGGATATACTGGATTTGGAACCAATATAATCTATAAACTCCGGGATAGTTTGAATTCTTCCTTCCACCACTTTTAGCTTTTTTTCCATGTGTGCTCTGGCTTCCTTCGGACCGTGTTCGACACCGTTTCGGATGAATTTACATTCACAAGACTCGAATACGGCCATAAGAGAGTTTAAATCATTTCTAAAATCGGAACTTTCTTCCGCAGAGATTGAAATGAAAAAGAGAAGAACAAATACACACGTTAGTGTCCTTACCATTGATAATATTCCTTTAAATTATTCGAATAGATTCTTGATTTCCCTAAGAAAAAGATAGCACAAATTAGATCCAACTTTCTCTATATTCATTTTTCATTTCGATTCAAACAAATACATAATTTAACGTGAGCAGGGTCGTAAGAATCCATGATTCATTTTTCTAAAAAGAATTGGAACCTGAACTTTGTAAATTGATTCTTAAAATGCGGGAATCACCACAAATCACGACTTTACAAACAAATTCTGAAATTGTAGGAATTTCTACTTTTAGAAAATTCTTTCTTATTTTCTTAGGCCGAACTCACGTTAAATTATAAAACGATCGTCTGCAATGTTTGACTACTTATTAAATACCCGTCTTTTAAATTTCCGCATAAAAATAGATTTGAATATTATAAAAATACAATATAACAAACATTTGGCAAATAAAATAATTCCAAAATTGCTTCAATTCCTCAAGAGCATTTTCCAATCGGTCATCTCCCCAAAAAGCCCTTCGCCGATAAGAAAACCGGGGGCGCCAAAAATTCCAAGTTCGATCGCTCTTTCGGTTTGTTTACGGAGAAGGTTTTTCGTTTCCTCTTTTTTAGAGTTCTCAACGATCTCCTCGTCTTTTACTCCAAGTCCGTTTAAAATGAGAATTAGAACTTCAGGATTAGAAATGTCCAAGCCCTTTTCGAAATTGGCACAGAAAGTCTCGCATATAAGGATATCCAAGGTTTGTATACATTTGTGATTGTGATTCTGGAGGCAAGTAGCCCGTTTCTTGGAAACTGTTACAAATCCGATTCCGTATTTACGACTTCTTCTTTTCATATCCTTCCACATATACTTTCCTCTAGAAGGGAAAAGATTAAAGGGAGAATCGTTCCAGCCCTGTTTTTTAAAGATCGGACCTAACAAAACGGTCTCCATAAAATTTCTACATTCAAGTCCCTTAAGAGGTTTTCGATTCTCATTACGGAAAGATAGGAATAAGTGCTTGCAAATTCAAAAAAGAATTCTATTTTTTGCATATGATTCCATCCGTCTAAAATTTCAGCAAAAATAAACAACTTCGAAACAAAAGAAAACACAAACTTTCCCTACGCCAAAATTAAGTTAAGATTTTTTCTGAAAGTGGGTCCGGGCCTATAAACCTTGAAGATCGCCCGGAGAGGGGGTAGCAAAAGACGCTTAACGCGGCTTTTGCGAGGGGGACTCCTCCCCCACTAAACCCTTTAAAAAGTCAGATCGGATTTCCCCAAGTATCGATTTCATGATCCACAGCATAAAGTCGGGGAGGTAAGATTTTTCCATTTTTGGATTGATTCACCATTCCCAACGCCACGGACGCAAGTTGCCCGATGATCGCGTCCATTCCTTCCGTCGGAACTCCGTAAAACAAAAAATTAATCGGACTTAAGTCGCTTAACAAAAAAAAGGTTTTTTCGATCTCTGTGCCTTCTTTGGAAACAAAAAAACTCACTTTTCCGCCCTGATCAATTCCGGATTGAGGATCCAAAATTCGATCGAACTCCAATCGAACCGGATAGCCGCCGATCCTCTTATCTTCAGAAAAAGAGAGCCGATCGATCCAGTGAATCAAGTCCGTGTATTCCGCGGTTTTTGTGGAACCGGAAGCCACTAAAATTTTCGATTTGGTTCCGTTGAGAATGAGATCTTCGAAATGCTCCTGTTTTAAGATCGAGCATCCGATAACTCCAAGAATCAAATCCCTGGAAAGAAATTCTTCTCTTGCAATTTCATCAATCGTTCTATAATTAAGCCTTTCCGATTTGGTGAATTTAATATCGACTTGAATTAAATCCCGATTGGTCTCATGCAATCTAGACTCCAAATACTCGCATAAGTAAGAACCAATATTTCCCTTTGCTCCGAGAATTAAAATCTTCCTCGAAGAAAGAATCATTCCTTGTCCGTTTAAAATCGCTTCGATCGCGTTTAATATCGAATAGGCGACTTCTTTGGATTCTTCCCTTACTTTCTGATCGGAAATTGCTATGGAAAACGCAGGCAAAAACAATTTTTGGTTTTTATCTTGGACACTTTTGAGTCTGTCATAACCGTTCCGAGTATGCTCTACAGTGCCGACTAACGTTTGCGACAGAAAATCGGCAACCTTCATTTTAGGGGCTTCCCTTACTACAGAATATTCCTTACAAAGAAATTCCATATCCTTTCCGGAAAGAGCAAACTCATTGAAAAAAGGAGCCACATACCCCCCGTCTTCCACTAAGATCGTCTTTTCCTTTTTTTGATACGAATCCAAAAGAAGATTCAAAAAAAGATGTCCGGAAAGAAGTTTCATCGCGTCAAAAAAACCAAGTTTCTCTTTCTCCAACCGATCATACAAATTTTTCAGTTTTGAGGAGTCGCTATAAAGAGAAGAAACGGAATAATAAATCTTGTTTTTAAGTCCCACTTTGAGTTGAAGACCGGACATATAAAAATGATCCGTAGGAACGTCCAAAAGAACATCCAAATAATTCGCCGGAACGACTCCCCCGTATTTTACAAAGGCTACTGTGAGTTGTTTAGAACCAAGCCTTCGGAAAGTTTCGATCAAAGCGATAATTTCCGAAGTGATATGATGTATTAGAAAAACGTTAAATTCAATCAAATCGAACCTGTGATTTTCTCGGTTTGCTATTTTTTCCAAAATCGGCATTCGTTTGAGATAATGATCCAGATCCAGAGTTGTTCTTTTTACGTTGAAGCTGAAGTTCAAAACACGATCCAGCCTGGAAAGATCAATGTAAACCCCTATTTCGTCCGCAAGCTGAGCCCTAACCGTAAAACCCTCTTTTAAACATTTCGTAATTTCTTGATCTTCTAATATAAGAAAAATCTTTTTGAATAAAGGAAGAGCCTCAACCGGATTAGTTTTTATGATTTCATCCGAAAACGTTTTATCCCAGAATACGCTGATTTGATCCAGTTTGCCGAGAGGCGTTTTTTCGATTTGTTCAAAAACCTTAGAAAAAGAACGGTTTTCCTCCACGTAGAATTTTTCACCACGTTGCGCCGCGCTTAAAATTCCGTTGTTGATCGCTTCCGCGATTTTTGTGCTTCCGGCGATAAAAATCCGGGAACCGATATCATCCACGATTACGTGCGGAAGAGCCGTAAGGTCGATATTGGCTCGATCGTAATTTTCAACCGTCAATCGGAAGAAAAATTCTCCCGGCTCCTTTTGATTCGGAACTCTTTCGAGGACAAATTGATAATCTATGTTTTCATTCGGACTTGTGTGGTGAAACGGAAAAACTAACGCGTAGGCGGGGCAAGTTTCGGGATTTTCTCCGTAAAATTCCGGATGGATCTTTTTCGCCCAAACCTGTCTCTGAAAAGTTCCAAATACAGTTCGCAAATGATCCTGAAACTCTTCTTTAAAAAGGAGAATATCTTTTAACACCCCGGCTCTTGCATAAATTTGAATATACCCGATATGCATATTCAAAAGTTCTTGATTAATATTCGGATTGATCTTGTAAAAGATCGTAACGTCTCCGATTCCGTTCTGAACCTGTTCGAAAACTTCTTCTCCTAAGGTTCTAGAAAGTATGGAAAGTCCCGTGAAAATCCGAAGATTCTTCAAATCGAGCTCCAAAATTCCGTCCTTACCTTCTTTCAAAGTCGGCCCGAGAGAAGTTTCTAATTCCCTAAATGTGGAGAAATCAGGCATGTTCAATCACTACTTTGATTGCTTCCGGTGTACGAGCGGTCGTAAACGCCTGAGAAAGACTTTCTGGAGAATAAATATGAGTCACCATATTCTTCTCCAGAGCCTCCGAAACTTTTCCGTTTTCCTGCAGGAGTTTGATAGCGAGATGAAAATCCCCACATCGGGAAGAACGAATCGACTTACCAGCATTCAAAAACTCTAATAGATGATTTCCCTTGGATTCCCCTTTGAAAAGAATTGCGCTTCTTGGGCGAATGAGAGAATTCTCGTGACGATGGCTCGGGCGAATCAAAAGATCGATTTCCTCGGCGGTTCCTGCAATTCCTAAATCGAAACGGGGTACGTGACCTTCGAAATCCTCGGAAAAAAGGATTTTTTCAGCTTCCTCAACGCTTCCGTAATATACCTTGAAGTGAGACGGTAGAGAGATTTTTCCAGCGTTAGGCGCAATATAAACGGTTCGATTGGAGCGAACTTCTTTTTCCCAGTGAAAACCCAAATTCTCATCCGTGAATTTCAAAAGGGATAGTTCGTCGACGACCAGCTCCGTAAGCTTTCTGACACCGAAAACTTCCTGTCCATTCGTGGTTTTAAGATGTAACTCTCTATTTGAAAGCTGGAGCGCACTTTCAAAGCCAGACGTAGTGCTCGTTGTGTCATAGACAATCGCAAAACGGTCTTTGAGAGACTTGATGTTTTCTTTTCGGAGATCGATGGCTTCATCCGCTCCCAGATCGAGAGAAAGTTTTAAAAGATGATCGTGTCTCGCTAAAGCGGAAATTTTAAACCGGATTCCGGAATACTCTCTAAAGGCGACTAACGCAGATACGACAAGACTTCCCAATCTTCTCGGACCTAAGACCGCAACGTTGTCACCGTTTTTAGGCGGAGAAGCAATCACGGCTTGTAAAGAAGCGGCAAATGGTTCGATCAAAACCGCTGTTTTATCGGGAAGATTTCGAAAAGGAATCGCCGCACTTTGAGGAGCCAATATGTAAGGACCGAATCCGCCCGGAAGCCTATCGATGCCTAAAACCTTTCTTTCGGGACTGTGAGACGGAATTCCTTCCTTACAAAATTCATCGAAAGGAATTTCTCCCCTTGCTTCAAACGTATCATTGATCTCGACAACGTATTTTTGTTTGATCCCGTCGCGAAATTCGACGTCTTCCGCGATGACCTCGTGTCCGATTACTTGCGGAAGCGGAAATGGAAGAAATCGTCGGGAAAGATCCGTGGAGCAAACTCCGCAAAGTTTGGATTTTAAAAGTTTATAACCCGGGCCTAGACGGAGATATTCTTTTCCGTTTCTGGAAATGTCCCAACCTTTTTCCAAACTTCCTTCGAACTGATAATCGGCCTTTTCGAATGTATCGTCCGAACGATAGTCCATAGCTGAGAATTGAATTTTCATTACATCTACCCTTGGTTAGACAAAAAATCTGAGTGAACTTAGATTATTTAGAATTTCTGTCAGTGTGGAACTTGCTTGGATTCCGACAAATCCATTCTCACCGATTAGAAAATACGATTTGACCTTTTCTCCAAACGGAAAACTCGCCCGGTTGACAGATCATCCATTCTTCATTAGAAGTAAGAGGCCTAGTTGCGATCACAGTGACTCTATCTCCCGGAGTTGTGACTTTTCGAAAATCCACGCTGAGATCCGCGTCGACAAGTCGGGCCTTTCCAAAGGGAGATTTTCGGGTGATCCAGGAAAGTTTCGTGGAACAGAACGTGTATAGATTTCTGGAATCGCTGAAGAGAATGTTGGAGACTCCTTTTTGATGTAGTTCCCACATCAAAGATTCGACTGCTTTGAAAAGTTCGGCTTCTTTCTTAGGAGGATTTTTGAACTTCTTCTTCAACTTTCCCAAAAGCCAACAGAACGCATATTCCGAATCCGTGCTTCCAACCGGTTGAAAGTCACCGAGGGATTTTTCTTTGATTTTTTTGAACTGTCCGTTATGAGCAAAAGTCCAGTGAAAGCCCCAAAATTCCCGAACAAATGGATGTGTATTTTTTAGGTCCACTTTTCCGTGGTTTGCCTTGCGAATATGACTGATCACAATTTCACTTTTAATCGGAAGCTTTTGAACGAAGGCGGCAATTTTAGATTCTACACCCGGCGATGGATCGTGAAAGATCCGAAGTCCCTTCCCTTCATAGAACGCAATCCCCCATCCATCCTTATGAGGTCCTGTTTTCCCTCCTCTTTGTACAAGACCGGTCAGACTGAAACAAATATCTGTCGGGACATTCGCGCTCATACCGAGAAGCTCACACATTCCATTCTTCCTTGAGTATCGTTTAATATATTAGAACAATTTTCGCGAAAACAGAGCCATTCTGTCCAGTGATTTTTTAAGGATTCCTTGCAGAAATGATAGGTAGCTGGAAACTGAGCCGGTGATTTTACACATAGACACGGAAACAGGCTGGAGAGGGGGAGAAAGACAACTCCTACTTTTGGCAGAAGGCTTAAAAAAGCGAAAAATCCCCCAACTCATCGTAGGCAAACCCGGATCAGCTCTGGAAGGACGGTGTTCCGACCATGGGCTTTCGTTCCAAGCTCTCAACATGAGGGGAGAATGGGATCTTGCATCCGTCAAAGCAATCCGAGCGGTAGTTGAGGAAAAAAAAATCAAACTCATTCACACGCATACGGCAAAAGCACATACGCTTGCCTTGTTTGCAAAATCAAAACTTCCCGATACAAAACTCGTAGTTTCCCGAAGAGTCGATTTCAGTATTAGAAAAAACTTATTTTCAATTTGGAAATACAAATCGAAACGAAACGATCTTTTCCTGACCGTATCCAATAGAATTCGTGAAATCCTACTTCGAGACGGAGTCGATCCCGCAAAGGCCGTCACTGTTCATAGCGGAATTGATTTCTCTTTTACGAAAAAACTACCCGATCCGACTCTCTACAAAAAGGAATTTTCAATCAAAAAAGATACGATCGTGATCGGGAATGTGGCCGCACTTGTAGATCACAAAGATCAAAAAACTCTTTTGAACGCAATTGCAAAGATCGATCCTTCCAAGAATTTCAAAGTTTTTATTGTCGGCGAAGGCGAACTGAGGAAAGAATTGGAAAACCTCGCCGATACATTAGGGATTTCCGATAAAATAATTTTCACCGGCTATAGAACCGACGTTCCGGATATCTTTTCTCTTTTCGACATTTTCACGTTGACCTCCAAGGAAGAAGGACTCGGAACTTCTATATTAGACGCCATGGCGGTCGGTCTTCCAATTGTCGCGACCAAAGGCGGAGGAATCGGAGAAATGCTGACCCACGAAAAAGGAGCCTTTCTCGCAGAAGTCGGAGACTCGGATTCCTTAGCAAAATATTATGAAATCCTTATGGATGACGTAAAACTTCGCAGAACGTTCGGAAGCTTCAACAAAGAATCCGTAAAAAGATTCTCCATCAAAAACACGATTCGGAAAACGGAACTCGCCTATTATTCCTTTTTAGGCGAAGAACTCTTCGGAGAAAAAGAATGAAACGTCTGCTTATCATCGACGGGCACGCATTTGTATTTAGAGCGTATTACGCATTCGGGGCTTCCAATCTCACAAATTCCAAAACCGGAAAGCCCAGCGGAGCTACATTCGGTTTTTTTAAAATGCTTTTTAAACTTCTTCAGGATTACACTCCGACCCACGTAGCGATGACCTTTGACCCCGGAGGCCCCCTGGAAAGAGGAAAAACTTTCGAGGACTACAAGGCCAATCGGAAACCCATGCCGGAGGATCTTCGTCCTCAGATAAAGGAAGTGATGGAAACCCTCGAAAAGATCGGCTTTAAAGTCCTGAAAATGGAAGGTCACGAAGCCGACGATATCATCGGAACTCTCTGTGAAACGTACCGAACAACTGCGAAAGAGATTCTGATCTTTTCCGGGGATAAGGACTTATATCAATTATTAGAAAAAAAGAATATAAAAATGCTTCGCGGAAAAAAAGGAGTCACCGAATTCGTGGAAATCGATTCCACATGGGTAAAGGAAGAATTGGGCATAGACGTAAAACAAATCCCCGATTATATGGGAATCGTCGGCGACACTTCAGATAACATTCCCGGTGTGAAAGGGATCGGCGACAAAGGAGCATCCAAACTTCTTCAGGAATACAAAACTTTAGATGGGATTTATAAAAATTTAGATAAGATCAAAAACCCTTCGATGCAAACGAAACTTTCGGAACAAAAAGAAAACGCCTATCTTTCCAAACAGCTCGCAACGATTCGAAGGGATCTGAAATTAGGAATCACAGAAAAGGATATAGAGACGCCCGATTACAAATCGGACCATGCGATTATTTATTTCAAATCACAGGGTTATAACGTTCTTTCGAGAGACCTCGCCAAATCCGCAGGGAAAGAGGTCCCCAAAGATTCCGAAACTATCACCGATACACAGGAAGTCCAAACAATTCCCGCCGGAGAAAAAGGAACTTATAAACTCATAACGACCATAGAAGAGCTTTCAAAAATTTGCAGAGGACTTCTGAAATCCAGAGTTCTTTCGGTAGATACGGAAACCACTTCGCCAAATCCCGCTATGGCGAAACTTTTGGGAATCTCCTTTTCCAATCAAGAAAAAACAGGCTTCTACGTTTCCGTAAAAAATAACGCTTCCTTATTTCAAGATAAGTCCTTCAGCTTGGAGGAGGTTCAAGAACATTTGGGCCCAATATTGTCCAGTCAAATTCCGAAAGTTGGACAAAACATCAAATACGATCTTATCGTATTAGAAAATCATGGTTTTGTATTGAATAATATCCAATTCGATACGATGCTCGCTTCCTACGTAATCCAACCAGAAGGAAGACGTCATAACATGGACGCTCTTGCAAAAGATCTTTTGAATTACGACACGATCACTTACGACGATCTTGTCGGCACGGGAAAGAAAAAGAAAGAGCTGACCGACATCGATCCGGAGCAGGTTGCGGAATACGCGGCCGAAGACGCAGATATTACCTTTAGACTCTACCAAATTTTTCGGAAGAAAATCAAGGAATCGGGAGTGGAACCGATTCTACGGAATATAGAGATGCCTTTGATTTCCGTACTCGCGAAGATGGAAAAGACCGGCATCGCTCTCGACGTTCCTTATTTCGAGGAATTGGCTCGTGACTTCGATCGTGAAATCCGTCACCTGGAATCCGAAATTCACAGACAAGCAGGTAGATCGTTTAACATCGCTTCTACGAAGGAGCTACAGAAAATTCTTTTCGACGATCTAAAATTAAAAATCGTCAAAAAAACTCAAACCGGTTTTTCCACCGATCACGAAGTATTAGAAGAACTGCTGGGAGAACATCCGATTGTAGAAAAACTTTTGGATTATAGGAAGTACACCAAGCTCAAGTCCACGTACGTAGACGCTCTTCCAAAAATGGTAAATCCTCGAACCGGAAGAATTCACACAAGTTACAATCAAACAATCGCGGCCACGGGAAGATTATCTTCTACGGATCCGAATTTACAAAACATTCCGATTCGAGACCGAGAAGGTAGGCTACTTCGAAAAGGATTTACCGTTGATTCCGATGAGTATGAAATTTTAAGTTTGGATTATTCTCAGATTGAACTTAGAATTATGGCTCACATATCCAAGGATCCCGCGATGTTGGAAGCGTACAATCACGGCTTGGATATTCATATAAGAACCGCAGCCGCTCTGTACGGAGTACCCGAAAAAGAAGTCACACCCGAAATGAGAGATAAGGCCAAGGTCGTTAATTTTTCCGTAATCTACGGAGTGACCCCCTACGGACTCAGCCGCAACCTTAGAATTCCGAGAGACGAAGCAAAATCATTTATCGAACGTTATATGACACAATATCCGGGAGTGAAGAGTTATATGGAGTCGATGGTAGAGTTTGCCGAAAAAAACGGTTACGTTCAAACGTTAACCGGTCGTCGTCGTCCAATAGTTGACATTAACAGTACTCACAAATCCGCGAAAGAGGCGGCAAAAAGAATCGCGATCAATAGCCCAGTCCAAGGAACAAGCGCGGATATGATAAAGATTGCGATGATTAATATCCACGAGGACATCGAGAAAAAACATTACAGATCCAGAATGTTATTGCAAGTTCACGACGAACTTGTCTTCGAAGTTCACAAAAAAGAAAAGGAAGAATTCAAAACCTCCATGAAAAAACATATGGAAAATGCGATGCCCTTGGATCTTCCAATCCTTGTGGAAGGAAAATTCGGAGTTAACTGGGACGAAGCCCATTAGAATTTACGACAAAACTACAAATATGAGTTATTCTCTATCTCATCCTAATTTTTAAAACGAATTAGGGTATTCGTATATACTGCAGATTCGAAGAAATCTATAGCCGATAATTTATTCTCTGAAGAAAAAACTAAAACGGGAAAAAACGATATTGGAACCGCAAGTTTTTTCGGAAATTTTTTCCTCAGTTTTTGTAACGAACACACAGTAGAGCACCGAAGAATATGATTGAACTGAGTCTTAGTCTTTGCGGATGGCAAAACGAAAACCGTTTACAAGCAGGTTCGATACGTTCAAAAAAATAAGTCGAAAAGTTGGAAAACACGATATTGGGTTATTCCGATTCGAACGACAAACGGTATGGGCGAACCTGGTTTTGAAATTCAGCTTTGTAAGATTGCATACTTGTATGCCGATTACTACATTCGACTTTGAATCATTCTTTTTTCACCGAGGATTCTCCTTGAAAAAAAAAGAAATACTAAAAGATCTTGATAGAATCAAAAAACAAGAAGATTTCGTTTTAAAAACCTTCTATACTTTATATGGCTAAATCGAGTTATAATAACCCTAGATTTTTCGACTTCGTATACGACGAATTCCTAACTGTCGGTTTAGATGATTCGATTTTTTCGTTTCAAGAGGGTAATCTTTTTAATTCCTTAACAAGAGAGAATATTTTGGAGTTGTTGGAAATCACCGGAGTTCTTCCAGAAATTCGAAAGAAAGGTTATCAAAAAGTTCAACTTGAAATCTCGGGTATGGGACAGGACTTTCAAAGGCTCGTATTAATTTTCGATAAGGAGATCTTATTACATCTTCGTCTGAGCATACAAGAATATAGGTTAGAAATCAACGATTACTACTTTAAGGAAAAGTATCTCATCATCAATTGGTTACAGACACGTCATCCGAAATATCAATCTATGGATAAAAATCGGCTGTATCCCGGACAAGACGTTCCAGGGCTTGGAATCTTTCACCAAATTTCCGATTTTATAGGATTCTTAATCTTGTCTCTTCGATTGAACGGCGCGGTAATTCGTCCCGAGTATTTTCATGATGCCGTTTTATTTTCTAAAAAATTCCGCTTCCTAACCCCGGAAGCGCAAGCTCTGTTTTTTGCCCTAAGAAGGGATTTTAAAAACGAATCCATTCGTGGAATTTCCACCCATCTTCACTCCGGTAAAGTTCGTAATCATAAGAACGTTCTTGAATGGAAAGCGGTTGAAATGATTCTGTTTTTGGAAAAAACTTTAAACTCTTTCGTCTTCAATAAGAAGTTCGATAAAAAAGTAAGTAAGATCTTAGATACGATCAAATTAAGCGTTGCGGAAACATAATTAGGCGAAAATTTTGGATATTAGAGTTGTTGAAAAATTAATTCTCTATCCGTTTCTGCCCTATTGGAATGGGCGTTTGAAGCGGTTTTGTTAATCTGAGTCACGGAATTTTTCAACAACTTTATTGTTTTTAACGAACAAAAAGATAAATTGATGTTCAAAAAGGAATATTAGAGTTTTTGAAAAACCAATATCTACAAACGGTTTTTCCTATTCGTTTTAGAAGAAAATTAATTTTTCAATAATTGTATTCAGGATATTAATGTTAATGTTATCACAACTTGGTTTTACGATTCTAAACAGAAAAGGATTTACATCGAGTTCAAGTTACACAACCGAACGTTCATCTCTTGATTTTTTAATCAATAAAAAATCCTTGCTACATAAACTCGACAAAGATAGTGATTTCATGGGCTGTTTTGTGAAAGGGTTTGATAACTTAGATATTTATAAAGAATTATTACTTTTACAGCTACCTAAAACTGACTCTGGACGATCTTTAATTTATATTTGTCCTGAATGTGGGGATATAGGTTGTGGCGCATATGCTTGCAAGATTACACTTGATAGTTCAAAGTATATATGGAGTGATTTTGCATATGAAAATGGTTATGAAGAACCGTATTTACTAACAAATATGGAATCTATTTTCTTTGATAAAACTGAATATGAAAAGATCATGCAGAAAGCTTTAAATTTCTTCAGAACTATATAACGAAACACCGAATATTTTACACTCCAACGGCGCTTTGCAATAAAAACTTACGGTACTAAAATTTATAGAACTCCTT
Organism: Leptospira alexanderi serovar Manhao 3 str. L 60; assembly: GCF_000243815.2. GTDB lineage: Bacteria > Spirochaetota > Leptospiria > Leptospirales > Leptospiraceae > Leptospira > Leptospira alexanderi. Next base: position 16,172 of record NZ_AHMT02000049.1, on the reverse strand, counting down.
AATACCAAAACACAGCCGTTCTAAAAATTGTCGCTGTGCTTCATTGATCGCTTGTAAGCCTCGTCACATTCACCCTAAGAGTTTACGTTATATTACAAAAAACTATTATGATAGGTGATTTTCTCTTAAAGATTTCAAAGAAAGATTCTTTAACGTGAGTTTGGCGAATGAGAAAGAATTTTCTAAAAGTATGAGCTCCTAAAATTTTAGAATTTATTCGTAAAATCGTGATTCGCGGTAGTTCCCACATTTTAGGAATCGATCTGCAAAATTCAGATCTTAACTTTTTTAGAAAAATGAATCACTCCCGAACTCACATTATTTACAACTTTACTCATCCCTATATAATAGAGTGTTCAAAATTCTGTGTCTAAACGGGGATTTATGCTAAAATTAGCGGTACCCCTTTATATAGAGATCAGTAAAATCTCCCCGACAAATCTTTAGAAAAAATCGTTTAAAACCTTTTTAAATGATTTTCACGAGGTTTTAGAAGTTCACTTTTTTACCGAACCAGTCATGGAAATTTATTTCTCATGTAATCTGAACATAAACAGAACGAACAAAATAATGGGTTATCTAAAATCGAAGGATGCTACTATGGGAACAAATTTCGTAGGTAATAATACCAAAACAGAACGAAAACTGGAAGTTCGAATCGCCGAAAACCAGTTGGAAATAGAGCGCACTCTCGCACTTCGTTATGAAGTTTTCAATCTAGAATTGGGCGAAGGGCTTCCCCAATCCGCGGCAACGCGCAAAGACAGAGACGAGTATGATCTTTTTTGCGATCATTTAATCGTGATCGATAAGAACCGAGAAAACAAAATCGTTGGAACGTATCGAATTCTCCGTAGATCCGTTGCAAAACAAAACCTAGGCTTTTATTCCGACAATGAATTCGATATCACTAAAATTTACGAATTGGACGCGGAAACCGCAGAGATAGGAAGAAGTTGTGTTCACCCTGAATACAGGGACGGATCCGTGATTTCAATGCTCTGGGCCGGGTTAGGAGCTTATATGCAGAAACATAACGTTAGATATCTTTTCGGATGCGGTTCAATTCATCATACCGACACGCAATCCGCTAATGAAGTTTACGCTTATTTAAAATATAAAAACGCTCTTGTAAGAAAAGAATTCGACGTAATTCCTCTTCCGGGTTTTGAAATTCCGGGCTTAGATCCGAACTATCAAGTGGATGATATGAAAGCCGTTTATAAAAGAATTCCGGCCTTGATTAAGGGATATATCAGAGCGGGTTCTCAAATTTGCGGAATCCCCGCTTGGGACAAGGTTTTTAAAACCATCGACTTTTTCATTCTCTTCGACGTTCATGACATACAATCCAAATACGGAAAACGTTTCCTAGATTAAAACACACCACACCGGAACCCCCTTGACGGGAGTTCTAGCGTTTTATTAATATCTTTTTAAGCATTCGCTTAGAGATATCTTTCCTGATGAAACAAAATGAAATAGATTTTCAACACCCTAGTATCCGAGATCAAATCCGATTTTACTCTTTGGTCGCGATAGCCGGAATTCTGATGGTTGTCGCTTATCAATTCGGATCTCCCTCTTACTATTTAGGCTGGTTTGCATTTTTTATCAGCGCATTTTCCGTAGCCGGAAACGACGCGGTACAAACAATCGGAACTTTTATAGAAAGTAAAAGAGCAGTTCACTGGGTCTCAAAGTTAATTGTTTTAGGAGGGACCGTCGTTATCATTTTTTTAGGTACTTGGATTTGGAATGATTTCCAGATTCATTTCGGGCGTTTGGAAAATTTTCCAGAAGTTCGAAGATTCAATCTTATACAACTTTTAGCTCCATTGATTCTAGTCGTAATCACCCGACTGAAGTCTCCTATTTCAACCACCTTTTTGATCTTGGGACTTTTCAGCGGAAGTAATATCGAAAAGATGCTGACCAAATCCTTTTTCGGTTACGGAATCGCATTCTGCGTTGCAATTTTTGTTTGGGGAGTTTTGGTAAAAATCGATCCGAAAGAATATACTGAAGATCACATTCCCGATCCTAGAAGTGAAAAACGTTGGGCTATTTTTCAATGGTTATCCACAATTTATCTTTGGATCGCTTGGTTACGTCAAGACGCGGCAAACATTGTAATTTATCTTCCCAGACAACTTTCCATCTTAGAATTTATCCTCGCAGTCGGAATACTTGTCGTTGCTTTAGGAATCATTCTTTATACAAACGGCGGAACTATTCAAGAAATTGTAACTGAAAAATCGGATATTCAATGGTCCAAAGCCGCAACAATTGTGGATTTGGTTTACGGCACCATTCTGATTGTCTTTCATGAATGGAGCCAAATGCCCATGTCGACCACTTGGGTATTTTTAGGAATGCTCGCAGGTCGGGAAATCATTCTCAACTTCATGACTTTTAGGGATCTTCCTTACTTGGAAACGTTTCGAAAGGTAGGAAAAGACGTGTTGCTTGCATCAATGGGAATCGCTGTCAGCATTTTTATTTTCATCTTAGCTTCTCAAATTTACCCGGGTACTGCCTCCGGACTTTAAAATAAAATATTTAAATATTATAATTATTTAATCTATAACCCCACCCAAAAAACCTTAAAAGAAATCAGTTACAATCATTCACTAAATTCGTAATAAAACGTAGGAGTTCCCACGTTTTAGGAATCAGTGAATAGGAGTCAGGGTTCAGTTACATTTTCCTAATAGATGGATCAGACTTTAACAAAGGTTAATTTTTCTCTTCTGTAAATTTACTGAAATCTGATCTCTGAAATCTATCCACTAACATCTAAAACGTTCCCACATTCTTAAAGTTTTGGGACAGACTCTGATTTCGTTTCCGTTCCGGATATTTACGTCTTCCAACACGAAGATCGTTCCATTTTTACGTTTCAGATCGAGGAGCCCGATTAAATCGAATGTTTGGTTTGCCTATTCCAAAATTCATTTGTACTCATAAGATGAAGGAATACATACGCTCATATTTTTCATTCAATGTGTCCACTTCCCATAAATCTCAAACGATTCATTGCAATAAAAAAGGCGCCTGAAAGGCGCCTTTTTAGTCTCGGTCTATCAAACAAGATGAATGGAGAATTAAAAATTTCCAAGAACAGATTGGTATCTTTGAACTTCTTTTTCCAGTAATTGGGCTTGCTTCAGATATTTTTGAGATTGAACATTACTTGCGAGAAATTTTCCGCCGGTAGATCTTCTTGCAAGTTCTCGAAGCTCTTCGGCTCTATTCGCCTTTTGTTGCGCAATCGCTTTCAAATAATTTCCAACCGCAGCCTTTTGTTCTTTAGTAACCGCACTCTCAAAGATTGCCTTTTCCAAAAGCTGATCTTCAACTTCTTCCGACACCGCAAATAGAGAACTTGTAGCGAACAAGCCGAGAAGGGAAATTATAGAAATCAGTTTGTTTATTTTCATTATTGAACCTCAGATGAACATTTTCTTCGAAGAACGAATCCCCAATACTAACTTGACCTACCGCCTTAAGAAATAAATCAAAAAAAAATTGCACTTCCTTTTTTTAACAACCCATTCGAACACTTTATGAATTCTGCATATTCTATTTCTATGAAGCACTCTTGACTAAAAATGGCCGGAAACCGTACATTTCTATTCTAATAAGCTTAGTATTTACAATTTTTTTCTGAAATTGATTCCAACAAATACAATATATAAAAGTATGTGCAATCAAAATACGATTGCCAAGCTTCAATACAGTGACTTTCATTTTATAAACAATTTTTTTCTAAATTACTTTTACAAATGAGGAATCTATATTCATTATAATTAAACAAAGTTCTATTTTGGAAAAAATTTGAATAAATGCTTAACTAAGTAGCTATTGCTTAATTTTTAGGCATCTATTTTTTAGAAACAGAGAATATATTGAACAAATTTTCTAAAAATTGAAAGATCTTATCGAAATTAAAATCAAGTCTTTTAAAAATTCACCAAATCTTATTCGCCAAAATAGAGCTCTTTTAACGTGAGTTCGATATAACAAAATGCGAAAGCGATTATTATGTTGCGATCGTAGGCAGCAACATTGAGTTAAAGCGCGGTCGCGAGCGATTTTATCTATGAAATTCGCGAGCTGCGACGACGACCCGCAGAGCGACCTAAACACCGACCCATAGGAAGGTGTTTGCTGAGTTCAGGAAAGCTCTGCGCCTGAGTTCAGGGAGTCGTTGCACTTTAGTTTCTTATTCGCCCAAACGTTCTTACGCCGAACTTACGTTTTTAGGAAAATCTATGAAAAAGAAAGGAGTTTTACAAATTCCAAACAAAACGGGAATTATATGATTCTATCTTATTTGTATAAAGAGACATATTTTAATACTGAACCAAAAATTCTATCCGTATTCTCACTTTCCTATGTTGACCATAGGAGTTCCCACTTTTTTAACGTGAGCAGGGTCGTAAGAATCCATGTTTCATTTTCTAAAACAACTTGGAATCTGAACTTTGTAAATCTATTCTTAAAATGTGGGAACTACCACAAATCACGATTTTACGAACAATTCTAAACTTGTAGGAACTCCTACTTTTAGAGAATTCTTTCTCATTTTCTCCACGAACTCACGTTTTTTAGTACTTCAAAAGGAAGTAAAATCCTGAAACTTTAAAGTCGAAAAAAATTCTCCCAAAATCCGCAAAAATAAGATAAAACCAAAACTCACCTTGAAAAAACTTTGGGAGTTCCCACAAAATCTCCCCAAAAAAACAAATCTAAAAAAATTTCAATTCTACAAATTGCCATTCCCAAAATCGTGAAGATTTGGAAAAGGAGAGATTATTATGAAATACCTTCACACTATGATACGGGTCTTAGACCTTGAAAAAGCTCTGGATTTTTTCTGTATAACTCTAGAACTCGTCGTTGTTCGTAAAAAAGAACATCCTGAAGGCAAATACACTCTCGTTTTCCTATCGACCGGAGAAACCGACGCACCCGAAATCGAACTAACTTATAACTGGGGACAAAAAGAACCCTATACAAGCGGAAGAAACTTTGGCCATTTAGCTTTCGAAGTGGAAAATATCTACCAAACTTGTTCCAAAATCGTTTCCAGAGGAATCATAATCAATCGCCCTCCACGAGACGGAAGAATGGCCTTCCTTCGTTCCCCTGATCTCATTTCAATCGAACTTCTCCAAAAAGGACACGCACTTCCACCGGAAGAACCTTGGGTATCCATGCCCAACACCGGAGAATGGTGAATATTCTTCTCTCCGTTTCAAACTTTAGATCTTAGGTAAAAATTTAGAGACTGTCCCCAAAGCCTTAAAATAAATCAGCCACAATCATAAGGATCTGTAATTAATTGCGATTTGTTCCATATACTTCCTGAAATCCGAAGCTACGGACGCCGGAAGAATTGATCGAATCGAATCTCTCGCTTCGATCAATAACGGGAAAAGTCCTTCCCTATTCGTGACCTTAAGTCGAAACGAATCTCTGGAAAATTCTTCATAAGAAATTTCTGATATTGAATTTCGAACTTTGTACGAGAATTCCGGATCACAAATTAATTCGACTTCAATCGGATCATGTACCTGAAAGAGAGCAGGATGCAAAACCCAATCCTGTGAACTCTCCTTTTTTTGTCCTTGAGGTTGATAAAGAGGATTTTCCGCGATCGCTTCCACCCTCGTGATTTTGGGAATAATGAATCTCCTTCTTTCTCTTTTTTTTCTGTCGTACGCGAGAAGATAATAGTCCTCCGAATTTTTTCGAATCAACCGAATCGGATCGACTTCCACCCGATAGGTTTCTTCCGGAAAGGTTTTATAATATAGAAATTGAACAGGAGATTTCGTTTTTAAAGCTTCTAAAAGTTTTTTCAAAAGCTCTTCCGACTCGTTTCCTTCCACTTGACTCAACGACTTTTGAGTTTTCAGATCCATTTCCAATTCGGGATAAACGTCGAGTTTTCCCTCGAATAACTTTTGAGACAAAGAATACAGTTCCAAAGAAGGAGTTTCTTGATACGATCTAAGAATCGCTTCTGCGAGCACCCGCAATTCCTCCTTTTCCAATCGCAATTCCCGATTGGATACGTTTCGATCGAGAACGTAACCCTCCTGTGTGGAACGAACCAAAAAGCCGAGTTCCCCCAACTCCTCCACGTCTCTGGAAAGTTTTT
>NZ_AHMT02000049.1:0-5000 GCF_000243815.2 Leptospira alexanderi serovar Manhao 3 str. L 60 | reverse complement strand
GAAGAAGTAGAATCTTGGCCAGGTCCTTGGAATCGGAGATGAAAAAAAAGCTTCAACCTCAAATCCTGTCCAGAGGAGTGAAAAAAGCGGATTTTTCGGTCCTCAGAGGAAGTCTCATGCCTGCGGTTCTCGTGGAAATGGGGTATCTTTCTCATGAAAAAGAATCCAAACTTTTGCAGAGTAAAAGTTTACAAGTTAAGATAGCGAAAAGCATCGTAGAAGGAATTCGAGGATATGAATTGGCAAAAAATTAAAAAACCTGCGATCGCAATCAGAGACGCAATTTGGAAAAAGATTAAAACCGCGGGAGAAAAAATCAATCAAGGATATCTCTGGCTTTTCCGCATCGCGACCGAGGACGGGATTTCTCAAAAAACGCTGTTTCTCACTTATGCTTGGATAGGAATCATTTTATTTTTCACCTCATTCATTCTTACAGGGAACAGCCCTTTTATTACTCTTATTCCATTTTCTCTTTACGACGTTGGTAACCGAGATCATAGAACCGAAATTACACTCTATGCTTCCGACGGAGAACGTCGTGTGTTTCCGATCAGAAGAAAGGTTCTTTTGGAAAACGAGGAATTCCGACACAAAACGATGACCTTGATCGGAGAGATCAGCGAGTCCTCTTATTTCGATAAGACCCTGACAAACGACAAGGGAGAATATTATAAAAGCATAAAGCGTCTTCCCGAAATCCAATACGCCGTAAAAGCGATTTGGAAAAACGGAGGGATTCTGATTCTGGATTTTAGAAAATCTACACTTCAGGAAATCCTTTCCGAAATGAAGTTTAGGATCGATTACACGTACGCGCGTCGGATGAACGAAAACGAAAAACAAAAAGAGATCGTCCGTAAAAAAATGGCCCTTTTGGATTCCACCTTTCTTGCTCTGGAAAAAACCATTTTTGAGAACTTTCAGGACATTCAAAGCGTGGAATACCGGCTGGACGGTTTATCCGAAAGCATTCCCGGAATGGAATATTCTCTCAATTTGTCCCATAAAAGGAACTGATCCTCTTTTTCCGATCCCTTTTTGGCCGATACTAGAAACAAGATGAAATCCTACTTTCCGGATCGTTTGCTTCCGATCGGCAAAAAAAGCTTTTGTCGACTTATCTTCTCATTCTATTTATCTTCGGGGGAAGTCTTAGTTCTTCTTCCGATCTGCAGATTTCCCCAGATATTCAGAACATCACCGACTTCCGAACGGATCGCATCGCATTCCATTTCATCCAATTGGTAGATAAGGATGGCAAAACCCTATCCGGAACAAATCCAAATCGTGATTTCTCCGAAGCGACTTTGATGATAATTTATAAAGGACAACTAACGTTGTTGAAGGATGGTTACGACGATCCGAATCAGGTTCGGGAAAAAGAAAAAGAATACCTCGTAAAAATTTCCAACTACGTAAGACTCAAAGAATTGGAATCGGAATACTACAAACTGCCCGAATCGGAAAGAACCGTAAATCCGAGTAAAACCTCCGAGACATCTTCTGCCTCCGGCACAACCTCAAATCCGAACACAACATCCGCACAGGACTCAACTTCTCAAATTTCCTCAGCTAACAAAAATGAGGTGAATCAAACATCCAGCGAACCCTTAAAGAAAACGAAAGAATTGGATCTACTTTTGAAATATGACGAGGAACTGTTGAAGAGTTATTCCTCCGAAAGGGCTGTAAGCGGAGAGTTAGAAAGGTCCGAACGTTTTTACGGAAAAGATTCTCCCAAAACAAGTTCGATCCGTTTTAGAGTCGAGGAACTCAGAAAAAAAGTAAATGAAAGAAGAAACACCCTGATTTCCTTCCTTAAAAATCCCGGAGCCTCCACAAATCCGTATCCGGGAGACAGAAAGGACCAAATGTTTTATACGAATGCAGTCAACGGCATTCCCGATTTTTATCTTCACTCCACTACTCCTAGAGAACTAGACGGACAGATGAAAGGAGAAGAAGAAGTCGGAAAAAAATACGGAGAATTGTATAAATCCGCGAGAGACAAACTGATCGATTCACAAATTCGAAAATTATATTATTATCTTTGGAACCGGGAAATGACCAATACTCGTGTAAAAGCGGATAAGATAAAAAAAGGAAAAAAGGCCGTGGTAGTCGCGGGTGATTCGACAGTCTTTACCATGATCGACAAGGAAGGAGACGGAATCACCGAATCTTTTTTTGTGGATAGTCCGGGAATTCGTTTTTCTTGGGGAAGAGATCTTCCGAATATCATTTCCATATCGAACTGTACGGACGAAACCATCCTTTCTAAAATCAAAAATCTCACCGAGGACGTTTTATCCGGAAGAATTCCCGAAAAAGTGGATAAGATCGACCTTACGGTTCCGGAAGAACAATTGGTAATCGAGCTCGGACCGAAAATTCCTCAATGACGTCGAAAATTTGTATAAACGACCTTTTTTAAATTCTTAGTTTTTTAGAGACTGGTTTTTAATTCGTTTTCGGCTGATTCAAGTCGGGACTCGGATTTGCAAAACAACTCAAAGAAAGTCCTTCCACCAAATAACAAATTGCTCCCGGAGTAATACATTTATATCCGTCGTCGTAGCTTTGTCCGTTTACAATAAGTTCAATCTTCTGGCAGACCATTTTTTCCTTTACATTTTGACTTTCTTCTTGAGCTACCAAATTTGAAGAAAGAACGACGCTCAATAAAAAAGAAAACATAAAAATCCGCACCGAAATAGACTTACCGTTCATTAAGGATCGTAGTATTTGGACAGGACGAACGCGAGAGAGCGACAAAATACTGAGTTGAGAACGTATAAGAGCATAACGTTGAATTCTGTAACTTTGGATTTCGGGATGATAGGCAAGTGTAAGTTTTGGAAGAATTGTATACAAATTCAGTTTCATGATAATTTTCTAGTCCTTTATTTTAAAAGATCGGTTCTCCTTTTATTTTTTTGTCAACTATCGGATTCAGACCGTTTTATCTCTACGATTATTCTGAATCCATAGATAGCTCAATGATAATATCGGCAGTAAAAAAATTCCAATCCAGACCCAATTTACTATGACCTTCCAAGACAAATTAGGGTCCGTCCAGGACGGCAGATAAGAAAGAATTTTCTCGGGAAAAAAGCCGGGTCTTTTTTGAGGGTCGGGCTCCATTACGTGGTATAAAGAACTCGTATAATCAAACCAATATTTTCCGATCCAAATTTGATAAACGACACAAAGGATGAAAATTTTCCAAGCTACTCTTCTTGAAATAGAACTCAGCATTTTCCAACCTGCGAGAAAAGGAAGAAAAAACAAAACCGCAGAACTCCATTGGAATCTACCCGGAAGAGAAAGACATCCGTAGGAACAAGGGTGCCCCGCATTCAGCCCAAGTTGTAAAATCAATACGAACAGGAAAAGAATTCCGATTCGCTTTAAATCCTTATCTCGAATAAGGAAAAAAATTCCTAAGATTCCAGGAATCCAAATCATAGGATTTTGAAAAAAGAGTCCTTGATTCCGATCCATAAAAAGACCCAAAAAGACCGTAACCCAATGGAAAAAATTTAGATCGAACGTAGGCGGAGAATTTTTTTCGCCATAAGGACCGATAATTGATCCAAACCATAAAAAATTACAAACCAAAAAAGAGAATACGAACACGAGCGTAGTTCCGAGGAAAATTCCCTTGGATTTCGGGTCCGCTTCCTTTTTGCAAAGAACCCAAAAAAGGAGGAGCGTTACGATCGGTAGATTTTTTGTATGAAACCAAGCCAAACATCCGCACCCTATTCCACATGCAAAATACAGAATATTCCTATTTTTGAATATTTTTTTTGTTTCCAACATAAATAGGATCGTGAATACGAAAGTCAGTAGAATTCCAGTCGGTAGATCCGGAAATATTTGTCCCGCGGCCATTGGAAACGGAAGACTAACGGAATAGAAAACCGCGATTATGGTAGCCTCTTCCGGCGAAAGATGAAAGATTTTACCCAACTGATAGAATAAAAAAGGAATAATCCCCGCCAAAAGAGCAAGACTAATGCGAGCTCCCGTAATTCCGAAAATCGAATATCCGACCAACGCGACGCACGACGTTCCGATCGAATGAATGCTGTATAATTTTCCGTCTTTTGAAATCGTATGATTTTCCACATCGACCGGACCAATGATTTTTTTCGTATTCCGATCTTCCTCGTAGTTATTTTTGAGATTGAAATCTCCATCTTTTCGAATACTTTCCGAGATCATTAGATAATGGGGCTCGTCTCCAGTGATCGGGATTCTCTTTTTTTTCTCCCAACTTAGGACGGTTCCGATGTAATATAAAACTGGTAAACAGAGTAGAAAGAGTAACATTATCTTTCGCATCTCTGAAAGAATCCCTTCTTGTTTCAAATTGTCAATCAGGATGTGCCTTCTTGCACTTCCCTTAGAGTTTTATCCCAACCCAATCCGAACGTTCTATGACACAGGTTTTCAGAAATACTGAAACTAGAAACTATCTTAAAAATACTTTATCTTTGATTAAAATGCCGATTTCAATTATTCTAGGATATTTTTGAGATGGGTTCTATAAAAAAACTCAAATTGCGGACTTACTACTCGGGCGCATGAATAAAATACTGTGATAAGTTTGTTTCAAAAGTTAGAATGTTAGATCTTCTTTAAAAAAGCCAACAATTCTGGATTCGGCGCAATTTTGTGAGGACTTTTATATCTCTACAAAAATCGCTCGTTAATTCTTGGTACCATTTTCATACGTCCGAGTAGTAAAATCTACATTTTCATTCTTAACTTTAAAATATAAAACGACAACTTAGAAGCGGACTTTATGGTAAATAAGAAATACTACACATTTCCGGTTTACAGAATGTGCGGCGTTTTTACTTTTGAGATGTAGGTTTTTTCATGAATCCAAGCACGGTTCGACTGAATTTCAAATTGAATCTGATTCGCCACCTTCGAGATGGTAAGAGAATGACTCTCGAAGAGCTTGTTAGCATAACCGGAATCAA
>NZ_AHMT02000050.1 GCF_000243815.2 Leptospira alexanderi serovar Manhao 3 str. L 60 | reverse complement strand
AAAATTAGCCATATAGTTTTTCTTCCAACGACACCAGATATATTCTTGCGGATTTAACTCCGGAGCATAAGGAGGCAAAAATTCTACTCGAAGCCTTTTCTCATTTGCTTTTAAAAATTCATTCATTGCTTTGCTTTTATGAGCAGATAGATTATCCCAAACTATTAAAATCTTTTTGCGATTTTCCTTTAGAAGTATATTTAAAAAATAAATAAGGTCCTGGCTTTTAACAGAGCCTGTTATGATCTGGAAGTGAAAATCTTTTTTAGAAATAGCACCGATTACTGATAACTTTTTCCAAGACATCTTGTGACGAAGGATCGGTGTCTTTCCGATTAAGCTCCAAGTTTTATCGTATATGGATTCTGGCTGATTCCGCTTTCATCTAAAAATATGACCTTAAACCCTTCATTCTCTGCTTTTTTTTATACCGGGCCAAGTTTTCGTTTTCCAAGTTTCAATTGCCTTTTCATCTCTTTCCAACGCTCTTCTTTTAGGTTTTTGATACGAAAATCCTAATTGATGTAAAAGAATTCCTACGTAATCTTGATGATACGTTACTCCGAATTTTTTTCGTATGATTTCCGATACGCGATACGTTGACCAAAGTTCATTCGGATAACCGTTACTGATCGGACCTTTCAAGATGATTCTTTTTAATTCTTTCTTCTCTGAAATGGTCAATTTGGTCGGTCGACCTCGTCGACCATTCCATTTTACTCCTTCGATTCCTTCCGATTCATATCTTTCTCGCCAACGCATTACCGATTGCTTACTGACTCCAAGCTTTTTTGATACTCCGTAGCACGTGTAGCCTTTCTTCAATAGAGCAATTCCCTTCAATCTACGCTTTTCCAAACGTTTTAACTTTTCCCTTTCTAAGTTTTGCATTATGACAATGGGATATTATTGTTATATTTTTGGTACTCTTTTTTGTAGGGATCAGTAAATTCAACATGAAGCGTTGATATTCAGGAATCAATTCGAAAGTGAAATAAGTTTTTAAATCTTCAAAAACAAAGTCACTATGTCCGTTGATTGCGGATAATAGCTCTACATCCTTTATCGATAGGAATCTACTACAAGGGACAGGTTGATTATTGACAGGAATAACAAAATCTTTGAATCCAATAACTCTATCCATGAAATTGTAGCTGCGATAGCTGCCGTCTTGATTCCGTAAAAATAAAAAAAGAAATGTTGAATTTAGTAACGTGTATTTAGTGAATATGGCTGCATGGACAGAATCGAAAAATAAAGAATCTGAATTTTTCATATTGAAAATCATCGCATATATTGTTTTAATATTATCGCTTAATTCTTTAATCTTAACTTTATCGTAATTAATACCAAGATTTTCTAAAAGATCGCGCGTATCATCATAAAGATCCATTAGCTCTTGAAAGATTCCAAAGTTTAAAATACCATTGAACGTTATCTTAGAATTTCCGAATTTAATTTTTTTTGCTTCGGACAACGCTTTTAAAAACTTTAAAGAATCTAGTGCCTCTGGAAATAGTAAATCTGGTGGACTATTGAAATTTACATCTACATCGTTTTCGGTAATAGTAATCGTGAGAGAATTATTAATTTTCAAAATATTTGAAGTGGAATTTGAGAATTCAACAGAATACGACTTAAAATAGACTTCGTCATCAAGCAAAACTTCGCCAACTTCTGAAAATGTAAAAGAGCTAAATTCATTTTTAATAGGAACCGTGATTCCATTTATGAGTTTTGCGTAAAAGAAAGTATTTGGGGAATATAAGGATGATCGAAAATCCTTTTTTAGAATTGTTTTTGCGATAATTTGTATTTCTTCTTTTGGGTCTATTGAATTTATATCAATATAGTTTGAAAGATTCTTTTGTTCAGAATGGTTGTCGAGGAAGAATTTACAAATAAATTCTATTTTCTTCGCGTTCTCGGCTTCTTCCAATGAAATCTTAATTTTCTTTTTCGTAGGGCTGACGTCTTTTAAGTATCTTTGAATATTAATCGGCAATAGCAAGCAGTAGAAAATTTTATATACTTTATCATTTTCAAAGATTGGTCTTAAGAAAATAATACCACCATCGTTTAAGTAATTATTTAGATCACTTCTGTCAATGTTTATTGATTCATTTACAACTGCTTTCCGCATCGTTGATTTTATTTGTATTGGAATCTTACCTGTTATAGATTCTTTTTTGTTTGTATTGGGTTTTGAATAGAGTATTAAATGTCCGTCCCAACTTGGACCGCGATCATCTTTATTTATTCCTGAATCCAAATATTCACTATTTGTCAGCAAAGATTCAAAGATTGCAATTCCTGTTTTTTCAATTTTTGATGTGTTCATACTCATTCGATATAATTCAGATTAACTAAATATTCTTCAAAAGAAATATTCAGTTAACAAAATACAAATTTGAATTCGTGTCTGAAATTCTCAACTGCAATAAAGTTTTAATTCCTCAACAGGTTCGCTTTAAGTTGGTGAAAATAAATTAATTATTAAGAATGTATTTAATTGTCTTTAGAATTCTTCTTTAAGTAATTCTATGCAAGTCGCACCACTTCCGGTACTTGTCCGTTTCCAAGGGCGCGGAGCTGGTCCAACCGATTGGCCATCCCATTAACCACTCTACCCACCTCGGGTTCAGACTCCCACCATTCACACTTTGGTATTCCGGTCTCTGGCTTGAATGATATTGCGCTTGAAGTAGATCGCCTTCCGTGACCATCGACGCGGTTGGTGTCGGAAACTTCCTTACTGCGGTCGCAAGTCCGTCGCCGCTTTTTTTCGAAATCCCCTTCCGGTTGCTGTTTCCTGAAACTGTAGGAGTCGGCCATAGCCTCGGGTCTCGGACCTGATCCTTTAAGCATAACTGCTGTCGATGCCCCGAGGCTCGTTTTTTCCCTTCGACGATTTCGTTTAATTTCTCTTGCGAGATTTCTCCCCCAGCGCAAGCGACCGGAGTACGCCAATATCCAAATTCGTTTTCTAATATGGGGAGCTCCGGCGTTATCCGCTCCCAACACTCCCCATTCTGCATTGAACCCCACCGAGGCCAAATCCCTAAGAACTCTGTCGAGTCCACGTTTGGTAAGCATTGGGGAGTTTTCCACGAAGACGAATTTTGGTCGAACTTCGCAAATGATTCTAAACATTTCTTTCCAAAGACTTGATTGTTTTCCTTCGATTCCGGCGCCTTTTCCGGCAATGGAAATGTCAGTGCAAGGAAAACCTCCCACTGCCTGCGAAAAGTGCCAGCTCATTCAACTTCGTAATTCGAGATTTATTTATTAGGAAATCTTAAATTACGATTAGAGTTTGAAAGATTGATTTGTGGAGTATCGTGGTTTTGATCCTCTTCTGATCGAAACCACGACAGAAAAAAATTGAAAGAATCGATAACAACACGTGAAAGAATCGCCATTGAAAAATAAAAAAGAATTGTTGAGAAAAAAGTATAACTTAAAATCAAATAGAAAACTTCCGTGTTTGTCAAGGGAGTTCTCCTCTTTTAATCTCTTTTGCCTTTTGAATTCTCTTCTTTGCTAATTCATAAAACTTTTTCTCCTTTTCTACTCCTATAAATCCTCTTTCCGTTTCGATACAAGCAACGCCGGTTGTACCGGATCCCATACAATTGTCTAAAACCAAGTCACCGGGATTCGAAAAAGATTTTATTAAGAAACGCATAAGTCTCAATGGTTTTTGAGTCGGGTGCATTCCTTTCGCCATTTCCGATGGGAAACATAGAACGGAATCGGCAAAGCGTTCGCCTATATCCAAATACTGATATTCTACATGCTTCGGACCACTGAGATTAAAAACATTGGAATATTGTTTCATATTTGATTTTCCTTTTTTTTGAAACTTAGGATCGATTGTATATTTTTGTGGGTTAAAGATTGGCGATCGTTTGTAAAAAACTAAAATGTTTTCATGCGATTTGATGGGCATTTTCTTTGCGAGAAGAAATCCGGAAGCCTTCGTCTTGTACCAAATGAGTTCGTATCGAAACCATTTAGGATTACTGTTGATGAGCTTTGTAGTAAAAGGATGATTTGCTGTAAGTACTACGGCACCATTTTCTTTTAGAACTCTTTCATATTCTTTCCAAAGACTTGATAAATCAAGAACCTTGTCCCATTCGCAGTTGGTTATTCCGTAAGGAAGATCCGTTAAAATTAACTGAACAGATTTGTTGAGAATTTTAGGAAATATTTTGAAGCAATCGCCGTGATATAGTTTTACGTTTTGTTTTTGTCCTTTTGTCAAAGGGACAAACCCACGAGGACGCCGATCGCAAGGGATGGAATCGCAATCTCTAAAGTCCCTAAAACTTTTTGAAAATAGGAAGGCGAGTAAGTTACCTGATCGTAGGTATGACAAAAATACTCGGACCAACAAATCCGTTTCTTTTTTCGAATAAACTCTCCTTCTCTCGTTTCAGAAAGAAGCGTTACGACGGCCTTTGAAGATTCGATTTTTTCCCATCTTGCATGTAAACCCTCAAGGCATTGGAACCAGAGTCCACCTTTGAATTTAGCACAACCGGTTTCCCGTACGGGCGATGGAGTAAAGGTCTCTTGTTGTTTCGTAAAAGAAGAACAGTTAAGAGCGATGAATCCGGTAAGAAAAAAAATAAACATGAATCTCATCGGTTATTCCCCCGCATCCGTAGGAAAAGCACCGTCACAGGTTTTCTGAATCTCTTCGGGAATCCGCCTCGAATAACAGATAAGGCGGGTCCGATCGACCGAGTAATCGACAGGAGTTACTTTGTCGAACGTATCAGTATCCGAATTCATTTTGATTTCGATCCGGTTGACTTTGATAAAAAGAAAAACGAGAAGTAAAAGAAACGCCCGCGAGATAAGAAAAGTTTTGTGCGTTTGAAGAAACGATTTTAGTTTTGTAAGATATGAATTCAAAGAGTAAGTCCTTTTGTTAAAATAAAGAAATTACGTTTGAATGTGTTACGTGACTTTGACTAACCTCCCCCGCCGCGTGCTTTCTGGATAAACTCTCCCAAGGCTTTTAGGATTTCTCCCGTCTTAAACCAAGACATGAGAAGAACACCGGAAATTAAAAAAAGACCATAAACGCTTACCGCGCCGAACCCCTCGGAGACTTTCGCATCCGGAGAAGTTTTTAAGAGATAGAGACCGATTAAGAGAAAGAAAAGCCCTAGAAAGAATGCCTGGTTCGTAATTCGAAGCGGATTTTTTTCTACGACAAAAGAGTTTGAAAGTCTTTTCTCGTATTCAGCAGCTTCAGGTGAACTCGGATCGACTTTAAGAATTTCGTTTGCTGGAATTTTCTTTTTCAGTTAGTTCTCGCTTTTAAAATCTTTTTCGCAGTATCTTGATTGAATACCGCATAACAAAAGCCTGGGAAGCGCGGATTTGTTTTTTTTACGCGTAGTTCCGCGCCTTTGAAAATGGAAATAAGTTCAATCCATTCGGATTCTTCCCAAGTAGATTTCGTAACCGTGCAACCGAGAGACGATACACCTACATTTTCTTTTGTCGTGCCTTGTGCGTGAATGTTCAGACCAATTTTTCCGCTAAAGACTGGATCATCACTTGACCAAATATGATTTCCGTCTTTGTCGCGTCTAAAATTGAAGTTTGATCCTTGATTAAAAGCTTCGTGTCCGTGATGCGAACCGATTTTTACAAGATAGAGTCCCTCTTCCGTTCGCGCTTCCCCTTCCCTTACTCCGTACTTTTCTAACGTTTCTTCGGAAGCCTTACCGGGATCAATCGTAACGACTCTGCTTCCCCAAGATTTCCCGCCAGGGTAGATATCGAATAGAATGTCGTTAAACTTGTCGAAAGAATCGTCGTTTAGAACGACTTTGTTTTGTAGGACGCTGATTCCCCGGACGCCGATGAGAACATTTTCTTTTTCAAAATCAAGAAAGGGAAAGTTTTCACTCTCCTTAAACCTCGACTTTGTTTCCGCAATCAAACGAGGAATGAATGTTTCGTAATTCATGTCGGAGAGAATAACGAGTCTTACGGTATCGGTGAACGTTTTAAAAAATTTTTAGATCGGTCTTCGGAATAGTCATTCAAATAGAGTTCGATTCTTCCACCGTTTGATTTTGCGCGATGTCTTTGAAGTGAAAAATAGAGATTGATTGTGTCTTGGGAATTCGTCGGAAATTTCAAAACAAGCCTAAGACCGTTGTACACTGTCACGTAATCAAGAAACCTTTTCAATGCGTGTTTGGCGGGAAGAGAAACCGTTCCGTAGTGTGCAAATTCGATCTTGATCGACTCAAGATTTCTTTCCCGCGCAGATTTGTAGAGTGAAACTAAGTCCAGATAAAAAATCTCCGAAGATACAACAGACAGATTTTTAATCAAAAAAATGTCAAGACGCGACACTTCCCCAAACGAATGAAAAAACGGACCTTTTACCGTATATGGATTTGATTTCGTTTTTTTAAAAAGAACTTCTCTCCATTTCTTTAAAAACCAAAACGCGAATTGAGAAAGAAATAGAAGAATACTCGCTGCGTATCCAAGGACTCCGTGAAGGTTTTTATCCTTCATTTCTTTTAAAGAATCAAACTCATCCATTATCCCAACACTCCAAACGTAAATCCCGTATACCGAATTTTAGCAGTCTTCCACCATTCTTTAAGCTCATTACCAAGTTGTCTGATTCTGGCCCCAAAAAATGCGTTTTCCGCCGACATAGTCGTCCCGATGGATTCGCTAATCACACCAACCGACGTAGAATAGTTCGCAATCCCTCCGATGATTCCTTCTCCGTACGAAGACAGAAGACAGATCGCAAAGTATTTTAGAATTTGATCCTTTAGTTCTCTTGGAACTCGAGTTGCATGGTCGTATCCGGTAGTATAATCAACTTGATAGGCACCGGGAAGGTTTGTAATATTTTGATTGAGTGCACGAAACCCTTGAATTCCAATAGAAGAAATTCCGACATTGCCGAAAGGGACTCGTGTAAAGACCGCACGTAAAATTCCCGTTTTGTATTGAATCGTCGCTCGGTTTGTAAGGTCAAGAACCGTATTCCCATTCCAAGGAAGCGTTAAGACCCACCTATGAAGACGACAAATATTTTTTCTTCTCAGTTTAAGAAAGAAATTCGAACTTTTGGAAGGATCATAGTCGTATGTGTCATCCCATTCCGCAAAGCCTTCGATTCTACCGGTTTTAGGTTCTAGATCAAATCTTCCGGATTGCCCAACAAGTGGACGGGATCGAAAAAGCCTAGGATAAATATCCCAGTCAATTTCAGAGGCAAATGCCCGAACGGTTTGGTCACACCAATTTTTTAATTGGAAATCTTCAAGTTGAGTTCCGCGCGTAGTGAGAAGCGGTTCGTTCCCGAAAAACATGATCCGACGAAGCTCATCCGGATGAATGAGAGTTCCCCAGCCTGGAAGAGGAGAATCGGATTTTACAAGTTCCGGATAAATGCACGCACTAAGATCGTGGTACTCGTAATCCTCTTCCTGTTTGTTTAAATCTCCGTCAAATCCGTAATTCAAAGTAAAAAACAACCAAAAAAATATTTCATTCTTCTAATGTGCGGAATTGACTTCAATCGGAGAAGAGACCGGATTTCGCAAATTCAAGGTGCTCAAGCGGGAGTGTATGCGTCACGCCGCTTGTCAGTTCGCAGACTACACTTTTTCCGTCTGAAGCCACTTCTTTGATTTTTGCAAGCATTCCTCCCACGTTTGCCCGACCTTTCGCATACACTCGCATAATCATCCCCGGTTTTGGAAGTTTCGGACCGGTTCCGTACGTTCTTCGTTGTTCTTTGGAAAGGGATTCAAATTCCAGGTGTCTTTTAGAAATTTCTTTCTCTCTTTGGATTTCTTTTTCCGATTTTTCATTTTTGTAATTGATCCGGTTTCTTTCACTTCTTGCGTGATCGATTTTTTTCTCGCGGGGAGTTCTTACGTCTTCGTTTACTTTTGTGTTTCTAAACGCTTGATAATCGCCGTTTTTTCCGTGAACCGTGACCTTCTTTTTAACGAGTGCCGTGTTTGCGTTAGAAAACATGTTTAGTGTAGAACCTTCGTTGCATTGATCCAGAAACCGGAAACTTCGCTAACTCCGTTAAAACTTGCTTCACTCGCACAAATTGGCCGAAAGAATTGTTTGTCGCCTGACCCATGACGATCGTAATTTCGTAAATCCTGATCCGCGTTATTCCCTTTTACATGAATGGTCCACGCACCACTCGCTGCAATTTCGGTAATAAAGTACATTCGGTCAGGTGCGTTTAGAATTGTGTTACCCGGAGCCGTAAACTGGTTTTGAATTTCGAGACGATTGTAATCCTGAAACGTAAAAGACTTTGAAGACATAGACTGAACTTAACCGGTAAGTTCATATCGGAAATTAAGAGAAACGTATCCTGGATTCCGATATGCGAAAAGTACAAAACCGGGGTTTTGCACGTAAAAAACCCTGCAAAACCCCACATCCGATTTTTTAAAATTTTTTAATATCGGAGACAGTGAACGCAAAAAACGGAAGACCCCGAGGGGTGAACTTTGAACGAAATTTAGAACGAAGAACTCGAAGTAACGAAAACCAAAAACAAAATATAGACGCGAAAGTCGTAAACGATAGACTTCAATTCCTCGCAAAATCGTTTTTTAATCAGATCAATTCCGACAAAATTGCGGGAAGAAATCCCGTATATAACTACGACCAACTCCAACAAATCCGAGACGGTGTAAAGCTCCGACCGACATGGAGAATCCCTTACCAACAATTAAGAAATTCCACGTATGGTACTTCTCTTATTTCAGCGATTCACACAGTTCGGGTAGAGGATCTTACCAAATTCGCTTGTATTTCAAAAAAAACCGGTCTTTGGTTTCGAACCGAATTTGAAGAAGATCAGATTGACGATGAACTTAATTTCAAAATGCGAAAGTGCGGCCGTTTCTTCGAGAAAATGGGAGACTTGACCGAAGGTTGGCAGAACCGAGATCATCTAGGATCTGTTTTCGAGATGATGATTAGGGACACTCTCACACTCGATAGTATCGCGTTTTATTTGGTATATAACAGTTTTGGAAAGTTAATTGAGATCAGGTATCTTGATCCCGCGACAATCTTTCAAGTCGATCCGGAAAAAGGATATGGAGGGGACAAAGGAATTGCGTTCGTACAAATCATTGACGACAATATTGTAGAAACGTTCTCTTCTTCGGAAATTCTTTGGCTTCATAAAAACCATATCTCAGACGTATCGATGCGGGGTTTTGGATTCTCTCCGCTCGAAGCGTGTATATTGGATCTAGTTGCGGTCATCAATTCCCTCAAATTCAACCGAGATACTTTCACAAGACAGCACCCGCAAGGGTTCATGTCGTTTCAAGGAGACGCAACCCAAGAAGTAATCGAGTCGCTTCAACTTCAATGGCAGGAAATGATTTCGGGACTCGACGATTCACACAGAATTCCGATCATCGGCACGTCCGCCGGTGAAGTGCGCTGGACTCCTCTTTCCATTCCAAACGATATGTTATTCAAAGAGCTCATGCAGTGGTGCACGAGCTTTGTTCTCATGGGTCACGGAATGGACCAGTCGGAACTTGGCCTCAGACTCATCGGATCGCAGGCAACTTTTTCGGAAGGGAACCAGGTTGAAAAAAGTAAGCTTTCCATGACCCGCGCTAACCTTTCTCTTTTAACATACTTCGAGTTTTCGTTTAACCGAGTGCGCGAGTTTAGAGAAGATGATTTCGTGGGGATCGTTTGCGAATTCTCGGGAAAAAATCCGGAAGATGAAAAAGACAAACTCGCTAAAAATAAAGACGAGGTTTCAAACTGGAAACTGGTCGATGAAATTCGAATCGAACAGGACAAACCGACTGTTGCGGAAACTCTCGCTGAACTGTATGGAGTCAAGGAAGAAGATTACAAAATGGCGGGTGCCGTGATTCTAAATCCGATTTTTCAGCAAAATCTCCAGCTTCTTCAAAACAGAATCGAAAACTCTGAAAATGATTCCAATTCAGAATATCCTGAAATGGGATATTCTGAAAATGAGAAAGAAATGGAAACCGAAGAGGATTTAGATGAGGATCTTCTTTTTTAGAAAAGGTTTAGTTTTGCATTGGCGTTTCGCATTACACCGCCTATTGAATTAAAATAGCCATTGACCCAAATGGAATCAGGACCGCATGGAGAAAAATTGTAGATGGAAGCATTGGGACCTCCTAGACCGCCTGGAGGGTACCAAGAAAGAACGTTTAGAGAATTTGAGTCCAAAGCGGCAATTCCATTCCTTACCTGACCGCCTACGGAATCAAACCAACCGCCGATATAGAGGAACGAATTTTTTAAAACGAAACTTTTGTATGCGGTTGGGCTTGAAAATCCACCGTTTGGATAGTTAGACAGGAGACTTCCTGTCGTAGCATCTAAAACGGCAAAACCGCTTCTAGTTTGACCTGCGACACTCGAAAATTCCCCACCAATAAAAAGTTTTGATCCAGATTGTGCAAGACAACTGATATAGGGTACGGAAGTGCTAGAACTTAAAAAAGAAGGAGGAGTAAAAGACAAAACCTCCCCAGTAGTTGCGTCAACGGCGGCAAGTCTTGCTTTACTAAGTCCGCCAATTTTTTGAAAACTTCCGCCGACATAAAGAGTATTACCGTCTTCAGACAAAAAAAGTTTCTTGGGGTAACCAGTCGCCGCGCCGCTTGTCGGATACCAAGGTAAAACACTCGCATTCGAAAGATCCAGAGCCGCAATCCTTGCCCTTTGTACCCCGCTTATGCTTGTAAAACTTCCAGCAACGTACAAAATATTTCCTTTTTGACAAAATGTATAAAGTGTGAAGCCCGTACTTGTAAGGCCACCACTTGGATACCAAGAAAGAACGTTTGCATTAGACGGATCAATAGCCGCTATACCATTTCTCGAAATACCTCCTAGGGAAGAAAACGCACCTCCGACTAAAAGCATCGAACCGGTATAATGAAACGAAGAAACAAAGTTGATTCCCCCTACTCCGCCAGTTCCTTGAAAAAATGGAAGAAGGTTGCCAGTGACAGAATCAATCGCCGCAATACCGTTACGAACAACTCCGCCGATAGATGTAAAATCACCTCCAAGGAAGATTGTATTTCCAACTTGGATCACTGAGTAAATAGCCCCCGATGAATTTAAAGCTCCGATAGAAATTGGATCTACATAAGGTTTAAAATTTACTTTTTGGAAATGCGCAAATGGTAAAAACATTCATTAACCCATGTTTAAAACACCCGAAGAAAAAATTTGACCCCCCACTTTTATAAAAGAGTAAAAGTCTTTTCTTCCGGATAAAGAAGATGGTGTTGGAATAATGGCACCCGACCAGAGAAACGTTCCTCCAGACCAGGTAATTGTATACGGCGAACCAGTAGATTCAAAGACGACATTTACTACTTCGTTTTCAGTCATATTTGAAAACGTGATCGTAGCGTTTCCGCCTGTGATTCGAAAAAGATTCGAGGTAGAGCAATCAAGTGTCCTATTTCCCGCTGAAAATAGATTTGTAAAAGGAGAAGTTTGCCTGACGTAATCGCATAACGTCTTCATTCCTGGAAGAGAAAAAAGACTACCAAGTGAAGCTGGTTTAAATCCTCCTTGCGAGCTTGAATCAAAGATTAGAATCTCATTATTCAGTCCGGGGGAAACCGAAATGAAATTTCCCGAAGCGTCGCGTGTTACAAGTTGTCCTTTGGAGATTAATGTTTTTTCAAAATTGGACGAGGGCCTTTGATTGGATAAAAGGAGACCGTCCGAATCAAGAGTGGCGACACCGAAAGGTACACCTTTTTCGATAGAGTTTAATTTGGTTAAAATTTGAGATTGCAGGTAAGAATCTACGGTAATTCTCGTAGATATTTCTTCTAGAAGTTTTAAATCCACGTACTGACGGATTTGATTGTCCTTTAAATAATCGTTTTTAAAACTCTTCATTTGTATTCTACCACAATACGAACATTACGGTTAAAAAATATAGAACTTCCCGTAAACTGAATCGAAACATTTCCCTGATCGTCGAAATACCCGGTTACCGTAGTTCCCGAAGGAAAAAGAAAATACCATTTTCCTGCGTTATCCGATACACATGCGAAAACAGAAAGAATGGAATTTGAAAGACCTGTGCTGATAGCACAAAGACCGCTTGCGTTAGTTGTTCCTTCAAAAAATGCGTTTTTTACCAAAGTCCCTTGTGGCGCATAATTGCCTCCGAAGAGAAAAACACTACCTTGAGAAATCAACTGCATTAAAGACATTTGCAGTCGGTCAAAATATTCCCGGACTGAGTTTGCAGACGGTGCGAGTGAGGTTTCAAAAAAAGACGGTGAATTTGTAAGAATCCCGTTTGTAGAAGCTATGTTGTTATATCCTTTGAAGCTTAAAAAATACCAACTACCCTTTTCTAAAGAAAAAGCGAGTTCCCATGATCCACCATCAAGGTCTAATTGCCAGTCTTCAGTTTGGTCTTCAATTTTTTGACCGTTACGAAGAACAGTAATCGGATTGGTTCCGGCAAAATTGGAAATATCTAATATACCTACGACTTCGTTATCGTCCGGATTTAAAGGAAGTGTGATTGAGATTTGATTTAACGATACGTCACAAAGAACTCTTTCGTATTTGGTAGCGGTATGGGGGGAAGTTTTTACGGATGAATTTTTTAAAGAACCAAAATTTGTTCTCCAAACTCCGTCTCCTGACAAAAACTTTTCTCTGTCTGAAATAAGCGGTGCGGGAACTAGACCTTTTACTCCGTTTAAAAGTGAGGTTGAACCTTGAAACTCCGTGTCGAGTGCAAGAGTTCCCGAACTATCGGGAAGAAGATATTCCCTTGCAAGGTTTGTAAGGGATTTTAACACACTTCGAACACCGCCGGGTGACGTGAGTTCTAAACCGAAATTGGAATCAAGACCTGGGTAGCCGTTTGATGAATTTTTTTCGGACCTTAGTTGGTATTGCGGATGATCGTTTAGGCTAAGGCCGATTAGTTGAAAATGAAGGGCCGTTCTTGCGGTTGTTTTTAACCACCTACCGGGAGAGTTCATCGTTAAATCATTCGGAAGAATTATGCGAGTCGGATCGATTAGATCGGGGACAGGGGCCATTGACTGAGAATCGAATTGATAGAAAGAAAGTTCGTCTTCTACTTCTCTGATTTGTTTGTCGTTTCTTTCAGAATTGGGAATTGATTTTAATTCTAACAAACTTTGAACAGGAGTATTCCAATTCGCTAATACTTCTTTTCTAATCCAATCTAGGTTTACCGCATCATCCGGATCTATCGGAGACGCAACTTTTAGGTTAGTGAGTCCCGTATCGTCCGGAAGTCTGAATTCGACGTTTGAACCGGAACTTTTCAGCCTCGGTCCGTTTTTACCTAATTTGACCGAACTTCCGATTCCTCGAAGTAAGAAGTTAAAAACTGAGTTCAAGTTTAACCTAAATAAATTTCGATTAAAATTTGATTCGTATCGTAGGTTGTCGCGACTCTTAAAGAATTGATTCCACCGGCCCACGCAACAAATCCTTGAGAAGTCGGATGGTCGTGGTTTGAACCGTTGATTCGAACGACAAGCGGCGCGGGATCATCTTTTTTAACACCGATTGCAGTATCATCCGAGAGATATTTCGCAAGGATCAAAACATACTTAAACGTGATTCCATTTGGAATTGGAATTGTGACGAGGTTATCGGATTGCCTAATCGCTTTTGTAAGTTTTTGAGGCTGTTGGACTTGGAACTCGGTTGCAAATTCCTCCACTTCTCGTTCGATCGAAATTCCATTTCTTTGAAATAATTTAAAAAGAATTCTGTGAATTTCCATTCCTCTAAAATAATGAGAAATGAAAAATCGGAAGTTTCATTTCGGTTTTACAAGGATTCCGGCGGGAGAAACAAGCGACGCGAGTTTTCCGATTCCGTTAACAAGAGGTTCTGCATATTCACTAAGTTTTTCTATCCCTGATACGATTCCCGTAATCGAGGTTGAGACTACCGGAAGAAGTGTTTTTTCGATATTTTGCACCGTATTTGTAAGTTTCAACATAGCGCCTTTGTTCTCTTCGAAGAGTTTCAACATAGCGTTATTCAGTTCGTATCCAACCTTGGCCGCCTCTTCTCCCGTTTTGGAAGCAAATGTTTCTTTTTTTAAATTATCAAGTTCAAGGCCTTTATTGTATCCCGCATGTATGGAAGAATTGTCGTTTGAAAAAGCTCCATAACCAAATTTTAAAGACGACATTTCCGAGAAACTTCCACCCCCCATTTTGTGAATGATCCCGCGCGTGTTTGCATCCATTCCGGATAACGCCGAGGACATGTATTTTCCCGGATTTGATTCGGATTCTCGGATCGCTTTAAAAATGTCTCCTCCGTTTGCGCTTAGTGCGCTTGCCATGGAAAGGGAACCGAATATTCCACCGCCAAACGCGCCGCTTCTTCCATGATTTGATAATTCTTCGGCGAGTGACATGCGCCTATTGGGATCTAGTTTCGTTTTATCGGTTCGATTTAATCCCACCGCAAATTTCGAGTAATCGGAGATTTCTCCAGAATATCCTTTTGTGCGCAAGTTCTCAGAAACACTTGCAAGTTTTGAAATATATTCGGATTGACGAAGACCTGAAAATCCGGAAACGTTTGCTCCACCTCTTAAAAACCCAAGATCGGCGTGTTTGTTGTCTTTTCGGATCGTTTCGAGTTCTTTAACAACTTCACCGATTCCTTTTCCTTGCGACGCGGCAAACTTCATAGTTTCGGAATCGATCTGGTTTCCTTTACCAAAAATCGATTCACCCGTTATGCGCCCTTTTGCGAGATTTGCGGAAGCAAGTTCCGAGTTTGCAAAATATCCGCTTCCACCTCCGACATATCCACCGGTTGCGCCAATCGTTGCGCTTTGCGATTGCATAGCGGCGTGATATTGTTCCCCGATTGCAGAGATTGTTTTTAAAATTCCACCGGCAACCGCAAACGCTGCGCCTGCAATGGGGATCGCCATTCCCATCGCAGTCAGTCCGTTTCCTTTCGTATCGGCTCCCCCACCGCTATTTGTGGGAGGGGTTCCAATTCCAGGGAATCCACCCTTATCAAAGTTGGAATTCTGGATTTTTATTTCGGCTTTTTGGATTTGAATTTGTTTTGTTGCATTAGAATATTTTGATATTCCAGACTTCTCATTTTCTTCGTCTGCTTCTTCATTACCTTTTTTCTTTTTTTTGGAAGCGAGGTCTTTGGCGGTGGAAATTTTTTTGTCGAGTGTGTTATAGAAACCGCCGTGCTGTGTTTCATCGAGATCCGATCCGTCTGCGCCGAGTTTTAAGGCTCCAGCACTTCCTCCGTGATATTTAGAAGCAGCTTCCTTTGTATGCTTCCATCCTTTTTTAAAAGATGATTTGAGTTTTTTCCCAGAACCAAAGTTCCAACTTTTGGAATCAAAAAAAGAAAATCCTTTTTTTCCCTTTTTTGCAATCCTTTCTAAATCCTTGTCAACGTCTTTAAAATCCGGTTTTGCGTGGACCGTTATATCAAGCGATTCGGAAGACATTTAGATTCGTAACTCTCGTTCTATTTTTTCGAGTATTTCTTTTTTCTTATGTTCTCCCTGAGCCTGAATCTGTTCTTTCGAGAACCCTGCCTCGTCCTTTAGGATATTTATCATCTGCGGACTGATTGATTCGAGAAATTCGCTTGGATTCATCTTTTCGACCTGACGTTTCTCCGAAAGAAGGCGCGTTCGTTTCAGATATATTTCTGTGTCTATTCGGCTCAACGCTTCGATCAGGAATTTTTTCTGCTCGTGAAATAGGTTGCCGAGGTTCGTTACTCCGTGAGGTAGAATCTGAAACTCTTTTATCAGAATGAAATCGATTAGGTTTCTCTCGTCTGAAATTGCCTCCTCGAGTGTCCCGATTTTTTTTTAACTCGGTTTGAAACCAGTTTTCTTTTTTCTTGTATTCGTTGAAGAGTTTTACGACAAACTCTTTGTCTAGTATCTCCTCGAAGGAGTTAAATCGAAACGGAAAATTTTCCGGAAACTTTTGGATTACATAGTTGAGCGTGCATGTCGCGACTATGTATCCGTAAACCGAGTTTGGAATTGATTCAAGGGATGCGCCATTCAGACGTCTGGCGACAGCGATTTCAATGTCCAGCTCCGTGGAAGGATCTGCGATTTCAGCTTGGAAAATTAATTGTTCGCCTTCGCATCTTACCTGCAGAAATACGCGCCTTTCGGGTTCTAGAATTCTCATTCCGTGATTGTGAATGACCGAAATCTATCGGAAATTTCAATTTTTCATTAAAATTTGAAATAATCAAGATGTATCCGATTTTAGGATTTTCCAAGATTTCGGAGCTATTGGACATAGCCCTTGGTATGTTTCTTTTTGTTCTTATTTGTATTTTTTTACACTTGCTTGTGGGAAATAGTCCGTTTAAACTATGCTTGAAATTGTTAAATTCGGAGAAAATACCGATCAGATTCGTTTTATATGGACTCGCAAATAAAAATTCATCCTATCGAAGCTAACTTTTTAGTCGTAACAACTGAAAATAAAGAATATCCTTTGCCCGTTCTTATTTATAGCGTTGAGAACGAAAAAGAAAATTACGTATATGCAGAACTTTTAAGTTACAGCATCTTAGGTTATGGAAAAAATATCCAGGAAGCCAAAGAAGATTTAGTGAATCTCTTTGATTTGTATTCGTTCGATACTGCAAATTCTGAAAAACGTTCGACAATGATTCAGTCTGAGACCGAGAAAAAAAAGCTCTTCTTAAATAAGATCGATGTTAAAATGTGGGATTACTTTTTTAACCTAAATCCGCCAGGTCAGGAAGACTTTAAAGGTCTTCGTGAAGCACACTACGCAATCGCTTCTTAAGAATGCGACTAAGCGAACTTTCGAACATCCTTAAATCTCTAGGATGCGAAATTCATCCGGATACGAGAGATTACGTTATTGCTTCCGGAAGTAAAAAAATTCTCTTCCTAATCAAACGGAATTTAAACAGCGGGCATTTTGTTAAATGTCCAATTTCATTTTATAGTAGCGAAGATCCCGAAGTCCCGCTCAACTTACAATCTACAATCCAAAATGCACTACTTCTTACTAAAGACTGGAAGAAAAAAGAGGAAAGCGTTTAATTAAACGCTTCCATCGAAAAGTTACTTGTTCGCCTTCGCATCTTACATGAGAAATATGCGCTTTTCGGGTTTTAGAATTCTCATTCCGTGATTGTGAATGACCGAAATCTATCGGAAATGTTAAAATCTATAAAAATTTAAAGAAAAATTTATATTTTTTAATTATACGTGAATTTTGGACATAATTTTGGGTGTGTAAAATAATTCAAAAGTGTATTTTTTAGCACTTGATCGAGATCAATAGTCGAAGTATTGTAAACTTGAAATTGTTAAATTCGGTAAAAATGCCGAATGAATCAGTAGGAAAGTAAATCAGAGTTTTTATGAACCCTTTCGATGAAATCATTCCAATTAAAGCCATTTCTTTAATGAGTAAGATTACCCCCTCATTGAATTTTCCAGTTTTGCTGTATAAAATAAAAGGCGATGAGAATGATCTATTTTACGCAGAGCTATTAGAATTTAGCCAAATTGGAGCCGGGCGTACAGAAGAGGAAGCCGCTGAAGATTTAATTGAAGGTTTTATTTGGTATCTAAAAGAAGCGAATAGTAATGTTGAAAAAACAATGGTTGTACCATCTCCCAGAGAAAAAATGGAACTTTATAATGAGCTTCAATTAAGAAATCATCACCCTGCTGTCAGTTTTAGCGATTCTCCTTACCGCAACGATATTCCTAAATTAAATAAATCTAATTTAGTGTTAGCATAACTTATTTTTAATGGTCTTAGAGAACTATAAAAGATTTTCTGAGATATTAAGTAGATTATTGCATTTTGCTTGCGAAGTAAACCCTCATCCACCATTAAAGATAGAAGGGAATAAACCGGTCAAAGTAAGAATGAAAAGGACAAATGAAAAAGGTTTTGTTTATCCTTTTTCTATGAACTATTATAATCCTGACCCAAAATTTACAATAAGCCAATTGGTTTCATTAGGCAATACACTTGGATTACCTGAAAAATGGTGGGAGGAATAAAAGCGTCTAATTAAACGCTTCCATCGGTTCCCAGTCCACTAACTCAAACTCTATCTCTCTCCCCGACATTTCGTTATTCACTAGACTAAACCCTTCCGTATTCACTGCGCCAATTAGAAGTCCGATCCTTTTCCCCGATCGTTTGTCGATTATGAGAATGTCATACAAGTCATCCGCATGTGCATCGTCGTATGTATCGATTTTTACAACGCCGTCAACGGGAGTAGTAAGGATATGAAATTCACCCGAAGCGGTTCCTTGCCAGTCAAGTGATTTTAGACCTTTCGGTTTTCTTACACCCAGAGCTTGAATTCTTTCGATATGGTTGTTAATGTTCACGCGAATGGATTTCATAAAACCAACCGCTTGCCCGTTGATTTTCACAATCGCGTCGTTACCAGTTAATATATTCGGATTCGGTCTTGAACTTCTAGCCAAGTTTAGTTCCCCTTGCTGACGCCGCGAGCGACGTCTATTTGCAAGAGAAAAAACATAAAGTTAATCGGAGTAACGATCAGCCCACTGGGGAAAACGAAGTAGATTGCATCACCATCGCGGCGTATGTCAAAATTTTCATCAAAAGCGTCCTCACCCGTATAAATGTTCCGGGTGAGCCAACCGTATTGCGAAATATATACATTACGAAAACGTTGTGTAACTGCAGTGCGAATATCGGCGTCTGTTAGATTTGTGCCGAGTGCGTTCGGATCGGTTGGAACTTCGCCCGTAAAAGAAACATTCAGCCATTCTCTAAAATCTTTCACCAAAGCAAGCGCCGTGCAAACGGTAGAAGCCTGGTTTTTAATTAGGTTTTCTGTTTGATAACTGGTTAAAGCGAACTCGATTTTAAAAGGTCCGTTGTTTGGTTTTTGAGTAACAACAAGACCACCGGCGCGAAGAATCTTTTTTATTTGCATTTTAGAAAGAGCCTCAGGCGCATCAAGAATATTCAAATCTTTGAACGTAGCAGTTTCTCGGACATTCCCGGATGCCTTGATCGCATTGTGTAATACGGCAAGCATCCAGCCTGGATATGTTTTTAAAGAAACGCGGTCGGATGCGTATCTCGTGACGGGAGAGAACCCGAGAACCATATACTCGGAGTTCGTCGATTTAATATCGTCGATTCGCTGATCGATTGTGCGTGAAAGATCAAGACCCGCGCCTGCGAACCGTTCGTCGGAACCTTCCGGAGAATTTCCGTTAGCGAGTTTGTCCGCGAGATAGAGTCGAACCGTTTCAAGGGACGTGCAGACATTGACATAGAATCCTTTAACGAGTTCTGTATCGAAAACAGTATCAATCGCATTCAAGTAGTCGGTTGCGGTTGCAGGCGCAGAAGTCCCGCCGGCGAGATATGAAAAGGATGTCATATCTGCGCAGGGTTTTCTTTCTGTTCCCGCTTCAATTTCTGCAAGTCCGTTTGTAAGAAAAAACGTCTCCTGCCAATAGAGAAGAGATCGTAACGTGTATGGACCTGTCTTTATATCAATCGCGTCGGAAGAAGAAATGAAATCTAGAGTCTTTGTTTTTCGATCCGGTTGGGATAATAATACCGCAGAATACCCGGGACGTGAGTTGATAAATCCTACGAGTTCCGAAATTGTCTCGTAATCTTTAACCGGAACGGATAAATCCGCACTTCCATCGGTCGATGGCGTAGCGGAAAGTATAACTCTAAAATTTATACCGTCGTACGTCAAACTTGCAACACCGGCGTTTCCGGTATAAGAAATTCGAAACTCGTTTGCTTCGATCGGAGCCGAATTTACGATTCCGTCTTTGTCCCCTGCTTGGATTACAGTTCCGCCATTTGCAATGCGAAATCGGATTTGATTTCCGCGCGGACCGGGAATCTGTGCTTTGATAGTATTCGAAATTCCTGATGTAATAGAGGGTATGGAAATGGATGCGGATAAGTTTCTAGAAACATTTAACGCTTTGATCGTTTGAGGACCATTCGCAAACCGGGAATCTTTCGAAGGAGAAAATGCGTTGATTACTGCATCCGCCAACTCACCCGATCCGAGAATAGACCTTGCTTCGTCGGCACTCGTAAATTCCAAGATCCGTTTTGAGTTTGGAAGATTTGTATCGTTTGAAAAAAATCCGTTATCTGCCGAACCGATTAAAACTAACGTCGTGAAATCTTGACTGATTCCGCCAGACTGCGGTTTTGTTCGAAAAGCACCTCGCGCACCTGGCTGGATGTATCCGCGCCCAAGGAATTCAACTTCACGCGCGCCCAAAAACGGACTCCCAAACCTGCTCGTAAGTGCGGTTTGAAATTCTGTTTAGTTCTCGATAGAAATACTCGCGAAATCGCGGAGTAATCGTTTTTCCGAGTTCAGTTTCTTTTTTTAAAAGAAATTCTTCTGATGTTTGCTTTTTTGAAAGGGTGAGAGACTGTTTACTCTCTTTCCCTTTCAGATTCAGTCCTTGATCCAAGCCGTTTGTCCTTAAACCCAAAGTTATTTTCAAAACGGGTTCTACTTCGAGAAAGAGATATATCGAACTTCTTAGTATCGGGGAAAAGAAAACTTGGTTTTGTTCTAAAAATCGATTTGGTTTGAACGATACGAATCCTAATCTCAAACCCCCAGAAGGGTTCTGCGAAATCCATCGTTGTTAAGTTTGGTTCAGAATCTTCGGGAAGAAAAACGCTTATCCCCGGATGCAAAATTGGAAGATCGTTTGAAAGAAGTAAAGTAACTGCGAGTGACGAATCATAAAGAAACCGGTTTGTCGTTCTTCCCGCGTTTCCAGTTACAAAACCAGTGATAACGACGTCGCTTTCGCATGTAAATTGAAATTGTTGAATGTGTTTTTGTCTTGAGAAAGAATCTAAGAATGCTTTCGACGGAAGTCTTTTTGATTCCGGAAGTTCTGCAATCGATTCTAAATATTCCAAAAAGGAATTTGAGTTTTGAAAGTGAAGTTCATTGAGTCCCAAAAATTGAGTGTGTTTTTCAGTCGCGCACTCAACTCCGAGTTTTGGAAATTTTGTATTTGATCCTTTTGTAGAAATACCCTGCTGATAAAGTGGGTGACCGTGTTCAATGGGAACCGAGATATTTCGTTCTTCGAGTCCAAAAAGTGGAAGACAACTCCTAAAATAATCGACTACCGCGTCTTCGGGCGGTGCGGGATACGTGACAAGAACGGCTCCTTTGTCGCGTCCGTCTTGCCGTCGCGAGTCTTCTTCGCGGAGTGAAATGTCCATTTATAAAAAATAATGGAAGAATGAGAATCGGAATTAACGTTGTGTTGAAAAATACTTGGATTAGGAAAACCGTCGTCAAAATGAAATCTTACAAATTTTATAAATGCCTTTCAGTATTCGTATGCATTTTAATTCTATATTGCAAAAAAGAAAATTCGGAAGAAAAGAATATTCAAAAAATCGGCATCATCAATTCGAAAATTGGGATCAGACTATTTTTTGAACCAATCATGGGGCCAGGTTATAGGCAGTTAAATTTTCCATTTGGTACGGTGGTATCAATATTAGAAACAATTCCTCCCGAAGAAAATCGTGGATCAAAATACGAAAAATATAGTTGAGATAGACTCAAAAAATAAAAAATGTTTTGATCCCGTTCGATGGTACTAATTTTTCTTTTTTCTTAAAAGCTCCCTTATTAAATCCTTCGTGTCCATAGCAACCGCACTTTTTAGTTGTTTTGATTTTAACGCGCGCTTTACGTCTTCTTTAACTCCACTGAAAACTTTCTGCGCGGGAATTGCGGGTTGAAAAAAATCCCGACTGAACTGGTTTACAACGACGAACTTTACAAAAGATCTTTGAACGTGACCATTTTTGTACACCTGTTCTCTCGCAAAAACGTTTCCTTTCCCAGTCATTCCAGGGTCTTGTCTGTATTTGTACCGGTTCCGTGTCACAACCTGACCGTGCGCGTTAGGTTCTTTGTAGGTTCCGGTTTTTATTAGAACAGAATTGATTTCGTTGTGTTGGGGCGACACGGGAGTGCCGTTTTCGTTTTTGAAAATCGGAACAACAACGTAAGGTCCATGCGGACCCATTCTTGCGCGGCTTCCGCCAAGAAGTGCAGGACGCATATCATACCGACCGCGACCGTTCTCGATAACCTTCATGTAATTGTATTTACCTTGATTCGGATGAAAAACCTGAAACCCTCCCGGAATTTTTTTGATTAAAATCCCCCCTCCTCCACCGGCACGATTGGACATAGCCATCCTTCCCCACCATGCAGGTTTTGCGGAAAGAACGTTATGACTCCACGAACTTTTGGCAGCGACCGCGATTTTATTAAGGAGTTGTTTTGTTCTTGGAAACTTGCCTTTTTCGTAAAGTGATTCGTAAGAGGACATTTAAAAAAGGGGGCTTTTACGCACCCCAAAAGAATTCAGAAACACAAAATCATATTAAACTTAAAGTCTTACCGGAACGTTTGTGAAAACTCTAAACTTTTCAGGTGCTACGTTTTGTAAGACGTGATAGCCTTCCACGATTCCATGGCGACTTCTAAACGATCCGCCCGCGCCGTATGGAAACAAAGTTTTCGTGTATGGAAGCAGCTCCGAAAGAACCAGAGTTCTGGTCGCATCACTGGAAGATTTTGAGTTAAAATCTCCGACGACCATGATTGTCGTTCCGGGTAGATTTTCGTTCAAATCTTGAATAATCGTATTTGCACCAAGGTGATTTCGATTCACTTCGGTCATGTACAAAATCAGATTCGAGTCCGGTGCTGTTTCTCGAAAAATCACGTATCTTGTTTCGGGTGCACCACCGGTTTGCGGCGTTATTGTTAATTCCGCGGCGCCTCCGTTTGGAATTGAAACTTGGATTTCATTACACGCGCCTGAGAATTCTCTGAGAGTTCCCGAACAAACGCGGTATTTGTAATTTCCGACGTAACTTCCCGTGAAAAAAGAATTCGGAACACTTGCGATTGGATCAATTGTTACTGTCGGCGTCGGAGGCGAATCTGTGTCGCTTGTTGCGCCTTCCACTAAGTTCCCTGCGGCGTCGCGTCTCATAGGAACGCCCCACTCGTGGCGGTCCATCCATATATCGTCGTCAAACGCAATCACGTTTCCTTTCGCGTTCGAGTCCGCGATTCCATAGACGATATTTGATAGAGTAGTATTTCCAGGCGATTGGCTATTGTTCTGTAGTACAACGTTACTTCCCAATCGATCGAAACTTTGATCGTAGAGTGCCTTTGTGGCCGGGTGCATTTTTGCATAGTTCACAAGACCAAAGGCTTTTGTTCTAATTTTAGAAGAGTAATATTTTAACTGATCAATCGGAGGAAGCGATCCCCTACAATCGTAATAATATTCATTTCCAAGAGCTTTGATTTGTGTTTCGAAACCGTCTTGTTCGTTTCGATTTAATTTTTTTCGTCCGAACCAAATTCGTCTCATCTGGTTTTCCATCGCTCTACGGAGTGCTGAGTTTGATTGTATGAGCTCCGGATCTTGTGTGTTTTGAACCGTGTCTACGACTTTGTTAAACGTAAAACCTTCCGCGGTATAGTTTACTTCGTTGTAAAGCCTTTCCATCTGTGCATCTCTAAAACTCGGTTCGTCGGACTGCCCTATATTCGAAACTCTGTACCAAGCGCCGCCGTGAGACGTCTGGCGATTGTATTCGGCGAGTGTTTGCGTAATCGTTCTTCTTGGAACTTCTTTAAGAAATTTAAAGTCCTTGTCGGTTGAAACGATCGCGACTTCCACTTTATCCATCAACTGCATGGACAAAGTCGCACCCGAAGAATTGAAATCTACAAACGGACTTGCGCCGTTTTGGGCCGTGTTTGCTTGGAAACTTTTTTGAATTTCGAGTAGTTGATCTAATGAATACGGACCGATCATTATTTTTGAACCTCTCTGAACTCGTTTACAAATTTAAAAGCACGGTCTGAAAGTTTCCAAGTGGACTGAAAATAGGAAACGTCTTCTAAAGAACACTGACCGCATTCCATTCCCTTGATGATAAGTTGTCCGACTTTGTCTCTGCCTTCAACCGAAACATAATTTTGAGGAAGTATGTTTGAATTGGATTTCTGCACGGTTATTACAGGTGTCTTTTCGTTTGCCGGACGATTCGAAAGTCCTGTAAAATCAGATTTTAATTTTAGAAAATCGTCTTTGAATTTCAAATTTTCTTCGGAACGATCGAGAAGGTGTTCAATTGCCTCCGCAAGAGTTTCCTGATTGGATTTCAAGACCTCTAATGCGTTTTGAATATCAAAAAAGGAAAATTGAGCTTTTTCGATTTCGTCTTGCTTATCTTCTTTATCCTTCTTTTTCTTTTTGAATTGTTCTTTTTCCTCTTCTTCGTCTTCATCAGAACCATTTTCCGATTTTTGAATTTCGTCGAAATATGCGTCTACAACGTCAGATGCGAAATTCGCCGCAGACTCCTCGTCGACTCCTTGCGCAACCGCCCATTCTTTGATTTTTTCCGTGTCGGCAGTGATTGAACCTGCATCGAGTAGTGTCGTGGCTTTTAAAGCTAAAACTTTCAAGTCGGGTTCGTTATCGCCCGACTTCAATACATTGCTTACATTTACGCGTCTTTTAAGTCGCGTTATAGCGTTTTTGAGCATTCGTTTTCCTCGTTTAACTTTAAAAAAATTATATCCGCAAGGTTTTCTAAATCCTGACCTTCAACACAGAACTCGTTTTGAAGAATCGAACGCACCCAAGCGGAACGGATCTCGCCTTCTCTTGTAATTCGATTGGCAATATCGGAGTAAATTAAATCGACGTATCGGTCTTGTGCATCCGGATCGGATTGAAAGATTTTGGAAAAAAAATCCAGACGCCTTTCGATTCGAGAGAGTCGATCTTCATCAAAGATAACTTGAGGAGTTGCGGGCATGATTTCACTCTTTTCAAGATCCTTTAGAAATACCGCACCCTTTAAAAGCTGAACGGCAGTATCCGGATTGATTACTTCCTGGAGTGGCGCAATCGCGCATTTTTTTAGTAAAATCTTACGGATTGTTTTTCCAGAATAATCTTGAGGTCTCGCAAATCCTGAAACGGACGCACCCCAACCGTTGAAACCAGCTTGAAGCCCTTTGCGAATTTCTTCCGCGAACGTGTTCCCTGGAAAAAGACTTCCTTGGATGTATAACCCGTCTTCTTTGATTCCAAGACTTGAAGGAAAATCATCTTTAAATCCGATCCGGTTTGGCGATCCTATGATCGCTTCTGTTTTTGCTTTTTGAAGTTCTACCAGTTTTGAACCCGTAAGGGTTCCGCTTGTTTTTAACTCCCTAATTTCTTTGTCAATATGGTCGGTAAGATGATTGTAATCAAAATAACCTTGTTGCAGAAACGCGTCACGCATACCGCGGTCTTCATACGCGGATTTTAAAATGATTTCACCTTGTCGGTCTTCACGCTCGGAAGAGGCTTTGACTAGAATTTTGATCGCACCGGAACGTTCTTCCGGCGAGGCCTTAAGGATATGAAATGGGTGTAAGAAAACGGTATCCGTCATAAAAGACGGAATACAATGCAAATCGTTATCGGATTTTTAGTTTTTAGAGATTACCTTTTGATAAAGTTCTTAATTGCGAAATCGCCTCTTAGAAATCTGAAAAGGTGTATAAAGTAATTTCTTTCTAAAACAGTAAATGAATATAGATCGAGGCCCAAAAGTGGGTTCATTACCTTGGGAACAATTCCTTGAACTCCGTAAACGGTAAGCCCGAATCTATCGAATTTTCCTTTCATCGTAATTCCCATGTAAAATAGATTGTACAACTTTCCTTCTTCAATGCGAAAGTTTGCTATAATGTTGTATCGGGATTTTATCATGATAATTTTAAGATTCCGAATATACGAAAACTATACTAAGGCGGCCCCTAGTGGAACTCCCCGGATTCCAATACGCCTTGCCTTGTGTTTGAGATTTTATCAAGTCGGGCGAAATATTTTCATATACCCCAACCTCTTTTAAATCAATACAATTCTCATCTAAATAACACTTAGGATCAGAGTTATTTCCAATTGTTAAAGAAGAATTTCCGTCAAAAACACTTTCTACTCGTATCAAATTTAGAAATACGATAGAATTGATAGGCAGGTTTTCCCCTAAATTGTATGCTCCTAAAGGACTCGAAAAATCAAGTTCGATCCGCGAAACGTTCAATTTTTTAATTGGATTGGAAGATTGTATTTCATCGTTCGAAAAAGGTCCGAGGAAGGAAGGCATTTTTTACTCCTCCAAGTAATTCGAAGC
This sequence comes from Leptospira alexanderi serovar Manhao 3 str. L 60, assembly GCF_000243815.2. GTDB lineage: Bacteria > Spirochaetota > Leptospiria > Leptospirales > Leptospiraceae > Leptospira > Leptospira alexanderi. Next base: position 21,363 of record NZ_AHMT02000050.1, on the reverse strand, counting down.
CGACGGACTCCACTTGAAAGACACTTGCGTATTTGCTTTTACTTGCCCTTCGCTGAATTCGTCCACAACGTCCGTAATATACCCGAAGGTCGAAATCTCATCTTCGGGAAATGGATACTCCTTTCTTGGAGTCGTCGTTAGCTGAAACGGCATACCGGGTCGGATCGGAATAAACGGAAGATCAAAAGATCCGTTTGCAATTTTTAATTCTTCCAAATTGCAAAAAATGGAAAATAGCATATCTCTGATTCTTGAAAGTTCACCCTTGTAATTTTCTTTTTTCCCGGAACTTAAATTCTCTTCTTTGAATACAAGACCGGGGATCTTTACATGCAAAAGCCGCGGGCCGAAAATCGATCTGATTTTGTCCTCGTATTTCGGTTCGGAAAGCACAGTTCCAAAAGTTTGAAATGTGTTTTGGATAACATGGACCCCTGAAACAACCCCTTCTTCTGATTCTTCAATTTTGAAATTTTTTAGATCGTCTAAAAGAAACACATAACCCTGATCGATACCGGCGGATCTTAGATCCCGGTATTTACCGTCTTTCGAAAAAAAATAAAACGGAGTCGGACGAAAGACAACTTTGGATTCGTATCTGCCTACCTCGTATTCTTCGAAACTGCCGGATCCGATTTCACCAAAAAAAACGCCTTTTCCGAAGTGATCTTCAATTTCAAAAGATTCTAACGGATCGACAAAAAGTTCATAGAGCGGTTCGCAGAGATAGGAACGAAGAATTTCCCAAAAATTCACATACTGACCGATTGAAAATGAACTAAGAACTTGGGATTCATAAACGAAGTGTTCCGTGTATGCTTTTTTGGGAGGAAGAAAAGTGAGAAGCGCATCCGGATCTTTTTGGTCCGTCGGACAAAGAATCTTTTTGTCTGAATACCGCGGAACATTCAAAAGTTTACAAAAAAATTCGTCCCAAAAGTTCTTTAAAAGGTCGCAGAGTTGACCCTGCAAAAAAACCTTTGCCGCGCTTGTGATTACGCCTGCATAAGATTCTTGGGTTCTTGTTTGCGGTTCTCCTTCGGTTCTTTGAAAATCTAAAAATAGATCCGTATCGGAAAGAACGGTTTCCATCGGTGAAATACTAACAGAAACAAAACTTTTTCCTTCGGGTGAATACTCGCGGTTTGCGGTTTTCACCTTACCTGAGTTTAATTTTTTAAACCGGACTTCTTTTGAACCATTGGATGAGTTGTCATAATACAAGAAAACGATACTACGAACTCTGAAAATATTCTTGAACCGCTTTGATTCTCCGTCTTTTATTTCAGATAACGGAAGCGGATCAGCTTCGCCTTTTTGAACTAAATACTCTTCTTGATAGGGAATCGAAAGAGAAATTCCGCCGCGACCGGCGGACAAAGACCTGTGTGACCGGATATGAGTAACGTATTCGATGGGAAAAAATATTCCTTGCGATGAGCCGGGAAGTCTAACTTCAATCCCAAGGCGTTTCGGAGGAATTGAAATATCGGTTCGTTTTGAGATAGAAAGAGTTTCGTCTGTGGATTGAGGCACAAGAGCGAATATATACGAAATCCGTTATATCGGCGGACCCGATTTAGTCGGTGCGAGTGGGCCTGGGCTATACGTATGACCGTGTGAGTTAAACTCCTTACCGGATGATACGATTCCTTCGCCGGATTCAATTTTGCCTGTGGCTTTGATTTTACCTGTTTGATCGGTATCGCCTTGGATTTTTAGATTTCCCTCGATTTCAACGTCAGATTCAATTTTTAGTTTCGAAAGAGTGAATTTTCCTTCTCCCGTTTGGAAGTTCAGTTCAAAGACAACGCTTTGTGACGAGTCATACACTTCAATTTTGTTTGTCGTTTGCCTGACCGCATATCCGGATTCGTGAAAATCAATTACGTCCGTTTCCGGATCGAGAAACGAAAACTTTTCCCAAAACCGCGCAAGGTTTGAAAGATCAGTATCTTTTGTCGGGAATGGAAAGACCTGCGTTACAATCGGGCTTCTGTAAGAACCTGACAAAAACTCAACTAAAACGAGTTGGTCTTTTTTGATTCCGAAGGCGCGTCCATGCGCGTTCCCGGAAGGGAAAAGGGCCAGACCTAAAGTTCGAACGTTTTTAAAAATCTCTCCGAAGGTCGTTATCAAATTCACTCGAAAACGGGGAAGAACTTCTGTAACGCGTGCGATTACAGGAGGCGCAATTCTTGAATCCGGGGACTGCGGCCTTTCCTGCCATTCGAAAGAATCGTTTGAAAAATTTCTCATACAGACAAAACCACGCTACCGCCGGAAATCGATTCGATTCGGAATTGAAACAACAGATTGTCTCCGTCTTGGATTACATTTAAAAAACTCGCGGAACGTATTCGCGGATCGGACCGAAATTGATTTAAGAATTCTTGAATGTATTTCTTTTGAATGATCTCATCGGAATGAATTCCTAAAGGAATCGGATTTCCGAGATTCAACTCTTGAAAGAGCGAGCCTTTAGGAATATCAATCAAGTCGAGCTTTTCGTTTATGAGTGCCTCATCCCCTTCCACAAGCGCCAAATCACCAGTCGGCGAAACTTCAATTCCACGGTTAGAATTTAGGCGTATATCACATCCTAATAATGCAATTTCCAAATCTTTTGGATTTGGGTCTTCGGGAAGAGTTGTAAAGACGTTTGTATTTGTTGCAAAAGGAATTCGGATTGATCGTTTGAGACTCTTTGAAGAATCCTGAACGTTATTGTACCTTGCGAGTGCTTGACCCAGTTTTAGGTCTCCCAATTTTTCTTTTGCGATACTCTCCCAGGTGTCACCGGGGGAGGTGTAATAGATTCCGAACTCGTTGTCTACGGATGCGTAATTGATCGCGGCCTTGGTTTCAGTTAAAATTTCTTTTGCGGTAAATGCGTATCTGTAAACGTCGTTGTCGATCCAAAGACTCAAATCAGCGTTTGGCTGGAGTGACATTGCCTCAATTGAACCGGAAGAATCTACTGGAATTAAAAGTTGGGAGATAAGGGAAATGAGAGCTTGGCACTCGGTAACGGAAGAGTCCAGGTTTTGGCGGAATTCTGCTTCGTTGGAACGTGCTTTTCTATTTGCCTCATCGATACGATTGGAAATCTCTTCTGCGTGAAACCCACGCCTTTTTTTTGGATTCCAAAATCTTCTTTTGCACTTTCAAACGTTTTACGCGCAAGACGACCTTGTGAGTCAAATTGATCTTTCATCCTTTCCCAAGAAGTGGAAAGACGTTTTATGCCGGAAGAAAAAACTTTCAAACCGTTTGCGGCTCCGAGAAGCGCGCCGGAAAGTCGGAGTGGAAGATTGACCAAATTTTCAAGTTCGTTTACAAAACCTGCAATCGTCCTAAATGGACTAAATCCAGAGCGAACTAGTTTTCCGGTGATTCGAGATTCCAGTTCTTTTACGACTAAAAGATTTAAAGAATATTTGTACGTATTCGTATCCGAAACCGAACGTGAAATCGTAAACCCACTCGCGGGAACAATCACCTCAACCGTGCGGCCACGATCATAGTCACGGAAAACAAACGCGTGCGTTCTCCAGGTAAGTCGTTTTTCAGAAAAAAGTTTTGTGATCTCCTGCGCTTGTGAGTCGGTGGATGAATATTCCACTCGTTCCAGGCTTCTTGCAAAGTGTAAAGAAAACATAAAGTCTTGAAACTCAGAAAGTCCAGAACGGAAATCTCCACCGGCAAGACTCAAATAACTACTTCGAATTTTGTCGTAGTGAGAGGTAAGTTTATTTTTTAGAATCGCTTTCCCGGCAGAGAACGCGGACTGAATAAATCCGGAACCCGAATCCCCTGGAATTGATGATTTTGGTTTCTGCGGTAGCCCAAGATGGTAAATATGAAACTCACCTTCGAGTTTGATTTCGTGATTGTCGGGTCCGTAATCGATGACCACGACTCCGCCGAACGTTTTTTCGGAGTTCGTGCGGTTTTTAAAATTCTCTGTGTAGGAAAGCGGTCCATTGACAAAAAAATATTCAGACGAGTTCAGTGAATTGTGGGAATAGGTACCGTTTTTTAATTTTTCGTAAAACGCGAAAGAAAATACGTTTTCCGGTTCGTACGTAGGAGAAAGACTCCCTGAAAATGCGTTACTCGTTACCGAGTTAAAACCGGACTTCGCAACATCTAAAACACCCACATCCACACAGTAAGAAGGATTTTCGTATCGGAGGATTCTCCGATTCTAATTCGCAATTTACCTTGTCCTTCGTGACTGCGCCTTTTATTCCAAAGACCGAACTCGAGTATCGTCTCGCGATCCAAAACTACCTTGTCGCATCCGGATCGAGGCTTTCGAATTTCAATCCGGGTTCACGTATCTCTACGTGGATTTCCGCGATCGCTTCGGTTCTGGCCGAAGGCGACCTTAGAACGAAAAACGGATTTGAATATTCCATCCAAGAGGGAATGTATTCCGTTTTGGGATACTCAAGACTTCCGGGGCTCAAATCCGTAGGGATTGTTCGAATTGAGATAACTGGACATTCTGAAAACGTTATATTAAACGTTTTTACTTTAAATCTTTTCGGGCTTAGTTTTGAATCGGTTGCACCCGTTACGATTGCAGTCGGAGACACTTACGCAGAAATCGAACTCCGCGCAAAAGAACCCGGATCGGATTACAACATTCGAAGGCTTTCGATTAACACAAGCGAAGGTCTAGGAACCGTAAGTGTTGAACTTCCTCCAAATACAAGGATTTGGAATCCGACGGATTTTGCCGGAGGAACGAACAAAGAATCCGAAGAAAGTAGGCTCAAACGTTTCAGGAATTTTATTATCTCACTCGGGCGCTCAACCTCACTCGGAATCTATACCGCGGCGATTTCGATTCCGGGGATTGCGGGTGTGCAGCTCACAACTAATAAAAATCCGGTTTCCGGAGAAACTGAATTTGGTTGGATCAATCTCTATGTTTCCGATGGAACTTCAAATCCACCACAGACCCTTTTAGACCTCGTTCAAAAAACAATCGAAGGGGATCTAGAAGATCCGGAGAACTTTCCGGCCTATGCCGCCGCAGGAACCCAAGTCTGCGTTTTTAAAATCCCCGTAATCGGGATCAGCGTTCGTTTTGAACTCGATATATTTAAAAACTCGCAACTTTCTCCAGAAAATGCGCTCATCATAGCGACTAACGCGGTCACGTCTTACATAAACACGTTGGCAGTTGGCTTTGATGTTTTACTCAAACAGATTGAGGCAACGATTCTAAAATCTCATCCGGATTTTTACAGAGTTCGAATTCTAGAATTTTTTGGAAAACTGGCAAATGATCCGGTCCCCTCCCCTCTTCCAACACTTGCAGACATATCCGTTCCCTCGACTCACCTTCCGAGAACCGGCGGTACGTCCGGAGGTTTGATTTCCGGAAGTGCGACAAAAGTGGATCCGGCATGACAGACAACAAATTACTCGCGAGACTTCCTCAGTTCAACGAAACCGATCCTGTTTTCAAAGAACTCTTCGCAGACAAAGAAAGACACGAACTTTCTCCTCTAACCAATATCAATGATATAAACGCAGGCGCTACATACAACTCGGTCGAGTGGCACCTGCGATTTCAAGAACTTGCGGCGCGTTGTTCTTCTTTGTCCGAAGCGGAAGGTCATTTCTTAAGAAAATGGGCGGAGTTCCTCGGAATTGAACGCCCTGTCGGGATGAATGATCCCGAGTTTGTCGGGTACATCCTTGGTTATGTTCTTTCAAACGAACCTACTATCACAAAGACTGCACAACTTTTTCCGCGCCCGACCTTTGCGGTTCTTCGTCCCGACGAGCTTGGTTTTGCAAGTGACGTCTCGGCAACGGACCTTAGTCTCACTCTTCCAGGACCTGGAACAAAAGCTGTCTCTTCAATCATTACCCCCGATCGTTTGGTCAGCTATATCATATCAAACGACCTTTCGAATTTCACCGACCTTTTACTCACTGAACTAAACCGAATTCTTGCGGCGGGTACAGCCGTATACATTGGAGAAAGCTAAACATGTCTGAGGCTCAAGTAACTATCACAAATAACGAAGTCAAAATTTACTATCAAAACCAATTTCAAAAAATTACTGCACAGGATATTAACAGAATGTCGGGTGCGGAGACTGAAAACTCGATTGTTCCGGTTCTTTTGTCTGCGATTCTTGCAACGATCGGTCAGGACTCTGAAACCGCGATTGGTTTTGAAATAACATTCGTAAATTCGAATACAATCCGGGTTAGTTCAGGGATTATCATTCGAACCGACTCTGTGTATATCGTACCGGAGCTTTTACTTTCGCCGAGTTCCGGTTCCCTCGAAGGAATCTTCGAAATTGAACTCACGTCCTCTCTCACTGACCAGAAAGCGGTTCCGCTTTTTAACACTCAAACGGAAAGATTCACTCCACAAGCTCGCCCGACACGGAAAACTTTTTCCTCGCAAGTGTTCGAACAGTGGTCGGCTATTTCTGGAACTCCACCCGTATCAAATAACAGAATTGGTCTTTTGTCATATCGAAAGAATTCGGTCGGCGGTCCTGTCACCACTCTTTCCCGACTTCTTCCCGTATATGATCCGAAACTTATCGGAATTGATGTGGATCTTGATCCCGATATCGGGGAAAATGATTCACTCGCCGAAGCCATCAACTGGATTTACAATCACTTCGAAAACAAAGACTTTCTAAAAACAACACCCTCGCCCGGATACGACAACGCAAACTTTCGAATACGAACACAAGGAAACCTAGCCTTTTGGAGTAAGAACGAGGGAGGGAACTGGCTCCCTTTCGCATAACCCCGCCCGTGGGTCCAAGTTCACCCGTTCCTGGAGCGGGCGGCCACTGGGCGGGGAATATAGGCTCAAACCGGTATGACGTGTATCCGTTTGGATCATATACGATCGGAGATTTTTGGCACGTTGTGGATGCTCATATCGATTACGGATCTACGGTTACGGACTGCAATACGTGCGGGGGACAAGACTCCTGTCACCAAGTAGGGCCTTGGTTTGACTGTCTTTCTTGCCCAGGAGGGTATTCGCGTTCGGTCAGCATCGGGCTTTGTTGGGTCGGTGGAAGCCTTTTTGTGCCTTGCTGTACTGTGACTTGTTGCATCAACTCATGCAATACTTGTAATATTCCGAATTGGTATACGAGATACCGCGTTTTTAAATACGAATTTTTACAGTGGAAGCCCGTTCAAACCTATCAGGTCGCCGGACGGTATTGGAGTTAAGATTCTGCAAAATGAAACAAAGAAAACGGAATATTATAACAAACGGCTCTCCCTTTGTCTTTCCTGTCCGCTGCTTCTAAAAACCTTTCTCTCCGAAAGATGTTCTTCCTGCGGCTGTTTCGTGCGGCTCAAAGCAAAACTCGCCTCTCAGTCTTGTCCGATAGGGATTTGGGGGAAAGAATAACGGTATGGGATGTTGTAACGGAGGTAAAAACACATTGAACCAGGATTTAATTTTACAGCAGATCGGACAACTAAGCCAGATCGGAAAGAACAAAGGGAAAAGCGACGAAGAAGCGGGAAAGGATGCGTTTCGGTTTGTGAAAAGTCTTCTTGTTAAATCGCAGGAAATCGCAAGAAATTATCCTACCATAAATAAGGAGTTGATTTTTCATCAAATGGCTTCTCAAGCATTTTCTCAATATCACACAAACGACAACCAAGATGAGATTTTAGATACGGTAACAAAATCCGTTTCTGCTTTTGTGGAAATGAGTAAAAAACTTTCCGAGGAATTCGCCGTATGACCTCAATTATTTTTAAACTCATCCATCCGTTCCGGTTTTTACGATCGGGTCTTTTTACTTCCATTTCTCTTTGGTCGTACAAAAAAACAAAATTCATTTTTCGAAACTACTGGTCTTTGATTTTTGAGGAGATTCCCGTTTTTTCTTTCAACGTTGTAAAGCGCAATAACCAAAAACCCTTTAGCAGTTTTCGAATCGCGGTTCTTGGTTTTGAGTTGGTGGTTCTTTTTTACAAGAAGTAAAATACTTGCGGTCAGAGGTTATCCCCTTGGCCGAATTGTAAAAATTTTTCATAGTCTCCGAGTAAATCCTCCTTTACGATAAATTCTAAAAGTCTGTCTCGATCGATGTAGGTTCTGTCAATACTTTGCAGGATTTCATCAAAGACCCTGTGTGTTAGTTTTTGAAAATAGAGACCTTCGGTTAAAAGTGCGCGGATTCTTAAAACTTCCGGATGATGCCTAAAGGGTACGTTCAAAGTTTTTCTCCCACTAGTAGAACTTACCCCGCTTTGAAGTATCGGAAACGTTTTAGGTTATGTGACGGTTTCAGACTTTAATACGTTAGAAAGTTCGATTGCTTCCTCTATGTCTGCGAGAAACGACCTCGCAAAAAGCATAGGAATACTCGAATCATCCTCAATTTCTTTCAGTTTGGATTGAATCGAGTTTTTGATTAAAGTCAGGTCTTGGATAATGACTCCTAGTTTCCCAAGAATCGCGACTGAATTCACTCCTTTGTCCGAGGTAAGCGCAAGCGAAGCGGCAAGTTCTTTCGCAACATCCGGAGACAAAGACGTGATGTTATCGCCTAAAACTCGGTTATACGTTTTCATAAGGGTCTCGACCATGACTTGAAGCATTTTTGTATTCGCAGACGCTTTCTCTCTGGAACCGACTATATTATGAGCTTCTTTTTGTACGTTCGATGCCACGGAATCAAAGTCGAAATTCTCAAATTCTCCGGACTGTAATTCTTTGATATAGTTTTGAAGGACACTCGGACCGCGACTTCCGTATTTCGAACGGTTTTCTTGGTACCATTTAAAGGCGCGGATCTGGATTGTAGAATTTGGTTTTCCGTTTGCGTCTTTTGTAAAGGTTCCGATCACTTCCGCGATTCCTAAAGGAAGTGATCTGTCTTTTTTCTCGATCAGACGAAATAGTTCGGGACAAAGATTTGTAAGTGAAAGTCGTCTTTGAATCTCACCGAGTTTTTTTCCTAACTCTTCTGAAATTCTTTTTTCGTCCCACCCGTCTTCTATCATCTTCGCATACGCTTTGGATTCGTCGGTTGGATTTACTTGTCTTCGTTGGTTCTCCGAAAGTTGCGCGGCCAGTCTTTTGTTATTACTCGCAAACTCTTTTACAACTACGGGAATCTCTATATTCTGGTTTAGCTTTCCTTCCTCGATTAATTCTTTTACCGCTTCGTAGCGGTGGTGTCCTGCGACAACCGTCCACTGATCGTCTTTGAAATCGATGGTCATAGGAAAACCAGGATCGTATCCGTTTTTTTCGATCAGGACTTTTAAGGAATCGATCTGGTTTCGGTCATAGTCTTTTTTCGCGGTGTATTGCTCGATGACCCGGATCTTTGGAAAGGGAAGACTTGTCGGATTTGTATATCCTTTTTTCGGGCGTTCCACTTTTGGTGCGGCTTTTCTTTTACGTTTTGGTTTTACTTCTTTCTCATTTTTATTTTGGGGTTCTGAAACGATCTTCCAGCCGTCTTCCTTTTTTTCATGCGTAAGACCGTCGTTCCAAACTTTCTTAGTTCCAACCATATCCGCAGGGCGACCAACGTCGACCTTTAGGATTAAGTCAAATGCGTCTCTTGTTTCCTGGTTGGATTTTCGCACCCTTTGAAATAGTTTCTGCTCTTCGGAAAAGGAAGACGTATCCGCACCTTGAAAATTAAATTCATATTGAAGAGGTTCACTCTTTAGAATCTGAAATTCTTCTTTAGAAGTTTCACTTTTCAGAATTTGAATTTCGCGGGCGTTCTTTCTTACCTGCAAAAGTCTCGATTTTAAAAATTCGATTTTTGGGTTTTTAAGTTCTCTCTTTGTATCCCCTCTTTCAAGCCACTCCTTAAATTGAGGAAGTGTAAGAGTCACGATACTTCCAAGTCCTTTCCAGTTTTTTGAATAGTTCTTTAGGTATCCGGCGCGAGCGGCTTTTTCATCGTGAAACCCAAGCATAATCTTATGTTCATCGAAAGATCCGTCTTTGTTTTTCTGGTTGATTATAAAAACAATACCCGACTCGATGTCCGGACCGACGAATACGTCTACGTGATCCCCGTCCGCTCCTTTTGTGCGCTTTAGGTATCCGTAGTCATAGTGGATTTTATTTTTCCATGTGTTGCCGTCGTGGTCAGTTCCTGATCGATACGATCCTTTTTTGTTTTCGATCGTGATCGGAAGACCTTTTACCCAGATATGAGTTTTTTTGTAGTTCCCGGCGCGAAGCTGGGAGGGTGTAGGATCTGATTTGAGAATGTTTGAAAACAGACCCGAAGAGACAGACTTGTCTGTCTGTATTTTTTCCTCTTCGTTTTCGTTTTGGAATTCGGTTCGTTCGAAAAGGAAGTCTGATAAAAACTTTGCGCCGAGTGCTTTAAACTCTTTTGCGAGTTTCTTTCCGGCTTCCGGGGAAAGTTCTTTGGATGAATTTTTTAGAACGCGGAGAAAACACTTTCTCGAAAGGAAATTCAGTTCTATCTCTTTCCATTCTTCTCCTGCCTCATCCATAGCCCATTCTTGCCAATCGGAATTTTCCTTTGACATAGCAAGGTGAACTTTATCTAAGATTATTTCCGCAAGTTCCGGGTTAATTTCTTCTTTCTCTAGTACCTTCAAGGAAAAAGAAAACCCAGACCCGTTATACCGCTTCCGACGGCATTATGATTTCGATTTTTGTTTCGTTTCTTAGTTCATGGATTGCGCTTACAAGTGCGCTTCTTTGATCGCGGTCGAGAGATCTTACAAACCCCTTAAAATCCCCTGTCTGAAATAAAGATCCCCAAGGCAAAATAACAATCGCCGGATTTAATTTGTGAAGAAGCCTAAACGGTCCGACGAAAAGATCCTCAATCCGTTTTACAAAGGTCGGGACGTCTTTCACTGTTGCGGGATCATAGTGCAATGTCATAATTTGACCTGGAATTTCCGACTTAAATTGAATTTTGTGGATCCACGACTTAACTGCGATTTTATTCATTCCATAGAGATACAAAGGAAAGATTAAAGAAAGCCTCAGTCTGTGTTTCAATTCCGCGAGATAGTAAGTAAGAATCTTGTGAATTTGCGTTCTCTCAAAGGTTTGTTTGAACCTTTTCATTTTTTCTTTTAAATTGAACTTCATGTAAATTTTTTATTCTCCTGGAATCCCCCGCGTGTTTAAATTCGAGATCGGTTTCATTTTGAATAGCTTTGGCTTGTCCCGGTCTTCTCCGGAGCCACCTTCAATGAACCCGGATATTCGAAACGTCGAGTGATAGTCATAAATGAGAGAATAACCGTTTCGCGGCTTATCGGTTAGCCACTTGATCTTTGAATCTCCAAAGAGTATAAAATCTTTTCCTTTCTCGTGCGTTACAAGGCCGTGTCTACCTTTTGAAAAAATCCGGTCTATATGAGAGACAGGAGAATAAGAAAGTGTATCGTAGTTTCCAGTTTGAAATTGGATATACTCGGAATGCCTGAGCGTTGAGACAAGAAGCGTTACTAAATCCCCTTCACCCATGCGATAACCTCCGCCAGCGACGGCCATCAGTTCGCCTTCCTGAAACGTGATTTGGCTTCGATCAAAAATTTTCCGCGCATCCGAATCTTGACGATACGTTTTATATGCAACCTTGATTGGATACAGGAACTTGAGTTTGAAACGGAATAGCCCCGTGACCCTTTTTGGAAATACGACGCTATTAAAGGTGAATCCTGAAAACTCTACTTCCTCGGGTTCGCCTTCTCCGGAAATAAAGAAAACTTCTTCAACGCCGACGATCGCACCGAGTGGAAGTTTTGGAAAAAGAACGTATTCGTTTTCTCCTGTCCCCTCTACAAAAAGGCTTTCGGCCATCTTGACCTTGTAGCGGAGTAAAACGCTATTCCAGTATTTGAGGTCCTCTTCAACTTCGAAGAACTCTTCGTGGATTCGTTTGATCGACAAGGGTTTAAACGTTTCTCTTGAGATAAGAGTCGCAGAAGAGATTTCGGAAATCGGAGCAAAACGTGTAAAGACCTTCTTTCCTTCCACCCTGTAAGCCATTTCTTCCGAGATTTCCAATTCCTCTTGGAATGTCCTTACCAAGCCTTCAAAACAGAATTTGCAATCGGGAATTCTTTCCTCTTGCGGACACGGACAGGGCGTAAGCCTGTACCAAAGCGCAGACTCACCCCGTCTGTCGATCATCTCCTCGTTTGTTAAAGGAGTAAGAACATTCGGTTTTGTTGTGATCGAAAAAGGGGTTGTACCCCCAAGGCCCGATTTTCGCAATGTATTAGAGTCTTTGAATGTGTGTGGCTTGCGTTACGAACTCGGATCGTTTTTTGTCGTAACCGCGACGCAGTTCAAAAGAGACGGTCATTCCCACCTTTATGTGTTCGTCCTTTATCTCAGAATACTTTGCATTGAAAAAGTAATCTCTTCCGTCCGAGGTGATAAATCCGAAACCTCCTCGATTTTCTGTTCTGTTCCAGGGTACGTATTTTTTGATTGTTCCTATAAAGTAATCTTCTGTAGTGTCTTGCATTTCCAACTGATGTAATTTGCGAGCCAAGTCCCCGAATCTTCGGGTTCGTGACTACACATGGGTTCCTCCCAGACCCCAATTGAAAATAACTCAGTTTTTGTTATCGGGCCGTATTTTCTTTCGAGCCTGATTCGTTCCTCGTTAGCCTCCTCGTTTTGTCTGTATCTTTCATTGGTGACGAGTCTTCGTTTTGCGTCCCGGACTCTTCCCTCTCGAAATATTTCTGCGATTTCATCGTCGTCTTCTTCTCTTTCTTCTTCAAACTCTTCGTATTCGTGCGAACAGTTGGGATGAACCGGACAGCAAAGCCAAAACTCGGAAGTCTTTCGGTCAGCGTTGCTTTTTCCCGGCCACACCGCTGTGGTTGTAACTGGATCACCGTAAAACTGATCGGCTCCCAAAAAAACAAGACCAAGTGATTCCATATACTTTTTGTCGTGTAAGTGATCCAGAGAAGGAAAAACGCGCGCGATTTGGCCTAAGAATTCTTGGCACGTCTCACAACTCACAGGTTTGTGATTTTCTTCATGCAAAGAATTAGTAACTTCCGCCGGCGAAACGCACATACGTCACAGAGGGTCTCTCGTTTGCGAGACAGAGAAGTTTTCCGTTGTTAAAGTTTATCTGAACCTCGGTATATGCAAACCGAGCCATGTCCCGGTTTAGATGATCGGTGACAAGTTTCTCATATCGTCTTTCCCGACGTCTCCTGAGTGAATCCGAAATCCCTTCTTCAAAAAGATCTAGGCTTTCTTTGATTTCGTCGTCATCGGGTGAAATCATAAGGGAGCGGATTTCTTCCTCGGTTGCGTTTCGCGCGAGTGCTTCCGCGATCTGTCTTCGATACATCTTCGTAATCAGCTCATACGCCTTTCCTTTTCTTTCTCCGTTTTTGTCATATATGGCAAGCCATTCCGCGCCTCTACCTTGTGCATATAGAAGTCCATATGTTTGTTCTTTCGTGAGTCCAATCTCTTCTTGTAAAAGTTCAATGCCTTCAAGTCCCGGAAGATTGTTCGCCTTTGCGGTCTCGGAGAATTCCGGCAAAGTCATTTTTTTAAGTTCGTCTTCGTTGACTCCGCGACCGAGTAAGTACTCTGCGACATATCCAAGGATTGACGCCTTGTTTCGTTCGTTTAGATAGATCCGGTTCCAGTCTTGCGCGAGAAAATCAAAAATCTCCTGATCGACCGTTTCTAAATCTTCACGTCTTACGACTCCTTCGGGAAATTCTAACGTTCCGGTTTGATTTCGAAGATATGAGTAGTCTTGACTCGGTTCAGGCGATATATTTAACGTTCTTGGCATATACCTCGGCCTATCAAGTAACTCCCCAAAAAACTTTCTTCGCAAAGCTCCGAACACGTCCGACCAAGTCGATTTTGAAACTCGAAAATGAATTCCGTTCTTTGGATCACCAAAAAACGCGTATTGGAGTGAAAGAAAATAGAAAAGCCAGGCATAGGTCAGTTCACGGACCGAGCGGTATTCTGAGAGCGGAGATTCCCGTTTCAAAGTGAATTCTCCTTATCTATCTCGATGATTCGGTAAGAAGTTTTTCCGCTTTCCAAAAAAGGATATGAAGAATCGTATCCCGAGAGTTTTGGTTAAAGGTCGCAGAAATTACGGAATCAAATACGACTTGCCTGTCTTGCGCGGAAAGAGACTGCACGCGATTGGAAAACTCGGTATCGGTTTCGATAGTCCCAAAACGGATTCCAGTCTCACGTAGAATCTTATACGCCTTTGCAAACGTAAGATACAAAATCGTATCCCGATTCTGTGAATTCGATATCGAAGAAATAAGGCTGTCAAAAAGGGTTTGTTTTGATTTTTCGTCTAAACCCAAAATTTCCTTTGTAATTTCTAAATCCTGTCGGTCTTCTTTTTTTGCTTCCTGTTTTGAAATCTCTTCTAACTTTTCTTTTTCTAATTCGATCCTTGCGTCCGTCTTTTCCATGTCTAACCTCGTTTTCTTTTTTAAGGCTACTTGGTTTCAAGGAATCGGAATTTAGAATCTATTCCAACTCTCCCCGATTCCAAAACGGGAGAGTCTTTCTTTCCTGAGTGCATCAAGACCTTTCGGTTTTTGACCCATTTCTTTTTTTAGTCTTGCGAGTGAAGACGTTACGATTTGATTTTTTTTACCGACTACCCTGAGTGAAAAATACCGGAGTGCGTCCATTGCGTGGTCGTAATTTTTAATCGGAATCTCTTTCGCGTTCTTGTTATCCTTCGGATCCTCCCAAGAGTAGATTGAGAATTCTTCGATCGTATGAACGCACGACCGAAAGATACGAAGTTTGATTCCTTGCTCCACCTCGAGTAGTCTTATAACGGCCTGGATTCCGGTGGAAATATCCTTGTCGGCGGTGAGCGTTAAAAACCCGCACTCGGCCATAGTCGCACGGTCCTCCGCGTCGTGGTCGGCTGTGATAAAGAGATTCGGTTTACGTTTTGTTTTTAAAACCTCGCAGTGTGCGCGGACTGTTTTTTCGGAAACGTAATACTCGTCCGCGAGATACCAAGTTTCGTTCGACTTATCGAAATAGAACCAAAGGAACACGAAAGGGTTTGTGTAACCGAAGTCGATCGCACCGGCACAGTCCCAGCTTAAAGGAATCTCAAACGGTTCAACGATTGCAGATTCAAATTTCGGATATACAAGACCTTGAACGTCTACCCACTGTCCGAGATAAAGCCGGTCTCGTTCGATTCCCGTCATCTCTTCGAGCATCTGTTTATACTCATCACTTATATACGGGTTGTCGAGTGGCGTCCAGTGCCTGCGACTCATCCTCGCTATGCGGTGAAGTGGTAACGCGTTTCCAATTTCAGGGTCTTGTCTAAGAACGAAGTATTTATATATCCAGTGGAACCGGTTTCTCGGGTTACAATCTACAATCAGTTTGTTTGTAAGATCGGGTCTTACAAACGAGAGACGAGTTTTAATTTTTTGAAACGTGGAATACGAAACTTGAGTCGCCTCGTTTATAAAGATCGTGTTATACTCGGTTCCCATGATCTTTTCCACACGGTCGGAATCATCAAGTCCCGCGCCGTAAATCTCAGAACCGTTCGTAAACGTTACGATCAAATCCGATTCGTTGATTTCATAGTCGCGGCCTTTTACAAAACCCATGTCTCTGAGGCAAGGTAAGAGGGTTTGTTTCCAAACGGAAAGTCTTAGGTGATTGAGTCTATAACGAGCGATTAGGTGACGGGATTCTTTGGAGATCCAAGCGCGTGATATGATCGCTTTTATGACGAGATAGGTTTTACCGGATCTTGCACCGCCGTCGTAGCAGATTTCTTGGATATGAGGATCGGACCAATCTTCTTCAATCGCAAGGGATTGTTTTTCACTAAAGACCTTGGATCTTTTTTCAAATTGAAATTTCTTATTTTGTAAATTCTCCCGCTTCTTTGTCTTCAGGTCTCATCGTCCCGCCGATCAGCTTTTCAATCGTTCCGGGCTTCTCACCGACTCCTGAGACAATTTGAATGTTGACCGTTGCTTTCTCGTTTCCGTTTCCGGACTCTTGCCTTATAGTTTCCGGCAAATTGAGGGATCGGAGAAGCTCGCGGGTAAGTAGATTTCGAGATTTTAATAGGAGTGAAATTTCCATATTCGAGGTTTCAGAGTCATAAAGCTTTTCCCGCAAAAGGTCCAGGTACTGAGTCGCTTCCTGATTCAAACGTGCTAGCGCCGTGACCTTATCCGTCAATATTTGCACCGCGAATTCTTCCCTCAAATTTCCTACAATTTCCTCACGGTCCTTTGTCCAAGCCCGTCTTTGAACGAAGTTGTCTAAAGTCTTGTAGGAAATTTTAAATTTCCTACAAATATCTTCCCGTTTTTGTCCTCTAAGATATTCGCACCGTATGAGTTCTATTTTTTCTTCGGAAAGTGCGTTATATGAAACCTTTTTCTTAGGTTCCTTTGTTTTTTTTGGAAAAGATCTCTTCCCCACCTTTTTTTTCGCGACCGCCATTTGTAAAAATTTAGTGTCTTATTCTTAATCGTACAAAAAGTTTTCTTTCTTCTTTATTAAGCAAGTTTCCTGGCAAAACTTTGAAGATAGTTCTTTGCTTCAGTGCACGAACGAGAATCCAAATCGATTCCAAAAAATCGTCTTCCGTTTTTAAGTGCGGCCTTCCCTACCGTCCCCTCCCCTACAAACGGATCAAAAACAAGTCCGCTGTATGGACTGCCTGCTTTGATACAAATTTCAAAGAGTTCCTCGGGTCCGACCGCCGTATGACGGTTATGGGAATTCGGGGTTGCAATTTGCCAAACCGATCGTCTGCGCGCTGTGAAGTCCTGATTTTTGATTTTGTTTTTGATGATTCTGTTTTTTACGTTTGTCGGATCTTCCGCGCTTGTAAGGGAAAAGTTTTTGAGGCTGTGCGTTTTTTCGAGGGAATGCTCATTCACCCCCATTGCTTTTAAAAGTGATTTTGGGTTTTGATTTTCGTGATGGATTCCGTTTAAGGGAACGACAATCGACTTGAAATCAAAGAAATACCTCTCCTTATCTTTTACGAAAAACAAAACATACTCGTGCGAGTTTGTGAATCTTTTCGTAACGGATTCCGGCTTGCAAGACCCCCGATTTCCTTCTTTCGTCGTAATCGATTTGGCCCACACAATTTCTTGAATAAAATGGTATCCGATTCGACTCATCATCCGCACAAATCCGGATGGAATACAAAGTGCCTGCCCGTCTCGAAACGTGTCCCCTATATTGACAAAGATTGTCGCAGAATTTCTTAAAAGCGGACGAACTTCTAAAAATACTTTTCGAAGATTTTGTAAATAGTCCTTCGATTTTCTTTCTCTTCCTATCTCCATTTTCAAATTCAAATCGTCCTTATCAAGATACGTCCTTTTTTGAAAATACGGTGGTGAGGTCACAACCGAATCCACTTGACCTATATATTCCTTTGTCTCTTTCAAGGTGTGAATGATTTGAGCCGCATCGCCGTGGAGAATTTCAAAACTCATACAATTTTCTCCTGACAGAAAAGCGCAATTGACTCGAACAAATTATTCGAACACTTCCATTTCCCTGACTCAATTTCTGCTAAATACGACTGCGAATATCCTAACGCCTGTGAAAGCTGAAACTGTGTAAGACCGGCATCCTTCCTAAGTTTTTTAATTCTCTCTGCGGTTTCCAGATTTTCGTTTTTAAAGGTTTTGTTAAAATATTCGGACTTTGCGGCATCGATACATTCTTTTACGACTGTTTTGAATTTCCCTCGCCACTCATAATTGAGATTCCTTCCGGAGACTTGGAGGATAAAGTTTTCGTCGGACAGACCGCTTAAATTTACTCTGAGGCCCTTAATTTTCTTCTTCGCCCAAAGCTCAATTACGGTTTGTATGGTTTCGTCTTTTGTAGATCCGTTTCGAATTTTTTTCAGATCGGATTTGAGTGTTGCGACTGCTATGCCTGTCTTTGAGGAAATTTCATTTAACCTTGTTATGGTTATTTTCTCACAGGTCAAAAATTCGGGACAAAACTCTTTATATATCTTGATCCTTGTTTTGTGACCTAATTGTTTTTTTAATGTATTTCGTCTAATTAAATAACTTAGCTCGTCTTCCGGATTTACTTTGTATCCGTCGATTTGCTTCCATCCAAGCAGTCTTACGGCCTCTATTCTATGCTCACCCGATAGACAAAGGTAGTTGTCATTTCGAAAATCGTATTTTACGGATATGGGTTCGTGTAATCCTTCCTGTTGTATATTATTTGCTAATTCTCTAATATATTCCGGTTCTTTTTTTTCAAATAACTCCTTATTTTTTTCGTGATACTTTATCTTGTGAATCGGTATCTGCTCTATTTTTAAATTAGTTTTGATTACGTGTAAAAATTGGCGTTCTTGCATACCCCCTTGTTATTTTTTCGTATTTAAAAGAGTCCTTTCGTTTTTTTAAATTCCTTGAAAATAATTAAGGACTGTCCC
Organism: Leptospira alexanderi serovar Manhao 3 str. L 60; assembly: GCF_000243815.2. GTDB lineage: Bacteria > Spirochaetota > Leptospiria > Leptospirales > Leptospiraceae > Leptospira > Leptospira alexanderi. Next base: position 2,860 of record NZ_AHMT02000050.1, on the reverse strand, counting down.
CTTTTATCAATCAACAAAACCTTTTATTCTTTTTTGCGAATGTAGTTTAACAAAAAAGAATTACGGGGGTTATTTCATTCTCCCCGCGTTAGTTTTCAGATTTGATTTTATAACCTCCTTATTTTAAGCCGCTTCGCCGTTTTTCCAAACTCTCGTTTTTATGGGTCTGTAGTTTGTCTTTTTGGTATATACGTATTTTTGTACGGAATACTCCACTCCTAACGGCGCGCTTTGTTGCAGATCCAACGCCTTTTCGATCGCTTTTTTTAAACCTTCGTTTCCCGTAAAACATTCATGACCGGCCGCTCCCCAAACCCTGGGGGAATTATTTTGAGGGGCTATGTGTTTGTAGATATGATATTCTATTCGTTGGTCCATACTAACACTTTACGCCACGTCGTCATAGCCCTTTTGGGATTTTAGTATTCGAATTGCATCCATATATCTGATTGCATCACGGCGGTTCATATATAGATGTTCTTCGTCCTTTTCTCTTACAAAAAACGTATTTGTTTCTTCTAAGGGTTTTCGAACTTTATATTCTTTTTCTTTCTCGTACGAAATCGGTTCTAGTACATTTTGGTTGGTTAAATTTAAATGGCTCATGCAACACTTTCCTTTGAATTTTCTTTCCCATTTTCAATTATTGTTTTTTTAATTTCTGAGTTTTGAATAAGACCCGGATATATTTCGTTTACGAATTTTTCGAAAAGGATCTTTTTCGTTCCTTCGTATTTTAGAGGATCTGAGTTTTGTTCGTAATATTCTAATTGGGGTTTGAGTAACTTAGTTTTACCCCATACTAAAAAGCATTTGTAGGGATCTAAGTCCTTTATCTCTATTGGTTTGTCTGGCATCGGTTTTCTCTCATTGAATTTGGATAGATTTTGTTTTTCAGTTCGCATGATACTTTTTTCAGCTCGTCTTTCTTCTCTTACAAATAACCTGGACCAAAACTTAAATACGGATTCGGGACTTACCGACTGTTCATACCAAAACTTGGAATCTTGTTTTCTCAGTTGGATGAGTATCTTGATCTTGCTTTCGATAACGTTCCATTCTCCTTTAGAAAATTCAAAGAGTAAGTTGAGTGCTTTTAGTTCCGAGGCCGGTTGTCCCATTGCGCTTCCGTGTTCCTTTAAATAGTAGTCTTGGAAGTTAGTTAGCCAAGCAGCCGGGAATTGAAATCGCGGATTCTCTTTTTGTTTGTGCTGATCTTGATTGTGTTCTTCTCTGCGCGCTTGTGCGGGCGGGCGGTACTCTCTAGAAGCATTTAGTATTTGTGAAGAGAGTACTTGTTTTGATAGTCTTTGGTATATAGTATTTGGTAGGGTTTGATTTTCCGGGCTTGGATTTACCGCGACTGGATTTTCCAGGTGTGGGTTTCCCTGTAGTGGTAAATCAATTCTATGATTTTCTTCTTTCTGAATTTTTATTTCTTTTTCTATTAAAAGTTCCTTTTGTTCTTCTCTGTGCGCTTGTGCGGGCAGGCGGTACTCTCTAGAAGCTTTTAGTATTTGTGAAGAGAGTACTTGTTTTGATAGTCTTTGGTATATAGTATTTGGTAGGGTTTGATTTTCCGGGCCTGGATTTACCGCGACTGGATTTTCCAGGTGCGGGTTTTCCTGTAGTGGTAAATCCGGTCCTGGATTTTCCACTACAGGACTTTTTATTTCTTCTTCTGCAAAAAGTTCCCCTTGTTTCAATTCCTCCTTTTTAGAACGGTTCGGTATAGACTCAACGTCTGGCTTTTGAGATTCTTCGAAAAAGTACCATCCCGATTCAAATTTACCGGTTATAGTATTTCGAGTTTTTCGGTACTCCGCATAGCCAAAGGCAACTAACTCCTTAAATCCGGATGAGATACTTGACTCTTTGTCGGATTTCAGTCTAGTCATCCCTTTTACGGACATCCTCCAGTTATCCGGGTAACGTAAGGCTAATAACAGGATCGCCGTTGCCTTCAGGCTTAAGCGTCTGTCGTCTATAAAATGATTTTTGACTACGGTAAAGTTTCGGTCTTTTGGTACCCGATATACTCTTTGATTCTCATTCATAGATTAAACTCTTATTATGCGGCTTCGTGATTTCGGTTAGAGGCTACTTGCAAATAACGGGAAAACGGAATGTCTAATCCCCGTTTTCCTTCTTGTTCCCACTTCGTTTCGATATAGTCGAGAACTCTCTCGACCTCAGTTACGGAATGCGAATAGTAAAATAGATTCCCCCTATCTAAGAAACTAAGGCCTAGCTCCCCTACTCCGATTCGGATTTCAAAGTCGGGTATTTTTAAGTTTTTGTACAATCCGAGATCTGTAGGTTGTATCCGAAAATCCTTCTTATATAACAATATTTCGATTCTTGCTTTATTCCGAATCCTGAACCGGTCTACTAGATCCGGATTGTTTGCCTCAATTGGTTCCAACTATTTTTCCTCGTTAGTGATTTTTTTGTTCTTTTTCTTTTTATAGATGGGCTCACTCTCTTTCTTTATCATCACACGATCGATTTTTCAAAGTTCGTATCTTGGATGACCCATTTCTGTTCCGACTCTGTTTTGTTCGGATCTTTACAGTGAGTTATCTTTGAATACCCGAACAAATTCAGATTCTTTAAAATCTCATTCGTCTCGTTGCGGTATTTCCAGTGTATTGAGAAAGTTCTTTACGGAATAATTTGCCTGCGGCCTTAGATACAGTGCGTTGTAGAGTAGTCCCAGCTCGGCTGGCCCAAGCCTCTTATCATTCAAGAAAGCGCTGTCCACGCCAAACTGTTCGTTTATTTTATCTGTGTAGTAACTTCGAATCGCCCGGAGCTTTTTCATACGGCTACCTCCAAGATACGGTTAGAATTTTTAATT
>NZ_AHMT02000051.1:40000-76275 GCF_000243815.2 Leptospira alexanderi serovar Manhao 3 str. L 60 | reverse complement strand
CCCGCCGAACCCCCTTCATACGCTCCTCGGAACGCCTCCCAGCCCGCCGTTCCAACCGCAGACATTACCATCAGTCCTACTCCCAGCGCTTGCGCCGGTGGAAAAGGTACGAACGTTAATAATCCGCCAATGATGCCCGCTACCGCGAGAGTTGTAGTCACTACTTTGTCGAGGGCGGCGTCGTTTGCATACATCTCCGCTCCGGTCCGCATTCCAAGCTCGTTGATATGTCGTTGGGATTTGTTTGTGTCTCTAAACTTCGCGAGCTCGTAGTTGCCTTCCGCAAACGTGCCATTCATCGTTTCGTTACCCATGCCAAAGGTTAGCACTGTCACAAACGGTTCCACAACCGTCTCTGCCGCAAACATTGCAAAGTCTACTGCTCCCGATACCGCATACATCGCGCCTTGTAACGCTCTCTCCCCTTGTTTACCCGCTTCTTTGAAATCCTTCTTCGCTCCGTTAAAGTCTGTAGGCGCTTTCAAGGTTGCTTTTACGGCGGAGATAAAGGCGCTCCCCGCTCCCTTCACTGCCTCACCCAAGCCTTCTCCCATCGCTCCCAGTTGATTGTAAAATCTTCCCATTCCTCCAGACTTTCTTTTTCGTAGCCGCGTCCATCTTGCCCTTTCTCTTGTCCATCTCCTTCTTTGTTTTTAGGATGATGTAAGACTGAGCAAACTGCGCCTCTCCAAACGTTCCATCCGCTACTTCTCCGACTAAAAAGCCGGAACTCATCGCTGACTTCGCACATTGTTCCGCTGACTTTCCGAGGCAGGATACGCTTTCTCCGCTTTTTACCGCGTCCAGGTATTCGTTGAAAGAAGCTTGAACTTCAGTCGGATCAAATAATCCCCTTTCCGCTTCGTAGTTGCGGCGTTTGTCGCGATCGGGATCAAATACTTTTTTAAAGTCCGCGCTCATTTTGTTCTTCGCTAATCGTACCATCACTGTTAGGTCGCTGGCGCTCGGTACATTGTCATGATCGATTAAAAGTTCAGGTTTGCCCAGATCCCAACTCTTACCTTTCGAGTCTTTGACTTCCGGAAATACTGTTGGCGGATTGTAATTGTAATACTGATATGTGCCTAACGTTTGGACCTCGTCTCCTCCGCTTGCAGTTTTGATCGTGCGGACATATGCTCCTCCCAATCTCGCAAAGCCATCATACACCATGGTTTGATTCAATTGTTCGTCTACGTTTTGATTCTCTGTTTGAATCGTTTTGGCAAACGCATCCGGTAAATTCCTGAGAGACTCTAACGTTTGTAGTATGATCAGGTTTTGACTCAGTTTGTTCGTTGTATTTAACAAGCCTTTGAATTGTTCTTTCAATCCGCTGTCGCTAAAGTTGTATTTCTTCACTTCGTTTAAAAAGAAATTCGTATCAATGCTACTCGCCCGATCGATGAGGCTGGCAGATATACTTCCCGGTTTTTTAGAGAGGATGCTGGAGAGGATGTCGTTTACGTTCACATTCATGCTCACTCCCGCCGGTAGATTCTCTTGCATCGATGTTACCATTCCGGCTATGGAATCATACATCTCTTTTAGGGTAAGTTCATCCGCTTGTTCGCTGCTCTTTTGCAAAAAACTCGTTGTCCAAGCTTCTTTCTTTTCTAATGTACTTTCAATTCGATCCAGGTAGATTTTTTGGTTCGCTTCGTGCTCTGCTTTAAAGTCAGCTCTCCAGTCTTTCCATTTTCCTTGAAACTCCTGCACCATGTTTTCCCATCTCTTCGTCCCCGTTTGTTTCAAATAGGATATATTCTGGATCCAGTCGCTTTTGAGGTCGTAGAATTCTTGTTCTTTCAAATTCCACTGTTGTTTTTGTTGTTCCGCCCTTTGCTGCAGTTCGGCGTTGAAAATTTGAGATACGACTCCTGTCTCTCCCATGTAATCATTGAGGACGGTTCGGTAGATGTTTGTTTCTACGTTGTATGCGATTGTCTCTCCGTTGGTTGTGCGGGTTATTTTCTTGAGTAAGTCTGAGGCGAACTTTTCTCTTTCTTGCAGTACTACTTTTGCATCCACTTTCACCGCGATCTTTTCATCGTTTCCGGTTCCGATTTGTTTTGTGTAATTCTCTGCTTTGCTGTAGTACGCGTTCCTTGCCACTTGGTATTGCGCTTCGGCTAGTACTCCCATCGCGTCTAAAAATTCATCCGCTCCTACCATGAGGGCGGTTTGTCTTCCGTATTGGTCGGTCTTTTCCGCGCTGGCCGTTGTGCCTCCCGCTGTGTATTCTCCGCTTCTTACATAATTTCCGTATTGGTCGTGAATCGCTTTTTGTTGTGCCAGTCTTAGCCCGTCGCTTCCTACTAAATCGTTAAACGACAATGGATTCGTTGCTGTGGGGCTCGTTTTCCAGACGATGTCTTTGAGGCTGTTACTTCCGGGATTTGTTTTTTGGATCATTGCCAAATCTTGGGAATTTAATCCGAACTCCGGTCTTCCGAGTACGTTTAAGAGTTGGTTTGTATCGTCTACGTCGGTTAGTTCTTGCAGTTGGCTATACAAGTTTTTAAGTGTCGCGCCTTGCGCTCCGATCTGACCCACCGCGTCGTTGACTTGATTTCGATTCGAATTGTACGTATTGATTTCGTTCACATACGCCATCGTAAGCATACAAAATCCCATACAGACCAAATCCAATTGGTTTAGGAAAAACACCTGCACCATTGTCTGGTTGACAAGCGCTTGGCCGTACGCTTGTTCGTAGGTTGCTCCGCTACTTCCCGATCCGTATCTGTATCCTCTTGTCTCCGGCGCCGGAAACAAGATCGAATTCATATGAGCATTCGCTCTTTGTGGTAACGACTGGTAGTTTTCGTTGCCTAGGGTTCCGCCCCATTTGCCTAAAAAGGAATTTAAGTTGTATGGCTGCATGTCGGGTGTTATTCCTTGACCATAATCCCATTGATACGCCGTCATTACGTCCATCGTGCCGATTCTGCCGCTTAAAATCCCTTCCGCAATTCTGTCCCTGTCTCTTGTCCACTGTTCGGTTTTTAAATATCTGCTCCCCGCAAAGTCTAAAGATCCTTCGAGAGAATCCATCATTCCGACCGACTGTTTGTTGTTTGGTGGTGCGATTCCGTACAACCTGTCCAGTTGTCCTTCTAAGTTGGTTCGTTGTACGCCGATTTGTCTTTTTAAATCCGCCACCTTTTGTCTGAGCAAGGTTTCCGCGGTGTTGTATTTGACCGCAAGCAAAGCCCACTTCTCGGCTTCCGCCCTTTCATTCTGGACGTAAGCAGTCAAATCGCCCACTCCGATTTGAGAGGCCATTTTTTTCTGGAGTAGTTCCACTTCCTTGGCTTTGGCGTCGTATTCTTCTTTGGCCGCCTTGTATCTGGCTTCCGCCATCTTCTTGGGCGTGTCTATATATCCCGCGGGTAGATTGTTCTCCGCGTTCGGCGCGTTATTGTTTTCCGCCTGATATACGTTGTGTTTGGAATATTCTAAAAGTGTTGCATAGTCGTAAAGGGCCGCTTTTTCGTTAAACGTATCCTGTGCGTCCAACATCGAGTTGTATGCGTTGCTTACCTGCGTTTCTTTGGCCAGGTATTCGTTTTGTTTTTGTGTTACCGCTGCTTGCGCGTCTTCGTATTGTTTTTTAAGTCCCGTCGCCCCTTCTATCTTCGCATTGGCCGCGTTAAACGCCGCGGTCGCCGCATTGAGTTCCGCCGTCGGATTTACTCCGCTCGCAAGTTGTGCTTTTAATAGAACGTAACTCTGTCCCGCCGTCTCGATCGTATTTTTGAGAGTGGCGATCAGTCCGCTTTGACTTGTAATTGTTCCGGCATATTGGTCGTAGTCCACCGATCCGGCGCTGACCACGTTTAACGCCTGGTCCAGTCTTCCTTTCAGATTGGTAAAGTCTCCGTCAAAGGAATAATTCCCGTTCGCGTCTTTTGACAAGACGTCGTCGCTTAGGGTATATGCGGAACTCATAACCTTCGCCGCGGTTCTCAGCCCCGGATTTAAGTCCGCTTTGGTTTGGATCGCATCCCCCGGAAGTGCGTCCGCAAGTGGTGTCTGGTCAAACACCGCGCTTTTGTGGTTTTCCAGTAAGTTGAACAGTCCGCCTAACTTCTGTTCTGCGTTGATCTCCAGTTCCCTCAATCTTCCCTGAATCGCCAAGGCTTCGTTTGTGAGCACATCTCCCGCTACGTTGTCTGTGGGTACTCCTAAATACGAAAGATAACTGTCAAAGTGAATCAATCCGTTTCTGTAATCGTTTACATATTTCTCTTTTTGTATATTCCGATTTGCTTTTGCAAGTTCCGTTTTCAGTCGTTTGGTTTCTAAATTCAGAGACTCTACTAAGTCCTCGTATTCGTTTGCGTATCCGAAGTTTTGTAAAACGACCTGTCTTTGAACGAGGCTCGACGGATCATACTGCCAAAGGCCCCATGCGTCCGTCACTCCGCTGCTAAGTAGTCTAAAACGATCCTTCTCTTCGGTCGTTAGGACCGTTTTGCCTTGGTTTGTAAAATACGTATCCATCTCCGAAAAATATCCCTTACCGCCTTCTCCGTAAAACGCGGCTAGTTCCGGTTTTTTTGTAGATCTTCGGCGCTTAAGTCTTCCGTATCTTCTCCGTAATAATGCGACAAGAGAAAGTCCATCCGGGCCGTTTCTGTAATTGCAGTTTGTGTACTCGGATCAAATTTCGCTTCCACGAGCCAAGTCGTAAGGGCCTCTAGATCGTCGTAACTCAGCTCTTCTTTTTTCTGGTCTGCGGGTACGTTCGGGTCCGCGTTTCGGGTAATTCTTAGTTCTTTTTCCGCGTAATACGCGGCCTTGGCCTCAAAGTTCTTTAAAATTTGAGAATCCAAATAGCTGGAAGGATTTTTACTACCGTAGTTCGCCAAATACTCGTTTGTCAATGCCTCGATCTGCGCCTGTCTTTGTGGATCGAGTACGAGAGTTCCGTTTGCGTTCTTTTTGTGCACGGGACCTAGTTTCAGTAAAAAATCGCTCATCGCCGCTCTTCTGGAATCTGCGCTCGACGAATCGTATTTTTTTACCATCTTCTTAACCGGCTGGCCGTTTTCCGTTACGGTAATTTCCTCTTTCGTGTTGGAAAGATAATATTCAAATGTACTAATCAGTGTAAAGTTCTTCAACTCGGGAGGAAGTTCCCGGTCCGGATATACGCTTCCTTGTGCGATTCCGTTTTTAATCAAAGAATACTGATTCACAAGTGAAAAGGTTCTCATCTCCTCTTTCAGTTCCGGATCGTAGTCTTTCAAATATGTGTCCAAATCGGATATAAGGCCCTGTCTTTGAATCATCGCCATATTATCGAAGGGTTTTAGATATTCCCCCACTTCCAAAATTTCGGAGTCGGTCATCGCCTTTCCCAAAAACTTGGAATCAATTTCCACCACTCCTTGATTCGGCCCAAGGACGCTGAACTTTCCTTCTTTGAGTTCCGTTAAAAATTCGGACAAGATCGGATTTCCCACACGCTGAGTCAAATACGCGTTCGCTAAATTTCGTTTGAACACCTCCCAACTGTTTTCCCTCAGTTGGTCTATTTTTTCCTGAGTTTGTGGGGAAAAGAAAGCCTGTGCCGCGGACAGTTTGTCCCGATACACTTCAAAAGCTCCCTGCCAGTACGCGTTCCCCAAAACGGATTTAAACTGAGTTTCGAACTTCGCCTGGTCCATCGGTTTGTTCTTTAAAATATCATACTTTTCTAATAAACTCTGAACCATTCCTAAGTTGGAATACACGGCGCCCGAACTTAAAAAAGAACCGAGTTGATCGGCCAACTGGGAAATTTCGGTCAGGGTTTTTTGCGCCTCCTGGGCAGCGGTTAAATTGGCTTTAGCCACGTTTTTGTCCGTACTCGGATACGATTGTAAATACTGGATATTTTCAATTTCGTCCGTAAACGCGCCCGCCGCTTCCACCATCGCCTTTAAAGCGGGATTGAACTCCACACCGTCCAAACTTTTTTGGAGGAGAAAAGTTCTCAAATTCGCGACAACCTGGACGAGATCGTTCTGACCGATCTGGTTCGGGCCCGATCCCGCGGTATAATAAACGATACGGTCTTTTAAGGAATCCAGTCTATCCGCAAGTTCGTTCAAAGGAACGTTTTTGTTTTGAAGGGAACTCGCCCACGCGTTTGCGTTTTGTGCGAACGTCTGAGCGGATGCCTGCAACTGATTGTTCGCATTCCCCAAGTTTCCCAAAAAGAACGAAACCCCGTTTGTTCCGTAGTCGCTAAACGGCCCCGTTTCCTTGTATTTTGAATATTCTAGTAATGTAATTTGCTGTACTATATTTCTCTGGGAGGAGGCCACTGTGTAATAATTCCCCGGATTCGAACTCAAAATATCAAATCGTAACGCGCTCGTTAGAGGAAGTTCCAGCGGTTCCGGTGGATCGGCGGGAGGAAAGGTGAACTGCACTGCTTTTGCGGGCACTAGGATTTTGTTAATGGGCAAACCTAAAATCTGTTTGGCGGTTCGAGTCAAAGCTTCCTGTTCCGATTTTAAATCCTGAAACTTCAAGGAAACGCCGTTAAAGTAAGCGATCGTTTCCGAATGTGCGCCCGTTAATGCCAGTCCGTCCGTTCTTACCTTCTCGACCAAGGTAAGATATTTGCCTCCTTCCGCGTCCGCAAAATCGCTCGGGTGCAAGGCTCTAAAGGCCAGAAGTGCGTTCACGCTCGTTTTGTAAACGTTCAGTTTGGCTTGCGCGGTCGATTTGACGCCGTTCCATTCCGTAAGAGCGGTCTTCAAAGAATCCCTCATCGTTTTCAAATCGTCCGTATCCAAATTCTCAAACGGTTTCGTATATCCTAATATTTTTAAGTTATTTGCATTGTAACCCGATTGACCCGGAACTTTTCCGTTTGCGTCCCTGTATGTGGGAGTCCAGGCGATCGATATTTTTAAGTGTCCAGAGTCGTAACCGGTCTGCCAAGGAAGTTTCCCGTTTGCGTCCACATACGTGGGGGTCCAATTGGCGGAACCGACCGCGTCTCCGTCCTGATCCGGGGCTTGTTCGTAGGGAGAATTACCGTCCACGTCGTTAACCGGATCGTAAATCGGAAGATTCGAATCCTCCAAACCTTTCAAAGCCTCCACGGATTGAAACACTCCGTCCGCATACGATTGCATTTGGGCAAAGGCGGGAGTGTTGAAAAAATTCAGAAGAGAATCGAACTGTGTCGTAAGGTTCGTCATCGGAGTTTGGATGTTTCCGTCCAAAGTCTGAAACAATGCCTTCGCGTCGTCTATCTCCTTTTGCCAAGCGACTAAGTCCTGTTTGACGCCCGTTCCCGTCAGTAACCCGAACACAGAAGTTAAATTTCCGGACTGAATCAGTTGAGACAACTGAGCCTGCGGATCCGACATCCCCGCAATCAAGGCCGCCAGTTCCGCTTTTTTCTGATCGATTTTGGCTGTATCCAACTGATCCACACCCGTTTGACTACGAATCGAATCCTTGTAAAAATCAACCGAGGAATAACTACCGATCCCCGCGGCCGTCGTCAACTCCTGGAAAAGACCGTTCGCTTCCGATTCCTGCTCTGAAAAGTAGTCGTCTCGAAGGCCGCTTAAAATCGTGCCCGCTTTCACCGCTTCCGAAAAACTTTTCATTCCTCCCGCTAAGTTTAACCAAGTGGAAGTCCCTTGCATCACCGCATTACCAAAAAGAAAAGTACTTCCGAAACTGAAATATTCGCTTACCTTTCTGCGATCGTTTTCGTCCTCGGACATCCTAAGGGAAATCCTGTCGGCTTCGCTCAAATAGCCGTGATCGTCTTCGTAAAAAGAAAGCGTAGCCGCGGACCGATCCTTCATCCGATTCAAGTCTATTTGAAATTTTGCATATTCGGAATCGTTTGCAAAGATCCCGGTCAAGGTTTGACCCGCGTTCTTAATATAGTCCAAGGCGATTTTTCTCGCGCGGATCTCGAGTATCTCCTCCGACGATCCCGTAAAAGTGGAATAGAGGGAATTAATTTCATTGTTTAGTCCTAAGTAGATCGGATCGAATTTTCTCATCGAAGAATCCGAGCCTAAATTCCCGAGCTTCGACAAAAGAATTTCAGCCACTCTCGCGTCGAGCTTCGCGGCTTCCGTTTTGGCGGTTTCTTCCACTCCGCTGACTGTGTCTTGAAGTTCCTCAACCCCGGCGTCTTCGTCCAGTAAAAATCCAAGTTGCGCCTTTTGTGCGGTAACAGACGCCCTTTGACCTTCCAAGGCCTGAATCAAAATACCGCTCATTCCCGCAAAGATCGCGCTCCTTTCATCGATCGTATTTCTGTAATACGTATAACGGGAAGAATAGTTCGAAAAAGAACCGGCCACGGATGTAAACTTGGAATCCGTCCCGGTTAAAAGGGCGGTTACGTCGTCTGGCAGTTCGTTTCCGGAAGAATCTTTTTTAGAAAAAGTGGATTTGAAAGTATCGATTTGCGCTTTGAGAGTTTTTCTCGTAGCCAAATCCAAAGTGGACATGTCCACCATCGTTCTCGCTTTTTGAAGTCGATCCAAGGCTTCCAGTCTTAAGTGACTTGTGCGTGTGGAAAGGTCGTCCCAGTATTCTTCTAAAGAAGAAGTTTTTTCCTGGTATGTACCGAAAGCGGCCGTAACTTTTTGGACTTCCAATTGGTATTCAAGACTGTCCTCGCTTCCTACGTGAGAAGTCGCATACGCTTTGTAAGCTGCAAGCGCGCCCGAAAAATCGGTCTTGGCCGTTTGAAACGCGGTTACGTTTTCGTTCCACTTGGACAAAGAATTCGAAAGGGCGGTGTTCCAAACGTTGAAGTCTTCAATCTTTAAATAACCGGAATTTAAATTGTAGGTCGTCGTAAACGAATTTAAGAAAGAGGAAATGTTTCCCATACGGGTCGTAAATTCGCTCAAATTGCCCTTATCCGTATTGTCAAACTGAGAGAGCAATTCGTCGGAACGGGTGAGGATCGGATCCAAACTCGAAGAGAATTTTTCCACGGCAAAGGGGAGTTTTTGTTTTTCCACGTTACCGTTTTCGTTGTCTATTACGGTTTTGGAAAGTGCGTCTACAAGTCCCTGCAACTGGGATTTTACCTGGGCCGCGCCCTGGTTACCGAAAACGGAAACCAAAACCAAATTTGCGGGATTCAAAAGCGAATTCACTTTTTGGACGAGGGTCTGGCCGGAACCCGAAACCGCGTCTTCCAATAGTTTGAGTTTTTCTTTACTCGATTCGAAAGATTGAATCCGGTTCCAAAGATCGCCGAAAAAATCCTCGGTACGTTTTGCGTTTCCTTGATCGTAGTTTTTGGAAAAATACACCTTTTCGTTGTCTTTGAGTTTTTCCCTCGCTTCCGCAATCTGAAGATCCGCCTGGTAGATTTCGTATTTGATACCGCCGTTAGGCGCGTTCGGGTCGTATGTACCCATATTCACGGAGCCGATGTCCCCCAAAAACTCGGGAGAAGAGTTCATTACTAAAATCTGAAGTTGTTTTGCCTGGTCGAAACGTTTCCGAGCCAGTTCCAACTCCGCCTGAGCCGTAGTCAGTGCGATACTTTTTTCCTCCGCTAATTTTTTAGCGGCTTCCAGTTCCGACAAAGAGGTGTTAGCCGGTGGAGTGGAAGTTCCGGAACCGCCGCTAGTAGAATTCGGATCCGTTCCTTGGGTGCCTCCCCCGACGGGACTTGTACCGTTCAATTGTTGAAGAAGAGCCAAATATGCGGATTGTTGCGTTTCGTATGCGGTTTTTGCGGCGTTTAGTTCCGTTTGAAGAGCGGGCATGTTGGTCACGTTTACGTTCGCTTCCGCGTAGTCCCAGACCGCCTGTGCTCTGTTTTTTTCTTTTCGAGTTCGTCAAGTTCGGCTTTTGCGAGGCGGTATTCAAATTCGGCCGAGCTGTAGAGATACGGGTCCGAAGAATTTCCGTTGTCGTCCAAAACCCCGGAACCTCCGTTGTTTCCGAGTATATCCTCGTCGTGGATTTTGTTCTGAACGGCAGCCACGTATTGACGGAACTGAGTCCTGAGAGTGGTCCATTTGTTGATTTCTTGTTGATACGTATTAATCAGGCCCGTATTGGGAGAGGACTTTCTATTCTCTTTGTCGATCTGATCTTGGTACCAGGCGATGTTCGAAACAATCGAACCGATCGTATCCGCGCTGGAAAGGATCGTTCCCTGCAAGCCGTTTAAGTGCGCGACGTATTGTTCCTGGCTGATCGAAAGATATTGATTCAACTCTTGTAAAGCTTTTTGTTTGTTCTCTTTAAGCCTGACTTCGGACTCGTCCCATTTTTTTAAACCTTCTTCGATTTGTTTGTTAATTTCCTCGTTCCACTTCGCTTTCGCATCCAAAAGTACATAGTACGCCTTAGACCATTTGTCTTCGTTGCGAACCCGTTTGTCCTCCGCAACTCTGTCGTATTCCAGTTTTTTCACGACCAATCTTTCAATCGCTTGGTCCCAAAGAGCCTGGCCGTCCTGTAAAGCCTGTAGAATTTTTTCCTGGGCGTTTGAACCCGAAACGTCGTCGTAGCTCGTAGGAATCGTTCCAAGATCGTCCAAAGAATTCAAAAGCTGACCCGTTGCGGGATCCAGTTGTTGTTTCGTTCTTTCGATGAGTAATTCGGTAAGTTGAGTCGGATCTTCTTCCTGAGCGATCGCTATGTCCATGTCTCGGTTGAGCGATTGAATCAGTCCTTGTCTTGCGGGAAGTTTAATTCCGTTTTCTTCCAGGCGAAAGTAGTTTTTGTAATAGGATTCGATTTCGCCTAACTTCTTCTCAAATTCTACCTTTTCCACTCCGGTAAGCGCGGTCGCGGTGGAAGAAATCAAAACACCGTTTTTGATCGAAGCGATGTTGTTTTCCCAAAGAGCGCGAACTCCCGCAATTCCCGCGTTGATCGCATTGTCCCAAGCGGCCAAACGAACGGTCCCGTCTCCCGTAGCGGCGTTTTTAGCGGCGTCCGCGGCCTTCACTAAATTCTCAAGCGCGTCCCGAATCTCTTTCTTTTTATCAACTGTAAAATACGATTCGAAATTCTGTTTGTTGAAGTTCGCTTTCCAAGATCCTCTCTTTTCTAAAATTTCCTCCGAAAGTTCCGCTTCCCATTCGACCCCGATCGTTTGTTTTTGATTTTCCAGTTGGATCCTAAGTTCTTCTTTCGCGGAAGACGTTCCGGAGAAGTTTTTCAGTTCCTTTTCGATCTCAAGACTCGCATTCGCTTCCCACTGAGCCTTCAGGATTCGTTTTCCGCTTTCGATGATCGACTGCCACTCCAAAGCGTCCGAAGTTTTTTCCGCCGCGTTGTAATACGATTCCAGTCTTCCCTTTGCCTTATTTTTGTTTTCAAAATTCTGATCGAAAGGATCCGCAAAAAGACTTCCCGATTCAAATACGGGCAAAAACGCAAACTCGAACAAAAATACAAAAATCATAGGAAGGGCCACGCCCTTTGTCCATCTTCTTGATGTTAAACGAAGACCGTCCTCCGCCTTTTGTCCTCCGAATACTGCATTCAAAATCCGTGATGTAATTTCTTCCCCGCCTTCAGTTCTCTGCCTTCTGACTTCCGACGCGTCTGACGCCACCCGAATTCTGCCTTGCAGCAATTCCAATCCGTCCAAAAGAGTCATCATTCCCCCAGATCGAAGGCCTTTGTTCCACCCTTCTCGTTCTAGATGTCGATGGATAGGAGTCGGATTTCAGGGGCGTGCCTCTGCGAGATTTTTCCGAACTTCCAGCGCAGAGTCGCGCTCTTCGTTTCAATCTGCAACGCACCATTTTAATTTTTTCGTATATTCCAGTTTCTGCATTTATAGCATGGTGCGTTGCAGGATTTTCACTACGATCGCTCACGCGGTTAATGTCTGATTGTGTTTCCAAGCTCGTCAAACCCTGAAAACCGCCGAACCTCTCCAAACGCAAATCCATTCTAACAAACCGCTCCGCTTCCGTGGTTTGTCGTTTGAGTTTTTTGAACCGACGGCTCAGGCCGTAAAAATAAGGAGAATAATTTCTTTCGAAAGGAGTTTAGAAAAGAAGCGGACTTTGTGGATTGAGAAATGCGGGATGGGTTGGCGGTTAACATGATTCGTTTTGTCCTTCGGGTAAATTCGGGGGAAAAGAAAAGAGTAATGCGAAATAGCGGTAAAACTTAAAAGATACAAAAGATCGTTCCGATCGTTTTAGATTCATCGGAGCTAAATCAAAATCGATTCGGCTCATTCGAAATTGGGAAAAGGAAGTGAGAGATGGGTCCGGCTTGGGTTTGCGATTCTCCCGGTTAGGAAGAATAACGCTCAAATCATACAAATTGGAACCGAACCAACCCTTCTCCATTTTGCGAATGTTCGAAAGTGCAATAGACGGCGTCAAAAGTTGATTCAATCGGTGAGCAGGGTTCAAAATCACATTTAGAAAAAAGTCGAACTGGAGTGTTAAAAATTTATCTTCCGACAAATATACAAAAACGGGGTCCAAAGGATCCAAATCCGAAATCTCTGCAAAAAACTTCTCTTTCTTCTCCGAAGTTTTTCTAAGCGGAAATTTCTCTTTTGGCAGGGCCTTTGAATCCAATGCGCTTGAATTCGAAAGTTCGACGTTCCGATCTTCCAATTGTCTTGTGGGAACTCTCTCATTCAAAACAAAACCGGATCCGGATCCGTTGTTCTGACTCAGTCCTTGGAAATTCCGGTCGGGAACTTCATCTAAGAAAATCGAGGAAACGTTTCTTTCAAACTCGAAAGTAGCGCCAATGACGCGAAACTCCGTCGAAAACGTACGGGAAACGGTTGTTTCCTTTGGTTTGGAAACAAAAAAGAAAATAAAAGGAATTATCGATACAAGGGCTAAACTTGAAAGTAATACCCGGAAGTTTTTAATTTGTAACTGCACCGATTTGTCCCGCTGTGATATATGAAAAAATATACTTCACAAATCAAGAAAATTTTGTGCCGCGGGGTGTTTTTTTAAAAAATTAAAGTAGAGAGAACTTGCTTTACCTGAAATACGTTGACCTTTTTTTCGAGTGAAAAAAGGGAAAATGAACAAAAAACCAAAATTACAACAGCTGAGAGAAGAATCGAGCCGTCAGTTACGAAGTTCAGTGAACCATTGAAACGACAAATCGTGTTTCAGGATTTTATATTTCTAAACTTCCATTACCAAGAAGTAAATCTGAATTAACTTACCCGAACGTCGCCTAACAGCAACTTCCCGCTTCGTTCATTTCCAGACATTCGTATCCGGGATTAGCGAGTTGAGATTTTATTGATTTTTTGCTGAAAAAATCATTGACAATACTAATCAATATGATAAGCATCAATTAGTGATTAGGTCTTTTAAGGATAAAGAGACTCAGGAAATTTGGGAAGGTCGTTTTTCAAAAAAATATTCACCCGATATTCAGAAGAAAGCGCAAATGAAGCTTGGTATGATCAATAACATTGTAGATGTAACAGAACTCCGAGTTCCGCCCGGGAATCGACTTCATAAACTATCTGGAGACAGAGAAGGGCAATATTCTATTTCGATTAATTCACAATGGCGAATTTGCTTTAATTTTGTAAGCAATCATGCTTTCAACGTTGAAATAACTGATTATCATTAGGAGAAAGAAATGGTAAGTAAAAAACTATTAAATGTTCATCCCGGTGAGATTCTACAGGAAGAATTCTTAGAGCCAATGGGTATTTCTGGCTATAGATTATCCAAAGAAACAGGCATTCCTGAGTCGAAGATTTCAGATATTATTCATGGAAAAAGAAACATTACCGCCAGTATCTCAATAAAACTTGGGAAGTTTTTTGAATTAAATCCGCACTTTTGGATTGGTCTTCAAAATGATTATGATATTCGGGAAGAACAGCATAAATTGACAAAAGTTCTTAAAAGTATGAGATCATATAAGGATTTTTATAAAGATCAAAACAGTAAAAAAGCGACTCCGTCTCCGGCTTAATCTTGTCGTTGCAGCGCCAGCTTACAGGCGCCTAACGCGACTTCTTGAGGCGCTTCTGCGATCCTCGTTTGGTCTCCGGCACATTTGTTTTGTCGCTTCGCTTGCAAAACAAGCTCGCGCCAAGTCCTTCGGATTCGCAAATTGTCTATGATAATAGGTTGTTTATTTGAACAAATATGAATAAAATTTCAGACGGTAAAAAATTAGAAAAAGATTTTGCGAAATGGGCAAAATCAAACCTTGG
This sequence comes from Leptospira alexanderi serovar Manhao 3 str. L 60, assembly GCF_000243815.2. Lineage (GTDB taxonomy): Bacteria > Spirochaetota > Leptospiria > Leptospirales > Leptospiraceae > Leptospira > Leptospira alexanderi. Next base: position 62,081 of record NZ_AHMT02000051.1, on the reverse strand, counting down.
GGATTAACGAAACTGCTTCAATCGTCCATTTCAACACAAGTTGAAATTAAAATTTTTGTAAAATTCCTGTCGCCGCGGAATTCTCGATCTGCGTTCCCGCAATCCCACCGCGTGAATTTTCACAATAAACCCCTTTGGATTCCTGAACGAGCCTAATTTTAAATTTATCTCCAGCATTTGCATCAAAGATATTAAAAGATCCAGTCTCATCACTTCCATAAACTGGATTTAAATTAGAACGATTTAAAAAAACGGAAAGATAGCTTTCATAAGTAAGAGTCAAAGTTCCACATTGAAGTTTATAATAACCACTCTTCACCGAACCTACTTTATATCTACCACTCTTCTGAATCGTAATTTCCGCAGATCCTTCATCCATACCACAAATTGTAACCGGCTTATCTCCCGAATATGAATAAACGACCTCAACGTTATCGAAAGAAGAGGATGCAATCTTTTTTGCAATTGCCACATCTGCGCCACATTTCGGAGTGACAATATTATAAAACTGAACAAGGCGCATAATATCTTCCTCAGATAAATCTTTAAACGGATCTTTAAATCCCTCTTTATCTTGTTCACATTGTTGTAAAAAAGAAATTAAAATGAATATCTTTAAAACGAAGTATAAATATCGATGCATAACGTTATTTTTTATGAAATTGTACGTAGTTAATTTAAATTGAATATGGATTGTCTTATTTTTAGAAATCGGAAAATTTTACATTCCAGTAAAAATAGAAATTTCTATTTTAAAAATTATTTTTAATCTTTTTAGACCAAATTTATCTTACCGATCTCTACGTAATAATGATCTTGAATTTTTTATATATTTGAAAGATAATCAACGACATTAGAGCTGTTGAAAAATTCCATAGTGGCGATTAACAAAACTGCTTCAATTGACCGTTTCCATAAAACGGAAACAAATGGAGAATTAATTTTTCAACAACTCTAATATGGATTGCGGGAAGCAATCTGCATAACGTTCGATCGAAATTTATATTTTCACATTTTGTTAAAATAACGTTAAGAATGAATCGAAACAAATGGTTGCATTATCCAATTCGCTTAACATTTCGTCTTGTGGGAACTCTCCCATTCACAAAACCAGATCCGTTGTTCCGACTCAGTCCTTGGAAATTCCGAACGGAAACTTCATCTAAAAAAATCGAGGAAACGTTTCTTTCAAATTCGAAAGTAGCGCCAATGACGCGAAACTCCGCAGAAAACGTACGGGAAGCGGTTATTTCGTTTGGTTTGGAAACAAAAAAGAAAATAAAAGGAATCATTAATACAAGCGCTAAACTTGAAAGTAATACCCTAAAATTTTTAATACGTAATTGAACCGATTCGCCTTGTGGTGATATATGAAAAAATATACTTCACAAATCAAGAAAATTTTGTGCCGCGGGGTGTTTTTTCTAGGGCTTTACACGCTACACTGACTTCTAAAACCTATCCACTGATTCCTAAAACCTGACTTCTGACCCCTAGTAAGTATTTCCAAACGAGTTTCAAAAAATGTTCGAAAGAATTCTCACCCAAACACATCATGATGGAAGAATGAACCTCTTTTTAAAAACTTTTTATCTGTTAATCTATCTATCGGTTTTAGGATGCGGAAAAACGAACCATGAGGATCAGAGGGAAAAAGATTTTAAATCGAGATTACTTTCCATCGTTACCGCCGCAGAGAACGGACAAAATCAAAACCCAAACAACGATTCCTATTATGTCGGGGGAACCATCACTGGCCTAGCTTTATCCAGTAGCGTCATCATTCAAAACAACAATTCCGATTTACTGACGATCAATCTAAACGGCGTATTTCGATTTGCAAAAGCCTATAAAAACGGAGACTCCTATTCGGTTACAGTGTTAACGCAGCCAAATGCGAAAATCTGCACGATCCCAAACGGAGTGGGAAGCATTTCCGGGACGAGCGTATTCAGCATACTCATCACTTGTCAATGAGATTTCTCTTCGATCGAACCGGAAGTTTGTTCCTTTGGAACTTTAACTTTTTGACCTTCCTTGAGTTCATTCAAATCGGAAACCGCAATATATCGTCCTAATTCAAGATTTCCTAATACTTCCGCAAAATCTCCTTCCTCTTTAACGATTTCCACTTCGACACCAAACAATCGATTTTCATCGTTTGCAACAAAGACGGTTCCATTCTTGCCTTCCTTATTTTTAATGAGAGCTTTGAGCGGAATCAAAAAGGTTTTTTTTCGGGCGTCCTCTTGAAGGATGTAACCCCGTGTGAACATACCCGGCTTTAAGAGTTTTTTTTCATTTTGAGTGAGAACCTTCACTTCCACCGTTCTGCTCTGCGGATCGACGATCGGACTGATGATATAAACCCTTCCTTCAAAGTTTTGACCCGGATAAGCATCAACGATAAAATTCACTTTCTGATCTTTTTTCAGTTTCCATAGCTCCGATTCACCGACGTTAAACTTCAAGATCACTTTAGAAGTGTCGACGATGATATACAAAGCCTCCCCCTCTTTGACGGCTTCTCCCTGTTCCTTAATTCTGGAAGCGACGGTTCCTGATAACGGACTTTTAATATTCGATTCCTTTAATAGGAGTTGCGTGGATTCCATGTTTTTAAGCGTCGATTTGAGGTTTGCTTCGGCCATGTCCAATTCGGCGCTCTCAATCATAGTATTCAATTTTATATAAGCGTCCTTTAATCCTGTCTTGGTTTTCGGAATCTGAATATTCGCTTTATCTAAATCTTCCGGTCTATAACCCATTCTAAGACTGGCGAGATTTTTTTCGGCTTTAAAAAGGGAAATTTCGGCGGAGTTCAAAGATGTTTCCACGGATTTTAATTCCGTTTCGGAAACGGCTCCGGCTTCGTTCAGCTTCTTTTTGTTTTCCGCGCTACGCAAAAGATTATTCCGAATTTCCCTGGAGTCCTTTACGTCCGCCTCCGCCTTTTCGATGTTCGCCATTTCTCGATCCACCCTTTGTTTGGCGATAAAAAGTTTGGCGGACGCAAGATCCCTTTGACGTGTTTGTACTTCCACACCGGATTGATCCTTGGATAATTGAATTTCTAAATTCAACGTTTCCATTTTTGCAAGAACGTCTCCGGTAAGAACGGGATCTCCCTCTTCTTTGAAATATTGTTGAATTCTCCCTAAAATTTTGGAAGTAACCTCCGCCTTCTTGAAAAAAGAAACGGAACCTAAAACTTTAAGACCGGAACTCGATTCGCTCAAATCGATTTTGGCGAGTTTGATCCGATCTTCGAGAGGTAATACTTCTTCCTTTTTCTCGCTTTTTTTACAATCGGTAAAAAGAAATAGTAATATTACAATCCAGACGCACTTTCGAAAAATCCTATAATAAGAATATAATCTTAATTTCATGGGATCAAGCATAACGAACAAGACTCTGTAAGCCGTTATTTACAAATCGTTTTACTCGACTTGATTCCGGTTTTGTGAAACGATTTTTATCTTTCATATTTTATATCCTCTTATTGTAGTTCAAATAAGTGTAAATCGTCTAAATTTAAGCCGGTGGATAGCTCCATCTGAGCGATCGCGTTCAAATATTTCAACCTGGCCCCGATTTGGGCGTTTTTCGCCTCTAAAAAACGAATTTCCGTTTCCGCCAATTGAGGCCGAGTAGCTTCCCCGAGTTTCACCTGTAGCTCCTGTATATTGAGTCTTTTTTCGAATATTATAATATTTTCATCTGCTTGTTTCATGGCTTGCCAACTGATATTCAATCCCCTGAGAGACTTTCTGATCTCGGTTTCGATAATATCCCCCAATTGTTTATTGGCAATTTTAGCCTGATACGCGTCCACTCCCGTTGAAACTATTTGCTTTTTATAACTCAATTGATCGTAAATCGAAACAGTAGTGGAGGAGGAAAGGGAACGATCCGTATCGTCCCTACGTGAAACGAAGTTCGAGGAATCGGTAATTTGGTTCGGACCCATCAACATGGAAATTCGAAAATTTAAACCCCATTCCGGTTGCCTGGGCGGATAATCCGCTCCCGAATAGCCGTAAAAGCCGCCTAAGGAAACGGTGGGAATGTAAAAAGATTTCGCATAACGATGCTGAGACTCCGTCTGTAATTCCTTTGCCTTAGCCCGATCAAAGTCCACTCTATATTTTCTTGCCAAGGAAATTAGGTTTATTTCTTCGAACTGGATAAAGTTGTATTTTACGGAATTTAAGAGATCCCCCTTTAATTCCAATTCGCTGTTCGCTTGAAGACGTAGTAGAATTTTAAAATCCTCAAGGAGATTATTGTATTCCATCCGGGCGTTTTCATGCTGCATTTTGATTTCATTCAGACGATTTTCGACTTCCAGAATTCTGATTACGGTACTTTCTCCAAGTTCCAGCTCCTTCTTTCCTAATTCCAATTGTTGTTTTTGGCGATTGATGGATCGTTCGTAGACTTCGATTGCCGACTTTCGACTCAGAACTTCATAAAATTTAGATCTGATTTTAAATCTAAGTTCGTTCAGGGCGAGACGAAGATCGTATTTTGCCAACGCTAAATCACTCATTGCGGCATCTAAAGCGAGAGAACGTCTCCCTCCGTCAAATACCACCTGATCTACGTTCAAACTCAAACGTTGATTTCTGCTATCGTCCGTATTCGATATTATATTGTGGGAGCGATCCCAGCGAACCGTTGCGGTAGGAAAGTAAGCCCTCCAATTTTCATTCAACAACAATCGTTTGATTTGTTGCTGGGAGCTGATTAAACGAATTTCGGGACTATTCTCGATACCTAGTTTTTCCGCGGAACCGATATCTAGAATAATCCTTTCCTTTGCCTCTAAAATATTCATATAATGGAATATTCCAAAACACACAAAAATCGGAATCCATCGAAACGATTTTATAGACAAGAAGGAGGACACGGGGTCACACACAAAAATTCAAATAAGATATACGATCCGCAGTCATTTGCTTCGCAATAATTCCGCGATCTTATTAGCAAAAACTCTGGCAACTTCCGAACTGTTATCGTATAATTCCAACGATTCGTTCCCTATATACTGCATTTGAACCACTTGGGATCCGTTTTTATTATACAGATACGCCATAATACCCGAGCTCTGATCGGGATTTAAAAAATTTCCCGCTTTCGTTTCATGAACAAATCCGGTGATAACATAATCCGAATTCGTTTCGGAACAAATTTCTTTTACCTGTTCCGAATTCAAAAGATACGCGGAATTCATTTTTTGTGTGGCCGTAACAATGGAAACATTAGAGTTCGGTTGCGGTTCTTCTATTTTAGCGGAAGGATTTGAAATCGTTCCCTTAATACCGTTTGTGTGGAGAAAAAATAACAAATTATCGGAAAAGACGGAAGAAATTATATCCGCTTGATTGGAAGATTTGGAAAGGAAACGAACGATACTGATGCGGTTTCCGCCCTTCAAAGCGGTTTTGTCCATTTCAGAAAACGATACATTATACGTTATATCATGATAATAGCGCAAAGAAGGCCTACATGTTCCAAAACAAAGAAAACAAAAAGCCGTAAAGGTTCTGAGCAAAATTTGAAAATGATCATTTAACATAGTTTTTTTAAGAGATACCTATACTTTCGAATGGAAAAATCCACAATCAGTGATCTAAAAAAAACCAATACTTCACATATGGCGTTAAAATGCAAGAAATAGAAATCAATAAGAATAAAATATTACATTAAAATTGAAAAGATTGACATTTTTTCCATTGAATCTGCTATCTGTCTTATTTAGAGGAAGGGCATGAAAAAGTGAAAAATAAAAGTTATGCGACCTTTTTATGTTTTTTTTTATTTTCCATACTGATTCTAAACGATTGTTCCAAGCGGAAGGAGAAAGAACTATTGAATGACGCAGAAAAACAAAACACACTCGGAATCAGCGCTTTACAATTGAATGATCTTGAAAAAGCGGAAAAACATTTCAAAGAAGCGCATCGTTTGAATCCTAAGGATCCGAATTACGCGAACAACGTAGGTGTAACGATGATTCCACGAAATCGATTTGAACAAGCAATAGTCTATTTTTCTAAATCGGTTGAAATTGATCCGAACTTTCAAAGGGGTTATTTTAATTTAGGCGTCGCTTATCAAAATCTGCAAAAGGATACGGAAGCCTTGCGTTATTACGAAAAGGCAGCCGCAATTCCTGCGACTATGCCCGAGATCTATTTTAATTTAGGTATTGTTAATGCTCGATTGAATCGAAAAGCGGAAGCGAAAAAAAATTACGAGATCTTCATCCAGGAAGCTCCTCCTCAATTTGGCCAGCAAATTAAAGACGCATATTTAAAAATCAAAGAATTGGGTATTTGAAAATGAAAAAGATCGTTTTATTATCTTGTTCCATCCTACTATCCTGTAAAGGTTCGATCGATTTGGAAAAATTCGCGTCGGCGTGGAACGGTGAAAGAAAGGGAACTCCGGCGCTGTTTTATTTAAACGAATCCGAATTCTCCGCGAAAAATTTCAGGAAAGAATTTTTTTTCGAAAGAAAACATATAGCGGGAAAATTTGAACCCGTTACGCCCCCGGAAATAGAAGCCGAACTTCAAAGATACATTGAAGAGACTATCGTTTTAAACGAAGCGATCGCTAAAATCGATCTCAATTCAGCCGAAGCTCAAAAGTATCTATGGCCTTTCATTCGCAAAGCGGTCATTTCTTATTATTTATCCAAAGAGTCCGGAGAATTCGAAGTTGCCGAAAACTCGAATGAAGTGGAGGTTTCCGACGAATTGATCGAACGATACTACGCTCAAAATAAGCAACTTCTGAAAGAAAAAAATCCGGCGGAACTCAAAAAGAAACTCAAAAACGCCGCCATTCTAATTAAGATCCGAGAAAGGTTAGCCCTGTCCCAAGAAAAAAAGAAAATCATATTAGGAAAGATGAGACAGAACAACAAGGTTCGCATCGTTCAAAAAGAAGTATTTACGAAAGACTTGTATGAAAAATAACTCCGAAAGAATCGCCGACGATCTGAAAATCAAATCGATTATGAAACTTAAAAAACAAGCGTATCAAAACTCGATTTTATTCCTTATAGTTTCCATCTCTCTGATCGTCACTTTAAACGCGTGCGGCAAGGACGAACAATCCAAATTGGAAACTTTTCAAAAAGGTAAAAAGGAATACACTTCCCGAAATTTAGAGAAGGCCGCCGAATTCTTTCGACAAGTCGTTTCGGAGGATAAGGAATTTTTACCGGCTCAAATTATGTTAGGTAAGAGTCTCTTTTTCTTGGGAAAAATGGAGGAGTCGGAGGAAGTATTTCAAAAAGGATTAACTCGTTTCCCGGGAAACTCGACGATTCGATTTTGGATAGCAAGGATCCACATGTTGCAGGAAGGCAAGACAAAGGAAGCAAAGCAGGAACTCGAATACATACTGGAAACGGAAGAAACTTTTTTCGACGCACACTATTATTTGGCGAAAATATATGAAAAAGAAGGAATGTTGAAGGAGGCCTTGATCGAGTACAACCGCGCTAAAATGATCAAAATCGGTTTCGATAAAATCCATAGAGATCTGGGCAAACTGTACGACGTTGCGGGTTTACACGAAAAGGCGGCTTTGGAAAAAGGACTACTTCTCGAAAAAGCGGAATGAAAAAGATAATTCAGTATTCTTTAATATTCTTATGCTTTTGTTGCAATGCGGATATCAATCAATTGAGCGACAAACTAAAATATCTCGGTCTTGCAAATAGCGGAGAGTTTACGACGCCGACCGTCCTTATGATTGCTCCGATCTCCGAAGCTAAAAACGTTTCCGTTAACGAAGAAGTGTCCGTTCTTTTTTCTCAACCGATGGATAAAAATTCGGTCGAAACCGGAATTACAATTGCGGCCGTTTCCGGAGACAGCTCGGTTCGATATATTTGGACCTCCGATATACTTCTCAAAATCGTTCCTAAGTCGCATTTTACCGCCGGCAGAAGATATGAAATCAGACTCAACCGTAACGTCGTTAAGGACTTGCGAGGAAATTTTTTAGCTGAAAATTTTCTTTCCGTTTTTTATACGACCGGATTCGGACCCCAGCCGTTTATTACGGAATCGAATCCTCCGGTAGCCAACCAGATCGTATACGGTTTCGGTGTGAATTCCAATCCTTACGTACAATTTTCCGAACCGATGGATCGAATCAAAACGGCGGATGCCGTTTCGGTTACCGGCGGTCCCGCGATTTACGTAAAAGAGTGGAATGCCGACTCGACTCGTCTCACTCTATCGCTGACCAAAAGCCTGGACCCTTCCACCACATATACTCTCAAAATATTAAAATCAGCCGAGAACGCTTCCGGAAACGTTTTAGAAAAAGACTACTCCATTTTATTTTATACCGGAATCGCATCCTTAAATCCTTATATTCAAGATATCGGGATGAGTGTTCCAAGTACACCTTGGCCGGTCTTACAACCCGTTCCCTCCACCAATCCGTTGATCAACGGAGTTTCAAAAAATAGCTTTTTGACGATCACTTTTTCGAAATCGATGGATCAATCGAAAACTCAAAATGCCATTCAATTTACTCCTCCCATAACGGGCCAATTTACTTGGATATCGCAAAGTTTGCTTCAATTTACCCCGGCCGATAAACTGACCCAAGGAGCGACTTACAGACTGGCAATCAACTCGACCGCTACGGATACCGGTAATATGCCGCTGGAAAATTCCTATATTGTGGATTTCAAAGTGGATAACGTAACCGACAGTCTTCCGGTAACGGTGACCGGAATTAACAACTTTTCCGTCACTGCGTTGTGTGCGCCGACTGCGGATGGGAATGCGAACGCTCCCGTAATTCCCGCGAACCTTTCCACAGTATATAAGATATCGGTAATATCTACCGCATGCGCCTTGGAAGATTACATATTTAGACTGAATTTCGCAACGGCAGGTAACGTGCCGCTTCAAAGTTTGGGAGACAACGATATATACAACCAGGTTTCCGTTTCGTATTTTTCGGGCGGGCCGGGAGTGGGGTCTCCGAACATCTATTATAAAAATTACAATTGTGGTCCGTCCTGTTCCGTCGCGGGATCATTCGAATTCGGCATCAAAAACGTTCCGACCGGAACCCAATACAAATTCAAATTGAAAGGCGGTCCCGGGGGAGTCAGGGATATCAACGATAATTATCTCACAAACGATATTATATTTCTCTTTGAAAGACAATGAAAACACACAAGCTAAACATGAGTTGTAAAAAATCAAAGGATACGAAAGATACTTCTTCCACGTTCGTTAAAATTTCATACTGGATATCCGCAATTTGGGTCCTATCTTTTTTTACCGGATGTAGTCAGTTAATAGACAATGGAAAAGGACCTTTGAGTTTAATTCCGGGTTTATCCATATTTTCAGACGGAGAATCTCCGAGAGTGATCGGAAGCTGGCCGTTGAACGACCAAACGATTGCCGATCCAAGAGCGGCTCTTTCCATCTCCTTTTCCAAAGAGATGAATCAGACGTTTACAGAATCCGCCCTTTCGCTGAAAAGTTCACAAAATACCATTGCGGGAAGTTATTCCTGGATCGGTTCAACTCTGCATTTTCAACCCACCGTATCTCTTACGGATCCAGGAATTTATACTCTAACCGTTTCCAAATCCCAGGCGGAAGATAAACAAGGCAAAAACTTAGAACAAGATTTTATACTGAAATTCAATTATAACGCGGACACGATCGAACCTACGTTAGTCGGTAGTTCTCCTTCGAACGGAGCCATCGGAGTTACTTCGGACGCGCACTTACTTCTCAGATTTTCCAAACCGATGAACGTAAATCTGGTCCTTACCGAAATTACCGCAAATCCTTCCGTAACCTTCAACCTTCCCGCCACTATCATATCTCCGGATAGAACTACGTTTGAATTTATACCGATTCAACCTTTGACTTTCGGCACCACTTATAACGTCACGATCCCCAATACCATCAAAGACAGTATCGGGAATCCGCTTTTGCAGACCTATCGAATCGGATTTACCGTCGGTTCCGATTTCGTACAACCCACTCTTACGAACATTAGATCCACTACGAATACCGGAAACTTCGTATTGAATGAATTCGCGATCATCGGAGGTTTCGAAAAGACCGACGATTTTATGATCGATTTTTCGGAACCCGTATTACCTTCCAGCTTATTGAACGGAATCACATTTAGCCCTTCGGTAACTTTTACCATCATTGAAAATTCGGGAGGAGCCAATACCGGATTTATCATACATCCGAATTCGAATTTATCGATCGATCAAATATACCAGATACAGGTGACGAATTCTGTCAAAGACGCTCAAGGAAACAGCCTAAACAAAACGTTCACTTATAATGCTCAAGTGAACGGTCCTAGAAGTAAGTATCTTTTTGTACAGAACATCTATCTGAGTAACGCGCATTCTCTCGCAAATCGATTGTTAGACGGCGTAATCAATTCGCTTCAGCACGACGGCGGAGTGGGTCCTGCATATAATTATTCCGCTGGGGGCGCTAAAGCGTTTTACGTTGCTTTTTGCAGGGACGATTTTAGGTCGAATACTTGTTCCGAAACCGATTTGAATATGGTATTATCCTCCCTACAATTTTCAGTGAGTTTCGACTTCGGTCCCAATTCGGGAAATCCTTATCTGCTTCTACCTCAGTTAGGAGCGGCGCCTAACATCTATAAGACTTCCATTTTCGGACTTACGGAATCTCCGAACTCTTACATTTTTACGGTAAAAGGCGGACCCGACGGGGCTAAGGATTTGTACGGAAATTATCTGGAACAGGATTATTCCGTCAGATTCTCCGTCTCCCCTTAAAGTTGACTTCAAAATGAGATTTTATCCGTGATTGAATTTTTCCTAAGAAGAAAGGTGACTACGTTAGTCGTCTTTTTCTTATTCGTTCTGTTCGGATACGTAGGGCTGACAAAATTAAAGATGGAACTCCTTCCGGACGTGAGCTTTCCGTCTCTCACGATCGTTACGGTTTACAGCAACGTGGCTCCGGCGGAAATCGAATCCCTAGTGACCAAACCCATCGAGGAAATCCTTTCCTCCGTAGGAGGCGTCGACAGAATTTTATCCGAATCGATCGAGGGAATATCCATCGTAACGGTGAGATTTCGATGGGGAACGGAAATCGATCAGGCGTTGATTCAAGTCAGAGAGAAACTGGATTTGGTCAAAGGTTCACTGCCTCAGGACGTAAAAAAATCCATCGTAATTCGTTTTGATCCGAACAGCGCGCCCATCATGCAGATCGCGGTCAAAACAAACGGTATCGATTTGAAAGACGTTCGATTATTTTTACGTAAGAACGTAATTCCATATTTCGAGCGCGTGGACGGCGTGGCCGCCATCTCGTTATCCGGAGGATTTGAAAGACAAATCCAGGTTAACGTAGACAAGGGAAGATTAGAAGCTCATAATATACGAATTCAAGATTTGGTCAATCAAATCGATTCCAGCAATTTCGGATTTCCCGCAGGTAACGTAAGGGAAGGAGATAAGGAAATATTAGTTCGGACCGACGGGCTTTTCCCTTCGGTCACATCCATTGAGGATACGGTAGTTGGGGTTACAAAGGCCGGAGTTCCCATTTATCTCGGAACCGTAGGCGACGTAAAGGATACTTTCAAAGAAAGAACCAGCATAAGCGGCTTAATGGACGAGGAATGTATTTCTATGGTTCTAAAAAAAGAATCCGGAAAAAATACGGTGTCGGTCGCGTCCGACTTGAGAAATTTAATCGTAGAGCTGAACGAAAAATTCGGGGACAAGATCCACTTTCAAATCATATCGGATCAATCGATATTGATCGAAGACTCCATCGCTTCCGTTGCCTGGGCGGGAATCCTTGCGGTGATCATTTGTTATTGTGTACTGAGCTTTTTTTTAGGAAATATCCGAGAACCGATCGTCGTCATCAGCGCCGTGCCCATTTCGGTTATGGCGACTTTTTTGATGATGTTCGGGTTCGGTCTTACGATAAATACGATGTCGTTAGGCGGATTGGCTATCGGAGTCGGAATGGTCGTCGATTCCGCTACGGTCGTTTTAGAATCTGTAGCTTCTAAAAAGAAAACGATCTCGGATCCGATTCAAGCGAGTATCGAGGGAACAAAAGAGGTATTCGGTTCTATCCTGGGATCAACGATCACGAGCGTCGTAGTATTCCTGCCGATCCTATTCGTCGAAGGTATCGCCGCCGAAATTTTCGGAGAGTTCGCATTAACAATTTCGTTTTCGCTCATCTCCTCGCTTTTTACCTCGGCTACGCTTGTGCCCGTTTTAACGCAATACGATTTCTTTTCAAAGGGGATAGGAACGTTTCCGCAGGCGATCGAAATTCGCAGAGAAAAAATCCTTTCCACAATCAGGAACTCTTTCGCGTCTATGGCGATCTTTTTCATCCGAAGGAAAACTTTTGCCGTTTACGTTGGTTTAGGCTCCGTACTTGTTGCGGGTTTGTTTTTCATCGTGATTCCGAAAGAAATGCTGACCGAGATCGATCAGGGAGAATTCTACATCGATATCGTTTCGCCGGAAGGATCCAATCTGAATTATACAAAAAAAGTCGTGGATACGATCACTAAAAAACTCACTCAAGATAAAACCGTTGAAACCGCCTTTTCAAGAATCGGATACGAGGAAAAGGATATCATATTGAATCCGAAAGGGGATTTCGGTCTGAATCGAGCTTCGATCTTCGTCAAACTTACGGATAAAAACAAAGCCGAGAAATTTTTAATCGGATTTTCTAGGGAGCTATCCGAGATAGAAAAAAATTATCGTTCTAAAATCGGGACTCGAATCGCCGGTAGCGTGTTAGGCGGCATTTTCGGTTCCGGCGGAGGAGGGATCTCGGTGGAAATTTCGGGACAAGACTTAAATCTCATCCGTAAAATCGCGAACGAAGTCGAAAACGAATTGGTCTCCACGAACGAAACGATTTCCGTTTCCTCATCGGCTCGGGAAGAAACGCCTCAATTAAAAGTGGAATTGGACCGAGAAAAGATGGCTTACTTCGGCCTAAGCGTGGAGGATATAGCGACCACGCTGAAAACGTCCATCAAAGGAGATATCGCCACAAGATTTAGGGAAAACGATTTTGAATACGACGTATTGGTTCGATTTCGATCTGCGGATAGATTTGGATTCGATTCGTTACGCGAAATTCCGGTTCGTTTACCGAGCGGAAAAAACATTTTCTTGGATGCGATAGCGGAAGTATCACAAACAAAAACCTTACGTAAAATTATGCGGTTAGAAGGAAAAAGAATCGCGATCGTATCCGCCGTTCCTAAGGAATCGGCCGAAATCATAGAACGAAAAATTTCGGAGATCATTACACGTTTTGAAAAAGACAAGGACGTCTCCGTTCTTCCGGGCGAAATTGCGAAAGAAACGAACAAATCCTTCGAAGCTCTGGCTTGGGCCGGTCTTTTCGCATTAATTTTGGTCTACATGACCTTAGCGTCTCAGTTCGAAAATTTAATTTTACCGTTAGTCGTGATGGTATCCATCGTGATGGTGGGATCCGGTTCCCTGATGTTTTTAATATTCTCGGGCAACTCATTGAATATAGTTTCAGGTATGGGAATGGTTATGTTAAGCGGATTGGTGGTCAATAATGCGATTATTCTAATAGAGTTTTTCACCGTGGCCGATAAAAGTAAAAACGTTGAAGAAGCGGTATACGGTACGATCTACCGAAGAATCGACACGATCCTTAATACTACGTTGACTACGGTTTTAGGACTTTTGCCGGCGGCGCTTGCAATCGGCGGAGAATCTCCTCAAGAACCGATGGCCTTAGCGGTGTTAGGCGGTTTAACGGCTTCCACCGTTTTTACCGTAGTCATCATACCCGCGGCTTATTTTTCGATCGTAAAACAGAAATAGACGTAAGAACCTTGCAGCTTGATTTTTCTGATAAAGTAAACTGGAGTTTTGGGACACGCTGTAAATGGATTCTTTAATCGGTCTATTATACAGAAGACATATAACAACGTTTATGTTGTTTGTGGCGGTCGGAATTTTCGGATTCATTTCCATTCCAAGACTTCCTATTTCGTTAATGCCTCCTACGAGTTCTCCGGCTATCACTATACTGACTCGATATCCCGGAATTTCACCCAGTAAAATCGAAGAAATCATTACGAAACCGATAGAAGAACAAATTTCCGGAGTAGGCGGGATCGAGGATATACTATCCTCTTCCGAAGAAGGGGAATCGAGGATCAACGTCATATTCAAACCCGGCACCAAAGTCTCATATCGTTCCCTCGAAGTACGTTCTAAAATCGATCTCATACGAGGTAATTTTCCCAGAGAAGTGGAAGAGCCCGCCATTCTCAGATACGATCCTACCAACAAACCGATCTTTATCGTAAAACTCGAATCCGAAAGATACAAATTGAAGGAATTGAGAGAATTCGGCGAAAACAAATATAAAAAGAAATTCGAAAGAATCGACGGAGTTAGTGAAATTCACGTCGGAGGCGGATTTCAAAGAGAGATAAACATTGATATAGACAAGGGTAAGTTATTACAGACAGGGGTCGGATTGGAAGAAGTTTTATCCAAGATCAGAACCGCGAACGTAGACGTTCCCGCCGGAAATTTATTGATCGGAGACAACTACATCAATATACGGGTGATCGGGAAGTTGATTCAAATTAAGGAGATCGGAAAAATACCGATTACGGTCGGTAAGTCGGAACAAATCGTTTACTTATCGGATATATCGAATGTGAAGGACGGGTTCAGAGAAAAGGAAGATATAGCAAGAGACGCAGGTAAAGAAGTCGTATCCGTTTATGTCCAAAAAGCGGGCGACGCAAATTCACTGGCGTTATGTGAAGAACTTAGAAGGGAGCTTTCCTCGATTCATATAGAAGGGATTCAACAAAGTATCAACTACGATCAATCTCAGACGATTAAAACGGCCATCGCAAAAGTTGCGGATTCCGCAATCCAGGGAGGTATAATCGCAGTCGTCGTTTTGTTTCTTTTTTTACGGAACTTCTACGCTACGATTCTCGTATCCGTATCGATTCCGCTTTCCATTATTTCAACGTTCGGATTGATGTATTTTTTCAACGTAGGAATCAACGTTATCTCCCTTTGCGGATTGGCTTTGGGCGTAGGAATGCTCGTAGATTGTTCGGTGGTGGTTATTGATCGTATCTTTTTTGTTCATCACGAAAACGGATTCGTAGAAGACGGAATTTTAAAAGCCTCTTCCGGATTATCGAAGGAATTGTTCGCGTCCGTTTTGACCAGCATTGCCGTTTTTTTTCCGATCTTTTTCAGTTCCCGGGAGCTACGGGATCTCTACGGAGGCCTGGCGATTACCGTTTCAGCGTCTTTGGTCACCTCTTTAATCGTATCCCTGACTTTTCTGCCCACTCTTGCCAAGTTTATTTTAACGAAAGAGAGTCGATTTCAAACCCTCGTTCCACCGCAGTATGTTCTTACGTATATTTCGAAAATGAAATCTTATATTGAAATCGAAATGTATCATAAGATTCTACCTTGGCTCCGGAATAAAATTTTGCGGCGTCGTCAAACGAAATTAAATCCCGAATCGTCGGATCCATACGAGCTTTATCGATTTGATTTAACGGAAACTTTGCGGTTTCTACTCAAACATTACAATAAAACCGCGCTCTATTCCACGGCTATCATCGTAGTTTGTCTTTGTCTTTCTTATTTTTTAAAACAGGAATACATCGATCCGACCGATTCCAACGAGATCAGCGCTTCGTTGGAAGTAGAAACGGGAACTCACCTCGATGCAACCGACGTGATCACAAAGAGCGTGGAAAGGGTGATCGAAAAGAATCCGAACGTGGAAAAAGTATCCTCCAAAGTTGAAAAATGGCATTCGGATCTGATGATAAAGTTAAAACCCGCTTCTTTCCGGGAAGGTAAATCGGCCAACGACGTTATCACCGAATTAAAAAAGGAAACGGACGAGTTAAAGAACGCATTCGTATTTTATACCGAATCCGGCGCGGGAGAGGGATCCAAGGAAATCGATATTGAAATTATAGGAGACGAAGCTGAAACGATCAAGGAGTTAGCTAGAGAATCCGCAAAAGAAATAGGAGGGATACCCGGAATTCAGCAGGTCGCCCTTCGTTTTAAGGAAGGAAAAGATCAAATTACTTTTTCGATCGATAAGGTGAAAGCCTCACAATCCGGATTGTTGCCCAACCAAATCGCTAACTTTATGAAAACTGCATATACGGGCTCTATTCCCACTAAGTTTTACGATAAAGATAAGGAGATCGACATTCGAGTCCGATTTTCCGAGGAAGACAGAGAAGGTCCCGAGTCGGTTTTTGGAGTCGCAATTCCCTCCTCTAAATCGGAAAAAATCTCGAAAACACCCTTGATCGAACTCAGTTCGATCAAAAAGGAAAAAGCGGAATCCAGGATCTATAGAAAAAACAAACGAAGAACTTACGGACTCACCGCTAAGTTAGGCGACATCGATACCGGTTCCGCCGTTATCGAAATTGAAACCGCTCTAAAGAAAATTTCTTTCCCGGAAAACTATCACTACGAAATGACCGGAAACTACAAAAAACTGAAAGAGAGTAAAGTCGAGATGATCAATTTAATCATCTTGGCCTTCATCATAATCGTTTGTATTTTATCGTCTTTATTCGAGTCCTTTTTGCTTCCGTTTCTAATTATACTTACCATACCGTTCTCTGCGGCGGGGGTGATTTTAACTTTATTCGCGTTTCGTATGTCCTTAAATATATCCGTATATATCGGTTTCGTTATGTTGGCCGGAATTACGGTGAACAATTCGATATTAATTGTGGAAACTTTTTTAGAAAAATTAAAATCGAATCAATATTACGAAATCGACGAATTATTGGCCGAGGGAATCAGAGAGCGGATTCGTCCGATCCTGATCACTACCATAACCACGGTTCTAGGTCTACTTCCGTCCGTCTTGGATTCCGGAGAAGGAAGTCAATTGTGGAGACCCCTTGCCGTAACGGTAGTCGCGGGATTGTCCATCTCGACCGTTCTTACGATACTTTTATTTCCCGCATTTTTTAAAATCGCGGTGCCTTATCTTTTGGAAGATCATAAAAGTGTTCCGATACAAAATAAAACCAAAAAACGCTCAAAGAAAATATAAAGGAGATCCGTAAACGATGGAGTCTATGAATACCGAAGTATGTTTTGAAGAGGAATACATTAAGGAAAATTTATATTCCGGCAAGGGGATTCCGATCTTTCTTAGGAACCATATTAGGGATTGCGATCGTTGTCAGGAGAAAGCGAAAACACTCCATTTTGTAAATTCCATTCCTAAAAGTTCATTCGGAAAGGATTTTACAAAAGTGATAGCCTCGTGGAAAAGCGGGCTTTCGGACGATTCCGAAAATAGCCAGGAAATTTTTCCGAATTCCAATCTTGTCTATGATACGATACTATTTCAATTCGTATACAAACACAGACTTCGGATTTATATAATCGGCTATCTTTCCGTGATCGTTGCTTTTTCATACTACTGGTTCTTGTTGTAGGTCAAGAGGATACGATTTCGACAAGTCTGCCTCAAAACTTACTTAACGTGAGCAGGGTCGTAAGAAATTCATGATTCATTTTTCATTACTCATCCCTACATAATAGAGTGTCCAAAATTCTACATCTAAACGGGGATTTGTGCTAAAATTGACGGTACTCCTTTATGTAGAGATCAGTACCGATCCCTATAAAAATGAGGACCTAAATACCAGCTTGTCTCCAATAACTATCGAAACTGATTGTATTTGATTTCAATATTCCTAAAGTAGATTTAGTTCTTTGAATCAATTGGCTAAGATTCTCCGGACAAAAATTAGCCATATAGTTTTTCTTCCAACGACACCAGATATATTCTTGCGGATTTAACTCCGGAGCATAAGGAGGCAAAAATTCTACTCGAAGCCTTTTCTCATTTGCTTTTAAAAATTCATTCATTGCTTTGCTTTTATGAGCAGATAGATTATCCCAAACTATTAAAATCTTTTTGCGATTTTCCTTTAAAAGCATCTTTACTCATCCCTACATAATGGAGTGTCCAAAATTCCGCGCCTAAACGGGGATTTGTGTTAAAATTGGCGGTACTCCTTTATGTAGAGATCAGTAAAAAATAAATAAGGTCCTGGCTTTTAACAGAGCCTGTTATGATCTGGAAGTGAAAATCTTTTTTAGAAATAGCACCGATTACTGATAACTTTTTCCAAGACATCTTGTGACGAAGGATCGGTGTCTTTCCGATTAAGCTCCAAGTTTTTATCGTATATGGATTCTGGCTGATTCCGCTTTCATCTAAAAATATGACCTTACTACTCGGACGCATGAATAAAATACTATGATAAACTATTTCGAAAATTGGAATCTTCTTCTAAAAAGTCGAGATTTCCCAATTTGACTTAATTTTTGAGAACCGTTGTACTTTTGCAAAACCGACCGCTTATTTTCGAGTATCATTTTCTGCGTCCGAGTAGTAAACCCTTCATTCTCTGCTTTTTTTATATCTGGCTAAGTTTCCGTTTTCCAAGTTTTAATGGAGGATTCATTTCTTTCTAAGCCCCTTCTTTTAGGTTTTTGATACGAAAATCCTAATTGATGTAAGAGAATTCCTACGTAATCTTGATGATACGTTACTCCGAATTCTTTTCGTATGATTTCTGATACACGATACGTTGACCAAAGTTCATTCGGATAACCGTTACTGATCGGACCTTTCAAGATGATTCTTTTTAATTCTTTCTTCTCTGAAATGGTCAATTTGGTCGGTCGACCTCGTCGACCATTCCATTTTACTCCTTCGATTCCTTCCTTTTCATATCTTTCACGCCAACGCATTACCGATTGCTTACTGACTCCAAGCTCTTTGGCTACTCCGTAGCACGTGTAGCCTTTCTTCAAGAGAGCAATTCCCTTCTGTCTTCTTTTCTCTAAATCCTTGAGTCTCTTTTGGTTTTTGTCATTTCTCACATTACCATCTTTTTTTATTTCTTATTTACGGGTACTCATTTTTATAGGGATCAGTAATAAATGAAATAAGAGTGTTCTTAATTCTTGACTATATTCAATTTTTCTCTTTAAATATTGATAGAATTCATTTAAAAGCCATCCCAACAAAACAATTATTAATGTTAAAAAAGGAGTTTACATATTCATTTTAAAGAAAAACCTAAACCGATATCGCCTAACTTAAATATTGTATATTTAAATATACAATATTTTAATTTTACAGCACGATTAAGGCAATTTTGCGCAGTAAATAATAAAAATATTTTTTTCAAAATCTCATCGAACCGCTTCTCAAAAATGACACATTCGGATTAAGAACTAAGCTAATTCTATACTTAAAGATAAATAATTTTCTTTTTTTAAGGTAAAGGGACAGCTCAGCATACGTATCAATAATTTCTCCGGATTTTGTTTCATTAAATCCTAATAAATATTGCTTCGTAAAAAGTGATTGCATCAAGGCACTAATTTTCATTCGATCCATACCCATTTCTTCCAACAAAGACAAGAACTTGTAATAATCAATATAATAATTATAATATTGCTTCCTTACTTCGGCCATTATATCTCCAATATTCGGAAACTCCGCTTTTAACTCGGCTATCAAATTATTATTCAAAAAATTCGAATATGCATCGATAGCATAATCGATATCGTTATCCGTTACCTTAGTCGAATCATTATTTATAGCCGATTCAAATAACTTTATAATAAAGTAGATTATATCTCGTGGCCTTGGAATTACATATTTTTTTATATAATTAAAAGGATCTTCTTTATTAGAAAAATCAAAATAATCTTTCCAAACCTTCTCAACCTGAGCGGAGGATTCTAAGTTAAGCTTATATTGAAATCTTTTTTCTACGACCTTTCTTAATAATTTCGAATGGCTCGTCCAATTTATTTCATAATGCCTTCCGACTAATTTGTCCGGCTCGCGCGAAAGTTTTAAAATGTATTCAAATATATCTTTCCTTAATAAAATTACAGTAGCCCCTGATATCCTGGATTGAGCCTTGTCACTAAGTTCATTAATTAATTTCGCACTATACTCAATTAGGCTTAGGATCATTTCCCCTTGTAAATTTAAATCATTTCTCGAATCCCATGTTTTATCTAAATTATCCGCCAAAATATTGATCTTCGCATATTTATTTTTTCTAAAATATGCGTGAATCAATGCCATCAAATTGGATAAAAGGCCATTAAACAAACGTTCGATAACTTTTGGATCACCGACAAGTGATAGGGATTCATTTCCCCTGTCTAATTCTCTCAGTGCTCCGAAGAAATTCAAAGACGTAAAATTTCTATTTTTTTCAAAAATCTCAAGCAACTCCCTTTCTAACGGAGAGATTTCATATTCTCCTCTTTTAGTTTTGCCACTTATTTTACTAACAACGGAAACTAGTAATTTATTATAGAATATAAATTTCCATATCGCAAAGTAATAAGTGCGTTTTACCCTTTCATTACTAAACAATGAAACAATTTCTACATCTTCTAATAATTCGTCTGATTCTGGTTTTAATACTATATTATAATTTTCTATTTTTGAATCAAAATCTTTTTCAAGTCTAATAAAAAGAGCGGTTTTTCCAGTTCCTTTTCTGCCTACAAAAATTGAAATCTCTTGAGTTTGTGCTTTTCGATATGCTTCTGATTCTATAAAATAATTAAGAAGGTCATCTTTCTCACTCTCTGCAACTTCTGCTCCAATACCCAATCGCAATAAAGTTTCCTCAATCTGATCATCATTCTTATTAACTATATTCGGGCTTGGAACATTATGTAATGTTTCTCTCAACCAATCATCAGTTTTGACAGCGCATTCGGTAGTATTTTCATATTCGAGTAAAATGTCTTCGTAATCAATAGGGGCCTTAAATGGGCTTGGAGCTAATATAAGAACTTTTTTCCCTAGTCCCGCTGCGATTCCTGCATAAAAAGATGCTTCTGAATTATTATTATGACTTCCGACCCGATCGTGGCCTAACAAATGAATTATCGTTGTCTTACATGAATTTAACGAATTAATATACCAACTAACGGTTTGATATTCAACTTCAGAGCTATCATCAAATACAACACTATAATTTTTACTTTGTAATAATTCGGTTAGCTCAAGAGAAGCCTGAGTTTCAGTTTGAGGTGAAATATAAAGAACATCCTTTGAATCCTTATCTAATGTTTTCAAATTCACCATCTCATTCAAAAGAATGGATTTTTCATGTGACTTCGTCTGTAGTTCAGTCTGTATATGCTTATGCGTTGTATACCCTAGGTATCCAATATTCCTCAGTAGTTTTGAATTAGAATAATTCTCCTTTGCATCAACAATCCCTAAATTTAGAAATATTAGGATTTTCTTTTTTTTTCCAACTGCATATCCTAATTCAAACATAACATTATGATTAATATAGGATAGATCGCAAGCAAACCATTCCGATTCTTCAATTTCTTTAAAAATTGATTTATTCAATACTTTGCCAATTATATCCATCTCTTCCCACCGCAATGCACGGAAAGTTTTTTGATGACTATTAAACTCAATAATAGCTCGCTTAATTGTATCGGATATTTCAGAATGCCCGCCTTCGTATGCAAAAAATATTTTTTTCATTTATCCCTTCATAATTATTTATTATATTCAACATTCAATTATTGTTTATTATTAACTTAATAAAATACTTTAGGCTCGACCCTAAAGACCAATTTTGTTTTGTGCAGTCCAAATCATATGTTATTAATTTTTCTTGTCTCAAAATGATTTAACTATGCGGCTGTATGAGAATAGTGAATAATTCCTCTATGCCTTTTAATTGACAACTTTTAAAAAATAAAGAAAAATGAATATACGTTTTTAAACGTATTCACTTATAATGCATATACAAACAGTATAAATACTCAAATTTGAACCTAAAAAAGAAAATATTTGGTAAAAATTTTAAAAATCTCTACGGTCTTCTACTGTTTCCACAAAAGGACTTTCCAAAAAAATGA
>NZ_AHMT02000051.1:22500-30000 GCF_000243815.2 Leptospira alexanderi serovar Manhao 3 str. L 60 | reverse complement strand
ATTTTTCCGGGAATACAGATATTTTTATCGAAATTACAGTAGTAAATTTTTCCGTGAATTTCTAGTTCTCCTTTGCCGGTCACAATGAGAGGAATCGGATCGACAGACGCAAAATATTCTTTTTTCTTTTCGGAAGTTTTTCCTTTCACCTTCAGATCGGCTTTTTCCACTTTTACTCCGTTACCCGCATTCAAAAAAATCTTATGAGGAGCGTCCTTTTGAATACCGTAATTAGCCGGATAGGCGATTTTCAAAAGATAAGAATTTCCAAAACTTTTTTCCAGTTTGAATTTTACCGGGCTTTCCTCCCCGGCAAAAATTCCGGAGGAAACAAAACTTGCTAAAACACCGATGAGTAATATTTTTTTCATGCTAGTTTGACCAAATCAGGCTTCGATTTGTTTAAGAAAAGAATTCTTCCGTTCGACAACGCAGCATTCGAAACGAAAACCATAAATGAAAAAAATGATTCCTTGTGCACCGCGACCGTTTGTCTATTCGGCTTTGCAAAAAGCAATTTCACACAGAAATTTGATTAGGACGTTCTTTTTGGATTTTAGAGCTTATTTCTTAAGAAAAAATCCTTTGAGAACCTTGAACCTCACAGAATTGGTATGATTCTTGAACGTAAGACAGTTCCGAGAGTGATATTCTTAATGCAACGAAGCAAAGAAGGCCAGATCTTTATCCGTTTTGAATTCGGTCATAGGCAAAGTGGAACTCATCTACGATTTCTGCGTAGTTGCAAAGTTTGACAGAGAATCGCAACTCCGTCAAGAAGAAGGTCGATTACTTGTAATTCGTAAATTGAACGTCGAACGGAAGATCCGCATTCTTCAAAAGATGGATCACTTCTTGAAGGTCATCTTTTTTCTTACCGGTAACTCGAACGGATTCTCCCATAATCGTGACGTTGACCTTGAGTTTGGAATCCTTGATGACTCGGGTGACTTCTTTGGTTTGTTCTTTTTCCATACCCTTTCGGATCTTTACCTTCATCCGAACGGTTCCACCTGTCGCGGGTTCAATCTTGGATTTGAAATCGAAATTCTTCAATCCGATCCCTCTCTTTGCCATCTTGGAAATAAGAACGTCGATCACACTTTCGAGTTTGGCCTCGTTGTCCGAAACTAAAACGAGTTGTTCGTCTTCGAGTTGAATATCCGACTTGGAACCCTTAAAATCAAAACGGTTCTTGATCTCTCCGAGAGCCTGAGTCACTGCGTTGGTCAATTCCGGCTTACTGATTTCGGACACTACGTCAAAGGATGGATCGCTCATACTTTTTCTCCGGTTAAAGTTTGTTTTGCTAATTGGATCGCGAAAGAGATTGCGGATTCCAAGTTTTGCTTTTCCTTACCGCCGCCTTGAGCCATATCCGGCTTTCCCCCTCCCTTACCACCTAACATCTCGCAGACGGTTCTAACCAAATTCCCACAATGAATTCCCTTAGAAACGAGTTGGGAAGAGCAAGTGATCACGACACTCGCGTTATCCGCATTCTTACTTCCGAGAATCACGAGAAGATTGTTTTCCCGAACCTTGAGATTATCCGAAAGACCCTTGAGAGAATTCGGATCCTTGTCATCGAAGATTGCGGAAACAATCTTACCAATTCCAGTTTCGATCGAAGAAGAAAAAACTTTTTCGATTACGGAATTGTTATTTTCAAAATCTCTCGATTCCAAACTTTTTTTTGCTTTTAAGAATAAAGAAGTATTTTCCTCGATTTTGAAAACAATACTTTCGGAAAGGTCTCGGAAAAATGTAACCGCAGATGCTCCTTCCTTTTCAAGCTTTTCCCGAATTTCCTCCGGTCCGGGAACATGGGACGTTATCAGAAGATTTTTTTCCTCTTCACCTAACTCCGATTTGATTTTTAAGTTTAAATTTT
This sequence comes from Leptospira alexanderi serovar Manhao 3 str. L 60, assembly GCF_000243815.2. Taxonomy (GTDB): domain Bacteria; phylum Spirochaetota; class Leptospiria; order Leptospirales; family Leptospiraceae; genus Leptospira; species Leptospira alexanderi. The sequence continues at coordinate 28,106 of NZ_AHMT02000051.1, read as the reverse complement.
GCACAGACTCGGTGAGCTCCGCAAAACGATTTTGAAACGTTTCGATCACCGCCGGACCGCATACGCCTTCGATACGACGATTACCCGCACCCGGAGAAGACTCTTTTTTAATAAAAAAATATCCGATTTCTCCCGTGTGGGAAACATGAGTTCCGCCGCAAAACTCGACCGAAGCGTCTCCCATCTGGACGACCCTCACTCGGTCTCCGTATTTTTCTCCGAAGGTCGCGATGGCTCCGGTCTTTTTCGCGTCGTCGATTCCAAGTTCCTTAGTCTCCACTTGGAAATCCTTACGAATCGATTCATTAACCCAGGATTCTATTTTGCGAATTTCTTCCGAAGTAAGCGCGGAAGGGTGAGAAAAATCAAAACGAAGATACTCAGGAGAAACGACGGAACCCTTTTGTAGGACATGATCTCCTAAAAGAGTTCGAAGCGCTCCGTTTAAAAGGTGGGTCCCCGAATGATGAAATCTAAGTCTCTCTCTGCGAGTCGCCTCCACTTCGGCCTCAAGTTCCTGGGCAATGGAGAATTCTCCGCTCAAAACCTCTCCAAAATGAAGAATGACGTCGTTTTCTTTTTGCGTATCCAAAACCTTGAATACGTTTTTCCCCTGACGCAAGAAGCCAATATCTCCGACCTGTCCCCCTCCTTCCGGATAAAAAGGAGTTTTGTTTAGAACGATCACACCTGTCTGTCCTTCTTTCAAAGTAGAAGAAGGTTTATAATCGTACGAGCCCATTTCATCTTTGCTTCCGAAGGAGCGCAATTCAGGTTGCTCGATTGGGAGTAACTTTGAATCTTTTTGCGATATAGAATCTGAACTTCGGTGCAATCTGTAGAATAAATGCGTAATATTCCCTTTTTCTAATACAGAAGAATAACCCAGAAACTCCGTCTTTCCCGTCTCCTGCCCCGTCATTAAAGAGATTTTATTGACTTTCCAGGATTCGCGGGAAACCTGCCTGTCCTTTTCTAGTTCTTCCTGAAATCCTTTTTTGTCGAAACCAAGCCCCTGTTCCACTACGATTTCCTCTGTCATCTCCGCAGGGAAACCGTAGGTCCCATAAAGTAAGAACGCATCCGTTCCGGAAAAGATCGGTTTGCCGGCAGATTTCGTTTTCTGAACGAGAAACTCGATCTTTTCGAGGCCGAGTTCCAAAGTTTTTAAGAAGAGTTCTTCTTCCGCGAGAATGGTCTTTGCAATCGCGGAGGCGTTCTTTCCAAGTTCCGGATAACGCGGTTTGTAAATCTCTACGACCTTATCGACGAGTTTATAAAGAAACGGTTCTCCGAAGTTCAACTTTCTCCCGAAAAGAGTCGCACGGCGGATCAAACGGCGGATCACGTAACCTCTTCCGGTTCTATCCGGATAAATTCCGTCTCCGATCGAAAACAACACAGAACGGATATGATCGGTTACAACTCTAAATGCGGTTTTCCTACTATCTTGAATTTGTTTAGTGTCATTTCTTTGAACTTGAACTCCGGACGGAATCGTTTCGTAGAGGATTCCAGATAATTCTTCGTAAAAGGAAATGATCTTGCGAAGTTCATCGGTATCGTAAACGGAATCTACTCCTTGTAACAAAAGAGCGACCCTTTCCAAACCAGAACCGGTGTCGATCCCAGTTTGTTTGAGCGGATGCAGATTTCCTTCCGTATCCTGATTGAATTGGTTGAATACTATATTCCAAAATTCTAAAAAACGATCGCAGTCGCAACCGGGTCCACAGGTCCCGCTAGTAGCGCAGTTCGGTCCGCCTTTCTCGATTCCCCGATCCAAATAGAGTTCCGAACAAGGTCCGCAGGCCCCGCTGTCCCCCGCCGGTCCCCAAAAGTTATCCTTTTTCCCTAAGCGCGTTATGCGGTCTTTGGGAATTCCTTTGGAAAGCCAGATTTTTTCCGCTTCGTCATCGTCCGTATAAACCGTAACCCAAATTTTATCCTTATCGAACCCGAAATGATTTACAGAACAATCGAGCGCGTATGTAATCGCCTCTTCCTTGAAATAATCTCCGAAACTGAAATTTCCGAGCATCTCGAAAAAAGTACAATGACGCTCCGTTTTACCGACCACTTCGAGGTCGGTGGTCCGAAGACATTTTTGACAGGAAGTCGCTCTTGTATAAGGAAGCTCAACCGCTCCGGTAAAGAACGGTTTGAATTGTACCATTCCCGCAGTCGTGAATAAAAGTGTGGGATCTCCCGCAGGAAGAAGAGAAGACGACGGAACCACGCTGTGGGATTTATCTTTGAAGTAGTTTAAAAAAATTTCGCGAATTTCCGATACGGTTTTTGGTTTCATGATACCTCTAAAATCAAAAAATGCCTGAAACTCTCGGACGAAAGAGATTCAGGCATTTCAAAAAACGAAATGAAATAAAAAAGAAACTTAACGTTTGGAGAACTGAGTTCCTCTTCTCGCTTTGTGAAGACCGTATTTCTTTCTTTCCACCATTCTCGGATCTCTTGTTAAAAATCCTTCTTTTTTTACAGCTGGACGGAACTCCGGTTTAATCCTGCAAATCGCTCTCGCAAGTGCGTGACGGATCGCTCCTACTTGGCCGGTGATTCCTCCTCCGGTTACATTCAGATTCAAATCATACTTGTCCTGAACGTTCAAAAGAGAAAGAGGACGAATCGCTTCATCAATGATTGCTTTGCGGTTTTGAAGATAGTCTTTGATATCTTTGTGGTTAACGGTGATTTTACCGGAACCTTCTTTGATTTTCGCGCGAGCAACGGAGGTCTTTCTTCTTCCTACAGCCCAAATTTCTTTTGTGGATGCCATTCTTATCAGGTCTCCTTAGATTTCCAGTTTCACAGGCTTTTGTGCCTGGAGGTTGTGTTCCGCACCCGAAAAAATTTTACAGTGGGTGAGTATTTTATCTCCGAGTTTGCTTTTTGGAAGCATTCCTTTTACCGCTTCGTAGATTACCTTTTCCGGTTGTTTTGTAATCAGATCCTTAAACACGGTTTCGGTCATCCCACCCGGATAACGAGAGTGATGATAGTATATCTTTTGCATTTCCTTGTTACCGGTTACTTTCACTTTGGACGCATTGATAACGATGATATTGTCCCCGCAATCTTGGTTCGGAGTAAAGGTGGCTTTGTGTTTTCCGCGAAGTCTTGCGGCGATCCCGGAAGCGAGTCTTCCCAGAGTTTTTCCTTCCGCATCCACTACAAACCAGCCTTTTACGGCATTTTCTTTCGTAAGAGAAGGAGTTCTATGCGCTTTTGATAATACTGACATGAAAATATCGTCCTGTAGAGGCCAGATTTTCGCTTTGACCCCCAAAGTCAAGAAAAAAGAGCCGGCACGTCCATTCCGGTTCGATTTGACACGGATACAAATCGGAATTTGGCCCCCTAATTTAAAGAATCGGTATTCAAGTTCCGCTTTTTTTGATTCCGAGTCCGCAGAATTTTGCGGTAGTTCCCACATTTCTTTCTCTATGCGCTTTCGATTCTAGAATTTGCGAAAATGTGGGAACTCTCACACATAAAGTACAAGTGGTCCCGGCAGAAGTCCCAAAAATTCTTCAAAAGGAATATGAGTAAAAGTAGACCGGAAAAGTTCTTTCTGATACAAGATAAATGAAAGTCACCGAGACGCAGACGAAAAAATCTTTTTAAAAAGGCGACTCAACGGCTCTTCAATATATCGATGTATCAACCAAGAAACCCCAAAGGTAAAAAGAAAACTCAGCACAAGGCTTAAAATAAAAAAAGCTAAGCCGGTTTCAAAAAGATCGGGCAACAACACTTTTAACACACCAAAAGAAATTAAGGAAAGAAGTAAATGCCATATATAAATCGTATAACTTAGATTTGCGATCGGAGTAATAAATTTTAGACTTAGCCCTTTGGCCAAAAGAGTGTTAGGAAAAAAGATTACCGATAAAAGAATAAACGAGTAAACGAAATCAATTAAGTTGAATCTTATCGTCCCTGAAAAAAAAGAATAAACGGATTCACTTTTTAAATTAATAAAAACTAAAATCAAAAAGGGTAATAGAATCAATAAAAAACTCACCGCACGACCCGATAGATATCTTTTCAGATAATCTCGGCGATTGACAATCCAATCCATGAGAATCACTCCCATAACAATGGAATCCGCACGAGTATGCGTAGGGCGGAAAACCAAGGTTTCATAATCCGTTCCAAAAATATCCGGACTAAGATAAATATAAACTCTCAACAAGCCGGGAATCAAATACAATCCCCAAAGAATACATTGTCTTGTAAAAAAATCCCGTTTAAACAGAATGAATCCGCACAAAAAAGGAAATATCAGATAAAATTGTTCTATTATGGATAGGAACCAAGTATGAATATTAGGCCCTCTTAGATAATTCCCAAGAAAAACGAAATCAGCCCAAGCGTTTTGTAAACCGTTATCCGTACTCTCCATAACATTCAAAGCCATTAATGTTTCAGGTACGGATAATTCTTTTGTCGCCACCCATTTTTCACTCATAGAGTAGGAAATCCGATTTATCAAATAACTAATCGTGATAAAAAGATAATAAACAGGAAGTAACCTATAATTTCTCCTTAAGAAAAAATCCAAATAACGAATTTTTCCGTTCTCCGACCATTCTTTCCACAAGGCCATAGAAATTAAAAAACCGCTGAGAATAAAAAACAAGTTCACTTCAAAGTGATGAAGTATTTCGATAAATGCTTGGAGAATTGCATTATTATTTGCGGAGGTATATCCGGAATAAAAATAATAATGATACACAAATACAACGACAATTGCAAACGCTCGCAATCCGTTCAGCTGTGGGATTTCCCCTTTTTTATTTTCTATTTTTTGCTCCATAAGCCCCGTTCTCATATTCAAATTTTATAATGTATCTTATTTTCAAATAAAGTCTGTAGAAGATAAAAAACAGGATCTTTCGTTATGGTTCCGGAACAAGCCCTTCTCTCAAACCGATTTATAAATTATCCTAAAAACTTTTAAGATTTATACTTTGTATTTTTTCGGACCAAAATGTAAAGTGAACTTTCAAATTCTTCGTTTGAATCTACTGATCTCTCCATAAAGAAGTACCGCCAATTTTAGCACAAATCCCCGTTTAAACGCAGAATTTCGGACACTCTATTATGTAGAGATGAGTAATGATTCATTTTCCTTTTGAAGATTTGACGTACAAGCTTAAGGCTCCCCATTTGTCAAACTTTATTCGCTTCAATCGCTTTCTTCCCGGAGTCGATATTTCCAATGACAAGAATCCCAAAAACAATCATCTCCGCATACTGCAATACGATCGAGATTTTATATTCGATGATCCACGCAGAAACTTTAGGATTCCATACAAGAATAAAATTTGAAAACTTTCCATTACGGTCTTATACAAAAAATAAAGTACGAATTCCAATTCCTTAAAACTCCGATTTTCCCCACTACAATTTCCAATACAAAAGGACCTCTTTATTTCCGGATCTACCCTCAATCGGAGACCATTCTAAGCCTAAAACAACACCTCCGATCTCTTTTTTGAGATAGTTACAGAGAGAACGAACGATCCTAATCCGAGTTTTAGAATCTCTTAAAACCCCTTTCATAAGATCTTTTTTATCCGCTT
>NZ_AHMT02000051.1:0-17500 GCF_000243815.2 Leptospira alexanderi serovar Manhao 3 str. L 60 | reverse complement strand
AAGAATTCTCTAAAAGTGGGAGTTCCTACAATTTTAGAATTGTTCGTAAAATCGTGATTTGTGGTAGTTCCCACATTTTAAGAATCAATTTACAAAGTTCAGATTCTAACTTGTTTCAGAAAAATGAATCATGGATTCTTACGACCCTGCTCACGTTAATTAAATAATCGTTTGTCGTTTTATCAAAGAGCTAAACGTTTATACCGATTTGATTCAAAGACCGGAGAAGTTGATGTGAGAATAGTAAAGGTTTTACTGATCTCTACATAAAGGAGTACCGCCAATTTTAGCACAAATCCCCGTTTAGACGCAGAATTTTGGACACTCTATTATGTAGGGATCAGTAGTATGAAATTAAAGTTTTAATTTCTTTTTAATCAGATCCAAAAAGTCGGCAACGAACTCGTCTCCTCTGCGATTTTTATCGGCGAATTCGAAGGCTTCTTTTGTGGAATCTTCCAATTTTTCATTTTTTGTAGTGATATTCAAAAGCGAAGCCAAAGAAGCGTAAATGATATCCCCGTTTTCGGAAGAAATAATTTTATTTTTCAAAGCAATCGTCGCATCACCGGGCTCTGCAATTTTCCCTAAAGCGATCGCAGCAGCCGTTGCGATTTTAGGTTCATTATTACGGTTGAGAAGATGGATGAGCTCCGGAATCGCGGACTTTTCCTTATTCTTTCCAAGAGCGACTGCGGATTCGTATTTTTCAGAATCGGAACCGGAAGAAAGAGTTTTGATATGTTCTTCGGTAGATTTTTCCGCAAGAAGAGCGCCGGACGCGAAAGAAGCGGCGAGCGCAAGAATAAGAAGAGAACGAAATTTCATGAGTGACTCCTTTCCTTCGGAAGAATCGTGTAAAGAAACGTAAGAGTCAATCTAAAATTCTAAGGGTATAATTGATTTCCCGGAATTTGCTTTGCACATTCGATCGTATTCAAAAAATAAACCAAGGAATTGCCATTTACGAAAAACTTGTCAAGATGACCTCAAATTCCTAAAAAGAAAAATATGTCCGTAATTCCTTTCCAGTCTCATTCGCTCAAAAACTTTTTCCACAAATGGAAACAGGAATTTATTCCCCCTAAACTTTTGGATCGATATTTATTCGGAGAGTTCTTCAAGATCTTTATCGGAACCGTAATTCTGCTGACTGGAATCATGCTCCTTTCTCTCGTAAACGACAACATGAGAAACTTCACGGCCACAAAAGCGCCTAGATATCATGTAGCTCTTTTTTTGGTCTACAATCTTCCAAAAATCATATCTACTACCGTCGTTTCAATGTCCTTGATGTTTTCGATCTGTTTTACCGTCGGCCAATTTTCCGTGAATAAAGAACTCGTATCTATGATGGCTGCGGGAGTTTCTTTTTTCAGAATCGTCGCGCCGCTTATCATATTCGGAATTTTAATGTGGATCGTGATGCTTCTCGTGACGGAACTCATCGTAAGACCGGTCAATAAATTGGCAAAGATAGAGCACGATATTCTTACGGAAGGAATGGGAACTCTTGCAAACAGCGTGTATCAATTTCATGTGAAGGGGAAGGAAGGTTTTTATTATTTGTATTTTTACGATCCCAATAAGGACGAAATCAACGGCGGATTCAATTACATTCGACTCCGGGCCGACGGATCACCGGAAACCGTAATTTCTTCCTTAAAAGCGAAGTACAACTACGAAACCAAACTCTGGAAGATGAAGAAGGTGGAAGAGTGGCATTTCGATAACGACTTAAAACTCAGTTCTCAGGAATCTTTCGAAGAAAAAGAATACGAACTTCCCGAAGATCCCACTTATTTTAAGGTTCCTGCGGGTTCGGTGGAAGAAATGAATCTCTTTCAGTTGAAAGAAGAGGAAAAAAGAAGAATTCAAAAAGGTCTTTCTTACGGTGACGTCCTTACCGAAAAACATTCCGTATTTGCATTGCCTATGATGACAATCATCGTAACCTTGATCGGAACGATCGCGGGTTATTTTACCAAAAAAACCGCGGGAGTCGCATCTTTAGGAATCACGATCGGAGTAGTATTGATTTATTATATATTCAACTCCGCGGGTAAATCCTTAGGAGAAAACGGAGTTATACCGCCTTTCGTAGGAGTTTGGATCACTCCCAGTTTATTTTTGGGATTGTGTTTCTGGATGTTTCGTCGTATGAATCTTTGAAATCTTCACCCAATTTACAACTTGCCTTAAAAACCCGAGTTTTAGTTTACAAGAAAACACGAACAACAAAAGGCTATTTGCAATAAAAATCATTCCTTTTAAAATCGCTTTTTAAAGTAAGGGAAGCAGTTGTCGAAGGCATTTCAAGACGCGAACTCCTTTAACTACGAGTTGATTTTTTTTATAATTTCGGAAAAAAAATTCATTTCTTTCCCGTATACCTTCCGATATATAGTTTAGATTGTCTCCAGAAGTAAGATCTTTGATGCGACATAGGGTATTTCAAAAAAGAAGTCCCTACTAAAATTCATACGATGTCGGTATTCTTTCCGGATCTTGAATTCTGAAGAGGAGGAAAGAACATGGACGTTCCACTCACAAATCTGATCAGCTCTGCGGAAAAACTTATCCGCGACAAACGGTCTTCCGTTAGTGCCAAAGCTGTGCCCGCTCAAGAAGAGCGAGGAAGCCTGGACAAAACGGAGTTTTCTTCGGGACTCACATCCCGTTATCTGAAAATTCAGGAAACCCTTGCGAGTCTTCAAGAAGAATTTAGCCGTGAACAAATGAAACTCGGTATTTTAAACGAAGAAAATACGCCAAACAGCGAACTCATAAACATTCTGTTCGGTGAAACACCTTTGTTTAGGGAATTTGCAGAGAATCCAGATATCGACCAGGCCGTTTTGAAAGAGCAGATTCAGGAAAAGAAAAATAAACTCACGGATGCGATTCGTAACTTAGAGGTAGAATCCGAAAATATTTTTTCCATCGGAATATTAAAAGATCGGGATAACTTTTCCAAGTCTTTGGAAACTATCAGCGGCAAAAATGTTCACATGAAACAATTCTCGGAAAAAGCGATCGAGAGACTGATTAAAGAATAAAAAAGAGCAGGAAAATTAAAATTTTTCCCGCTCGGGTTCTTACCGCAAACTGGGTTCTAATTTCGCAAACTTCGGGCTCTAATTTTGCCAAGAACCGCATAACGTATATCTGCCATTTTTACATAAGCTCGCGTTTTAGATAGATCGATAGATCGGATCTTTAAATCACCTTTAAAGAACTTATCAAATTCCAACAACTCTTATAAGGAAGCCTCATTTCCTATTCTTTTTTCAAATAGGGCAAAACACCCTACTCTTCCCGGAGTTTCTCTTTAAAAAACCCTGGATTTTTCTTAGTCGAAGAATAGAAAGTATACTGAGTGTTAAGGAAAATTATGATACATCTTTTGATTCTTTCTTTTATATTCTTATTTCAAGCTTGTTCGCCTACGTCCGATGCGAAAACGAACAACTCTTTTCTGATTTCTTTAGCTCAAGGGAATTCTAATTTTCATAAGAATTCGATTACCTCAACTCCAGAAGAAGAAAACCTTAACCCTGCCGTTTTTGATGAAAACTTAGCTGTCATCGAGGAAATTCCCACCGCTTTTGGCGAGAATCCGCCTACTTTAGAATGGACTTCATTACTTGAAATTCCTACTGAAATTATCGGGGAACCGGATGTCGCGATCGACGGGGGCGGTTCCATTTATATCGCGGCCAATTCGAAAGGTAATCTTATTGGCGACGAATCAAAAATCGGAACCCAAGATATCATTCTTAAAAAATTTGATTCTCAGCAAAACGAACTTTGGATGAAACGAGTCGGAGTTCGAAACGTGAGTCTGAAGGTCACCGGTACTGCGGCGGACATTAACGGAAACGCGTATGTAACCGGTTATACAAATGGCCCTTTCGAAAAAGCGCTTATATCCGAAAAACAGGATATGTTCGTAGTTAAGTTCAATCCGGATGGAACAATAGCCTGGAAAAAACAGGCGGGGCCCAAAAGAGCCAAAGGAGTTTATAATACTTATAACGTTTTTACGGAAGGGATCACCGTAGATACATTCGGAAATTCTTATGTAGTTGGAATCTCAGACGGACCTTTCGGAGACAACGCAGTGGGTAACCTTAACGGTGGGTTTATTATTAAGTTTGATACTAACGGAAACCAAATTTGGGTAAAACAAATCTCGATACTCGGAGCCAGTATCTTTCCGAAAAAAGTCGCCTTCGACGAAAACGCAGATTGTATTTACGTAGCAGGAACGTCAGTTAACGCAAATTTTAGAACCAATACCACTCTCAAGTATACCAGTTCAGGACCTAGGGATCTTTTTATTCTTAAATTCGACGGAAACGGGAATCAAGAATTCTTCGCCCAAACAATTATCTACTCAGATAGTGTGATACCCCACTCTCTTGCTGTAGACCCATTCGGAAACGTCTTAGTGGGAGGACAAAGCGACATAGATTTAGAATCCGAAATAAACCAAAGGACGAACGCCCGCGGATTTTTAATAAAATATGACTTCGATGGTACTCAAAGATGGGTCAAACAATTTGGTCCGCACGAATATAGAAAATCAACTACGATCACCGGAATCGCCACCGATAGGGCCGGAAACATCTTTACAATAGGCCAAACCTCTGGAAATACCATCAATGAACGCAGCAAATTAGTAGGTAACCAAGATATTTTTCTGACTAAACATAATTTTGTTGGGCAAGTCGAATGGATACGTCAAATCGGCACCCCCGGGAAAACTTTGTACTCTGGAGGAATCGGAATCGATTTGGATGGAAATCTTTATTCCACCGGAATTACAGACAATAACGAGAAAGATTATCAAGTTATAGGAGGAAACATGGATCTTTTCCTCATGAAATTCAGATAATTCGTTTCCACGGTCGAACTTTTCACATTAGAGTTGTTGAAAAATTCCATGATTCAGATTAGCAAAACTGCTTCAAACGTCCATTTCAATAGGGCAGAAACGGATAGAGAATTAATTTTTCAAAAACTCTATTATGAAAAGTCATAAATTTCAGGTATCTATTCGCATGCGGCATACCAAATTCAAAACCACATTGTCAAATTCTGAACAATTTTTATATTCATCTTCCTTATCTCGTTGTTTTTCTCGCGGAACATATCGATTCTATGTTTGTCCTTTGTTATATTGATTCAACCTTTCGCTACTTTAATTTTTGCGAGACTCGACTTCTTTTAGTTTTTAAAAAGGATGTTTAGCATTACAATTATTTACACAGTTCTGTTTGGCATTATTACAAATTAAAGGACTATATAAAATTACGAAATTGGGATTTTGGTTTTTGTCTGAAGTCGAGTTAACTTTTAAGAAATCTTGTACTAGAGCGGCACCCAGTAAGCAAAGTTTGACGGCAGTTGAACATGAATTTTCTTCATAACATTTTTGTCTAGGCGAATTATATTCATTACAGTGAATGACAAACAACAGGCATAATATTAATAATTTTTTCATAATATTTTAAAATTCCTAATATTCTTTTAAATTGTAAACTAAAATTTATTAGAGTTATTGAAAATTGTATAATTTATAGTACGAAACCGCATGACTCGTCTGTAATGAACTTAAAGCCATCCGGAATTAATTTTTCAACAACTCTAATCTATTGGAAGTTCAATATAATTGCCAAGAAACATTGATTCCCTTTTCTTTATTCTACAAATGGAGCAAAAAAGATATTTCATGAATTGACTGAATAATCGCTTAAATGAATAAAATTTAGTCAATCGTTAAGTTCTAAAAGTTGTCTTGGATGAAATTTTTAGAAATGGAACGTATCTAGTCATTTTTTTGGATTTTCTCAACGATCTTGATCAGTGTTTCGATTTCTGGTATTTTTTCCCGGAGATATATTCGGACAAATGCCCACGTCTGACCCCGAAGAGCCTTATCGGTCCCGCAATACCGATATGTTTGCCCTGAGTTGTTCTACTGATTTTTTCGATGTCCATGAAACTGTTTTTTTACTGAACAATCACTGAAAAGTTTTTTGTTCTTTAGAAGATTTGTAATCTCCAATACAATTTTAATCGTTTCCGTTTTCACCAAAATGAATTTAAGTAAATTGTTCTTTTAACTCTGGAAAATAAACTTTTGAATTCACTCCTTTATAAAAACCGGTAAAATAATGAACCAATTTAGATTCCGAATATTAACTTGAATGCTAAGAAGTATTTCAATTTAAGATTTTATATGTCAAAAAATGCGACAGCGGATTTTGTAAAATAAATTTCGGCTAGTATTTTGAGAATTTATTTCAGGAGCAGCTGAATGCCAGTTTTCGTAAGTATTTTTATATTATAAAAAAATAATACTCTAATGAAAATATTTTTTCAGTTAATGAACGGATCTATAAATATAGGCTGCATGCCAATATTTTCTATATGCCTTCTCCAATTTTTTGTCTGTACCTTTGAATTCTACATAGTTTAAAAATCGGGTACTACTGATCTCTACATAAAGGAGTACCGTCAATTTTAGCACAAATCCCCGTTTAGACGCAGAATTTTGGACACTCTATTATGTAGGGATCAGTAATCGATATTTGCCTAGCCTTTAATTAAATTAAACGCTTTTCGAGTGAGTAAGTCTAAATCAATTTTTAAAGTTGAACTAGATAATAGATATTTGTTCGTTCTCTTACGGCTTAATATTCTTTCAATCGGATTCCTTGCATATACGTTTTATAAGTTAGGCAGGTGAAATATTATACAGAGTCATGAGTTTGTTTTCGTTCTCAATTGCTATAACGGTTAAGATAAGGATGTAGATTTCTGAATGATTTCATTCGGTTGAATCAACTACATTGATACCTTTTTTGATTTCCTCGTCGGCCTTATCTAGATCTTTTGGGATTATTTTATTTTCTCTATTAGATTTTATTAATCATCGGTCAAAAGTAAAGCTAACTTTGTGCTTATGTCAAGTAAAAAACGACTATGCGGGCTTCAACAAAAATTTCATCTCATTAAATAATTGTTTGGCTGATTTAATTTTCGGGACGCTCGTTCGTACCGCCGCACGCAACATCGTTAAGCCTTGTTCGTTAAACGAATTTTCAAAAAATTACATTACAGAATTATTTCTCAAATTATTTTGTAAAATCGAACAAATGAAAGAAAAAATAGAAAAACTAAAAGACCTCTGTAACTCATTTCAAAGCAATATTAAAGAATATAAAAGTAATAAATATGACGAGGCAAATGCCCGCGTTGATTTTATTGATAAATTTTCCGAATGTTTAGATTGGGATGTTCGGAATAATTCAAACTATGCAGAAAGTTACCGTGAAGTTGTAAGAGAAGACAAAGTAATTATCGAAGGCAAACCGAAAGCGCCAGATTACAGTTTTCGTATTGGAGGAGTAAGAAAATTTTTTTTAGAAGCAAAAAGACCATCCGTAAATATAAAAGATGAAATTGAGCCAGCCTTTCAAATAAGACGTTATGGATATACCGCCAAACTTCCATTATCGATTTTGACAGACTTCGAAGAATTCGCAATCTACGATACGAGAATCAAACCTGAAAAAACTGATAAAGCTAGCGTAGGTAGGATATTTTACTGCACTTACGAAGAATATGAAAAACATTTTGAATTTATCTATAATACTTTTTCAAAAGAAGCTATTTACAAAGGAAGCTTCGATAAATATGTCATTGAGAATAAAAACAAAAAAGGATCTTCTGAAGTTGATAAAGAGTTCCTTTCTTTAATTGAAGATTGGCGAGAGTCGCTTGCTAAAAATCTTGCAATAAAAAACAAAGATCTAGATATTTTTTCATTAAACAACGCTGTTCAGTTACTTATTGATCGAATCATCTTCTTGAGGATTGCAGAAGATAGAAACATGGAGAAATATGGACTTCTCTCAGAAGCAAGCAAAAATAAAGAGGTTTATAAAAATTTAAACAAACTTTTCCTAAAAGCCAATGATAAATACAATTCCGGTTTGTTTAAACCAGAAAAATGGGTTTCCGATTTAGACATTGATGATAAAATATTTCAAAATATTATTAAAAGCTTATATTATCCTGATTGTCCGTACGAGCTTTCTGTCTTGCCTATTGAAATTTTAGGAAATATATATGAGCAGTTTTTAGGTAAGACAATTCGCCTAACGACTTCACATCAAGCAAAAGTCGAAGAGAAAGAAGAAGTAAGAAAAGCGGGCGGAGTTTATTATACTCCACAATACATCGTACATTATATTGTCAAAAATACTATCGGCGAGAAAGTTAAAGATGTTGACCTATACAATCATCCGAAGCTAACCGTCTTAGATCCTGCCTGTGGATCGGGAAGCTTTTTAGTCGGCGCATATTCATTTCTTTTAGATAAATATCTAAAAAACGGTCTGGTTTACCAAGTATCTCGGAATACATATCGTTTAAGTATAGAAGTTAAGCAAAACATACTTCTTCATCATATCTTTGGTGTGGATATTGACGGCCAAGCGGTTGAAGTAACAAAACTTTCTTTACTCTTAAAGCTTATGGAAGATGAAAATTCGGAAAGCGCTGATAGACTTTTTAAACATAGCGATATTAAACTTCTTCCTGATTTACATAAAAATATTAAATGCGGGAACTCTCTGATTGGCTCTGATTTCTATGAAGAAAAAGATCTTTCTTTATTTGGTAAAATAGAACTCAGAAAAGTAAATACTTTCGACTGGGAAAAAGAGTTTGCAGATGTTTTTAACGATGGCGGCTTTGATTGTGTAATTGGAAATCCTCCATACGTAAGGCAAGAAACATTACTGATCCCTACAAAAAAGAGTACCAAAAATATAACAATAATATCCCATTGTCATAATGCAAAACTTAGAAAGGGAAAAGTTAAAACGTTTGGAAAAGCGTAGGTTGAAGGGAATTGCTCTATTGAAGAAAGGCTACACGTGCTACGGAGTATCAAAAAAGCTTGGAGTCAGTAAGCAATCGGTAATGCGTTGGCGAGAAAGATATGAATCGGAAGGAATCGAAGGAGTAAAATGGAATGGTCGACGAGGTCGACCGACCAAATTGAGCATTTCAGAGAAGAAAGAATTAAAAAGAATCATCTTGAAAGGTCCGATCAGTAACGGTTATCCGAATGAACTTTGGTCAACGTATCGCGTATCGGAAATCATACGAAAAGAATTCGGAGTAACGTATCATCAAGATTACGTAGGAATTCTCTTACATCAATTAGGATTTTCGTATCAAAAACCTAAAAGAAGAGTGTTGGAAAGAGATGAAAAGGCAATTGAAACTTGGAAAACGAAAACTTGGCCCGGTATAAAAAAAAGCAGAGAATGAAGGGTTTAAGGTCATATTTTTAGATGAAAGCGGAATCAGCCAGAATCCATATACGATAAAAACTTGGAGCTTAATCGGAAAGACACCGATCCTTCGTCACAAGATGTCTTGGAAAAAGTTATCAGTAATCGGTGCTATTTCTAAAAAAGATTTTCACTTTCAGATCATAACAGGCTCTGTTAAAAGCCGGGATCTTAATTATTTTTTAAATATACTTTTAAAGGGAAATCGCAAAAAGATTTTAATAGTTTGGGATAATCTATCTGCTCATAAAAGCAAAGCAATGAATGAATTTTTAAAAGCAAATGAGAAAAGGCTTCGAGTAGAATTTTTGCCTCCTTATGCTCCGGAGTTAAATCCGCAAGAATATATCTGGTGTCGTTGGAAGAAAAACTATATGGCTAATTTTTGTCCGGAGAATCTTAGCCAATTGATTCAAAGAACTAAATCTACTTTAGGTATATTGAAATCAAATACAATCAGTTTCGATAATTATTGGAGACAAGCTGGTATTTAGGTACTCATTTTTATAGGAATCAGTAGGAGAAGAATTTAAGCTGTATGCAAAGGATCATTTTAAAGCAACTTTTGTTGGGACAGCAGACTTGTATATTTATTTTATCGAAAAAGGGTTATCTCTTTTAAAGAAAGATGGCTTCTATTCTATCATTGTCGCTAATAAATGGATGCGAGCAAACTACGGAGAGGCCCTCCGTAAATTTTTAAAGTCAAAACGAATTTTTGAAATCATTGATTTCGGAGATTTGCCTGTTTTCAAAAGTGCAACCACCTATCCATGTATTATCAAATTAAATAATGATAAACCACAGAATATAAAAGTTGTTCAAGTAAAAGATTTAAATTTTGGTTCTTTGCAAGAACTCGTAAAAAAGGAAGCATACAAAGTTGATTGGAAATCTCTGGATGATAAAGGCTGGTCTCTATCCAATCAAAAAGAATCCGCACTTCTCGAAAAAATCAAAAAAGCGGGGATTCCACTTGGTAAATATGTAGAAGGAAAAATATATTATGGAATTAAAACTGGACTCAATGAAGCTTTTGTAATTGATGAAGAAACAAAGAATAGGTTGATTAAAGAGGATAAAAAATCTGAACAACTATTAAAACCGTATTTAAGAGGAAGGGATATTAAAAGATATTCGATTATCTCAAATGGTCTATGGTTAATTTTTACATTGAGAAATACTGATATATCGAAATATTCTGCCATAGAGAAACACCTTAATAAATTCAAACAACCTTTAATGCCTGGAGTTAAAGGAGGACGAGCAGCTGGCTCTTATCCTTGGTTTGCGCTTCAATCCTCTCCGTCATTTGAAGACGAACTTAATAAGAAAAAGATTATTTTACCAGCAATTGTTAATAGAGCAACGGCTGCTTATGATGAAGTTAGATATTTTGGAAATGATAAAACTACTTTTATTGCTTCAACAGACCTAATATTATTTGCCATTTTAAATTCTTCATTAACAACTTACTTTTATAAAAATATTGCT
Source organism: Leptospira alexanderi serovar Manhao 3 str. L 60 (assembly GCF_000243815.2). GTDB lineage: Bacteria > Spirochaetota > Leptospiria > Leptospirales > Leptospiraceae > Leptospira > Leptospira alexanderi. The sequence goes on along the minus strand of NZ_AHMT02000051.1, from coordinate 6,629 downwards.
TCCACAAAACAAGGAGGCTACTTTGAACAAAAACCGATGTACATTTCTCAAATCCCAATTCCTAATTCTCCAGATCCCAAAATAAAAGAAAAAATTATTTCTCTTGTAGAAGAAATGTTGTCCTCACAACAAAATCTACAACTCGCTATTAGCGATTCTGATAAAAAAATATTTCAACAAAAATGTGATTTGTTAGATAAGCAGATCGACAAACTAATTTATGAATTGTATCGGCTAACTGAAGAAGATATTACAATCATTGAAAACAGCGTTTAACTTTGACTTCTCGCGATCCCGCTCAGTCTTGTTTGATCTCCGCGCCACATTGTTTTGTCACTCGATTTGCAAGACGTTGCTAAGCCGCTTCAGACTTCGTGCTAATCCCTACGCGCAAAGGCACTTCCAGGGCATGTCACTTTACCTACAAATAAGATTTCATTGAACAAGTTATTTTACGTAGTCATAAAAAACTTTTTTAAGAAAACACATTACAGAAAGTAAATCAATCCTACTTGTCTCACCTCTAAAAAGAACCGAAAGCTGATTCATCGCTTGAACTCAAGCGCAATGCTCTCGAAAGATCGCTCGCCATCGCAGTCTTGAATAGGCATAGTCCATTTTTGGACTATTATTCAAAGCCAAATACAGAAGTTTGATTGCCGCTTTATTACATTCTTCTCATACCCAAGGTGATGCGTCATCGCTCACTCAACCAGTAATTTCGTTAGTGTTTTAAAAGTTCTTTATGTTGTTCAGATTTCCTGGCATCTTGCCTTTGATTAACTCTTCTGCTCAATTCTTCGGTTTGCTCATTTTGTTTTACCCTTGTTACTTTTTGTTAATTCACAAGTCATTTATACAATTGAACGGATACACTCCAAGAAGTCGAAGTCTTGCACTATCTGAATTCTACACTGCTTTAAAATCGAAATGATAAACCAAACTTTGCTTTTCAACGTAACAACAGCCAAATCCTAAATCTACTGGCTTAGGTATTATCTGCCTTTTTATTATGCTTTAAGGGGAAAGTTTCATTTAAAAAGGCAAATACTTACTGTGAATCGGAAAACAGTACTTTCTACAATTTCGATCTCTTTTTCGAAATTAGTTATCCAAGATCGATAAAAGTTTATGTTATATAAATCATTGATTATCTTTAAAGTTTCTTCTGAAAGGCTACGGCTATTTCCAATATTAGAGTTGTTGAAAAATTAATTCTCTATCCGTTTCTACTTCATTGAAATGGAAGTTTGAAGCGGTTTTGTTAATCTGAATCATGGAATTTTTCAACAACTCTATTCTACGAAAGAGGCTTGCGTCCCCGAGACCTGTGTGCGATGGGTTGAAAGCCCGGAATGATAAGTCTAAGCTGAAACCGCGAATGGTAAACAAGGCGAGAATCCTAAGTTAGACGAAATGAAGATTGGATCGCTATTGAGTCCAATCTTTTATTTTTAATTCCTTAATTCGTTTAAATTCTTTTGTATTATTAGTAACAAAAATAAAATTATTAGCAATTGCTTGAGCTGCAAGAAGCATATCTATTGAACCAATTACGTTACCCTTTTTCTCCAAATCAGCTCTAATTAATCCATAAAACTCTGCATCTTTATCAGAAAAGGAAAGTATATTGAAAATCGTTAAGAATTCAATCAGTGCGACTTTATTTCTTTCTTTGAGTTCACTTTTCTGAATTCCAAACTCAAGTTCCGCGATGGTTAAAGAAGAAATAAATAAACCTTTATTTAATTTTTTCTTAAGATTTTCCAAAAGAACCGTGTTCTTTTTTTTAATTAGGAAAATACAAATCTTGGTATCCAAAAGATACATTAAAGCTTTTCTCTTCGATCGGATTTTGGTTGTTGCCTACCCCCCTCCATAAAATCATCTGAAAACCCATTTAGTCCTTCTAAAAATACGTTCCAGACTTTGTTCTTCGGAACTAATATTACCGCCTCTCCGATTTTTTGAATAAAGACATCATCCCCAGTAAATTGAAATTCCTTTGGCAATCTAACGGCTTGACTCCTTCCATTTATAAATAATTTCGCTGTTTGCATCCAAATATCCCCAAAATTAATATATACCAAGATATATACCTACCAAGAAGTTCTTTCAAGAATTTTCTTAGATCACTATTAATTTCTCGCCATTTCAGTTAATGAAAAAGTTTCCTCGACGTTCGCGTTCTCGGAGCGCTTATGCGCGAAGGGACTAACACCAAGTTTGAGTGAGTCTTAGCGAAGTCTTGCAAATCGAGTGACAAAGCAAATTTGCCCGAGGCCAAACGAGGGTTACGAAGCAACCCCGAAGCGTTGCGAAAATACGAAATGCTCTTAATCCAAGCCTGTAACTAACTTAAGCCCCACTTCAACTTCATTTAGTTTATTTGATTTAAGTTTTCCCACTTTGTTAAGAAATCTTTCTTTGTCTAAAGTCACAATTTGCGAAACATTTATTACCGAGTCTTTAGATAAATTTGAATCTTTCTTACTAATTAGAACGTTACCTGGTGCTTCAGATAAATTCAAATTCGATGTAATTGCAATCGAAACTATTGTATTAATATTACTTTGATTAAAAGAATCATCCTGAATTATGAGAACTGGACGTTTAAATCCAGGCTCACTTCCAAATGGAATTCTCAAGTCTACCCACCAAATTTCACCACGAATCATTTTTTAAACTATTGCGAAGTAATTCTACGGACAAATCAGTAATATTATTTTTAGTTTCTTTGGATTTACTACTGTAGACTTTATTTAATTTTTCAGTTATGGATTCTTTACTATGAGATTGAATAAACTCTTCTAATGCTTTTGCAAATAACTGGCTCCGAGGAATCCCAAGTTTTTTGGCCGTTTTCTCAGCTGTCTTAAATAACTCATCAGGAATTGAAATAGCTGTTTTCATATTATCGGTATAACTCCGGTTATACCGATGTCAACTTTAAAACGAGCTAATTTTTGTCCCAAATTTAGAAAATAGGCTCGCTAATTGTCTTTTCGTTTCATCTTCAAATATCCAACTGAGTTTAGATCATTTCGTCTAACGCGCGAAAGAATCGGCACGAAGGCTCCGCGTAGGCTTTAGCGAAAGCCGAAATGACAAAGCAATATGCGAGTGCAAGTGGAGACCGTAAGTCGCAAACGAAGCGAGGAGACGTCGCAACTTCTCAGAAATATTTCAATTAGACTCGAAATGAAACCGTCGATTGTTCTATCTCTATCCAACTAGCCCAATCGAAAGAAGTTTGCAAAAGCGTTTTTATTGAGGCGACCGCCAATTCCGAGGGTGTCATCTCGATTGTGTAAATGACTTGTGAAAAAAGAAAAAGTAACAAGGATAAAGCAGTATGAGCAAACCGAAGAATCGGGCAGAAAAACTACTCGATGAATTAATCAAAGGTAAAACCCCCGAAGAGCTGATCGGAAACGAAGGCCTCTTAAAACAACTCACCAAATCACTTGTTGAACGAGCGATGCAAGGAGAGATGACGCATCATCTTGGATATGAGAAAGAACGCCTCGACTGGCAATAACTCAGGCAATTCCCGAAATGGAAAAAGTAGCAAAAAGCTCAAAGGAGACTTTGGGATAATTGACTTGGAAGTTCCTCGAGATAGAAACGGAAGCTTTGAACCTCAGATAATCCGGAAAGGACAGACACGCTTTACCGGCTTCGATGAAAAGATCATCTCGATGTATTCACGTGGAATGACAACTCGAGAAATATCTCAACACCTGAAAGAAATTTATCAAGTTGAAGTCTCGGCGGATTTAATTTCTCAAGTAACGGATTCCGTCATGGAAACGGTGATCGAATGGCAGAATCGACCCTTGGATAAAGTGTATCCGATTCTCATCATGGATGCGTTGATCGTGAAGGTTCGAGATGGCAACCACGTCGTGAACAAAGCCTTCTATTTGGCTTTAGGAATCAATCTACATAATAGAGTGTCCAAAATTCTGCGTCTAAACGGGGATTTGTGCTAAAATTGGCGGTACTCCTTTATGTAGAGATCAGTAGGAATCAATCTACAGGGCACAAAGGAGATTCTTGGGATCTGGGTAGAAAGAACCGAAGGGGCAAAGTTCTGGCTTCAGATTTTAACCGACTTAAAGAATCGAGGCGTTGAAGATATCTTAATCGCTTGTGTCGACGGATTGAAAGGATTTCCGGATACAATCATATCAGTTTTTCCTAATGCACAAGTTCAACTTTGTATCGTTCATATGGTTAGGAATTCTCTGAAATGGGTTTCTTACAAACAGAGGAAAGAGTTGGTAGTCGACCTAAAGGCCATCTACAAATCTCCATCGGAAGAAATTGCTAAGAAAAGCCTTGATGATTTTTCAACCAAATGGGACAGTCAATATCCGATGATCAGCAAGTCTTGGAGAAGTAATTGGGATTCGGTGATTCCTTTTTTGGCCTATCCACCTAACATTCGTAAGGCGATATACACTACAAATGCTATCGAATCTATGAATATGGGCTTAAGAAAGATTATCAAGAATCGGGGTTCGTTTCCGAACGATGAGGCGGCAATCAAGCTTCTCTATTTAGCTTTGAATAATATGTCTAAAAAATAGGACCATGCCGATTCAAGATTGGGATGACGAGCGATCCTTAGAGAGCCGAGTCGCTCGAGTTCAAGCTATGAACCAGTTTTCGATTCTTTTCGGAGATCGATTGAAATTGGATTCGTTTTAAGAAAGTTATTTACACAGGATTGCTGACACTGCCGTATAAGTAACCCAACCATTGGGATAACGACCACCTGCTCCAGTAGTTCGCACTCCATTTTGTAATAGATCAGTTATTTTTTGCTGTGCTAATTCATTAATAGCTTGCGGTGAACTATAAATTTTTTGTAAATCCTCAGTTGAACTGAAACCAAAATACTCTGGATGTTTTGTAACTGCTCTACCAGCATTCGATAATTCTTGTCCTTTAAACGACGCATTAGCCGTTTTTAAAAAATCTGTAGTTTCATCACTACCTCCTCTCACCCAATTCTTGACACCAGTTCCAAATAAACTCAAGGCTTCTTTAAATCTACCACTTCGAATCAGCTCCGAAGCTACCTTTAAACCGCTCACACCAAGTTTTACCGGAGCCATCGCAATATCAGGAGGACAACCGTTCTTGCAGGCTGCATCAATATACGCTGCAACATCAAAAACCGCATCCATGGTTCCATCAACGGGACGATTACCGATCTCTATTAATTTTCTCGCTGCCTCTATCTCCGCTTCGGAAGCTCCTGGCATATACTTCAAAAGCGCGTTAAACGCTTCTAACGACATACTAGGACCCGTAACCACACAATCATTGTGAACTAAAATCCCAACTTCACTCACGTAATACGAATGAGCGTCCTCAACTTCAAAGTTGTAAACTGTAGTTGTTCTTTCGGATATTGTAATCGATTCAATCTCTAATGTTTTCTCGTTCGAAAGAACAGATCTGTCACCCGATCTTAAATCCTTAGCAGGAACCCAGCCTTTCCCTTCAATGTAAAAAGGATGTTCATCCGTTGTTTCTACTTGTGTGCCATTGGAATAGTGAAGCGTATAAACTACGTTAACTTCTCTTTGAAACGTTTTTACGACTCGGTGATATCCCTGCTCCCCGCTCTCCTCATCCCAAGACAACACTTGGTCACCCAACTTTCACTTCCTCAATCTTCTTTGTCCCACTCTTGGTATGAACTAACGTCCCCGCGGTAAAACAAGTCCTTGGAACAAATTCACCTTGCGAGTTTAGATAACCTTCCCCACTCGAATTAAATAAACCTAATGAACCTCCGAACATATCTCCCAAGCTACCAAACACTTGAGAAGGTAATCCAAACGACTTCCACCTACTCCGCTGTTCTCCAACTTGTATTTGTCAAACACTGCTTGGTCGCTCAAGCCTTCGTAACCGGGTTAGGTTCGTTGCTGATCCAGCCATTCTTGTCTCTTCTCGGCTAACTTCTCTGCCGATGCTGCTGCGTTAGCCGCCGCGTTCTCTTGAGTCACTGAATTGTTGTAATTCGTTTTGAAAGTTTTGATTGATTCCGATCGGATCAAAAGTGTGCGTATTGAAGTTGTATCCGAGTGATAATACATCCGCTCCTCGGAATTGATTGTGTAAAGAAAGTAAACCGTCGCTTCCGATGTTCAGGGAATAACCTTGCAGTCTGTTTAAGAAAGAGCTTCCGTCTTTGTTGTAGTTGAGTCCAACGCTCGCATATCCGCTGTTACTCGCACTTAACGAAATTCCAGTGGAAGAATTTCCGTTTTGATAGATATTAAATCCACCGCTTGCCGTGTAATTGCCGCTGCCTGTTTGGTAGTTGATTCCTAAAAACGTTCCCTTCGGTAATCCAAGTGTTCCCGGAAAGTTTACATTCATGTTTACGCCAACTCCGCTTCCAGGTTGAAAGCTAAGGCCTCCTGTTAAACCGACTCCTTTACTAGGGGTTAGTGAATAGGAATTAGGGGTTAGGAAAGAGGGCGGCTTTCGGAGAAAGGTCGTTTCGTATTCTAAGGTTCTATTGTATTCTACATTGCTGATTCGTTTCTCTTTCTCCGAAACCGGGCTCTCGGCTCCGGTCAATAAATTGAAAGATAATATCG
>NZ_AHMT02000052.1:330000-353929 GCF_000243815.2 Leptospira alexanderi serovar Manhao 3 str. L 60 | reverse complement strand
GCTCGTCTTTGTATTTCCGAAGGATTCTTCTCTTTAGCCGTTCCTTTCTTTGTTCCGCTGTTAAATGTCTTCGAAATAAATTGTCTCCTTCGAGTATGTCGTATTCCTCTTCTTGGGTAAGTTCGTTCATATAGTAACGAACAGGGATGTTCTCAACTCGACGACGCACGTTCTCGTCTTCGTGATCCTTTAACTCAAGCGCTATCCGGTAACGATTCTCTCCCGTCACAAGCGTTCCGTCTTTTTTGGCCGTGAGTGCATCGAGAATCCCATTCAGTGCTATGTTCTCTTTCAAGCTCTCGTATTCTTCTTTTGTCAACGGATCAAAGTCGTTCCGTGGATTCGGCTTTAAACTCGAAGGTGGAACCATCTTCACAATGGGGTTCAGTGTTACTCCCTTAGGGATATACTGTTTTTTGTATGTGGAGCCCGGCCGGGGACTTGATTCTTGTGCGTCCATCCACTCTTTGGCTTTCTCTTCTAAGGAAACTTTTGTGGATGTATCTTTCTTGGGCCCTTTTGTATTCCCTTCTACTTTCATCTTTGACACCCTTTTAAGTTTCTAAGAGCCGGTCTCAAAACTGCTTGTACTGAGAAAGCATAATAATATCAATGTGAAATGGACAAATATTATTCAGAGATACCTGATGCCCTTTGGCAAAAAATCGCATCTTTTATCCCTAAAGAAAAGGTCAATCCCCAAGGAGGGCGCAATCGTGTACCTGCAAGAGTGGTAATGGCAGGGATTATCTATCGAATGAAAACGGGATGTCAGTGGCGTGCAATTCCGAATGACTTTGGGTCCGGTCAAACTTGTCATAGAAGATTTCAAGAATGGGAACGAGCGGGAGTATTTAAAAAGATCTATAAATCCATTTTAAAATATTATGATGTGAAGAATAAGATAGCATGGGACTGGGCTTCGATGGATTCCGCAATGGTTAAAGCTCCCAAAAGGGGAGCTTTAACCGGAAAGAACCCTACAGACTGTGCCAACATCTCTTTATCTCGCAAGCTCCATCATTGCTTTTAACTTTTTTAATAGGTAGTTTTGAGACCGGCTCTAAGATAGCCTAAAGCCAAATGCTTTCTGTTATAATATCTTTATTATCGAATACGGTGATAGAAAATTCTTGCTAAAACTTCGGCACGTTCTTTAGCATTCAACCGCTTTGCTTCTTCCCTACTTTTGAGATCTTCAAATATTGATGTTACATTTAGAATTACGTTGGCTTTACTTAATACAATCCGATTATTATACTCTTCCGGATCTAAGATTTGGAACAATTTAAGCATAAGGAAGGAAGAAACCCGATTCAATAAAGGAAGACGACTTTCACCTTCTATGATATGTTCCCTAATTTCAAACGCGTCATAATGTAATATCGCAACAGCCCAAAATAAAGAAGAAATCAGAATTCCAAATGCGGAATTCGAAGCAAAAAAATATCCATGTAATGGAAGAATATAAACAAATATTAAAGAAACAAAGAGCGAGAAGATAATACCGAAAAAAAATAAAAATGCTCTTACTCGATCATCTCCATGTTTTTGAAAAATAAAAAGCAAAACTTGAATTAAAGAAATCAATATATAAAAACTACAATATCCGATCAAAAGATGATAAATCCAAGTTGGAGTATAAGCGAATTTCTCTGGTTCTGTAAGATGAACAACATTACAATTTACAATAGATATCAAAAGGTAAATAAGAATGATTATATTGGTCATCGATTTCCAACCCATTTCTTTAGACGCCTCATGCGAGTTAAACAAATTGAATATAAGAAAGTATAGAAAATGCGGAGTAAAAGTGGCTGGAATTAATGTCCAATTGATTATAGTGGATCGATATTCATTGGGAGTGTAAACTCGCAGTCCTAAACAAAGTAGCCAAGCGGCAAGTGAAATTGTAAGTAAGAAAAAATATTTTCGAACCGGCTTATTGGAAGCAAAAATCCAAACATAACAACCGAGAGAAAACACAAATAATCCAATTCCCACTTCGATCAAGTTGACAAATCTCCAACAAATATGCTCTCGTTATTGTTTTTTTGAGGCAATTTTCTGTAAAGACTCTTTCCCGATTTCGATTACTTTAAACCAAGGTATTTCACCTTTTAAGTATAAACCAGGGAAATACATAGGACCCGGGTATTTGTCAGATATTACCGCGCCTTCCCTTAAATAGATCCTCTCAATGCCAGATAATTTAGGATTATACATTCCATACACTATATCATATCCTTTGCTTACACAGTAAGCGGCAACAGCTATAAAATTATCTTTCGCAGCTTTTGCTCCTTTTACATTTTGAATAAAAGCTACACTATTCCAATCAGCTACATTTTCTTCAATGACCGCGTATCTTTTAGGCGGAAGCTTTTCATCTTTGAATAAAGCAACTTCTAAAGGAATAAAGTTGCATGGTTTTTTTTCAGTAATTCTCATTGCTGAAAAAATTTGTCCGTTCTCTTCCACATAAAACCAAGTCGACCAAAGATCATAATGATCTATATCTTTCCAAGGTGAATTGGAATAACCCGCATCCTTATATATTTTAGAAACAAATAATTTTACTTTATTTAATTCTTCTGGCTCATCTAATCCAATAAGTTTTTTTACTTTAATTTCTTCTAATAAATACGACATAATGTAATTTATGTCTCTTTAATTGAAAATTCAATAATTATTTCAGATTTTACGCAAAATTAGAATAAAAAGCTTCTTAAGAATTCAATTTTTCAACAGTTACCTGAATTACAGCTAAATCTCGATCAGATAGGTGAAGAATATTTTCGATCAGCGTTTTCATTCCTTTCCGACTATAAATTCTATTAAGAAAATCAATATCTTCCTTACTTCCAATATTTACAGGAAAGAATAAGATATCTCCTTCTTCACGGAGTAACCAATTAGAAGAAATACCAAAAATATATTCAAAAAGTAAAGCCATTGATTCAGTAAGAGTATTTTCACCATTCCGTAGGCGAGTTATTGTTCCCGGTGTTACACCTAATTTTTTAGCTATCTGATTTTGATTTAAACCCCTACTTTCTTTCAGAAATTTTAAGGCAATGCTTATTCGATTCTTGATCTTTATATTATTCATTTATTGCATTAATCAATTTTTTTATTTGACATATTGTACTATTCAATATAAAGTTCGACCAATTCAACAGATTATAACCGGAGGATATCCTAATGTTATATTCGAAAATTCAGTCATTTAAGTTTAGAACTAAATCTAAATCTATTGGAAAGAAGGCCGCTTTTTATAATAAAGTATTTAGTTTTTTATTTTTCCTAATATTCCATTTCCATAGTCGGTTTTTCAACTCCCTACTTATTAATTTCCGCGAACATCTTGAAAACTACATCCTTTCCATTACGACTCACCAACTTAGAGTTTCAAACTCATTACAGCTTTTTTTAAATAACCAGTTCTTATAACTTCTCCTCTCAATTGAGGGAAAAATTCACCTAAACCCCAAAAAAGGAAAAGCCATGGTTTTCAATTGTTTCCAATCAATGCCCTTAGAAATCTCCCATTCCGATTTAGACGAGTATGAAAAGATCTTAAGGAAATCATTAAACGACGAAGACAGAGAGGCAATATTGAAATTCACAAGTTTCCGTAAGATTTTAACGATCAGAAAAAAATTAAACCTGTAGAATTTTTTCTCTCAATCAATTTGAAAAGCAACGAGTAGATAACACTTTTAAGGATAACGTCCATCGAACCTAGTTCTCCTCCATACCTTATATGAATACTTTCGGAATAGATCATTATAAGAATCTTATAGATTTAATTATTACCTACTTCCACTCCTTTAGTGTGGTTATCGGTATAATTTTAGGATTTATAAAACTTTTTTCAAAGGATGATTTTAAAAAATCTTATGGAACGGTCCTTCATTCTATTGCGTTATTTTTGATTTTAAACAATGGTATTCTTTTCGGCCAAGGAAACTTGCGAACCGAAAACAAAATTACATTCGGATTTTATTATAGCTTAGTGTTATATTCCATTTCGGCCGTTTTTGTCTGTTTCAGCTATGTATTAGAGATTTTAGACCATCCTTGGAATTACTGTAAAAAACTTTTAGGAACGATTCCCGTTACTATTCTATTATCGTATTTGATTCCAAAGCTTTATTTTATTTCTTTCATAGACGTTCTTGGTTTTGGGATTTCCGTATTTACTACTGCTTGGTCTTGCAAAAAGATTTTAATATCTCAAAAATCTATCGTTTACCTCAACTTCCCTTTGATTTCATTCCTAATTTCTATCTGTTTTGTTTTAGATTTTCTTGGCACGCTACTTGATAGAAAAGACTTCTTTTTTATTGCGGAATTGTTAGCCGGATCAGTGCTTTGCTATATCGTTATTTTAGAACGGGCTTGTCCTTTTTTGTTTAGTAAATCTAAATCTACGATTATAAACATAGTTTCAGAACCGAAAGAATCCCCTATTTCTGAAGAAATTCAAGAAGAAACAAAATTTCAAGGTCGCAATTTATTAGAGGGTATCGATTTAGAAAATGTGGAAATCAAACTGAATCAATTTATAACTTCCAAAAGGTTTAAAGACGAAGAACTTAGACTTCCTGACTTTGCTGCAGACTTAGGCCTTTCCACTCATCAAGCTTCTTACTACCTAAACAAATATCTTAGTAAACGATATAATGATTTTCTGAATTTTATAGAATAAACGAAGTTAAGATTATGATGAAAATAAATCTAATTTTAATCTTTTAAATATCGCTCTCGAATGCGGTTTCAATTCTTCATCCTCTTTTCACAGGGCTTGTATTAGGTTTACCGGGAAATCCCCGCGTGACCTTAGAAATTATATTCAGTTAAATTCTAACAAAGACATAAATTCTTAAAATACAAACTTCTCATTCGAATTTCTAACTCTTTTGTATGATACTTTCATAGATGACAGCTTTAAAGAATTAGGATTATTTTTTCCCTTTCAATAACCTGCCTATCATATCTATGATCATCTTCTGATCCTTGGGAGATAACAGGAAAAAATCTTTGATCATCTTTCGGACTCCAGAAGTTCGATCCAGCTTGCGATGAAATGTATTTTCCGCATCCAAAGCGGCAATATCGAAAGCGTTCATTTTATTTTTTTGTGGCCCATTTTTCATTAAAAGCCAATCCTTTCGAAATCCAAATTTATGTTCGATCACAAGAGCGACTGGATCCGATACATCTCGTTCGCCCGAAAGAATGTTGGAAACCTGTTGCTTGGAAATGCCAACCTCCTCTCCAAATCGGCTCTGAGTCATTCCTGTTTCAGCAATGATCAATCTCAGTCTTCCGGATTGTGTTTTTAAATCAAATGAATTCATTGAATGCTTCTGAGTTGGCAATATTACGGAAATTAAAGGCCACCCATCGAGAAAGCGCAAGAAATTAACGCATTGTAGGGTTTTGTAAAAACCTTCCGAGTTTCGGTTCATAATAACGAGATTTGTAATAGTAAAGACCAGTGTCTTTGTCTTCGATCTGTCCTGTAAATTTGTAACGGAATATATCCGGTCCATACGAATCATTTCTGTTAATCGCACCGTATGGCTCATAAGAAACGTAACTCACTCCCGGTTCAGGTCCACTTGCTGGGTTCCCCACTCCGTCCGTTATCATCGTAACAGATCCCAAATGATCCGGGTGATAGAAATACATTTTCCAAGGGGTTAGTGATTAGGAATTAGGGGTTAGGAACTCGCATCTCGAAGCGGGCGTGCCTCTGCGAAATCTTTCCGAACTTCCACCGCAGAGTCGCGCTCTTCGTTTCAATCTGCAACGCACCATTTCAAGCTTTTCGTATATTCCTATTTCTGCATTTAATTCATGGTGCGTTGCAGTATTTCCACTTCGATCGCTCACGCTTCGTAGTTAATATCTTGTCGTTGTTTCTTGGAACTCACTCTATTATACTCAGTTTATTCAATCTAATCCTTTGGGATCTCGCAGGGTTTGTCTTCGTCCGGCTCTGGGTTCGGCTCTATGCTTGCGATGATTTCGAAGATCTTTTCCTTTTTCAAGATTACCTTTCTATCTTTAGGATCTTTAAACGCCTCTTCTGAAAATGGGACAAATGCGACTTCAATATCTTTAGGCACAAAATTTAAACGGATCGAATGATTGGGAGGTAAATCGAATTCGGATTCTAAGCTTCCAGATCTACGATAGGCTTGAAACGTTACATAGAATATTAATTTATTTTTTCCCGCTGGCACAGGCATTCTATATTCACAATCTTCAATAAAATTATCTCTTAAATCTCCTACCAAAAGCTGAGATAAGATATTTCTATCTAATCCATCCTTTTTATGATAAAAAAATCCTCATTTGGATTAATTTTCATTTCGTCTTTAATAGAAATATTTAAAAATCTCCTTCCCTTATTATTCAGATAAACCGAAAAGTTAAAAACATATTTATCTGAATTCAAAATATAATTGGATTTATATTTTCTCTCAAATTTTCCCATTTTATATTTTATATATGTTTTATCTACTCCTTGGACCTCTGTGGAAAATTGGATTGTTCCTGGAGTTACACAAGTATTCAATATTATAAATGCCCAAAATAAAACCGTGTATTTTTTTAAAATCATAACTTACCCTCACAGGTTCTAACGGTTCCTTTTACATAATCAGCAGCTAAACTAATTGGAAGTTTCGCGCCGTAACCTATTATGTCATAACCAACGCTTTCCCAATCACCTTTAATTGCGCTGTTGGCTGTACCCACAATTGAAATATAAAGGACTGCACGAGATAAAGGCAGCCCTTCTAATAGTTTAAACGCACCGACACTTCCTTCTTTTGCTCCCGACGTTCCATACACATAACCAGGAATACCTTCAGCTGGTACCCCAAACGCAGCACCGTATCCAATCATCGCCGCAAGTTGTCCCGCAGTAGCATAACAAGCCCATTTACGAGCACTCTTCTCATCCCAATGAATATTATTAAAACTCGATTTAGAATAACCACCGGCCCCATACGCTTGCATTGTATAAGGACTTAGGATCACTTCTCAGTAAATATCCAAAATTAATCTTTATAAATACACTTTTCTAAATTATCTTTCGATTTCGTTAGGTTATGAGCTATTTGAAGATTTATGCGATTCGTATCCTCTTCAGATCTTTGAAAGTCAAGATAAAGAGAATTTCGTTCTTTCACATCTACAGATTTTCTTATATAACCAGTCAAACCAAAACTTTTAAATTCAATTTCAAGATTATAAATTCCAGCAGGAATTGGAATACGATATTCACATTCTTCTGTAAAGTATGTGTATTCTGTCACAGTATGCCATCGCATTGTAAATGGGAGATCTTCTGGATTAGTATAATATGTTCTCCAATATGGGTTATCTGGAATAAGATCATAAGCTTGTGTCATATAACCATCTTTATATCTAAGATCAGCTTTCAAAATAAAATGCTTTGAGTATTTGTTTAAGCTAAATCCCTTATAATTGAATATCAAAAATGAGCTACTATCTTCTGGAATCGAGACTCTATCTTTGAATGGAAGAACATATAAACAATTTACCAAATGAAAGGAAATTAATAATATTATATTATACTTCATTGAACACCTTTACAGTATTTTTCTGATGCCTCAGCATATTTTAGCCCTAAACCAACCGGCACACTTTTATTAAATGCTTTTTTTATAATTAATGCAGTAACGTCTGCTCCTAAACTTTTCCAATCGCTTGAAGCTATGTCATAAGCAATACCCGCATAACTTGAATAAGTCATTACTTCTTCCAATATAGCATATGTTTGAGCCAACGCAACATAACCAGGATATATCCCTCCCGCCAACAACCCACCAAAGGTTATCGCAGCACCGTAACAACCCCCAAGCCTAGCGCTCTTCTCATCCCAACGAATATTATTGAAACTAGATTTAGATACTCCACCACCAAGATAACCTTGCAAAGCGTAAGGAGACAAAATCGAACCGATTGCCGCGCCTGCCGCAGCAGCAGCCGTAGCAACCAAACTCAACCCCAAACCAATTCCAACACCAATCGCAAGCGCACCCAAACCAATCGCGGTATAAACTGCACCTGTGGCAGTAAAACCAGCAACGGTCGCAACAGCCAAAGCTGTACAACCAACAATAAAAGAAGCCGCCGTCAATCCCGCCAAAGCCACACCCCCTAACGCAAGACCAGTTCCAGCAATCGCACCACCTAACATCAGTGCGGTGGACGAGGCTACGCCCACTCCTAATCCAGCCATTCCAATCGATTCTATACCCGATGTTAAAGCCATACTACCTACCGCTCCTACCGTCGCCACTCCGGCTCCCGCTGTTAGTAATGTCGTACTTCCTACCATGTTCAAAGCTGCTACTCCAAGACCCGCTCCCGCAGCCATCATTCCAATGGAAGACGCGGCAGCCACTACCGCAATGACAGATAACGCGGTGGTTACTGCAAAAACCGCTACTACAGAAGCTACTGCCGCCGCTGCTCCAATGGTCGGTAATGCAAATGTCGGAAATGTTACCGCTGCAATTGTTCCGATTCCAATGCTGTTTCCACTTGGATCTGTATGATTGATTGGATTGCCTTCCGTATACATATACAAGTCCATCGACATCGCTCTACTAGTGTCCAAGATGCTGTCCGCTTGTGTAAATCTTCCGATCATCGGATCGTAATATCTCGATTTGTAATAATAAAGTCCTGTGTCTCGATCCTCTTCTTGGCCTGTGTATTTGTATCTAAATATATCCGGTCCTTGAGAATCATTTCTTTGCACTTCTCCGTATGGTTTGTAACTTACGTGTGAAGCTCCGCCCCATTCTCCTCCGCCAAGTCTGTTCCCGTATCCATCCATTGCCATCGTCACCGATCCTAAATGATCCGTATTAAAGAATACGAATCCGTTCACTGGAGTCCCTCCCAGTGGAATTCCTGAGTTCCCGCTTTGGGTCGGGGTCGTATTAAAGGATGGGGTGCCCGCAGGTAGTACAAGAGGTGCGAACATCCAAGGCGGATCCTCTCCTCCGCCGCCTTGTAAAAGTCCGTTACAATTTGTTACAAACATTAGCATCGAAATTAAGGTCAATGGAGTTAAGAATTTGAGCTGAATTCCTTCTACTACATCTCCCCGGTGTAACAATACAAAACAAATTCCTAATATTAGTAAAATCAATATTCCTGATATGACCCCTCTTGGATTGGTTCGTAGAAAATTACGAGCTTCTGCCAATCGAGTCAAGCTTTTGTAGTAAAATCCGTTCAGTTTGCCTTTCAGGTCGGTCTTCCATTCCGAAGAAAATGGAATCACTGCTGTCGTCGGATTCGTTCGTAACACAGCCGTTTGAGTCGTCCACTGTCCGATCAGTTCCCCTCCTCCTCCTTTAAAATACAATGTGTGTTGAGGGGACATTCCAGCTTGATACGATATCTCATACAATCCACCGACTGTAATCACTTTCCTTCCATCCATCAATCTATTTTTGATAATTCGTGTCCCCGTAAAATCGTAGTCGTATTCGATCGTTCCTTGTTCGATCGTGTCCATTCTACGCATCTTTTGGAATCCGTCGTATGTAAGAGTCGCTCCGTTTCGAGAAATCATATTTCCACTTGCGTCGTATCCAAAATCTCCGATATATCCAGGACTTGTCACATGAGTCACCGCGTTTCTGTGGGCCGCATCCGTATAGCTAAAGGTTTTGTCTCCTTTTTGGAGTAACTTCCCCGTATCCGTATATACGTAGTTCTCGGTTCCGTATTTGCCACTTGCAGATGTTAGGCGGTTCGTATCGTCGTATGTAAAGTTTTGAGTTCTCGTATTATTGACCTTGTCTTCAATTTGAGAAAGATTACCTTTGGAATCATAGGAGTAAGCTACATTCTCGTAAATGTTCACGCCCGACTTTGTCACAGTCTCCAAAGCTCTTTTGGTTATCTTGTCTACGTAAATATCCGTCCAAGAACCGTTTCCTAATTCCTTAATGATCTTCACTCGATTCCCCTCGATCACCGGCCCTCGGTAAGAGACCAAAGGATGTTCCGAGGTAGAACCGTCGTTTGGAGTTAAAGTAATTCCGTTCAAATATCCCGATTCGGAATATTTGTGGCTGATCTTCGTTCCTTCGGGATAGATTACATCGGTCACTTTGTTTTGGAAATTGTATCTTTTTTCTAAAAGTAATACTAAGTTGTCTTCTCTTACGATTGTCTTTTTGACTACCGTTTGGTTTCCTCTTACGTCGTATCCAAATTCTGTCGGTCCTAACTCGTCCGTTACCCTTGACAATCTTCCCATTCCATTGCCAGAACTTGGCAAATCATATTCAAAATTGTGAATTTGATTTCCACCCGCAGACGTAGCCGTTTTGTTCAAGATCCTACCTAAAGAATCGTAGGTTAAACTGACTTGCGTTCCGTTTGCGTATCTTTCTTCGATTAAGTCGCCCGCCGTATTGTATTGGTATTGAATCGTTCCGCTGTTTGTGTTACTGACTGAGGTTTGTTTTCCGGAAAAGTTGTAAGAAATCAACGTCTCTCCGTATTCAGGATCTAAAATCCTAGATACGTTTCCTTTAGCCGTGTATTCATATTGAATCGTCTTTCCGTTTGTAGTTTTACTCAGTGTTTGACCTAATCCGTTTTTTACTTCGATCAAAGTGGAAAGAATTTCAGATCCCGATCTTGTTACGGTTGTCGTCGTATTTCCGGTATACGAAATTGTGGTTTCCATCCCGTCGTTCGATGTAACTCTTATCAAATCCTGGTTTCCATCATACTCGTAGTCTTTGACTCCGAGGATCTCTTGCCCTTCTAAATGAGGATCGATCTTTCTTAGGATTTTACCCGCCTTGTCTTTGTAAGTCGTTTCGGTTAGCACCGAGCCGTTTACAAGGCTTCCTCGTTTTACGGTGACGCCGTCTTTTAGGTTTGTAATTTCTTCCGACCAGGACGTAGAATTAGCGTCCGCGACCATTGTGGTTTTTGCCCTCGCATTTGTAAGACTACCCGTGTTTGCATATTCGATCGTTTTAGTCCAATCCGTTGATCCGGGTAATTTTACAGCCACAACCCTACCGAACAAATCGTATTTAGTTTCCGTAATATTTCCGTTTGAATCCGTGTTCGTTATTTCTAACCCCCGGGTCAAATCGTATGCCTTTTGAGTAACGTGACCGAAAGAATTTGTAACACGTATCGGAAACCTGTGAACTACCGCATCATATTCAATACTAGAAATGTTTCCCCGAATGTCTCTAACTTGAGTCGGATTTCCATAAGGATCGTACGAAAGGAACTCTGATTCTGAAAAAGAATTGGTATCTACTTTTTCCCTAACTTTAGAAATTAAATTCCCATTGTATATATGTTCTTTATACGAAACGATCTGTCCGTCTCTGTAAGTTGTATTCGACAAAGGTTTTAGGGAAAAGGAAAGGGGATCATAAACGGTAACGTCGGAAAAACTAACCCCCCATATAACGGAGGTTTTTCCGGTTGGATTGTAATTTGCGTCGTAAAGAAACGTGGTGTTCGCCGATTGAAAAAGAACTCCGGAACGATAGATCGATTCGCTGGAAGAAACGGGGCGAACCCAAATTCTTCCGTTGGACAAGTTCGATTTGGAATAGTTTTGAGTGCTGGAATGAATCACTACTCCGGATTTACTCACGGTCAATGACGTTTCCAGTCCCGCCAGATCGGGGTCGGAATATCCGAACATTCGCACCGTGTTTGTTCCGGTTAAAGAATCAAAGGCGGCAACGGTTTCATAACCGAGAAGGGATGATTTTTTCAAACTTCCCCGAAAAAATCTGGGAGTACTAAAGGTATAATCCGTTTTGGCGATTAAATACTCATTCGAGCCGTCCCAACCGTAAGAAGAAACCGACTTTACTACGGGCTCAGGCGCTAAAAACGGATACACGTTTGGTTTTACCGGCGTTACCGCATTCGGATTGATTCTTTGTCCTACAGGTTGGGAATTGAGATGATTCTTTTTTAAATCATATTCAATTTTTGTAACTTGGATATAATTCGAATCGGTTCCTTGGTAGATATTTTGAACGAGACCGTCCGGAATTTTCGGTTCAAAACGTAGTATCTCTAAAGTTGCATTCGATCTAAAAGGAACCTGTCTGATTAAAATAGAAGGTAAAACAGGATTGGGGCTCGGGGTCCAATCGGAATAGTTTTGAGGGCTTGAGCCGACTCCTACAAGTTCCGTAACTCCGTCTCCGTTAAAATCCAAACTTTGTAAAAAACCGCCCGAGTTCCAAGAGTAATCCGCAAATAAAGGATAGTAAACCAAACCGGAAGAATTGAGACGCGCCAATCGAACGTTGATCTGACCGTTCTGATAATAAACCAAATCGGCCCTACCGTCTCTGTTTAAATCCGTAAACTCTTTCTTGTTCTTCCAATTGTTGTATCCCGTACTGGAAAGGGACGCGCTTTCATCCGGCGTGGGTGTGGGAATTGCCATCCGGTTGTTATCGATATCGGTCCAAGCGTAACTGTCATCCGGACCGAACCAAACCTGGATCTGAACGATAAAGAAAAAATAACTTACACGCAATCGATCGGTTTCACCGTCTTCGTTTATGTCCACATACGTGTCTTGATTGAGCATGACCAAAATCGGAGAAGAGTAAGAACCGTCTCCCCTTCGTATCTCTACAAGATAACCGGTCTCTCCGCTTCTTGTAACCCGGTCCATATGTCCGTCATGATTGATGTCATAGTCCGTATATCCGTAGGTTCCGGGTAAAAACGGATTTCCAAACTCGTCTAAAAGCGATACGTTGTTGATATACTGCCAAATATTATCCGTCTGAAAATTTTTACCGTTAAAATGATATTGATGAATATACGTTCCGGAACTCATCGTGATAAAATCCAAATAACCGTCTCCGTTTGTATCCGCAAAAAACCGATTCCCGGAATCTCCGAAACTTGTCCCACTTTCGTCCAAGGTCGCGTCCGGACCGGATACGGAAAGTGTATTCGTATTCGGGTTGCAGGATAAAAACGTAACGATCAGTCTTCTGGAACCGGGAAGTCCCTCCATTCGGATAAAGTCGGGAATTCCGTTTTTGTCTAAGTCCGCAAAAAGTTGAAATTCCAAACCGTAATTGCTAAAAGAAAGTGTTTGAGAATAGCTTAAAGTACTCCCGTTTGATAGATATACTTCAAGACCCAAACTCGCATTCGCCTGAACAAAATCCGAAAGTCCGTCTCCGTTCATATCGGCAACAAAATGGTCCCCCCTTTTATCCTGAGTTTGCGGAACAAAGGACGTAACGCCGACACCGGAATCGGAAAAATTCGGTCCCCAATAAATTCGTATGGGAACTCCTGATTTTTCGAATATTAAAAAATCCGATTTTCCATCCCCATTAAAATCACCCGGGAAAATTCTACCCGTACTCGTTAAATTGAGCGAACTTCCAAGCGGACTCGAATCGATCGGCAACGAGGAATTTAAAACGTCCCCGCCGGTTCTTAAATCCGTAACGTAAAATCTCTGGTCGTTTTTAGGTCCGAGAACTCGAACATATTCCGGAATTGTATCTCCGTCTATATCCAAAGCTCCCGCAAACGAAGTTTCCACTCCGTTTGTATGAACGTCCCAAATATTTTGAGTCGCCCAACCACAAATTGCAATCGCCCAAGGGCCCGCGGTAGCCATACAGGCAGGATTGGCAGTACACAAACAAGCGGTCACGCCTGTGTCATACGCACCTTGTAAACCTTCTTGGATGGCTCTAAAGGTAAGACTAAAACCGTCCGAAACGGAACGATTGATACTCGCAGAAGACAGAGAATCCTCGGAACGATTCGTATATGTTAATGTTATGGGTTCATAATTGGATCTTTGAATCGTTTTTAGCAAACGAAAAGTATCGTCATACACATAATCAAAAGAATACGATTCGATTCTGGATTCCGATCCGTTTTGATCCGTTGCATATACGTCTATATTAGAAAGATATTTTGAATGTTTTTGCCTTACGTTTGAGTTAAAAAGTACGGAAATAAATCCGGAAGACTCGTTGGAATAACGAAACGAAATCCTACCGTTCCCATGTACGTAATTGATCGAAGACGGTAGTAACAGTCCGTTTCCAAGTCCTACGGAGTCGTAGGAAATATCATATCCGTTCCCGTACGGATCTCGAACGCTTTTCAATCCCCAAGTAATGACCTTCCCGGAATCGGGAACCTGAGCAAAAATTTTAGAATCAATCGTGGTTCCGAAAAGATACTGTGTTCCGTTTTTTTCTTCGATCCTCCACGCTCCCCCCGCTAGTCTTGTAATCTTAAGGGAAGTTTGGGTTTTGGAAAAATAATTCCCGCTTCCATCTGATACGAACTCTCCTCCCAAAGAAGAAATAAACCTTGTATCACTTTCAGACCAACCGTACGAGGGATTGACTTGTACTACGGGGATTCCTTCTAGAGAAAAACCTTTTCCTAATATTCCACCGTCCGAAGGGGAAGAGTAGTAGAGAATCGTTAATTTGGGAACGACATCACCCGCACCGGGCGGAACAGCAATCGGATACGAAAACGAAGTTTTCCCGAACGAATCTACATTCAGTTTCGGCATCGCTTGAGGAATTCTTGTTTCTTCCGACGGAAGGGCCAGAGAGAAAAAATTTCGAATCCCTTCTAACAAAGAAAAATTGAATACAAAAAGAATCGAAACTCCAACAAATACTATTCCAATAAATCGCAATTTCATATAAAAAACCTCTAAAATCTTTGTTCACCAAACTATAGTTAGTTGCAGATTCCCTAACACTCTCTAATACAGTCCCCAAATAGAAAACTTTATATTTTGTGATGTTTTAGCCACTTGTACACGAACAAATGATTTCTAGGAATTACTTTTTCGTTTTTAAATTACATTGATGAATGTTTTGTATTTATAAATTATAATTTTAAACTAATGTTAATTCGAAGTATTTGCTTTTATTCTCTATTTTATAAAATGATGATATTTCAAATTATAAACATTTGAAATACGAAGAATATTCTATTTACAAGAAAACGCATTTCATACCTTTGGATGTAATTTATGAATGGTTTTATTCAATGTTAGTGAAAAGAAAATTATATATTCTAATTTTTGCATGTATTTCACACTTTTCCACCGCCCTATTCGCCTCCGAACTTCTTCTCAAATCAGGAGAAGCGTTTCTAATCGAAGAAATCAACGAAAGCGCGGATGTAGCACAACTTCGCTGGAAAGGACGACAGTACAAAATCCCAAAATCTGAAATTCAAAGAATCGATTATTTAAAAAAGGGCCCGAATCATCGTATCATTATTCGGAATTTCGTTTAACGGATGGAAGTTCTATCCGAGGAATCATCGTTGAAACGAAAAAAGACAAACTCGTATTTCGAACCGAGTTAGGATTTGTAGAAGTCGAAAAATCCAAAATTCAAAACTTAAACGTGAATTCTTTGGAAACAGAAAATGAATCTCCCGATTTACCTGACAAATACCTTTCCGGTAGATCCGGAGAAAACTTACTCTATGCAGGTGGTAACCTCCTCTTTCAGGCAAATCTTGGGTCTTGGAACAAGAACAACCCCGGAACCGCCGGTCTTGGGTTCTTTATCGAAAAAGGTTTTTTGAACCATCCACTTTGGTTTTTCGGATTTCTTTCCGAGTATTCTGTCGCACCCGGCGTTCAAGGTTCTATCAATCTCTGGAATCAATCCATCTATTTCGGTAAACAATTCGGCAGCTTTGCCCCCTACTTCCTATTAGGCGGCGGGGCGACTTCTGTTCAATGGAAGAGCGACTCTCGATCGTATAACGGAACGGATCCAGAGCTTTTAGGAGAAGTCGGTTGGGCTTGGGAGTTTACAAACGGATCTCGTCTTAGACTCGGACTTAGATCTCAATGCACTTTTGAATCCGGGGATTCTTTTTGCAGGTCCGGAATTCGTATCTCTTGGGGGTTTTTGTTATGATTTTATTTTTCAAAAAAGAAAGGCAATTAGGATACATTCCATGTTAAACGCGTCCCCCAACCATCCGGAGATTTTAACACCTATTTACGGAACTTTGCAGGTGATTTTTTCAAACTTGAGAATCAATCGTATTTTTAAGATAACTCGGTTTACCTTTTTTTTCACACTAATCTTGCATTTTTTCAACTGTCAAAACTCTCCGCTTTCCAATATTCACGATGCGGGAAACGCCAAGGTTACATTCGCATTTGTTTCCCAACTAGGCCCTCGTTCTGCGACTCTCTCTTGGGAATGTTCCTCTTCTCTACCGGGTTCCGTTTTGTACGGCAAAGGTGCAATCGAATCCGTTGTTACTAGTTTAGAAAATTCTAAAATTCATTCCATGATTCTTCCCAATCTCGAATCCAATACCGATTATCTCGTGTATGTTTTTTGTTCTTCCGACTTAAACAAACTTCAAGGAATTCCTCTTACTTTTAAAACTTGGATCAGTGATTTTCCTAAACAGGACTCGTGGTCTTTGGGTTGTGGGTGGAATCGGCGCGGACGCTTCTCCCGTTTCCGAGATTGATTTTTTTGATCCGGTTACTTCTACTTGGTGTCCGGCCGCAACTTCGATTCCCACACCCCGCGCTTTTGCAAACATAGTCTCTCACAAAAACAAAATCTATGTTATCGGCGGAATGGAAAAACAAGGAATCAACTACATAGCTTCTAAAAAAACTGAAGTCTATGATCCGTATACAAACCAATGGACAACTCTTGCCGATATGCCCGTCGCCAATCAAGGAGGTGTCATCGCTTCAGTAGGAGAAGAAATTTTTATCATCGCGGGAACGACAACTATAGATATGGTGACCGGTACAATTTTAAATACGGTTTCTCGTTTTGCTCCGGGGATAGGGCCGAACGGTCTTTGGCAAAGTTATACGTCTCTCACAGCGATTTTTTCCAGAGTAGATATGTCCGGTTGTGGTCTCAATGGAAATATCTTTTTTACCGGAGGAAGATTCACAAACGACGGAACCTCTCAAGCAACCTCTGATTCCTATTCCCCTTCGATCAATTCCACGTCTGCCGCTGGAGAACCTTCTATTACAATCGCAAGGCACGGTACAGGCTCTGCTTGTATAAAACCTTTAAATCATGACCCCTACCCCACCGATCCCGAATGGATTGCAGTCATCGGAGGTTCTACAGGAGTTAGCACTCTACAACCGATCACGTCTATTACTACAACGAATAGAACCGACTTTTTTCGAAAACGGAACTCTTGCCTTTGCAATCGGTCCGATCCTTCCTGTTTCCGTTTATTATCCAGGTGTTCAGGCTTCGTATGAAACGAGAAAGTTATTCGTCTTTGGAGGTGCTTCTGCACTCAACATTCCTACAGATTCCGTTTATTCTATCGGCCTTCAAAATCCGATCGCAAGCACTTGGTCTCTGGATTCTCTAAAAATGCCGAGGGCAAGATACTCTCACAAAGTCGTTCGGATTGACAGGTAAAAAATTATGAAATCGATTTTACATTATTTTATATATTCTATTCTTATAATATTCTTTCTTTTGTCCCCAAACCGTCTTTTCTGAAGAAGTCATTTCAGGAAGTCACGAAAGTGGTAAAAAATTTATCGAAGAAAAACGTTTTTTAGAAGCTGAAAAACTAAGCAGTATCCCTACTGACAAACAATCCTTCCGATGTGAATGCGGAATACATTCTTACTTCCGCTTGGGTTGGTTTAGGTAGGGAAGAAGCTAAAAAAGGAAACCTTGAAAAGGCGGTTGAACTTTTACAAAAAAGCGCGTCAAAAATGGCCCTTCGATCAAGAGTTAAAAAAGGAAATTGAGCTTCTAGGAAATATTTCTTCTAGAAAAAATGTTTCAGCCAACTCTTTTCAAAATCGCAAATCTTCTAATTCTCAATCCATCATCCTCATAGACACCGATCTTTTAAATTCCATACAGAATCTAAAATCAGAGTTAAATCTAACGCTAACAAACCTCAAAGAAACAAGTTCCTACAAGAAAGAACTAGAATCTTTCTCTAAAAAGAAAAACTTTATTTTAGTTTTATTTCGATTCTTACCCTAGTATCTTTTTGTAATCTCGCTTTAACCTTCTTTCTGTGGAAAAAAAGTATACTAGATGTTTTTTACTTTTATTCCTTAAATAACTGAACAACTTTTATATATACCATGGACATAGTAAAAATCAAGGATACCATAGAAAAGTATTCGCTCGGATTTGATTGAGTATATCAAAAAATCCGGTTCCTACAGAGAAATCCTTTCTTAACGAGTTGCCTGTAATAGATGTAAATACTGACAACAGTTCGTTAAGATTGAATGTTGTGTAACTCAAGTCGCAACGTGGATTTTATTTTTTACTATTCCTCTAACTGTCGCGATACCCATCCCTTTCGGGGACAGTTATATTAATATTCTTGTATGTGATTTTTTAATCTCTCCGGATTGAATTGGAATATAATTACTTTTCATTGGAGGCCCATTCTTGTCTGATTTTGTAAAGATGCCGAAACCAACTGCATATTACAAGATTTTCCATTTGCTATTTTTGCAAGTGCCTGCATAAATTCCTCGTGTGAAAAAGTTTCTTCATTTCGATTCACATTAGCATTTAAATTTATACTATAAGATTTTTCCTCCAATCTGGTTCCGTTTAAAAATTCAACTGGCATAGGTGTTTGAACTTCTTCCGCAAAATATTTCTTAATGAGCATCTGTAAGGGTTCCGGCACTGTGTTTAAAATCAGAAGTGTTCCNTTATCTCTAAACCGGACTTGAACTCGTTTCAGAATTTCGATACTGGATCTGGTTAATCGTTTCGATGACCAGTTTAAAAAGGCTTCCCAGGAGGGCTCTTGGTATTTCCGATCTATGTTCGAGTTTTGTTCTTGAGAAACGTTTTCTCCTTTTGTGGATTGTTTCGCTGTGTTCGAACTCGCTTGTAAAAGCGCGTTATATGTACTTTTAATCCTATCTTTGTACGAGTAGGATGATGCTATATTCACCGGTATGGAATTCCAAAAAGTATTCGTTTTGTATTTCTCTTTGATATAGATTAGTTTTCGAATCGTTTCCAGCACTGACTCTGGTGAAATTTCAGGATTGTCATTACAGAGTTTTTGCCAGAGTTTTATTTTTTCCTTTTCTTTTTCCGGAATAGAGTCATATTCACCGAACTCGTTCAATATAATAGTTTTTGCATGTTCAGAGATATTTGACCATTTAATTTCAGAAGAAGATTTTTCATTATTTTTATTACTCGTTGTATCTGTACCTTGGTTACTACTGATCCCTATAAAAATGAGTACACGTAAATAACGTGAGCAGGGTCGTAAGAAAGTTTGGGCGAATAAGAAACTAAAGTGCAACGACTCCCTGAACTCAACGCAGAGCTTTCCTAAGGGTCGCTCTGCGGGTCGTCGTCGCAGCTCGCAAATTTCATAGATAAAATGGCTCGCGACCGCGCTTTTCGCTCCAATTCCTTCGGAATTTAACTCAATGTTTCTCCCTACGGGTCGAAACATATAATCGCTTTCGCATTTTGTTATACCGAACTCACGTTAAATAAGAAATAAAAAAATATGGTAATTTGAGAAATGACAAAAACCAAAAGAGACTCAAGGATTTAGAGAAAAAAGACCAGAAGGGAATTCGTTTACTTGAGAAGGGCTATACATGTTATGGAGTAGCCAAAGAACTTGGGGTCAGTAAACAATCGGTAATGCGTTGGCGTGAAAGATATGAAAAGGAAGGTTTAGAAGGAGTGAAATGGAACGGCATAAGTGGCCGACCGTCTAAGCTAACACTCGAACAAAAGAAAGAATTACTACCCGGACGCATGAAAATAATACTCGAAAATAAGCGGTCGGTTTTGCAAAAGTACAACGGTTCTCAAAAATTAAGTCAAATCGGGAAATCTCGACTTTTTAGTAGGAAGATTCTAAATTTTCGAAATAGTTTATCATAGTATTTTATTCATGCGTCCGAGTAGTAAATCCAGATGAGTTTGTCTGGAATCATTTAAAGACAAATCTTCTACCTAAACGATTCTTGGGTTCCAATGATACTATTTTATATGTTGTTCGGCCTAAGGCATTCATTTATTTTTCTATATTTTTTTTAAGTTTTGTAATGAGTTGAATCCCCTATTCATAAAGACTTTCAAACAAAGATTGACTGATATAACCTATATCTCCAAAGAGTTTACAGCACATACCCAAAACTTTTATTTTACTTTATCAGAAAGGTCAAAGCTGCAAGCTTCTGTTCAGTTCCGGTTTTTTCCGTAAGAAAAAATCGAGACTGGACAGGTTCTTATGNGAATGGATTCTTCTGTTGTCGCATACTCCAAAGAATCGTAGAATCAATGAACGATATTCCGGAACATTTTCCCAGACAAGAATTTGATAGAAAGGAAGCTATGCCAGATAACGCGTTAGGCATCAGCTCAACAAAACGATTGTAACTTACCGCTTTTGGAAATTCCGATTTTAAATTCTTTTTTATTTCTATCAGATAATAATTTTAAAATTCTCTATAATGAGAAAGATGAAAACAGACAACAATACGTTGCTACTTCACTCAGGCTTAACTGAAATTTTCGGTTTCTTTTTCGAACCACCGGACAAAAGTATTTTCACGTTCCAGTTTATTTTTTGTTGTGTACAATAATCGTCTATCGCACAAAATATCTCTGTCAGATCCATATTTAACCCTTTTCTTGCTGAAAGTACGGTTCAATATGTGATCTGGCGCTTTTCTGTACAAGAGCTTTCCCTTTTTTCCTCCCTTACGACCCTGCTCACGTTAATATATCAGCGTAAGGCTCAGGTAAATTTGAACCTAATTCCTCAAGTTTTTCGATCCAAGCCAATATCTTCGCTTGATTTCTATCATCCTTAGAATTGATAAAAGTTTCGATTTCACTTTCTTCATTCTCAGATTCTGAATAATAGTAAACTTTCCATTTTCTCACCACAAATTAAATTACATCATATATGGCGTATTATCAATTCATAAAATTGAACAAAATCGAATTTAAGCTGCACAACCGGTTTTCGATTACAAAGTAGAAACTTTAAAATTTAAAGAAAATCAATCCAAGAGGAAAAAGGTTTCGGTCCTGGAGAAATGGAACAAATCTGCAACGACAACGAAGCCGGTCGAGCAAGATCTCTTACGGCGCATTTAAAGATGAAAGAAGTTTCCGACTATTGGAAGAAAATTGCGGAAGATCGGGAATCGGACGCGGAATTTGGGCGATCGATCAAGAATTGGATCACCGTATTTTTAATTAGAGGAGCGGTCTCTTTGTTTGCTGGAATATTTTTATTAGGAGGTATTTCTAAAATTTTATCTTTTATCCCATCAAAATCAAAATCCACAGAGTAATTTTTCTTTTCATCTCAACTTACTCTCTCGGACCCCGAAAGGAATCTTTTTTTATTGTTAAATATTATTCAATGTTGAGACTTTTTTATATAGAGATTGCAAATGATGGTTAGACATATCTAATATTGGCTCATACATAAAGCTGTTAATATGAATATTTTCTGGAGTCATTAAATTTACCTGTTCCAATATTTGAATTATCGTATATTCAGCTGGAAACTTATTTTTAAATTTTGCCAATAAGTCATTTGATTGATTCTTTTTTATTCCCTTCCAAAAAGAATTATCATTTATCTTTGTCACCATATATATTTCAGCTCTTAATCTAATTGCTATCGAAAGTGCTACCTTATATTCCAAATTCAATTTTTCATTTGAATTTCTGAGGATTTCGTCCGCAACCTCAAATATAAGATCAGTGACTTTTTTCGTTGGATCATTCAATGTTAAATTTGATTGATCTTTGAGTATCATCTTAAATGTATCCTCAAGTTCTTTTACTAGAAATGCTTCAGTATCAGGCTTAAAATGCAACAAAGAGGTCAGCTTTTCAAAAACGTGCTCCTCACCGGAAAACTCAGCCAAATTACGAACGAATGGAATTGAAGAGATCAACATCGTTTTGTCGGTATTTAATTTTGTTTTCCAATACGCAAAGGGGTTATTCTGATAATACTCTTCATAAATGCGTATCTCGGCTTCATCCTTATCAGTATTCAGCTTATTTGCTCTAAGCATGTCTAGTCGACTTGAAACTGTTCTAAAAAAATCATAATTATGAGACAATAGTATTTGGTAAAAATAGTCGTACCCTGCAATATCCTTTAAATATTCAATAATTGCATATTTATTTTTGTAATCAAAAGAATCTGCAATATCATCTATTATAAATAATGTTTTTATCTTTCCGATTTTTCGAGCCTCAACTTCAAATATAATATTTAGCAAATACAAAGCTCTTCTCTCGCCCGTACTCAACACCTTCATCAAGTCGTTTTCATTAACAACTTTTGTCGATGCTGATCTCACAAACTCAAATTGCACAACAGGCGCAAAAGATTTCAAGATCACTTGATCCTGGTTCCCGACTGATAGCTTAAAAGGAACTGAAAATCTTAGATTAAAAATATCTATCACTTCAGACCATAGTGTACTTTCACTTCGAGCTTGATCAATAATAGTTTCGATTTGGCTCCTTCCTGTTTCATACTCTTCAATAAGTGCGCGATAGGTATCTTTATGCGATTTTAAATATGATATCCATAATTTTTTTTTAAACGCTTCAAGATCTGATAGCTCAGGCAATATTTCAATGTTAGATTGAAGATGATCACGAAATTCTCTTAATTCCGCATTTGCTATGATTTGCTTATCTAATTCATTAAAAATTTTAAGCAAGTCGGAATTATTTAGAATTTCTTTCTTCTCATTTTCTATAATTTCTTCCAATTGCTTTTCAGTTTTAATTTCACTTTTTTCTTCTTTAGAAATAAAATTTACAGTGTGGTTTGCTTTAAAGAAGCCGTTCTCTTTTAAATTCTTAGCGATCGTAGACGCGTTCGTATGATTAAAAAAACCGCTTTTGAAATATTTTGATTTACTTAAAAGTTCATCGTATTTAAGAATATAGTCTTTTAATTTTTCTTTTATTGCAGGCGTCTGTAGAAACTTATCCGTTTTATCGGAAAAGATTCTTTTATATTTTATATTTACAAATTCAGGCTCACGGCCATCTAACACCTCGTCTTTAATTCCTGCAATTGCTCTAAAAAAATCGTTATCAGGTTTCGTGATAGCTTTAATTATTAATTCTTCAATGCCACTTTTAAGGTCTGTAAGAGACTTTAATAAATTTATGAGTTCGGTCTTCTTTTGCTCAAGACTAATATTAATATTTTCATACTGCGTTCTCAATTGAGCATTTACTAAAAGAGTTGAAACTTTATTCGACCGGTAAGACTCATTATACGGCTCAATAACAAATATATTTTCGGGTAATAAATCTTGGCCATTTTCATCTTTTATATTTCTTTTAGTTATTTCTTCCGGAAATATAATGTCTTTTGAATCTTGATTATTTGATAAGTCTATAAAGGTTTTGGCGAACGAAGTCTTCATCACCCCATTCGGTGAGTATATCGCGTAAGTATTTCTTTTTTCAAAATTAAATTCATAATTTAATTTTTTTATTCCATAACAATTTTCTAATTTAACGGTTAGCTTCTTCATGATTCCTATCTCGTTATTCTTTAGAAGTTATTGATAATAAAAAAGAATTTCCTAAAGAACACAGTAAATTTTATATAAGTTAATTCTGCTCGAGACCCCCGGACAAAATTTTCTGAATTTTACATTTTGAAAGTATTTTTTGGTGTCATTTTGAATAATTGTGGAGGAGAGGTTTCGAAAATAGAAGATCTGTTTGTTTTTGATTTAAAATAACCAATCAAATATTTGCTTAACTTCCGATAACTTATATTTTGGGCATAT
>NZ_AHMT02000052.1:310000-325000 GCF_000243815.2 Leptospira alexanderi serovar Manhao 3 str. L 60 | reverse complement strand
CGACTGATTTTCTCTTCTTGTTTTTCAAAAAAATCTTCCGCAGAATCTTTGAGTCTTTCCAAAACCCTTTCTGCGTCTCTTCCCGCGTTTTCCAAATTAGATTCCACACCGACTCGAATTTTCTCAGCGTGTATCTCCAGCACCTTCTCGTTCTTTTTAACGACTTGTTCCATCTTATCGATGGTTCCGGAAAATTCTTCCCGAAGAGCTTGTAAAATTTCGTTTCCTTCTTCTTTAATATTCCGCAAAGATTCTCCGAGTCGATCGGAAACAGCGTCCCCTTCTTTTTGGAAGTTCGCCTTGTAACGGGAAATAAATTCCTCTATCTTATCTTTTTGAATCGAATATTCGTTTTTAAATTCTTCGAGAAGATTTTTTCCTTCGATATGAACGTCTCCGAGTTTGTCCTGAAGACGCCCCATCTGATCTTGGGCATTCAATCGAATATTGCCCAACTCTTCTTCCCAATAACGACTGAGATTTTCGAATCTTTGATCAATCTTACGAACTTCCTCATCCACGGTCCCGGAAAGAAGATCGATCTTATCCTCCACTTGAGACAGAAGATCGCCCGCACTAGATTCCATCGCAGACTGAAGGTCCCCAAGATAGGAATCCACATCTTTGATCCGAGTGGAAATTTGTTTATCGAGTATAACGACAGATTGTTTAACTGCCTCTAAATCTTGTTGAATCGACATGGAACGTTCGGAATGAAGTTTAGAAAGTTCTAAATCGAATTCGTCTTTGAGAGAAACAATTCCGTGAATGGTTTTTTCTTTTGCATCTTCTCTTGCGGCGTCCAGGGTCGAATGAAATTCCTTGAAACCCATAGAAATATCTTTTTTCAGATCATCCGCGTCGCTACGGAGGTTACTACTGATACGATTGAATTCTTCTTCGAAGTTGTCAATCTGACGAAGTAATTCCGATTTACGAGCGTCGGCCTGGCGCAGAAGTTTATTCTCTGCTTCCAGATATTTTTCTTGGAAAAATTGAATGGATTCGTTGATCGATTCCGCCTGACGTCTCGTTTCGTTGAGAATTTCGTCCCTACGAGTCATGGTTTCCAAACTCATCCCCTCGATCTCTCTACGAATGGAATCCACTTCGAGTTTGACTCCGTTGATAAACGCCTCTTTGGAATGTGTCACCTGCTCTAAGATCCGGTCCAGTTTTTCTTGAGCGGATTTTTCGGCGAGTTCGGCCATTTCCTCAAGTTTACGATCCGCCGCTTCCGCTTTTTCCTCAATTCTAGAATCCAAACGTTCCAATTTATCGTTTACTGTCAAAAACACAGTTTGGAGCTTTTCGGATCTTAAATCCAAATCTTCTTCTTTATTACGAATCGTTTCAAAAAGAGAGGTGATTTCGGAGCGCAGTTGTTCGATTCTTCCCACGGATTCGCGCATTAAAGAATTGGAATGTGCTTCCAAACTCTCTCTGTAGTTTTCGGCAATTGAGTTCAGGCCCTGGTCTATTTTATCGTTTTTAATTTCCAAAAGTTCTTCGAGTTCTACGATTTTGGAAGCGAGAGATTGTAAAAGTTCGTCCGAACGAAGGTCCATTTTATCGGAAAAAACTTCAAGAATCGATTCCGCTTCGGATCTTAAATCCAAAATTTTCTGATCCAAAAGTTGAATTTCCTTCTTACCGGACTCCATACGAAGAAGCCCCTGTTGGATCGCGTTGGACTCCTCCCGAATATCGGAAGAAAGTTGTACGACCTCTTTAAGATCGCGCGCGACCGAATCCAAAAAGTCACGGTTGGTTTTGATGGACTCGAGCAACTGCCTCGATTCATCATTAAGAGCATGAACTTCGTTTGCAAGTTTACGGGTTTGTTTGAGACTGATTTCTAAATCGATTCCCGCATCTTTTACAGACCCGATCTTTTCAAGCGCGATACCGCTCAATTCATCTTGAATTTTTCCGGTAAAACGTTTGATTTGACTGAGTTTATAGTTGGATTTATCCAGTCTTCGAAGAAGGATTGTAATTCCCACGCTGGCTATAAACGGCAGGAGTAATTCTATTCCCATTGAATTTTGTTTACCATAGACATAAGAAGAACCCGTCCCAAAGGAAACTCAGAATGCTACTCTAATAAGTTGTAGCTTTAGGGAACCTGCCATGGCGGCCCGTCACCGAGTTTAAAAAACGCGAAAACACGGCAGCTTTGACTTTTCCTAAAATGGAAATTCTTACCTTTGGAATAGCTGCAAAATTTCCGGAAACATTATGTCTCGTCAAATTAGAATTGACTATTCGAAAGATCGTAAAAAGAGCAAGAAAAAATTAAATTATGTTTAAAAAAAAGCCCTATTCCGGTTTTTCGTCGGTTTACGACGCAGTCATGCGGGATGTTCAATACAAAGATTGGTCGGAATTTATTCTCTCTTCCTATGCAAACCACTCTCGAAAAATTCTTCCTAAAACCGTTTTAGATCTGGGCTGTGGAACCTGTAAGCTCTGGGAAGAATTTCCAAAAAACGTTGTATTCACCGGAATCGACTCAAGTTTAGAAATGCTCGAAATTGCCAAAAAAAAAGCGATTTATGGAGAATGGATTCATTCGGACATACTCGATTTAAATCTGAACGGACGAAAATTCGACCTCATCCTTTCCACACACGACACACTCAATTACTTAAGAAATGAAGAAGAATTGAAAAAAGTTTTTTCCAGGGTCCAATCCCATTTGGAACCGGAGGGACTTTTCTTTTTCGATTTGAGCAGCCTCTATAATTTTAAAAATCATTTCGACGGACAGACGTTCGTAGAACGAATTAGGGATTATACGATTGAATGGAAAAATCGATTCTTAGAGGATTCGAATACTTTGGAATCCACACTCACCTTTTCTCATAAAAAATCCAAAGAAAAATTCTCGGAAATCCACAAACACAAATATTTTCCAAGAAATACAATTCACAATTTATCTCAAGAATGCGGATTTATACTTTTGGAAGAAGGTTCCGATTATAAAGACTGGATTCTTAAAGAAGATGCGTCTCTTACAAATTATCTCTGCCGTAATATGGAAATGAATTTACGAAATCGATGATATTTATCAGAGTTTTAGGATCGTAAAAGTTTATGTCGAAATCCAACTGAAAGGACGGAAAAACCCGTATGTCAAAATTCAAAATCGAAGGAAAATCCGGAAAGGTTACGATTGATACACCGGTAATCGACGGTTATGATAAAATTTTCGACGAAGTCTCTAAGGATGCTTCTACGGGCGCTATATCGGAAGTGGAATTTTTTCTAGACCCTGTCAAAAAGATAACCTCTAGCGGAATTGCAAAACTTTTAACCGTAAAAAATAGAATGGATCACTATGGAGTAAAGATGAAAATTAAAAACTTAAATCCGGATCTTTTGGAAATCCTCAAGAAATTCAAAGTGGACGGCAAACTCGGTCTCTAAACTTTCAAAAAACGATTGTCTCTTTCGGCGAGACCCGAAAATCCTAGGATGAATCCCAATGGGAACGATTTCAGTCAGCCAACTTTCAAAGTTTTTTTCAGGTAAGACCGCAGTGTCCGGTCTTAGTTTCGAAATTCCGAAAGGAAGAATTACGGGCCTACTCGGACCAAACGGTGCCGGTAAAACCACCACTCTGAAACTTTTAACCGGCTCTCTCCATCCAAACCAAGGAACAATACGATACGACGGTCTTGATCTTTTGGAAAATAAGATTGAGATTCAGAAAAAGATCGGTTATCTTTCCGAGTCTTCTCCGATTTATTGGAATCTTACGGTTTTCGAATATCTTTCTTTTTTAGGAAAAGCAAAAGGAATCTCCGCCAAAGATCTAAGCGAAAGAATCGATTTCGTTTCCTCTTTGTTGAAATTGAAAACGGCGAGTCCGATCAGCTTTCTTTCCAAAGGATTCAGACAGAGAGTCGCCTTGGCGGGAACTCTCATTCAAGATCCTGAATATATCATTTTAGACGAACCGAGTTCCGGCTTAGATCCGATTCAAATCGCAGAATTGAAAGAACTCATTCGCACATTAGGAAAGAATAAAACGATTCTTTTATCATCTCACATTTTACAGGAAGTGGAGGATATTTGTGATCATGTTCTTGTGTTATCGGAAGGAAAATTGATCGCAGATTCTTCTTTAGTTTCTATCTCTCGGGGAGAAGGCAGTTTGGTATTGGCGGAAACCGATTTAGATACACTCAAAGTTTTTTTTTCGGGTACCGACTACGAAATCGAAACGACTGGAGAGTCGGAGGATTCCTTTTTAGAATTTAGAATCCGCTCCCAAAACACGTCCTCGGAAAAAATCTTTCAGCACTTGAAAAAAGCAAGGTTTCAAGTTCGTTCTTTGACTCCGGAAAAAAACTCCTTAGAATCCGTTTTCCAATCTCTGACCATAACCAGATAATATGAAGCTTTTCGAATATTTTAAAACATTTTTTTATAATACTACAACCGTGTTTTGGAAAGAATTTTCCGTTTACTTTAATTCGCCCGTCGGAACAATTTTCGCTTCTTTCTTTTTATTTTTAACTTCGTTTCTATTTTTCTTCGGGTTGGGAGACGGTTCTTTTTGGGACCTTAAATCCGCCAGTATGGAAACGTATTTTCTCTGGGTTCCGATTTTGTACGTGATTTTTATCCCCGCTCTCTCCATGCGCCTTTGGTCCGAGGAAGAACGTTCCGGAACGTTGGAAATCCTTTTTTCTCTTCCCTTGAGAGATTCGGAATTGGTGTTTGGAAAATTTTTTGCGGCTTGGAGTTTTTTAGGATTTGTTCTTTCGTTTACACTTCTGATTCCGGGAACGATTTTTTACCTCGGAGATTTGGATCTGGGAACCGTTGCAGCGGGTTATCTGGGAATTTTTCTTTTAGGTGGAGCCGACTTAGCACTTGGAAGTTTTATTTCCACTCTAACGAAAGATCAGATCAGTTCTTATCTGCTCGGGCTCATTTTTTGCCTCTTCTTTTTTCTTTTGGGATACAGGCCTTTTCTTCAATTTTTAGGAACAAGCCCGGGAACCAAAATTTCTTTTTTTTCTCTTTCCAAACATTTTGAATCGTTTCGTTTAGGGATCCTGGACGGAAGGGAAATCTTTTTCTATTTGAGCTTCATTCTTTTATCCTTATATGCAAATATTCTTACATTGAGGTCGAAACGATGATTTCGAGCCTTAGGATTTTTTTTTCGCGATTCAATTCCAATCCTTGGTTTTTATTTTCCCAGGCATTTCTTATTTTTCTATTTTCAAACGGAATCTTTTCTCAATTTGTATGTAGAAAAGACCTTTCGGAATCAAAACGATTCGAAGTTTCAGAAAGTACACGAAAGATTTTTCAAAATCTACATTCTCCTATCTATATCGACGCATATTATTCCTCTAAAATTCCGGGAGAATATAGGACACGTCTGGATCTAACCAAAGAATTGTTAAGCGAAATCGCTTCCTTGGGCGGATCGAATGCCATATTGCGCTTTCATGATCCCGACTTTTCTGTCGAAGAGCAAAAAAAAGCGATCGAAGCAGGAATTCAACCGCAGATATTGGAAAAGACAGAATTAGGTTCCTCCCAAATAAAACAAGCTTACTTCGGTCTAACTTTAACCTTAGGAACCAGGAAAGAAACGATTCCGATCGCTTTTTATGCGGAAGAAATCGAATATCAAATCCTAACGACTCTTAGAAAAATGATCCGTAGCCCCACAGACTCGGGAATCGGAATCCTTTCTATTCCAGGAACCTTGTCCACGACGGGACCCGAAGCCGGAAAAGATACGATCGGAATTTTCACAAATCAGATTCTAAAAGAAGAATACGGAACCCTTTCGGAAGTCCATCTTGAAGAAGAGGACATTCAAGATTCCTTACATACTCTCCTCTGGATCGGCGGAGGGACGTTATCCGAAACATCTTTTTATAGACTTGATCAGTTCCTAATGAGAGGCGGAAATCTCATTCTTCTTTTCAAATCTATGGACTTTCGTTTGGAACCTCCCAACCGGGAAAAGGGAATTGGAACAAACTCGATCGGCGCAGGAATCGCAAAACCGACCCCTCGGATTGAGGAACAAAATCGTATTTTCGAATCCTACGGTTTTCGAGTGAACACCGATCTTGTCTTGGATCCGAATCGTTCTCTTCCCATCGGTCCTTTGATGGAAGTGGAACCCGGCGTGATCGGAAGGTATGCTTATCCGCCTTGGATTATCGCGGGAAGCTCTCAGGAAATGTTAAGCGAAGTTAGCCCCTTTACAAAACCTTTGAAAAATCTGCTTCTTCCCTGGGTTTCAAGTCTGACTCTTTTTCCAAATCGACAACCGAACGTGAGGATGGAACCGATCCTATCGTCTTCCGAAGAAGCGGAGATCCGCTCTTCCATAGTGGCCCTCGGTGAAAAACAGATCTTTGCGACCCCAATTCGAAACGGGAATAAAAAAATCATTTTGGGCGCTGTGTTAGAAGGCTCTTTTCGATCCGCATTCGCATCCGTCCCGACAATATTCAAAAAATCAAATTCTTTTCTGAAACAAACCTCTGAAGGAAAAAGTTCTCGAATTCTTGTTATCGGCTCCCCCTACCTCGTATCAGATCTTTTGGCCTATCCGGAAACGAGAAAAATCTACCAAGAATCGAACATTCCGTTTTTATTAAATGCTTTGGATATATCCGGCGGAGACACCGATCTCATCCAGATACGAGGAAAAAAATCTGCCTTTTTAAAACTCAATCCATTTTCAGATACTGAAAAAATAACATTCAGTTTCTTGAATCTATTAGGAATACCGTCTCTTTTAGGCCTTTACACATATTTTAGGATGCGACGTAGAAATTTGCTACGAGGTAAAAACCCGGAATCATGAAGTCCTGGATAAAAATTCTTACAGCTTTCGATCATTTCTTTCGGAGAGAAACCGCCCTTGCTTTGGTTCTGATCAATCTAATTTTAGGTACTGTCTACTTTTTAATCTCCGATCCTTTCGGATCCTTTCAAAGAACGTACGACCCGTTCTTTCCTTTTAAAGCGAATGAAATCGAAAGGATTCAAATTGGGAGAAAAGGACATGAGGCAATCTTAGAGCAAAAGAACAGAACTTGGTCCGTCCTAATCGGAGAAGTCGAAGCCAGACCTGATTTCAAAAAAATCACTTCCTTCCTAAACGCCATTTTAAATATCCGAAAGTTTACGAAAATTTCTTCCACTTCCAATTCGAAAGAATTCGGTTTAAACGGTGAGGAATTAAAATTAGAAATCCAAACCGAATCCGGAGAAATCGAAAAACTGGACATAGGAGCTTCCGGAAAATCGGAAAGCGGAACCTTTATCCGAGAACCAAACACGGGAGAAATCTGGTTTGTGGAAGAGAATT
This sequence comes from Leptospira alexanderi serovar Manhao 3 str. L 60, assembly GCF_000243815.2. Taxonomy (GTDB): domain Bacteria; phylum Spirochaetota; class Leptospiria; order Leptospirales; family Leptospiraceae; genus Leptospira; species Leptospira alexanderi. The sequence goes on along the minus strand of NZ_AHMT02000052.1, from coordinate 317,637 downwards.
TAAATTTCCTAGCAGGCCGCGGGAATGAAAACTTCTTCCTCTCGAACTTTTTAATTCCGGAAAATTTTCGTATGCAAGAAGTTCATACTATTCTAATTTATTCTTCCGAAAACAAAAATGTCGCGTTTGAAATCGAACAAACGAAACCGGGAAATTGGAAACCGATCTCTTCGAATTTTCACCTCTGTCCAGGCGAGGATTGTTTTCGAATCGTTCAAAAAATCCTAACACTCAAGGCGGAAAGAGTTTTAAAAAGACCGTTCGAAGAAAAGATTTTCCCTTTGAATCCCAAAGATCGTTTTCAGATCGAAGTCCGCCTTCATTCGGAGCAGAGTTCTTTTTTGAACTTGGAATGGATTGGAAACACTTCCGATGGGGAACCGATCTTTCGATCGGATTCCGATTCGATTTTGTATGTAATCGACCCCGACTTTTTAAGAGGGTTTCGAGAAGTTTCGAATTTGAAAAAATTCTTCTACGAAACCTCCGATCCGTTTTGACTCCCCAAGGACACATTGATCCGTTTTTTTCGAATGACTTTTTTGATCGTATTTCAAAAGAGCATTTATTTTGAAACGCCTCTAAACGATATTATGAACTCTTTGAAATACACTCCGGTTTTACGATCCAGATTCGAAACCGATTCTCTATTGACAATGTAAATGCCTCCAATTTCCTTTCACAAGAAATCTAAAATTTAGGACGAAAGCATGGCTTTGATCGAAGAATTTGAATCTCAGGGGAATTTTCTATTTCGTTGGAGATCCTATATTCCCGGAATCATCTTGATTCTCTGTCTTGGACTTTTGCCCTTCTATCGGTTTCCCGGAGATTCCTACAACTATCATCTGTACTACCAGTCCTTCTGTTTCGTGATTAGTATTTTGGGACTTTTCGTACGCAGTTTTGTGATCGGTTACGCACCCGCAAGAACCTCGGGAAGAAATACGAAAGAACAAGTGGCAGATCTGGTCAACCAGGAAGGAATTTATTCCCTCATTCGTCACCCTTTGTATGTGGGAAATTTTCTGATGTATCTCGGAGCAGTTTTATTCTTAAAAAACTTTTTGATAGCGGCGGTTTTTATTCTTTTTTTCTGGGTATATTACGAAAGGATCATGTTTGCAGAAGAACAATTTCTGCGCAAAAAATTCGGAGAGGCTTATCTTTCCTGGGCAAACAACGTTCCCGCGTTTATTCCGAAGTTCGGCGGTTATAAAAAACCTGTCCTTCCTTTTTCCGTTCGCAATGTAATCAAAAGAGAATATCCGAGCCTCTTCGGAATTCTTGTCATCTTCAGCGTTTTCGATTTAGTCGCGGTTTATTTTAACGAACCAGTCAGCAATCTTGTAGAAGCAATTCGTATTCCTCAAATCGTTCTGTTCGGCGGCGGACTCGTTTTTTACGTTCTTACAAGAATTGTCGTTAAAACGACAAAACTTTTACATGTAGAGGGTCGCTAAAGAGTCGGTTTCAAAATCTGAAAATGTGGGAACTCTTACGCTTTTAAACGACGGGAAAATCATACAAAAAACCCTTTACTTTATAACGTTATTACTTTTTGGTGCTTCGTTTGGCGGCTCCACTCAAACCTCTATCCGAGTTCTGAATGATGTGACTTTAACTTCAAGAATGTCCAAGTAGCCGACAAAAACTTTGGAGATATAGCAGCGCACCAGCATAGCGGCTACAAGAGCTTTGAAATCGCATACCGCACAACTACGTGAAACTATTCATTAAAGATCAAGAATTTGTGATACAGCCAAAGGATTATGTCGGCGAAACACCACTCGGGATGGGAAAATTCACGTTATCTACTACGGGTGACGGATTTTGAGAAACGACGATTAGATATCAACTATCGAGCTGACAAAAAATCGAACAACAGATGAAGGTTATTCTTGTCGAACCAGAACGACGCACAACAAAATTTACCAGCTGTGCGCGCGGCACTGGAAGTACATTTTGCGCTCGTCGCAGGTGCCTCGGCACATAAATGACACAATTTGACTTTACAGACGAAAAATTGAACGAAGCGTCACTTTACGTCTTGTAAATCCAACGTTAAGCTATATAACCCATCATGAACAAGAATGCTATTAGTAAATTCATAGGCTATCTAATACTGATTTATATAGACAACATTAATTCGAAATCTCTAATGTAAATCGCAATCGAGCCGCTCTCTCTTTACAAAATCCGACTTAACCGGGCAAAGTCTGAGAAGAACTTTCTAGATACGATTTCAACTGATTTGTCTCTTTCGTAAAAAAGACTGGAATTGGATAATTCTGCTTGGAAGAAATCAAAACGATTCCCTCATCGAAGAACAAAATTCTTTCGATTTCGGAAAAGAAATATTTATAACTGCTATTTAACGCTTCAAAAGAAAGAAAATCCCTATTCTCGCTCAATTTGCCCGGACCGATTCGTTTCAAACTTTTCAACTTGTCCGGAATTAATTCTTTCTTTTTGTCGGCGAGTTTTTCATACAGAAGTTCTCGGTTCTGATCCAAATATAAAATCCCGTCGATTTCAAAACGTATCTCTTTGACTTCTTCCACTTTTGACTTTTCTTCGTTTACAAAAGAGAATTTAGGAGGCTCTTCCAAAATCTCTACGCCGGAACGGGAAGGAACTTCTTCTGTTCGGGAGAACTCCTCCTCAATTGAGGAAATGCTCTCATCAAAAAATTCGGCCGAAGAAGATGCTGTTGGTTGCAAAACTTTGTCCTGTTTCGGGATTTTTCTTCCTTCCACAAACAAATCTTCCAGGTGTTTTTGTTTTTCGATTTGTTCCAAGTTAGGAGCCCGTTTGGTTGCCGCAAGAATCTCCGCACCTTTGCGAGGATCGAATTCATACCTAGATAGATGCTCATTTTGGGAATTTTCCTTTCGAGTATTGGATAGCTTAGGCCTTTCTCTACCCGAATTCGGGTTGATAGAAACATAGATAAAACAAAGTAGTCCTACAAGGATAAGTGTGATTGCAATAAAGAGCATCATTCTATGTATCTGTCGACAAAGCAGGTTTCTGAAGCGTTTTTCTTACTTTTCTCCTTTACAGAAATATTCCCTTACAAACCCTTTTAGTTTATTGATATAATCATGGAATTAGAAAACGTTTCTCTCAAAGACAAGATCATTCGCGCGGTTGTTGCCTTCTTTCTTTTTATCCTCGTGAGCGGTTTGATCATCACTTTTCTTCCGGGAGACGCCGAAAAGAGCTTTTTCGACGTGATTTCCGGTCGTTCTAATCTCAACGCCGGAAAAATCGGGAACGATTCCATCCCAATGGATTATTTCCAAGCCGCTCAAAGAGATTGTTTCTTCCAATACAGAAGCATTGCTCCTTCTCTTGCGGAGGACCCTTCCACACTTCAATCCTGCGCATTTCAAACCATCCGCAGTTTGATAGTCACTAAACAAATCGCAAACGCAACCGGATTTTCCGTTTCCGAAACCGGAATCCGTGAGGAACTTTCGGAAGAGGCAAGGAGAATTTACAGAGAATCCGTCAACGGAGCCGGATATTCCGAGGAAGACGTTCGTAAACCCGAAGTCATCTATAGACAGATCCTGAACTCAGCTCCAATGCAATATCGAGTTGATCGTAAAAATGCAAGCGGTCTCTATGATTCTCTTTTAAATTCCGATCTCAAAAAAACCGACGGAGAAGTTGCGATTCAAAAAGAATCCTCTTCCGCTCGGTTTCGACTTCGAATCGTCTCTTATACCGACGAACAGTTGAACAAACTGGCGGAAAAAGAAACCCCCGTTTCCGAAGAAGTTTTACGCGCAAAATACGAAAACGAAAAGAAAGAAGGAAAACTACCGAAAAATACAGACGGCAAGGAACTTTCCTTTGAGGAAAGAAAAAATTTCCTAAAAAGCAAACTACTTCTGGAGGCTCGTTCCAAATCCCAAGAAGAATGGAAAGGAAGATTGAAAACCCTTCAAGAAGAGCCGGACGGACTCCAAAAAATCGCCTCTTTGTTAGGTGTAAACGTTCAGGATTTCAAGGACCAATCTCTTTTGAATCTCTGGGAATTGAAATCCGGAAACCAGAACATCCGCCTTGGAAACAATACTCAGTTTCTTAAAGATTTGACAACTGTGACCTTTGGATCTAAAAAAGTCGGAGGTCCTTACAGAGAATCCGAAAAAAATGTTTTTGTAGAATTCGCTTCCTTGGAAATCGATTCGTCTAAAATCAATACTTCCCAGGGACCGGATTTGAGGGACAACCCGAACCTGCTGAACGGGTTTGTTATGGAAATCAGTCAGGCACTTCAGGAAAAATACCCGATTGAACGAAGGATCGGTCAAAAGGCAGAAGAATAATGCAAATCCGGGCTGAATTGGTAAATCCCTTTCTCGAAGCCGCTACGATCGTTTTTAGAGACGTATTGAAAACGGATTTGATCCGGGGAAAGATCGGAATCAAAGACAACCCAGAAACCAACCTGGAACTTTCCATTGTGATCGGTGTGATCGGAACGTTTAACGGCGAAGTAGTCTACGGTCTTAATTACGACGCCGCATATAAGATCGCCGGTGTTCTAATGCCCGGAATGAACTTACAAGATATTAAAAACGAATACAAAGACATTCTGGGAGAAATCGCGAACATGACCACAGGAAATGCAATGAATATATTCGCAAGTTCCGGTCAATCGATCGAAATCACCGCGCCGAATATAGTCGATTCCAAAAGTGAAACATTAAAGATTCCTAGAAAACCCGCCTTGGGAATCAGTCTGTTTTCCAAGTTTGGAAAACTGGATGTAAACGTTTCTCTTACTTGAGTTGCGATCCGTAGAAAGCCATAACGTTACCCACAAATATTTGGATCTCAAGATAAATCTGTCGGAATTACGACAATCCTCTGTGAAAAGTCGGCCCCACCCGCGTTTGGGTGGAGGAGGAGAGGAGGAGGGAAAACTCGGGAGGCTTTTCTCTATCAGAAAATCATACTTTTTGCAAGTAAAAAGCCTCATTCTTGTCGGAACACTTGAAAAATCTGCGTTTTTGATCCTTCTTATTCCAAAATCCTCCTTAACTTGTGGGTAAGGTTATGGTAGAAAGCAACTCAAACAAAAGGCAGCGGAGCGTCGCCGTTATTTCTCAGCGTAGCTGAGATAGCGATCCGTCGAATGGACCCATAGGGAATGAGACGCTCGAGTTCAGTAATATCTTCTTTTCAAAATCCTTCGAAGCTCCTTTACAAAAGGAGAATCTTCGGAAGCCTCTGGATTCAATCGGTTTAAGTACGTTTTCGCCCAATTTTCCGCTTCCTCGTATCTTCCCTGATCTCCATAAATTCTCGCGATCAAAGTTATCGCTTTTTCCAACTGATCCCTTTTAGGATCAAGTTCCGGTTTTTTTTGTAGAAGTTTTACGAGTTGCAAAAGATATCTTCTTGCGGAATCTTTTCGATCCGTGGACGAAAGCATCTCCCCCAAAGAAAGAAGAGAAATCGATTGGAAGTTTTCGGGAGCCTCCGTGATAATTTTAAGATATTGAGTTTCCGCTTCCGGAATTTTTCCGTTCCCCCGAAGAGCTCTAGCAACCTCGAACACCGCTTTCCATTTTTCGTCCTCAGAATCGATCTGTTCCGTGATCACATTTGCGTCGTTTGAATTTTCCGCGGTCAATCTTGCGTTTTCTAGTCTGGAAGAGTTGGCCGACTTTCCCTGTACGGAAGATTGATCGAACTCGCTCTTTGCCTTGTTTCTCTGGTTTTCTCTCAGTCGTAAAAGACCTTTTTTATATCCGCTTTCGGACGGATCTTCCTTCCTTTTGTCCTTTTTCTTTTTTAAATTTGTTTTTTCGGAATTCGGAAGTATCGTCTTTTCCGGAAATTTTACGACCTCTTCTTTGGGTCGATCCGACGATTTTTGCACAGACGTAGAATCCAAAGAAGAAACGTTAGTTATCTTTGATTCTTCCATCTGCAAAAACTTAGAAGAATCCTCAGTTGAAACGTTTCCCGACTCCGTGCCTTTCGACACAAATTCGGATACTTCCTTTGTTTCATTCGACTTTGTAACTCCGGAAATATCTTTTTCTGAAGTATCGGCAGCATTCATTTCCGTTTCAGAAAGCCCCAACTCTTCCGGGAACGGAAGAGGCATATCAGCAAACGAACTCGTGACGACCATAAGTGAAAAGATCAATATGATCGGAGCAGTCGAAAATTTCATCGAGGCTCCAAAGTTCCCTTGGAATTATTTTTAGGCGGTTTCATCAAATTCGGACGTTCTTGATTGCGGGAATTTCCGTTCCCCCGATCTGGAGAAATGATTCCCGGATCATCCAGATTACGATTTGCTTCCGGCGTTTTGATTCGATCTTCTGTCGGCAGTACGTCCGACTCTGTCGGTAGTTTCGGAGTTCCGACTCCTTCTCTTCTTCCATCTCTTAAGGGATCCTTCCCTTCGGGAATATTCGATTCTTGCAAAAGTCCGTCTTTGGGTTTTTCTCTTTCGTATCGATCGATTTCGAGTTGGGAAGATTCCCCCGTTAAAGAAAGATCCGGATCGTTATAACGAATCGATTTTCGTTTGCGATTGTAATTTCTTTCGATATCTTCCAAAAACAACGCTTTACGATCCAATTCTTTCGCCTGATCGTCGAAAGCCGCCCCTTCTTTACCTCTTTGAATTCCGATAAGAACCGCCAAAGAAACTCCCAACACGGCTAAAGAGATTCCAGTATATAAAAAAGTTTTCTGAACTTGAGGTGGTAGATTTCGAGATAAACTGTCGATCGAGGAAAATCCAGATTGAAGTTTGTCTTTTAGATTGAGATCCATCGTTTTATTTTCCTGGTATATTTGGAAAAATTTCCTAATGTACCTTTAGTTTCGGTCGTTTCCCCAATTCTACTGACAAAGAGAAAATTCTCGATCGGTTTTTTTAACCCTTATTTTTTTATCTTCCTATATCTTGAAAAATAAAATGTATTTGCAGTCCTCAAATTGAGGATGAATCATACACTCTCCGACTCTAGATTGTTATTTTTGTTTGAATCGTCATAAATCCATGCTGAAATGTATATCCCCGGATTTGTTTGATAAGATCAACTCCACAAAAGAATTTAGACTTTTCCATAAAACGACACTCTCACCCAGGCTGGAACAAAAGCGGAGATTCTAAAACAAATGGTGATCACAACTCTAAGACCAAACAGCCGCCCTTGTTACAAAACAAGTCCATCATAAAATAGCGGAACTTTTCATTTCCTTTTGAAAGTTTGGGCGACGAGCCGGAAATAAAGTCCGACCTCACGATAGAAATCCTAGCCGCAACAGGAACCCTCAAAGGGATTTCCAAGTTAAAAACCATACATTACTGACTCTCATTCTGAGATAGAGTCTCAGAACTTTTGTATAGATTCGAGCTACGTGCTCAATATCCCCTGTTTTCATTCAACTCAAACGTACCAGAAAAACTTGATATTTATCCAGTTCGTAAAGCCCAAGAGCTCTTTTATTCTTAAGTCGGTTTCAATAAAATGCAAATTGGGTCCGTTATAGTCAAAAAAATAATATTCAAATTTACTGAAATAGGATATATTTTATTGACTTTTTCCATTCTAAACGAAATGAACAAAAAAATCGAATCAGGAGACGAA
>NZ_AHMT02000052.1:275000-307500 GCF_000243815.2 Leptospira alexanderi serovar Manhao 3 str. L 60 | reverse complement strand
GATGGAAGCAATCCGTTTCGAGGAAACGAGAATGCAATCGTGGAAGGTGAAAAAACTTTTCAAACGACTTGCGCCGCTTGCCACGGACTTAAGGGACAAGGTCTTGTAGGACCGAGTTTGATGGACCGAGAATGGATCCACGGATCGACCGATTCCCAAGTTTATATTAACATCATGAAGGGAATCGCTAACGACAAAATAAAACTGGGAAGAGGCCCTATGCCCCCGCATGAAAACTCTCTCGGTTCCGAAAAAGTGTATCAAGTGATGGCTTGGATTGCGTCTCAAAACGCAAGTCTCAAAGCGGTCCGTTAAGTTTTTTGTGGTCATCTCCAGACACATTTCCGGTAAAATTCGTTCCGCAAGATATCTTGTGGAAGCGGTTTTAGTCCCATTTTATCTTTTTCTTCCTTGGTTGCGTTGGGAAGAACATCCTCTGATCCGACTCGACATTCCCGGAAGAAAATTTTATCTACTCGGTAACATCTTCACACCTCAAGAAGGTTTTTATCTTCATCTTTTTCTGATCGGAATGGGTTTATCCCTTTTCTTCTTTACAACATTGATTGGAAGAGTCTGGTGCGGTTGGGCCTGTCCTCAAACCGTGTTTACGGATCTTTTCGATTTCATCGGAAGAACGATTCTCGGTTCCAAGTATGGAAAAAAAGACGCTTCTCTCTTCGGTAAGATCCTTGTTCATAAACTGTGGATTTTTTTCAGCTTACTAGGATCTCTTGCTTGGATCTCTTATTTTGCGGATCCATATGAAATGATAAGCGACATTCGTTCCTCCTCCTTTTTGACAAATCCTCCCACTTGGATTTATTTTACGTTGTTTTTTACGGCGACTTTGTATCTTGATATGGCGTTTGTAAGAGAACAATTCTGCAAGTACGCCTGCCCTTATGCGAGATTTCAGGCCGTGATGATGGACTCGGATTCGATCAACGTCACCTACGACTTCAAAAGAGGGGAACCGAGACGAAAGGCAAAAATTCAAATCGGAGATTGTACGGCATGTAATCTTTGTTTGGTGGTCTGTCCCACCGGAATTGATATCCGAGAAGGAGTAAACATAGGTTGCATCTCCTGTGGCAAATGCGTGGACGCATGTACAAAAACCATGGGTAAAGAGGGCAAGAAAACACTGATCGGGTATATGTCCGAAAATCAAGCCAATGATCCGAAGACCGAGATCCGTTGGATACGACCGAGAAGTTTTATTTACGGAATCTTACTTCTTTGCGTCTTAGTAACTTCCGCCGTTCTGCTCTACAACAGAATTCCATTGTACGCGAACATTCTTCCCGACCGAATCATACAACCGATGGAAATTCCGGGAGAAATCGTAAGAAACTTTTACAACGCTCAACTTTCGAACATGACGTTTGAAAATAGATTCTTAAACGTTTCTATAGAAGAAAGTACTCTCCATTCTCCGATTCGAATTCTTTTGGGAGGAACCCAAACTCCTTCCGTTGAAATTCAAGCCAATAGCGCGCAAAACTTTAGAATCATCTTGGAAACGACCTTAAAATCATCGGACCGTTCCCAAACCTCTCACCAGATTACTTTGAAAATTACCGACTCAAAAAACAAAAACTATCAGCTGAAAAAAACAATTCCGTTTCGGATTCCCATTTCGATTCAAAACTAAAGGAAAAACTTATGGCCCTTCATAAAAGTATGAGACTCGCATTCACTTGGATCTGGATCGCGTTCATTGCATTGATCTTTGCAACCGCAGTTACGATTCGATATGCAAACGCGAACTATACAGGGCCGATCGAAAGAGAATATTACGAAATAGGATTGAATTACGAAAAATCCATCTTAGAACAAAGGAAAATGCTCGAAGAAGGATACCATTACGAAAGTATTTTATTTTCCCCGAATCCGAATCTAAAACTCGGAAAGAATCCGATCCTAATTCGATTTTTAAAATCCGGAATCCCAATCAGCGGAGCCAAGATCCGAGTTCAAATCGAAAGATCCGCAACTGATCTGTGGAATCGCTCCTTCCTTCTGGAAGAAGACCCTAAAACCAAGGGGAATTACCTCGGTGTCTTGGAATTTTCGGCAATCGGACCGTGGGTTTTAAGCGTCAAAGGGGAAATATCCGGAAGAAGCCTAAAAAAAACAGAAAATCTGAATATTCAATAAACAACATGGAAGCCCTCGTAGAAATCGAAAACCGTTGCTATCACTGCAACACTCAGATTCGATCCGAAAAAGAAAAGATATACGCAAAATTAAAAGGAAAAACGGAATTGTTCTGCTGTTTCGGATGCAAATCTCTTGCAACCCTACTTGTAGAAAACGGACTCACCCGCTTTTACGATCTTCGAGGATCGGAAATCTTAGAACCCGTGTCTTATGTAGGACCGAACCCGGAAAATCTGGAAACAGATTCGACATATCAAGAATACGTAATACAAAAGGAAAGTGGAATCTGCGAAACTCTGATTACGATCGGAAAAATCCATTGCTCCGCCTGTGTTTGGTTGAACGAACGAGTTGTTTCGGAACAAACGGGAGTTTTAGAAACAAGAATCAATTTTGCAACCGGTAGAATGAAATTGGTTTACGATCGAAATAGAATCGATCTAAACAAAATTTTTTCTTTGATTCGAAATATCGGTTATGAACCTGCCTTATATTCCCCTCTTAAGGCGGAAACAAAAGCTGGTCTTTTTTCTAAAGACCTTTTCCTCAGAATGGCGGTCGCCGGATTTTCCTGGGGAAATATTATGTTGTTCAGTGTAGGACTTTACACCGGATATTTTTCCGGAATCGAAGTCGAGTTCAAGCGTTTGTTTCATTTTGTATCCTGGGTCTTTGCAACTCCCGTTTATATCTATTCGGGTTATCCTTTTTATAAGGGAAGTGTGGAATCGATCAAAAGAAGAATGTTGTCTATGGACATATTACTGTTTTTAGGAGTTTCACTGGCTTACTTTTATAGCGCTTATGTAACGTTAAGCGACAAAGGGGAAGTTTACTTCGATTCTGTCTGTACAATCTATTTCTTTGTATTGATCGGAAAGTTTCTGGAATCCACGATTCGTTTGAAAGCGGGAAGAAAAATCGGAGAACTTCTATCCGCGCTCCCGGAAGAATACACAATCGTTCAAGATCGCAGACAAATCTCAGTATCCCCTAGCAAAATCCAAAAAGGAGATAAAATTCTACTCAAAAATGGAAATCGAGTTCCCGTAGACGGAATTTTAGAAACGGAAAACGCTCATTTCGACGAATCTTTTCTCACAGGAGAATCCAAACCTGTTTCCCATAAAAAAGGAGATTCGATTCTATCCGGCTCTCTTTGTCTCAGCACGAACGTTTTTGTCACCGCGACCACGACGGTAAGAGAAAGTACACTTTCCAGGATTTCGTCATTGGTCGAAAGCGCCCTTCAATCAAAACCAAAAATTCAAAGAATCACCGACAAACTCTCTATCTACTTCACCTCAATCGTCCTTCTACTTGCAATTGCAACTTTTAGTATATTCTGTTTTTATTATGATAATGCGGAATCCGCAATCCTCAATACAATCAGCGTTTTGATCGTGGCCTGTCCATGCGCACTCGGACTCGCCGTTCCCACTGCGTATGTAGCAGGTAATCTACTCTACGGAACAAACGGAATTATAGTTAAAAATCCAGACTCCATGGAAATTTTAAGTCACGCCGATCGAATCTATTTTGATAAAACAGGGACCTTAACTTTCGGAAAATTATCCATTCGAGAAGAGTGGTTTTTAAAACCAGACGATTCTCTCCGAGTTTATTCGATTCTACTTTCGATGGAATCCAATTCCACACATCCTCTCGCAACCAGTTTAATGAAAGAAATCGAGAAAAAGCTTCGGCAAAAGAATAAATCTCCGATTCCAATTTTTTGGAAAAAAATCCGAGAAGTCCCCGGAAACGGAATCGAAGCAGTTTCGTTAAACGGAGATCAGACGTATAAAATCGGAAACAGAAAATTCGTTTCTAACGGCAAAGATTCACAGGACGGAAAGATTTATATCGGAGTAAACGAGAAACTCATAGCGAGTTTCCGTTTGGAAGATACCATTCGCCCCGAAGCAAAAGAGACGATTCAAAAACTAAAATCCAGGATTGGTTTTTTAGGAATCCTTTCCGGAGATTCCAAATCCAACGTCCAATCACTTGCCTTTTTTTTGGATCTGAAAAATTCCTTCTATGAATTGAAACCGGAAGAAAAGCTGAAAGTCATAAAACAAGCACAAGATAACGGAGAAACGGTCGTGATGGTAGGAGACGGAATCAACGATTCCGCTTGTTTGGCGGCGGCGAACTTAGGAATTTCGATGGGAATCGCCTCCGATCTGTCCATAGACAAATCAGATCTTGTATTACTTTCCAACCGATTGGATTCTCTAGTGTACGCTATTTCCATATCCCAGAAAACGAGAAATATCATATTTCAGAATATTCTAATATCCTTAATCTACAATTCGATCATGATTCCTTTGGCCGCTTTTGGTTTTATGCTTCCTGTCATCTGTGCGGGATTTATGACTCTCAGCTCTCTTTCCGTAGTCCTCAATTCCATCTCTTTACAATGGAGAAGCAAATCATGAACGCATTGTATCTCACGATTCCTATGGCAATGCTGATAGCACTGGGAGCATTGGTTGTATTCCTCTGGTCGTTAAAATCGGGTCAGTACGAAGATATCGAAGGACCGAAATACAGAATGCTCTTCGACGACGAAGAATCAAACATCGGTAAACCGAAACAGAAAAAATTTCATGCAGACTGAACTTTTTCTAACCACGATTTCTGTGGCATTTCTCCACGGAATCACGAGTTCTCTACACTGCCTCGGGATGTGCGGACCCTTCGCCGGAACCTTAAACCTCTATCAAAAAGAAGCGAGATTCAAAACGAATCTTTTCTACAACTTGGGAAGATTCTTATCTTATTCTACGTTAGGCGCCATTTTGGGCTTTGTGGGCTCCGGGCTCAATCTCGCAGGAAATATAGTTTCCCTTCGGGAATTTGCGGCGGTAATCTCCGGAATTTTCGTCATTGTCTTCGGGCTCAGGCTCTTACAAAACGCCGGTCCCGAACGTTCCGGAGTTTATCAAAAAATTCTCAACAAATTTGCCGCCCCTCTCATCATTTCGCTCAAACAAGGTAAAAATCTTTCCGGTATCCCTTTGGCGTTCGGAATGGTAACGGGACTTCTTCCCTGCTCGGCTTTGTATCCTGCTTTCAGTTTGGCGCTTGCGACCGGAGATATAGGATATGGTTCGATCATAATGTCCGTATTCTTTTTGGGAACGTTTCCGGCTCTTTTTCTTTTTGGAATCGGATTTCAAAAACTCGTCTTGAAACTTCCTACAAACGCAATCAAATTCGCCGGAGTTGCGGTGGTCTTTATCGGAATTTCTATGATCTTTTTCCGAATGAATCATACGCATGCGGAACACAAATATTCCCTAGACCCAAACAAAATCAAACGGCCCCCTTCCCAAAACGAAGAACATTCTCACCATCATTGACAAAAATTCTTTCCAAACATTCAAGTTTTCTCGAGAGATTTCGATTGTAAAAAGGGACGATGACTTCTAAACTGAAACCCCGGATGAGCGATTCCCTCAAGAATTTCACGGATTCCCTTTTAAAGGATCTGGAAGAAAACGAAAACGGATTCTTCAAAATAGAAAATGAAGATGGGCTTGCGTACCTTTCCGTTTTTCCCGCCGGCAAAAAAGGAAAGCCGGTCGACTCCAAAGAAATTTTAAGAAGAATCGAGCTTTTTCGGATCACGGAAATTTCTCCCGTAATCATCCAAAATCTTGCTCTCAAATCGGACGGCCTTTCGCATCTTATCGGAAAATGGCCCGGTAAACCGGAAAGTTCTCGGATCGAAATTGACATCTCCGAAGATCGTATGAAAGCCTATCTCATTTTTTATCCTCCCAAATACGGCGGTAGAATCTTAAACTCCGAACAAATTCAGGAATCGATTCGGCAGAGAGGAATCCAATTCGGAATTCGAGAAGAAATCATCGATACACTTTCCGAAGAACCGGAGTATGGAAAAAAAATTCTCATTGCAGAAGGTGTGCCTCCGGTTCCTGGGAAAAACGGAGACATACGGATTTTATTCATTCATCCGGCAGTTCCGAATTTAGAAGAGGATGAGTATGGTAGAGTAGATTTTAAGAATATTCAAATTATACAAAGTGTTTCTAAGGATCAAAAACTTGCGGAAAAAATTTCTCCTCTCCCGGGAAAAGAAGGAAAAAACGTATTCGGAGAAATTCTTCCCTACGATCCGGGAAAGGAAGCAGAATGGAAACTCGGCGCAAACGTTAGACTATCTTCAGAAGGAACTTTTGCCACTTCCCTGATCGACGGAAGACCGATCTTGGATCGCCAAGGAACCATACGAGTCGACGAAGTTTGTCATTTGGAGAACGTGGATTTTTCCACGGGAAACGTTAATTTTCCCGGAACCATCATTGTGGAAGGTTCGATCGCGGACGGTTTCACATTGGAAACCGAAGGATCCATCATCGTCAAAAAATCCGTCGGAAAAGTTTTTCTAAAAGCCGGAGGAGATGTCGTTTTATCCGGCGGATTCATGGGAAGAAACGGCGGTCTCATCGAATCCGGATCCGATATCTATACTCGTTTTGTGGAGCAAGGGAAACTACTGGCAAAGAACACGATCTTTATTGAAGAAGCGTCGATGCACTCCGAACTTGTGGCGGGAGAATCCGTTTTCATTCGGGGAGGCAGAGGAGAATTGATCGGTGGAAGTTGTGTGGCGGGCAAATCGGTCATCTGTACAAAATTAGGCGCCATCGCGGAAACAAAAACGTCCGTTTCCGTAGGAGTACGTCCCGAACTTCTAAAAGATCTAGAAAAACTTCGCAACGAAGTTCAGAAAAACCAAGAGATTTTAAAAAAGGTAGAACAGAGTCTCGCGAAGTTAAACGAAGATTCCCAAAGAAGACAACTGACTGCCGAAGAGAAGGAAAGTCTTCCGAAACTTTTGGCGATCAAACAGAAATATTCAGGAATTTTAAATAACCTTCTCGAACAGGAACAATCCATGATTATTGGTTTTGAACCGGACAAGGATTCCTACGTAGAAGTGGAACAGGAAATTTTTCCCGGAGTAGAAATCTATCCCGGTAAAGGCAAAAACTTTAAAGTTCGTCTCAAAGAGATTCCAGGACCTTCTTTTGTATTTTTAGGAAACGACGGAAATGCCCAGATCACAAAGGTAAGGCCCAAACGATTGGGAATATTACAGGAAGAGAATTAATCAACCTTATTAACAATCGATCCCAAGGCCACATTCATTCTCCTATTTTTTTAAGGATGATTTGTTAGGAGCGTTTGCAAATTCACCTTCTTTCGAATGATTTTCAATGCAAGTACATCTACAATACAGTTCGTAAGTGGTAAACGAGCATTCCAGTATTTATGTTCAAACGCCTTGTCGATTTCACTCGTTCCAACCTTGATGCTTTCTTCTTATATTCTTTTCTGCGACGATAAGTTTTTTTTCTTAGGTTTACTTTTTGGTTTTGGCTTGGGAAGTTCCTCAGCCGTAATTTTGATCAAAGTACTGATCCATTCTTTATTTTCAAATTGGTCTGAAATCAGAAAACTCGGCTTTGCACCCGGATAGGCCGACGCTTCCTGTACGTCTCCAATCCATTTTCTACCACCTTCGGTGGGTTTTACAAAAAGACGATTATCGCAGATCAAAGCTACAATTTTGTCGTCGCAATAAATCGCATATTCTCCAAACATTTTTTTGGACACGATTTGCCCCGCGCTTTTCATTTGATCCACGATAAAATCTACAAAACTTGGATCCGACGACATTTTTATTCTCCTATTCTTATCAACGCTTCACCTAACTAAAATTAGGTTCTTAAATCGCGTCACTCGTCTTTCGATGACTGAAACAGTTCCTGGCAGGAAGGAATCCCCCCGCCCTCCATTTCTTCACAAGGAACTTTGAGAAGGTCTTCCATGCAGACTTTCACTTTGGCAATCTGCGCATCCGTAACTTTTTCGTATTCGTCGGGTAGAATGTTCTGATCCTTCTGTTCTTCCATACACTGATCCACGGAATACGCGGCGTTTTCCGAAGTTTTTTCCGAGGCAGGTAAGGTTTCCAAATAACGACTCGCGCATTCGGCCGTTTTCGTACAAAGACGAGTGAAATAGTCCTTGCTGAGTTTTTGAACGTCTTCTCTGGAAATGGAAGGACCTTTTCTACAGGTAAAAATGAAAAGCGGGATCGAAACAAAAATAAAAAACCGTAAGATCATTTGCGGCGAAACGTTCATTTCAATTTTGTAAGAATCAGTCTGTTTCCCTCCGGCAGGGATTGATCCAGATAAAAATGATCCGTGAGTTTTTTCACGAGATAAAGACCGATTCCTTCCTCCCGATAATCATTCGGCTCATATCCTCTGATTTCGGAAAGATTTTTCTGACTTCCGAAATCGCGAATTCGAATTTCTATACGATTGTCAAAGAGGCTGATTTCCATGAAAATCGGTAAATTTTTTTTGCCACTGTAAGAATGTTTGATTACATTGAGAAGGCATTCTCCAACTGCGAGCTTGAGATCGGCAGAATCGCTCGTGGTAAATCCGTTCTCGAACGCCAGGTTATAGATCAGATTTCGAATGATGGAGAGATAACGAGGATGGGAAGGAATCTGCAATCGAAACAGATTTTCTAGATTTTTCTTTTTCCCGGAATCCATTTCGGCTTTAATTCAATTTTTTTAATCAAACAACATGGAATTTTCGAAAGCAAAAATCCATTTTTCGATCGTTCTTATTCCAATCACTTTCTCAAATTGAAAGACCCAAGAATGAGGGACTCACAGAAAACTTTTTCTTTTAAAATCCGACTTTTATCCTCTAGGATGAAATTTCTTATGAACTTCTTTTAAAGTTTTATTCGCCATGTGAGTATAAATCTGCGTCGTGGAAATATCGATATGGCCCAAAAGTTCCTGAACCGATTTCAGATCCGCATGATTTTCCAACAAATGAGTTGCAAAGGAATGTCTGAGAGTATGCGGAGTCACTTTTTTGGAAATAGACGTCCTTTTTATATAGTGGTTCAAAAGTCTCCAAACGGATTTACGATTGATATAAGAGCCTTTTTTAGAAACGAAAAGATACTCGCAGTTTCTCGCTTTGAGAATAAAAGGCCGACTCTGCTTCAGATAACGATTCATTATGTCCAAGGATTTTTCTCCAAACGGAACCAATCTTTGACGTCCTCCCTTTCCCTCCACTGTCAGAATCATTCCTTCCAGATCCATGTCGCTTAATCTTAAATTGCAGGCCTCCGAAATTCTAAGCCCCGAGGAATACAATAATTCGAAAATACATTTGTCTCTGAGTTCGTAGAGGTTATCCTCTCGTATACTCGCGAACAATTCCTCGATCTCGTCCTGTGTCAGGTAATCCGGGATGCTTCGCATCACCTCGGGAGTTTCGATCTTCTCGGTCGGATTGGTATCGAGTTTTTTTTCGTCCTTTAAAAACTTGTAAAACTGTCGAATTGCAACCACTTCTCTCGCTATCGTTTTCGAACTGATCTTGCGGTCCCTTTCCTCATTTAAAAAACGCATAATATCATTCGCCTGAACCTTTAGGAAATCTATATGCTCTTTTTCCAGAAAATTCTTAAACTTGTTCAAATCGTATCCGTAAGAGTAGATGGAGTTGTCACTTAATCCCTTTTCTACGGAGAGATATTCCTGAAAATTTTGAAGTAGGTTGTTATGTGAAGATGTCACTGTTTTTAGTCCCGTCTAAAATGTTTAACAAGTATTAAATCCTTCGGACATTTCCCCTCAGGAGAATTAAACTTTTTTATGTTGCCTAATGGGTTTATTGGAAAATTCTAATCGAAACCCTAGACAAATACGGTCTAAATTTTCTTTTTTTCTAACGATGAAAGTAAAAACTTCTGTATTTATGAGACCCAATATCCGATACATTTTTTTCTTTTTTCTCATGTTGCTCTTCTCCGTTTCCTGTTCCTCCGACGAGGAAATAATCTGGAACGCAAGAGATTCTCTTTCCAGAGGAAACACTGCGGAAGCAATGCGCCTTTACGAATCGATTCTTAAAAAAAATCCGACCCATTTGGAAGCGAACCGCACTCTCGGAATGATTCTCGCAGACAGCGGACTCGCTCTCAATTCCGCAGCGTTCTATTTGGAAAAGGCAGAATCTTCTCTTCCCGGCGATTCTTCCCTTTTACTTTATCTTCTTGAAATTCATTTACAAGAAAAAGATAGGGATAAAACGAAAAGAATCCTGGAAAAAATTTCCAAATCAAAAGATAAAGAAATGGAAAGTTATGCAATTTTTCTAAAAGATTGCCTTCTTGAAAAAAAGAAAAACGGATCAGAATTCAACCGATTTAAGACGAGCGCGATTCCAACCCTTCTGCCTCCCGCAAGACGTTTGTTTTTGAAATGCGAGCTTTCCCTTTACAGCGTGTCTCACAACTCGGGTTTCATAAATCATAATAAACTCAATTTGCTTTTCTTATTCAATTCCGATGAATCGCTCCCAAAGCTTAGTATCTCAACTCTTAGAAGTTGTTCGATAAGTCGTTCTTTTTTGTGTTTTACTTATTCTACAAAGCGCAAACTTTCTCGCGTGTCCACCTCATGAAATCGTTTCCATATCGTAAAATCATTTTTCTTTTTATCTTTTGCATCGCGTTAGGCGAAATATTAATGAGAATGTTTCCTCCCGCAGGCCTCATTTACAGGCTGAAAGATAAACAAGTCCACTGTATCGAAGAGTGGGAAATTCCGGAAATCATGCTTTGTCCGAATTCCGATACAACCCTACCTCATCCTGCTGGATTTACGTTTCGAGTAAGGGTAGAGGAACACGCTGAAAGAATCGTTTCGGAAGAAAAAGTAATCCCCGGAGCAAAACCGGAAGTATGGTTGTTGGGAGATTCGATCGCCTACGGTTTCGGACAAAACGATTCCGATACGATCGCTTGGAAATTGCAGGAAACACTCAAATCCTACGGAATCCAAGTTCGAAATCTCGGAGTAGACTCTCTCGGTACGAGCGGAATTCGAAGAAAAATGGAGAGAACGATTCTTTGTAAGGACTTTGCAAAGAAGGATTGTATTCTACCGAAGGCAGTATTTTGGATTTATCACCCTTCGGATCTGCAAGACGTGTATAGAGAAATTTACTTAAGAAATTCAATCTATGGAAGATGGTTCTTTCTAGCCTCCGTCTTTTTATCCAGATACAGCGCTCTCTATAATTACTCCAAAATTCAAAACGAAAACAGGAGATTAGAAAAACTCCGTAAAAACGGTCCCGAAACGATTCCGGAAACTCTTAACGACTACCCGGACGATCATCCGTCCTTCCATGAAATGAGAATCTTTTTCGATACTTGCAAAAAGCTTAATATTCCCTTAACCGTGGTTTTATACCCAAATGGTTCCCATTCCTTGACCCCTCTTCCATCCACTCCCTTGCTCGATCAAGTCAGGGAAATCGCAAAACACAAAGGGATTCCAGTTTTAGACACAAGACCTGACTTCATTCGGGAATATAATCAAAACAAAACCGACTTTTACCTTCAAAATGACGGGCATCCAAACGCAATCTCGGCAAAGTTGATCGCTGATAGAATTTCAGAAAAAATTCTTAGTCAATCATTTTGATTTGATTATTTATTTCGATTTTATCCTCAAAAAAACTATGAATTCAGTGCGTGATACAACATTAAATTAACGTGAGTTCGGCGTAAGAAAAGTTTGGGCGAATAAGAAACTAAAGTGCGACGACTCCCCTGAACTCAGGCGCAGAGCTTTCCTGAACTCAGCAAACACCTTCCTATGAGTCGGTGTTTAGGTCGCTCTGCGGGTCGTCGCAACAGCTCACAAATTTCATAGATAAAATGGCTCGCGGACACAAACACATGAACAAGTTCCTATAAAAAAGCTATAAAACAAGAATCTAAATTCAAAACTGAAAATAGAGAAACGGCTGACTTACCGTCACGCTGTAAAGAATGAAACCAATAAGTATCATCATTCCCGCCAAAGGATAAACGACCCAAGGTTTATTTTGAAGATCTTCCATCCAAGTCCGTCTTTTTTCCTGAAGATAATCGGCTCCGAATAAAATGATCACCGCCGACAAAACCGCAAACGGAACCTGCAAAGTCTGGCCATTCTCCCAGGAGAAAGTTCGCTTAACAATAGCAAACGCAAGTTCCAAACTAGTGTTGTATCCGTATTCCGGAGACGCTTTGGCTCGAAAGAAAAACATAGAAAAGGAAAAGATAAGAAACGAATACGTGTATTTGACCCAATCCGGAATTTTATCCCAACCGCTTTTTAAAGTGGAAAAAGAAAAGATAAATCTTTCCAACACCATCACAAACGCGTGGCAAGCTCCCCAAATGATAAAATTCCAATCCGCTCCGTGCCAGATACCGCTTACAAAAGTAGTAATGAACACGTTGAAGTACGCTCGGAAAACACTCACTCGATTTCCGCCTAAAGAAATGTAGATATAGTCTCTGAGCCAGGAGGAAAAGGATATATGCCATCTTCTCCAAAGTTCCGTTACGGTCTGAGACAAAAAAGGCCTCATAAAGTTTTCCGGAATGGAATATCCTAGAATTCTTCCGGTTCCGATCGCGACATCCGAATATCCGGAAAAATCGCAATAGATCTGAAAAGAAAATAAGAACGCCGCTAAGATTAAAGAAAGAGAATCATAAGCGCCCGGATTGGCGAACACCGGATCCACGGTCAGAGAAATCGGATCGGCAACGAATGTTTTTTAAAAAGGCCCCAAGACAGTTGCCTAATTCCGGGAAGAAGATTTTCTTTTTTATAAGTATAATTCTCCAAAAATTGATGGAGCATATCCTGAGCACGAATGATCGGTCCCGCGACAAGCTGGGGAAAAAACGAGAGAAAAAGTCCGAACTGAAAGAGACTTCTTGCCTGTCGAACGGTTCCACGATACACGTCCACCGCATAGGAAATCGCCTGTAGGGTAAAAAACGAAATACCCATCGGCAAGATCGCACCCGTTGAAGAAATGTAGGCAGGATCGCAAGGTTTTGAATTCGTAAATACATTCAAAGCATGGATGGAAAAATCCATATATTTAAATAGATAGAGAAGAAGTAAGTTCCCCCAAACGGCTATATTCAAAAAGAATAATTTTAAAAATTTAGAACGGGCGGTTTCCATTCCTTTTACCGCGTAATACGTCAAAACGATCGAATAAATCAGAAGAAGAACAAAAGGAATTTTGAATATAGCGTAGAAATACAAACTCGCTACCAAAAGCCAAAACCGTTGAAATTTTGCCGGAAGCCAAAAATAAACGCAAATTACGAGAGGGGCAAAAACAAGATATTGAACCGAATTAAAGAGCATTTTTTTCCAATTCCTTGAGCTGTTTTTCCAAGGCCCATCTTGCCCATCGGTTTCCGAACACGGTCAAATGTCCGTCTTCGGGAATAAAATAATCCCGAATCCCTGAAAACTTTTTACCTTTTGCGGTTTCAATCACTTCTCCGCACATCTCCCCGGTTTCTTTTCTAAGTTTAAGCACAGGGATTTTCTTCTTTTCAAAATAAGCCGCCGCTCGAAGCGCATAATTCTCCAAAGGATGATAGAGTCCCCGATTTCTGCAAAAGATCTCTTCTACCTGGATCGGCATCAAAACCACGATCAACCGAATCCCTTGCGATCTTGTGTATTCCACCATTTCGTCATATGCCTGTTGTGTGATTTTTGGAAGAGGTTCCAGAGAACTAAGAGGCGGTTCTTTCTCCCGACAGGAAAAGTAATCCGGAATCGGTTCGGGACAATATTTTCTTTTATATTCCTCTTTGCTCAGAACATCTGGACTAGGAATTGCAATTACATTCGATTTTTCGAATGTAATTTCCTTGGCAGGATCGCATTTTGTTTCCGAAATTTTAAAAAAAGAATCCCTCATATACTTTGCGGGGGTTTGTTCGGCGGTAGAAACGGAGGAAAGTCCGGTAGAATTCCATTCCGATCTCAAGCGAAACAGAGCAAATCCATATTGGACTTTTAATTGTTCAAAAGCCAGTTTTAAAGCTTGAAGCGTATAAGAGGCTCTGGAAAGTTCGAATTGAATCCTAAAATTTCGGTTAAAATTCGAATCCCGATTTCGAATCTCGTCTATCTCGTCATCCGATAATATTCCTTTCGCCCTAAGTTCTTCCGGAATCGTAAAGTCGTTTCCTGAAACGAAAAAAAGAACTTCTTTTAGATTCTTTAATTTTGGAGCCATGTCTTTCAATCTTCGAAGCGCTCCTAAGGAACCGTATGCGTCCACCGCTAGATTTAAAGTCTGCCTTGCCCCACCTTTTAACTCGATCCCGTTCAACAGATGACAAAATGTGTCTTCATCAGAAACTCCAAAACCCATCACAAGACTATCCCCCAAACAGGCGAGTTGGGGTTTGTTCAGATCGGGTTCTTCCAAGCCTCTCATCCCGAGAGAATTGGTTCTGAACCTTCCTTCCCATTTTCCGGTAAAATGACGGATGTAAATATCCTGATCCGGCGCGAGATCCACGTAATAAACCGGATTGTATCTATGGAGAAGTTTTTGATCTCTATAAAATTGAAGAGAGGGACTCTTGAGGAGATTGAGAAGAATTTCCGTTCCGATCAAAACGAGAATGAAAAATACAAGGGCTCGTCCTGCCCAGGAGAAAAATCCTTTCATGGATAGAGGAAAGGTTGGAATACAAGGCTTGTCTGGCAAGCGAATTCTATCTTTCTCCTTCAAGGTCAAAATCAACTAGTGATGATTTTGTAAGTAATTCAAACGCAAATCCAAACCTTTCTCATCCGTCAAAACCGTAGGAGCGTTTTAGTGGATAGAGGTCAGGAGTCAGGGTGATTTAGGGGTCTGTGAAGTTAATTCCGTTTGAGACATTCTTTAAAATTCGCCGAAAGAGAAAAACTTTCCAAATTCTCCCTCGAAAAAAGGATCTGCTTTACAACGTAAGAGTCTAAAAATAGATCAAGTTTAGAATCATTCTAATTCGAGGAAATCATGGCCCACAAAATTGTCATCATAGGTTCCGGACCGGCCGGGCATACTGCCGCGATTTATGCAGCCAGAGCAAACTTAAATCCGGTGATGTATGAAGGATTTATGGCGGGCGGAATTGCCGCAGGCGGTCAGCTTACAACCACTACCGAAGTCGAAAACTTTCCCGGTTTTCCGAATGGAATCGACGGCACCCAATTGACCCAACTCTTCCGAGAACAATCCGTCAAATACGGAACTAAAATCCTGACACAAACCATCACTAAAGTAGATTTTTCCTCCAGGCCGTTCAAACTCTGGTCGGACGAAGAACTTATTGAAGCCGAAGCGGTAATTATAGCAACCGGAGCCACCGCAAGAAGAATGCACGTAACCGGCGAAGACACCTATTGGCAAAGAGGGATCTCTGCCTGTGCGGTTTGCGATGGAGCTCTTCCGATTTATAGAAACAAAGAACTGGCCGTCGTAGGCGGCGGAGATTCGGCAGTAGAAGAAGCCTCTCATTTAACGAAATTTGCTTCTAAGGTATATTTGGTTCACAGGAGAGACTCTCTTCGCGCATCCAAAATTATGCAAAAGAGAGCGACCACTCATCCCAAAATCGAAATCATCTGGAACTCACAAGTCAAGGAAGCAAAAGGAGATGGAAAAAATCTCACCGCTTTGACTTTGGAAGACACGATGAGCGGTCAAAAAAAAGAACTTTCAGTCGGAGGACTTTTTTACGCAATTGGCCACAAACCGAATACGGATATTTTCAAAGGAATTTTAGATCTGGATGAAAGCGGTTATATCAAAACCGTACCCGGTTCCACTAAAACGAGTATCGAAGGAGTTTTTGCCGCAGGAGACGTTCAGGATAAGATCTATCGCCAGGCGGTCTCCGCCGCGGGTTCCGGCTGTATGGCCGCACTCGATGCGGAACGTTGGCTCGAGTCCAGAGAAGGATAAGAATTTTAAAATATTCTTATCCATTTAAAAAGATACTTAACGTTCGATCGCGTATCTAGATGAAAACTTGGAATACTATCACGGCCGCTCCACGAGCCTTCCTCTTCTGTTTCGAATATCATAAATATAGAATGTGATTTCGGGAAGTTTTGAAACGGCGGGAGACGGCTTCTTCTTTTTCGATTCTTCCTTCTCTTCTTCCAAAGAAACGATCATCACCAATCTTTCCTTGCCGGAAGAAGGAAGAAATTTTTCCAAAGAGTATTTTCTCGGAAGAATCCCTACAAGAGTAGCACCGATCGGATTATACACAAAAACCTGTTTTCGATCTTTTTGATTTAAGAATCCGTCCTTGTTCGTATCTTCCGTCATTCCGATCAAGATGAGATTTTTTCCCGTGGAAATTCCAGGCGCCAAAACCGAATCCAATTCGACTTCTTCAGTCGTTTCTCCGGCTTCCTTTTCTTTGTCCGTACCTGTAAAGTAATCCCAAATGTAAACGTTTCGGTTAAATAATTTCCGATGATTTCCGGATTCTAAATCGATTACGGTAAGATTTCTTGCGTGATTCAGGTTTTTTCTGTAACCGGCAACCGTTTCTCGAGAAAGTTCAAACGGATAAAAAAGATAACGTTCCCAAAGAACCACAGAATGATTGAACAAGTCCCCGCTCCTATCCGCGGGAGTCGTAGGGTCTTCTTTGGAGGAGCCAGATTCCACCAACTCCACCCCCCTGTCTAAAATGAACCAGCTTTTGGAAAGAGTAAAGACGAGAATCCCGACGACGATGACCCCGAACGTGTAAACTCCCAGTCGAATTTTTTCCATGAGTAGAAAAAAGCCCGGGAAAATACTAGGTCAATGAAAAAAAGTCAATGAAAAAAGAATCTATTTTAACGTGAGTTCGGTATAACAAAATGCGAAAGCGATTATATGTTTCGACCCGTAGGGAGAAACATTGAGTTAAATTCCAAAGGAATTGGAGCATTATGTTGCGATCGTAGGCAGCAACATTGAGTTAAAGCGCGGTCGCGAGCCATTTTATCTATGAAATTCGCGAAGCTGCGACGACGATCCGCAGAGCGACCTAAACACCGACCCATAGGAAGGTGTTTGCTGAGTTCAGGGAGTCGTTGCACTTTAGTTTCTGATTCGCCCAAACTTTCTTACGCCGAACTCACGTTATTTTATCTCCAAAGCGTAAGAACGTTCGGGAACCGTCAAATAAGAAGAAATTTCTCCCGTATCTTCCCGAAGCCTTGTGTTCTGATTGAAGGTATCCAAAATGATCTTTCCATCTTGAACAAAATTATAGAGATAATTTCCAGGTTTCATCTTTTTGATAAGAGTAAAAACTTCATTATCCTTTTTTAATACGTCCTCTTCCGGATCCCAATGATTGAAGTCTCCAACGAGTGTGATCATCTCTGCATCTGGGGCATAAATCCTAAACTCGACGGTTCTATATTCCAATTCCTCATAGGGAGAATCTTCCAAAATTCGAGTGGTCGCGAGTTTATCCGGCCCGGAAGGAATTGCGATCAATCTAGAAACCAAGGAACCGTTTCCGTCTTCCGCCGAATCCGGGTTAGACGGATCATGAGTGAATAAACCGTCCACTCTAAACTTATATTCCAGTATTTTAAGTTCCTCTCGAATCGTATCTCTACTTTCTGGATTAAGTACAATATAAAAAACTCCGTGACTGTTCTTTTTCAAAGGAATACATCTCCAAAGAGAAAAGTTTCCGCATATAGAAACCTCCTCGTTTTCGATTCCTTCAAAGGTGAACAAAATTCCACGATTGAGGAGCTTTCCAGTTTCCAAAGATAAGGTAGAATCGATGTAACGAATGTATCTAGGAGCCACGGCCTTTTTTAGTTTTTCCATCTGCCAGTAATAATAAATCTTCTCCTTTTCCACAGGTTCCAAAAAGTCTTCGTAGTCTTCTGATGAAAAAGATCCGATCCAATTTCCTGTATCTTCGTCGGCACCAATTGCAACGCTTATCGTCAAAAGTAGTATTAATAAAATTTTAATTACAGGGATCGATTTCATTCTGGATACAAGTTCGATCAATTTCTGAAAAAGCATAAGGCAAATCCGTAGTCGCTTTCGCAGAAATCAGATCGAGTCCTATATAGGACATAAATTTTTTTTCGATTCGGATAGGGTTTACACGATTTAAGGGAGAGTTTTTTCCTTGGAGAATCCACAGGCCTACCGATATAATTTAGCAGGAAATCATGGCAGAGGCGAATTCTACCCCACTGAACGAAGCTGAACTAGAGCAAATTCATTCTATTCTTCAGCCTCTATCCAAGAATCCGGAAATTTCGGAAGAACTCAATCCGATGCTTTCCGTATTTCGTCAGAAGATGGGATACGGAACTCAAACACTCTCTCACGACGAAGAGGAAGAAGCCGAAGAACCTACCTCAAAGGCAAGTGAGGAAGTAGATTCCGATTATGAATCTCCAGAACCGGAAAGCCCGAAAAGACCTCCTACCAAAGTTTTTGAAGACGACGATATCGATTTAGATGAACTCTTAGCAGAACCGGGACAAACACAACAAGTAGACAATTTTGAAACTTCTCCTTCCGTTGATTCCGACCAAACGGACCCATTCGCAGATTTTGGAATGGACTCCGAACCGACTCCGACTACTTCGGAAGAACAGGATCCATTCAGTGATTTTGGACTTTCGGAAGAAACGAGCGCGGGCCCTTCTCCTGATGATTTTTCATTCGGAGAAGAATCTACGAGTATGGATGAGGGAGATCCGTTTGCTGGTATAGAGGAAATGACGGGAGATTCCCCCGACCCATTTGCTGGAATGGAAGAATCTTCCGGAGCAGATCCGTTCGGAGGAACCGATATCGGAGATGATTTTTCATCCGTATCTTCTCCCGCTTCGGAAACAGATCCATTTGCGGATATGGACACATTCACATCCATTCCCGAATCTACCGCTGACAGTTCCGATCCATTTGCTGGAATGGATGTACTCGAAACCCCAAGCGGAGGAGATGA
The DNA here is from genome assembly GCF_000243815.2 of Leptospira alexanderi serovar Manhao 3 str. L 60. Taxonomy (GTDB): domain Bacteria; phylum Spirochaetota; class Leptospiria; order Leptospirales; family Leptospiraceae; genus Leptospira; species Leptospira alexanderi. The sequence goes on along the minus strand of NZ_AHMT02000052.1, from coordinate 288,372 downwards.
GTTCGATCTTTCCAGAACAGAACCCGCTTCTACCGATAGAGGAGATTCTTTTGATGAATTTATGTCCCCGGCGGAGCCCGGCGGTGGGGACGATGATTTTTTCAGTTCCCCCGCGGACTCGGGACCTTCTTCAACCGAATCCGATCCGTTTGCCGACTTTGGCGATTTAGGTCCTCCTACAGGACAAGATCCGTTTTCGAATCTCGCCTCTTCTGCTACCGTTTCCGAAGATCCTTTTGCCGATTTTGTTCCTTCCACAGAAGAAGACACGTTATCCGACATCCCGGCGGATGCGGACTCTTCCTTCGAATCCTTCAGTCCCGACTTAGAGTCCGATGTGGATGGAAGAGATTTCGATTCCGGAAGTTCCTTAGGCTTAGAAGCGGATCTGCAAGGGCTCGCAAACGAAGAAAAACAGGATATCGATAAGGGACTCAAAGACGAAGAACTAGCAATCATACAAAAAGAAATTCTCAGATACCCGCCTACTTTACGTCGTGCGGTGATTGATTCAATCGTTCAAGATCGGCTAACGCCTAGGGATCAAAAAGGACTCTTAGAATTAATCAAGATCGAAAGTTCTCCCCAAGAAATCGCCGACTTCCTCTCCGGAGCCTTAGGAGAAACTATTTCCATCTCTCAAAAAATGAGCGGATTCTCCAAAGACGGAGTTCCTATCATTTCTACAGATCCTGTTTATACCAAAGAAGGCCTACAAAGACAAAAAAAAGTAATCCGCAGGACAATCATCACAATCGCGGCTACGATCTTTTTCGTAGTAGGCGGAACGTTATTTTACAAAAACTTCATCATTCCAAATCAAGCAGCTCAGTATTACGAACAAGGCCTCACTCTGATTCGCGAGGCGGGAGTTTATCCGAAAAACAGCGAGACCCGAAAGAAAAAATTCTTCGAAGCGGAAGAATCTTTCGCTAGAGGAGAAAATATTCTCCCGAACCATCTCAAGTATTTGAATCTCTACGGTGTGGAATATACAAGAGTTGAGGAATACGACAGAGCCTTTGAAAAATTATTTGGTAAAGTAAGTCCCGATTTCGGCTCCGGAAGAGAAGAACCTTCTTCCAACGCTTGGGACAAACGCGAAAAGGTTCCTATCATCACCCTTGCCAAAGGCCACGTCTGGGATAACGCAAAACTTCCGATCGCAGGAAAGACCGGAAGCGAAAATCGTATGCTCCTCGTCGCTCAAGACGGAATTCAAAGAAAGATCATGAAAGCCGGCGCGTATATTGTGATGCGTCTAGAAAAACAAACACACGACAATCCAACGTATAAGAATTTGGGAAGATTCCATTCTTCCATTATGCCTTCTTTTACCGAGCCTTCTCTCGGAGGCGGAAAATATAAAAACGATCAGCTTGCGATTAACTTTTTCAAACAGGTGTATACCGACGGAAACGAACCCTACGATGAGGAGTCCACCGCCGGAATCGCAAAAATTTATTACAACCGAAGGGAATTCGGCAAAGCCGCATCGTTTTACAATAAGATCGTGGAGATCGATCCTTCGAGCTCCGTTGGACAAGGTGGCCTACTTTCCACTTACATCGAAATGTGGAAGGAAGACGGAAATCCTCAGTTCGTGATCAACCACCACAGACAGATCAAGAACAACCTGAATATAGAAAAGAAACTTTCTCTTCACGTTCTTTCCAAACTTGCTTCCTTCTACACCGATCTGAATAAAAAAGAATTAAGAATTCGTTATAATATCAATCCTATGGATCAGGTTTCAGGAATGGAAGTCAACGACAACGCTCTTGAAATTCTGGATCTCATCTATCATAAAACGGAAGAAGATCCCGTGACCGGAACGGAAATCGAAGGTTCCCAATATGCGGAAGGCTACTATCAAAGAGGAAGATATTTCGCTTCCATCAAGGAATCCATCCAAGCCAGAAGATTTTTCGAAAAAGCCGCGACACTCGATCCCGCTCATTATCTCGCTTCCACAGAACTCGCAGAAAACGCGATTCGTCTCGCAAACTTCGCAGAAGCAGATAAATTGTTAAACGAATCCCTCAAACGTTTTGAGAATTACAAACAAAGCTACGGAGCAAGAGAAGAGGACGAAACACTGATCCAAGGAAACGTGGGCCGCATCTATTTCGATAAGGCGAGAATCCAATATTTATCCGCGGCAGGGATTCATGAAAAAGATAAGATCACCGAATTTCCGGGACGTAAAATTTATCCGTTCCGTGCAAGAACCATGATGGATACGGTCGCAAAAACAAGATCTATGGAACTCAAAAATTCTCTGGATGGATTTTCCAAAGCGGAATCAGTTCAAATTGATGAAAACGAATTCACCCTCATTCGCAGATGGAGAACTCCCCTTCCCATAGGAATCCAAAGAGAACTTCGCTACTTCAAAGGTTGGGTGGATTATATGAACGGAGACTTTGCCACTTCCCTCAACGAATGGGCCGGTTTTGAAGACGAGGACGAGTACAACCATTCCACCTTGCTCATGGGTAAAGCAAACGCTTTCTTTTATACAGGCCAATATAAGGCGAGTCTTGGAAACTATCTCAAAGTTCAAGACGATATGGAAGAAAGACTTTTGAATATGGGCCTCCCCAAGCCGGATGATCCATATCACCAGGAAGTCTATCAGACATTAGTCGCCGCTTATAACAACATCGGCGCGGTCTATGAAAAACAGGGAAACACTGCCGAAGCTCTGAAACATTATTGGAAGGCGATCGAAACCGCAAGAAAAATCAACGAGATTTCGGAAATCGCAATGTCGAACAAGGATCTCATGTTCAAAAAAGAAGCCATCGGTCAAGATCCTCTTCTGGAAGACTGGCTCTCTCCTACTTTGGACAGCGTTAAAAAGTTGACGAGAGAATGAAAAAGCGTTATCGCATGTGACGATAGAGAATAGAGTTGTTGAAAAATTCCATGATTCAGATTAACAAAACCGCTTCAAACTTCCATTTCAATGAAGTAGAAACGGATAGAGAATTAATTTTTCAACAACTCTAATGTTCTTTACAAGAGTTTAGTCAAGGTTGCGAAGAGAGATTCAAAGATAAATCTAAAAAAAACTATGGTTATCTTGTATCCAAGAAGCCGAAATAACATTATAGAAATTGAATATTAAGATAACGTGAGTTCGATATCTTTTGCCTGCAACGGGAGGCAGAAAGCTTTATGAGATTGTTGAAACCTGTCCTGCGAGAATATTGTATCAAAATGGGTAGGGATAAGGTTTTCGCCTTCTAAAAAAGAATCATCTTCTTTTGGAAAAACAAAGAAAATATGCGAGAACCACAAATTCAAACCACCCTTTTTTCAAATATCCTAATTTAATCAACAACTCAACGCAGACCACGGGATCAGCATGACCGAAGAAAACCATTGTTATGAAAACTCTCTCGCGGAAAGAATTAATAAAACTCTTAAATTCGAATTCGGGTTACATAATACTTTTAATTGTTTTAAAGAAGCTCAAATCGCTCTCAATCAAGCCGTTTTTCTTTGCAACAATGTTAGACCCCATGAGTCGCTTCTCTTTGAAACGCCCAGCTCATTCGAAAATAAATTTACTAAAAATAGGAGAAACCACGGGTCAAAAAGAAAACTCAAACACATTGCTTCCTATGGGTCGCAACGTGGGTCAACATTTACGCCTATCCACTGCCCCCCTAAAAACCTGACATCTAAGATATCGCCTTGAAAAACTGAAGGCAGCAAGACTAACGCAATAGATTTCAGGATCGAGACGAAATTCCAATCTACAAACTTGGAAATATCGAGTTTTACGTTTAAATTATTCAATATTCTCCAAAAATCCAGCAAGTTTTAAAACATACTCTCACACTCGAAAATACTCAAAGATCAACACTCGCTCATATTAAAACATAAAAATTAAGGATTCAGAATATTCAACTTTGATTGAGTATCTAATCTTTCTCGAAGCGATTTTAATAGGAATTGAAATTTTGCCGCTTCTGCGGGAGAAAAAAATTGGTTTGTTGTTTTTTCTCTGGAGGAGAAACTGAACGCAACTTCCTTTGCATGAATGATTTTATCGGCGACTTCTGTCGGAACAAAAGAGGAAATTCGAACGGAATCAGAATAATCGGTTCCTACTTTGCGAAGATTGAACCAAGCCCCGTCAAGTTTTAAGGAAACTCCGACCGGAAAACTAACCTCGAAAGAACTGAGATAGTAATCTAGAAAGATAGATTTTTCAGAAGTTGAATTTTTAAAAACACCTCGAAAACTCAAAGATCGAGTGTCCCCACCGGAGCAAAAAAGATGAAATCCAGGACAGAGAGAATCCGAATTGAATAAGACCTGTTCGAGAGCCGGTTCGGGAGTTCGACGGATAGAATCGCCAGAAGAACAGCCGATTCCTGTAAACAGGCTGAGACAAAAAAGAAAAATGAAAAACAGAATCTTCAAAAGTTCCCCCAAAATTGTTTCCCCCAATTTTTTTAGTATACCTTGGATTTGAAAGGAAATTCCAATGAATTCTCCATAAGAACCGGAGAATTCCAAAAAAGAAGATCAAATTTCGTCTTTGAAGAGCTTTTCTCAAACTAGGATTTTTTCCGTAACAAGCCAAGTAAAAATTCAATTTTCAGGGAATCGCATTCTTGAAATCTTGGTAGGTAAATGATTTCATTTCCAAAAGATAAGATCAATGTTCTCCTTCTCGAAAACGTTCACCAAGATGCGTTTGATATGTTCAAGAAAGACGGTTTTAATGTGCGTCTTCTCCCTGCGGCCTATTCGGCAAAAGAACTTTTGGATGAAATTGAAAATGTCCACGTTCTGGGAATTCGAAGTAAAACCAACGTAACTTCCGCCATTTTAGAAAAAGCCAAAAGACTTTTGACAATCGGTTGTTTTTGCATCGGAACCAACCAGGTAGATCTTTCCGGAGCGGAAAAAAAAGGAATTCCTGTATTCAATGCCCCTTATTCCAACACTCGTTCCGTCGCAGAACTCGTGATTTCCGAAATCATCATGCTCGCCAGAAGAGTTCCAGATCATATCCGAAATACTCATTCCGGAATTTGGAACAAAATCTCCAAAAATTGTTTCGAAGTTCGAGGTAAAACGATCGGAATCGTAGGTTATGGTCATATCGGAAGCCAAGTCTCCGTTCTCGCAGAAGCGATGGGAATGAAGGTCATCTACTACGACGTCCAAATGGTTCTTCCTCTCGGAAACGCAACTCCGGTCGAAAGTTATCAGGAGCTTTTAAAGAACTCGGATTTCATCACATTCCACGTTCCGGAAACTCCTCAAACGATGAATCTCTACGGAAAAAAAGAAATCGAGATCACCAAAAAAGGTGCATACATGATTAACCTTTCCAGAGGGAAAGTTGTAGATCTGGAAGCACTTGCACAAGCAATCAAGTCCGGTCATATTTCCGGAGCGGGAATCGACGTTTTTCCACAAGAACCCGAATCGAACAACGATCCGTTTTTAACTCCGATGCAAAACCTGCCTAACGTGATTCTTACCCCGCATATAGGAGGCAGCACCGAAGAAGCGCAAAAAAACATCGGTTCCGAAGTCGCGAGTAAACTTTTAAAATTCGTAAACAACGGTTCGACTACTTTTTCCGTAAATTTTCCGAACCTGGAAATCACACCATTGCCGTCCGGTCAGTATAGAATTCTAAACGTTCATAAAAACCAACCCGGCTTTTTAAAGGACATCAACTCTATGGTTTCGGAAATCGGCGCAAATATCAGCTCCCAACACTTGGGAACCAGCGCGGAAATCGGTTATCTATCGATGGTGATCGACAAATCCGTTGGAAACGAACTCAAGGAAAAAATCGAAAAACATCCGTTTTCGATTAAAACTCGAATTCTTTACTGAACATTTTGCCATTACCGAAAGTAGTGCGCTAGAATATAATGAAAATTTAATATAATAAATCCCAGCTCCCGAGAGAAATTTTAGGATTTTGCTTGATCGAATCTGGTGGAGTTTTGCATCGTTGTGCCATGCATTACAATAGAATTCCAAACACAGTCACGGTCTATCTGAGCCAATTGACCGGTCAAAACCTTCGGTTGGCTGAAAATATCCTGAAAGGTTTGCTCCACAGAACCGACTCTCCCATTGAACCTGGAACGATCTTAGAACTCAAACTAGGAACGATTAGTCTTTCCGGAGCGATTCAAATTCCGGTCAAAGTGATCCGTTGCGACAAAATTTCGGAATCGGAGTATGATCTCTATATGAACTATACGGAAAAAGATTTTAATAAGATCCAAGAGATTGAAGACTTAATTCGGGATCTTTCTTAAACGGTCCATTTATAAAATGTGCGCTCCGGTTGATTCGTTTTTACTTGGATTGACCAATTAGAATATTCACAATCTCTCTATCTTTTCTGCTGAGGAAAATTCGCTTCTTAGAATACCCAAATCTCAAAAATTTTTCATTTTGTTCTACAATAAAGCGAGCAAAGGATTTTCTAAAAGTACGATTTCAAAATGTATTCTTTATGGAGCTACTGTGTGTTTCACCCTCCCATCGTGCCAACTTTCAAATCAAACTTTAATTTTTTCAAAATCGATCCGTTGTCCGTTCAACCTTTCCGGCAATCTTTGTACGAATTGACAAAGAAGTTCTCATAAAAAATCTAATTCCATATGAATCCATTTTCCTCAATGCCCGAAGCGGATACAAAAGAGTTTGCGGAGTATTTTCAAGAACAAGACCAATTTTCCCATAAAATCGGTTATAAAATTCTCTCCGTTAGCCCAGGAAAAAGCGAATACGAAATCAAGGTTGACGACTCTTTTTTCAATCCGGTTAAGATCGTTCACGGAGGCGCGCTTTTTTCCGCAATGGACAGTTCGGCTGGAGCCGCGATGGCCGCTTGGATTCGATCTTCCAATTTAAAATATAAATTTATGGCAACCGCAACCGCCGAAATCAAATATCGTAAAAGTGTTACAAAAGGAAAAGTGAGGATTAAAAGCGAAATCACGGAACAAAAGCGTTCGATTATAAAATTGATTTCCCAAGCCTTCGACGAAGAAGGAAGCTTAGTTGCAGAACTATTCTCCACCTGGGTAGTTAAATTAGAAAATTAAAATATTCAAAAATTACTTTTTCTTTCACTAGATTTCATTCATTTGAAATTTTCAAAATCCATAACCTTACTGATTTTCTACATAATAAGTGCCCAAGATTCTGTCTTTAAATGGCAATTTGTGCTAAAATTGACGGTACTCCTTTATGTAGAATCAGTAAAGAAACTGACTTTGGCGCTCATGAACCAAATAAATTCTTATCTGCGCAGCCCTAATCTTTTCCGGTAAAAAACAGAACATGTGGGAAACATAACGAATCCCTACTTTTTCAATAAGACCCTGAATCGAACAAAATAAAAAACAATCCTTATCAAAGAAAGAAAATAGGATCGAAGTTTTAACTTTCGCCCCTCTTTCAAAAAGCTACGTCGCAAAATACAATTTGAACCCATTTTTTAAGAACGATCCAATCCATAATAATGACCACCAGATCGTATTTTCTTTTATCTTCTGAAAGAGAGAGTCGATCTTTAATCTGATACTTTTCGTAAGATTTTTTTTGAACCGATCTAGAATGAATTCTATTTCATCAAGCTACAAAAAATTCCGCGCGACTGATACTCGCAATCTCCACGGCGCTCGTAAGATTCTTTGAAGGAAAATACACGACTCGTTCGCCCACCATTTTACGATTGCGGTCCAATTCCACACGAGAACCGTCTTTGAGATACAAAACGATATCGATCCCGCGATAATTGATGTATCTTTCCAACTGATTCTTAAACTTTGCACCCTGCTCTTGCATGAAAACATCCTTAAAAATTGTTGAAAAAATGTTCTGGAAATATGGGTGAAAGTACAAGCTTTTTTTTGTAAATGAGACATTTTTTATTCGGAAGTCAATGGAATCTTTTCCTGAAGAACCCAAGTTATCCCGCCGTCTATGGAAACATAACGCTTCAAGGCCGATCCATTGACAAATGAGTGTAACTTCTCCGTCCCTGAATTTGTCCCAAAAACACCCAATGCGGCAGTATAACTCGGAACCGGGTCGGCGTCGTATTGCGGAGCTGGAAGCGCCAAACCATCTTGACTGATCCGGGTCCAAGAAACCCCAACATCCGCGCTTCTATAAAGATAAGTAGACGGAGTCTTCGCACTTGGAATCGCTACAAAAGCTAAGAATGTAACCGGGCCAACGTTGAAGGAACGCACAAATTCGATGACATCCGTCGCGAGAAGAGCAGCTGCAGAGACAACTTGCTGATTTGAGTTCCCGGGAGAGGTAAGAGAGCCTAAGGAAGTAATATCCCCTGGAGTCGTAGTAATTCGAATCGAATCGTTTGTATGTTCTATATAATGCGACTGGATAAGATCCGGTTGGATATCGAAGTGATTCGTTCCTGCAAACGTGTTGAAAGGAACCGACTTATAGTTTGCAACCAAAGCGACCGGATTGACACCAAACGCCGTAACCGTCCCATCCGTAACATAAAATGAATAACTAACTCCGGAAATCGAATCAACACACCAACCCACCGCATTATTATGCGCGACATAGGTACAATTAGTCGAGATAGGTCCCGGAATTGTAATACGATTGGTAAAATCGCTGTCTACGTTATAACAAGTGGTAGTATTCGTTGAAATCGGTTGTTCGCAAAAAACCGCTTTTTCCACAATCCCTACGTTATACGCTCCGAAACCGACGATTTTTTCCCCCGAAATTGCGGGAAAAACTTTTGTGAAAGTCATTCTGCTTCCGGATTGCGGAAGCGCGAAACCAGCCCAATAATAATATTCGTAAGTGAAAGCACCCGAAGTATCCGCGCTTTTGACTTCGAAAAGAATAGAATACTTATTATTCGTATTTGCCGGATTGTAACCGTATCCGATCATACTCGTAACCTGATTCCCGACCATCGGAATATTGGTAGGAATCATATCCGTTGAATTTTCATTCGCGACAATTAGGTCGATTCGATTTTTCGGATTATCCGAAGAACCAAAGTTTCTTCGGATATAAGAAACATACGTATCCGTATTCGCTTTACGAAACGCGGAGTGTCGATTCATCATAAAATTCGTATACCCTTCTTTGGAAGTGGAAAGAAGCGCCCGAATTAAACTGAAAATTCCGGCGGAATCGAAAGGACTTTCCTCGAACTTATAACAACTCAAAAACGCCAATAACATTAGAATAAAATAATATTTTTTCATATAAAATTTCTAAAAAAACCAATTATATCGAACTTCCGCTCTCCAATCCGTCATCTTCGAGTTTAGAAAATTGGTCTCCCTCATAGAATCCAATTGGATTCCTTTGGGGAGAATTGCCCCACCTGGAGCAACGATTTTCTCCTTTTCCCAATTTACACCCGTAAAATAAGAATGCGTTAGCTGGATAAAATAAATCAGGACGGTTCCGATTACAATGTTTTCATATTCATCAACCGACTTCTTATACTCGGAGCGTTTCCCATTTAGAATCGCTTCTCTGATCAGAAGATTTTCACTGATTTGCCCGATAAGCGCGGCATCTTTATATTCGGATTTTTTTCTCTCAATTTCTTCGGTGGAAAGTACGGTCAGAACAACTCCTCCCCAAAAAAGCGCCCCGTAAAATATACCGATTTTTTTTCGATCTACTTTATAATGTCCCCAACCGGGAAGAACGGCCGATCTCCAAACTAGATCCCAACGACTTCTCGTCCTAAAATTCCGTATTTCCGATTTAGATAGGATCGTATCTTTTTTGATCTTTTTTTTATCGCCTGTCGATTTAAATTCCCGGGTCTTAGCTTCTTCTTTCTTACGGATTTGCTTGGCTTCCTCTTCGCTTACGTCTTTGTAAATTACCTTGAGAACTCCATTTTTAGATAAGGTCTGAACGCTTCCATTTTCCATACGAATTGTTATGATTTTTTCGTTTTGAACAGTAACTTTACCTTTAATCGAGGTTCCATCTTTTAAAAGAATCGTCTGCGCACTCCAAAGAGAAAACGAAGAGAACATAAAAAGGATTACAATCGATCGGAATGGGAAAATCATTCTATTCTGTAAAAAATCCATCTGAATTTCACAAAAGAATTCTTAGAATTTCCGTTTGAAAACGAGGCTGAATTCTTTCCCAAGGGACGTTAACCGACCGCAATTCCTATTATCAATATTTTTTTATTCAACGATCTAGAAACCATTTCAAAAACATCTCAATTATATTTCGATGGAACTCTAGAACAAACTCTTAAATTGGTCCGCGGATTCGATTTGAGAGCCAAACTAAGGGCCACACCTGAAACGTCGTTTCCACTGCGACAAGATTTCACTTTGAGTTGCCCGACCGAAAACTTTTCGAATTTCGTTTTACAATCCACAAAGGGACATCTACAAATTGCGAATTAATTAGAATAACTTAATATTTCTTTTGGCTACAATAACTCGGTTTTGAACGATCCTAAAATCCTAACTACTTAGAAAGAAAATCGTGTTTGGCGTAGAATTCGTTTAACAATTCTTCCAGTTTTTCGGGTTGGTCGTGGTGCATATTGTGACCCGCGTTTTCCATTTCGACATATTCTAGATGTCTAAAATGGGAAAGGATTTCTTCCCTATTTTCAGGCATGAGATGCGTTTCTTTTCCGTAAATAATAAGTGTCGGAGAAGAAATACACTCCCAGAGATGACGAGTCAGATACGGAGAAAAGATGAAAGGGAATCCTCTTTTGTAAAGAGGATCGTTTTTCCATTGAAATCCGGTATCCGTCTTTTTAGAAAGATAAGTCGCCAAATCTCGAACTTTTTTCGGATCCAATCTAGGATAAACGGGTTTCAAACGAATTGTCAATTCGTCTAAATTCGAAAAACTTTTATTCTTTCTTTCCCTAGTCCCAACTTCGTTGTTCTCGAGCGTATCTAACCAAGCTTTCAGACGTTTCTTTTCAAACTCCGGATTTTGAATCGACATAAAACCTTCCAGACAAACCAGACTTAAAATCTTCTCCGGATAAATTCCCGCAAATCTTGCTCCGATTCCTCCCCCCATCGAATGACCTAAGATATGAAACTTTTCGGGAAGAAATTTGGAGACGAACGTCTTTACATCCACGAGAGTTTGGATGAAGTGATAGTTCCCCTCCCGAAGCCATTCGGAATCCCCATGACCTCTATAATCGAATCGATAAATATCGAAATGTTTGGTTAAAAACGGAAACTGATAGAGAAACGTATCCGATGCATCTTGAAATCCGTGAAATAAAAGTATCGAATGTTTCTTTTCGTTTTTATGAATTTTATAAGAAAGATTATATCCTCCAGATTGAAAAAAACCGCTTTCTATCTCACCCATATCAGCCTCTAAATAATTCCCGCCATTCTTTCGGAAGACTTGGAATACAGAAAGTAGAAACTTTTTCGACAAGAAGTTCGTCTCCTTCGTAAAGGTTTAAGATCTGATCCAAACTTTGAAGTAAATCGAATATCGTCTGCCTTCCCTTTTCGCTCAAATCTCCAGATTTGAAAACCGCTTCCAATTTTTCCTTGGACCTTTCCGCCTGCATCCTAGATCCTCGACCGTTCGGCTTTCCATATATCTTATGAAGAGAAACGGAAAGCTGGATGATTCCTTGAAGAAAGATCTTCCTAATCCCGAAATCCTTTTTCCATTGAAACTCAAGCACCTCGTGCGCCTCGAAGTATTTTCCCTCTCGGAACAATCTTTCTCCGTTTTGATAAGCGAAATCGATTGTCTCTTCCGGATCGGAAGTAGAGGTAATATGTTCTAAAAGAGCTACGATTTCAGGATCAAACTTCAAATCTTTTCCAATCCTGGTATTGAATATCGCTCGCGGGCGCCTCAAAGGAAAGACTCGCATCCTTCACGTATTCCTCCCTTCTCATCCCGAGTAGAACCACACCTTCTCCTAGGGAAGAGTGAAGCAGATGAAGTACTATCGTGGAAAGGTTCCAACCCTGATACTTCGGATAACACTTTAGAATTTCCTCATAGAGTCCGCTTCTATCCAGAACGTTTTTTTCAAACACATACTGTTCTAAAATGGGGAGCGCCTCGTTCAGAGTTTCGATGTATTCGGTTTGCGCTTTTTGTCCGCCTATCTTTTCGATCTGAGAAATCAGTTGTTGTAAAATCGGGATCACGGTTCTTTCCAAAAACTGATTCAGATGATCCTGGTTTTGAAACTGATCTATATACGGTTCGGTTACGGTTCGAAAAGTATATTTGACCGAGCCTTGGGGCAGAATCGAAAGCGATTTTTCTTCTCTTTCGTAGATTGCCTCTAATTTCTTCTTCAAAAGTAGTATAACGTCCCCGCTTTTTTTCTTTGGGTCATAAGAAAGTCTGCGAATGTTTCCGGAACTTGAGATTGCGTTTAACGGACGATTGATCAGAGGTAAAAGTCCGTTCTCATGGATGAGAGAAACTAAATTTTTTCCTTCAAACTTTGGATCCAAAAATCCGTTTTCCAAAAGATTTCCCGGAAATTGGACAACTGCAAAACCGGATTCATCCAATCCGAGTTCATCTTGAATTTCCTTTGCAATCCTTAAGATTCGAGTCAGAGAAGTTGCGGTATATTTTTGCGAATCTTCCGGAAAAGTATTGGATGAGATCCCGTAATATAATATTTTTCCCTCTTTCCGCTTTTGTTCCAAAAATCGAAATGAGTTTTGAATCCTTTCGTAATATTGTTCGGTGGCCTTTTCCTTAGATACGTTATGTTTCTCTCGATCCATCAAAAAGTATTCCGGGTTGTGGAGAAGAAACACGTCTACGGTTTCCAAACCAAGCCGCTGAAGCGATCTCTCCAACTGATCCTCTAAGAAAAAAGGATGAATACAATGATAACATTCTTCCGAATAATAAGTAATCTCCGGGAATTCCCTATTTTGTTTCTCGAGTTCTGTTACGATCTGTAGGTTTCTCCCTTGGATATATCCGGCCTTAGTTACGATAAAAACATTTTCTCGTTTTAATTCTCCCGCTCTAATTTTTTTTCGAAGAACCTTACCGACTAAACTTTCACTTTCTCCGTTTCCATAATTGGAGGAAGTATCGATTACGTTAAATCCTTCCGAAAAGGAAAGTTCCATCGCCTTTTCGTGTTCGGGAGATTCGAGCCCTACTCTGTAACACCCGAATGCGATCCTTGACAACGTTCTCCCTCGAAAGGAAAAATAGGGGTTTAAAGTTTTCTTTTTATCCGATTTTTTTTTGGAAAGAGAATACTCTTTTGTCGCCTGTGGCTCGGAACTACCTTCGAGTCTGTTTTTTTGATAAAGTTCTTGGAACGGATCAGATGGGTTCATTG
>NZ_AHMT02000052.1:267500-272500 GCF_000243815.2 Leptospira alexanderi serovar Manhao 3 str. L 60 | reverse complement strand
ATGTGGGACAAATGCGGAATGGCGCGTAATGATAAAGGTTTAAAAGAAGCGTTATCCGAAATCCCTAATATCCGGGAAGAATTTTGGAAAAACGTAAATGTTCCCGGAAGCGGAACCGAACTCAATCAATCCCTGGAAAAAGCAGGAAGAGTCGCAGACTTTCTGGAATTCGCCGAACTTCTTTGCTTAGATGCGCTGACTCGGGAAGAATCCTGTGGAGGCCATTTCCGAGAAGAACACCAAGAAGAAGGAGAAGCGAAACGAAACGACGATAAGTTCTGCCACGCGACCGCTTGGGAATTCAACGGAATCGGTAAAAAACCGACCGAACACAGGGAAAAACTGGAGTTCGAAAACGTTCACCTCGCTACAAGGAGTTATAAATAATGGATCTGAAGCTCAAAGTCTGGAGACAAAAAAGCGGAGAAACAAAGGGAAAGATTGTAGACTACGATGCGAAAGACATTTCCCCGAACATGTCCTTTTTAGAGATGCTCGACGTAGTCAACGAAGAACTCATCACCAAAGGAGAAGACCCTATCGCTTTCGAACACGATTGCCGCGAAGGAATCTGTGGCTCCTGCAATCTGATGATCAACGGCCAAGCTCACGGACCTCATCAAGGAGTCACTTCCTGCCAGTTGCACATGCGCTCCTTCAAGAACGGAGATACAATTTACATCGAACCGTGGAGAGCCAAAGCTTTCCCGGTCATCAAAGATCTTGTAGTCGATAGGACTGCGTTTGATAGAATCATCCAGGCCGGAGGTTTTATCAGCGTGAATACGGGCGGAGCTCCCGACGCAAATGCAAACCCGATTTCTAAAGTAGATGCGGACGTAGCGATGGACGCGGCAACTTGTATCGGGTGCGGCGCTTGTGTCGCTTCCTGCAAAAACGCAAGTGCAATGTTGTTCGTTTCTGCAAAGATCACTCATCTCGGCCTTTTACCACAAGGCAAAGTGGAACAAAAGGAGCGCGTAAAAAAGATGATCAACGCGATGGACAAGGAAGGTTTTGGAAACTGCACAAACCAATACGAGTGCGAAGCGGTTTGCCCGAAATCAATCAAGAGAGATTTTATCCGGACATTAAACCGGGATTATATTCTTTCTTAGAATTCTTTTTTCGAAAAAAACATTTCTGCCCCCAACCCAGAACCAAAAAACTGGGTTGAAGGTGCGAAAAGACGGAGAATTTGTTTCCTACGTAAATATCTCCCAATTGATTGAAACAAACCATTTTCGTTTTCAAGAAATGTCAAATCCACTCTCCAAAAGCACAACGAGATTAAAATATCCTAAAAAGATCGACTGCTGAAAATGTAAATTCAACTCTTCAGTATGAACTCCAGTTTCAAGATTGTTTCGCCGATTTTTATCAAGCATAGTTTGAATTTACAGCGCATTCCAAATAATTTTACTTTATCAAAAATCGTAAACTGCAAGGTTTCCCTACTTGTTTCGGAGCGGTTCTTATCATATGAATTCTGATTCCTTCCATAATCTCGGAATCCCGTTTCAAAAAGGAATGGAATATGAGGTGAAAAAATCATTCAACAACTTTCAAGAAAAAGAAAGATATACATACGTCGGATCTCAAGCATATGGGTTTGGAGATCGGTCCATAGAAGGTTACGAACATTTTTTTCATGATGCGGATCATGAAAAACTTCAGGCCTGGCGAGTATCCAACGATCTTCTTGAAAAAGAAGCACCTCTATACTTTGTTAAAGTAGGAGGATGGAACATGGATGTGCGTAACTCAATCTTGCCGATCGACACAAATCGATTCGACTTATCTGAAGGAAAAAAACTTCTAAACCCATACATCCCTACATAATAGAGTGTCCAAAATTCTGCGTCTAAACGAGGATTTGTGCTAAAATTGGCGGTACTCCTTTATGTAGAGATCAGTAAAAAAGAAATTCTAAAGATCAAAAATCTTCCCCAGACAGTCTGGAGTTATTTTCCGAAAGCCATTTTAAACCTAGATATCTTTGCCCTGCTTGTTACCAAAGGAGTTCCTTTCAATAACAAGTTAAAAGAAAATAGATATTATTCTTTGATTTCCAAATTCAATCAGACTCAAAATGAAGATGAAAAAATTTCAATTTTAGATTCGATAGGCGACCTTCTTAGTTATGGTTTTAGAATCAGTGACTACGAACCTTTGATTCAAATTTTTCGATCCAGCTCCAAAGAAGTCAAAGAACAAATTTTAAAAATTTTTCCAAGATTTCAATCCGAACAATTTCTTAAAATCGTTTCTTTGTTACATTCTGAAGAAAAGAAAATTTAACAAAATCCACTTTCAAAATGAAAGTAGAACATTCCAGAAAATATTCAAAAGAATTGAAGCAGGCTTACAAAATGTATTCTCAGAATGAAAGGCAAAGGAGCAAAACCTATTGAAAGCTACTTTCGGATTTGAGTATCTGGAACAGGAATTTGAAAAAATCTTTCACCCAGAAATCTAACAGATCGAATATCCAAACGCGTCAACCAGTAATTTTGAGAATTCGATGAAAAGAATATATACGAAGAAAGAAATTCAAGACGGTGAGAGACCAACAAAGCTTAAAGGATTTAGGAATGTTTGGTTCACTTCATTTCTGACAAAAAAGAACATTATACGCGTTAAGATTATAAAGACGGCCAGTCGCTAACAAAATGCGGGAACTCATACTTTTTAAGAACCATTTTTAATTTTTTTACATAAAATTCATATTAAATATCTATAATTCCATTTGTAACAAAATCCAATACGGCATTAAGCAGCCTTTGTAACACAAGAAAACTTTATAGTTCTTCCCTGATTTCTAAATTCAATAGCATAAAATTTAACTGTGAAACCAAAATCTTAGATCAAGCTCATTTTAACTGAGTCGACTATAAACTGATTTTTTTAAATTTTGACGCAACCGCTATAAACAAAACACATATTGTTCTTTTAAGATTTCGATTTAAAAGAATCCAAAAAATTCCAAAGACCGCCTTGATGTAAATAAAGGGTACGTTCCTTCCATTGCCCGTTTCGGATCAAAGTTTCGACCGCATACAACGTTTTTCCGGAATAAATCGGCTCAATCGGAATTTCATATTTTTCATAAAACGATTTACAATACTCTAAAATTTCTATATTTCTTGACCCAAACCCTACCCTAATCTTCGGATCGATAATTTGATTTTCATCAATCTCTATCGTTTTTAGATCCAGAAACATTTTCTTTTCATTCAACCAACCAAGCATCTTTTTTTTGGAAGTCCGATACAAACGCCTATCACAGGAATTCGATTTTGAAAAAAACGATTTGCGGACAACCAAGTCACTCCCGATCCGATATCGATCGCGAGACGATCGTATCGTTCAATCGGAATTTGCTCCCAGAGAGAATCCAACCCATGCAACGCACCCCGACAAAAACCGTATTCCGGAATCAAAACTTCGTTCTCATCCGTATTTTTTATCATCTCGAATTCCTCAGCAACTTCAGACTCAATTTCAAAAACTTTCTTCTTCCATTCCAATCTGGAATTATACTCTTTTAGGAAATGTGAATTCCTTCTTACAAAAATAGAATTAGCGCTGGTCTTATTTTGATCTCTTGTATAACAAATTGTACGGACCTGATATCCGAAATTACAAAACAAAAAGGCAAAGGCCGCTAACGCGTTACTGTGCAATTCTCCTTGCAAAACCACGTTCCGAATATTCTTTTTTTCTAAGGCGAAATGAATTCCCAGAAATTTTCGAAACTTGGTTCCCATTCCGAAAGCGAGTCGATCGTCCTTTAGGATGGAAAGCTCACTCTCTCGAATTTTAAAAACGGTTTGAATGTAAATAGGAGAAAGACACGATCGAAAATAAACTTGGAGAGAATGCAAAAAGTTAATTCTTAGGAAGAAATCTGAAAAAGAATTTAAATTTGTTTCGGTGACGAGGAAGCCGTGTTCAGAAATCGCAGAGCAAAACTATCGACTAAAACATCCATTCTCTTCCTAAGATAGAAAACATTCTTATCCACTCTTTGGATATCGGATTTAAATTCAGAGCGCAATTCATGGATATCGGATTTAAATTCAGAGCGCAATTCATGGATATCGGATTTAAATTCAGAGCGCAATTCATGGATATCGGATTTAAGTTCAGAGCGCAATTCATGGATATCGGATTTAAGCTCAGAACGCAATTCATGAATCTCAGAGTGCAATTGAACCAATTCCGTTCTTAAACTTTGATTTTCTGTTTTTGCCTCGGAACGAACTTCTTGAATTTCAGATTTTAATTCCAATTTGAGTTCTTTAAACTCTGATTTGATATCTTTCCAAAAGATACGGAGGAAGCCGAAAAGGGAACCAAAACCTACGACTACCGACAGCAGAAGAGCGTAAACAGGAAGAAAAGAAAAGTCCATGAGAAGAAATGAAACCAAAAATCAAAAGCGAATCAAGCTTTTTTCTTGAAAAAGAAATTAGAAAAATCTTAATTGCTCGTTTTCAAAACGGCCAAGAAGGCTTCTTGAGGAATTTCCACGTTTCCAATCTGCTTCATTCGTTTCTTTCCTTCTTTTTGTTTTTCTAAAAGTTTTTTCTTACGAGTAATATCCCCGCCGTAGCACTTTGCGGTAACGTTTTTACGAAGTGCGGAGATACTTTCTCTTGCGAGAATTTTTCCTCCGACGGCAGCCTGAATCGGAATCATAAACTGATGCCTTGGAATCAAATCCTTCAACTTTTCGATGATTTCCCGTCCCCTCTGCTCCGCTTTTGTCCTATGAACGATCATAGAAAGAGCGTCCACAGGTTCTCCGTTTACGAGAATATCCATTTTCACGAGTTGAGAAACCTTATAACCGGAAGGCTCGTAGTCCAAAGAAGCGTAGCCCCTCGTAAAAGACTTGAGTTTATCATAAAATTCGAAAATAAGTTCCGCAAGAGGAAGTTCGTAAGTCAATTGAACCTTATCCTGAGTGAGATAGACAGTATCCAACCCAATCC
>NZ_AHMT02000052.1:240000-262500 GCF_000243815.2 Leptospira alexanderi serovar Manhao 3 str. L 60 | reverse complement strand
GAGCTTCTACTACGAATCCCAACGAAAGAGTTCCGGAAGATTTCAGTAAGGTAAGAGATAGAATCAAACAAGAATTAGCCGAAGCAAAAAAGCAGTCTATCTTTCAAGACTACTTGTCAAAGCTCAAGTCCGAAAACGAATTTAAAATTGCATCCGAAAGTTTGAAGGCGGGACAAATCTAAGATTTCAAAAGCCCTTGTTTCCAAAAACCGGGGCTTTCCTTTATAATAGAATTTTTTCCCAGTCGATTACGAACTTGGAAAAGTATCCCAGTTGGATACTCGTAAAAAACAATAAATTATAACTTTATCCAACAAAAATTTGAAATCCGAATGGAAACATTTTTTTCATTCGGATCACCTGTCGGAACAATCCGAAATAAAATTTTGCTAAAATGAAAATTGGATTTTAGTGCGACCAACGGATACTTTCTTTAAAAAACAAACAATTGAAAAAACAATTCTCGAAAGTATATTCAGAAAACTTAATTTACTATTTTTCAGCTTCCTCCTTTTTCCACTAACTTAAAAGAGTTTCTAATTTCTTTTTCTGCTCCCTTATTTTCATCCTTCATTCTACTTATTTATCATAACCCTTTCGGCTTACCAAATAATGAATTCATAATTTTGTCCAAAGTGTGTTGGAAATTTTTTCTTGAATTTACGTTTCATCAAAATACCTTTGTCGATCGAGAGGGGAATTGAATGAAAAACCACATCTACATGCTTCGTAAAAAACGGGGTATAAAACAATACGATATGGCGAGAGCACTCGGAGTTTCTCCAAGTTACCTTTCAAAAATCGAAACCGGAAGCCAGGATCCTACCGAAAAGTTTAAACAATCCTGTGTAAAATATTTGAAAACCACTCTTGAAAGATTGTTTAACGAGCAGCCCGTTGAGGATGTTTATCCTGAATTTACGGAAGGGCTCACCAATAGACTCTGGGCAAAACGTAGGGAATTGGGAATCAAACAATACGATATGGCTAAAAAACTAAAGGTCTCCACCCCTTTTCTTTCTAAGGTGGAACTCGGACTTTTAGAACCGCCGGAAGATTTTAAAAATATGGCGTCCAAAGCCTTAAAGATGAAAAAGGAAGAATTATTTCTTCAAAAAGTTGAATATTAAAATAAAGTAAAGTTCCGTTCTGTAAAAAAGGGAAGCGAGTGCTTTCCTTTTTTACGTACGGCGGTATTATTTAACGTGAGTTCGGCCTAAGGAGGAAAAAAGAGAAAATCTTGTACAGAAAAGCGCCAGATCACATATTGAACTAAATTTCCAGCAAGAAAAGGGTTAAATATGGATCTGACAGAGATATTTTGTGCGATAGACGATTATTGTACACAACAAAAAATAAACTGGAACGAGAAAATACTTTTGTCCGGTGGTTCGAAAAAGAAACCGAAAATTTCAGTTAAGCCTGAGTGAAGTAGCAACGATTGTTGTCGGTTTTCATCTTTCTCATTATAGAGAATTTAAAAATTATTATCTGATAGAAATAAAAAAGAATTTAAAATCGGAATTTCCAAAAGCGGTAAGTTACAATCGTTTTGTTGAACTGATGCCTAACGCGTTATCTGTCATAGCTTCGTTTCTATCAAATTCTTGTCTGGGAAAATGTTCCGGAATATCGTTCATTGATTCTACGATTCTTTGGAGTATGCGACAACAGAAGAATCCATTCTCATAAAGTATTTAAAGATACTGCACAACGAGGGAAATCAAGCACAGGCTGGTTTTATGGCTTTAAATTGCATTTAATCGTAAATGATCAAGGTGAAATATTATCATTTATGATTACTCCTGGAAACGTCGACGACAGGAATTCGAAAGTGATTTTTCCACTTGTTAAGAATATTCACGATAAACTTTTCGGAGATAGAGGTTATATCAGTCAATCTTTGTTTGAAAGTCTTTATGAAAAGGGGATTCAACTCATTACAAAACTTAAAAGAATATGAAAAATAAATGAATGCCCTTAGTTGATAAAATTCTTTTAAGAAAAAGAGCTATCATTGAATCCGTAAATGATGAACTCAAAAATATCTGTCAGATTCAACATACTAGACATCGAAGCTTCTTCAATTGGGCTGTTAATTTATTAAGTGGGTTAGTCGCATTTTCATTTTTTCCAAAAAAACCTTCTTTGAATTTGAGATCCAAAGACAATTTACAACTTTTACTCTCTCCTTAGGCCGAACTCACGTTATTTATGCTAAAAAAATAAAAAGGAATTATCGATTCAAGAGCAGATTCAGTAGGTTTTTGACCAAACGATTCTTAAATTTAAATAAAATACACTGACTTAGAAAAAACTTTGAGGGTTTTAGCACAACGAAAACTTCACCTAACACCGATTTCTCGTTTCGTTAGGTATGTTATATATTACGAAAATGAAAAAAGATATAAATTCAATTATTGAGAAAATTAATAATACGGGCCTTGAGCAGTTAGACGGCCTGTCACCGAAGCAGATGCACGATATGCTCTATGGGGAAGAGCAAAATTCTTTTTACAAATTGAATCCAAACGATAAGTCCGTTAATGGAATCCCGTTGATAAAACAAATTAGATATTTTCTAAATCAAATCGAAACCGAAGTTAAACTAACAAAAGCCGGAAATCTGCCTCCGACTCTGGTTAAAGAATTATATTCTCAAAAAATACTTGTCGACGAACTTATTGAAAATGGTTTTACGAAACTAACCAAAGAAACGGATGCAAATTGTATAGTTTTAACAAGAGTTCTCTGCGAACTATCTGGAATACTGAAAAAAAGAAACGGAACCCTGTCCTTGACTTCGAAAGGAAGGGACATCTACAAAACCAACGGAATATTTCCGCTTATATTCGATACATTCGCCAATACGTTTAATTGGTCTTATTTCGACGGATATCCCAATAAAACAATAGGACAGGTCGGTTATAAATTCAGTTTATTTCTAATTCACAAATACGGCGATGTGGAAAGGAATGCGGACTTTTACTCTGAAAAATACTTTAAAGCCTTCCCTCAATTGTTAGATAATCCGGAAACAAATCAATTTTCAGAACCTTATGGATGTTATTCGGTTAGAACGTTTCGTCGGTTTCTTGATTATTTCGGATTCATTCGGGTCACCGGAAACCATTTTCAAAAGTTGATGACCGTCCGGAAAAGTGAAACTTTTGACGAATTTATCGTTTTTAAAGCGCACGGCGTCTAATCGTGGCTCCGTTAGGCGTCATCGGAGGAACCTATGGACATCATCGAATTTCAAGAACCTTTAAAGATGGTAAGAAGCATGGAATTTTAAGGCGAAGATCGGATTGTAAAAACAGCTTGGTCTGAATGGAAAAATCAAAGGAATTGAAGCCTAAAGTAGTAATCCAAATATTTAAAAGTCGGCTGATACTATCCCAAAGGGATAAATAGACCCATTGTAAATTTACATTTTAACGGGAAAAATATCGACATTTCTAAAAGGCGACACTTCCAAATAGCCCGTTTAAAACCCAATTTACCGATTAGGTAAGAATCAATTGGAAAAGCGATTTTTCTTTTTCTCGGGGAATAGAAAGGCGATTTTACGAGTTGGCTATATAGTAGAATTTAAAGATATCTTTGAAAATTTCCTGAATGAACGTGCCAAAGATCAAACTTTTCCAAAATATCTTCAAGTCGAATTGTAAGGAAGTGGATTTTAGGAAAGTACTTAATTAAAACATAATATTTTTTAAGCGCTCAAGACTAGCCTGAAATTGTTCGCGTCGGTTTGTACGAAAGATCAAACGGAGTTAATGCGCTCCATACTCCGATCCGAAATGCTAAATCAAAAGGGAAATGTACTCATTTTGGTAAGGCAAAATAAAACGTGGCTCCCTGATCCACTTCTCCCTCCGCCCAAACTCTACCTCCGTGGCGTAATACGATTCTTTGAACGATTGCTAATCCAATCCCTATTCCCTCGAATTCGCTATTTTCATGTAATCTCTGAAATACTCCAAAGAGCTTGTTCACATATTGCATGCTAAAACCAGCACCGTTGTCTTTTACATAATACGTAATTTCCTTTTCTTTCTCCAAATATCCGATTTCAACTTTCGGATTTTCCTTCTTAGAAGAATACTTGATCGCATTGGATATGAGATTGATCAAAACTTGTTTTAACAATTCCGCGTCACCCATAATAGGAGGAAGATCCTTCACTTCCAATTCCAACTTTCCCTTTTTTAAATCCTCCTGAAATTCCTCCAAAATCTTATTCACCAATTCGTTCATATTGATCGGATTTTTCCTCATATCCTTTTTTCCCAACTTGGATAAAAGTAGAAGACTATCAATTAAGCTACCCATTTTCACGGAGTTTTCTATGACTAATCCGAGTATCCTTTCTCCCTCTTCGTCTAACTTATCTTTATAATCCTCTTTTAATATCTTTGTGTAACCTCTTATTCCACGCAGAGGAGCCTTTAAATCGTGAGAAACCGAATAACAAAAAGCATCCAACTCTCGGTTCGAATATTCCAATTCTAAATTTTTTTGCTTGAGACTTTCGTTCAACTCGAGCAGCGTAATATCCTGAATATATTTATCTATAAAGAATTGAACCTTATTGATCAAAATCTCAGGTTGAAACGGTTTTGTGATAAAGCTGAACGCCCCTTTTTCATAACCCTTAAATACGTTCAGGTTGTCCGTATAAACCGCGGAAATAAAAATGAACGGTAAGTGTGCGGTTTTACTTTCTTCCCTTATGATACCTGCCAGTTCGTATCCGTCCATCTCCGGCATTTGTATATCCAACAAAGCCAAAGCGAACTCATGATGTAAAATCGCCTTCAGAGCATCGTTCCCGCTAAGAGCTTTGACGAGTTCTACATCCAGATCCTTAAGTACGACTTCCAAAGCGATCAAGTTTTCAGGCTTATCGTCCACAATCAATATTTTCGGTTTTAATTTCATGATCTTTAACACAACCCGCTATCTGCTTAGCCAAACCCTCATCAAGGAAAACAATCGCTCCACATCGACTGGCTTAGATATATAATCATTCGCACCTGCATCAATGCATTTTTGCCGATCATCATTCATTGCCTTCGCCGTAAGAGCGATAATAACAATATCCTTATACTTTAAATTTGCGCGGATCCTCCTCATCGCCTCGTATCCGTCCATCTCCGGCATCATAATATCCATAAGAATCATATCAATATTCTCGCTTTTGGAAAGAAGTTCCAAAGCGTTATTTCCGTTTTCAGCTTTTAAGACGTCCATCCCCTTTTCGCTCAGTATTTTCGATAACGCAAAAACATTTCTCATATCGTCGTCGACCAGCATAATTCTCTTTTGAAACAAAACAGCATCCCTATCATATAAGCTATTTATTATATTCTGCTTCGATTCGGGAAGATTGTTGATCATTCTATGGAGAAACAAAGCGGTTTCGTCCAATAGTCTTTCCTCGGATTTGATCCCTTTTATGATGATACTTTCCGAATACTCTTGGAGTTCCTTACTTTCCTCTTTCGTAAGCTCCCTTCCAGTATAAATGATGATCGGAGGAATTTGTTTTTCTTTGATCTTTTCCATCTCGCGTATCAAATCGAAACCACTCATATCAGGAAGACCAATATCCAAAACGATACAATCGAAATGATTCTCACTATAAACTAACAACGCTTCCTTACCAGAACTGGCTTCGAAACATTTCACATCATCGTTTCCGATTAATTTTCGCGTCGTATTTCTCGAATTTTCGTCGTCTTCGATGATCAAAAGATTTTTCATCTTTCTGCTAATAAAGTGTTCGATGCGATTGAAGGCTTCGTCCAACTGTTTCTTATTTACAGGTTTCTTAATATACTCTACCGCTCCGTCCCGAATGAGTTCGAGGGAATATTCTTTTGCAGAAATTATGTGAACGGGAATGTGTCTAACCGACTGATCCGCTTTTAATTCGTTCAATACAGTATGTCCATTAATTCCAGGTAGATCCAGATCCAAAAGAATCGCGTGCGGTTTGTATTTTCGGGCCAGAACCAATCCATCTTCTCCAGTCGCTGCGGAAATACATTTGAATCCTTTTTCGTTGGCTTGTTTAAGCAGAATCGATGCAAATTTTAAATCGTCTTCGACGATCAAAAGAATTTTGTCTGCTTCAGCAATTTCATTTCTATCGTCCTTCAACGTATGATAATTTACGAATTCGTTTTGATCTCGCTTTGCAAAGGCTTCGAAGTTAGTAACAACTCTTGTTTCTTCTTTTGGAATTGCAGTCTCATTCCTTTTCCCCTCGATCGGAAGCAGTAAGGAAAACGTGGAGCCTTCGTTCACTTTACTTTTGAGATGAATTTCTCCTCCCAATAACCTGGCAAGTTCTCTGGAGATCGATAAACCGAGCCCGGTCCCCCCATATTTTCTACTCGTACTTCCGTCCACCTGTTGAAACGCTTCAAAGATCGCCGAGTATTTTTCCTCCGGGATTCCGATTCCGGAATCGATTACGGAAAAAAGAATTTCATTGGAATTTTGTCTTTTGACTTCCAATTGAATCCTTCCGCGTTCCGTAAATTTTAACGCATTTGAGATTAAATTTTTCAAAATTTGATCCAATCGTTGGGGATCAGTGCGAATCTTTTCCGGCAAATCATCGTAATAAATCAGATCCAAATCTAGTTTTTTTTCCGTTGCTTGGAATTTAAATCCGCTCATAAGATCTTTTATAAACGTCTTGAGTTCGACTTTTTCCAGGTTAATCGACATTTTACCTGATTCTATTTTGGATAAATCCAGCACTTCGTTTATCAAAACTAAAAGATCATTTCCGCTTTTATAAATGATGTTCGCGCTTTCCACCTGATCCTCATTCAGATTTTTCTTTTTATTGTCCGCAAGGTCTTTAGAAAGAATCAATAGACTGTTTAAAGGAGTTCGCAATTCGTGAGACATGTTCGCCAAAAATTCGGATTTATATTTCCCCGAAAGTTCCAGCTGTTCCGTTTTTTGCTCAATATCGTTTTTCGCTAATTCCAGTTCCTTATTTTTCATTTCTAAAATTCGAGTCTGTTCTTCCAATTCTTCGTTAGAAACCTTTAACTCTTCCTGCTGTTGCCTTAAAATCTGCGTCTGCTCTTCCAATTCCTCGTTCATCTGTTTTAGTTCTTCCTGTTGAGTCTGAAGTTCCTCACTCTGAATCCGAGTTTGCTCCAGAAGTTCTTGAACACGTCTTCTCACTCTGGAAGAATTGAAACTGATTCCTATACTCTGGACGGCCGCACTGACAAATTCGATTTCGGAAGATGAAAAGGAATCAAGCTTCCCTAGTTCGATCACACCTTCCGTTTTCCCTTCGAACATAAATGGTACGATCAGGATTTCTTTCGGTTTTGTGTAGATTACAGAGGATAAGATACGAATCGATTCTTCCTCTACGTTCGTCAAAAGAATCTGTTTTTGGTCGGCTGCCGCCTGCCCGATCAAACCTTCATTCAAAATAAACTTTTCAAAAGAACGATCGGTAGAGGTAAAACCATACCTTCCGAAAATCGATAAGGAATATTCCTGGTCGTCGCAAAGATAGATCGCACCCACGTTAGCCTTTAAATAATTGGATAAAAAGATGATGACATCGTTTGAAAGAACCGACTCCGCCTTATCACCCCTTAATTTTTCATTGAGAAGATTTTGACCGCTCATTATCCAATTATGCTTTTCATTTTCTTGGGTCTTTTTTCGGAGAGAAGAGGTCATCGTACGCAAAGAATTTCCCAAAACGTCCTTTTCCGATTTGGGTACAAAGTCTATGAGATAATTTCCGGAAGCTACGTTATTCGCATTATCTGTTATCTCCTTAAAACTTTCGCGAATCCTACTTAAGGATTCGTACACAGGTCGGAGTTCGTCATTTGCGAAGTCCACCAATCGATTATCCGAAAATTCCCGGTTGGCGATCCTTTCCGCTTTCTTCGCAATAAACTGAATTCTTAGACTAATCGTTTTTATAATCCAATAAGAAATTGCAATCTCAATGAGAAAACTCGTCAGAACCAACAGAACTAAAAAAAGAAGCGTAAAATAGTATCTTTTTTCGTTTTCCTGCTTATCCGTTTGGATTTCTTTCTCGCTCTTTTTTACAAGATAGTCTAATGTCTTTATAATAGAGTCTCGTATAATAAGACCTTTCCGAATGGAAATTTCAAATGCTCTATTCTCGTCACTTTTCAAAGCGAAAAACACAATTTGAGCCACATCGGACTTATACGTAGCCCACAAAGGCTTAAAATCATCGAGTGCCTTTAATCCATCCTTGTCGATGTACATCTCCAACTCGATCGTCTTTTGATCGGCCAAATCTATCGCCTTATAAAGCCGATCCTTATAATAAAGTTTCTTTATATAATCTTTTTCTATGATGATATTTTTCTCGTGACGCGACGCTTCCAAAACATCGATTAAAATCTCATGAGACAAACTTACTTTTTTTGCGGATAGATTCACGATTCGCTTCAGTCTCTCATTCGAATCAGAAAGCATCTCAATAACGAATAAAACGCTGATAAACAATATCGTTAGAATAATAGAAAATCCGATGATCAGTTTTCCTCGAATGGTCATGTATATCCTCGGTTTGGATTATTTGGATCCAATCTTATCAGTAATTCCGTAATCTTTTCCAAAGAAAGTATATAATCCACCGGCCCCGCTCTGATAGCCGACTCTGGCATCAAAGAAACCTCGGAATATAATGGATCTTGAACGATCGTCAAGCCGCCGTTTTCTTTTATCTTTTTTAAACCCTTTGCACCGTCCGAATTTGCACCCGTTAAAACGATTCCGATCAACCTATCGCCGTAAGCATCGGAAGCGGATTCAAATAAAACGTCTATAGAAGGCCTTGAGAAATTCACTCGTTCACTAATTGAAAGGGAAACCGTCTTATCCTTTTCAATCAATAAATGATAATTAGGCGGGGCCACATAAACAGTTCCCGGTTCGATCTTTTCCTTTTCCTCCGCCTCTTTGATCTTGATGTTACACAGATCTCTGAGAATCCTAAACCATGTACCATCGGAACGGGGACCGATATGCTGAACGAGAATCAGCGGGATTCCGTATTCCGCGGGTAAAGACGGCAATATCGCTTTCATCGCATTCATCCCCCCTGCGGAAACTCCTATCACAATCGCCTCGTATTCCATACGAATTTTATAATATAACTTATCTAATATTTTTTCTTGTATATCTTTTGTTTCAAATCTAGAGCATCGTATTTCTCCCGTAAATCCCCATAAGAGATCCCCTCTTTGGAGCCTAAACAAAGAAATCCTCCGTTTACGAGGCTTTCAAAAAAAAGGCGATGCACCTTACTCTGCAGATCTCTCTTAAAATAAATCAAAACATTTCTACATAACACAAGATTAACTTCCGCAAAAACACTATCCGTCACTAAATTATGATTAGCCCATACGATATTCTTTTTCAGCATTTGATTCATAATTACCATCTCCTGATCGGAAGTATAATAATCCGAAAAGAATCCCTTTCCTCCCGAAAGTTGATAATTGATCGTGTATTCCTTCATTGCCTCATTTCTAAAAATACCCTCCCTTGCCGTATTCAAAGCGCGCTCGTTAAAATCGGTGGCATAGATAACCGACCTCTCATACAAACCCTCTTCTCTAAGAACGATCGCCATAGAATACGCCTCTTCTCCGGTAGAACAACCCGCATGCCAAATCTTTACAAATGGATACGTTTTTAAAATAGGAATGACCTTTTCTCTCAAACACGCGTAAAAGTCAGGATCACGAAACATCTCCGTAACGGTGATCGATAAATCCTGCAACAGCCTCGCGGCAAAAGTTTTGTCGTGTAATACCTGATCCTGCATTTCGGAAATATTATTGAAACCCGAAAGTACGAGCCGACTCATCAGCCGTCTTCGTATATGAGCTTCGGAATATTGTCTGAAATCATAACCATATCTTTGAAAAATTGCCTCTAAAAGAAGATCGATTTCGATGTCCTGAGTATCCCTAGACGTCATAAACATTTCTTCCGATTCAGAAGATCTCGTGATTTTCAAATCGTAATAAAACTTCCTCCTCTTTTTAATAAAAAGAACTCTTACAGAATAAAATTAACCTCGTAGACAATCCGGCGACTTTATTTGAAAAGAATTACTTAATTGAACCGTCAAAATGTATTTTGATCAACAACTTATTTCAAACCGGTTTAATTTTTAGAAAATTTCGTTTTACGAAAGATAAATTCCTTATTATTTATATACTAATTTTCTCATTTAAAATAATACCCGGAAGAATATTCACGAATTTTAATTTTAGGAAATATAGAGGAGCACACCGGCCTTTTCCATAAAAATCGCCAGCCGTCCCAAACTTTTATCACAAATCCTTTTCCAACAGCCTTAAAGAACCGGCCTCAAAACTGCTTATTAAAAAATTAAAAACAACGATTATGAGGTCGAATGTTTCTATTTATGAACAATCTTCGAAGTCATAACCTTCATCTAAGCGAAGGTTTTTCGGTTTCTTACCATTCTTCCCCGAAAATATTAGAATTGAATTTAAAGTTTCTTTTACATCGTGTTATCATAAACGTTGGCCCACTCCATTTCCATCCAAGAATACGTAAATTTTATACCTAATTTAGCGCGATCTGTAAGATTTTTCCCGGTCAAACCCTCCAGCGATTACCGAATTCAGTAATGCTCATTGCTCCATGTTACTTTATTCAGTACATTATAATACTTTAAAATGGATCTATAAATATTTTTAAAAACACATGCGCGTTCCTTTTCTTGAAATCTTCTATGACAGGTTTGATCGGACTTGAATCTTTGGGAATTGTACGCCACTACAGCTTGTTTTCATTCGATAGAACGCAACATTACTCTTGTAGGAATCCAATTCCGATTGTGCGCGTTTTTTGCGACGAAAAATAAATTCATCCTCAGAATTGCAAATTATTTTTGTAACAAAATGAGACGTAAATTTCTAAATTCAAAAAAAGAATTTCTTTTTTTTGTAACCTGTCCTTTTATTCTGACTCAGATAGGACGTATGAATTCTCAAAAGACTCGCGTGAATAAAAAACAAAATAGAATCGCTAAAAAACAAGATGTTCCCGACGACGCGGAACCGGGCATACATCCGGGTAGCTCGCTTCGAGCACGAAAAATTCTTCGTTGGTTTGGAAGAATCTACGGAAGCCTTTTTTATAAAACCGACGTCAGCGGACTCGAAAACGTTCCGAAAGAAGGAACCGTTCTTGTACTTGTAAAACACCAAAGAAACGATGACATTCCTGTCGGTCTTGCAAAAGGGTTGTATAAAGCTCGTTGGGACATCTGGGCGATTATGAAAGACTCTATGGCCGCTCCAATGTTTTTTAATTTCTTTTTAAAATGCGGAGGAATCCCTCTCAATCGACTCGAACCCCGCAAAAGTAAAAGAGATCTTCTTTTTGCAAGGAAAGTATTATACAATGGTAATATGTTGGTCATCTTTCCCGAACAAACCACAATTCCCTACAAGATGGGAAGGGGGAAACCGGGGGCATTTCGTTTTATTGTGGGAAAACCCGAAACCCCTCTTCCGGTTTTATGCTTAGGTCTAGACTATCAGCCCCGAGGTTTTTTACGGAGAACGAAATTATCGATTCGAATCGGAGAATTAAAATATTTGAATCCGAACGAGAATCCAGAGGAATTTTTGCACGAACGTATGCACGAAATCGCGAGTCTCACCAACCTTACCTATCCATTCGAATTCAAAAAATCTAAATTAGAAAGTTTTGAAGAACTAGATTCTGCAAAGGTTGAATCGATCACATGAAAATCCCAATAGCAAAAGGAAGTAAGCGCGCCCTTCTCGTAGAAGGGGGCGGAATGAAAGGGGCGTTTGCCGGCGGCGCGCTGCATGCTTTGCATACCTTGGTTTCTCCGAAACATTACGATTTGGTCGTAGCGGTTTCCTCCGGTGCCTGTTCGGCCGCTTATTACGTAACAATGCCCAAACCAGAGCCCGAAAAAAGCTTAAAAACTCTTGCGATTTGGTATATTGAACTCGCCGGAAGAAAACTTATTTCTCCCTTTCACCCTTTTCAGGGAAAAACTTTTTTAGACCAAGAATATCTCGTAGATGATCTGCTCGGACGTAAATATCCCTTACCGGCAGAGAATTTTGAAAAGTTCGGCCTGCCCGAATTAAGAGTCGCGGTCAGTAATCTTCAAACTCGAACAATCGAATACGTGCGTGCAACTTCTTCGAATATATTTGATCTTTTGAAAGCGGCAACTTCTCTTCCGATCGCAACCAGAGGAAAACATAAAGTGGACGGGAAATTATATTCAGACGCGGCAATACTCAACCCACTTCCGTTGGGAGATTTGATCGAGGCGGGTTATAAAGATATTACCGTTGTCTTAAATTCTCCCGTGGAAAGGATCTCTCCTCCGTTCGGAATGCTGACCAGTCTTTTATCTTTTCCAAAAGATTGGAAAATGGCAAAACTGATGAACAGATGGCACCATCACCATTTCAATCTTGCACGAGCTGTTGCACAAAAACCTCCGAAAGGAGTTCTAATTCATACGATCTCCCCTGAAAATCCTTTGCCGGTAACTCTCGTTACCACGAATGCGAACAAACTGAAAGAGACGGTAAATTTAGGAATTTCCAAAGGAGAAGAAATTGGAAAACTCCTTTCGAAACTTTTTACGAAAGATAAAGACGGAAAAAAGAAATCCGTCTCAAGAAGAAAAAAGTCAAAATAAAACCGTTATTTCGACCTATAGGCGAAACATAAGTCCGATCACAATCAGGTGGGAACAAAACGGGATAAGAAAAATAACTTCTTATCCCGGCTAATATCAACCGAGAGTATAGTAGAATCTTTCGTGAATGATTTTTCCGTCTTGCCAAGTTTGAACACTTGCTTGTGTCGCTTTAACATGTCCCCATTCCTTATGAACATAATCGACTACCCACTCGACAACACTTCTATTTTTTTCTTCGTCCACGATCGTACCTAAAACTTCCGCGTGGTTCCATTTCGCTTTGGATACAAAGTCCTTTTCTCTCGCAAGATTCGCCTCAAAACCAACAGTAGGATTCTGCGTATTTTCCTGCATTACTACGTTTGGGTGATAGAATTCTTCAAAGGCTTTGATCACGTCGCCTGCGAGAATCATTTCGTTCAATTTGGAAACGCTTTTTTTGATACCTTGTGTTTGTGTATTCATCTTCTTACTCCTTTTAAATTCTTACCGGGTAAAATTCGGAAAGAATTTTAGTTGCAATTACAACTATTCCATCTTACGAAATAATGATTGCAAATGCAACTAAAAATTGAGCTTTGATTTCAATGAAGGAAAAATTATCGAAACAGTCGATCGACACATGGGCCGCCGGATTGAAATTTTATACGTCCGCTTCCTCCAAAATCGAATCCGACCTTACGAAAATGAAGGCAATTTCCCTCACCTGGTACGACATACTCTATTCAGTCTATACAAAACCTAAAAAACGATCCAGAATGTCTGATATCGCCGAGGAAATTATTCTCAGTAAAAGCGCGTTGACACGCTCCGTCAATAAACTGGTCGCCGAGGGTTTTTTAAAACGAGAAAGAAGCGAAGAAGACGCAAGAGAGTTCATCATAGAAATCACTGCTTCAGGAATTCAAGCTCTAAGAGACTCCTGGCCGATTTATGAAGAAGGTATTCGGGAGATTTTCGTTTCCAAACTGACTCCCAAAGAAACAAACGAACTTTTAAGAATTTTTAGAAAGCTGAACCAAACCTAAAAGTCTATCTCAATTAAAAGTTCTCTTCAAATATAATTTAAAAATATCCCAACGAATATTTTAACTAAAGATAAAGTATTTTTAAATGGGTTTTTAATCATCTTCGTTCTTACCGAACCATAACGAAGGAGAAATTCCGAAGTAACTATTCCAAGTTTTTCCTTTGTATGTCGTTCTATTAAAAACAAATTTTAAAATGGAAATTTTTTGAAAACCGGTCTCTTCTTCGTACTCATGATTCCAAAGCAAACCACCCAAAAAAGGAACCGCCAAAAACCCATAACTTTGAAAACCTCGAAGCGCCCTTTTTTCGGAATAATATAAAATCCCACCTAAAATTTTGGTCGATTCTTCTTTTGCGATTTCGGAACGATTTCTATAATAGAGAATTCCAAGACCGCCTAATGTAATCGATCCTTCCTTGTCTTTAGAATGATACGTCAGAATCGGAGGCGCTAAAAGGGAATAACCATCCTGAGTTTCACCATATCGATAGATCGGAAGAAAATTCTGGATTCTTTCTTGAGGAGAATTGAGATATCGAATCCAAAGAAAGTTCCAATCGGTCATCTGAGAAGTCGATTCGTAACCTAACAAAACACCTCCGAAAACTCCCCATCTCGTTCTGTCCCTTTCAAATTCTGCGTTAAACGCACCCAAAAAAAGACTCAATTCTTTTTTTTGTCCATCTACATAAGATTCCAAATCGAACAGATATAGAAAGTTGTAGCGATTGGACCATTGATCTCTCCTTTGATAATAACCCAGGAAAAAAAACGAAGATCGCCTATCGCCGAAAGAATAAGTATAAACGAATGGAAGAAAGAAAAACGTTTTCTCTTCGTATTTTTGATCGTTCGAATAATAAATCGAAGGAAAGAAAAATAAACTTCTCTTTTCCGAGCTGTCATCTCTCTGATAGTCGAATACAATCCCGAGTAAATTCGTATGCGAATGAACTTTTCCGTCTCTATTTTCTCCGAAACTTCTATAGGCAAGAATTGGCACAATCCATCTGTAGGAATTGGAATATTCGTTATTTTCGCTTTTATAAAAGAAAAAAGGAAATAAATACAAGTTTTTATCATAAACCGCATCGGATCCATTTCTTTCATATCCAAAAACGGAGAAAAATCCCCTGAAAGACGTAGACTCAGTTTTTACGGCGTAAAAGTATTTCTTATTTTTATAATTTGCTAATATTAACCAATCAAAACCGTTGGTCTCGACTTGAATTTTGTTTTCCAATTCCCTACTCTCAAATGTGTGGAACAAAGGAAGCGGCAGTAAGGTATAAAATCGATTCTCAAAAAATTCTCCGCCCTCCTTTTCGGAAACGGAATCGGTCTGAACAAATAACGGGTTGAACAAAAAGGTATCTCTATGTTCTTCCACAATCTCTTTTTTCCAATACCAAAACGGAAAAAAATAAAAATCGGATCCTTCCTTTCGGTTTGAATCGGATTGAAGATCACTTGCATATTTTCCTCCCCCTATAAACAAAAGAAAATTCCAGGAAGATCTTTGGGAGGAATACGACGTATAATAACCGAAAATAAAACTGTATTTTCTTTCTCCTTCCTGCCCCCAAACTATAAATGGAATCGGTAAGATCAGATTCAGATCGGTAACATGAGATTTATTGAATATTTCTCTTTTCAGAGACGAAAAATAATAAAACGGACTAGCGAAGAAAGAATCCTTCGATTTTAAAAGGTCATCCTCTTTAGAAGAATATAAAAACAAAGGGGTATAAACATTTCTTTCCTTTAAAATCTGAACCCCGTTTGTAAAACGATCCTCGTAATTTTTATAATAAAACGGAAAAAAAGCGCTGTATCCGAAATCGTAATCATTTCCGTTTTTATGATATGTATCTTCCGAGAAGTGATAAAACGGAAAGAGTATGCCGTGAAAAGAGGAACTTTCCTTTGTTGTCGTATTTTCCTTATAACGATAGTAGAATATACTTTTCGTTTCCGAACTCTCCGCCGTTTCCCGATGCGCAAAGATCGGAAAAAAACGATACGAAATTTCCTTTTTAGATTTCTCATAATGTATCAAAGGCCAAAGAATCGAATACTCCCGGCGATCTTTTTCCTTTTCCATCACAAAAAGAAAAATTCCCACCGAAAGAATAAAGTCCGTTCCCTTTTTTTGTTCCGCATAAACAGGAAAAATAACCCGATAGGATTCCCCTCCCACCGTTCCTAAAAAAGTAGGCAAAGGAAAAGGAAAGGCCAATATATGATCGTCGTTGTTTTTTCCCCAAGTGAACCAGCCCAATGGAAGAATTCGAATATGTTTTTTTTCGTCGTTCGACTGATAACTCGCAATTCCAAATAAAGCCTCCCATCCGAAATAATTTTTTGAGTTCTCCCTCTCCAACTTTTTATAAGAAGCAAAATTCGAATTTTCTTTCGAAGAAGTTTGTTGTATTTCATTAAACGGAACTTCCTTTTTAGTTCCTTGGATTTTAGAATCCTTAACCTCTTCTTTTTTTTCATCCGTAAAAAAAGTAAGAGGACTGGCAACTTCCTTCCTCAAAGAAACACTGAATAAATTGTAAATAAAAGAATAATCCAAATCCACATAGTATTCTTTTCCGGAATCGTTTGATTTGAAAGAAGCGTCGAACCTTCCTCCGGTTTGGGAAACGGAAAGCCCACCGAAATAAAGTTCTAAGTTCTTGTTCCTTTCATAATATTTAAGATATGCCGGAAGAAAAATATCGCCTCTGGAATCCGGATTTTTCCACTCGAAATAAAGAGGCGCCACAAAAAGTGAATTCGTTTTTTCCTCCCTGTTTTCCGAAGAATAATACAACAAAACCCAATCCCGGTCCACATTCGGAGATCTAAGTCTATAATGAATCGGACTGAACGAAACGTAATCCCTATCGTCTCCTCCAAATCGATAATAGAGCGGAAGCCAAAAATTATATTCATTTTTTTGATAGTAGTGCAGAGGCAAAATCGTTCGAGTAACGGTTTCGTCAGCCGAATCCTTCCAACGATAAAACAAACCCGCCAAACCTAAAAACGAAGATCCGTCTTTTTTCCTGGAAGAATAATAGAACGGATAAACCCGAGTAAAAGAATTCGAATCCGAACTGTAATCGTGATAACCGAACAAAAAGAATTCGTCTTCTTCGGAAGCGAAATATCGATAAAGAAAAGGAAGTAGATACGTCTCTTTGTAATGCTTTCCTTGAGTCTGAAAAAAAAGAAGTAACGGAATATGCAGATGGGAATTTTCTTTGTAAAAAATGAAAGGAAAACTCACTAGTTCCGTTAAACCCTTTCCTCTTTCCCGTTTATAATACGTATTCAGATAATAATCCGAATATACATCCTCGGAACGATATTGATAGTAAAACGGGCCGGCTCGATTCTCGGCCGCATCCTCGCTCTTCCAAGAGAAATATAAAGGAAAAATATGTTTATACTCGTCCTTCTTATAAAACCAAATCGGGAAAAGGTTTAAGTAGGAATTCTCTTTGTAGAATACGAACGGAAATAACACAAACGTATTGTCAGATTGTTTTTTCGTTCCAGACCAATAGAATAAGGGAAAAATCCGAAAATAACTCCAGTCCTTTTCCTTTCCCCATTGAAATAGAAGAAAATTGCGAACTTTATAATTTTCTCCATCATCTTTAAGATACAATGCCAAAGGGGCGAAAAAAAAACGAGTCGTTTCGTTCCCGGAAGCAATCAACTTCGATTTGTAAAGTAAAAGTATCGGTAAAAAGGAATATTCCCATTCTGTGTCTAAGGTTTTTTCCTTTTCCCGAAACCAAAAAGGAGAATAAAGAACGAATTTTTTGGAATCTAAACTCGACTTGGACTGATGATAAAAAGGAAAAAACGTAAACGAATAGTCCTCTTTGACTCTATAATTCGTATAATAAATGAGAGGAAAGAAACTGAAAAAACTTTTTTCGGTAGAATGCCCCCATTGCAACAAAGTAAACATCGTGTGAGACTCTTCTGGACTTTCCGAATTGAAATACAAGGCAGGAAGAAACATCGTATAAGTTTTCCTGAATCCGTTGATGAAATCGTTCTTCAAAATCAACAAAGGAAAAAAACCAGGAAACATATAAAAATTCTTTTCAAAGCCAGGGCCGGAAAAATTAGAATTGTAACCTAACCAATAAAAATTGGTAGATTCCCCATATCCGACACCGCCGTTTACGGGCCGAATCGTATTGCGATAATACAAGGGAGAAAGGAACGTCTTTTCTTCCGCCACTTCCGTCTCCACTCTACGATAACTGAATATCGGAAAGAGATAATTTAGACTCGTCTTTCCGGACTTCGCCTCAATAGAATCATAGAATGGGAATATTCTAAATTGCTTAAATTTCGGATAATCCGTTCCTCGAATAAACCAAAACGCGTGCCAGGAAAAATGTCCCGGCCATTTTTCGACGTCCACAAAAAGCATTCGAACCGGATACTTCTCTTCCTTCTCGCTTCCGAAAATTTCCTTTTTTTCATTTACGAGTTCGTCAAAAGGATCCCCCGTATAAGTTCGGTTTTGCGCCAATAGAATTCCAGGAATAAGAAGTAAGATCGTAAGTAGGATTTGATTTCGCATCTTTAATGAGGCTTCAAGTTTATGGATCAATTTCGATCGTTTTCCTTTTGCTCTTTTCTCCGGAGACAATCCTAATTTTTCTTTTGGGAATTTCCATCTCCCGCGAAATCATTTCGATCACCGCTTCGTTCGCCTTTCCTTCCAAAGCGAGCTCTCGAACCGCAATCGTTATAGACCCGTCTTCCTCTTTTCGAAAAAAAATCTTCTTTGAATTCGGTTTAACGCGAACTGTGAATTTCATGCTCCCGTTTCAGGAGTTCGACTTTTCCGACGAAATTTTCCGACTAAAAGATATGCCCCATCCACCCTAAAAATGAGACTGAAAACGAAAAAAATCAGAACTGCGGGAAGAATTGTCAGACTTAAATGAATTCTGGAAGCCTGCACGTAATCGATCCCTATCGATTCCAAGTAGTTTAAAATAGGAGAATATAAGAATATTTGATGAAAGGAAAGAAAACCCCCCAATAACAAAAACGGAATCGACATTCTGGAAATTTTTCTCGTAAGTTCGGACCAAGGGAATCCGACCTTGTGTCTTTTCAAAAAGATTCCCAAAAGAAGAAAGGTAATCATCGCCGAAACCGCGGAGGAAAGAGCAATAGCGGAATGTTTTAAAAACCAAACTAGGGACAAATTCAGAATGATATTGATCGTAAACGACACGGACTGAATCCGGAGAGGAGTTTTCGTATCTTGAAAGGCGTAATAGGAAGAAATCAATATTTTATTGATACTAAAAAAAGGAATCGCAAGGGAATAAAAGATCAAAGGCTGAGTCGCCGTATGAGTGGCAAGATGGTCCCACTTTCCGCCGAAATAAATAGAATCCAAAATCGGTCCCGCAAGAAGTACCATTCCAATCGCAGCAGGAACCGTCAAAAATAATGCGAATTCGAGAGCGGCGGCAAGTTCCTGTCTTAGGGAGGACAATCCCTCCTTTTTTAGGGATTGTAAAAGAGCGGGAAGAATCGTGGTCGCAAGGGCAACTCCGATGATCCCAGTGGGTAATTGAACCAACCTTTGGGAATAATCCAAACTCACGACCGCACCAAGCCCAGGGTTACGATTTTGCACCCAGTTCGCCAAAAAAATATCCACGAGAAGACTAAGTTGATAAAATCCTCCACCAAGCGCGGCGGGAAGCATCAGCTTAAAAATCTTTTTGATCGCCGGATGTTTCCAATTCCAGTTGATTTCGGGCATGTCTTTTTTTTTCCAAACGTACCAAACCTGGACCACGAGTTGTAAAAATCCTCCCGTAACGATCGCGAAACAAAGTACAATTACACGATCGTGGACGTCCTCTACGAACGGAAATAGACAGATGAATACGAAAAGATAACTAAAATTTAAGATGATCGGGGAAAGAGAAGGGACAAAGAATCGATTCTTCGAGTTGGAGATCGCCATAAAGATAGCGGACAAACTCGCCGTAACGATTAAGAAAAACAGAATATATGTAAGCTCTATTACTAAATCGGAATATTCTTTCGTTCCTCCGACGAGAATCGGGAGAAAAAAAGGAGAAAGAAAAAATACGATTCCTACAAGAAGAGATAAAACAAAAAACAAAAAGGAAAGAACCGCCCCGCTCATCACTTTCGCTTCTTCTTCTCCAATCTTTCCGAACTCCGAGTAAAGAGGCATAAAGGATTGGGAAAGAGTTCCTTCCGCAAGAAGATTTCGAAACATATTCGGAAGACGATACGCCACTGAAAACGCGGAAGCAACCATTCCGGTTCCGAAAGAAACCGCCATAAAATGATCCCGAATCAGTCCTAAAATTCTAGATAAAAATGTGTAAAAAGAAAGTGCAATACTTCGCGATGCGGCGTTGGACAATTCTCAAGTTCCTATAAGTTTTTCTAAGTATCGAACTCCGTCCATGGTGTTCAAGTCAAACTGAATCTGACAAGCCGGGCACTGATATCTTCCGGGTTTTGAAACTCGAATTCTCGAAGAACAAGCCCCGCAATAAATAATTCTTTTGGGAAAATTCCTTTCGGTTTGAATCGCTTTTTCAAGAACGGACTTTACCGAATATGCTGCGGAACTTCGATCCGAAACGAAAGACTTGGTTACATCGGATAAGGAAGAATTCTCAGAAAATACCGAAACTTCTTCTTGAGAAATAGAAGGTTTTTTCTTCTCCTTTTCTTCGTTTAAGAACGCCTGCAATCTTTGAGATTGACTAGAAATACCATGAGGATTTTCCGCTTTCAAAGTCTCTGACTCGGAAGTTTTTTGAGTCTTACCCGATTCGATCTCAAGTTCGGGAACGGTCTGAATCTCCGGAACATACGAGCGGGAACCGTGAGAAATCGTACCTTTCGGAGAAGAACTGGAAGAGTAGAACTGTACAGGAGAATTTCTTTTGATCCTTGAGGTTGGAGTCGAAGCAGATCGATTCCTCCTCTGATCCTGAATTTTGATCAAAGAAAGATATTCCTCGGCGCGTTGAGGATCCTCAAAAAAAGCGATGGATCTACCGAAGCCTAAAAAGCTCAAAAGGGTTTTGCATTCTTCGTTGAACGCGCAATAAGCAGAAGATGCCCCTCTGTTTTTCAAGAAGTTCTCGAATCTTGCAAGAACGCAGATCCCTTCGGATTCTATATATTCCAACTCTTCGCAAGAGAATAAAAATTTGCGAATCCCCTCTTCCCATTTCGATTTCAAATAGGAATAAAAATCCTCTGCACTCACAGAGTCCAAATGTCCTCTAAGTTTGAGTTTGAGAATATCTCCGGAAAGTCTGGATCTGATTTCCACTTCTGTATCTTACCCTAAATAAATCGCGTCCAAAACTTCTTCAGAGGCAATGTCCGGATTTAATTGAGAAATGATCGGCTCCGTTTGGACTACCGTCGCTACTTCAACCTTTTGTTGAGTAGTCGATTCAGTCTCAGAAAGCGCCTGAGTTTGGACCGCCGATTCGACCGGAGTTTGAGTGGTAACGGGTGTCGTTTGCACGAAAGCTACCTCGACATTTTCCGTAGGACTTCCCAAACTCCCGGGAAAAACGACTGAATCCAACGGACTGGATTGTTTTACAAGAACGGGAACGTGAGTCGCGTTTGTATGAGAAACCTTCTCCATAAGCGGTCTGGAATTCCTATCCGGAGCCGATTTCTTTGTGGAATTGCCCAAGGTTAGTAAGAGATAGATACATTCCAAGAACACAGCGGCACCGAGAGCGATCAGGGAATCATTTCGGAGAAGCCATTCCAAAAGTTCCGTTTGCCGAAAGACGAACTTCCGAAAATTACCTCGATCATAGACCATATGAATCGCCGCCACCCTCTCCAATTTTACGGGGTGATAGACTGCCGCGGAAAGAAGAATCTCAGGTTCGTTGATCTCCGGAAAAAAACTTTCGAACTTAGAAAAGAAAATACTCTTAGAAGAAGTTTCCTCCTTTTTTCTCAAAAGGACCGGAATACCAATTTGCCACTTACGAAGATGAAAAGCTCTCGTATATAAAGAATCCTGATACAAGGCGACCGGCTTTCTTTTTTTTAAACTTTCCCTAAGATATTCCGAATTGGAATGAGCGAGAACAATTCCCACCTCGTTTGTCAAAAAGATCTCTTTGATTGTATAACCATCGGTGTCTCTGTCGGAAACCTTAACCAATCTGGAAAAAATGAAGTTCATATCGTCGTAAGAGCCGTCTACGCCGGAATTTTCGGCCGCTTTTGCAAGAGTGCCCAATGTGTCCCTGGCTCGATTATCCGAACCGACTTTCAAAAGTTCAAAGGAGGCCAAAGAAGATTCCAAAAAGGACCATACAACGGCCCCGAGTGCAACTGATTCGCAAACGATCAACAGCAATAGAAAATAGAATATGCTTTTGAAAATTCTCACTCTGAGACCTCTATCCAATCAAATCGGTAGAAAAGAGATTTTCTCTTGAGGAGAAAAAAGAATTCCGACTCACTTTTCGTCGAAAACGAACGATTTTGAAGGATTCAAAATGATTTCTAAAATCCTACTTTCTCCCAAGAATCGTTATATCTGGGTTCATTTCGAAATAGGTTCCAGAAAAGAATCCAAATTCGCTTTCAGAAGAGAAATAAATTG
>NZ_AHMT02000052.1:202500-237500 GCF_000243815.2 Leptospira alexanderi serovar Manhao 3 str. L 60 | reverse complement strand
AAATACAATCATGTTGTCGTAAATCGGCAAAAGATCCGTATCAACAAGAATAACGGAAATTTCTGAATGATAGGGATAAAATGAATTTGATCTAACGTGAGTTCGGTATACTTCAATCACCCAAAATCAGGACAACTCAGCAGAACGATTCCTAACCAACCCCAGAAATTAAGAAGGCTTTTGGGATCATAAGGATCAAAAACTGATATTTTTGAAGTGTTCCGACGTGTTAGTGATTAGGGGTTAGATTTTAGTGAATAGAACTTTACATACAATAAAATGCAAGTATTCCGACGGGAATGAGGCTTTTTACTTGCGAGAAGTATGATTTTCTGATAGAGAAAAATCTCCAGAGCTTTTCCACCTATTTCGCGACCCGTAGAGAGCGAAATAGCCAGCGAACAACTTCGTCGTGAGCGGCTCTCAACGAAGTTGAGAAAGAAAGCGAAATAGAGTTATTCTCCTCTCCCCACCACCCAAATGCGGGGAAACTCAGGCACAACGCTTCCTGAACCAGCAAACACCTTCCTATGGGTCGGTGTTTAGGGCGCGTTCTGGGGCCGACTTTTCACAGAAGATTGTCGTAATTCCGACAGATTTATCTTCGGATCCAAGTATTTATGGGGCCCTTAGGAAGTGCGACACTTTAGTTTCTTATTCGCCCAATTTTTCTTAGGTCGAACTCACATTAATCTAACGTGAGCAGGGTCGTAAGAATCCATGATTTATTTTTCTGTAGGAAATTGGAATTTGAACTTTGTAAATCTATTTTTAAAATATGGGAACTATGACAGATCGCGATTTTACGAACAAATTCTAAAAATAGGAACTCCTACTTTTAGAAAATTCTTTCTCATTTTCAACCGCCGAACTCACGTTAATTTATGAACTTTCTAACGGTCTTTATTGCTGGAACACTCCCGGTAGGAGTATCCCAATTGGGACAGATTCTAAAAGGAATTTCGTCTTACTCTTTTTAAAGAACAATTAGAGAAAATCTCTATAAAATGAATTTCTACTGGATGATGGTTACTAAAGCGGTAATTTCATACAGAAATTTGATTTTAGGACCGCTATCTTTGGATTTTATAAAAGTGTCCTATAAAGTTTTATTCAAAAGGTTCCTTTGCATTCAAAA
The DNA here is from genome assembly GCF_000243815.2 of Leptospira alexanderi serovar Manhao 3 str. L 60. Taxonomy (GTDB): domain Bacteria; phylum Spirochaetota; class Leptospiria; order Leptospirales; family Leptospiraceae; genus Leptospira; species Leptospira alexanderi. The sequence continues at coordinate 236,362 of NZ_AHMT02000052.1, read as the reverse complement.
CAAAAAACATTGGTAAAGAATAAAAAAAGGGTTTTTCTACGGAAACTTTCAAGAAAACTTTGGCTGTTTCTGATAACGCTCGATACTCTCGGGAGCATAACGTGTAGACCAATCGACCTCGTTCATATTTTTTTCAACCCAACCGGTGCCATGATCCCAACGCCCATCGGAAAGAAAATCAAAGAAATAGGAAGAATTCATATATCGATACGAATCCATAATATCGAGAATGTCCCGTTTTACCGGAAAACTCTGGGTGTTTTCGCTTTCTGAAAAGAAGCTATTGTCCATCGGCTCAATCTTAAGAACCGGTTCCAGGACTGTCCATCCTTTTATTATGTTCACATCGATCCCTCGTCCCAAAGCGTTAATTGAATCTCTTTTTGTGCACAGTCTGCTTGTTCTGGATCTGCTCCATCTTTTTGATTTTTTTTGGTGTGAAACAGTTCCTGACGTCGTTTTCTCGTTTTCTGAGCCTCTTCCAAAATTCCCTCCAATTTTTCTTCTAAAAAATAACGAAGTTGCCGGTCGATTTCGTTTTCTGTTTTTCTGACCAAAGCCATCTTTACCCTCCGACACCCGATCTCGGATGTCGGGAAAAGAATACAAAATACCCCGGACAAAGATTTTCGGAAAGACTGGATTTATTTGGGAAACACGGAAAAAATTGTTCCGAAACGGGCAAAGTAAATGCTAAACATACCGGAACTTACAGAAACTCTCCTCAGCGGAAAAGACATAGATATCGAATATAAATTTGTGTCCGAGGAAGACCACCAACAACTCTATAATTTATTGCTTAATATTCTCGGAAAGATAGACAGGCTCTTTTTAACGGAAGTCATTTCTACAATCCTAAAAGAAATTCTGATGAATGCGAACAAAGCGAACGCAAAGCGGATTTACTTTCTCAAAAAGGATCTAGACATTCATAATGCGGATCATTATTCGAAAGGAATGAAAACCTTTCAACAGGAGATAACGCATCATTGGGACGAGCAGAAGGAGATTTTGCAGAACAGCGGTTTTCAAATTCACTTTCGCGCGAAGATGGTGAATAACAATTTCGCGATTTTAGTGGAAAACGATTCCGCTCTTTTACCGCAGGAACTAGATAGAATCAAAAAAAGAATAGAATCCGCTAAAAAGTACAACGATCTTTCCGATGCGTTTATGGACATATCCGACTCTCAGGAAAGCGCGGGACTCGGTTTGGTTTTGATTCAACTCCTTTTGAAAAACTCAGGAATCGGTTCTGATAAATTCAAGATCGATACGGACGGGAAATTGACAAGAGCCACTCTTGTAGTACCTCAACAAATCGTTCCGATCGAAATCACCACAAAGCTCAAAGAAAAAATTCTGATGGAGATAGAAGGACTACCCCCACTTCCGAACACTCTCACTAAAATCATCTCGTTGTGCAACAATCCGGATTCCGATCTTGGAATTATTGCAAACGAAATCGAAAAAAATCCGGCACTCAGCGTAGACTTGTTAAAACTTTCCAACTCGGCGGGATTCGCGAGTAGAAATAAGGTCAACACGATCGTTCAAGCTGTTAAGGTAGTCGGCCTTAAGAACGTAAGAAATCTTCTCTACGTTTCCGGAGTGAGAAAGATCATGGACGGACGTTATGCGAAATTACAAGAAGTTTGGAATCATTCCAATATGTGTAGCTTTTTCATCCGTCAAATAGCGGGCAGAGGTGGAATGAGTAGAGTCGCGGATATTGCCGCCGCCGGAGCTCTACTTCACGATTTGGGAAAATTCATTCTACTTTCACTCAATCAGAAGTTATTCATAAAACTCACAAATTATCAAAAAGATCGGGACTTCGGAAGCTCAACGATTTTAGAGGAAATTTCAATCGGAATTTCCCATCCTACATTAGGCGCTCTTTTAGCTAAAAAATGGGACTTCCCTCCGGATCTAGTTCAAATGATCGAATTTCATCATAGACCCTTTATGAACGTAGACAGCGTATATCACGATTTAGTGGAACTCGTTTATCTCGCCAATATGATGATGGATTATATCGATAAGAAAGTTTCCTTTTTCACGATAGATGAAACTATACTTCGTAAATACGATTTTGCGGATAAAAAGACATTCGAAGAAACTTGCGAGAAACTCAGAAAGTTGTACGAAATTGCAAAAATGGAGAACTAAAAACCGTTTGAAAATCGATTCTTTATTGTCCATCGAGAAAATCAGCTATAGACCGACTGGAAAAACGATTTTAGATTCGGTGAGTTTTGAAATTAAAACAAACGAACACTGCGTTCTTTTGGGAAGAAATGGGGCCGGAAAAAGTACTCTTGTCAATCTGATCTACGGTATGATCTGGGCTACCTCCGGTAAAATCCGATTGTTTCAAGAGATCTACGGAGAAATACCAATCCAGGATTTGAGAAAGCGAATCGGTATCCTGGACTCCTCCCAACAAGAGAATTCACTTCAAAGAAAACTTACGGTAAAGGATGTAATACTAACAGGACTATTTCACACGATCGGTTATTACCGTGACCCATCCCCGGAAGAAGAAGCCAAAACGTTACAGATCCTAAAAGATGCGAATCTATCTTCCAAAAAAGATCAGCTCTATACGACTCTTTCCTCCGGCGAAAAGAAAAAAATCTTATTCTTGCGAAGCCTCGTAAACGAACCGGATTTTCTTATTATGGACGAGCCTTGTTCTTCTTTGGATCTAACCGCAAGAGAGGACTTTTTAGGATTTTTAAAAGAATATCATTCTAAAAAAAAATTCACTTCTCTTTACATCACACATAGACCCGAAGAAATTCCGGAATTTTATTCCAAAGCGGTGTTGTTGAAAGACGGAAAGGTAATCCATTTCGGTCCAATCGAAGAATGTTTTACCGAAAAAAATTTAAAGAACCTGTACGATATTCCACTTCAAGTTCAAAAAATTGAAGGCACTTGGTCCGTGATACCGAAACGAAAATGAAAAGTGTTTTTATCTTATGAAAGGCTCATCCCAAAAGCGGTTGTATAACCATCTTTCAAACAAACTTTTTTCGTTGTCTCATTCTTGTAGTAGTTTCCCACCTTCTAAGTTCGGGCGGGGCGCTTTATAGAATTGAAGTTTTGCAAAATACGATAGAGAAAGTTTAAGGTTTAGGAAGTTCGTAGCTTACGTATTCACAATCGGGAAAGCGGCTACATTGATAGAATTCTTTTTTTCGAGACGTTTTTTTCTTTTGAAGAGAACCATCCCTACAAAGAGGACAAATCCCCCAACCCGTTTCTTTTTTCTTTTCCCGAATCTCTACCCATTCTTTTCGAAACGTGGAAGCGGCAAACTTGCTATTCTGAATCTGAGTTTGTAGATCGGACCAAAGTCGATTTAATATGGAAAAAGAATCAATCTCGTTTTTTTCGATCCTATCCAAATCTGATTCGAGCTCCACGGTAAATTTTTCCCGAAATAGACCTCCGAAACCGGATTGCAGAAAAAAATTGACCTTTTCTCCCAATGGAAGCGGATAAAAAAATTTCTTTTCCTGTTCGACGTATTTCCTTTTAACAAGAATCTCCGAAACCGTTGAATATGTGGAAGGCCGACCAATCCCTTCCCTTTCCAGTTTTGCGACGAGAGTGCCTTCTGAGTATCGAGGAGGCGGTTCCGTTTGTTTTTTCTCACACTCCACTTTCTGAAGGGTCAACAACTCTCCTTTTTCCCAATTTGGATTCGCCTTTTTATCCACTTCGTTTAATATTTTATATCCGGGAAAAAGAGTTTTTTTAGTTTCCAATTGAAAACATTCTCCGGCCACAAAAACGGAATATTCGGTTTTTAAGAATTCTTCCGGAGGTAGAAGATACGAAATGGTTCGTTTCCAAATCAGCCCGTAAAGAAAAGCCTCTTCCTTTCCTAAAAAATTTTTCGCGCTTTCGGGAATTAAAAACGGATTTGTAATGCGGATCGCTTCGTGTGCGTCCTGAATTTTCTTACCGGATTTTCTAACTTTACGCTCAAGTCGGTTCGCAAAAGTTTCACCGAACTCGGAAATGATCCAAGAGTTTGCCCGCTCTACAAAATCCGGACTCAAACGAACGGAATCCGTTCTCATATATGTGATCAACCCCTCTCTTTTACCGTTTCCAAGATCCATTCCTTCGTAAAGTTTCTGAGCAACGCTCATCGTTTTTTTAGAAGAGAATTGTAATTTTCGAAAAGCTTCCTGTTGTAAACTTGCCGTTTGAAACGGAGGAGGAGGTAAGTTTTTTTCACGAGATTCTTTTTTTTCAGAAATCCGGAGATTCTTTTCCTTTTGAACATTTTGTAAAATCAGATTCGCTTTTTCTTCGGAAAAAATACGATCGCCCACCCTTTGAAAAACACCTTCGATCCCTTTTTTATCGCGCACATACAATAGTACATTATAATATACTTCCGAATTAAAATTTCGAATTTCTTCCTCTCTGTCACAAATCCACTTTAAAGCGACAGATTGTACTCTTCCAGCAGATAGTCCCGGACCGATCTCCTTCCAGAGAACGGGACTGATGAAATAACCGATCAGCCTATCTCCGACTCTCCTCGTTTTCTGGGCTTCAACCAAAGATTCACGGATCGTATCGGGATTTTGTAAAGAACTCAGAATCGCGCTTCGCGTGATTTCCGTAAAACGAATCCGAAAGACATTCGATTTTTTTTTCAGACGATCCCGGATATAGGCACTGATAAATTCTCCCTCTCGATCCGGATCAGTTGCCAAAAAAATTCTTTGAGATTCTTTTGCCGCCCTTACGATTTCGGAAAGAATTTTTTTCTTTCCGGGAAGAACCACGTATTCCGGTTCAAAACGATTCTTCAGATCCAATCCGAGAGTCGTCTTAGGAAGATCGGCCACGTGCCCGAGTGTTGCAAGAATTCTAAATTCTTTGCCTAAATAGCCGCCGATAGTTTTTGCTTTGGAGGGGGATTCGACAATGATAAGTGAGGACACTAATTCTTAAGGTTTCGTTTAGTTTCAGATTTTCAATTAAATATCGCTTTTACATTCTCGGTTTTTCTATTTTGTAAAGATACCCCGGATTTTGTATTTCTCCGGGGACAATTGGAAAGGATTTCGATCAGAAAAAACTTTTTACGCGTTCGCAGGAACCGGAAAAAGTCCTTCGATCGAAAGATATCTTTCTCCTGTATCATAAGAGAAAGTTAATATTTTCGAACCTTCGGGAATCTCCGGTAATTTTTTTGCAACTGCCGCAAGCGCTGCGCCGGAAGAAACTCCGATAAAAAGTCCTTCTTCCTTTGCCGCTCTTTGTGCATATTCGAATGCTTCGTCTTTACTGATTTGAATGGTTCCGTCCAAAAGATTCGTGTGAAGGTTTTTAGGAATGAAGCCCGCTCCGATCCCTTGAATCGGGTGTGGGCCCGGTTTTCCTCCCGAAATTACGGGAGATGCTTCCGGCTCAACCGCAAACACTTTCAACTTTGGAAATTTTTGCTTCAAAACCTGAGCTACACCTGTGATATGTCCTCCGGTTCCGACTCCTGTAATTACGTAGTCTAGTCCGTCTGGAAAATCTTTTGCAATTTCTTGAGCTGTCGTTTCCACGTGAACTTTGATATTCGCTTCGTTCTCAAACTGTTGGGGCATCCAAGCTTTTGGGTTTTCTGCCACGATTTGTTTTGCTTTTTCAATCGCTCCCGGCATTCCTTTCTCTCTCGGAGTTAGTTCGAATTCCGCTCCGTAAGCGGCCATAATTCTTCTTCTTTCCACACTCATGGACTCAGGCATTACTAAAAGAAGCTTGTAACCTTTGACAGCGGCAACAAGAGCCAAACCGATTCCAGTGTTTCCGGAAGTAGGTTCTACAATGATGCTATCCTTAGTGAGTTTTCCGGTTTTTTCCGCATCCTCAATCATGGAAAGTGCGATTCGGTCCTTTATAGATCCGCCCGGATTCGATCTTTCTAATTTTGCATAAACCTCGCTCTTTGTTTTAAACAAGCGATTAATTTTTACATGGGGTGTATTCCCGATCGTTTCTAAAATGCTCTCAGCTTTCATTTCTGTTTTCCTGCCTCGTACTAAGGGTTCTTGAGTTTAGATGTTGTTATATTAGACATTTATTTCAATATAACAAATGGGTTCAAGAAAAAAATCCTTTCCCAGAAACTCTTTTTGTAGAACTGGGTGGGTTTTGGAACCACAAGATTTTCTTATAAACAGAGGATTTTAGATTTCCTGCAAAACTATGTTCTGGAGAAAAGATTCAGCAACCGGTTCAAATTCAATCCCGAGCCCGCGAAAGATGGCATAAATTGTAGAGATATGAATATTAGAATCCCCGGGCGTCGCCGCATAGCCCCGGACCTCTTTCTTCAAAATTTCCAGAGAACCGAGGAGAATCACGGCGTGAGAAAAAATTCTTCCGTATAGTCCTCGATCCCTTCCCGAAGAAAAAATCGAGTTTGTAGAAACCAGCTCGGTCGTAGATAAATACGGATCATTCTGTAATCTCCTCAGGATGACTTCTTTTGGTATGTTTTTTTTCAATCGAAAACGAAATCGAACCAAATGCATATAAGGAGAATTAATCGTAACCGAAGAAGAAGTTAGTGGCAGTTTGGTTCCGATTTGAGAATAAAGTTCGTTTAACAATCTGCTATGGTGGGTTCCCCACTCCGCCTCGGGCTTGACAAGAAGAGGTCCGGTTACATGCGGATCGTCCTTTGCCATGTCTGCATCTCTTCGAATCACTAAAAAGTCCGCTTCTTCTAAAATAGATCCCAATTCGTCGGGAGATTCTTCGATTAATAAACGAAGAGTACCCGCTAAAGTATGCGTATTACAGGTGGAAACATGCAAAAATCTTGGGAGTTTTTTATTTTCCAGAAACTTTCTCGCGTCCGGATACAAAAATTGAGGTCCAAACTTGTGTTCGCTTCCCTGAGCGATAAACATTTGAATTTTAGAATATTCTAACGTATCATATTCTTTGATTCTCGAATCGGCCACTCCCGGAGGAGAACAATCGCAGAGCACCACCGATTTTTCAAGCGCATCTTTTTTTGAAATAAATTCGGGAAAAAATTCCCTAACACGATTATCCTCCGTATCAACAACGATCCCTCCTTTTTCTACAAGCGATAGGATCGTAGGAATTTCGGATTTTTTGAGCCGATACGGTTCTACGTAAACCTGAAATTTTCCAAGCTTTCCTTGAAGCAAAAGTAATAAAGACGCAAGAGGCCAACCAATGACCCCGATTCCTCGAATGTATACACCAGGAAGAGATGTTCGAGTCATACGCCCATCCTTCTTGTAAACAAAGAATTTGTGAAAAGTATTACAAGAATCTTAACCAAGAATTCTCGGTACAATGAGGTGTTCCCACATTTTAGAAACGGAAAAACGGGAATTTTACTATAAAACGCAATCACGCAATCGTTCCCACGGACATCGATTCTCACTTCTAACCTCTCGAATAGAACGGATCTTGCAGATAATTCTCTTTGTATTTGAGATAATTTCCGGCCGTTCGAGTGATAATTTCTCTTTCCTTATCAGTGATATCCCGAACGATCTTTCCCGGTGATCCCATTACCAAAACTCCGGGAGGAATTTTTTTCCCCGGCGTAACCAAAGTTCCGGCTCCGATAAATGCAAATTCCCCAACTTCCACATCGTCCATCAAAGTGGCGCACATACCCACAAACGCGTTGTCCTTGAGTTTACATCCATGAATCGTCGCTCTGTGTCCGATGGACACGTTATTTCCGATTTCAACCGGATATACATCTCTTGCGACATGAATGATCGTGAGATCTTGAATATTCACATTTTCACCGATCCGTATATAATTAACGTCTCCTCGAACCAAAGTCTGAAACCAAATGGAAGAATTTCTTCCAATCACCACATCCCCGACCACCTGAGAACCAGGAGCCAGAAAAACGGATTCGTGAATCCGGGGTTTTTTTCCCATATACTCCAGAATTTGGTAATTTGATTTCATCGATTTCCCCTCTTCCTGATCTTTTCCTAAGTAATCAAAACAAGTTTAAAACAAAGATTTTCTTTGACCCTATTCCAATCGACAAAAGAATGTACGCATGAGTGGAAGTTCTTCCAACCAAGAAAAAGAAAAAAGGGAAAAAATTAAATCTATTCTCAAACAAGCCGGGATCGGACTTTTAATCGGTTTGATTGCGGCGTCACTGATTCGATTTTTTCTTTTTTTCCGTTCACATTGGAAACGAAAGAAATGCTTCCTACCTATCCCCCTGGAAAAAGAATTTATTTCTCCCGTTTTGTGAATCGATCCAACCTATATCTTGGCGATTTGGTTTTAGTTAAACATCCGACTCAAAAAGGTAAGGTCGTCTTTTCAAGAATTGCAGGTAAACCGGGTGACATCATTCAGATGAAAAATAAGATTCTATATCGTAACAATAATCCGGAAGACCTTTCCGGCGTTGGGAGCGGATTTGTACTCCAGTTCGAAGATAAACGAGGACCGTTTCCCGCAAGTTTTTCCAGTCGGGACAATAGCGAACCTTTAATTCTCAAAGATCAAGATTACTTTTTACTCTGCGACAATCGGGATTCCTGTTCAGATTCCAGAGATTTTGGTCCGATTCCCATCGAATACATCCTGGGAAAAGCTCTCTAAAATTTTCTCATACCGCTTTCAATTTTGAAATCGATTTTTCGAGTATAGTCCCAATATTTGTTCAAGATTTTTCAACTAAAAAGCCAAAAATCAATTCGTTCGTAACTAACTTCCAAGGTTTTAAAGTAACAATAGCGTGAATTTGAATATTCAAATTTTCGATTTTACGATTTGACAAGGCTCGATCCGCATGATATCTTGACCCGACTCCTTTTCGTTCGAACGTTCATACTCAGACAATTCGATGAGTAAAATCTGATCGATTCAAAATGAAACATTCAGAACTTACATTCCAACTGATGGTCGAATCCGTCCCGAACGCAATTTTATTGCTGAATCGGGATGGCAAGATCGTTTATATCAATAACCAAGCCGAGAAATTGTTCGGATATGACCGAATCGAATTGATCGGACAGGTTGTGGAAGAACTTCTTCCGCATCGATACCGCAAGAATCATCCCGCATTTAGAGATTCCTTTTTTCTTTCTCCAAAAGTTCGACCGATGGGCGCAGGTAGGGAACTTTTCGGACTCAAAAAAGACGGAGCCGAGTTTCCAATCGAAATCGGTTTGAATCCGGTCGTAACCGCGGACGGAACCCTCGTTTTAGCTTCTATCATCGACATCACAGAAAGAAAAAAAGCGGAACAAAGATTTCGTCTCGTAGTCGAGTCCGCGCCGAACGCAATGGTTTTGGTAAGCGCGGAAGGAACGATTTCTCTTGTAAACGAACAGACCGAAAAACTCTTCGGTTACGAAAGAGAAGAATTGATCGGAACCAAATTGGAAATACTGCTCCCAGAACGTTTTCGTACAGAACATCCGGGCCGGAGAAATCAATTCTTTCAATCCCCTTCTGTTCGATCGATGGGCACGGGAAGAGATTTATTCGCTCGCAGAAAGAACGGGTCCGAAGTGCAAGTCGAAATCGGTTTGAATCCAATCGATACAGATGAAGGCCTTATGGTTCTTGCCTCCATCATCGACATTACAGAAAGAAAAAATCAAGAAGCCACGTTGATTCGAAAAAACGAATTGGAAGTCAAAAATAAGGAACTGGAGCAATTCGCATTTCTTGCATCTCACGATCTACAAGAACCTCTTAGAACCGTATCCAACTACATTCAAATTTTGGAAGAGGATTACGGTAACGCATTCGATTCGAACGTGAACCGTCATTTAAAAACGATTGATCAAGCAACCAAACGAATGAGCGTTCTCGTAAAAGCCCTTCTTATGTATGCAAGAATCGGAAGGGATCAAAAATTAGCTCTTACGGATTTAAACCTTACTCTCTCAGAAGTTCTTTCCGATCTCGAAAACTTGATTCTCCATTCCAAGGCCAAAATCACTTCCGACTCTCTTCCGAGCCTGAACGTATACGAGGTGGAATTCAGACAACTTCTTCAGAATCTGATTACGAACGCGATCAAGTTCTCCAAAAAAGAAACTGATCCGGAAATTCGGATCCGCTATCGAAATGAAGGTGACCATTGGCATTTTTCAATCCAAGACAATGGAATCGGAATCGAATCCAAATATTTGGATAGGATCTTCTTCATCTTTCAAAGACTTCATATCAAAGAAGAATACGAAGGCCACGGAATCGGTTTGGCTCATTGCAAAAAAATCATAGAATTACACAACGGCCGTATTTGGGTAGAGTCCGCCATAGGAATAGGAAGCACTTTTTATTTCAACATTCCTATCTTAAATCCATGAAAAATCAAAAATTAAAATGTATTCTCCTTATCGACGATAACCAAGACGATAATTTTTTTCATGAAAGAGTGATCCGCAAAGGAAATTATGCGGAAACTGTAATCGCAAAACAATCCGGTCAGGAGGCTTTGGATTTTTTAAAAAATAAACCGAAAAATCCGGAGCCGTTTCCCGATCTCATTTTTCTGGATATCAATATGCCCGGAATGAACGGTTGGGAATTTTTAGAAGAATATAAAAAATTAGATAAGGCACTTCAAACTAGTACAATCATAGTCATGTTGACTACCTCGGAAAATCCGGATGATAAAAATAAATTTTCTCAATTCGGTTCCACATCGGATTTCAAAACAAAACCTCTTACGAATTTGATGATGGATGAAATTTTAATCAGAAACTTTTTTCAATCAAATCCCGCAGGCCCACAATCTTCTTAACGTAATTGCGAAATTAACACGATCCTGAGAGCGGTTCGCTTGAGTTCAGAAAACGACCAATCGAAATAAGTGCCTCATTCTCTATGATCATTCGGCGGGAGTGAGATTGAGTTTAGAAAACGAAATGTTTTACCGATTCCCATATAAAATTAACGTGAGTTCGGCGGTTGAAAATTTGGGCGAATAAGAAACTAAAGTGTTGCTGCCTAAACTCAGTGAAACGGCTTTCTAAGGGGCGCCGTTTCAAGTCGCAGCATAATAATCGCTTTCGCATTTTGTTATACCGAACTCACGTTAAAATTAAAACGAAACCTTCCAAAGTTTTAAAAAGAGTTCAAGTAAAAGAATTTCAATACAAAACGTTTTACAAAAAACGTCGGAGTTCTCACAACTTCTTTCTTTTACAATCTCGTTGTAGTAAATTTAACTCTCAATCGCTATTTTCCCAAGTAAGAATTCCGGATTTTCCTGAAAATCCATAATACGCTTGGTATTCCGAATTTTCATTCTTCGGCAAAAGATTTACGTAAATCCACGCTTCGTGCGATTGGGACACTCTATTCCTATCTACCTTCAAATTGGGAAGAAAATATAAAGACACTAAAAGCGAATCTATAAAATCCGCCGTTTCCTCATCAATCCCCGCACTACACCAACCGTTCCATTTAGGTCCGATAAAATACTTCCGCAACTCCATTTGAATTTTATTTTCCGGATCCTCAATCGGAACAAAAGCCCCCTCGGCCTTCGGTTGTGAACAAACATATCCGCCTGTCTGGTTTGAATAGATCACTCCGGTTTTGTGCTCTATAATCAGCCCAATCTTTTCCATTCCCCAAAGTCTAATAATCGGTTGATTCATAATTTTAACGTTATACTACTATTAAACGACCATTTTTCAACGATGTTTGTAGGATCCTATCATTTGGCCGTTTCCACTTTATACAAAGTAGAATGAACAACAGATCCGTATTCCGCAACAAGGCCAAGCGAGGATTTCTTATAAAAATCCCGGACTCATTCCCAAATTCTTCCCAAAAAACGGATTTTCAAGAGAATTATCTGGGAAAATACTGTATCAAACCTTAAAAAATTCTCCCTGAACGCACACCGAACCGGGAGACCTGAAATAAATCTAAAACAACAAAGGGAAAAAAATGACTAGAATAGCCATCAACGGATTTGGAAGAATCGGAAGACTCGTTTTCCGTGCAGGAATCAAAGACCCTAATTTGGAATTTGTCGCAATCAATGATTTAGTTACTCCTGATAATTTGGCCTACTTACTCAAATATGATTCCACTCATGGAAGATTCCAAGGAACCGTTGAGCACACCGATAAAGAATTGATCGTAGACGGAAAAAAAGTTCTCTGCGTTTCCGAAAGAGATCCTGAAAAACTTCCCTGGAAAGACCTGAAAGTAGACTACGTGATCGAATCCACCGGACTTTTTACCGACAGAGCGGGAGCGGAAAAACACCTAAAAGCGGGAGCGAAAAAAGTCGTAATCTCCGCGCCTGCAAAGGACAAGGATATCCCCACATTCGTAATGGGTGTCAACAACGAGAAATACAACGCGGCAACCGATCATATCGTTTCCAACGCATCCTGCACTACAAATTGCCTGGCCCCGATCACCAAAGTCGTCCTTGATAACTTTGGAATCGAAGAAGGTCTGATGACTACGATCCACGCAACAACGGCGACTCAGCCTACCGTAGACGGACCTTCTAAAAAGGACTTCCGAGGCGGAAGAGGAGCGATGCAGAATATCATTCCTGCGGCGACCGGTGCGGCAAAAGCGGTGGGACTTTGTATCCCCGAAGTCAACGGAAAACTGACTGGTATGTCCTTCCGTGTTCCTACTCCGGACGTCTCTGTTGTGGACTTAACCGTGAGAACTACGAAAGAAACTTCTCTTAAAGAAATTTCCGCAAAGATGAAAGAAGCTTCCGAAGGATCCATGAAAGGAATTCTCGGTTACACAGAAGACATGGTAGTATCCAACGACTTTGTAAGTTCCACACTCTCCTCCATCTTCGACCAAGACGCTTGTATCGAACTCAACTCCAGATTCTTTAAGCTCGTTTCCTGGTATGACAACGAGATGGGATATTCCAACCGAGTTCTGGATCTGATCCGCTATATGGCGAAGAAAGGTTAATTCATGGAATTACCTAGACTTGAAAACGTCAACCTCTCGGGAAAAAGAGTTTTTCTGAGGGTAGACTTTAACGTTCCCATAGAAAACGGAAAAGTTACCGATAAAACCAGAATCGAAAAGACTCTCCCTACGATCGAACTTCTGATTAAAAAAGGAGCAAGAATAATCATTGCAAGTCATCTGGGAAGACCTAAAGGACAAACAAATCCGGAATTCTCCTTGGCCCCGGTCGTTGAGACTTTCAAAGGGCTCGTTAAGTCAAACGTCTACTTCTCTAAAACCGTAATCGGAGACGAACCTTTAAAACTTTCCAAAGAACTCAAAGACGGAGAAATCCTCGTGATCGAAAACGTCCGTTTTCACAAGGAAGAAGAAGAGAATGATCCGGGTTTTTCCAAAAAACTCTCAGCTCTTGCCGACATCTATGTGAACGACGCTTTCGGTGCCGCTCATAGGGCTCATGCATCCACAGAAGGAATCGCCCATCTCCTTCCTTCGTATGCGGGACTTCTAATGCACAAGGAAATTCTGGAACTTTCCGCTCTTCTTTCCAAACCGGCTCGTCCGTTTGTTGCTATCATCGGAGGTTCTAAGGTTTCTTCCAAGATCAAGGTTCTTACCAATCTGTTTGATAAGGTAAATCACCTTCTCATCGGCGGAGGAATGGCTTACACATTCTTAAAATCCAGAGCGGTTCCGGTGGGAAATTCTCTCGTGGAAAAAGAATTCGAAGTACAAGCGTTTCAGTTAATCGAAAAAGCCGGAGTTGCGGGAGTCGATCTCCAACTTCCGGTGGATCATATCATCGCGGATCAGTTCAGTGAAAAAGCAAAGACAAAATCCGTGGACAAAATGGGAATCTTAGACGGTTGGATGGGAATGGACATCGGTTCCAAAACGGTTTCGAACTACGAAAAGATTATCAAAAACGCTGGAACCATTTTTTGGAACGGACCAATGGGCGTGTTTGAAATGGATAAATTCGCAGGCGGAACCATGGCCATCGCCAAAGCGATCGCCAAGTCCAAAGCAAAGACGGTAGTTGGCGGAGGAGATTCCATCGCTGCGATCAACAAAGCAGGAATTGCCGACAAGATTACCCACATTTCTACCGGTGGAGGTGCCTCTCTCGAGTTTATGGAAGGAAGAAAACTTCCGGGGGTGGAAGCTCTCAAGAAAAAAGCTTCCGAATAAAGGTTACCTATTTTATGCGAACTTCGGAAATTTAGAGTTAGGCGTAATAGCAATTTAAAGTATCCTTAGAAATTAAATAGGAAGAAAATAAAATGGCCAGAAAAGTTTTTTACAGTTTTCATTACAAACCAGACAATTGGAGGGTTTCACAGGTTCGAAATATTGGTTCGATAGAAGGTAACCAACCGGCCAAAGATAACGATTGGGAAACGATTACTAAAGCAGGAGACAAGGAAATTCAAAAATGGATAGACGATCAATTGTATGGCCGATCCTGCACTATTGTCTTGATTGGGGCCAATACTTCCGAAAGAAAATGGATAAACTATGAGATTAAGAAAACCTGGGACAGTAACAAGGGCATTTTAGGAATTTACATTCACAATTTAAAAGGCTCTGACGGAAACAAAAGTAGCCAAGGGGCAAACCCTTTTGCTACTTTTACAATCAACGAAGGGAAGACCAACTTATCCTCGGTTGTAAAAGCTTATAACCCACCTTACTTAGACAGCAAAGAAGTTTATAATTACATAAGCAGTAACATATCCGATTGGATAGATGAAGCTATACTAATAAGAAATGCCAACTAAGAAAAAAAATAGGATCTCAGAAGAAGCAATTCAAGCACATCTAACTTTATTGCAATCAATCATCCAGAGGATGGCAACAAATAGTTCTTCGTCTAAAGCTTGGTGTATAGCAATTGTTTCAGCTATGTTGGTTATTGTTGGTGAAAAGGGGCAGGCAAATTACTTGTTCATAACATATATTCCAACATTGCTTTTCTTTTCTCTAGATTCGTATTACTTGGCTCTTGAAAAAAGTTTTCGAAATTCATATAACGAGTTTATAGATAAATTACATGAAAAAAAAATTAAACCGGCTGATTTGTATGTTATAGCCCCTAAAGGGAGCTTCTTTAATGACATACGTAAATCACTTGTTTCATTCTCAATTTGGCCTTTCTACGGGACTTTATTGGGTATGGCTTACTTTGCTAAATATCTTAGTTATTAAGAATTTGGCTGATTAGATCTTTGTTAATTTACTAAACATATAAATAGTTTCTTTCTTGCTCAAAAGTTATACAATATTCAAATTGGTTGAATGCCTAAGGTTTTCGAAAGAAATGGATTTAAATTCTTCTTTTTTGCGAATGAGGGAAATCCAAGAGAACCAGTTCACATTCATGTAAGAAAGGGAGAGAAATTAGCTAAATTCTGGTTAAAGCCGAATGTTTTATTAGATGATAATTACGGATTCAGTTCAAAAGAATTAAATTGGATTGAAGAAGAGATTGAAAAGAATTTAGATATAATTCAAGGAAAATGGAATGATTTCTTCGGTATCTGAAGCAAAAGCCCAAAGAATTTGGTTTGATGAAGACAATCTTTGGTTATCTCTCTATGACGGCAGAACTTTATCTGTACCTCTCGCATACTTTCCTAGATTAAGAAAAGCTAGCAAAAATCAGCTTCAAAAGTTTGAAATTAGTGGAGGAGGAACAGGGTTACACTGGGATGATATCGACGAAGATATTAGTGTTCCTGGTTTGCTTCTCGGTACTGGTGATCTTACCCAGCGTAATAAGTCTGTATAAATTCTTCCTCCAAGTACTTCGAGATTCCATCGCTGCGATCAACAAAGCAGGAATTGCCGACAAGATTACCCACATTTCTACCGGTGGAGGTGCCTCTCTCGAGTTTATGGAAGGAAGAAAACTTCCGGGGGTGGAAGCCTTGAAGAAAAAAGCTTCCGAATAAAGGTTACCTATTTTATGCGAACTTCGGAAATTTAGAGTTAGGCGAAATTTGGCGCCACAGGGATCACGTATTCGTCACAATATGTCGTAGCATACTAGTCCCAAGGCATGACCAAGAACTCAATGGATGATACTTCAACCACTCATAGGCGCAATCTGCTCCTATGGTCCTTACAGGCTCTAGCTCAGCCAGCGGATGTTCAAGTGAGGCTCTTTCCTGATTTTGTCTCTAAAGCCGATGAGCTCGCCCTAGATTTTGATTCTGCCTACCGCTCTGCCCGTCATGTTGCCGATATTGTTCCGACCAACCTGCAAAAGGACGCTCTTGACGCCATCGATGCCAAACTGGCCGGTTTTTCAGGCGAATCCAACGCTGCCCTCTGGACTGAATCCGCTCTCGCCCGCGAGCCAATATGGCAGGAAGTCCGTTCTCTCGCCAAAAGAGCCCTGGATGCTTTCAACTGGTCGCTTGGTCCACCGCCTTTTGAACCCAAAGATCGCGGTAGCACTTACGTAAGGGGATAAATGTCTTCCTGTCGGCCCATCGGCAGTTCAAGGCCAATGCTTAATACGTTGTACGGAAAGCGGCGCCAAACATCGCATAACTCGGTGTAAACGCTCCGCTCCTCCGCTGCACTGCGTTTCGCTCCGGTGCTCGGTCCTTGCGCTCTCGCTCGCAACCGGCTCACCCTATTCGGCTCGTTGCGGACGCGCGCAAATTTGGAAGAAGAAAAGCGCGCACCGCGCTTCGGACAAATTGGCCTCCGGCCAACTTCGTTTACACCCAATACGTTAGGCGACATTCCTAAGGATTATTCGTAAATCAATAAGTAATATTGCAAAAGTTAAAAATTCGATTCACAATTAATACGAATTAAAATCAAGTATTTAGAACGATAAAAGCTATATTCGTCCGGATAAATATGAATAAGATTTCTGATGGTAAAAAATTAGAGGAGGATTTTGCAAGTGGGCAAAAAGAAACCTCGAATATGGTTTTACAGAACTCAGAACTTTAGTCAATGGAAGTAGTTCTGCCAGACCATATGAAGTAGATATCCGCGGAGCAATCTATCATAGAAAATACGAATTAATTAAGAAATTTGGTATTGCAGGAATAATTTTATCTGTAGTCGCATTTATGGATATTGTTCCCGGCTTTAAAAAATTAGCCGAAAATAATTTTCAAAAACAGCTTCCTGAAATTGCAGGCTCTACGCTGATTACTTGCGGATTAATTGCATTAGGTATTTGGTATTTGGTATTTTGGCAAAGAAAGAGAAGTCGAAAATCATTGGATCGAATGTAAAGATTTAAAAGGAAAAGTAAAAAGAAAGGATGTAATGAAATTATCCGCATCAGTTGATGATGTAGCAGAAAATAAAACTGCTTTATGGAAACCCGATAGAGTAATTATCGTATCATCAAATGGTTTTGATCGAGATGCATTAGCAATTGCAGCAAGTAAGGATATAATTTGTTACGAAAAATCGGGAAGAAGCTTTAAAGAAGTATTTTTGTAAATTAGGACCGATCGCCTAACTACGGCTTCGGGATCGCTTATGCGCCCCTTGCTTGGCCTTCGGCACATTTGTTTTGTCACTCGACTTGCGAGACGTTCGCTATGGCTCACTCAAGTCTCGTGCCAATACTTCCGCGCGTTTAGCGCGCTTCAGAACCGCAAACGTCGAGAAGCCTATTTCGTTAGCCGAAATTCGCGCTCAGACCGGAGAAGACTACTGTGGTTTGTCGGGCCCCGATAGTCAAATACGCTTAACCGCGCAAAAACCTGCATCAGTTTCCAGCGTTTCAGAAACTGATGCTCGATGGAAAGGCCAAATTCGACAGGAATGGCAGGTTGCGCTATTTGGACGGCGCACCGGTTGGTGACATGTTATTGGTCAGGCTGAGTAAGAATCAACAACCGATCTACAAGGAGTTGGCTGATGAGTGGTTCGATCCAAACACAAGAGTTTCGTTTGGCCTTAAGTCCATATCGGGACTGCGCATCGCTTGAATAACATATGGACCGCGAGACGGCTCAGTTTTTGGACAAGTACATCTTCCCCGAGTTGCACGACCTCAATACAGGTTTTGATGTCCCCGCAATTCGCTATTTTAGTAAAGACGACTTCGAAATCATCCTCCACCGTTGCGCGAAATTTGGAGTCCAAGTCTTGGGGATCGAACCCTGGCCAGACGGGAAATTCGGCGGTGTTAAGACGTATGAGGACTACACTGACGACCCTGCAGATTCCGTTTGGTATCGATCCGCGTTTGAGGAGTTTCTTGCAGAAGGTATTATATCTCACTTCGCCGCGTCCTACGCGGTTCCGAAAGACGTCTTGCGTCGACACACTCACTGAGCGCGACCTTCGTATAACTTCACATACACGCTGCGGCCTCCCTGGTCGGTTCCTCGGCCACATTCGCCTCCGGCGAACGTCGAGAAGCCTATTTCGTTATGCGAACATGCCCCAAATCCTGCTCGAAGAGGCTAAATTAGCGATTGACAGATGACAGTATATATACTACCATCTAAATATTGAAAGTCGTCTTAGATACAAATGTCCTTTATCAAGCGTTAAGAGCAAAAAAAGGAGCTTCGCGAGCAATTCTGGAATTAATTTTCGATCAGAAAATTAAGTTAGGATTATCAATACCAGTATTTAAAGAATACGAGGAAGTATTAAATAGACAGACTTCGAAAGTAGATCTTGGAATTAATAATAAAGAAATAAAAAAGATATTGGGATTTATTGCTTACATAAGCTATCCGCAGACGATTTATTTTGCCTTTCGTCTAAGCTTGCGCGATGAAGATGATAATCATTTTGTGGAACTTACATTAGCCTGTAATGCGGATTATTTGATTACTAGTAACGTAAAAGATTATCTAATAGATAACGATTTAAAATTTCAGGATTTGAAAGTTATAACGCCATCAAATTTTATGAACTATTGGCGGGAGAATTATGAAAACAAAAGCTAGTGTATTAACTATTAGAATTCCTTCTGAACTGAAGCATAAAATTGAAAAAGTGGCTGAAGAGCAGGGCGTTTCAATAAATCAGTTAGCATTATACGCATTTACCAAAGAAATTCAAGATCTTGAAACTTCTCAATATTTTGAAAAATATTACAAAGGTAAAACTAAGAAGCAAATTTTCGCAGACTTTAGGAATGTACTTTCTGAGATCAATAGTGACGGCAAAATTCTTGTTTGGGATAAATTATAATATTTAATAATCGGGGCACGTCGGCTAACTTCGTCTCCTCGCTTCGTTCGGGATTGCTATCGCAACCCTCACTCCGGCTCTGCACATTGCTTTGCCACTTCGGTTCGCGAGACGTTCGCTAAGGCTCACTCGAACCCCGTGTCAACCGCATCGCGCATAGGCGCTCGCGGCCGCAACGTCGAGGAGACCCTTTCATTAGGCGGCATTTTTTAAATTCTACATTTATGAAGAAAAATGATTTCGAGTAATAAAATTAATAATATTTGTCCTCTATTAACGGATTCTTTTATGAATACTGAGATTGATGATGGAATTATCACCACTTACAGCAGTTTTTTAAAGAAAAGCAGGAAACAGTTAGGACAATTTGAAAGTTTCATACTAAAATTACATGACTCGAAAATAAGATCTATTTTGCGCAATCAAGACGATTTAGATATTGCTTTATTAGATATTGCTTTATTAGATATGTCATTATCAGAAAAGACATATGAAATAGAGAATCGATTTACCTCTGGCGTCGGCAATATTGATTTTCCATCAATTTTACGTTTTAAGAAAGTAATTTCGGCGAGAAGTTATAAAGTAACTGAATGAAAAGGGCTTTTTAAAGCGAGTCAAAAAGGAAGAAAATAAAAGTAAATTCATCTACCTATTTGAAGAATTGATTGGTATATCTGAGAATTCGATTTGCTTGGCGATTGTGCTTTTTAATGATTCTGGAAAGATAATGAAAGACCGGTATCGACTACTTCTTGTTGAAGCAGAGCGAATTGAAGTAATTGAAAATCACGAAAAGATTTGGGAGAGTCACTTTAATAGTCAATATTTAGATACTTATCGGGAATATCGATGTACTCTCCCTGAGCTATTGACAAAAAACGGCGCTTAACTGCGCGGCTCCATTCGCTCGGGATTGCTTTGCAACCCCTCGCTTCAGGCTTTGCCAAATTCGGCTTTGTCACTCGTCTTGTTAAGCAAGTCTCGCGCCAAGTGCTTACGCACGCGCCGAACTTCAGAGCCGCTATTTCGTTAGACGACAACCAGTAGATTTTCTGAAATATAAGGAAGATCGAAATTATGAGTTCAATAACCAATGAAATCTTTCCACAGGAATCTTTCGAATTTCTTTCTCCGTGTTCGGCCAGGGAAATTTACTTTCCTCAAGTCGCTTCTGCCAAAGACAAAATCCTGTCCTGTCCCAATACAGCATTTTGAGTTTGTCTTTCTTACGATTGCAGAAGAGAAACACGCTTTCTCCATATGGATCCTTTTTCATTCTCCCTTCTACGATCATCGCAAGTGTATTGATCGATTTCCTTAAATCCGTGGGACTTGGGCGCAAATACACTTTGCTATTTCCTGGGTTTAACTCCATGGAACAAACTCCAGTTAAAGATTGATTTGGAGATGTACTTTGCCGCTTCCATCTATTTTGAATGTGAGAAAGTCAGCACTTGCTGAAGATACTTCGAGCTCTCTTGGAATTTCTAAGAATCGATCCTCTTCCAATACATTCTTTCGTCTTGCCCAGCGATATCGAAACGTCGCATATTGGATTCCTCGTTTCCTACAATACTCACGTTGGAATATCCTGCTTTCGGAAAAACCCGCAAATTCTTGCGACCATTCTATTTTTGACTTTTTCATCATCATAGATTAGCTCAGATTCTATATTTAAAAAAGGTGGACGTAATTGGACGGTTACATTTACAACTATGCACATGGTGACTATTCATGACCCCATCTTACCTGCCACATAGTGAGGCGCTTGTTTTTTGCGAAGAACGTTATAACCGCTGGGTCGCAGAATATCACGAAAATCCACTTGCTGCACCGCGAAGAACGGATATCACATTGGTACCCCTAATTAACGTGAGTTCGGTGTAAGAAATCCATGATTCATTTTTCTGTAGGAAGTTCAATTTGAACTTTATAAATTTATTCTTAAAATGTGGGAACTACAACAATCGCGATTTTACGAACAAATTCTAAAAGTAGGGACTCCTACTTTTAGAAAATTCTTTCTCATTTTCTTATATCGAACTCACGTTAAATAAGGAATACAATAAGACGGTTCAATGAGAAGCGACAAAAATCACAAGAAACGCTTTGGATGAAAAAATTCTAATTTGTAAATTTAAATTGAGTCGTTTCTGTCTTCGCATTATTCTGGCGAATCATATGAAAGTTTCATTTTTAGTCCAATCCAAATTGTTTGTTTGTCTTTGGTATTCGAAGAAGATCCGCTTGAGAAGTTCGTTTTTGATTTTAGTTTTCATTCTTTTCATCCATTGCAACCCTCAAAACTCGGAAAACAAAAATGATGAGAACATTTTGGCTTGGATCGTAAGCAACACGCGCTCCGAACGAGATCGGTCGGTTCAAGAAGTGCCTGGTATTCCGGATATAGTCATTCCAGAGGGAATTTCTTCTCTCATTCCAGCGAAAACGCCGCAACAGCTTCCATCGATTGGACGGATCTAGGTACAAAGTCTTTTGCAGCGTCTTGCAATCAATTTGGAGATCCTTTTGGAGACGGCAGAACTCATATTCAAAAAATCCTTCCTACGACCAAGTTAATCGTAGAAGTTCATTTTTCTGAGGACGTAAATGGCGGAAACCTCGAGGTTACTCGGCAGGGAATTTCTATTCCGGGAAATTTGACATTCCCAGACGCAAGAACCGCAAGATTTGAATCGAATGATACCGCTGACTTTAGTTTTCGATTTCCTTATTCGGCCACTGCTTCCGGATTTACGAGAACAGGAAATGCAACCGCAATTTCTCCGGTCACTTGGCGCTTTCGTTCCAATTTTTCCGGAACGGCACAAGCAAACTCCACTCTCACGGAGATTTGTAATCCAGTAAACGGAAAGAATCAATGCACCGTCACGGCGGTTCAAAAGTTAACGGAAGAAATCCAGGATCTGACTCGCCAAAACGACTTGGGTTATTTTTTCTCCGATCTGTTTTACTTCGACAGCGGCGGAAATCAATACGGGCTCTTTGCTACGGAATGTATGAATATGATTGCAATTTCGGCCAAAGCGCAGAGTAAAGAATTTTGGTTTTTGGAAACGAGCTTAACGTTACCAGACATTCCAACGATCCCCAAAGCCGGACGATATGGCATCGACAGCATGACAGTGGCGGATACCGCGAATTTCGACGGACTCGCCCCCATTCAGGTTACCGTCTTCGAAAAGAAGTAGAAATTTCGGTTCTTGAGCCCCTTTTTCAATTCGAACAACGTACGTTTTCAAGTTATTCGAGGATTGATGATTGAAAACATTTTCTTTTTTGTCCGGATCGGACTTTTGTTTTTCGATCGATTCCGAGCAAAAAAATTCGCTTCTTTCACATCTCTTAAAAAATCCTTGAAGCCATTCCCCTTTCTTACAAACTCTTCCCAGTTTTATCGGAATCATCCATCAAGAGGAACTCGCATGCGCAAAACGATAATCGCCGGAAACTGGAAAATGAATCTCTCCGAAAAAGAGGCTCTATCTTTGGCACATTCGATTAAAGAAAAAATCCCTTCCATTTCTAAAGGTAGAATTTCTATGATTTTTCCTTCTACATTGCATCTTGCGGGTGTTGCGAAAATTTTACAAGGAACAGAAATTCTAGTCGGAGCACAGAATGTGTATCCTTCCGGGCTTGCGGCCTTCACCGGTGAAACCTCACCGGAACAACTAAAAGAACTCGGCGTGAAGGTCGTTATGATCGGACATTCGGAAAGAAGACAATTTCTAGGCGAGACCAATTCCTTTTGTAACGAAAAGATTCATTTTTTACTAAAGAACGATTTTATCGTGCTCTATTGTGTAGGCGAAACTCTTATAGAAAGAGAATCTGGAAAAACCTTCGAGGTAATTTCTTCCCAAATTCGGGAAGGTTTGAAAGGAATCCACAGCCATTCTTTTTCCAATCTGGTCCTGGCTTATGAACCGGTCTGGGCGATCGGAACCGGAAAGGTGGCAACACCAGCACAAGCACAAGAGGTACACTCTTTTATTCGTAAGGAAATAGCCGGCCTATTCTTAGGCGCGAAAGAAATTGCGGAATCCATCTCAATTCTATACGGAGGTTCCGTAAAACCGGACAACATACAAACCCTATTAAAGGAAAAAGATCTAGACGGAGGACTCGTAGGAGGAGCCAGTCAAAAAATAGATTCTTACGCGGGTCTGTTCTAATATCAAATCAAACTCCGATAAAGAGTATTTTAATTGTCAGGCCTTCCGGGCTTCATAATTTGGTAAAGGATTCAATTTTTTCTCAGGAACTGATATGTTAAACGGAGTGATTCTAACCCTTTTTGTTTTTGTTTCTCTCTTTCTGGTTTTACTCGTTATGATCCAGACCGGTAAAGGAGGAGGACTTTTAGGAGGAGGCTCCAGTCAATCTGTTTTCGGTTCTTCCACGGCGGATGTTCTTACCAAGGCCACGCGTGTGACCGCAATTTTATTTATCATTCTTTCTCTTTTTCTCTCTTTTCTTTTTGCTAAAAAAGAAGACAGATTGATGCCGGAAACAGTTCCCGCCCTGATAAAAACACCACCTGAGGAGACTAAAAGTGAAACAAATACACCCAATACGGCTCCTGCGACACCATCTTCTGTTCCGACAACCAACCCTTAATTCCGGATGGAAACAGATCGAGAAATTTTTTTTTCACAAAGAAAATCCTTCTTCGAACTCTGTTTCATTTTTTCTTAACTTCCTGATTATCTTTCTCGTATTCACAAATCTTTCCGTATATTCCCAAAACGAAGACACGCATAAGAACAAACCCTCGGATACGGCTTCCATCTTAAACAGAAGGATCTTAAAAATCTACGAAGATCTGGGAGCTACCCGGGATTTGTTGAAAGTGGAGAGAATAGAATCCGTTCCAAGCGGAATCTATGTTACCTTTCTTGGAACCTATCCGAATCGAAAAGGAATCAAAATCGTAAAACATTCTTTTCAGGAAAAAAAGAACGGTATCGAAAAGGCTGAGAGCAAATCCATTCTTTTGGAATTTACGGGAACCACTCTTTCCAAAGTTGTGACGGAAGTGAAAGCGGAAAATATGGACGGTTCCGATACGACTCTCATTCGCTTAACGGATGAAACCCCTCTCGATCAGAATGTGGATGATATTGTTCTACAAGCGGACCAAAATGGGAAAGAAGTTCGTTACCCAATCCAACTTCTTTCGGATGATCGAGATAAATCCGATTTTAAGCAGGAATTTTACTTAAAACTTCTGGAAGATTTTCTGATCCAACTTCTAAGACTCCAAGAAATGCAACGCCAGGAATCGGCAAAAAATAAAAAAAAGTTACTGCAAACTTTTAAAGATTCTCTATAATATTGAGTCTTCATGTCCTCGTTGCAGGAAAATCTCTTAGAAAGAGCGGGTGAACTTCAATCCATCTTGGATGGGATTACCGAGCCGTTGGTATTGATTGATCCGGGATTTCGCATCCGCAGAGTAAATCGATCCACACTGGAATTTTCCGGTCAATCTTCGTTCTCTTCCATTATAGGAAAAAAATGCTACGAAGTTCTCTACAACCGCGGCGATGTCTGTCCTTATTGTCCGATGAAAGAGATGCAACCGGAGGAAGAGAACTTCAATCAATACTTTGAGTATCCCAAATCGGATGTGAACCGAGAAATTTTCCATTCCGTTAGGGGCCAAAAAGAAACTCTCTATTTGGACTTTTATCCGATCGAAAAAGATAGTGTCATCGGTTCCGTTCTCGAAAAGGTAAGTAATATCACTCGAATCAGGGAAAAGGAAGAAGAGAATTTAAGAATCCGCAACCTGGCCTCTTTGGGAATTTTTATTTCAGGAGTCGCGCACGAACTCAACAATCCACTTACCGGTATGAGTTTAACTCTTCAAAGTCTTTTGAACAACCTAACTTCGATCGACCCAGAGTTTTTCCGGAAACGTTTGGATATGATGAAAGAAGATCTAACTCGCGCCGCGATGATCGTAACAGACATCATCAGTTTTGCCAAACCAGATCGTTTGATGACTACGACTGTAGACATATACGAAACTATTCAAAAAGCAAAGGAAAACGTAATCTGGGTGTATCCTGTTCTTTCTAAAAATATCACCTGGGAAATTCTCTGCGAACCCGGAACCACATTTCAATTTAATCCGGTGAAGATGGAACGTCTTTTTATCAATTTATTTAAGAATTCTCTGCAAGCCTTCGACTATGGAGAAGGAAAAATCCGTGTGGAAGTCCGTAAAACGAGAAATATGGTACATATCATCGTGGAAGACAACGCAGGAGGAATCCCTGACAATCTGATCGACAAGATATTCTCCCCTTTCTTTACAAAAAATAAAACCGGAATCGGAACCGGACTCGGACTTTCTATTTGCCATTCCATTGTCAGGGAACACAGCGGAGAATTATCGGTTAAGTCTTTCGAAAAAAAAACCAGATTTCGAGTGTCCCTCCCTCTCACACAAAATCACGGATATTCTTCCTGATGTATCGTATTCTTATCGTTGAAGATATTCATTCAATCCGGGAGGCGATTAAGGATTTACTTTCTGGAAAATATAAAATTTTCGACGCGGAGAATTACGACGAAGCGATTCGTATATTAAAAAGCGAAGAGATTCATCTGGTCATTACCGATATTCGAATGCCGGGTAAAACCGGTTTGGATTTGATCAAAACGATCCAACACGAATTTCCCTACGTTCTTTATACGTTGATGACGGCTTACAATATCAACGACTATATCAACTTCGCGCACAAACACGGTATCTGGAATATTATTCCCAAATATTCCTTCTTGGATATCAAGTTGATCTCGGTAATGGTTCATAAACTCCTCACCAGAGATATTTTCGGAGTGGAAAAATATTTTGGACCGGAATTCGTCATTCAAGAATCCAAAGAAGAAGATAAGGATTTTTCAGTTCCTAACTCGAACGGAATCGTTTTCAAAAGAATCTACTCGGACGAACAAAGAAATTTTCTCTGTAATCGAATCGCTAAGTTTCTCGTGGAAAAAGGAGCGCCGAACGCGATCAATCAAATCCTGGAAGAGCTTACCTCCAATGCGATGATCCGTGCACCGAGAGATTCCAAAGGAAATTACAAATATCAGTACGAACTTCCTTCCCGAGATCTTGTTATCCCTATGGAAAACATTCAACTTGCAGAATCTGATTTTTTCGAGATCGGCTACGGAATCGCCGAGAACACCTTCATCATCGTGATTCGGGATCATTTCGGTTCTTTAGATAAGAAGGAAATTTTAAAACGACTGGATCGCCACATCACGGTAGACGAATCTACCGGATTTCCACCGGGGCTTGCGGACTCACACGGTAGAGGTTTATATATCTGTCGGGAAATTTCAGATCAATTGATCTTTAATATTGAAAAAGAGAAAAGAACCGAAATTATCGCCCTTCTCGATAAACAAGGGAATAAAAGTTATAAGTCTCTTTCCATTTACGAAGTTTGAACGAATTCAAAAAGCATAATTCTCCGGAATCATCAATTTAATACTTTTATTATTTTGTATATTAGAAATTGTTAAGAATCAAAGATTTCGATAAAGAAATAGTTCTTTTCCAGTTTCCAATACAACAGAACCGTTTTTACCGGAAGGGAAAAATCGCGCCGGAAGATCGGTACTTTTGATCCTCTCCTTTTTTAAAATGTTTCCGTTTTCATCGATGAAAAGAATTTCCTGATTTAACTCGACGGCAAACCAGTCTCCGTTGTGAAATACGGTCTGATATACTCCGTTATTCGACTTTCGTTTTATATTTAGAATTTTTTTACCAGAAATATCATAGTATTCAACCTGATTCGGAGCCGAAATGAGAACTTCTCCCGTATTAGAAATCGCTAAATACAGTTTATGAGGATAAATCGTATCTAATTCGAACGAAGAAATCTCCTTCCCGTTTCTTTCTAAAACGAGAATCCTATCCTTATTTGCATTCATAAGATGAATCGCCGTTTTAGTTCCATCTGGAGAAACAGAAATACTTTTTGCAAAAACCGGATTTTTTTCGGAACCGAGATCTCTCCTGATCTGAATCTCACCTTTTGCATCCAGAACGAATAATTCTCCTCCCGAAAAAAGAACTCCCGTTATCAACGAGGCCGGAGCAAACGCATAATCGGTCAAAAATCTCCCGTCTATTTTTCCGGCTCCGGTAACGTTCCCGTTGATATCCGATAAAATCACCTGGTTATGATCCCCAGCGATTAAAAGCACAAGATTGCCAGAAGGAGAAATTCGGGGATAACTTCTATACTCCTTTGTCCACAACATCTCTCCGGAAGGAGAATAAAAATTCACCTCGGAGCCTATCTTTTTGTATTCGAGATACCCTTTCGTATTCAAAGGATATTCGATTCTATTTGTATCGCCAAGCGCGACTCCTCTCGTAAACTGGATAGGATAATACGAATTCTCGAATTTATACCCGTTGATTGTTTCTTCCGGATTCCATAAAAATCTTGGATCAGGTATCATTCCTACGTGCGCCGATTTGGAAAAGGCCCACACTTTTTGAATTCCGATCGCAGTGGAATACGGGTTTCCAAGAAGATAAAAAAACAATACGGAAAAAAATAAACCGAATCCCGCTATGGAAAAGTGCTTCATACAGACCTCTTCAAACGATTGTATAATAAATAAATTCCAGTATGGGCGGCAAATTCTCGGAAAGAATTTCTCGGGAACGGAAAGTAGTGTTCGTGAATTTCGGTTTCTCCGTTTTTTTGTCCTATCCCGATATAGACAAGCCCCACTTTTTTTTGGGGAGTTCCGCCTCCCGGTCCTGCGATTCCGGTGACGCTGATCGAATAATCGACTCCAAGAGCGTCTAACGCTCCTTCCGCCATTTCTTTCGCCGTTTCCGCGCTCACGGCTCCAAACTCGTCCAACGTGCCGCGTTTGACTCCGAGAAGTCCGGACTTTACGCCGTTATCGTAGGAGACCACTCCTCCGTAAAAATACTCGGAAGATCCGGGGACATCCGTAAGCGTTTTGGCGATCAATCCGCCGGTACAACTTTCGGCAGTCCCTACTTTGATTTTTCTTTCCACCAATAACTTCGGAAGTTCCTCGAATACGTCCGGCGTGGATTTGAGTCCATAGACCGTATCCAGTTTTTGGAGTAGATCCTCGACTAACGTGCGATCGGCGGATTGAAAACTTACTCGGATATATCCTCTTTTTGCCGCTACTCCCCATATTACCTTTCCGTCCGCTATGGTATTTTCTTTGGAAATAAATTCTTTTTGAAATTGCGACTCGCTCATCCACCAGATAAATCGAAATCCAGAGTAGAGTTCTCGGGACGAATACGTCTTTAATATCCAAGGAGCGAACTCTTCCCGGAACATTTCGGTCATTTCTCCCGGAACACCAGGCATACAACCTAGATGCGCGTTTTCTGCCAGTGATAAGATAAAACCCGGTGCAATTCCGACAGTGTTATTTAATATGATAGAACCTTCCGGAACGGATACTTGTCGGATCGCTGTCTGCATTGCTTCCTGAAAATTTCTTCCACGAAGTTTATAAAAGGTTTCTATTCTTTGTCTTGCGACCGGGCTTTCTTGGGTGGCAACCCCCTTTAACCTACAAACCACTTCCAGAGTATAATCGTCCCCCGTAGGTCCAAGTCCTCCGGTCATCACCAAAAGAATCGAAGTTTCCCTCGTAGCGAGTTCGGTTAACGTTCGCAATTCTTCCAGTATAACGACCGGATCGTCAGGCAAAACAACAAACTTGGAAACAGTGAAACCCATCCCAAAAAGTTCGTTTGCAATCCAGGAGGAATTCGTATCCTGACTTCTTCCTGCCGTAAGTTCCGAACCCGTAGATATTACGATAATTTTAGGAAAAGACATCAGCTTTCCTTTTCCATTTTTTCCGGAGCGGAAACACCGATCAACCCGAGCCCTTCCGCAAGCACGCTCTTTGCCGCAAGACAAATTCTTGCAAGTCCAAGACGCACGTCCGGAGACGCGTCCTTTAGTCTATTAGTCTTTCCTAAATAAAAACCGGTAAAGGCCTTTGCAAAACTCTGTAGATAATTGGTGACACGATGCGGCTCCATCGCATTTGCAGAATCAAATATTTCCTCGGGAAACCTTGCGATCCAAAATAAAAGTCTTTTTCGCTCTTCGGACATTTCCAATGATTTGGCCGCTTCGGCTGAACTTTCCGTTCCCACCTCTCGAAAGATGGAACAGATTCTTGCATGAGCATATTGCAGATAAAAAACCGGATTTTTATCCGACTGGTCCTGGGCCAGGTCTAAATCAAAATCGAGAGGTGCGTCCAGGGAACGCATTACAAAAAAGTAACGTCCTACGTCTTTACCGTGTTTTCCCAAAAATCCGATGAGATCACTCATCGTTTGAAAGGAACCAGCACGTTTACTCATCTTTACTTTCTGTCCCGATTCGAGTAGATTGACTTGTTGTGAGATTATCACTTTAAAATTCTCTTTTTTATATCCCAGTGATTGTATCGCTCCGGCAAGTCTTGCGATATAACCGTGATGATCGGGTCCCCAAATATCGTAGATTCTATCGTATCCGCGTTCGATCTTATCCTTATGATAAGCAATATCCGCCAAAAGATACGTTGGCCTTCCATCGTCCCGAACGACAACCCGATCCTTGTCGTCTCCGTATTCCGTGGACCGAAATATTTTTTTCCCGTCTTCTTCGAAGATTTTTCCGGCTTTTTCCAAATCTTTCATCACCGCAAGAACCTTGTCGGTCTCGTGTAACGTGCGTTCACGGAAGTAATTGTCGAATTCAACTCCGAACGAATCCAAATCCTTTCTCTGCCAATCAAGATTGTTCTCCACGGTCCAGATAGAACAAAGCTCCGCGAGTTCACGGTATTTTTTTTCCTTTAATAACGTTTCGATCTTAGAGGATTTTTTCGGATCTTTTAAAAGAGCATTTGCAATATCCTTTATATACTCGCCTCGATAACCCTCAGCCGGTAATATATTCTTTTCCAAAATCGTATCTATCGGCGTAGTATCGTCCGTTTCTTGTTGGGCGCTGGGTTCTCCCTTTATTTCTCGGATCCGAACCAAAGTGGAAACTCCGAGCAAAAAAACCTGATTTCCGTAGTCGTTGATGTAAAATTCCTTGTCCACATTATGACCGATCGCATTTAAAAGAGAAGCCATAGCGTCTCCGTTTGCTGCGGCTCGTGCGGAAACTATGTTGAGCGGACCTGTTGGATTTGCGGATACGAATTCTAAGTTAATCTTGAGAGGACGTTCCACTTTCGGAAAATAATTTCCAGAAAGAATGGAGCTTTCTATGTATCCCAAAAGATACGATGGGGAAATTCTGAAATTTACGAAGCCGGGAGGGGTAAAATCCACTTTTTCGAAAAGGTCAGTCCGTTTTTGCAGGATCTCCACTAGATCTTTCGATACTTGAATCGGATTTCTTTTTAGTAATTTAGAATTTTCTAATGAAAACGAGGTGGAATAATCTCCAAATTTTTCATCTCTGGAATATTCGACTTTTATTCGAAGCAAACCTTTTTCCACGTCCGGAAACGAGGCAATTAGGGAATCAATCCCTTCCTCCAGTGACTTTAATACGATTTGTTTGAGCGTTTCATTTTCTTTCATATGTCGAGCGATCCATAGAGAGCGAGACAAGCAACGAGCAAAATATTGCGAGTGGTTTCTAACGAAGTTGGAAAAGAGAGCGATCCATAGGGAGAGAGGTTGAGTTTTACATAGACATTGTTTCTCTGCGTAGCTGAGATGAGCAGTCTTTCGTAAAATGTGGGAACTCCTACGAAGTTCGGTGAGACCGGGTCCGGGGAAAACACGAAAGAATTTCCCGAAGAGGGGGACGCGAGACGCGACTTTTCCAAGGGGAAAACTTCCCTTTTTGCTTCAATTTCTTTCATAAAAATCCTTATTGCAAAACTAATCCGTACGAAACCATACAAGCTGTTTTGTCGCCAATTTCGAAAGGAATAGTTGATTTCATTTCCTTTCGTAAAACACGTTCTTTTTCCAGGAATTTTCCCAACTCAATTCCAACTGCTGAAATACAGTTTTTTTCAAATCCATTACGGAAACAAGAATAGTCCGCTTACCTCTCGCTTCTACAACGGTCGGGATTTGTCTGGGAGTAAATTTTTGATCCCATCGGATATCCAAAATCACAAGAAACAATAGAACACAGAAATAAAACGAAAAGAGTACTGTTTTAAAAAAATTTTCCAAGATTCTCTCCCAATGCATCGTAGAGAGTAAGCGTCGATTTCAACCTCTTTCTCAAAATAGGTTCGAGCATCTCATTGCAAATTCTGTCCAGGTCCAAGATGTTTTCAACGGATATTTTTCTCTCTTTTAAATCCCGAAATCGAAGCATCAAAAATGTCTGTATCCACTGCGCCAAACCCAAATCGTTCCTATCCCCATGAAGACAATTTCCGCATATAAGTTCGAAAGGAGAAGTCTGCAAAGTGACGGATACCATCTTTTTCAACTCCGTTCCACAGGAATGACAAACAAGTTCCTTGGAAAGAAAACCTCCAGAAACGAGAAGGCGTAATTTAAAAAAAGGAAGAATCAACTCGGAAGGACCATTTTCCTCCAATTCCTCCAATGCCCCGGAAAGAAGTCGAAACTCGCCCGGATGCTCCGCTCCGTCCGGAGTGAAGGAGGAAACGAGTTCCACAAGATACGACACGAGCACCGCCGCGAAATATCCGGACTTAGCCCTGTCGAATCGATTGATAAGCGAAATCTCTTTGACGTTATACGTCTCTTTGTTTTTGGAATGATAATAGTCCACGTCGGAAAGAGAACCGGGCTCCACTGACGCGATCGGCCTGGTTTTACTTTTTCGAATTCCGCGCACGCGAAAATTTTCCACCTGCCCAATCTCGGGAAGAAGACGAATGAGGGCGTCTCCTTCTTGAATCGTTCTAGACTCCAAGACAATTCCGCGTATTTTTTTCAAAGCTCCCGGAGAATTTCCAGACATTCATCCTCCTTTAATTTCATGATCCGTTCCTCTTCCTCTCCGCGTTCGTGATCATAACCGAGGAGATGTAAAAAACCGTGAACCAAAAGACGGTAAAACTCGTCCTTAACAGAATGTCCGATTTCTATGGCTTGTTTTTCAAGAGTATCTATAGAGATCACAATTTCGCCTAATGCGATCGGAGGTAATGAATTCGAATCAAAACCCTTTCGTTTTTGAAGAACGTTTTGTAAAGGCGAACTACCGAACTCCAACGGAAAGGAAAGTACATCCGTCGTTTTGTCCTTTCCACGACGCAAACGATTGATTTCCCTCATATCGGAATCACCGACGAGCAAAAGGCTGAGTTCACATCGAAAATCCTTTAGTTCCTTACGGAAAAGAATCCCACAATTGAAAATTACCTCCGTTTCGTTCCACCAGGAAATATCCCCGTAGTCGTTGGAAATGGAGACCGAATCTGCAATCAGTTTGTTTTCCCCGAAGCGGCCTTGGTCTGCTTATATCCGTTCATGGAATTTAACGCATTCTTTTTTTCCAATGCTTTGGTGGCTTCCATACTCGGATATTTTGGTCTGGAATGAAGGCTGGACAATAATACTTCTTTAAACGAAGCTTTGATTACTTCCAGATCGCCTAACGTAAGTCCGCATTCGTCTAATTGATTCTCGGCGAGTTTGATCCCGATAATTTTGGTGATGAGGTTGTCCAAAGACTCAGGAGTAATCTCCTCCAACGAACGAGACGCCGCTTCGAGAGAATCCGCAATCATTACGATAGCAGTTTCTTTTCTCTGAGGTTTAGGACCGGGATACTGAAAGTCTTGTTTTTTCAGTTTCTTTTTCTGAGTCGGAGAAAGTTCGGACAATGCCTTGTGATAAAAAAACGCCATCGTTGAAGTTCCATGGTGTTCGGGAATGAAGTCAATTACCTCTCTCGGAAGTCTGGCTTTCTTCGCCATTTCAATTCCGTCTAACACATGATCAATGACGATCTTGGCCGCAAGTGCCGGATTGTTTTTGTCGATATTCTCTTTTTTCGGGATCAAATGTTGATTTTCCACAAAGAACCCGGCATTCGGGATTTTACCGATATCGTGAAAATACACTCCTACTCTTGTCAAAAGCCAATCCAAACCCAGATTTTGACAGGCGCGTTCCGAAAGAGCCGCAACTAAAAACGTATGTGTGTACGTGGAAGGCGCTTTGGTCAAAAGATCCTGTAATAGAGGATGACCAGTGTCCGCAAGCTCCATCAGTTTAAAACGAGTCGGAACGTTGAATAGATATTCGTAAATCGGAAGCAAAAACTGCGCCGCGGTGGAACAAGCAAATCCGTTGATCAGACAAAGAACATACAATTTGAATATATTCGACTCGACCAAATCCTTGATCCAAGATCCGCTCGGAATCGCCACCCAATAGTTACGAGAATCGAACAAATAACCGCTGGAAGCGATGACGATCTGAACCCCCGCGATGTACAAACCCGCTTTGATAAAGTCGATTCGTTTTTTTAGATTTCTTCCATAACTCGCAGAAACGATACAAGAGACGAATCCGAGCATAAACGAAGTCGGATTGTAGTGCGAGGCCATAAAAACGAAAAAGGAAAGATAAAATCCGATCGCGATAGAAAGTTGT
>NZ_AHMT02000052.1:35000-195000 GCF_000243815.2 Leptospira alexanderi serovar Manhao 3 str. L 60 | reverse complement strand
AAAGAGGGAAGCAGAAAAGGAGCCACACCCGACTTCGTGGGAGTCGCATAGTGAGACCGTTCGGCAATCGCGGTCACGGAATGAATGCGTAGGTCTGTACCTTTCAAACTTAAATTTAGAGGATTCAGAACCTGCGGAAGTTTTTTTCCCGCACCCACGTTAAGAATATTATTCTTATTTAATATACTAAGAGTCTCGTCCATTCCTCTTTGACCGTGATCAAAGGAATGATTATTTCCGAGGAAAACCATATCCACTCCCAAAAATTTAAGAGAATCCAAATCCTTTTCATGAGCTGTAAAAATATAAGCTTTTTTAGATTCTTCCGTTTTGGAGGCAACGACGGGAGTTTCCAGATTGACCATTCTAAAGTCGACTTCGCTAAAAAGGGATTTTAGACCTTTTACGGGCGCAATCTCTCCGTGTTTTTGAATCGTATCCCGGATCCCCCAATTGAACATAACGTCCCCTCCCGCGAGAACTTTGAGCAATTCCGGATCGTGATTATGCTCTGGATGTAAAACGGAATCGATTTTGTCTTGAAAAACCGCGAGAGCCGACGGGGAATTTGTCTCGGAATTTTGGGAAGAAGAATCCTTTAAAAATTCGGGAAGGCAGCCCGCAAAAATATAAAAAAGACCTATAACCGCAAACGTAGAAAAACGGCCTTTCTGAAACAAGGACCTACGACAGAAACGAAAGTTTGTCTCGTAAAAACGAAATATAGGACTGAAGTTTAAGTAAGAACGACAAGGATTTTTTTTTGATAAAATTCGTTTTAAAAACGAGAAATCAGACACGAAGATAGGTTACAAATTCCAATCCGAATTGGAAAGGTTTTTTTAGGACTTTACAGAGCTTAATGAATAAAGCTCCTGACACGTACGCAAGCAAGGGTAATTAAAAACATGGAGAATCCAATCATCCGTTGATTGACATCAATCTTGTGGCAAAACGTTTTTTTAATCTTTCTTATCGAAAACGTTGTTATATTGATTCTCGTGATAGTGATTGGCAATCTCTCACTTTTACTTACGTCCCATTTGTTTACCTCCACCTGCCTTAACTCCGGCTACGATATCTGTTTGGCTAATCAATGTTTGCTTCAATACGTTACTGATCTCTATATAATGGACTGCATCGACCGGGAACGTTATTCTCTCTTAATCCCCGTCGAGAATATCGGATTTGGCTCACTTTGGTTATTTGTTATCGCCGTTTACTCGACTTTATGGTTCGGTATGTCGGCTTATCTTTTTCTTAACGTAGCATTCGGCACGATCGGTCACCTTGGCGTAGGACCATTCTTGGGCCGGATCCCGATTATCAATTACATTGCAGGAAGTTCATTTCATGCGCAACATCATCAGGATATGAATCACAATTTCGGTTTTTATTCAATTGTATGGGATCGTTTATTTGGCACTTTGCGCGCAAGGTTACCACAAACAATTCGGCAAAATACCACATGACGAAATCTAGTATAACGCGTGTTTGGTGTAAAAAAATTCGGAAAATCATCCTGCATCCATTTATCTCGCAGGTTCGATCATTGTTTTTAACTTCTTGAATAACGATTTTCAAGTCCAGAAGGTGGCGCCATTTGTCTAAGCCCCAATCAGCTCCAAATGTTCCTTTCCCCGGTCGATCGCGTCGTAAGGAATCTTAGAATCGAAAGTGGCGAATTTTATCTTATGGTTGGCGCTCAAAGCCAAAAGATAAATATCCGTAAGTTGTTTGGAACTTACGGAGGCGATGTTGAGATAAAATGAAGGAGAATCGATCGAAATGTTATCCGGAATAAATCGATGACCTTTTACTTTTAAGAGAGAGTGTAAAATCGCCGAAGTGACTTCGACCCCTCCCGGACTTCCCGGATAGGAAGAATGGCTCATAATTCGAACCAAAGCGTTTTGAGTGATCGGACAAGTCGACCAACCGTTCTTTGCCTTCCGATCAAACCATTGCCAGGCCTTTTCATGAAAGGTATGATTGGAATCGGAGAGCGCGATCAAAACGTTTACGTCCAAAAGATATCCCATTCTAATTTTCTTCCTCCATGATTGTATTGATGATTTCGTTGGTTACTTTTACTCCTTTCTTTTTGGAAAGCACGGGCCATCCGTAACTGTTGGTTGCGAGTTTAGACGCCGCCTTTCCTCTTTTGACCGCCTCTTCCACTTTTAGATTGTGTTCCAAAGCCTCGATAAACAAGGCTCTCATGGAAATTCCCCTTTCTGCGGCCTTTACCTTCGCTTTCTTATACAATAGATCCGGTATTTCCAACGTAGTTTTCATCACATCTATATTGTCCCGTAAATATGGGATTTTTCAAGCAAATTTCCTAGCTTCTGGACTTTTTAAGGTCCGATTTTAAAAGATTTTCATTCCAAAACCAATCGAATTACGGTCGATTTTGGAAAAATTTTGAGTAAAGGGGAGAATTTAAAGGAGAGGTTTGAAATAAATTAAAGAAAAATAAATTACAAAAATGTGAAATACGCCGTTAGGACGACAATCAAACCGAAAATTCCGACCGGCAAACCTGCGCGAATCATATCCTTGATTTCAAATCCCCCGACCGAATATGCGATCGCATTGGGAGGAGTGCTTACAGGAAGAGACATGGCCAGAGAAGCGGTAAGAGCGATTCCCAAACATATTTCCAAAAGATACGCGTTTGATCCGGGAAAAAGTACCGTAGAAAGTGGAAACGCAAATGGAACCAGAAGATT
Source organism: Leptospira alexanderi serovar Manhao 3 str. L 60 (assembly GCF_000243815.2). Lineage (GTDB taxonomy): Bacteria > Spirochaetota > Leptospiria > Leptospirales > Leptospiraceae > Leptospira > Leptospira alexanderi. Next base: position 192,265 of record NZ_AHMT02000052.1, on the reverse strand, counting down.
TGTCGCAGCGGTGTTCGACATAAAAGTGCTCAACAGAAGAGTCAGAACACAAAGAAAGAACAATACATTTACTGCATATTCTGGTTTTGTAATAGGCCTTAGGATTCCCGAAAACCAGGAACCCATTCCACTCTGCTGAAAACCTACTCCGATACCGATTCCGCCCGCAATCAGAATTAAAACGGACCAATCCAAAGAGTTTATATCTTTCTCGTTCAAAATTCCGAATGCGGGAAATAGAATCAACGGTAATAACGCGGTTACTCCCGCAGGAATCCCGTGCAAATTTTCGGTGAACCAAAGAACGACGGTTCCTAAAAAAATCGCGGAAGTCGTCCTGAACGAAAAGGATTTCGCTCCCCCTTCCGGTTCTTGAAACTCCACTACTAAGTTCAAGGAATCCTTCTGCGGAAATAACTTCAAAAGAAGAAACCAAGCGAATAAAATTAAAACGACTACGAGAGGAACCGCAAAAAACATCCAAGTTCCGAAAGGAATAACAATACCTTGTTGTCTAAGGATTCCCATCGCGATGATATTCGGAGGAGATCCGATCGGGGTCCCTACTCCTCCTATGTTCGCCGCAAACGGAATTCCCAGGATCAATGCTTTTCGAAACGGTTCCTTTTCCGGTAAAATCTGTAACAAAGGAAAAGAAAGGGCGATCATCATAGAAGTGGTCGCCGTATTGCTCATCCACATTGATATAAATCCGGTTGTGAACATAAAACCGAGAAGCACCTGATGACTCTTCACCCCAAATTTACGAATGATCCGGTTGGCAAAAAAACGATCTAAACCCGTCTTTACGCAGGCTTTTGCTAATACGAAACCGCCCAAGAATAGTATAATCGAAGAATCCGCCAAAGAAGAAAGAAAGATCGCAGCGGACGGATTTTTATTTTGAGGATATACAAAACCCGGAATGCCGATAGGATTCGCAAAAAAGATAATTTCCAAAAAGATAACGAGAATCGAAGTGGCGTATCCGGGAATCGGTTCGGTCACCCAAAAAACAGCGGCCAAAACGAAAATGCAGATCATAATGGCTACGCTTAAAGGAAATTCAAAACGGACCTGAACAAAAAATAAAATTCCGACTAAGAGCAAAGTTCCAATAATCAAAGTTAAGTTGCGTTTCATTTGGATATTTAAAAGATAAAAATAGAATTTTATAATATTCTAAATAAACTTCCAGCCGAATTTCATAAAAAATCGGTACGCGGAAATAATAAAAAGTCTAATATGCAAAAAACCTTTCTTAGAAGAGTTTCCACCCTTGTGAAAAATTTGGATCTTCGGAAAGTAATCCTTACGGCCCAAACGCATCGAAAGATCAAAATCCTCGAAATACAAAAAAAATCTTTCGTCAAATCCGCCGATTCTCTGTAAAGATTCGGTCCTCGCAAAGATAAAACAACCACTTACAAGAGGTACAAATTCCTGTGCTTGTTCCCAATCCTTTTCCTTAAGATCGTATTGATCCAAATATTTACGAAACGATTTTCTAAAAATACTTGGAGCAAAGGATCTCAGAAACAAAACGAAAACGGTAGGATAAGATTTTACTAAAAACTGCATCTTACGTTCTCCATTCTGATCGTTCTCCCAATCCCAAACGGATGGAACCACCGCATCGCATTCCGGATGTTCGCTCAGATAACGAACGCACAACTTCAATGTTTCCGGAATCATCTTAATATCCGGATTAAGAACCAAATGAAATTTTGTATCCGATTTTAAAATGGAACGATTGTTCGCCACTCCATAACCCGGATTTTCGGGGAAATGAATATATCGAAATTCGACGTGATTCTTTAACGAAGGTTCCTTCGCAAAGCCGTCCAATATCGCTTTTACTTCCTCTCCCCATAGGGGAGAATTGTCCAACACGTCGATTTTATATCGAATCGTTTTTGAAGTATGAGAGATTTGATATGCGATTGAGTTTAGAAGCGAAAAAAACGATTCTTTAAAAATAGATAAATTCGGTTTATATAATACGATAGAAACGGTAATTCCAAAATCCAAAATTCAATCCTCAAGGAAATTTTATCAATTTAAAACTCTTCTTTTGCGCCTTTTCCAACAAACCTGAAGCGAAAATCAACGTCATATTATAACGAAACAATTTAGAACTTTTAATTTTCTTGAAATTTTTATACAAAACTTCATACAAAACAGTAAGAAATTTTTTAAGCGAATCAAAAATAACCTTATACGTCGTTCTTGCTTTCGCATGAATAAAAATTAAATTCTATTTTTTAAATCATTCGCTTTCAATTCAAAATTTATCGGCTCGTTTCAACTTTCAAAATCCAAGAGCTGGAGAAATTCACACAAATTACGTTTTCAGAGTGAAACTTGAAAAAACTGTAAAATTCTCGCGTGAAAGTTACAAAGAACTTACTCTATGAAAAAAAATTCGCTCTTAGACACGACATGAGGTCAGAGCAAAAACCGTCATAGCCCGATCCGAACCTTTCTAGTCCATTCCGAATTTCCTAAAAATTTATTAGGAGCACACATATTCGATGTTAGGGTTAACACGATTAGGATCAGTCGTATATTATTATATGCAATTGTTTTAAAGTTCTAAATCCGAATCGCTTAGAACTCGTCCCAAAACCTCAAAAAAATATATCTAAACGATCCCGCAAGTTTCTAAAAAATATGGGAGTCCCCACAGTTTACATCGCATTGACAGTTTATGCCGCTTCTGTGCGATTTTTTCCGTCGTTTAAAATTGTAGGAGTTCCCACATTCTAAGGTTTTGATACCGGTTCTAATGTACGAATTTTCAAATCAGCGATTTACTACTCGGACGCATAAAAAGAATACTGTAATAAGTTTGTTTCAAAAGTTAGAATATTAGATCTTCTTTAAAAAAGCCAACAATTCTGGATTCGGCGCAATTTTGTGAGACTTCTATATCTCTGTAAAAATCGCTCGTTAATTCTTGGTACCATTTTCATACGTCCGAGTAGTATAATCCAAATACCAAACAAAAGACGATAAGTCGGATTTATCATCGACCTAATTTTGGGACATTCTACCGACAAGATGTTTATAAAAGGACGATTGTTTTTTCGTAACCCCATCACGGATTCCCCACAGAATATGACGGTAGGTCTGATATTTCGAATTTGAAAAAATGGGTAGAATCAAAAAACGAAAAATCGCTTTAAAAACCACCTCTAATTTAAACCGAAATGGAATATGGGACATTCTACATAGATACATTCCGTTTCTAAACAGAAAATACCACCGAAAAGGAGAATGAATCGCTACTTTAAAAAGTCCCAAAATGTTTCTGGAGTCGTTTCCTATGGAATGGTTCATTCTCACTTTGGAAACGATTTTATGAACGTAACCTTTATAATTCGCCCGAAAGCACCACTCGTAATCCAAATAGTCTATAAAGAAATCCTGATAGATCAAACCCACGTCTTTAAAAACATCCAAGGAATAAAAACTTCCCGAAGTGATTAGAAATTCCGCGTTCAAAATTCCGGATTCGTTCTCCCGAATTCCGTAAATATTACGATTTTTGATCGTATCAAAAATATTAGGACCGAAAGACGCGACTTTCTCGTTCCGGGACTTTTGTATCCCATATTCCCCGACTTTTTGCAGAAAAGTTCGAATCTCAGACGTTTCCAAAAAGCTATCCTGATCGAACAACCAAACATGTGTATATCGATTCGTTTGTGCGTATTCGATTCCTCGATTTAAAGCGAACCCTAAACCTAGATTGGATTCGTTTTCTATAAGTACGTTTTGTTTTCCAATCTTGGAACGGATTGAAGATACGTTTGCGGATCGGTTATCTACGACTAAAACCGGAACGGAATTCGAATTTAAGTTTTGGATATTTTTGTGGGTAAAATTAAAATCCGGGTTGAAAGTGACTATAACGGCTAACGGAGAAAATTTCTCTAACATACATTCTACTTTTTACGAAAAGGAGCAAACCACCTACGATTCATCCATCTTAAAGTTTCGTTAAACCGACCGTCGTGCATTTTACGAATTTCCGACCTTTTACGAATCAATCCGGGTATCATTCGTAAAAATCCGAATGGCACTCCCAGTATTTTCGGACTCGTAAAGAAGACATGGAAACAGATACTCACTCCGAAAAAAAGTATGTGGTGAAATATATAACGTAGAGCATAAGACAAAGGCATATTTTTCCAATAGACGACTAACGCGTTCCTTAAACCGTAATAGAGGGAAAACGCACTTTTCTCTTCCGTGGACCCAAATCCGTGATGATAGACTTTGATATTCGGACTAAAAAGAACCCGTTCTCCGACTAGTCTCGCACGGAAACTTAAGTCAATATCTTCCATATAACAAAAAAAATCAGCATCGAACCCGCCCAATCTTTCATAAACTTCCGTCCGAATGGCCATCGCTCCTCCGCATGCGGAAAAAATTTCCGCTTCTCTCAAATACTCTTCGGAGAGAACTCGATTATATCCCCTTCTCCATGCGGCCCCCGAGACGTGATAGATATCACCCGCCCCGTCGATTAGTTCCCCCCGATTTTCCTTGAGCATCAAAAAAGAAACGATGGAATATTCTCTTCCTTTGGACTCAAGCGTTCTTTCGCATTCCAAAAAGAAATCGTCACTCAAACGAGAATCCGGATTGATAAATAAAGTCCAATCCGATTTCGGTGCGGCTTTGACCGCCTCGTTGTTTCCCCCCGCAAAACCTAAATTCTTGGAACTAAAATGGACCAATCTTCTATCTTTTTTGGAAAGCCGTTTGAGTTGTTCTTGCGTATCGTCCTTGGAATCATTGTCCCAAATTACCCAGGTCCAATTGGGAGGCAATTTGATGGAATCGTTTAATGCGGAAACGTATTTTCCGGAATTGTATGTAACTGTTATAATATTATAATATTGCATTCAAAAACTTAAATTTCGATCCACTCAATTCTGTAAAAATTAGCGTCCACACATAACAGAGTTATTGAAAAATTAAATCTTGTACGACTTCTTTTACATTCAAACGAATGATTGGATCCGCTTTGTTAATCGGAGAGACAAAACTTTCAATAATCCTATGTAAAAGTTCTTACATTCTGATGTTTTAAGACTGACTCTAAGACAAAAACAGAAAACTTCGCGGAGTTTTAAAACATAAAATCTTCACGAACTCAGTAGATCTTTTCTCGGAGCACTTTCGTAAGATATTCTCCATATCCGGTTTTTTTGAGAGGGACTATCAACTGTTCGAGTTGGGATCCGTCAATAAAGCCTTTCCTAAAAGCAATTTCCTCCGGACAGGCCACTTTAAGACCCTGTCTTTTTTCGATCGTCTCTATAAACACTGATGCCTCTAAAAGAGATTCGTGAGTTCCTGTGTCTAACCAAGCGTATCCGCGCCCCATCACTTGAACGCTCAATGTTCCTCGCTCCAAATAGACTTTATTTACATCGGTAATTTCCAATTCTCCCCTTGCGGAAGGTTTGATTGACTTGGCGATATTTACGACGTCCTCGTCATAAAAATACAATCCCGTGACCGCGTAATTGGACTTCGGTTTAACAGGTTTTTCTTCGATCGAAATCGCGCGCCTTGCCGAATCAAATTCCACCACTCCATATCTTTCCGGATCTTGGACTGGATATGCAAATACAGTCGAACCGTTCGTCTTTTTTGAAGCGTTTTCCAAAAGAGCGAAAAGATCATGACCGAAATAGATATTATCTCCTAGAATCAAAACGGAAGGATTTTCTTTGACGAAATTCTCTCCGATCCAATATGCTTGCGCCAATCCTCCCGGTTCGGGCTGAACCGCATATTCGATGGAAATTCCCCATTGTTTTCCGTCTCCTAAAAGTTCTCGATACATTGGAGTTGCCTGAGGTGTGGAAATCAAGAGTATCTCTCGAATGCCAGCCAACATAAGCGTTGTTAGTGGATAATAAATCATCGGTTTATCGTAAACCGGTAAAAGTTGTTTGGAAACGACGTATGTAACCGGATAAAGCCTTGTTCCGGAGCCGCCTGCGAGTATGATTCCTTTTCTTGATTTCATCTAACGTTTCTCGTACTGATTTTCATAATATTCTTTATATTGACCGGAAAGAATTTCCTTCCACCAAGACTCGTTGTCTAAATACCACCGGACCGTCTCTCTAAGGGCCGATTCAAATCCGAATTTAGGCTTCCATCCTAGCTCTTTTTCGATTTTGGAAGGATCGATAGCGTAACGAAAATCGTGTCCAGGTCTATCCTTGACATATTGGATTAATCTAGAATGAGGAACTCCGGAAGGACGCAGCTCGTCCATGATCGAACAGATGGAATTCACTATGTCTATATTTTTTTTCTCATTTCTAGTTCCTATGTTATAAGTCTCTCCCGGCAATCCTTGGAACAAGGCAAGACGTAAGGCTTCGCAATGATCCTTAACGTATAACCAATCCCTAATATTCTTTCCATCTCCGTAAACGGGAAGAGGTTTCCCTTGTAGACAATTCAAAATCATCAAAGGAATCAACTTCTCTGGAAAATGATAGGGACCATAATTATTAGAACAATTTGTAGTCACGACCGGCATATGATACGTATGAAAGTAAGATCTTACGATATGGTCCGAACTGGCTTTAGAGGCCGAATAAGGCGAGTTAGGCGCATAAGGGGTTTCTTCGGTAAAATATCCAGTATCTCCTAAAGTCCCGAACACTTCGTCCGTGGATACGTGAAGAAATTTTTTTCCTTCATAAGATTCCTTCCATTGTAACCGAGCGGCATCCAAAAGATAAAAAGTGCCTAACACATTCGTTTTGATGAACTCTTCCGGACCCAAAATGGAACGATCCACATGACTTTCTGCTGCAAAGTGCGCCACGTAATCGAATCTATGTTCTTGAAAGATCGAAAATACCTCTTCCTTGTTCGCGATGTCTGCCTTTACAAAAATAAATCGAGAATCCTTTCTCCAAGATTCCAAACTTTTCAGATTTCCCGCATAAGTCAGTTTATCTAAGACAACTACCTGATATTCTTTGGTATCGTTTAAAATGAGATTCACAAAATTAGAACCTATAAAACCGGCCCCGCCTGTGACTAAAATTTTTTCATACTTTTTTCCCGGAAATCTCGGCGAGTTCTTTCAGACAGAGAGTTAAATCTTCTTTCCAATGCGGAACAGGACCGAAAATTTTTCGAGTTTCATCCAAATCTAAAATTGAGTATCTAGGTCTCGGAGCGGGTGTGGGATAACTTTCCGTAGGAATCGGGGAAATCGGTTTTAAATTCTCTATCAATGATAAAGAATGTGAGATATCTCGAATTGCAACCGCAAAATCGTACCAACTCGCGATTCCGGAATTGGAAAAATGTAAAATCTCCGGATACACCCTTCCCTTTAGAATTCCGTAAATTAAGAATATTATAAAATCAGAAAGCCTTCCTGCCCACGTAGGCCTTCCTAACTGATCCTCAATCACTTTTAATTCAATATGATTGGGATCTTGCAAAAGTTTCAGAATCGTCTTCGGAAAATTTTTTCCGTGTGAGGAATACACCCAACTAGTACGGACAATATTGGCCTGTCTAGAATCTGCAAATATATTTCGGACCCATCCTTCCCCTTCCGCTTTCGATAATCCGTAAATCCCTTTCGGAGAAAGAGTCGAATTCGGTTTCCAAAAGCGAATCGTATCTCGGACCGTTTCTGAATTTGCATCGAAGACAAAGTCCGTGGATATGTAAATCAAATGGATCTTTTTTTTTAGGCATTCTTCCGAAATTCTTTTTACCGATAAGGAATTGATCTCGTAAGCTTTTTCCGAATCCGATTCCGCCTTATCCACCGCCGTATAAGCTCCGCAATGGATTAAGATCCGCGGAGAATCCTTCAAAATTCGTTCGACCGAACTAAGATCCGTTAGATCCCATTCTTCCCTTCCGAATCCGACCGATTCCAAACCTTCGGTTTTGAATCGTCTGGCCAATTCCCAACCCAATTGACCGTTTTTTCCTGTATAATAAATCATATTCTAATATACGAATGGACTTTTGAAATCGACTAGAAAAGGAGTTCCTTGATCCCTGGGAGATACGATAAATTCAGAATCAGGTAACCATGTTTTCCAAGGAATGCCTAACGTAGGATCGTCCCAACGAATTCCTACCTCATTTTGTGGACTATATTCCTTCGTCACCTTATATAAAAAATCGGTCTTGTCTTCCAAGGTTAAAAATCCGTGAGCAAATCCGGGAGGAACCCAAAAGATATTTTTATTTTCCTCGGATAATTCCACGGAAAGCCATTTTCTGTAAGTTGGAGAACCTACTCGAACGTCTACTACCACATCGACGACTTTGCCTCTTACGACACGCACCAACTTACCCTGTTCGTAGGGAGGAACTTGTAGATGCATTCCTCTTAATACTCCGCGAGAAGATCTAGAATGGTTATCTTGAGAGAAGTGAGTCGGTATATTCTCACTTTCGAATAATGATGTCTTAAAAGTCTCAAAGAAAAAACCTCGTTCATCTCCGAAAACCTTGGGTTCAATTAAAACGGGTCCTTCTATGGGAAATCTTTTGAATTGCATATAAATTAACTTGTTTCAGGCAATAAGATCGTTCAAAAACTATGACAAAAAACACTTCGTCTTCGAATAAAAACATTTTGAGACTATGGTAAATTATTTTTGAGATAAGTTATAGTTTCATAAAATCTTCCAATCTACATCTCAGGATTACCACAAAATCCTAATTGCTTGAGATCGCGATCAAAATTTTCATCTTTCTCATTCACAGAAAATATGAATTTATTCCCGACGATTTCTTTGGGAATTCTAAGTTTTGGGGCAGAATGTAAAATTTTAAATCGATTCTTTACACTCCCTCTCTCAGTTTAGGTCCCATCTTCTTCTGCAAATCTTATATTGCAAACTATGAAAAAAATTTATAGGATACATGTCAGATCCTAATAAGTCACTATGAGGAGAATAAAATCTGTCGGATTCCAATGAGCCTCCCCATTTTCTGATTAGTAATTTTCGATCCGATCTACCAATTTTATATTTAGGGTCATATTCTTGAAAAGATCTCTTAAGTGTATAAGAAGAGACAAAACTTGAGAAAGGGTTGCTTACGATCCTAAAATTTTCCTCAAGGAGTCTTAGAGAAAAATCCACGTCCCAATAATCACTTTGAAAAGATTCATCAAGGCCGTTTAATAAATCCCAATTCTTTCGAGATACCAGAAACACGTTACGCGAAATTGCAGAAACATTCTTCTCGATAAATTCTCCAGACCAAATTTTAGCTTCCGCTACTGTAATTCCATTACCTGCAATACCAATGAATCCTTTTTTCCCGAGAAGCAAAGAAGAATAAACGAGTTCATTTTTCTGATTGAAAATAATCGGACAAACTGCGCCTATTCCAGAAGATTGCGCATGCTGCAGCAATTCATACAACCAATTCTCGTTCTTCGGTTTAAAACAAGGATTCCAAAATAAAATGTAAGAACCTTCTGCATCAGAAACAATTGAATTGATATTTTTAGCGGAAAGATCCGAGCCAGAAAACTCAAGTATTTTAAATCGAACTCGATCTTGAAATTCTTTCAAAACAGATTGAGGGATTTCAGATTTCGTCCGATTATTTCCAACGCTTAGAAAAATTTCTAAGTGAAAATCGGAAGGAGTCAATCTAATCATTTCATAAATATCTTGAAAGCCATTTCCCAGTATAGCCTCTATATCGAGAACAATAACCGAAATCAATTTGTTTAATTTCAACCTACGGATCGGATGATAGGTAAACGGATAATATCCTGAAACGATTTTTTCCACTTCTTCTCTTCTGTCTTTATAATGTTCTAAGATCGCCCTTTTAGAACTTTCTTCACAGATTTCTGCTTTTTTTCTTGAAAAACTTTCTCCGTGAAGACGCCATACGTATAAAAAATATGGCAGTCTTCTAATCCGATCGGTATGTCTGCACGCACGAAGCGCAAATTCATGATCCTGGCTTCCGTCGTAACCTTCCCGAATTCCACCCATTCGATAAATTAAGTTTTTTGAAACTACCACAAAATGGCAGATATAATTATGAGATATTAATTTTTCAGGCGAGAACTCCGGTTTTGTAGATAAGGAAAATACTCCGGGAATCTTTGACTGAAAAATTTCGTCAGAATAAAGAAACTCAGGTCTATTTTTTTCTTCTTGGAGAGCTTCCAAGACGATCGATAACGCGTTTTTTGACAAACGATCATCGTGATCTAGAAATGCAACGTATTCGCCTACGGCGCATTCAAACGCTTTCCGAGTCGCTAAACTGATTCCTCCATTTTTATCCGAACGAAGATATCGAATTCGAGAATCTGCTTTACATCGTTCTTTCAGATAATTTCCGGGTCTTTCATCCGGAGAAGCATCGTCGATAAAAATGAGTTCCCAGTTTTCGTAAGTTTGCATCTCAACGGAACGAACCATTTCCTTTAGATACTTTCTTTTCGTATTATAAACGGGTACAAGTATGCTAATCAAAGGTCGATAAGAGTATTCTGATTTATGAATATTTTTATTCCTAGAATAAAGGAAAAAATAATATTGATACTGCCTTAAAAGGTATTTTAACTTTCGGCGAAATTTACCGATCTCTAAAAATAAAGTTCGCATCTTTAATTTTTATACCGCCACATTAAGGTTTTAGAATTTATAATTTGTTTCAAAATACAATTCTCATCTTTTTCAAACTTTCGAATAGTACCAAGCAATATAAAAGTCGCTATAATTGGTTAGGAAAAGTTTTATTCTGTGTAATCGGCAAGTTTACTTAGATAATAAAAATCAAAACTCATAGTATCCGAATAGAAAAAAGACTCTAACTAGTCGTCCCTGAAAAAGTGATCTCCTAATTAAAATGGTTGCACCAAAGAGAAATTTGATCCAGAAACAAAAAGAAAGCTCGGAATAGCTTTCTGAAATTACAACCGGCAGCGGATAGGATGGCATTGATACGATCTCCTTCTTGACCTTTCAGAAAGTTCCGATCCATCTTGTGACCCTGTTTCAAATGAGAAATGATCGGTTCAATGGCGGCTCTTCTGTTCATCCATTTCCTTTGCCAACGAGACATTTTCTTTCTGCTTTTATTGGAAAGGTGAACTTCCACATCGACCGGATGATGATCGTTTCCTTTGTAACCTTGATCCACATAACACTCCTTAGGTCGAAAGCCGGTTATCTTTTCCATCTGGTTGATGGCATTCTTCAAAGTATGACCGTCATACGGATTACCGTGCAAGGCTTGAACGCCAACAATCCAATTGGATTTACTGGTAGTAACTAAACTTGTCTTACAACCGAATTCATACTTCTTATGAATTTTACCTTTAGAGATACACTCCACTTCCGGAGCATGAACGCTGTAGATTTTACCTTTACTATTTTTTTCTTGCGTTAGAATCTTCTCGGAAATTTCTAAAAGAGATTGAAGTCGTTTATTAGGATTTTCTACTTTTCGCTCTATGTCGCGTTTTACTCGAGCTAAATACGTTTTTAAACGTTTCGTTTCTTTCTTGGCCCGTTTACTTTGTTTTGCATGTGAATAACGTCCTTGTTTAATGAGTGCTAATTTACTCTTTCGTTTATAACTTTGTCTTAGTTTGATGCCTTCTTTTACGGCTTATTCAACTAACGTGTGTCTGGCTTTATGATACAGCTTCGCATCCGTTGGAAAAGTGATCGCTTTCTCCTGAACCGTCGTATCTACATTCACTCTCGTAAATTCTTGATGCGTTATCTGACCTTCTCGTTGTCCTAACAAGATTGTCTCTTCTAAGAATTTCTCTACACCTTCACTGCCGATTCGTTTTCTCCATTTTACTAAACTCGTCGGATCACAAGGAAAATCGTGTTCGAAATATTCATTCCCGCAGAAATATTGCCAATAGGGATTCTCTAAATATTTTTCTACTACACCTTCATCCGATACGTTATACGCGTATTTCAAGTAATGCAGGCCGACTAACAAGCGAATCGGCAATCCAGGTCGACCCGTTTTCTCTGTGTAGTGCTTCCCAAATTCTTTCTCAAATTTTCCCCAGTCTATCTTCTTCGCTAATTGATACAACGGATGTTTATGATCGAGTATCTGGTCTAATCTATTTCGAAAAAGTTCACTTTGATTCTGGCGTTGCGAGGTTGTTTCTGGTTTCATTTTCACCGGGTTTTGGATGCGCTTCTGCTTCTTTCCGGTGATTTTGTTTTTTATTCTTTCCCTTTGGATAGCGTTTTATTCACGTTATTCGTATTTTTAACCCTTTTTCAGGGACGACTAACTACTTCAATGAAAACAACGTTCCGAAATTAATTCACGTAACCTTTTTCATTCGAATTTTTAATTGGAGTACACATAAAATTAAAAATAGTTAGTTATATTAGAAACTTATGTTTTTTTAAATTTTATAAAAAATGATCAAACCTACTCCAAAGATTCTTAATTTTGATTTTCATAAAGATGCGAAAAACTTCAAACAACGGACGAAAAATCTTACGATTTCGAAAATGATAGGATTTTTAGTCAGTATCAAAAACTGTTCTTCTAATTCTCTTGCTTTTAAATGACGCATGAATAAAATCTCTATGTTTTCAATATACAGCTGTCTATGATTTTTGAACAACTGCAAGTAAAGGGGCAAATACGACTCTATAGAACGACTTGAGCGAGATACGTGCCCTCTTCTATAATAAAACATCACTTGAGGTATTCTATGAATATCTCTTCCTTTTTCAATCAACGAAAGCCAAAAATCATAATCTTCCCATTCGTTCTTCATATTTTCATTAAATCCGCCGACTTCCTTCCAGTCCGACTTTCTAAATACGGCGGATACGAATATACAATTATCCAAAAGTATATCCGGAAAACGATATTCGGGAAGATTCCACTTCCCTTTTATAGATCCGAAAAACTCCGCTTCGCAATACACAATCCCTAAAGACGGTTTTTCTTCGTAAGCAGACATCGCCTCCAAGAGATAATCTTTGTGGATCATATCATCTGAATCCAAAGGTAAGATGAACTCTCCTCTAGCTGCGGCAATTCCCACATTTCTGGCCACGGCCGGACCCGATCGATCAATTTTGATTACAGTATATATTTTTTTAAGCTTTTCAAGCTCTTCGATTGTATATTCGTCGTCCGAACCGTCGTCCACGACAATTATTTCCCAATTCTTATAATTTTGCTCGATAACACTTTTGATAGCTTGGTGGATGTACCTTCCATAATTATAACACGGGATAATTACAGAGACGAGTAGAGTATTTGACATTTTTAGAATATTAAAAAATATAAATATTTTATCAGTAAATTTAAAGCGAATCGCAAAATTTTAAGAGAAAAAACTCAGCAGTTCCAATAAATTGCGCACGTTTCACAAATCTTGAAAAACTTTTGTTAGGAAATTTCGTCATGATCTCCCAGACCTTGGAACAGGCTTTAAATTTTTAAATATCACTTTTTCGGATTAACGAACCTATATATCTTAAAAGCCAAATCCCAGATCACGGTGCTCGCCAGTTTTTCCAGCAGATAACTATTCACTCTATAAACTATATAAGCCCACACCGGAAAATACTTTCTTTTAATTTTCCGATATTCGTCGGCTATTCGTTTTCTATTTTTGAGTTGAGCGCTTACTCCATTAAGATCATATAAAGTTACAAACACGGGCGCATGTTTTATTTTCATATTTTTTTTAAACCAAAATCTGTGAAAAAATTCGAAATCTGCCGCAAATAAATATTCTTCATTATAATATCCGTATAAATCAAAAAGATCCTTACGAATGAAAGCCGCCTGGTGGCATAATGACTTTACCGACCAATAAAAATAATTCAATTTATCAGGATATTTTCTTTCAACAATTCTACCATCTTCCAAATATATTAATATATCCCCATATACTAAATCGACATCCTGCTCTAAAAATTTAGAAATTTCATATAATACATTCTTTTCTAAGAAGACATCTCCCGCATTTAAAAAAACAAGATACTCTCCTTTAGCAAGAGCCACTCCTTTGTTTTGAGCATTATAAATTCCCGCATCCTTTTCGGAGATAAACTTTCGGATTAAATCCTGATTCGACTTCAAACAATCAAGACTTCCATCTGCTGATCCCCCATCTATAATTATTAGTTCGTAGTTCACATAAGTCTGGAAACGGACACTTTCTAAGGTCCTACGCAGACCTTCCAGATTATTTAAATTGATAGTAATAATCGAAATCTTAGTTTTTTTTTCAGTCATTTATCGAAATATCTTTTTGAAACCATCTTATAGAATATTCAAATCCCAGTCGTTTTTTCGCTTTATGATAATCTTACTCATCCCTACATAATAGAGTGTCTAAAATTCTGCCTCTAAACGGGGATTTGTGCTAAAATTGGTGGTACTACTTTATGTAAAGATCAGTAGTTAGGGATTGAACACAATACTCTACCAAAAACAGATTATTTCCCTCTTTCGTTTTTAAAAAGCATTAATCCCTAAAGAAATCGCTTTTTATTTTGTAACGCGACATTCTCGGTTCCATCCAAGGCTTTTTTTAGAATCCATTCATAATCTCCACAACTTTACAAATATCATCTTCGGTATGAAAAGTTGAAATCGGAAGACTTAACGTGGTACGATGAATTTCCTCTGAAATCGCAAACTCGCCTTCTGCGTATGAAAATACGTCCTTCATTGCAACTTGTTTATGAGGAGGGATCGGATAATGAATTTCGGTCTTTACGCCGTTTTTTAGTAGATACTCTCGTAACTCATCACGTTTTGTATGGCGAATATTAAAGATATGATATACGTCGTAAGTTCCTTCATCGACTACCGGTTTTATAAAATCGTCCTTTAGATTCTCCAGATAAATCTTGGCTAAATTTCTTTTATGTCCGTTCATTGCATCCAAATATTTCAACTTGATATCTAAGATTATAGCCTGCAATTCATCTAAACGAGAATTATATCCGAGTAAATCATTCTTGTACTTGATCGAAGAGCCATAATTTCTCAGTTTCCTAATTTCCTCGTAATATAAATCGTTATCCGTCACGACGGCACCCGCATCTCCAATAGCTCCCAAATTTTTAGTGGGATAAAAACTGAATCCGTTAATTTCTCCAAACGTTCCCGTTTTCTTTCCCTTATACAAAGCGCCATGAGATTGTGCACAATCCTCTACTAAAAATAGATTATTTTTTTCCTTAATCTTCAAAATAGAGTCCATCTCGCAAGGCTTACCATACAGATGTACAGTCAGAATTCCTTTCGTTCTGAAATTAATTTTTTCCTCTATTCTTTCGGAATCGATATTATAAGTTCCAATATCCGGTTCAACTAAGATAGGTTTTAAACCTGCATGCAAAATTGCTAAAATAGAAGCTATATAAGTATTCGAAGGAACTATAATTTCCGAGTCTTTTTCTACGCTTAACGCTTTCAAGGCGAGTATAAGTGCATCCAGACCATTTCCCACTCCGATACAATACCGGTTTCCATTGTATTGGGCGAATTGATTCTCAAAGTTAGAAACTTCTTTTCCTAATATATACCACCCACTTTCTATGGTTTCAGAAAGTTTAGTTTTATATTCTTCAAAAAAGCGCTCATTGGCTAAGCGCAAATTTTCATATTCGATCATATCTAACTTTTCTCAGTCAATCGGATAAAATCCGAATAGTTTCTTATATAGTCGTCTTCTCTATAATAATCCGAAGCGGCAACAAGAAGGATACAACCGGAAGAAAAATTCTCCATAGTGTGCCAAAGCATCTTCCCCAAAAGCACTCCAACGTTATCCTTATTCATTAAGATTTCCTGTTTTACCTTTCCATCGTCTAATTTCAACGTAAAGCTTCCGTTGACGCAAAAGATCACTTGCTCAATCTGTTTATGAGCGTGCTGACCTCTTACGCTCACCGAATTCTCCAAATTATTAATATAATAAATTCGTTTTATTTCGAAAGATATATCTTTCATAGCCTCCAATATGATCAAATTCCCGTCTCTATCATCTCTGACTTTTTTTAGATGTATGTAACCCGAATTCTTAACTATAATTTCATCCATAAAATTAACCTAAACAGACATCACCCAGCGATACTTTTTTAATTCCACAACAACTGAATCGATAAATCGCATACGACAATCCGCACCGAAACAAAGTCTAACTTTATATAATATGAATATTCAAGTCTGAATATTTATAGTCCCAGCGCCAAAACCTTAAAAACAAAATTTGACGCAAAAGAGAAATCGATCAAGTCGTCACAAAACTCAAATCGTCGTAAAACGATTTTTATGCTTATAAATTCACGTCAAAATCTTGAATGATATGCGAACTACTATATAAATGTAACAACGAAAGAAGGTCGTTCGAAAACTACTCCATAAGACATTCTGCGGGAACTCCAATATTTGTTACAAATTTGTCGACTATAAATGATTTTTTCTAATGTTTGAGACAGACTCTGGCTATTTCTTATTTAAAAAAACTTCGCCTGATTTTCAGGATCTTTTTTAAAATCACCAAACTGTAGAGCAAAACATTCCAAAAAACTCCCTTCAAAATGGAATAAGAATAAAAATTTCCTTTTTCCATCATGATACACATTTCCCAAATATTCAAACTTCTTAATTTCAGATTAAAACGGGAAACCACATCGATCAATTGTTTCAAATAAAAATCATAAATAACCTTTAATGCCTTGTAATTCAATCTGTAATCGGAAATTCCAGTCCCGTAGATATTCCCCTCGTAGAATTTAAACATATGAAAATGATAAAATATGAGAGGGGTTTCATTGATCAAAATCTCTTCGTCTTTCAATCGAATTTTGTATCTTTCCGCGTTCCAGAGCGCAACACCAGCTTGTTCATTTTTTAATACGCATATGTTTTTATAAGTTTGCGGCCATACGTCCAAATATTTTTGATCTCCCAGTCGACCGTCTTCCACTCGGTTATAACACCATTCCAAACACTGCTCTCTCCAACGACTGAGACATTTCATTCCTATCTCGTCCCGTTTAAAATATACCATTTGTACATTGTAAATTCCGTTGGCTTCGAGATGCTTAAGACGATCCGGAAAACGATGCGGTATGATCATTATGGATTGTTTTTCAATTTCATCGTAAACAGGCTTCACATCGGAAAAAAAATATATGTCCGAATCCAAATAAGTAATGTGATCTACGCTCGGATTTTTAGCCAACACATAAGAAGGTAAAACCGGAGAAAGGGTCCAACAATATTCCTGCCAAGTCCGATTCCCTTTTGCCGTCAAAACGTCTTCGGACTCGATGTCGCCTAACGAAAGTATTGTGACATGATCGAATGAATTATCCTTAAAAAAAGTATAAGTTTTGTCATCCATTGCAAGCACCCAAAGATGAAAATCTCCGAAATGACGCCGAACGGATTCGTATAAAGATAATCCCAAAGGTAGGTAGTTAAAATCGAAAAGTGTGCAAAGATACTTCATTGTCAGTTATTTGTTCTTAAGGATACATAATAATTTTATTAAATACTTACTACGGATTACACATCGCTTCATTTGGAAATTATTTAAAACATTTTAGAAGTTTATGGAATTAATCGAAATTAAATTTCCACAAACTTAACCATTCCTACCTATGAGACATTCTGGTGGCTCTACACGATAAAATATTATGAATTTTCATAATGAAGCATTTAATACAAATTCAAAACATTTTAAAAATTTAATATAGTTGCTGAAAAATTCTTGTACAGATAATTTCGGATGCTACTTTATGGACAATGATATCCAAAGAAAAAGTCTTAAAGAATCCCAGAATGTCGCAAGCATTGCTTGGCATCTCTAAGCAAGAATTCAAAGCACTCTGCGTTCCATTTGGTCTTGCGCATTTATCTTTGAAAAAGAAATAAAACATAATTTTACAAAGAGTAGAAAATCAATCTTACAGGATATAGAAAAGAATTTATTCTTTTTTATCTAAAAACTTATCCGACTTACGACATTTTTAGAGCGTTTTTTAAAATGAATAGAACTACTGTTTGTAAGTTGGTAAAGCTTTTGGCGGAGGTTCTATTTCTTTCACTTGGTTCAATTGAATACTCTTCCCACAAATGAAATTTTCGATCTCAAAAGAAAGTTAAAAAACTGAAGTACATAATCAATTTTGAAGGAATTAAAAAGACATCAAAAAAAAAGAATATTATCAAACCAAAAAAGAAACCAAGAAAAGGGAACTTACCACTGCACAAAAAGTAAAAAATAGAGTTGTTGAAAAATTAATTCTCTATCCGTTTCTACTTCATTGAAATGGACGTTTGAAGCAGTTTTGTTAATCTGAATCATGGAATTTTTCAACAACTCTAATACAAAAATTAGTAAAAAAAGATTTTTCGTAGAAAATGCTTTTGCTGGTATTAAAAGATTTAGAATTACCTCAGATGTCATTAGAAGTTTTAGAAAAGATTTTAAACATCTTTTTTTGCTTTAGGCAGCACTTTGGAACCTTCATTTATTTTTTGCTAAATGTTTTAATTGGTAATTTTTCAACAACTTTAATATATACTTATAAAGTTTTTCTAAATTCAAAAATCATTCCCATTTCCCGGGTTGGTATTCCTTCCAAGATATCCGTCACTTGCAAATAACTATTAAACTCTGCAACCAAATCATATTTAACTTGAAACAAGGAAACGAATTCTTCCAAATTAAAGAACCAAGCGGGATAAGAAACATCGTAAATTTCAGGAGGAACACGTTGCACTGATACGATAGAACTCGGTAAGTCGATAAAATAGGTTCTATCTATTATAATATAAGGAAAATCGTAATTTATTATTTTTTTGATTAATGCAAAAGGATCTTTTACATATGGAAAGGAGCTCGATGCTAAAAATACATTAATTTTTCGATCTCTATCGTTAACACAAGACTCAATCGAATCATAAAAACTTAGGATATCGTCTTCGAAGTGTTTTTTGCCAACTTGAACAAAATTAGATTGTTCCACTATATTCCAAGATAGCTTTTGTATTCCTTGTAAAAAGTTTCTATTCTGATAATAACTACTCCCTAAGGATCCTCCAAAATCTAAAACATCCAACCCTAAATTGGACTTAGTCGCCGAATAAAGTAAACCAGCAAGCAACGGCCAAGAATATTGAATTTTGTCGAATAATACAGAATCTCTTTCGTAAACTGCCTCTCCTTGTTTCACTTTCAACAGTGATTGTTTGCACTTTTCGATAATCTGCTCTGAATCGTAAGATCCACACAATGCCGCTGCCTCATCCCAAGTTCTATACAGTCCGTTAAAACCGTTACGAAAAATTCCATCGCGTATTTTTAGTGTAACTCGTTTACGAAATTGTCTTTTTCCGAACGTTAACAAATCCCAAACGATAGGAGGTAAAAATTTATATGCTATTTTCTTTATATAATTTTGCAAACCCATTTCCGCTTCTTCAATAGTAATTCACTTTTTAAAAAAATTAAATTTTCCATATTCGAACTTTAAACTTTAGTAATTGTTGAGTTCAATTGAAAAAACCTCTAAAAGATCAGGCAAATTCTCACTAAGTGCCATATGATAAAACACGTTCAGAATTCCGTGTTAAACGACAGTTTTGCCTCAAATTTACGGCGCTCCATTCTGCAGAACCAATCATAAAAGGATCGACGTAAGGCGCATTTTATTTGGTTCTAATTTTAGAACTTGTCCCCAAACCTGGATAGAAATATCATCGTAAATTTTTCAAAAAACGATTTAAACCTTGGGCAAATCAGGATTTTAACATCCAGCATTCAGTCAAAATCGTTTTATAAGACGCATCATCCGACCGAAAATCCTGTCTTTAAGACTCGATCGGTTAAGTTTACGAAAATAGTCTCGATACAAATTCCTTACTTTAACGTCCTCTTCGATTTTAATCTTTTCAATTCGGATCGGCGACAAACTCAAATCAACGTCGTATTCATTTGTTATATCGCAATGTGTTCCGGAAGCGTCCAATCCTATGTTAAACACTAGCGATCTTGCGGGATATAACGTTAGTTTATTTTGTAAAAAAGCGGATGCATACCATCGAATCGCCCAGGAATCGTTCTTACCCGCAATCTGATCCTTTAACATTGTAGTATAGGGATACGATCCTTGCATATCAAATTCATACATTAGATTTTCCGAAATTAGCTTATCTAAAAGTTTTTGTCCGTCGGCTTCGAATAAATCCCATCCCCTTTTCCAAGTTGCCCATCCCCAACAATCGGAGCCCCTTAAAAAATACGTCTCCGGTGTTTTTGCTCCAAACGGCAAACGATAAGCATGTATGGAAACCACACGATCTACATTTTTATAATATTCCAATCCGTGATTCAGGTAAGTCAAAAAATACTTGGAGGTAACCATATCGTCTTCTAAAACGATAACTTTTCCATACTTTCCTACGAGCTCCGTCACCCCTGATATGATGGATTTGGACAACCCGGCATTTGTTTCCTTTTCATAAATAGTGACTTTTTTGAAACCAACCGCATTTTTGACAACCGACCTGACTTCTTTGATCTTATCCATATTCGAATTGGACTTAGGCCCATCACAAAATACGAATAGTTCCGATTGGTCTGCATTATCATTTCTTGATAAAGAATCAATAGTTCTTTTCGTATGTTCCGGCCTATTATAAACAAACAGTGCGATCGGAGCTAATTCCATCGTCTAACCGTCCTTAAACAGTTGATTTTTAAATTGATTGAGACGACTAAACATTCTCCAAAAAAAGACCGATTCCAATTGGATAAAAAATATTTCGCGAGTGCGTTTAAATAAAAGATTAAATAAAGTACTAGCTATAAATTGGGAAATTACGGTAGCGATGGCGGCTCCCTTAATTCCGTAGAGTGGAATCAAAAAATAATTTAGAATTATATTCGCCAAACAACCAGATATACTTTTATACAATTCACCTTTTGGTAAATTTTCCGTTAAATAATATCGGCTGCTTGCTACTCCTAAAAAAACAAAAATTCCAGCCCAAATATGGATCGCCAATATGGTTCCCGCTTCCGAAAATTTTTCTCCGAAAAATAGACGTATAATCGGATCCGATAAAAATGTCATCGGGATTGCTATCATCAAGGCTAGTAAAAACATAAACGAATGCAAAAGACCCAATCTTTCCAAATATAATTTTTGACTGAATTCCTTTGCTTTTAATATTGCGGGAAATATCGATGACGCGACCGTCATAGGAATAAAGTACCAAACTTCGCTAATTTTAACCGCCGCGGTATATACTCCAACCGCTTCGTCTCCCATCATTTGTCCGATCATAATCTGATCGATTCGCATATATACGATTACGGCAAGTCCGGATAATAACAACATCCAACTATCTCTCAATAATGCGCGCGCCCTTCTCCAATTCGCATGGATTACAGATAAAGATCCATTATGATATTTATATAATAAAGAATAACCAAATAAACTAATAAATGATTCGATTAGACCGACCCAAATGAACGCAAATATTTCCAAATCATTCAAAATCAATAAAATCCTGATTCCGGAAAACACGACAAACAATCCGTTGTCGATCCACACAAAATATTTGGATAACACTTGCGCTTCGTACCAATACTTTACGACACCGACGGCTCGAAAAATCAACGTTAATCCGACAAGAAATACCATCCAAAATAGATCCGACTCATCGGGTCTAAGTAGGGGAATGAATAAAATTGCTCCTGCGAATGCAATTATTCCAGCGATAAGTTGTAGTAAAAACGAGGTTGAAATGATCTCTTCTTTATGGGTCTTTTCCCTAATGAGTTCTCTTACAACAACCCCATCGAGTCCTAAATTTGTAAAACTGCCGATCAACGCGATATATGCGATTACATAATTTAACTTTCCATAACTATCAGGTCCTAGATAACGGGCGATCCAAACTCCCAAGAACATTCCCACGCCCATTCTGAAAATTTTATCGAAAAAAAGCCATCCGCTGTTATGCAGGATTTTTTCCAGATTCGGATATAGTGCGTATAGTTTGGTAAGCATCTTTATAACTTATGTAAGCTAATCAAGTTTACATTTATTAAAAATCGTCTTAAACTTTAAAGAAAGAACAAAAAGACAAAAGAAGCAAGTAAGCTCTACTCTCAAGTGATTTCATAAAAACAGATCCTATTCTTTCGACAAATTTCAAGAAACTCACGGATGAAATTATAACCGCCAAAAAATGATCAAAAAGAGTATGGTCGATAAAATTTCGTCACCTAGTACGGGCTTAAAAATACCAAATATACCAATATACAATAACGATGCGAGAAGGGATAAATAATAAGGATTCAAAGAAATGAAGGAATGTGAAAATTTGGCAATTAAGAATCCGAAAAGAATTCCCATAATGATCGTAAAGGGAATTCCGCCATCTTTATAAAGGCTAAATAGAACCGACCCGAACGCATTATAAAATTTCCCTGTACCATCTGAAGCATAACCTAAAAGACGATTTTCATGCAAATATGATCCTATAAAATCACCTTGCACTTGTATTTGAAGTGGTATTTTAAATAATCCCAACATAAAAGAAAAACTTCGCTCCAATCCTCCTAAAGAAGCCCGCCCATAGGTTTTTTCATGCAAAATAGATTTTTCATTTTTCAATTCAGTATCGAACAGAACGAAAGATTCAGTATGATAATCTATTAAGTAATAATTTATAATCTCTTTAAAAGAGATCTTCTTTCCCGGATTTCGTACAGTGCTAATAAAAAAAATTAAAATAAAAATCCCAACTATGGCAAATACGTATTTTCTATTAAATAATTTAAAAATATTTTCACGATTTCTAAAAGCTCTCACCATAAAGATAAAAAGTATTTCTATTAAAACATAATAAAAGCCAAAACGTCCCAAAAAGATCAATGTATCCATGGCGACTAAAATCGACGCCAAAATGAGAACCCTTATCTTATTTAGTCGCAGGAAAAATGCTCCTCCTAAAAATAAAGAAGCAAAAATCAAAGGCATCACAGCCAAAGAATAATAGTATAAATACTTATTTTTACCAAATACAATAGACTCTCCATACAAGCCGTATGCATGCGCTCTGAATCTAAAATGAGGAACAGTATCAGGCATGAAATGAAGATAAATCGATTTCAGAAAAAAAAATAAAACAACGGGAAATATAAAAATTAAAATAAAAATGAAAAAATATTTTTCTTTGTCTTTTGTCAAAATTCGAAATACGGAGTAAGATTTCGAAGATAAGCTAATTTTTCGTTTATGGCTGAATAACTTAAAAATACCCGCTCCTACAGTGACAAATGATAAAAGCATTATATAAAGAAAATACGTAAAGTTGGATGGTACAAAAAGCCCTGTTAATGAAAAAGAAGAGATAAATAACCAGAAAAACCAATAAGCCTGAATTAAAATCAGAACCCAACTCATTTTCTTGAGAAAAAAATACGAAAACGAAATATTTAAAAGAGCGAAACCTAAAATTAGAAATGACATTGACTTATACCTATTTTAAAGATTTTTCATTTTTCAATTCTTCTACCTAGCTCCAAAACCTGTCAAAATCGTCTTAACGGTTTTAAACGTGATCAACATGTCGAGCCAAAATGAAAAATTCTTTATATAATAAAAGTCGTATTCTAACTTAACGTTCATGCCTTCTACTTCTGCCGCGTAACCTTGTTCCACCTGTGCCCAACCGGATATACCGGGTCTAACGATATGCCGATAAGCAAAAAAAGGAACATCTTTTTCATACCATTCCGAAAGTTCCATAGACTCAGGTCTAGGGCCAATAAAGCTCATATCCCCCTTTAGAACATTAAAAATTTGTAATGTTTCGTCAAAACGATATTTCCGCAATATTTTCCCAACTTTAGTGATCCTAACGTCGTTTTCTCCCTTTGTAAATCCCTCGCCTTTTTTTTCCACATACATGGTCCGAAATTTATAAAGAGTAAAAATCTTTCCACGATATCCCATTCTTTTTTGAGAAAATATGACTCCTCCCCCACTTTCTAAGCGGATGAGAACTGCTATTAACAGCATAAAAGGAAAAAAAAGTGGAAAAAAGATTAAAGCAGCTATGAAATCAATAACTCGTTTTATCGTTTCATAAAACCGGGAAGGCAATAAAGAACCAAATTCATTTTCGGAAAGATGGTTAACTTTTACTCTTCCCGTTAAAGATTCTATTATTTGTTTAGTATGATAAACAGGCACTCGCGATAAAGTGCAACGTGCTAAAAATTTTTCCCATTCAGGGGTCAAGTTTTTTGCACGCAGATCAGCCACTACTGCATCGAATCTTTCTTTTCCCAAATCAGGCCTTTTTAAAAAAACAAATTGTGTTCCATGACTCTCTCGAAATTCCAGAGCTTCTCCAAAAGGAACTAACGCAAATCTTTGTAAACGGTATCTATGTCCTATGAAATATCCTATATAACACCAAGCTAACGTAATAAGAGAGCCTAATACGATAACCTGGACACTATAGTCCAATCGATTTATTAAATAGAAAGCAATTAAAATACCAAATATGATTGCGGTTGTTGGTAAAATATAAGCAGAAGATTGAGCCCCCGGATATTTTAACAATCTCCTCAATGAAATAAAAGTAATATTGAAAGCAATAAAAACACCGATCACTGAATTTAAGCTATTTTTGTCTATATGATTCCAAAAGTTCCATCCCCACAAAGGAACTACAGTAATACAAGAAACTAGCAAACCACCAACTGTTAATTGAAAAATTGTACTTAACAGTATTTGTTCATGAATTCTAGAATGGCGTCTGACGTACATAAATTAGGAAAAAGTTTCCAAAACAGTATCAACAGCATTATCAACGGAAAATTTATTCCTAAGAAGTAAATTTGCGTTTTTACCCATTTGCTTTCTGATCTTATCATCCAATAAAATGAGTGCATTTTTGTAAAGCCCTTCATCGTCGCCTGCTATTGTGATCAAACCGGATTGGGAATCCTCCAATATCTTCTTTAGATCATTCCCCGGATTTACAACACCAAGAATAGGTTTTCCCTGAACCATATAACCCAAAATTTTTCCCGGAAAATTATGCGTTTTATGGTTAAAGTGCAAAGTAAAAAGCCCTACATCAAATTCTGCCAACATAATTTTAAACTCTTCTTGCGGTATAGGGTCCAAGAGAATCATATTAGTTAATTTTAAATCTTGAATTGAATTTCGAACTATTCCTACTTCATCCCCAGTTCCAACTAATAAGAAAGCGGCATCAGTGCGAGATTTCATTTTATCCGCTAAGCGAACAAGATTCATCATATCTTGAGCTTTGCCAATGTTTCCACCGTAAAAAAAAACGACCTTCTCCTCTAAATTCAGTTTTTTGCGATAAAAGTTTTCCTTGTTCAATACCGGAGAATCAGTGGCCCAATTATAAAGAAGTCGAGTGTTCTTAAATTCCGGAAACTTCTTGGAAAACCATTCCATATTTGCAGGAGATTGGATGCCAATCCAATTCGCTGTTTTGTAATTTAGTTTTTCATAATATCTAAAAAAAAATGCCATTAAAGACTTTTCACGGATTATTCCATTGTCGATGACCCATTGAGGAAAAAAATCTCTTAGTATCAAATAAGACGGAACTCTCCAAAGTTTTTTCAATCGAAATACTAAACTCCCCCAAAAGATAGAAGGGGAATAATAAATGATCAGATCATGTCGATTTTGGATAAAATATTTTTTTAGATATCTCCATGCTCTTCTGGAAAGCATCAATTCATTGATGAGGCGCCTTATCTTTGAAACGTTTTTAATTCTACCAGATACAAATTGTAAAATAGAGACTCCATCTAAACTTTTTCTTTTGTAACTTTCATCCAAATCCACCCCAGGAGTAACAACCGTAATTTCATGTCCTTTTTCTTTGAATTTCACCGCCAATTCATGCATCATTTTAGCGGCCACTTTTGTACTACTAGGAAGATAATCATCTACTACGATACAAATTCTCAAAATAACATCCTAATATTTTTTCCAGACCACTCGATTGACGTAATCCGTATAACTATGAATGATCCGAACCACTTTTTCAGAAACATTCGGCATGCTATAATCTCCGACATTTCTCAAAAGCCTTCTTTCCCCTCTAGATTGCGTTTCTAAAACTTGAAGAGCTTGTAATATTCTTTCTTTCTCTAAGCCGACCATCATCACTGTCGCCTCTTCCATTCCTTCCGGCCTTTCATGGGCCTCTCGAATATTTAAAGCCGGAAAATTAAGTATAGAAGATTCTTCGGTAATCGTTCCGCTGTCTGAAAGAACAGCTTTTGAGGATAATTGGAGTTTATTATAGTCTTTAAAACCCAAAGGTTTTAACAGTTGAACAAGTGGATTAAACGAAATATTCAGCGTATTGATTTTCTTTTGAGTCCTAGGATGTGTTGAAATAATAACTGGAATTTTAAAAACATCCGCTATCGTGTTGATAATATCGACTAGCTTAGAAAAATTTTTATCCGGATCTATATTCTCTTCTCTATGTGCACTTACAACAAAATATTCTCCTTCCGAAAGACGCAATTTTTCTAAAATATTGGAATTAAAAATCCCTTCTTTATAATAATCCAATACCTCAAACATAGGACTTCCCGTCTTAATTACCATATCGGACGGCAAACCTTCTTTCAAAAGATATTCCCTAGCGATACTGCTGTAGGTCAGATTAATATCAGCGGTATGATCAACGATGCGCCTGTTGATTTCTTCGGGGACACGTTGGTCGAAACAACGATTCCCTGCTTCCATATGGAAAATAGGTATTTTTCTTCTTTTTGCAGGAATTACCGCCATACAGCTGTTCGTATCTCCTAAAACTAAAACAGCATCTGGACAAATCTGAGAAAGTAATTCATCAACTTTAATAATAACGTTCCCAATCGTTGTTGCCCCCGATGTTCCCGCAGCATTTAAAAAATGATCAGGCTTTCTAATTTCTAAATCATTAAAAAAAATCTCATTGAGTTCATAATCATAATTTTGGCCGGTATGAATAACCACATGATCGCAATATTGATCGAGTTTTACAAGAACTCGAGATAATCGGATGATTTCTGGTCTTGTACCTATAATTGTGGAAACTTTTAATTTTTTCATAAATCGATCTTACACGAATGCGTATCGGGTCTAGACCTATCAAAAATCTCACTTGCCCAAAGCATCACAACCATTTCCTCTTCGCCGACATTTGTAATATCGTGAGTCCATCCGGGTATAGATTCTACAACCTGGGGAGAATCTCCTTCCGTAAAAGTCTCAAAATATTCATTTGTTAGAATATGCCGAAAACGAAATTTTGCCCTTCCCATAATGACAAGAAATTTCTCAATTTTACTGTGATGATAATGTTCTCCTCGCGTTATACCAGGATGCGCCGTAAAAAAAGAAAACTGACCCGCGTCTTGAGTCTTAAGCATTTCCACAAAAACTCCCCTTTGGTCTTTGTATTGAGGAATGGAATAAGAAAACGACTTAGTATCCAAATGACTGGTAAACGTTGCGTATAAGGCACGTTCTAAACCTGTTCCGACATTCGGAATTATTAAATCCTTACGACTTTGTTTAAAAGACTGTAATATTTTATAGAGTTCGTCTAAAGTTATTTTATAGGAAATAACATCAGGATCAACGCTACGAGATAAATTTTTCAAAACATCAACAAATTTATCGATCACATCGTCGATATATGTTAAAACAATACTTGTATTTGGATCATTAATTTTGACGGGTAGATCTCTGATAATATTATAGCAAAACGTGGCTACTACGGAATTGTAATTCGGACGACACCATTTCCCAAATACATTCGGTAAACGAAATATAAAAACCGGATTTCCATTTTCTGCCTGTAAACGGTTAAGTAAGAATTCTGCTTCTAATTTACTCTTACCATACTCGTTATCCAGTGTAGCTTGAATTGAAGACGAAAAAAGAATAGGAGTCTTTTTACTTTCTTTCTTTAATAAATTGCAAATATATTCAGTTAAACCCGTATTTACTTTTTTAAACTCCAACAACTCCTCTGGACGATTTACTCCGGCTAAATGAAAAATAAAATCTGCTTGGGAAACCCATTGAGACAATTCCTCCTTCGTAGATTCTCTGACATAAGAAAATATCTTAAACTCTTTGTTTTCCTTCAATCGATAGGCCAGATTTTTCCCAATAAAACCGTTTGCACCCGTTACTAAAACATTCATAATAATTTAATCAATTATCTCAGCCGGTTTTCCTTCTATTACGTTCCTAATGAAGTGTAACTTTAACAACATCTTCTTCATTTCTTCCAAATTCAGTCTTTTTGTGTTATGAGAATTATAATCCTCTAATAGAGAAATCTTTTTTTCTCCCTGATCAATAAACTTCCCATAATTTAAATCTCTTAAATCAGGTGGAATTCTATAATAATCTTTTAAGTCTTCTACACTGGCCATTTCTTCGCGACTCAGGAGAGTCTCATAGAGCTTTTCTCCGTGGCGAGTGCCTATAATTTCGATAGGATGATGAATCTTATCTAATAATTCTAATAATGCTTTTGATAAAGTTTCAATCGTAGCAGCTGGAGCCTTTTGCACAAAAATATCTCCGTTGTTTCCGTTTTGAAATGCGTATAATACTAGCTCCACTGCATCTTCTAAGGACATCATGAATCGTGTCATATTCGGATCGGTTATAGTAATGGGTTTGTCATTTTTAATTTGTTCTATAAAAAGGGGAATCACAGACCCTCTAGATGCCATCACATTCCCATACCGAGTTCCGCAAACCACCATATCTGTTTTTTCGATACTTCTAGACTTAGCTACCATGACTTTTTCCATCATAGCTTTTGATATACCCATTGCATTGATGGGATAAACTGCTTTGTCAGTACTCAAACAAACCACTTTTCTGACATCAGACTGAATGGCGGCCTCAATTACATTTTCAGTCCCCAATACGTTAGTTTTAACTGCTTCTAAAGGAAAAAATTCACAAGAAGGTACTTGTTTCAAAGCGGCAGCATGAAATACGTATTCAACCCCTCGAAAAGCGTTCCTGATCGAATCTAAATCTCTAACGTCTCCGATAAAAAATTTAAGCTTAGAATTATTATATTTCTTTCTTAAATCATCTTGTTTTTTCTCGTCTCTACTAAAAATCCTAATTTCTCTGATATCACTATTCAAAAATCGATCTAAAACTGCTTTTCCAAAAGAGCCCGTTCCGCCCGTTATTAAAAGAGATTTATTTTTAAACATTAAATCCAACTCCATTACTTGTTCATTATCCATCTAAAACATCGTGGAAAAAATTAAAAGTGGAATGTGCAGTCTTTTTCCAGTCATAGATCTTACTTCTTTTATAAGCACTTTGCGCCAATTTCGCTCTTAAATTCGGTGACTCTATCAGTTTCATTAAAGCGTCGGCTATACTCATTGGATCCTCGGGATTAAAATACAAAGCATGATCCAACAATATTTCCTTCATCGATGACATGTTTGAACACGCAATGGGTAACCCCGCAGACATAGCCTCCGTTACGATCTGTCCGAAAGTCTCGCATGAAGAAGCAAAAACAAAGATGTCCGCAGAATGATATTTCTTTTGAAGTCGTTCATGTTCAACTTGACCTGAATAATAAATGTATTTCCCAGCAGGATCATATTGATTCATTTTTTTTATCAATAATTTCAAACTCGGTTCGTACGCGGAACCGATAAACTCGATTGAAACTGGAAATTTTAAATCTCGCAATATTGAAATTGCTTCTGCAACATTCCATTGATGCTTATACATATCAATTGTTGATACATATAAAATCTTTATAGGTTTTGAGAATGTATATTTATCTATTTTCTTTTGTTTTCGAATTTCTTTTGAAAATCTAGGATGAATACCATGAGGTATAATCGTAGTCTTATTTAAGGATTTTTTAATAACTTTTTGAACCGAGTCCTTGGCATACTTCGTCAAAAAAATAATACCGTTCGCCTTTCGAAAAGTCGTCGACTGCAAAAAATAAAGAATTATATTTCGAACCAATTGCCAAGATAGTCCATAACGTCTCATCTCTCTCCATTCAAAGGGTAGAAGATTTTGATTGATAGTGACAAAAGGTCTAAAACTTCCCAAATAATAACCACCGGGGATAAACAATAGATCACAGTTTTTTATTTTCTTTCTTAGTATAAATTTTTGCCAATAAATTCTCCACAAAAGAGATTTGTCCAAAAAAGGTTCGTGGGTCTTTTTTAACCAATTTCGATCTTCTAATTTGTCTAGGATTTTTTCTCCACCCCATACAATCACTTTTTCAAAACCGAAATGAGTTGGATTAGCCGCCCTTAAAAGCTCAGCGAGATGGGCAACACCTCCCCCGCTATAAATATTTGAAGCATCAATTCCTAAAATCATCGCCAAACTTTAAACAGTTTTATAAAAATAAAACAAAAAGTCAAAATTGTTAAGTATATAAGATAATTATAAACTATTTAAATTTAAACCAAAATCAATTTTTCTCATTGATAGAAATAATTCTATTTTTGATCTTTAGAATTATAAAGTTAGAATTATAAAGCAAAACACTTAAAATTATGGTAAATTCGAGTATATATTTAATAAGCGTATTTGGTAAATCTCTAAAAAAGAAAAAAGGAAGGAAAGAACAAATCGCTATATAAATGCCCGACAAACTTTCGTTTCTTTTTAAAAAGTTTAAACTTAAGGATAAGAAAAACATAAAAAACATTGCGCCAATCAATCCAAAATTCGCCACCAACTCAACATAACTATGTGTTGTGCCCTGAAACACACTGATGCCATTCCCCATTTCAGATATAGCCTGAATATATTTAAATTTTTCCGGAAATAGAATGGAAGGAATAATTCCAATGATATTGCTTAATAAAGGAATCGGAAATTCAATAAGATGGAGCTCGTTCTTGTTTAAATGAGAAATCAAAGTCATCCCTACATACCCAGGCTCCATCAAAAAGTTTTGAATAATTTTAAAAAAGGTAACGTTATATTGAACACGAATCAGCCCCCAAATCGCATTCAAAATCGCCAAACCACTTATAACAATAACAGAAGGTATAAGCTGAAAACCTTTCAGTATTCTTGCCAAAATCAGAACCATAGAAATGATCGATAATGTAAAATATCCACGATTTCCGGTGGAATACATTAAAAATCCAAACAATAAAGAAACAATTAAGTATTTATTGAAAAAAATCTTTATCATATCTTTTCGTTTTTCAGAAATATGATAAAGATCGGAGCGATTGGACGCATAGATACAAAATAAAACAACCAAGGAAACATTTACAGAAATAAACCAGCCTCTCTGTAAGGGCCATTCCGGAACCGCAGAATATCCTCTAAACAAAACCGGAAGCATATATTTAAGAGATATGATGCCGAATAAGACCAATCCATAAAAAAATAAATTGATGGGCGTCTTAGAAAAATCATATTGCTTTTTCAATAAATTCCATTTGTAAAACTTCCTTTTATAAATGATTTCACCTAACAAAAACGAAAGTATCAAAAGTAAGGAAGTCGCTAAGTATAAAATTTTCGCTTCCAAACTTACAAGTTCATAAGATTCAACAACATCAATACTTAAAACTACATTATTTCTATCTTCGATTTCATAGGGAATGAACGGAAGATACCAATAATAGATAAACCCTATCATAAGTAGAAAATTATGATCTATGATTAATTTCCATTCTTTAATATTTACTTTTAGTATGTATAGCAAAAGAAACGTTATTATAAAAAGAACAAATCCGATAATCATCTAATATTCTCCAAATTTTAGCTAATAAAGAATTAGAGTTTTCTTATACTTTTAAGAAAAATTTAAAGTTTATCGCGTTAGGCGATAATTCTTAAGTTTTTAAATGCGTGAATCTTTACAAACACTGTTTTAATGTTTCAAACTGTTAAAAGAACAAGCCCATTTCCATTGTAAAAAGAAAAATGATTACGGATTACAGTATAGAATTCGCACACTCTGGTAATTTACTGGACTGAAATTCAACGAGCATAGCTGTAAAAAAGTCGTTTCGGTTAAACGGATTTCTATTCGCCCGGTTACTTTTAGTTTTGCTTATTGTATTTCCTATACACCCTGAAAAAGGAGTATTCTTAGTCGTATCTCCGAACATTAGGATGTGTGTCACATTTTCATCTTTTATTTTCTTTAAATAAGGACTGGCAACAGCAAAATTAAAGTCTACAAAACTAGTCCAATCTAAAGACAAAGTTTTTCTCTGGGAAAGTGCAATTGATCTGTGCTGAGACAACAAAACCGCGTCTTTAGGTAAAACCAAATCTACCCATTTCATCAAACTATATCCGTTCGCATATTGATTCATAATTTTTTCTCTCATTGGAACCGAAAAAATTCCAGGAAGTAACTGATAGATTCCAACGATTATAATACATAAAGTAACAAAAGCTTGTAAAAGAATTCCTGTACTGACCGCCTCCTTCATAAATCTAATATTCCATTTTCTAAATGAATTGAAACTGATCAAAGAAATTAACATCCACACAAATGGTTCCAAAAAAAACCTGGAAGCTTTTTGTCCTATTAAACTTCCCAATACAACAAAAAGAAATATCATTACATTCAATAAGAATGTCGGGGCAGCAGGTTTCACAAATATCATCAGAAATAACCCCGCACCGATAACCGTCGTAACTACTTCAAGTTGATTAGGAAAAATCAATGATAACGGAAAACTCAATGTGCTATCTTGATAGCTACGAAGTGCAACTTCAAACAAATCCACGCCCGGCAATGAACCGGGTAAAGGAGAGACTAACGCATTTACTATGGAGCTATTGTAATTTTCGATTTTCCAAAATACGGAAGGAAAAATTATCAAAACGAAGAAAAAGATAGCTATAAGAACTCCATAAAAAAACAATCTGGCAGAACCCAGTAAAAAGATAGAAAAAAAGCCGATCAAGAATGCAGATAGAAAAAATGAAAACTTTGCCTGAGTGACGGACATAGTCAATAGGCAGATAAGATTAAAAATGGATAATTTACTTTTATCAGTTTTTGTTTTAGAAATAATTTCTAAAAATAATACTACGGCAAACGAGGTCATTCCAATCTGAAGCAGTTGTGGTTTCGGTGAACTTACCAAAAAAACCAAAACCGGAGATGAAAGAAATGCGATTACAATGATTTTTCTCCATATTCCGTCATTTTCAGAGAATCTTTCAGTAAAAGAATACAATGATAATATCCCATAAATGCTTAAAAGACCGCAATACTGAAGTAAAGAACCGAATTGTTCCGCTCCAATTGCTAAGCCGAACGCATTCAAAACTTCTCCGCTCCCGGCTAATCTTCCATGAAACCAACCAGACAATACTGGCATCTTTCCCTGATTTAAAATCTCAATTGCAACTCCGATATGGTAGTCCAACGAATCAGCATTCGTTATAGGACAAAGAGCAAGAAACCCGTAACACACTACTAAAAAAACTGCCAGTCGATTTAAAAATTCATTTCCATCGGTTAAACCAAAAGTTCTTTTCAGAAAAGAATATTTATCCTTAAGCAAAAAAAGCAAAATCTTCTGTTTACAGCGTGTTCCAAAACTTAATTGCACTTTATTAGAAAGATCAAGCTGCAACAACTCAACAGAACGCTTTCCATGGGGCTCATTCTGGGTTCTGTCCCTGCCGCGACGATCCATAGAGAGTCGTGGCATTGAGTTTTTTTGGGACAGGTTCTTATGTTTCGATTGTGTATCGGAGTGAGCCACATTATTGAGTTTTTGTTTCGAACCACTTAAAATATTTTTATAATTGCTAGCAGATCTTATCTTTTTTACACCTTTTCTAAAAAAATCCAACACATTAATAAAACCTAAAGTTGCAAAAAGAAATGCCGCATTTTTCATAAAAGTACGGGAGGTAAGGCCAAATAGTGCTAAAGGATATAATAAGATGCTTAATAACAAAGCCCCCATGATAGGCGCTTGCCATCGAATCCAAGTATTTTTAATCTGACCTAAACTACTTTCGAACAATTTTAGAATATAAAATCCCAAAAGATCGCAGCCCAAAATTAGTAAAACAGAATATACAACTGACAACGGAGGATAAGCGATATTGGCGTCTAACCCAAACTTCATACTTTCCAAAACTCTCCCGAAAGTTCGTAGTTGTTTCCGTTCATGCCCAACTTGAATTCCGCTATACCGGGAGTTCTTTCTTGATCGATTCCTCCTAAATCAAAACTAATGTAGCCCTTTTGTTTTAGCTGAATAACAGAATTCCATAATAAAAAATGATTTGCTCTTAATTTTCTACCTAAATCTCCATTCCATCCTATTAGATACGTAGCGGAAGACCCATGAATTGCA
The DNA here is from genome assembly GCF_000243815.2 of Leptospira alexanderi serovar Manhao 3 str. L 60. GTDB lineage: Bacteria > Spirochaetota > Leptospiria > Leptospirales > Leptospiraceae > Leptospira > Leptospira alexanderi. The sequence goes on along the minus strand of NZ_AHMT02000052.1, from coordinate 157,761 downwards.
ATACATACTCCAGCAACGAATTCATTTTGATATATCGCCCTCAAAATTAAGAAAGTGTCTTTTTCACTTTGGTCTTCTCTTATTTGCAATAACATACTTTTCGAAATTCCCGAAAAATTTTTAGTTGAAGTCAACTCATCGTATTTATCTAACATCCAACGAAATAAAAAATCGCTCGAACCAACTTCTAAAGTTAAGTCATTTTTTTCGGAATTGGTAAGCATGTTCCGCCATTTTGAATCCAAATTCTGCCTTAGAAAATTTAAATCTTTTGTAAGATCAATAAAAGCAGAAACCCAAGGTGGAGAGTTGTTCTCATAAAATCCGATTTTTTTCATTAAAACCAAAAACTTTCCGTCTAACACGGCTTCCGGATTAAGAAATAATATAGAACCTTTTAATAAATTCCCAAATTTTGCTAATTCTTTAAATACCAATTCTTTGAGATTCGAATCTACTTCGCTTAAAAAAAGAGGTCCCCTGTTGATGCGATAAACTTTAAAAATTCCTAAAACGGATTTTTCCAACATCTGGACAATTGCAATTTTTTGATTTTCGAAAGTGAAAATACCCCGACGAACCTTCCAATCTTCACAAATTTTCTTACTTTCTCCATATATCCACGATTGTAAAAGATTTGAATTCGTTATTTTTTTAAATAACTCATCCCATGCTTCGCGAGGAACCGAACTCCATTCCACATTTAACTTTGGAAAATCTTTTTTAGCATCATGTAAAACGATCTCATCTCCGATTACTTCCCTAATTGATAAGCTCGGATGTATAGATAAGAATAATCTTGAATTTCTCAACTCAATCGCATTCAAATGATTCTGTGGCTCATCACGTATTTCAGGGGGAAGATCGGGCCATGTTGAAACTGGGAGTCCATCTTTTAATAGAGTCTTAAACATAGACTTCGCTGTATCAATCATCCCGTCAAAACAATATTCCGACAAATAGGGAATCCAATTTTCCGACCTTTTATCCGTATAAAACTTGTAACGATTTAATAAAATTTCGTCCCAAATTTTCTGAATTCGGGTCTTTTGCCTTGCTATATCATTCAATCGTGAAGCCAATACATTTAACATTTTTTTTGCAGGTAAAGAGAAAAAAGGATATGACACTATCTCCGTGGATACGTCATTCAAAAACTCCACATTAAAATTCCTACGACTTCGAAATCCCAATTTTTGAAACAAACGTTTTAAAAGCCATTTGATTGAAAAGAATTTTGTATTACCGGTTTGTTCGTAATGTTTTTTCAAAATTCTATTGATTTGAGTTTCATCTTGTATATCCCAACAGACATTCGAAGGACCGGAGTTTCGAACAATTAAAATCGCTCCGTCGGAAATAGGAAGATGCTTATGAGGACTATATAATACGAAATCCGCTTTTTCACCGATCCCTTTTATAGGCTTTAGAACGTGAGCGGCATCCTCAATTAGAATTGCGTTTTTTCCCTTGCAAAATTCAAATGCGCGATTCGAATCACTTGGTTTTCCAAAATAATGAACTAATACAAAAACATCAATCGCATTACTCTTTAATAATTCTTTACAAGCTCTATAATCGGGCTCTCGGTTTCTTTGAATCGGATAAAATACAAATTTCACTCCCCATGAACGAAGTAAAAATAAAGAAGAATTACAAAAATAGTCAGGTAACCAAAAGGTAATTTCTTGTTGACCGGAACGTATTCGCTTCCAAACGGCTATAGCCAATAAAGACCAAGCAGATTTTGAAAACCATAATGAAATATCCGAAGAGGCCGCCCATGTTTTTGAGATGGATTTCTGATCTATATTCTTAAAAGATAATATAGAAAATAGACTCCTCCAACTCGGCAGCGGGACCAGCAAATGCATTAAGATGATCCCCAAGACTCGTAAGTTCGTAGCTTACTTTTATAAAGAATATCTGCTCCTCCTTCCAAAATCGCTCCTATCAAATGATCCGTGTCGGAAGGTGAAAACGATTCCCTGCGAACCGCCCATGCAGGGGAAATTTTATTATCTCCTCTCAAACCAGTATAGATAAACTCGTAATACTCTTTCGCCATTCTCAGAGCGTCTTTACTGAAACTATCCAAGTCACCAAAAGTATATGCAAAATGTTTAATATTAATTCCCAGTTTATTTTCCAATTTTCTTTTCGAAGCCAATATTTCATCCTGAAGTCGATCGATCGAATTAATTTTAGAAAGCCTGGCGTGTGTTTTCGTATGACTTCCGATCGAGTGACCCTTGCGTAATAATACTTCCAAATCTTTCCAACGCATAGGAACCCAAAAATCCGGAACTTGCTCCACGGTGAAACTCGGGTAGATATTATCCGATATGAATTTCCTTATTTCTTGTTTTTTTTGAATATCAACAAAATCGGAAATGATAAAAAATAGAGCTTTTATACCAAGAGGTTCTAGAATTTCTTCCACGACAATTCTATTGGAAAGATAACCATCGTCGAAAGTGAGTAAGAGATTTCGACCTAAGATTTCTTTTTTTCCGCGCACCATTTCTGCAAAAACTTCAGGAGAAATAAATTTCCAATCTTTAGAAATTTTTTCCAATTGAGCGCGGAAGCGAGAACGCTCTTGTCGGGCAATATCATGATACAGCAAAACTCTCAATTCAGAGCCGTCTTTAACTTTCAAAGAACGCCCAAGCACATTAAATATTCTTAAAGGAAGATATGAGGCTGCTAAAATATTGCGGAGAAAAGACATTCGATTAAAAATTATCTGCGAGTAGCTGTAAAACTTTTCTGACGGGCCAGAAAGGAATTGAACCAATAAATTTTAGAATAGTAATAATCCAAAATTCCAAAAAAACTATTTTTTCTACCACTGAAAGTCAACCTAAAATCAGGATGAAAAAACATTCAGAATAACCTTCCATTACGTTTTGCTTACCATAGAGATCTACCAGGATTTTTTTTTGTGCGACGTTAGCCCTATTCAAAAAGAAACTTCCTTCCACCTTTCCTTCTTGATGAAATTTTTTTCTAAGCAAGAAATAAACAATACGATTCATAGGAGTTGAGCTTAAAGAATAGTTGATAAATGTTCCTTCCTTTTTCAGCACTCGAAACGCTTCACTACAGGCTTTTTTAAAATTGGGAATATGTTGAAAGGTTTGTACGGTCCAAACTCCGTCAAAAATCTGATCTTGAAACGGCAACGACGTAGCATCGGCATGTATTAGATAAACATGTTTTCCAATGGAATTCCCCAAAAAAATTTTCGCGTGATTTAAATTTTCTCGCAAGAAATCTATAACCACTACTTTCACATCAGGTCTTTCTTTTGGAATATTTCTCCAATGTCAACCCCAACAACCGCCAATATCCAAGATAATACCGTTGTGTTTTATCTTTTTTAAAAATTTTTTTACTTCTCGATCCATCACCGGAATTGAATGATTTTTGGAAATAACTTCGTAATAATTCGAATATTCTTTGGAAGCGACCTCGCTTCTCATTTTCAATTCAACTTCCTGCTCGGAAGAAGGGATTTCGGCAGAGTAAATTCCGTCCTTAGATAAATTCAGAAGTTTTAATATACTTTCCATTTTTCCACCATATGAGAGAGATAGAATTCAAAATTTGTAATTCAGTTTAGCGACAAATAAAGATAAAAAAACCGAAGGTGATCCAAAAAAAGTTCTAAACATCAAAAGGATGGCAAACAAAACTTTTTTTTCTCGAAAGTAAACGAGCGCCTTGTCAAACGCCAACTTCGTCTGAAACTTCTTCCAAAGTCGACCTTTGTCTTTTTCAAAATCCTGGAGATGAAATACATGGTGTTGAATTAAATTTTCAAGATGACTCAAATGTCTTTCAAGAGAAGCCGATTGGTTAAAACCGTGAATCGTATATTCGCCTAAAACTTCGGGAATAAACAGAAACCTAGCCTTCTCTTTTGCCAATCGAAGCCAAAGGTCATAATCTTCGACCGTAACAAATTCTGGATTTTCACTGAACAGTAATCCTTTTTCTTTCAAAAATTTTTTTCCGACAGTAGTCGCGGATGTAGAAAGTCTGTTCCCATAAAACAACATTTTTCGGTAGAAATCATCTTCAAAAGGTCCGTAATTTAAAATCGTTTTCTTTTTTGTTTTAAGATGAACCATATATTCGTCATTGCAAAGCACATCGATTTCACCTTTTAATTTTCGGATCTCAAAAATCACCCGCTCCAATTTATTCGGAAACCATAAATCGTCCGAATCCAAAAAGGAAATCCAATCTCCTTTAGCTTCTCTGATCCCCATGTTCCGAGAGGCGGATATCACGCCATTGTTTTTTATTTTTGTTAAGCGAATTCTAGAATCTCGAAAGGAAGAAACAACTTCATCCGTATTATCGTTCGAATGATTGTCGATTATGATCGCTTCCCAATGCGGATACGTCTGATTTACAACTGATGCCAAGGATAATTTCAAAAAATCAGCGTGGTTATAGGTTGGAATGACGACTGAAACGAGCGGACTCATAAAAAAATTTAACCTTTGAAATGCAACTTACAGAAAATTAACAGATCATCAATTTCAGATACAAACGTTTCCGAATGACGGAATCCAGTTGAAAGAAGTTTCGTAATATCGTAGTTAAAATCTACCGGGACTTCGTTCTTTTCAGGCTCAACTCTTTCCAATTCAGGTAAAAAACCAAGAATTTGTTTACAACGCTCCCGGACTAAATTCGCCATTTCCCATACAGTCAAAGACATTCCACCGCCGACATTATAAGTATCATCTTTATGATCCGATTGTATTCTCAAAAGATGACGAACCGCTAAACATACGTCTTGAATGGAAATAAAATCCCTTCTTTGTACTCCGGAAGTTTTAAGTATCATTCTTCGCGTCATAACCGCTTGTTTGCAAAGTTCATTTATGAGCAACATCCAACAATTGACGTTCGGATCTACCGGCGCTCCAAAGGCGTTGGATAATCGAATGTTGATCCCGAAAATTCCACCCAAAACATTACGATCACTTACTTCCCTTTCTCCCGCCACATTACTCATGGCATAAGGATGTTGATTTGTAAGAGGAGAATTTTCCGAAATATTTCCTATCAAAGGATTTCCATATACATGAGCCGTTGAAACATAGATGAACTTAAAGGAACGATTCTTAATAGCCGCGTCCATCAATCGTCCGGTAACATGTCCGTTAAATTCGAAAGCTTTTTGTGGATCTTTTGTCGCATCTTGAGCGTTTATCCCCGCACAATGAATGACATACTCCACGTTTTCGCAAACCGATTCTAACGAGGTCTGTGAATTCCAATCGATTAAAATTACTTTCCCGGATCGGATATAATTCGGTAACTGAAAGTTTTTAGTCGTCCCCAAAATTAATTCGAATTCGTTTAACGTTCCGAAATATTTCGCTATTCTTCCCCCTAAAAATCCAGAAGAACCGGTGACCAATATTCTCTTTCGAGTCATTGGCCCCAAGTAAATGGAATGAGCGGATCATATTCCGGTAAACGCTCAGACTCAGCCGGATCGTGTGGCATGTCCGTAAAGTTTGCAACGAATGCCTTCTCTTTAGAAACACAAGTAAAACCGTACCAAATTCGAGGGGGAATTTTAACTCTTTGATAATTTCCTGGTCTTCCTAAAATGATTTCTTGAACCTTACCTTTCGTCTTTGAATCCTCTCGAGAATCAAAAAGAATCAACCTAATCTTCCCTGAGGGAACCGCAAAATTTTGCGTTTGTTTTTTATGAATTTTCCATGCTTTTATAGAACCGGGATTAACTTCCGAAAAATAACATTCGCCGAATCCGTTATATTCAGGATCATCGACGCGAATCATATGTAGGACAGATCCTTTCGGATCGAATATTTCTTTCAACGAGGTGATTACTATACCTTCTAAAAGCACTTCATTCATTCTTAATGAGTCCAAACGTAATTCTTTTTAGAAGCCAACTGACAATAAAGATGAATCTGCGAAAGAGTGAAATCATAAACGTTTTCTTTTTTCTCCACCCAGTTTCTATACCAGTTAACCGTAAAGTCCACAGTTTCGGAAAAATCCAGAACCGACTTCCATTTCAAATGAAATAATACCTTGTCGCAGGAAAGTTTCAGAAGGTTGGCTTCTTTACCTCCACCTTCATACCCTTCTGGAACTTCCCATCGAACTCCGGGCCATCTTTTCGTCATTGCATTTAACAATTCTGAAACCGTCTGATCGATACTTGCATCTGGACCGAAGTTAAATGCCTCTCCAATCAATTCCTCTTGACCAACATATAATTTTTCACCCAACAGTAAATAACCACTCAAAGGTTCCAATACGTGTTGCCAAGGACGAGTTGCCAAAGGACTTCGAATGACGACGGACTCATCTTTCGACCAAGCACGAATACAATCCGGAACGATCCTATCGGCAGCCCAATCTCCTCCCCCGATAACGTTACCTGCTCTTGTAATCGCAATTTTCGTTTTTGTATCCTTAAGAAAAGAATAATAATATGATTGTGCAATTAGATCCGCACAGCTTTTAGAACTGCTATAAGGATCATGGCCGCCTAAAACATCCGTTTCACGATAACCCCAACACCACTCGTTGTTTCTATATGCTTTGTCGCTGGTTATCAAAACGACAACTTCCACAAACGATTTAGTACGGATGATATCCAATAAATTCACCATACCCATAACGTTGGTTTCAAATGTTCCAACTGGATCCTGGTAAGACTTTCTTACCAATGCCTGTGCGGCCATGTGAAAAATAATCTCGGGTTTGAACTCGTCTATAACAGTGGAAAACTTACTTCGATCGCGAACATCCCCTCGGTAATCCTTGATCCTTTTATCCAAACTAAGCAATTCAAAATGATTCGGCGAAGTAGGGACATCAAGAGAATATCCGGCCACTTCCGCGCCCAAAGATTGCAACCAAATGACTAGCCAAGATCCTTTAAATCCCGTATGTCCAGTTACGAGTACTTTCTTATTTTTGTATATATTCTCAAACATGCTAGCTCAATTTCCAAGGAGCCTTATTCTGTAACCACAACTCTTCTAAAGTCTGCTTATCTCTCAGAGTATCCATACATTGCCAATAACCAGGATGGCGAAACGACATCAGCTGGCCTAACTTTGCAAGCTTTTCTAAAGGAGCTCTTTCCAACATCGTAGATTCATCTTCAATATAATTTAGTATCTCAGGTTCAAAAACGAAAAACCCTCCATTGATCCATCCTTCTTCCGCCTGAGGTTTTTCTTGAAATCGAATGACTTGATCTCCGGAAATCGATAACTCTCCAAATCGAACCGGCGGTCTGACAGCCGTTACAGTCGCGAGCTTTCCATGCGACTTATGAAAACTTACAAGCTTTTGAATATCCACGTCCGATACTCCATCTCCGTATGTTACCATAAAGGTTTCCTTCAAATGATTTTTCAATCGTAGCAACCTTCCCCCAGTCATCGTCAAAGCCCCAGTTTCGATCAATTGAACTTTCCAGTCTTCCGCCGTTGGATTAGAATAATCCACAGTTCCGGATTTTAAACTTACGGTAAGATCGCTCATTCTCGCATGATAATTCAAAAAATAATCTTTGATCACTTCTCCTTTATAACCAAGTGCGAGTACAAAATCACCAAACCCATAGTGCTCGTAAATTTTCATGATATGCCAAAGAATCGGTTTCCCAGCAATTTCAACCATCGGCTTCGGCTTTATCGTAGTCTCTTCACTCAGACGAGTTCCCAAACCACCACAAAGTATTACTGTTTTCATTTTTCCAACCTTACTCGATTCTTAAAAGTTTTTTCCATTTGGTTAAATTTGGATCTAAACAAAAAAAGGCCTTTCTTTTTTTTACGGAAATGCCAAAGTCTTTTTGTAAAGCTCTGGATAGTTCCTGATGAGTTGAAACAAAAGTTACATGGTCCATTCCCAACAACGGACTCATATTTAACGAACTACCATCTAACACTGAAATTACGGGAACTCCAAAACAATAAGCATCAACCGCCGCTGAAGTAATATTACTCGTATAAACTATATCGGCATCTTTCAGTAAATTTACTATCGGCTCTTGAAAGACCTTTAATTGGAGAAAGGGAAACTCTCTTTCGTAAACTGGACACGCAGGATGTGGCTTTAAAATAAACTCGAATTCAAGATTCAAAAGTGGTAACGCGTCCATCAACATCCGCAATTGTAGTCGTGTTACTTTGGGTAAGTAATCCGTAAGAATCAGAACTTTTACATTTGATATATTTCTGTTCTTATCTTTCTTTATATTCCTTGTATCTTTTTCAATTTCTAAATAGCGTAAAGCTTCCACTTCTGTAATTCTATCTTGTGGATACTTTCCTTCTTTATATGCATTTAAAGACGCATTCCCATTCAATGCAACTTTATCAGGTAAAGGCATCGAGTTCTTACAATTCGAGTCGTAGTTTCTATAATCGGAAAAATATCTTAGATCCCAAAATCGCACAGTCGCGTGAGGCACGCCGATCAAAGATCCAATATTCCTGGACTTCCAGATATAAATCAGTGCACTTTCCCAAGCCTGATTTTCTTGGAGGTATATTCCTTTTTTAGGACCGGAAATATTCTCTAAATTTTTTTCAATAAGGTTGAGTAAAAATAGATTTTGAACTGACATTGATCCGCTCAAAGAATCTAAAAAATCACTTCTAAGAATCGGCCAAAGGTCAAAAGATAAAATCTCAGTTCTACAAAAAAATCTAAAATTTCGAATGAACAATCGAATCCAATTGATTCTTAAATAATCCCAAAAAGTTTTTAGTAATACTCTAAAATCAATATATCCTTCCAAAAAACTGTGAATTTCAGTTTCATTTTGATTAAAACTCTCTAATACAGAAACGCCTTCTTGTGAATTCGGAATTAGGCTATGGCGAACAAATATGTGCGACCAAAATATCCTGGCCTTTGCGTTTCGCAAAACGTCAATTAAATCTGTCCAATAATTCGACCTGAATAACTTGAGATTTTTCGAATCCAATCGTAAATGAAAGAAATAATCAAAAATAACGAAATTTGAATCTTGCATTTTTTCTTTAGGAACTTTCTGTTTTCGTAAACCCCACACCAAATTAATATAACGTAAAAAAGTAATACTTGCTTTTAAAAAATAAGGCAGATTATCGTATCCTTGCCGTAGATTCCACTCCCCATTATTGGTCTTCGAGTTTTTCTCGGAAAAAGAAAAGAATTGAATCCCCTTTTCCTTGCAAAACTTATGAACCACTTTATGCATATTTGAATCAGAAGAATTCAGAAAAATTTCAGAAACCTTTTTGTGATATAGAATTTCCTCTAAGGCCAACAATTTAATCACACTAGCCATAAAAGTGGATTTGCCATAATTGCTTTCCACAATCAATGTCATCCACCAAAAGCTAAAATTCGGTCGAATCTCCAGCCAATCTATGATTCTTTTATTTTTAAGTTGAACCTCCCCTAAGCGATACAAAAGAGAATTATACTTATCTCTCAGACGAAATCGATTTTGATCCACATATTTCGGAATTGAAAAGTGATTTGCCGAAATGTTCTCGGAATAATTTTTCCAAAGATAAATACTACCCGAAAATTCGGGCGCATTGTTCCCCGCATGATCCCAAATTAAAATGGATTCCTGATTGAAAGTGAATTTAGACAATCTGATTTTGATACTCTTCTTCGGGGACAGGATTTAACAAAGTCTCTCCCCGAAAAAAACGGATGATTTCCTCGGCGGCACCTTTTTCCATCAAAAGCCTGCAATCATAGGAACAAGATCCCATATGTTCGGTGAGAATGATATTATCCAACTCTATTAAATTTCCCTTATATGGTTCCTGTTCGAAAACGTCGATCGCCGCACCGGCGATTCGATTGGATTTTAAAACGTCGTATAAGTCGTTTTCGTTTACGATACCACCTCTCGCGGTATTGATCAAAAAGGAATCCTTTGAAAAAAGATCGAATTCTCTTTTTCCGATTAAGTTTTTGGTTTTGTGAGAGAGGGGGATGTGTAAAGAAACAATATCCGAACAGGAATAAATCTCCTCTTTCTCCGTGAATTGATAGGGAATGTTTTTGGAATCCAATATTTCGGAAACTTCCTTTTTTTTATCCTTAAGATCGTTGATTAAAATCAACTTCGGCTTAAATTCCGACAAAATTCGAATCACATTCAAACCGACTCTTCCGACACCGACAATACCAATCGTGGATTCACCCAGACGTTTTCCAGTAAATCTGGACCAACCTCCTATTTTTAATTCTTGATGAGCGAGAAATACTTTTCGCGTGGAGGAAATCATGAGGCCAATCGTCAATTCCACTACTGCCATGGTTACCGCATCTGGGGTGTACGCCACCGCGATATCTCTTTCTTTGCAAAGATTCAAAGGAACCGAATCCAAACCGATCCCGACTCTGGAAATGATTTTTAAATTCCGATTTTTATGAATGAGAGGAGTCAAATCCTCAGTGCCTGCGATAATTCCATCAACCTCTTTTGCAAATTCTGAAACCTCTAGGGGGGTAAGTTTTCGTTTTAAGGGATTGGTAACGATCTCCCAACCTGATTGATTCAGGATTTCCATCGGTTCGGGGTTATAATATCCGAAAGGATATGTGGATATAAATATCTTGTAAGATTTCATAATAATTTATTATTTTAATATTTAAAAAATTAAATATACGTTCACTTTCTTGCGAAAATCCAAATATGCGAGCTTAGTTTGTGCTTTTTAAGAAAAGACTGAAATTCAGAAATCGCTTCGATTCCCCTTTCTTTTAATACTCGAATGAATTCGTTTTCAAAACCACTGTTCAATACAATATCCACATCCAACTCTCCTGGAGTGAACACTTCCACTTTCGAAAAACCGGCATTCTTAAAAGCGATTTCAAAGCCACGGATACTCATAAAATTCAGATGATGTGGGGGAAAAATACTGTTCGATCGCCCCTGAAGGGTAAGAATATCAAAACCCTCATAACCAAGCCCGGTTAAAAGACAATAACCGTTCGGTTTTACTAAATTAAAAATTGAACTTATAAATTTCGAAACTGAAAAAACGTGCTCGACCACTTCCGAGGAAATCACTAAATCGAATCTACCCGACCATTCAGCAGAATCTTCGGCAGTCGCGTTCAACGTTTGAATCCCTTTTTTTGAGGAAATTTTAGCCATCTCAGGAGAGGGTTCGATTCCGAAAATCTCAGAATTTACAAAAAAACGACGAACTTCTTCTAAAAAAATACCGTATCCGGAACCTACGTCGCAAATTTTTGTAGGCTCGAAATTTTCTTTTTTAAAATATTCGAATATTCTTTCAGCTTTTGGTTTAAATAACTTCTCTCTTCTGGACTCGGCCACGGTTGGAAAAAATACATCCGACCAAAACCGGGAGGACTCCGCCGTTTTGTAAAAGTCATCCAAAATTTTCTCGGAAGGTCTAGGGTTACAAAACAAACTACCACATCCTTCACATAAAACGTAACTATAGTTATTTTTTTGAATATGTTTTCTATATTGATCGGATCCGCAAGCCGGACAAAGAACTGTTAAGAATCGAGTTTTATCCAGTTTTTTCGAATCCGACTCGACAAGATTCAAATACCGAGTAAGTAGTTCTTTGGGACGTATTTCGTTTTCTTTCATTTTAAAACAAGTTCTCGAATTTACTTTGATGGAAGTATATTTCCGAAAGTAAATAAGGTAGTAAATTAAAAAAACTATACTTTACGAATGTACTAACAATACCCATAGCCTCTTTCATCTCGATTCATTCGAGGGGACATTACGAAAAAATTCGAAATTCGATCAATTTTACGATGTGAGAATATTTTCAAACAGGACCAACGGAATACAGATTCGAAATATCTTACAAACGAGTTATTTTTCACTTATCCTCGTATCGCCAGAACCGAATTAACGAAAATACTCAATAGCAAAGTAATCCGAAATCAAGTCTCGATTTTTAGAATTCAATTCCAATTCGTAAACTTCCAATTTTCCAATACCTTTGCTCAAGATACACGCCAGGTTGGAATTTACGTTTTTTTTGTCTTTTTGAAGAAGATTACAATACTCATTGATTGAAAAATCGGAAAAACGAAAATCGGGAAAATTTGCTTTTAATAGAATTTTCAGCGATTGATACTCTTTTTCACTCATTAAACCCAATTTGCTAGAAAGAAAATTAGCGAGATCCATTCCGACTGTAACGGCTTGACCATGGTTGATTTCGTAATTCGTCAGTGCTTCAATCGCATGGCCAAATGTATGTCCATAATTGAATTTACGTCGTTCTCCACAATCAAATTCATCGATTTCAATGATTCGTTTTTTTATGGAGAGACTTTCACGGATGAACTTCACAAGTGCCGTCCGATTCGAAAAAACTTCACTTCGCTTCAAATGTAAATCTTTAGTCAATGCGGAAGCACTATGCAAATAATAGTGATACATTTCACCGATACCAGATTTGATATCATCTTCCGTAAGTGAATTTAGAAATGTAGGATCTATATAAATTTTATCCGGAGGATAAAATGTCCCTATAAGGTTCTTTATATTTTGAAAATTGATAGAAGACTTTCCACCAATACAACTATCCGCCTGGGCGAGTAAAGTGGTTGGAATGAAAATCCAAGGAACTCCCCGAAAAAGGATCGACGCAGTAAAACAAACGATATCCTGTGTGATTCCGCCCCCAACAGAGACAATTTTACTATTTCGCTTTACTCCATTTGCTACTAAACTCTCGATCAACTTTTGCGAAGATTCGATATTTTTATTTTTTTCCTCTGCATTGATTAAAAAAAGTTTTTTTCCGAGTATTCCCGGTGCAATTCGATTCTTAAAATAAATAGAATGGATTTTACTATCTACGACAAGGAACGCCCCTTCTTGAATCAAACCTTCCAAGATATCAAAAATGCTTTCCGTAAATAGAACTTCGTAATCCTTCTGAGACGATTTGATTCGGATTGCGTCAAACATTGACAAACCCACCATCGACAATAATATTCTGTCCGGTTAAATAAGTATTGTAATCGCTGGCTAAAAATAAAACTACTTTCGCCATTTCTTCCGGTCTAGCCAACCTACCAATGGGAATTTGTAATTCTATCTGTTTAATTTCCGATTCACTTAAATTTTTTTTAGTCAAGTCAGTCAAGACAAATCCGGGTGAAACCGTGTTTACCAGTACATTATACTTTGCTAATTCATTAGAGCTAGACACAGTTAGACCGCGAACCGCATATTTAGTCATCGTATAAATGCTCCTTTTTTCCCTACTTACTGAACCGAAAATTGAAGCAATATTAACAATTCTTCCATATAAGTTTTTTTTCATAATTCGAGAAACGGATCTTGTAATAAAAAAAGGTGCATTCACATTCACGCTTTGCATATCGTCCCAGTCTTGTTCCAAGGTGTTCTCGATATAATTAATTCGATTGATTCCCGCATTATTAACACATACATCAATTTTTTCCAAACCCTCCAAATAACCGATAAACCTTTTCAAAGCATCTCTGTTTTGAAAATCCACGGAATAGTAAGTTAAGTTAGGATGCAGAAGTTCTTCACTTAACTCAGTCGAAGTGCCGGTAATCATAACCCTTCCACCTAATTCCAAAAATTCAGTCGCAAGCTGCCTTCCGATTCCCCTACTTCCTCCAGTTACTAGAATTACTTTTTCTTTATACGAAATTTGCATCTTGATATTTTAATAAAACCCAAACTATTTTCTGTCCGGGTTAGAGACGGAGAACTTCTCACGCCAAACCGGATCCGCATAATAAATTTGATATACCAATTTCATAGTCTGATACGCATCCAAGCTAGAACCAGTTTTTACGGATTCGTTTTTGAGGATATGATCAGTAAATTCGTTGATTTCATCTCTCCACGAATTATCTTCCAAATAATTGATCATCTCAATTCTAGGATTCCCGCCCGATTCCAAATCCTTCGGATAAATCGTAAGCGTTTCTTGCCCGTATGATTTTGATCCGGATAAAATTCCCGCGAGCACAAGACTTCCTTCTCCCATATTGATTTGCAGGTTGAATCGATGCCGCCATTCTGTCGCAGTAGATTGAAACTGAACAATCACACCAGATTCAGACTTCATTAAAGCAAACGCATTGTCTTCCACGTTTAAATTCCAGTAACTATTAGAAATATAACTTTTGACTTCTTCCATCTCACCTGCAAAAAGACGAATCAAATCCACCATATGAATCCCTTGGTCTAAGAGAATTCCACCCCCCGCAATTTCTCGATTTGCTCTCCATCCGTCGGCAACGTTTACAATTACCGACTTTCCATAAATACCACGAATATTGATCACTTTTCCCATTTTACCGGAAGTGACAATTTTCAATGCTTCTCTAATCGAATCGTGATATCTATGATTAAAACCGTATTTTAACTTTAAGGCTGGAGATTGTTTTTCGACTTCGCGAACTTCTTCAATTTCTCGCAGATTTCTCCCGGGCGGTTTTTCGCAGAAAACGTGTAAACTTTTTTTTAGACCAAGGATAGTCGCTTCTGCGGCGACATCATTGGTTAAGCATACGAAGAGAATATCTAAGTCCTCCTTTTGAATTAAATCATAAAACCTTTGATACACTTTTAAATTTTCTAATGCATTTACACCATCCTGAAAGCTCTTATCACAAATGGCTGTAACAATCAGATTAGAATTTTGTTTTATAAATTGATGTCTGCGTTTTCCAACGACCCCGTATCCTGCGATTCCGACTTTGAGTTTTTCCATGATTATTACAAATATTTTGATAGCAATAAATCTGTTTTGAAAGCCAATTCTACTCTAGAAACATCATCCGGAACGTCTACTCCGATCATAGTACCTTCCGTGAGAACCATTCGCACCTTATACCCATGCTCAACAGCTCGATTCATATCCACCGATTCGATGATTTCCAGTGGGGTTGGAGCTAATTCAGCGAAAGTTTTTAAAAAATCATTTCGAAATGCGATAACACCCAGTTGTTTTAATTTTAAGTAATCTTCATTTGGATATTTTTTTCGAGATGGAATTGGCTCTCTCGAAGCGTAAAGAAGATCCCAATTTTTATTCACCACGACCTTAGGAGCGTTCGGACTTTGAAACTCTTCTTCGTCTACGATTTTTGTCACAAGATTAGTACAGTAAATCGATTGATCTTCCAGCATCGGCTTTACCAAATCGTCCAACATGGAAGGAAGAATCAAAGGCTCATCCCCCTGCACCACAATAATGATATCTCCCTTTACATAAAGGGCGGCTTCCGCAACCCGATCGATACAACCACGATGTACGTCGGAAGTCATGACCGCTTTGCCACCGAAAAACTCCACCCTTTGTTTGATACTATCGTCACAAGTCGCTACGATCACCTCATGAATAGATGAGGACATTTCTACTCTTCTTCGAACGTGTTCGATCATTTCCAATCCGGAAATTTTTACCAATGGTTTATTAGGAAACCTGGAAGAAGCCATTCTTGCAGGCAATATCGCTATCGTTCTCATATTGATCTCTATTTCAATATTCCTTAATTTATGAATTCAAATTATCTAATTCTTTAAAATTCAAATTAGCTTGAGTGTTTAACATGATCGCGTCGGTTGAATATGCGATAAATTTTTTTCCACTTCGAATCTCGTCCCTGACCTTCTGAAAATCGGCCTGGATCACATGCGTTCCTAACGGAATTTGATTTCTTTCGGCGGCTTTTTGCAAATCCTGAACAGCCTTTAAAAAATCGGGATGATCAAATTGCCCGGTTAGCCCCATCGAACCGGATAAATCATACGGCCCGATCATCATAGCATCAATGCCCTTTACAGAAAGAATAGAATCAATTTCATCCAATGCTTTTATGCTTTCGATTTGAATAATACGAACTAGATCGGAATTAATAATTCTGGAATAAGAATCAAAGTGTTTGCCGAACAAATTCGCGTTCGAATACCCCACACCTCGAGTTCCGTTCGGTGGATAACTGCTCCAGGATAGAAAGTTTCTCGTCTGTTCGGCCGTCTCTATCATGGGGACAATGATCCCTGCCGCTCCCGCATCCAAAGCCTGTTTGATATCTTTCGGATGATTTTGAGCGACTCTCGCAAAGGGCAAGCTTCCTACGATCCGAATCGCTCTAAAGATATCGGGTAGAAGATGCAGACTAAACGCACCGTGTTCCAGATCTAGTGCAATCCAATCAAAACCGGCACTTGCTAAAATTTCGGCGACGGACGGATTCGGAATCTGCATCCAGGATCCGATCGTAAACTTTCCGGACTTAAGTTTGTCTTTTACAAAATTCATATATATTATTTTTCTAATAGAACAGCAAATCGATAAAGCAAATGGTGAATCACTTTGATCGATTTCTGTTGAAATGATTTTGAAAAACTTTTTACCTTATCTAATAGATTCATAACTTTATTTGCCTTTTCAGGATTTAGAAAATCATTATTTTCGTATCCAAATTTGGTTGTAGGTATTTTGAAATGACCCACTATTGAATACCGTCGAGTCTGCTTTATTTTTAAGAACAAGACCGGCGCGCTCTAAGACGGATCTACTAATATCGAATTGTTCCGTAAAATTTTCATTGATCTCCACAAGTATTTCTTTCACGTTTTTCAGAACATTTTTACCACCTTTTAAAATGATATGTTCAATTCCATCTACGTCCATTTTGATATAATCCGGATTTGGCAAATTGAATCGATTTACGACATCTTCCATAGATAAGCCTATAAGACTATATTCAAAAACCTGGTCCATAGGTTTACCATCGTGACCGAACTCGGCTCCAAAAGAAGAAAGCGCTCCACCCCAGTCCATACTTGTCATTCGAAGTTTATTAATGGAAAGTTGATCCGATAAAGGTAAGGGAACAATTGTCACACGATCCGATAACTGATTCAGAAATATATTTCTTACAAGCAATTCTAAATTAAAAACGGAAGGCTCAAATGAAAATACTCTAGCATTTTTCTGCTTTGCAGCATATATCGAATATAAGCCTACATTAGCCCCGATATCCCAAAAAACTGAGTTTTCGGAAATTTGATCAATCCACTCCAACGTTTCGGGTTCTTTTATTGAAAACGTACGTGCTCTAAATCGATTCAAATCATTCGGCGTTGTAAAAAACATTCTTCCTTTATGATTTACTTCTTCCACATGATTCATTAACTTATGAATAAGAACTTCTAAAACGAATCTCCCAATCGATGTTTTTCTTAATAGAAAAATAATAAAAGAAACGGTTTTGGCAATACAGTCTTTAATGATCTTTGTCATTTAAAAGTCCTTTATAACGTGCAATATAGGCAATCAGTCATAAAAATAATAGAGTTCCACTGATTTTACAGGAGAAAGAGATGTAGCGGGTAAGGCCTCACCCATCTTAATTCTTTCGATGATTTCTCTTTTCTTTTTTCCTTTTGCTATGATAAACACAAATTCTGACGAATTGATTTTCTTCAAAGATAAACTCACTCTTTCGATTGGAGGTTTCGGAGAATCGTAAATAGCAATTGCATCTTCCTCTTTTGACAAATCCATTTCTGGAAATAAACTCGCAATATGACCATCTTCTCCTAAACCCAGAAGAACTAAATCGAATGAAGAAATAGATTTAATAGATTTTGAATACTCCAAGGCTCCTCGTTCAGCTCCAAGGTGACCTGGTATCCTAAAAATTTGTCTTTCATTCACTGGTATAAATTTAAATAAAACTCTTTCAGCCATCAGCCAATTAGAATCAGTATGATCTTTCGGAACACATCTTTCATCACCGAAATAAAAAAACCATTTTGACCAATCTGTTTTCATAAACTTCAATTCAGAATAGAGTAATTTCGCAGTTTCTCCCCCTGTAAGTACTATATGAAAACAATTATTACTTTGAATTTTGGTTTCAGAAATTTCTTTAATTCTATCTAAACAATGACTCAAAAAATCCAGCTCGTTAAAAAATTTTATAATATACATGAAACTTAGATTAGATGGAAATTATTGCATTCAAGATTATAGCCATAGACTATTTTCGTAATATCAATTTTATTCTAATAAACCTTTATAAAGCTTAAGAATTTCTTCATATTTAAGAACGCCCATGGTCTTCAAGAAAGCCGTAAATTTATTAGATCTATACGTTGAACCGCATTTAGAAAACTAGCGACATACAAATTAAATACTAACATTATTTCAAAAATTTCCTTAAGAAATTAAAATTCAAAGTAAAGATAAAAGATTTCTTATATACTATTTATGCTCAGTATTAAAACTGATTATTTTTTCGTAGACCCAAGTTTAAATTTAAAACACGAAGAGGATTTATAACTTTTCTACAATATTTCTCTATAAAAATACCTCTTATTCTTTGTCTTTCCTTTTCTTGCCACCAATCATCAATATTATCCCATATTTCATTTAAATATGTGGCAGCAGTGATCGGACTTTCGAACAATATACTCGCATCTTTTAGCATTTGAAAATAAGGTAACGCACTTTTTCTTAATTCCCAATAAGTAGGATTCCAAAAAATTAAAGTAGGCATATTTAACCCCAAAGATTCCAAATACGTAGTTGCGTTATAGGTTGTAACGCAGATCCTACTTTTTCTCATTACACTTTCAAACGACTTTTGACCACTATCATACGCCAAAGTGAGATATAAACTTTCCCATCGTTCCTTTTGATTCCAATCATAATCATCAGGATATAATTTAATTAAAAACTTTGATCTTACTTTTGGAGTTAAATGCTTAATAAATGAGTATTGATCATCAAAATATCTCAGTATTTGGCCTGACACAGGCGTATTTTGTATCCAATAGCTATAACGAGGCATACAATGTTCCACAAGTAATCCGTAACCCTTAGAGCTATAGCAAATATCTTTTTTATTAGCAATCTTAATAGAAAAATTAGGAATCACATTTGCATATTCTTCGTCATGCCAACCCCAGGTAAGATAGCGATTTGAAATCTTTTTTTCATGATCTTCTAAAAAAGAAATGTTTCCTATTCCATAATATCCTCCATGCTGGGATATTATTAATGGAACTCCTTTTTCTTTTTTTGTTGCCGCCCAAAATTTAAAAATATCGTCTCCAACATGACTATTACTTGTAAAAATAAATTTAGGGTTTGTAGGCCATTCTTTTGAATTTGTAATATCTTTTACCTTTTCAAATCCTTCTATATATGCTTTGGGGATTTGAAAAGGTAAGATGGACTTTATAAAAGAATAAAAACTATCATCTGAAAATTGCGGAAGATGCCAATCATTTCGAATTTTCCTATCAAATTCAAAAACTTCAAGCGTCTTATTTCTTCTTTTTCTTGGAAATTGCTTAAGCTTAAATTGCCAAAGAATGGAATATCTTAAAGGAAAATAATCCGCAATAATAAAAGCTTCATTTTTTCTCACACGAAATTCAGAAAGATAATCCTTACATCTTTCCTTAAAAGATTTAGATTTTTGAAATATTCTAGAATGATAAACCGAAGACGGCTGAATGAATAAACATTGTGTATCATCTCTTTGAAAAAAGAAATCTAAAATAGAACCAAAGAGCCATTGGTTCCAATAATCATTTGCAAAAAAATTATAGAATTCCATCATTCCATTCGGAATGATATCCGCTTCGTTGTACACAAATCTTGGCGGTAAAACGAAGTCACTGGATTCTTTTAAAATACGTATTGATTCGAAACGGTCGTATACTATGTGAATGAATAGTCCCAACCAAGGACCAACCAAAATCCTCCAAAATTCCAAGCTTCGATCGGTATTATGAATTCGATTTAAATTTTGGCTAACACTTGGTAAAAGAATATCCTCATATAAACTTTGCAGCTTGAAATAATCTTTCTGAAATTTTTCCCGATCATCCCAATGATAAGGAAACGTTATTGAATCGAATCGTTCCCAAATGTTGCGTCTGTTGTAGATTTTGCACCATTCCCCTAAAAACAAGATAGGAACATCAAAACCCGGCCAGGTTTCTTCCAAAGCAGTGGTAACAAGACTTCTTTTCATCAAGGAACGACTAGGTAATACTATAAAATGGCTTTTAAAGCAACTTTCAATAAATCAATCACAAGAATATCTTGGAACACTAAGCTCTTAAAAACAACTTATTTATGATTTAAATCTCTTTTCTATTTTTTTAAAATTAAAAAATGATTTAAAATTAACCCGTCTAAACCCGAATTCACCAAAACATCTATCGCTTCCTGTGGAGAATTAACTATCGGAAACCCATGGAGATTAAAAGAAGTATTTAAAAGAGCACCTCTTCCTGTTAAATGTTGAAATGCTTTTAGGAGAGAATATAATTCTGGATTATCTTGCTCCTTAAGTATTTGTGCCCTGGCAGTTCTATCAGCTGGATGGCATGCAGCGCTCATTGCATCATAACCTTCCTCCGTAGTATCAAAACTAAGTGTCATATGAGGCGATTCTAAACCTTTCGGATTAATAAGATATCGTTCGACAAAAGTATCCATAACCACTGGCGCAAACGGCATCCAAAAATCCCTACTTTTAATTGCTGAGTTGATTTTTTCTTTTATTTTTAAATGAATTGGGTCGGCTAAAATAGAACGATTCCCTAAAGCCCGTTGACCAAATTCCATTCTTCCAGCCGCTCTTGCTAAAATTTTTCCTTCAAAAAGTACTTTTGCAATATGTCGACTTTCTGGGTTTTCAATAATCTCAAACTTCATTTTATCAAGGCTACCTACTGCTCTCTCCTCTTCTTTTAAGGGGGCCGAAGGTCCTAGATATAAGCGTGTTAATGGCTCAACAGTATTTGAATTCCATTGCATAGACAATTCATTAGTCAAATCTTCCGCTAAGCAAATACCAGAACTTATAGCCATTGATTCATCACTTGCAGAACCTCCAATAAAAAGACTCTTAACCTCAGGTAAATCCGCAATCTTACCCATCGCCTTAATATTCATTGCGACTCCGCCACTTATCACGATATCATGTATTTTATATTTATTAATTACATTCTTGATCCATTCAACCAGTAATTCTTCTGTCCATTTTTGCAAAGCAAATGCAATGTTATCAAATCGAACACCTTCAAAACGCTCCTTGAACCAGAAATAACTATCTCTAGGTTTCTCTTTCCACTTAAATTCTTCTCCGTCTACATATAATGTATTTCTCAAAATATCTAATGCTTTTTTGGCGTGAGTTTCCTTACCGTAAGGAGCTAAACCCATTACTTTAAATTCATGTTCGTTTGGCTTCATGCCTAGCATCAAAGTCATATAACGATAAATTCTACCGATAGCACATTGATCACTTTCATAAACTCGAGAATATTTACCTTTTTCATCAAAAATACCTATCGTTGCGTTTTTTCCGTCTCCCCAACCGTCAACGGTTAAGGCTAAAACCGGTTTATTACGATATTTCGATGCATAGTAAGAGTAAGCTGCATGGCATCTATGATGCTCTATTCTTCTTACTTTCGCTTTATCAATCGATAAAAACTCAGCAAGAATTTGCTCTCTATCAATATCATACTTGTTTTGCCTTTCTTCAAAAGGTAAATTCTCAAGATCCTTAAAATAATCACTATCTGAACTTATTTGGGCCTTTTTCTTTTCAGGAAATGTTTCCAAAACAGACTTGAGAACTTTTTCACCATTCACTAAAAACGGCTTCCACCTCAAATGCTGCTCCTTTAAATAATCATCAATCGTCCATTGGCTTTTAAATAACATTATATCATCAATAGGACTACTAAAACTGGCTATCGCCGCACCATCTAATTCCGATGAACTAATTTTCGCTGATTCCAAACAATATTTGATAGAATGCACCGGGAATGAATCGTCATTTTTAAATCGCGTAAATCTTTCCTCATGAACCGAAGCGACAACTTTTCCATCTATAAACAAAGACGCACTAGAACAAATTCCCCAATAAATTGATAATATTTTCATTGACTCTGCTATATTCTTTTTAGTGGGAATTAATTAGAAAAAGATCCCACAAACAATGAATTCTCCTTTGAATTTTTTATAACCTTAAAACTGCTCTTAAACCTATTAGAACTTGTCCACTATCGGTATAGAATCTTGCAGTTTAATTTTTCGAATAAAGTAAAATTAAGTTTTAGACGCACTATAAACAAATTTTATAAAAATCGCGAATAATATATCTTCTAAGATTTATTTACAGAAGCACTTACAATGAGGGTATCGCACAGACCGAGCGAAGCAAGTTGAGATTCATAAGCCCGGTGAAGTTCTTTATTTTCAAGAAAGGACCAATTTATATGCCCACCAGGTTTTCCTTTAGAAAGCCAATAAAGATGATTAGACAAAGGATATCTTTGAATTTGCTTAATCCAATTCAACTTCAAATCCAGTTGCTTAATAAGTTTTGCCAAGGTATCATTATTAAATAAAAATAAATGCTGGCTCCAATAAGTAAACTTAGAAAAGGCGTCCGATTTATAAAGAACAAGCAAAGCGTCATTGGAACTAGGCACTTCAATAATCAGTTCTCCATGATCGGAGAGTATAGAAGCCAACTGTAATATGGTTTTTCTTGGATCTGTTAAATGTTCAATTACATGAAATGCAGTAATGATATCAAATTTTCTATTTGCATTTATTACTTTTTCTAAATTTGTCCATACCTTTAATTCTTTTTCCCTATAATAATCTTGAAGCCTTAATTCTAACTCAACACCTTCGGAAAGCGAAGTTTCTTTTAAAGTCTTCAAAAGAAACCCCCCCGCGCCACAGCCAAAATCTAAAAGCCTCTTATTTATTAACTTTGATCTAAGAAAATTATATCTTCTTTCATCATCCGCATCGGATTCTCGCAACCAATCTGGCACAGATACAACTTCAGAACCATGCATACCAGAATTTTCATAATGATGTTCAGTGATATGATTTAAACTTGATAAATACACAAGCCCACATTCGTTACACTCCAAAATCTCCAATTTCGGATTGTCTCGAACACGGCCTTCTCTCTTCGTGCTTGATACAGATTTACATAAATAACATTCCATTAATATAATACACCCTTTGTAAGCAACATCTTCAGTACAATCTATTTTACAATACGGTTTTTAGAACTTACAGCACGTCCCAAAACTCAGGTTTACTTTATCAAAAAAGGTAAACTGCAAGAACCTGTTCCTCATCATTTTTAACGTTGCGAGCCCTCGCTAAATGGTGAGAAACAGGTTCTTACAATAGAGTTGTTGAAAAATTCAATTGTGGGATTAACAAAACTGCTTCAATCGTTCATTTTAGTGAAACAAAAATAAATGGAGAATTAATTTTTCAACAACTCTAATAACTATCAAAAGATTCTAAAAATCGCCATTCTAGTTATGATAGCAAACTATAAACCCTTTCTAAGTTTTCCACGATATGATTTTTAAAAGCTGCGACTTTTATAGAAATTCCCTTTACGAATATACTTCTTTTGAATCAACCCGACATTTTAGAGCATTTTAAACAAATAGGGTTTTCATGATATCGACCCTCTTTATGAATTTTTCGTAAATCCTTTGCCTCTTTACTATTCCATAAATCTACTAGGTTTAATTTTGTCATATCTCCCAATTTTAAATAGCTACTAAACATAGCACAACAAGGAGTCACGTCACCATTCCCACGAATATATAATCTTTGCCATGGTTGATTACATCTAAAATTATAGTGATTTACTTTTTCTTTCCCGGCAAGATTTTCAAAATCCCCTTCTACATCCGGTGTCATAAAGTCCTGGATTACTACGAAATCAACTTTATCATTCCAGTATTTAATAAATTTATCTATTTCATTTTCATTCTCCTTCATTCGAACGAAATTTACGCCTACAATAGGAAGTTCAGAGTTTAATTCTTTACGAATACGAAGAAAATTATCTATATTCTTCATCACTTGTTCGAACTTTCCTCCAATCCTAATTTTCTTATACGTATCTTCATTGATCGCATCCAAACTAAATCTAATTCTTGTTAAACCAGATTTGATAATTTTTTCAGCAAGTTCCTCAGTTACAAGAGATCCGTTTGTATTCACCATTACATCAAGATAGCCAAACTCAATAGCAAGTCTGAACCAATCAGTAATTTCTTTATTCAAAAATGGTTCATTATCCCCTTGAAATGACACTGAAGGCGTATTGTATTTTTTACCTTCTAATAGAATTTTAGTAATACTTTCCGTAGTCATCTTTTCTTTATAACCGAATTTTTCTTTTAATTCGGGTACACCCTGGACACACATAGGACATCTAAAATTACATTTAAAACTGGTTTCGATATGGAGAAACATCGGAAACTCAGTTTCCAATTCAAAATTATTTACCAGGTCCCATCTTTTTCTATATTCTTCGAACTCAGGTCCCTTTATCCGCGTTAAGGTTTTGATTGCATCGGATTCTTTTTTATAATTTTCCATTTACATTCTCTCGTATAAACCAATAATTTTCGCTGGTGTCATTTTATCTTTCCAATTCTCCCCAAGTGCATTCGTAAGAGGTCTTTCCATTTTGAGAGTCATATTCACCATACGGTCCATTGCCGCTCTATCGAGTGATTTACAAACATTTTTTGGTAATTCGATTTTGTGAATTTTTAGCATTTCTCGAAAGCGATCTACCCAAGGACCGTAGTATTCTTCTAAAACATTGAATGCGACACAATTCGCAAAACCATGCCTATACCCCAATTCAAGACTAAGTCCGTAGGATAAAGCATGACAAACGCCAACTTCAGAATTCACGATGGACACCCCTCCCATATAGGAAGCTGTAAGCAACATATCGTCATCGCCATCTGATAAAAAAACTTTCTCACAAAGCTCTAATGCCTTGCTTGCATTACCTTTGGCAAGTTCGTTAATCATTGTTCCTTGTAAACTCTCTACACAGTGAATATAACAATCCATACCCGAATAAAATCTTTGGGCAATTGGGACATTTTTTATTAAAGAACTATCTAATATAATTGCATCGAACATACTATGATCACTATTAATCCCAAACTTACGTTCTTTACCCATTAAAACAGCCGTGCGGCTAGCCTCGGCTCCAGAACCTGCTACGGTTGGAATTCCTATCTTAAAAATTCCAGGCTTTGGAACAAGATCCCAACCTTGATATTGTGAAGCAGAACCTTCGTTACACATCATTACAGACACAGCTTTCGCCACATCCATCGTGCTTCCGCCCCCTACGCCCACGATCGCTTTCGGTAATTTATAATTTCGGGTTTGAATAAACTTATCTCTTAAAGTATCGATCTGCAATGTTGAAGGCTCCTTTACGCTTGCTGGAAACCATTCAATTATATCTTCACTTGCACGCCTTAATCGATTGAGTACAGTTCCATTTTTATGAACGTCATCTATTATAAAAATGTAATAATCTTCATCATCTTTTTTAGGTAATAACTCATTTATTCGATCAATTGTATTTACGCCGAAAAGCAAACGCGGCACTTGTTTAAAAATTCTAAGAGAGGCCATTTAATTATCCTTATCTATGTAATATAATTTTAAGATCTATTGATTATTTTAAAGTTCCGGAACAAAACATTAATTAATTGTTCCGTATTTGTTTAATAAAGCTTCCAGTATTACAAAATCAATTTCGTCATCTATTTCAAAATTTTGATGTTTTGAAATAACATGGCGACAAATATGATTCCCAAACCATAGACCTTCTGAAACCAGTTTTTTTGATAAAATATATACGTTGCCATCGTCATAAAAAAAACCTTTATAGTCTTGACGACGCATGTTATTATGTTTTCCAAACTCTTGATATTTGCACCAATATCCAGTAGCAAGATTCGAATAATTCCCTTGTTCATATATATCCAAACATTCATCAATTAAACCTACATCCCTAATTGGTGAAGTAGGTTGTAAAAGAATAAAATTTACAGCTTCTGGAATTTCTTTTGAGACTTGGCTAAGCACGGAAATGGTCTTCGTTTCATCAGTCGCCAACTCATCAGGTCTTTTCAAAACTGGACACCCCCATTCTTTTGCTACGGCCGCAATTTCTTCGCTGTCAGTTGAAACAATAAATCTATCAATTCTTTTGGCTCTTTTTGCCGCTTCAATAGACCAAGCGATTAGAGGTTTACCACATAAGTTCTTTATATTTTTTCCCGGCAGTCCCTTACTACCACCCCTGGCCGGAATTACTGCTAAATTCATACAAATCAATTCCGCAATTCTATTAGAGCCTGTTTTACCGATGCAATCATATAATCAAAATCATTTTCACTCATCCAAATATGAAACGGAAAGGAAATCATATTATCAAAAAAATCATCACTCGCCGGGCAAATCGCTTTAGCATGTCCCATCTTTTTAAATAAATCATATCTGTACAAAGGATAGTATTGAACAATAACTTGAATCTTATATTTTTTACTCAAAATAGAAATTAAATCGTCTCTACTTTTCCCATTATTTGCAGTTTTGTATTTAGCTACTAAAAGATGATAACTATGAGCTTTGAAATCGTTTTGTTTTTGAAAAAATAATTCCTCAAATTCACTAAATGAATTTATAAATCTCTGCGCTCTTTTTCTCCTTTCTTCCGTTAATAAAGCAATTCGTTTTAATAAAACGGATCCTAAAGCAGCCTGAACTTCCGTTAGACTAAAATTATGAGGCCAAATTCCATCTAAATCTAAATCCACATTAGACATAGCCGGTTTCCAATAATCAGTCTTATTTGAAAAGGGCGCGTGCCCATTATGTCTTAAGCCGGGAACTTTGCCAACGAGAGAAGCATTCTTTAAAGTAAGAATTCCACCTTCGCCCATCGTTGTAATATTTTTTTGACCATGAAAACTAAATGCAGCAAAATCTCCAAAAGTGCCGCAAGACTTTCCGTTTAATACTGCACCTAATGATTGCGCACAATCTTCAATTAATAGAATATTTTTAGATTTTGCAAACTTAGCAATTTCCGCTATATCTGGAATTATCATCCCATATAAATGTACTACCACAATAGCTTTCGTTTTATTTGTGACTAACTTTTGGATTGATTCAAACGAGACTAAAAAAGTTTCAGGATCAATATCAGCCCATACCAACGTAGCTCCTGTTCTTCCAAAAGGAATGGCGGATGCACAATAAGTATGACCAGGAATAATTACTTCATCGTCTGACTTTAAACCTACTAAATCCGCAATTAACTCCAAAGCGTGCGTAGCATTGGTCACTCCAAAACAAGGTTGACCACCCAGATAGTTTGAAAAATCAATTTCGAATTGTTGCAAGTATTTGCCTTGGGTTTGCGGATCTGCAGTTTTCATAACTTCTACAACGGTATCGATCTCTTCTTGGGTATAATCAATTGACCTACCTGACCATTTAATTTTAAAATCCACTTTAAAAACCTCTAAAATTATTTCTATAAATGAAACTTTTCCAAACGAGTGAGAGAAATAAGAAAGCCTTCTCCGTTATTTTTATGTCCTTGCCAAATTTCAGGTATAAACGATGCTTTAGGAGCTTTTTCTTTAAGTATGTTAGAAAGCATATGAAAATCTATTTCTCCTTCTCCTATTTGGAGCCCTTCGCCATCCACCCCTTTTGCATCTACAATATGTAAGTGTGCAACATATGGGGAAACTTGTTCTACAAATTTACTAAACGGCCAGTGATAGTGATTACAAGCTAATTTGGAATGAGAAATATCAAGGCAAATTCGAACAGAGTACCGCTCGCAAAATTCGACAATTTCTTCCGCAGATAAAAAAAGATTATGATATCTTTGTCCGCCAAAAAGCCAAGGAAAAGGAGGCATTGTTTGTGGAATAATTTCTACTCCCTCCGAATCTAAATCATTTAGAGATCGTACTAGATTTTCATATAATTTCCCACGAATAGTCATATCTAAAGGTTTATCCAAAGAAAAACCTCCGACATTTGTAACGATGAAAGGCTTTTTATTTGAATTCGGAAAAAAATCCTTCAATCTCCTAGTAATATCAATTACTTTCTGAATTTCCCTCAAAGACCTTCTTCTATAATCTTCATCTTCTGTACAAAGATCCAGCAAATGATCATTTTCAAAAAGTTCGGGGCAATGAACGACAAAATCAATATTTAATGGTTTTTTAATATACTCCGATATTTCAACGTTCAAATCTTTATAACTAAAATGAAATTCCACTAAATCCATTTCAACCTTAGATAAGATTTGTTCCAAATCATGATAGCGAACGGGTAAACCCCAGGGACGTGAAAATATAAATTTCTTTTTAAATTCAATAACGTCATCTACTATATCTGATTTATAAAAGAAATCTCCTTTTTTAAAATTTCTTTTGGCTGATTTTCCAATTAATTTTTCCTTCAAATAAGGAGGTAATCCTTTACCTGGACTTCTAATATCTACCATATCTGAAGTTATGATCTCTCCAAATTTTAAGTCTCTATTGATTAATAAACTTTTACCTAAGGTTTCACGGTTCATCAATTCTCCTTGAGTTATTTGGCGAAAATTTCCGTTACCTAAAGATTCTTCTATTTGTCGAATCCCATCCACCATTTCCCTAAACTCACTTGGCAAAAGACTAACCTTGTGATCGTTCCCTTCCATTTCCCTATCCAACGTGAAATGTTTCTCAATCACTTTAGCACCTAAAGATACTGCCGCTAAGGCAACCAAATACCCTCGCTCATGCCCCGAATATCCGACCAAACAATTTCCTATATTCTTTAAATGTTGAAGATATCTGAGATTTAGATCCTTAAAAGGTGCAGGATAAGTAGAATTACAATGCAATAAAATATATTGAGCTCCTAAATCTTGTAAAACATGAATAGAATCTATAATTTCATCCTCGGTCGACATGCCGGTAGAACAAATAACCGGCTTGCCTGACTTTGCAACTAAACGAACCAATTCATGATTCGTAAAATCTGCTGAAGCGATTTTGTATGCTGAGATTCCGTATTTCTCTAATTTAAAAAAACTTTCTTCATCCCAAGGAGTACATAAAGGTATCAAAGATTCTTCGCGACAATAATCAAAAATACGAAATAGCTCATCGTCAGAAAGCTGAAATTTATTTAATAAATCGAGAGTGTACTGAGAGCCTAAATCTTCTTCCACGTCATTCGCATTTCCGGAATTCCTATATAAAGCATTTAAATTTCGCATTTGAAACTTAGCACAATCAGCTCCTGCAAGTTTAGCCTCTCGAACTAATTTTTTTGCCAATTCAAAACTTCCGTTATGATTGTTACCTATTTCCGCAATTACAAAAGCTGGCGATCCATGGCTCAAAGAAATCCCTTCTACTAAAATTTCCTCAGAAGTTTCCTTTGCAATCGCCTCCAAAACTCCGTTTTCATTAATAAGTGGAATGATAGAAATTCTATTATTGAATGTGCTTCGGATTCTTTTAGAACTTTCAGTGATGTATAAATACTTAAAACTTGTATTAACAATATTTTTCACCTCCTGGTCTAAACTTCGATCCGCTACATCATCATTCAATAACCATCTACGGAAATCTCCGTCTGTGATAACCCCCATCAATTTGTTTCCTTCCGAAACAGCAAAAATGGTTTTAGACTTATTGGCTTCAATTTTTTTGAGAGCATTTTTGATGCTATCCTCCCAAAAAACAACGTACTGAGAAATATTTTTATCGATGATCATAAAGGAAATCGGATTTATTTACCGTTATATATTCTCTTCTAAAGGAACATTTAACTCTTTCATTAAAGATATAAACTGAGAATTGCCTGGATCGTATTCCATTAAATCTTTTACGTATTTTAGGCGAGTCGCTTCCCAATCTTCATCACTCACTTGTGTTATATAATCCATAACTCGTTCAAATTCGGATACATCCATTTTATTGGTCCAAAAAGGGCCACTTTCAGGATAATCTGCCGGCCACGCAAATTTCCGAGAAGGGTCAAAAGCGCTTCTTAAAGTGAAAAAAGCCGTTCTATTTCCTCTTGCTATGGATTCGTAAACTAGAGTGGAGTCAACACCCACGATGACCTGTGCTTGATCAATCGCGTTATATATATTCACAATGTTATCTTTAGTCAAAAAATCAAAATTTTCATTCCCAATTCTTTCTTTGAAAAACTTATATTGATCTTCGACGTCTTCAGAATTAGAAGCCTTAACTAT
Source organism: Leptospira alexanderi serovar Manhao 3 str. L 60 (assembly GCF_000243815.2). GTDB lineage: Bacteria > Spirochaetota > Leptospiria > Leptospirales > Leptospiraceae > Leptospira > Leptospira alexanderi. The sequence continues at coordinate 127,518 of NZ_AHMT02000052.1, read as the reverse complement.
AAATCGAAAACCGCTCCGACCGCAATAAGCGCTTAACTTATCTAATAAAAAGCTTTCTGCCGAATAAACTTCATCGTAAGAAATCGATCTACCGTTTACAAAAAGAAAAATGCCCGAGTTATTTCTAGGCCGATATTGAGAAACAAAAAGAATAGACTTCTTTTTATTTTGATTTGAAATTGAATGGTAATTATTCAAAAAACTACCAAATGTAATAACGTTTCCTTTCAGATTCTTAGAATAGATTGCACCGATATTTTTGTTAAACAGAAACATAAAATCGACTAGAGAATCCTTAGAAATTTTCGAACCAAACTGTTCATCCAAATTTGCTCTCAATCCGTTTTGTACAAGAACTGTCGTAATAGTCGGACACATTTTTTTTAGTCTATAAAACGGCCAATTATTATCAATAAAAGTCATCACAACTTTCGGATGCACCGAATTTATATAAAAAGCATAATAATATTTTCTAGAAACTCGAAAGGTTAAAAGGCATTTTAAAAGAATGTAAAAATTAAAACTTTCACCCCTTACGTCAAGAATCGAAACGTATCGCTCATCAAGATAAAAAAAGAAATTATCAGATCCGCATCTATCAAATATGAGAACGGGCGCTTGTTTTGGTTTCACCCAAATTTTTTGCGCATTCCAAATGAAAAGGAACCTTCTAAGAATCGTTTTCATTTAAAATTATTTTTCTTCCTTTTATGACCTAAAATCATTTCAGTAATTTGAAAATCGAAGAGAGTATTCAATATCATCTTGTGCATAGCAGAACTCATTTCCAAAATGATAAAATTTGATAGGCAGTTAATCTTTCTCTAAAAGAAATTCAAGTTTTCTCAACAAATTCTAAATCCACCACTCAGCATAATAATTTTATTATATAATAGAAATATAAATAACTTCATTTATACGATAATAAAAAAGCTTTCCTATCAGAGAGAATTTTTAATAGCTTTTACTAGCGTCTGCCAGTATAATTGGTATCCCTCAAATAGAATCATTCATTAAATAATTCTACCCAGTCTCCTTGAGCACGTTCGAACTCTTCCATTCTCCCAATATCTAGCCAATATTCGTGAATTGGAAAAATGTTTATTTGTTTAGAAGATTTCAGTTCTTTCTCTATGAGATTTGGCATATCTATCATTTGCCCTTTTTTGACCGATTTTACGAAATCAGGATTTAATAGATAGATACCCGCATTGACATTGAAACGTTGTATAGGCTTTTCAATAATTTCGACTACATGATGGCCATTCGATTGCACAACACCATAGGGGACTTGATAATCAAATTCTCGAACACAAATCGTAGCAACCCCGCCTTCTTTTTCATGAAATTCCAATAAGGAAAGATAATTGAGATTAGTCAATAAATCCCCATTCATCATGAACATAGGTTGATCAATTTGATCGTGCGGTAGTAATCCGAGAGCACCACCTGTGCCTAAGGGTTTTTCTTCATGAACGTATTCAATACTTACATTCCAACGTTTCCCGTCTTGAAAATGATCCCTGATTACATCCGGCATAAAATGAGTGGAAATAAAAAAACGATGAAAACCGGCGGCTACAAACCCCTCTAAAATCAATTCTAATATTGGTTTATTTCCAACTTTCAACATTGGTTTAGGACAATGATTAGTCAATGGATACAATCGAGTTCCAAATCCTCCAGCCATTAGAAAAACGGGATTATCAAATTTAGGTTTTTCTAAAAGACCATGAACCGTTTCTAATCCTACCAAAATGCCTTGCTCATCTACGATTGGCAAATGCAAAAGTTCATACTTTTCCATTTCTAGAAGCATACGCTCTTTAGTCCAATTAGTATAAGCCACCTTAGGTTTGGATGACATAACTTCATTCACTGAAATGGAAAGTTCTTTATTTTGCAGCAATGCACGCCGAATGTCACCGTCGGTTAGTGTACCTAAAAGTTTATTATTTTCATCAACGATTAAAATAATGCGCAACGCTTCTTTGTCTAAGATTTTAATCGCCTCCTCTAGGCTTAAATTAGAGCCAATAAGAATGTTTTTCCAGTTTTTCATGTATTGTATAAACCAACAAGGTAAGAGCTGACACATCTTTATTGTCCGATAGCAGCTTTCATTTTACATAAGCAACCTTAAGCTTGAATGACATAACTTTTCACTCAAGTTGAAAGTTTTTTATTTCATATCAATGCCCACTGGTCTTTCCGTCGATTATAGTGCGCCTATAGTTAATATCATCTTGAAGTCTACATTTTACTTTCTGATAAACGTCGCCATATCCACTATGAATGACCTTTGTTAGTCATCTTTGAAAACCTAAAACATAGTACAAACAAAAAGAATTTATCAGATATTTATTTTCGAGATAGCTTCCATTCGCTTTTTAGAATAAAGTAAAATATCTTCTAATTTTCTAACATCTAAAACGAACTTACTTAGATTTCCTTCTACTTTTAATATAATTTTTGTAAAAGAGTTACCCTTTTTTTGGATTATTCTTTTGGCTAAATCAAGTACTGTTATACATTCTTCAGAAACATTTATAACTCCGCCTGAAGGCAACTCGATAAAAAGTGCAATATATTCAATTAATTTCTCAATTCTTATTAAATTCAGAAAACGCTCGCCTTTACCATACAAAGTCACTGAATTATGCTCAACTATTTCCCTCTCCAGGGTCGGAATAAGTCGGTGAGGATCCATCCCTACGCCATGCACCATTGCTACTCTCAAATGGGTTATTGAAATTTGGTTCTTTGATAAAAAATAATTTAAAATTATTTCACCATTAAGTTTTGATAATCCATATATACAGTCTGTATTTAAAGCAGGATTAGGAATAGAATTTTCATCGAAAATTCCATCAACATTTGGATAAACAGAAGAACTAGAAAAATTAATTAAGTGCTTCACTTTGCAATTTTTTGCCAAAAGAGCAAGATTTTTTGAAATTGCAGAGTTAGCATGCAAAATGGAAAGATCATTAAGGTTATTAATGCTCGCCATTTGCGATGCCAGATGTATAATAATATCCACTGAATCTTTCTTTATTTTTTTAAGAATACTATTTGTATCAACCTCTCTAGTCAAATCAGCTTTATAGCAATTTTCCGATAAAGGCTCACCACTATTATAAATTCCTATTATATCATGACATTTAGATAGATGATTATACAATGCCCTCCCTATAAAACCATTAATACCTGTAATTAAAATTCTCATGATTATTTATGTCCGAACAAAAAATTCGTCATAATATCTTACTACCGTCCCTTCTTTCATTTCGAATTCAATTTCTTTATTAAAAAGTAAAAAATTAATAATATATTCAACTTCCCTAAAACCAAACAAAGAGCGAATGTAAGTTGTCCCTGAATGCCGAGAATTAATCTCAAATATTTTCGGCATACCTTTTGCATCTATTCTTAACTGAAAATTACAGGCTCCAAAGGGTCTTAGTTGGTTTACCACATCTTTTAAATACTCTGCTATAATTTTAGGAAAATCCTTTTTATAGTTAGAAATAAAAGTATTACCCTCTTTCAAACTTCTTTTTAGGACAATAACCTTTTTCAATTGTTCATCCAAAAAAATAGTACCGCAAGTAAATTCCTCTTCGTCTTTTCCTATACATTCCTGAATAATCACTTGATTCGCATTTTTAAGAACGTCTAGTAACTGAATTTTATCATTTACTTTAATAACCCCTACACTCCTAGCACCTTTTCTAGGTTTCACTATAATTGGATAATTCAATATATCAACATCCACTTCATTTGGCAAAAATGATTCTGGATATGAAAGTCTACTTTTTTTTAAAAACTCATAAGTCAGATATTTATCGTCAGCAACTTCTATAACTTTTGCGGAACTAACCATTATAATTACACTTGTTTCATTTTCTATAATTCTTTTATATTTAGCAAAAAGTGGAAGTTCGAAATCAATCCCTATGAACAACATTTTAATTGCATTTTCTTTAATAATCTCTAAAACCACATTTAACCATTCTTGTTCATCGACATGCGACTTTAAAATATCCGGCAGAATATAATTTTCATTTAACCAAAAGGAAGCAACTGTATTCTGAAAATAATCAAAGCCTATAATATTGACCTTGCCATTTAAATCAGAACGTAAAATAGATTTAATAATGGCCTGACCAATCAAACTACCAGTTCCAGTGACGGCTATATTGATTTTTCTTGCCATTATTGTCTACGTTTAGATAAAATATATTGAATACAAAGTTCAGGATATCGTCTAAGTTTCATTTCATCAATTAATTGATCAGCTAAAAATTCTTTCCTTTTTAACTCAATAGAATCGTCTTCAACATTCCAAATTACATAATTAAGCTCATCAATATTTACTCTATTTTGGCCAACACTTCCGACATTGACTAACCTATAATTATTTATAATCTTTAAAAATAATCGATGAGAATGACCGATAAAAGTGTTTTTTTCAATATGTACATCAGAATCAGGATAGATGTAAGTATCATTTACAGTATGGACAAAGTTATTGCCACTAAAAAAGTAGGATTTAATATAATTTCCAATTACTTCTTTACGATTAAATGTTGGGTAGCATACTTCAAAGAAAGTTTTGGCTACTATATTAGTTCCAAGATATTCCCCACAAAAAAAAGCCTCTTCATGATTTCCTGAAATCAAAACTATATTTTTCAACGTATTTAATAAATCAACGCATTCATTACTCCAAGGACCATAGTTTACAACATCACCCAAAGAAATAATTAAATCAACGTATCGCTCCTGCTTTAAGACGTATTCTAAAGCAGGTAAATTCCCATGAATATCACTTATAACGAGGACTTTCATATAAATTACAAAAGAAAAGAGCTATAATACGAATGACAAATTCATAAAATTGCAAGTTCGGACTAATCGGCCTAATTACTAAGTCCTGCATAAAACATCGTGAATTTTGGAACAAATCCACCTTTTAAGCGCAGAATTCCCGAAAACCCTATTACAGAAATATTTAGTAATAGTAAGCTATTCAAATCCTAAACTTTGAACCGTAAATTTCAATTCACTCCGCAAAACTCAATAATTTGTCTTTCATTAAAATTTTTATGTTTCAATGCGAATTTCTTAATCTCAGAGAAAAATGACATAGCTGATACAACAATTAAATCATTATTTTCGTAACTTTCTGATTCTGGAGATAATACAGCGTGTTGACACGCAGGTAAAAACATACCAACTTTACTTTTATCACCGTCATATAATCGAATTGAAGGACAATCGCCTAATCCAGTTAAGTGCAAAAAAGAATTCAACCCATGTGTCGCACCATGAAACGCTATTTTTTTATCTTGTTCCGCAAATTGTAATATTAAATTTCGAAAATAATTAAAAAAACTGAGATACTGTAAATAAGCGTTTTCTAATGCCTTTATTTCGTTTAATAAAGAAATAGATTCAGTATCAACTGTTTTCCTTTTTTTTAAAGATAGTTTAAATAAATCATTCTTAGTTGAGACCGAATATATTTCGAAACCTGCTTCACTAATTGAGCATAGCATACTTTTTTCGGTGAAATAAGTCATATGCTCATGAATTAAAACATTTAAGTCACCTTTTTCAAATTGGTTAGTACAATTTGGGAGTGTAAGTATAACGATTCCTTCGTCTGATAAATTCGAATAAATATTTTTTAAAAAGCCAACAGGATCTTTTACGTGTTCTAACACATTAAATCCAAGTATTACATCAAATTTTTTATGATTTAATTTACTAGTTGGATAAAAATCTTTAACAATTTCTATTATTTTCTTATCCTTGATATCTAACGAAGGATCAACTATACAATAAGATTTTGGAGAAAATTTTTCGAATATTTTCTCTGCTAACCAAGTAGAACCTGCCCCTATTTCTAGTATAGACTTAACTTTTTTATCTCCTATAACTTCTTCAATAAAGTTAAAATTTCTCAATCCTAAGGCATTTGACCATTCATTTGAACCCGGTGGAGGCGTAATGTAACTATAATCATCCGATTCATAAGATTTTAATATCTTTTCTAATATAATTTCTTCATTCGATTGATAAATCGGATAGCCGATTTTAGATTCTATCTGAAAAGGAAAAGATATATAATCTGCAGGTTTTTGCTTTAATCCAGTCCATAACGGTAAAGACTTGAAAGATAATCTAAATAATCCTCTTTCTACTTCTGAAAATGTAAGTTGTTCCACAACATCTCCTGGTTTATTTGTAAATTTTATTTATTAAAAAAACATTCTTCTCATTTGTACTTTTATAATATAGCACAACGCATATTAAAATGATCCCGAAAACGCACGTTTCTCCGTCTGTTCCATAAGCTGGGAGAATATTTCCGTCTTCGATTTTTACCTCACCTTTCCTCGTTTTGAATACTAAAGGATCTGTTTTTTCGTCACATATCAGTTTGTAGAAGTAGTTTTAGGATAAATTCTAAATCTATAATTCATCTGATAAGATCATCAATTTCATAAGAATATTCAGAATGGGTATCCAGATATTCCCAATATTTTAGAGGACTAATTCCATTTCCTGGGCGTTTACAGGATAAATTTTCCTCCGTAAATAGTTCACCCTTAGAGATTGGTTTTGAAGCGACAAGGCTTCTTCGAGCTACAATACGATTCTTCCATTCGGATTCCGTTGGTCGTTTAACAGCATCGCCAATGGCTGTTTCTATATCTCTAATTTGGCGAATGAGAGAATCTAATTCATTAGGCTCAAGCGAGGCACTGTGATCCGGGCCAGGTAAGTTTCGGTTCAGCGTAAAATGTTTTTCAATTACTTTGGCTCCTCGGGCAACAGCAGCGAGAGAAATGTGAATACCTCGAGTATGATCAGAATAGCCCACAGGTAGCCCATAAGCTTGAGCGATTGTGTCCATCGCATTCAGATTTACTTCATTATAAGGGGCTGGATATTCTGTAGTACAATGTAAAATCGTAACTCTTTCCTTTAAAGCCTGCCTGCCAACTTTAGAACAAAATGCCTTTTCAAAATCTTCCAGCTTTGGAACGACGTCTATTTTCGAAAGAAAACCAAATGCTATCACTCCTAAAGCCAATTCTATATCAGACAACGTACTCATACCTGTTGAAAGTATAATTTTCTTCGCAACTTGACTAATTTTTAATAAAAAGTTGAGATTAGTTATCTCTCCTGATGGAATCTTAATTGTCTGCAACCCATATTTTATAAGTAAATTCAAACTGATTAAATCAAACGGTGTAGATAGAAATTCAATTTCTTTAGATCGAGCATATTGGATCAAAACTTCATGATCCTTGTTATTAAACTCAAGTTTTTTAATCATCTCTAATTGACTTTCGGATGCTCCAGTTTCTCGAGTTTGATATTCAGCCTTTGGAGCATTACGACTTATTACTTGTTCAGCTATAAATGTTTGAAATTTAACAGCATCCGCACCTGAACTAGCAGCTACATCAATTAGCTGCTTAGCCATATTTAAATCCCCATTGTGATTGATTCCTGCCTCTGCGATAATAAATACTCTGCTCATTTTAATACCTATGTTCTAAATCAAAAAAAGGCTTTTTGATGCGTAAGGGAAAAGTTTTTAACTTCTCTTTAATTTCCACGCTCACATTACCATAGCCATAAAGAGAAGTACTTTTTCTTACTATTTCTTCGTGCTCAATCGATAAAGCTTTTTTGATTCCACTGACAATAAATTCCTTCTTCTCTATACAATCAATAATAGAAGCAGCTTTTAATCTTCCTTTTTGACGATCTCCTATATTTACAGTAGCTTTTTTAAGAGCTGGTGCTTCAGTTAGGCCGCTAGAAGAATTTCCTATTATAACACTTGCAAGCCGCATAAGACTTAAATACTTTCTCTGTCCCAAAGAAACAAATGCCCTGGTATTTTTTAAATTTTTTGAAACAAAGGAATCAATTTGATGAATTAATTCTCTACCACCTGTATCAGCATTTGGGTATGTGAATATTATTGTAGCTTCCGAAAATTCTTCAAGCGCATTTAATAATTCACTCATCGCTTCAGTAGGTTTATTATCTTCTAAAGTCACAGGGTGATATGTAACTAAAAAAATAAGTGCCTTCAATTCAATTCCAAGTTCAAAAGAAAGTTCTTCTTTCTCCATCCAATTCATTTTGCTTAAATGATCTAATCCAGGTGCTCCAAAATTAAATACACAATCTGGTTGTTCTCCCATTTGGATAACTCGTTTCCTATAAGGTTCAGCGGCTACAAAATGTAAATGTGACAACTTCGTAATTGCATGTCGAATCCCTTCATCAAAAGCGGCTTCTGTCAACTCGCCTCCACTTATATGTCCAATAGGAATTTTCGCAACCATTGCAGCTTGAGCCGCGGCGAGTAATTCAAATCTATCACCTAGCAAAATTAAAATATCCGGCCTTAAATTTTCAAATGCCTCTGCAAAACCTATAATTCCCAGGCCCATTGATTTTGTAATTCCAACCGCCGTATCTGAAGAAAGAAGCATTTCCACTTTCGTATTAATTTTAAATCCATCTTGTTCAATTTGTCTATAAGTAAGTCCAAATTCAGTTGAAAGGTGCATACCAGTTACTATAATCTGTAATTCTAAATCTGAGTCCGCTTCTATCTCTTTCATTAACCAATAAAGAAGACCATACTCCGCCCTTGTCCCTGTCACAACACAAACCTTGCGCTTCAACATAAAACCTCTTGCACAGCTTTAATTACCGTATTTTGGTCGTCTTCTGTCAAATTAGTCGAACAAGGAAGTATTAATAACTTGTCCCAGATTTTATCTGTATTTGATAAATCCTCTCTCGAAGCATTTGCATAGGGCAATTGTTTATGTATTGGCTTCCAAAAAGGACGAGCATCTATGTTTAACCTTCTTAATTTCTCTCTAATTTCTTTTAACGGCCCTAATTGATTTGTATCGACAATAATTCCAGAAAACCAAGAAGCGGACTGTCCATATTTAGGCTCCGGAAGCGCCGAAACACCTTTAATGTTTAATAAATTTTCATTATATACTTTCTGAATTTTTCTTTTAGCTGTTACAAATTTTTCTAATCTTTCCAATTGTGCGCACCCGACGGCCGCTTGAATATTTGTTAATCTATAATTAAAACCGACTCTGTCATGGTCATAATCAGAACTAATTCTAGCCGTAGTAGTTAAATGCCTTACTAAATTTAACAACCCTTCATCATTTCCACTTACTGCACCACCACCGCCAGCCGTCACAGTTTTATTCCCATTAAACGAAAAAACAGTCAAGTCGGAACCTACCGCACCAATTGATTTGCCTTTATAATAAGCTCCTAAAGCTGCTGCTCCATCTGCTATTATTGGTAAACCAAATTCCTTTGATATTTGAATTATAGGATCCATATCCGCTGGAATTCCTAATACATGCACTGGCATGACAGCAGCGACTCTTTTTCCTGTAGGAATATGAATTAATCCTTTATCTGATTTTACCGTTTGTTTTTTAAGCGCTATCCTTAGCTGCTCAGGATTTAAAGTCAGGGAACTTAAATCAATATCCATCAACCAAGGTTCTGCGCCACAATGTGATATAGAGTTTGCACTCCCTATAAAAGTAAATGTAGGAAGTATAACTAAATCATTTTTACTAACTCCAAAAGCCGTAAGTGCAACATGCAAGCCCGTTGTACCCGCGGAAGTTGCCACTGAATACAAACAACCCGAAGCACTTGCAACCATATCTTCAAATTTAGTGACAAAGGGACCTACTGAAGATACAAACGTTGTTTGTATACACTCTTGTAAATAGTTCGATTCATTACCGGAAAGATCGGGTATTGCAAGAGGAATCATGAGGCTGAAATTCCATCATGATTAAAGACATTTTGCACATACCAGTGAACTGTTTTTTCTATTCCTTCTATAAGTCCAACCTTGGGAGTGTATCCTGTCATTGCAATAGTTTTAGACATGTCAGGACAACGTCTAGAAGGCGAATCTACAATTTCATTTCCAGGTGTAATGTATAACTTTTTACCAAATAGATTTATTATAATTTCTGCAAGTTCACTTATTTTAATTTCTGTTTCTTGATTGCCTAGATTAAAAACGCCATTAACAGAATTTTCAGAATTCATCAATTTTATCAATATTTCAACCGCATCATCGACATAACACATAGCACGGCTATGATTCAACGAGGCAACTTGTATATTGCTTCCGTCAACCGATTCATAAACTTTTTTAGATAACTCAGGAATTACATGAGCCAATCCCATTCTTGGACCATATATATTATGAGGACGAACTAAAGTGTAAGGTAAACCCGAATGAATGCATAATGCTTCCCCATATATTTTAGATAGCATATAAGAAGTTCTAGGGCTCTTTAAATCCGTCAATGCAATAGGAAAATCCTCCGGGGTAGGAAGAGGCATATCTAAGTGTAATAAAGATCCTGCCATTATTTCCGAACTAGAGGTAAAAAAGAATCGTTTGAGAAATTTTTGTTTTCTAGCAAAATTGATCGTATTATTGAGTAAAACAACATTGTCATTTAAAACAGAATAAGGTTTTTCTAAAACATGTTTCACTCCAATAATCGCTGCAAAGTGAAAAATATAATCGAAATCAAAACTTAAGTCGTTAAAACCTTCTGCGAGAAGTAAATTTCTATTTAATATTCTAACGTTATCTGATTTCACCAACTTTTTCAAAAAATCATCATCAACACCTCGAGTAAAATTATCAAGCAATACGAGTTCAAATTTTTTTTCGGCCAAAACATTTGCTAAGTGGCCCCCAATAAAACCTGCACCGCCAGTAATCAATACTTTCTGCATTTTATAAATCCCCTCTTCCTATTGCACCAATAGTATGGCCTAATTTTTTCAATTCATCGATTTGAGCATTTGCCAATACGTTATTTGCATCGAGTATTACCGGTCGATTCTTACCCAACCAAGAAGTAAAATCAATATTTTTATATTCTTTATGCCCCACCGCAAATACAATTGCATCTACTCCATCTGTATTAGGTAACATTTTATTAGGCGCTACTTGCATCTCTTCCCAAAAATCGACGAGAGGATCATGATAAACTAATTGAGCTTTCTTACTTACTAAATCTTTAGCAAATATTTCGGAAGGAGAATAACGGGTATCGCTTACATCAGGTCGATAGCTGACTCCAAACAAAATTACTTTCTTATTTTTAATCTCACCCTTTAACATAGATTCTAATTTTCGAACACTTACCAAAGGCATGATATTATTGATTCGAACTGCCTCCTTCGAAAATGGAAAATCAATATCAGGTCTATTAAATATATGTTTAGCAGCCGAACGAGCAAATAATGGATCTTTAGTTAAACAATAACCACCTACACCAAATCCAGGTTGGCGAATATTATTATGAGTAGGCCTAACACGTATTGCATTTAACACTTGAAAAAGATCGACTCCTACACCCTCCGCAAAACGACCCCACTCTTCAATAAATGCTATGTTCATCGCTCGATAGCTGTTTTCTAACACTTTTGCGGTCTCAGAAGCAGTTGTATTATCTAAACGAGTCAAAGCATAATCTGCAGTATTAATAATCTGTTTTAGAAATTTCTCACATTCATTAGCAGCTTCTTTCGTATATCCAGAATAAACTCTCCAAAAGTTTATGATAGATTTTAGATATTGATCTCCCGGCATTACCCTTTCATAGGAGTGAGCGAGCAAAAAAGCATCTACTGGCAAACCTCTCCTTTTAAAACACTCCGATAAACGAGGGGCAACTATATTTTTACAAGTACCAGGTGGGACGGTTGTTTCAAGAAGAACCAAACAATTGGGACGAATACTATTTCCTACTATATCAATTGCTTTTAAAAAACTTTCAAAATTGACTGTTGGATCACCTTCAGCATCAGGTTGACTTAAATCAAGATTAACATCAATTATAACTACATCTGCAATCGTATATGCCGAAATATCAGAAGTAGCTACCAAATTACCATTTTTGTTGGCTGAAGCAGTAGCGGCCAACAACTCGCTATCAGTTGTTGATATTGGAAATTCGCCTCGATTCAAGCTATCTATAATTTTTTGACCTTGTTGATTCGGTAAGTCTACTCCCAAAACATTAAAGGCTAAACCTCCACTTTCTGACCTTGCTTGCGAAATTGCAACGGCCATCGCAGCTCCCACAAATCCCAAACCTTGTACACAAATTACGGAGCGACTCTTTCCATCAAAATTAACTCCAGCTCTATCCGCAAAAATAGAATAATTCATTTTTTCTTCTTTCATTATTTGTTATTTATGACTTTATCTCCGATCTTTATACATCTAAACGTTCAACAGAATTATGTTATATCCTTAAATGGATAGGATTGTTAAAAGTTTCATTAATTTTAAAATTACTTTGTACATTAAAAATAGAGTTGTTGAAAAATTGATTCTCTATCCGTTTCTACTTCATTGAAATGGACGTTTGAAGCAGTTTTGTTAATCTGAATCATGGAATTTTTCAACAACTCTAATATTTATATAGTATTAAAGCATTACTGTTCATCTTTGAGGAAACTTTTATACGCCCCATTCTGATATCCCCTGAAAAAACTTCAAATTTGCCCTTGATATCCTCCGAACATTGATCCAACCATCCCCAAGAATTGAAGGAATTATAAAGAACGAAAGCTCTTACTTTCTTCCCGTTTTTAACTAGAGCTTCTACAAGATGTGAACCGATAAAACCATCGGCACCAGTTACTAAAATCATATCTATGTTTTGTCCATCAGTAAAATCTCTGCCAATTTCCAATCCATCATATCGTCAATATCGATTGAACTCTCCTTACTCATTAAATAAGCAAGAGTATCTTCGGTGATGAATTTTTTCTTTTCACGAAAATAATTTACTTCTGACAAGTAAATTGATCCATTCAGTGAAAATATTTTAGGACTATCTTGTCTACGTTTTACATCTTCTACGTTCAATAGCTTAGTCATTCTTAATGAGTCATCTAAACAAAACATCCAGAACGGATTTTCCTGCGTTTCACAAACAGAAACGACGCTGTTCGTCTTTCTTTTCATGGCAAATTCGATACAATCGTCTATGTCCATACTTGTCCGAAGCGGCGACGTAGGTTGTAAAAGCATTATATAATCGAACTCGGGTAGATTGTCCAACGCGTGTAGAACCGGATCGATTCCGGAAGAATAATCCGTCGCCAATTCGGACGGCCTAAGAAATGGAACAGAAGCGCCTGTCTGTTTTGCTACCTCTGCAATTTCAGAATCGTCAGTGGAAACGACAATTGAAGCCAAATATTTCGACTTCAAAGCGGCTTCAATTGTCCAAACAATCAAAGGTTTTCCCGCAATGAATTTTATATTCTTTCTAGGAATCCCTTTAGATCCCCCCCGTGCCGGAATCAAACCGAGTATCTTTTGATCAATCACTTTCTAAGACCGGTTCCTGTCTGCATTTCAAACATAGATGCGAAATAACCGTTCGGCTTTTGTATGAGTTCTACTATAACAACTTTAAACGTGTAAACTTTAAAAATTTAGTAATTCACGCCTTCTCGACAACACATCGTATCATCGGATCGCGATCGGATTTCCAAAGAAAAGATTCCAGTTTAATAATATTAAATCCTAAAAATGCCATCATTTTTTGAATTTTTTTCTTAGAATAACAATTTCTATGATATTGTCCCTCACCGTTTTGGCTACCGTAAATGGTCGCAATAATATATCCCCAACGATTTTTATATTCGTAGGTATATGTCCCAAACCAGTGACTATTTTTTATATCTTCTTCTGAATCGCTGAAAAAATCCTTCCAATCGTCCTCCAGACTCAACCAAATCCTACACACTTCCTCAAAATCAGGAACGCTAAATTCAAAAATACCATCTTTTTTTAATATTCTTTTAATCTCATATAGCAATCTAGGTTCATCTTTAAAAGATAGATGCTCTAACAATCCATCGGCTCTAACCTCGTCAATAGAATTATCGGAATAAGGAAGATTAAATATATTATGATTTTCAATTACTATACTATCCTCAAAAACCTTATTGGGATATCTTAATCGAATATCATTAAGAGAATCTTGATCGATATTTATATAATCTACTAATGGCCGACCGCCGCACCCAATATTAATTTTCGTCATCATCTACCTCTTATATTAATCAATAATTCCGAATGGAATTTAGACCGCACAATCAGAGCGGCATTTATCTGCAAAAATATTATCACAAAACAAACCTCAAAAGGTATGCCATTTTCATACTAAAAAATTTCCAAATAATGCTCAGATGGCAAAGAACCTTTTAATGTTTAGAATATTAAAAGATCTTTATAAATCTATACCTTTTTAGTTGAAACCGCAATCGAACATAAAATCCCGCCATTTCAAATGGCATTGAGTAGGTCCAGCTCCAATTTAATACTCTGTTCTAAATTTTCGGCTAAAGAAATATTGATCCTATCAAGCGCTTTTCGATTACTTACTTCATAACTCAATTGATTCATAATTTTATTTTCTACAAATTCAATTTTTAAAGAAGGCACGTACTTTTGAATCAATTCAACAATATGCCTCACCGTGGCATTAACAGTCAAAATATTATAAATCTCTCCATCGAAAATATCTTTTTTAATAAACTCGACAATCGTATTACAAGCATCATTGATTTCTAAATAAGGTCGCATTTGATCATACGCAGTTCTCCAAACGGTAATTGGTTTTCCAAAAGCTGCCTGCCAACAAAATTTATTTACCGCTGTATGAAATCGAATACCGGGAGAAACTCCTACAATAGTTCCAAATCGGAAAGTGACCACTTTTAAATTTTTCTCTAAAAACAAAGAGCGAACCAATTTTTCTTCTTTCAATTTAGTAGTGGCATAAGGGCTCTGAGGCTTCAATTCCGATTCGGAGCAGTTCTCATCGACCAACTCGTTTTGAGTTCCATAAACGCTTGTCGAAGAAAATGTGATCAATTTTGCCCCCGTGTTCAAACAAGCTTCCGCCACTTTTTTCGTGGAATTAAAATTATTATTTTCTACAACGTCAGCTTTGTCAAAACTTCCAGCCGCATCTGTGATAGCGGCGAGATGAATGACCACATCCGTGTTTACAAAAGTTTCCTCTAAATTCAGTTTAGTAACATCCCCTTCCACGAACCGGTAATTAACATTTTGCGGAAGATTAAAAAGAGAACAATATCTCTGAGTCATCAAATTATCAATCATTACGATTTCCGCGTCCGGAAACGATACCGGAAGGACCCTAACAACCAAAGAACCAATATGCCCTAAGGCTCCCGTAATAACTATCTTCATTTTTGATTCTTTACCCATTCTAAAAATTCATCATAATTACGTATATAATCTTCAACCTCATATCCTCTATCGCATAGGACAAGTAAGACAGAATTAACATCTAAATATTGCTGTGTCGCCCAAATTCCAGGTGGAATCAAAAGACCGTCATTCATATTTTCAAGTAAATATTCGGTAACGGAACTTCCGTTATCACAAGTAATTTTGATCTTCCCATTTGTACATATTAGTAACTGAGAACATTTACGATGGGAATGTTCTCCTCGAATATCATCTACGTTTGCAGTAACTGTAAATACTCTTCGGATTAAAAAAGGGACTTGTTTACCAGATTCGTAAACACTTAACAAACCATTTTCTTCTATAAAAGAAGGGAATCGAATGAAACTAGGCTCTATCATATATTTGTTCCATTTTTAAGAGTGTAAGAACGACGAAGCCCAGACTCCAATAAAAAATTAGGCTCCCATCCAGTAGCCGATCTAAAGGAACTTGTATCATAGATAACGCTTCGACTGTCAATCGGCGAAACATTGATTGGCGGATCTACATATTCAATTTTTGCTTTGAGTCCGCTGATTTCGAAAGCGATATTCGCCGCAATCTCAAAGGCCTCTCTAATAGAATAAGATTTTCCACTACCTATAATAAAATGTTTTCCATTCGTATTTTCGATATGATCGGAAGCGCTTATAAAAGCAGAAACAACGTCGTCAAGGTGGATATAGTCTCTCAAAAACGCCCCATCCCCATAAATTTGGATCGTTTCACCTTTTAACGCACGATGAAAAACTTTATCCAAAATTCCCCTATCTTTTTCCTGACCCGGTCTACTTCCGCCGTAAACATTAGCCAAACGTAATGAACAGCCTAAAATCCAACCTTCACGGATACATTGCTTTAGATAGTGTTCTGCGGAAAGTTTACTGATATCGTAAAAAGTGAGCGGCTCGTCCCTAACATCTTCATCAATCAGCATTGATTGATGTAATCCGGTTTCTGTCGTAGTTCCTGCAAGAATCACGATCGGTTTCTTTTTTTGTTTTTTTAAACATAGAATTAGATTCAAAAGCCCAAATACATTGATTTGTAAGTCAGATATAGGATCCGATTTCGCTCGCGGAACGCTAGTCTGGCCGGCCAAATGATAAACGACATCGAACTCAGGTAAATCCAGCTTTTCCAAGTTTGGATCGGTAAGATCGAACTGAATTGTATTTTTTTGTGGTTCCGCAGTAACGCTACGAGAATGACAGTAAATTCTTTTCCCCAAAAATTCTAATTTTGCGGCCAAAGCTGAGCCAATCAATCCAGAGGATCCAGTTATTAAAATGCTCATTGCACATTCTTATCATTATTCTTATAGAGAACATTATGATAATAGGGAAATATTTCCATGGGACATTCACTAACAAGAACAAAAGATTTAGATGGTTTATAGGCTTCTATATGTTGCCTTCGAGCAAGTCTGAGTTCTTTTTCATTAAAAATATCGATTATTTGGGTCGATAAACCAAGTGTCAAAATTTCCCGAATTTGATTAGGATTCCCCAATTTAATACCAATACTTTCTGGCGTATATTTACCAATCGGATTTTTAGAATAAAAATACTTCGCATTAGAAACTACATTTTCCATATAATATTCGATAGTTTTTCTAGGCAATTTCCTGAAAGGAATCTATATTGATTACTAAATCTTTATTTTCTACTAAGTGAATATTTTCAGGAGAAATAAACTTTACCTTTTCAAATTCATCATTAGATAGAACTTTTTTCAGATAGGAAGAACTTAAAGAAAGCATTTCTGGCAAATCAACAATTGTGTAAGACTTGATAGCATCAAATAATTTAATCAAACCTTGACAAGTCCTTCCAAAACCTGCTCCTATTTCAAGAATATTTTGACATGATTCTAAAGGTAAATTCGCTTCTAGAAACTCATATTCTTCCACAGAAAAAAAATGATCGATATTAATTTTCGACACGATCTTAGATTCTTTCCTATCAACAGTAATGAAAACCGGATTGCCTAAATTTACGTTACCTAATTTATTATATTTTATAAAAAATGAATCCGGCTTACGGCCGTACTCGTTCAACAAAAGAAATTTAAAAAACCTTATTGTGGGATCAAATGGATCCCAAGCTGCCAAACGATTATTTGAATTTCCAGGCAATCTAAAGGAATTTAGAAAATGATCATCTATTTTTTGAAACTTTGATTCAATTAAAGTTTTCCAAAGACTTGAAATTTCCATAATTAGTCGTCCCTGAAAAAGTGATCTCCTAATTAAAATGGTTGCACCAAAGAGAAATTTGAAAAAGGCGCACGCGAAAAAGAGCAATTTGATCCAGAAACAAAAAGAAAGCTCGGAATAGCTTTCTGAAATTACAACCGGCAGCGGATAGGATGGCATTGATACGATCTCCTTCTTGACCTTTCAGAAAGTTCCGATCCATCTTGTGACCCTGTTTCAAATGAGAAATGATCGGTTCAATGGCGGCTCTTCTGTTCATCCATTTCCTTTGCCAACGAGACATTTTCTTTCTGCTTTTATTGGAAAGGTGAACTTCCACATCGACCGGATGATGATCGTTTCCTTTGTAACCTTGATCCACATAACACTCCTTAGGTCGAAAGCCGGTTATCTTTTCCATCTGGTTGATGGCATTCTTCAAAGTATGACCGTCATACGGATTACCGTGCAAGGCTTGAACGCCAACAATCCAATTGGATTTACTGGTAGTAACTAAACTTGTCTTACAACCGAATTCATACTTCTTATGAATTTTACCTTTAGAGATACATTCCACTTCCGGAGCATGAACGCTGTAGATTTTACCTTTACTTATTTTTTTCTTGCGTTAGAATCTTCTCGGAAATTTCTAAAAGAGATTGAAGTCGTTTATTAGGATTTTCTACTTTTCGCTCTATGTCGCGTTTTACTCGAGCTAAATACGTTTTTAAACGTTTCGTTTCTTTCTTGGCCCGTTTACTTTGTTTTGCATGTGAATAACGTCATTGTTTAATGAGTGCTAATTTACTCTTTCGTTTATAACTTTGTCTTAGTTTGATGCCTTCTTTTACGGCTTATTCAACTAACGTGTGTCTGGCTTTATGATACAGCTTCGCATCCGTTGGAAAAGTGATCGCTTTCTCCTGAACCGTCGTATCTACATTCACTCTCGTAAATTCTTGATGCGTTATCTGACCTTCTCGTTGTCCTAACAAGATTGTCTCTTCTAAGAATTTCTCTACGCCTTCACTGCCGATTCGTTTTCTCCATTTTACTAAACTCGTCGGATCACAAGGAAAATCGTGTTCGAAATATTCATTCCCGCAGAAATATTGCCAATAGGGATTCTCTAAATATTTTTCTACTACACCTTCATCCGATACGTTATACGCGTATTTCAAGTAATGCAGGCCGACTAACAAGCGAATCGGCAATCCAGGTCGACCCGTTTTCTCTGTGTAGTGCTTCCCAAATTCTTTCTCAAATTTTCCCCAGTCTATCTTCTTCGCTAATTGATACAACGGATGTTTATGATCGAGTATCTGGTCTAATCTATTTCGAAAAAGTTCACTTTGATTCTGGCGTTGCGAGGTTGTTTCTGGTTTCATTTTCACCGGGTTTTGGATGCGCTTCTGCTTCTTTCCGGTGATTTTGTTTTTTATTCTTTCCCTTTGGATAGCGTTTTATTCACGTTATTCGTATTTTTAACCCTTTTTCAGGGACGACTATTTATGCTAGTCCCCTATTAGTACATTTATTTGTATTTTTAAAAAATATTACTAAGAACTATATAGCAGCCGGTAATTCTGCATCGAAAAGGCGGATTCGTGCCAAAATTCACCATACTCTATTAACTAAGATTTAGTAAACCCGGCACAAATTCGGCAAATAGACTATTTGTATTTGAAACAAATATTCAAGAAAATAAATTCCTTAAGGTTATAAGGCTATTTCCTAATCTATGTTCCTCAATAGCGTCGAGAACGAAAATTATTTGATTTTCCCCATCATAATGAATATCTAATAAAACTGAAAATCCTGTTCCAGAAACAATTTAGGTCAGATCTTTTAAATAAGGAAGATTCTGATCTTTTTTAGAAATAATCGGATTTTGAATCGGCCAAGAGATTCCGACAATTGGATCGGCGTAATTCAAACCAGCATCATCGTTAGGATCGTATTTCTCGCTGACTTTATAATGTAGATCGACAGAGTCCGACAATGTACAAAACCCATGCGCCAACCCAGACGACATATAAACTTGCCGAATTTTATCGTCGCTCAATTCTATCCCAAACCATTTCCCAAAAGTTGAAGAGTTTTTTCGAATATCCACAACGACGTCAAAAATGGCCCCTTTCATTACCGTTAGAATTTGAGATTGAGGTCTTTTTTTTGTAAAATGCATTCCTCGGATTACATTCTTAACTGAATGAGAATGATTGTCCTGCACAAATCCTTCTTTAATTCCTATTTCTTTATATCGTTCACTTTCGTATGTTTCTAAAAAAAATCCCCTTTCGTCTTCATAAACTTTTGGATAAAGAATAAGAAGACCTTCTATTGGTGTTTTTTCAAATTTCATAAATTACAGTTATATTAAGAACTTGCCTCAAAACCTTAAAAAAATGTTATTAAAAAAATCGTACAAATCCTAAAAAATGTAAGAATTCCTATAAATTTTGTCCTTATGAGATGATTTATAACCTTTTGTATAAGTTTCTCGTAACTTTTAAGATTGTAAGAGTTCCTAGATTTTAAAAGTTTGGAACAAACTATAAACCAAGATCCATTAGGTTACTTTTTTAAAAACTACAGATAAAGAATATCTCAATCTATACTTTTTCGGAAAATGATCCATCGGCTTTGGCTGGTATTTACCTAAAATCGGAGTATTGAAGGGTTGTTTTAAAATCAAACGATAACCTTCTTTACTCACCTCTTCCCTGAATTTTTTGAAATTTAAGAACCGATGAGGAATTTTTCTTTCATAGCTAATCTGATTTGAAAAAAATTCATCGTTATCTCCAGCATATAAGTCGTCTAGTAAAACAAATTTAGGCTTTACTTGATCGATAACTTCTAATAGATATTTGTTCGTAGGAAAATATTGAATCACGCTGTTTGTATAAAGAAGATCACACTGGAAAATCTCTTTAAAATCGGTATAATATCGAACCTTATTGGAGTGATTGAATCTTTTGGATCTAGATACAACATCCGAAACTTCTAAAATAGAGAATACTTTTTAATCTTATTCAAGAACGTAATTGAATTCAAATAGTCATAGATCCAACCGGAGGAACCACCCAAATCGACAATTGTTCTTGAATTAGTCAAGGAAATTACCATTGGTAAATTTGTAGGTCTAGGCGGAACGGCAATCCCAAACTCTTTGATCTCCAATCGAAACGAATTTAACTGATCTAAAATTCGCTCAAACCATCTTTCATTTGAAAAACCTTTTTCTCCGTCGACTCCAGCAGCGGAACGAATCGCCTCTTCCCAAGTTGAAAAAACGCCGTCCAAACTAAAAGTTGATTCGGAGGCTGATTTATCTTTTTTTTCATGAAAAAAATTTTAAATTTATTTTGAAGAAACGAAAGAAATAACCTTCTGCACATCATCCGAAGGTAATTCAGGATACATAGGAAGTGAAAGTACGGTTCTTGATAAATCCTCCGTCACTTTCATCGAAGAAGCAGTTTTAATTTTTCCCAAATACGCCGGTTGTAAATGAATCGGAATCGGGTAATGTACACCTGGAAAAATTTTTTCCGATTTAAGACGAAGGATCAACTCTTCTCTTCTATCAACCTGAATAACATAAAGATGATATACGTGCTCCGAGTTAGGATTTTTTGCAGGAACCTTAACGGCTTTCCCTTGCAAGCCTTGATCGTATTCAGTCGCTATGGTCCTACGTTTTCCATTGTCTGAATTTAGATTACGAAGTTTCACTCTCAAAATAGCGGCTTGCAATTCGTCTAATCTTGAATTTCGACCCGCAAACTCGCTAATATACCGTTCCTTCCATCCGTATTCTCTGAGCATTCTCATCTTAGATGCAAGATGAGAATCATTTGTAGTAATCAAACCAGCATCTCCAATCGCCCCCAAATTTTTCGTAGGGTAACAACTAAAACAACCAATCTGACCAATACTTCCCAGTTTCTTTCCCTTCCAAGTAGAACCGTGAGCTTGGGAAACATCCTCAATTAAATAAATCCCTTTTTTTTGACAGAATGATTGGATTCTATCCAAATCAGCAGATTGACCATAAAGATGAACCGCAATCACTGCCTTTGTATGGATCGTAAATACTTCGTCCAACTGCGAAGGATTTAACGTAAAAAACTGAGGATCTACGTCTACTAATACGGGCTTTGCTCCCACGGCTTCAATTGCTGCGACGGTCGCAACAGCAGTATGGGAAACCGTAATAACTTCATCGCCGGGTCCAATTCCTAAGGATCGAAGCGCAATCTCAATTGCATCCGTTCCATTCGCAACCCCAATGGAATGTTTTACGCCGATAAAGGAAGCGAATTCTTCCTCTAAAGTTTCAACTTCCGGACCTAAAATATAACGATTGCTCGCGAGAACGGATGAAATCGCTTTTTGAATTTCATCCTTATAAGAATCATTCTGTGCTAATGGATTTGCGCAAAGAATCATTTGATAACTCTTACAAAAGGAACGTGTGTAATCCACTTACCACCAGATTTCATAAACTCTTGCTCATTGGCCATAATTTCCTCTGAATGATTCCAAGCCAAAAGAAAGGCATAGTCTGGATAAACTGATTTAAACTCCGAGTATGCTTTTACCGGAATATGAACTCCAGGAGAAAATTTACCCTGCTTGATCGGTGTCGTATCAGAGATAAAATCGATCAGATCCGGTCCAATACCGCAATAATTGAATATAGTTGTACTTTTTGAAGTCGCAGCATAGCCTACAACTCGTTTGCCTTGTGACTTAATTTCCTTCAGAAGCGAAACTAGATCCGATTTGGATTTTTCAACATCCTCTCTAAACTTAATAAATGTTTCCAGTTTATCAAGTCCTTGTTTTTTTCCTTTTCAATAATCGCATGAACGGCCTCACTCACCGGATAAGCATCTTTATGCGCCAAGACGTAACGCATAGAACCTCCATGTGTTTTTTGAGGCAGCAAATCGATTAGTTCCAAACCATAAAGATTAAATAAATATTGAATAGAAAGTGCCGAAAATAAAAATACGTGCTCATCGTAAATTTGATCGTAGGAAATTTTTTCGACGACATTTCCCAAATACGGATCTTCGAACATTACGATTCCGGTAGGTTTTAAAAGAGTTGCGATTCCCTTTACCACACTCTTGATATCCGGAATGTGGCACATTACGTTTGCGGCAAGGAACGCATCCGCCTGACCGTGTTGATCTACAATTTTTTTTGCAACATCTACATCAAAGAATTCTGATATGGTTTTTACACCATTTTGATTTGCAATCGCGGCCACGTTTCGAGAAGGTTCAATCCCTAAGTGATTGATACGTCTCTGTGCAAAGTTCTTAAGCATGATGCCATCATTACAACCAAGCTCGACTACAAACGGATTTTCCTTAGAAAGAAACTTCGATCCGAGGATCAAATCTGCGAATTCTTTAAAATGTTTTTCCATATATTTAGAGGTACTGGAGAAGAAAGCATATTCTTCATGAAACATTTTCTCCGGCTCAGGCTGCTCTATTAACTGTAGCATCTTACTCGTTTCAGAGAAACCTACTTCCATCTGAAAAAAATATTCATACTTAAATTTATCTTCCGTCAAAAATCCATTTCCTAACGGTTGACGACCCAAATCCAATATCTTTTGCAACGGTTCATTGCAAACTCTGCAATTTGTTTGTTTCATTTTATAAACTCTTTATTTTTAGCGACTTTAGAATTGATTGTATTCGATAGGATCGATAAAAGCGTTTTGTTTTCGTAAAGCAATTCATAATGTAACTTTAAACCAACTTTTTAATCTGATATTAAAACCAAAATCTAACTTTTCTAAAAACATATAAGAACCCACACAACGCGATCCATAGAGTTGCGCTTTAGTTTTTCAAACGTGATCCATTCTTTAAATAGATTGCATTCATTCTATGCTTTCGAGACCTCAAGGCATACTGCTCTGAAATTATATCTAATTTTTAAACAACGTGAGTTCGGCATAACAAATGCGAAAACGATTGTAGTGGAAATTCCAAAGGAATTGGAACATTATGTTTCGATTCGTAGAAAGAAACATTGAGTTCAAGCGCACTCGCGAGGCATTTTAGTTATGAAGTTTGTGAATAATTTGCCAAAGCTTTCTTATATCGAATTCAACTTAAATAACAAAAGTTTAGCGCGTAAATCCGGATCCATTAAAGTCTTACGAACTTCGTCTAATTCATTTTTGACTTTTTCCAACTGTAAATCATTTAAACCTTTCGAAACTAAAGCATTTAAAAGTTTTTTTCGCTTATATGCTCCGAAAAAACGACGAATCAAAGCAACATTCTTAGCTTTCTTAATCATTATTCTCAGCCAAGATGGATTATCAACGTTTGTCATTGTTAAATGATTTTGAATGATATTTGGCATCGAGTCTACATAAAGCTGTCGAAGTATTTTATCCAACTCAAGAGAGATAGGAACAATCGAAACTTTTTCAGCACGGCGTATTATCGCAGAAACCATGGATTGAAAATCATTCATCCAATCGGAAAAAAAAAGTCTATGAATCCAAGGTAAAACAGATGAATGCGTCTCGGAACTTTCCAATTGACGTAGGTAAGACGGTTGCCATGAAAACATAGTTCTACCTTTAATAATAAGAGAAAGATACATAAACCTTTCCCAAACATCAAAATTTTTAAAATTAATTTCTTTCACTTCTTTAAAAATATCGATCCATGCTTCGGTCCGAGTCACCGAATAGAAAAAATAATACGGCTGATCCAGAAATTGTTTAATTCGTGGTATCACATTGGTAGAATCATAATTTATTCCGTGTTGGAAAGAAAAATTATACATATCTCCTATAACTAACAAGCGATCGAAGTCTTGGCTTTTATCTTTTAGAGCAAAATTCAAACTAATAGAGGCGACACTGATATAATCAGAGTGAGTCTTGAGGAATTCTTCCGCATTACAAACCGCATCGGGAAGAACAAAATCATCATTATCTGAAAACATAACATATGGTGTATCTATTTTCGTAATTATATCTGCCAACTTAAACCAGTAATCTTCTAATAAATTATCTTGATAGCGAAAATATCTATAATTTAAATTCGGAAAATTTTTAGGATTAGAAAGTAAACGTTCGATTTCCTGATTGTTTCCCCCGTCTGCTATTACTATAGGAAAAGGCAATCGAATTCGATTATGATGCCACATCCAGCGAAGCGTATGCAAAGGCCTTCCTTTAAGAGTAAGTAGAATTGTTGTACTATTCATTTAGATCTTGTCCCAAAATTTACTTAAAAATCATCTGGAGTAGTCACATAAAAGTGGACGTAAGTAGACGGCTACGCTTTCAAGCTCTTAATCATAAAAAGGTAAAACTTTAATATATCTTTTAAATTCGAAATATTTTCAATATATTATTCTAAATCTTTAGGAGAATCATATTCTCCCCATGAGTCCGAATAAGGGATAGCTTCGATAGATATCCTATCTGCTTCTATAACTTTTTGTAATGTTCCTGTCATATGCATCCTATTACGTTGTTCATTGGACAATTCAGACCTAATACGAACTATTTCAGACCAACCTATAGGAGTAAATCTTAATAAGCCCATATACTGACCCTGTATCTCTGCTATCGACGTTGGCTTATTTCCAATCTCAGTTAATGTTGAACCATCATGATTCAATCGGAATGTTTCTGCATCTGTCAATGGGTCCTCAAACCGCTTTTCCCATAAAGTTAACCAATTTTTATCAAAAGTTATCGCTATATTTGCCTTACTATTTATCAAAAATTCTACTGCTTTATTATCATAAATAATATCAGAATAACTGACAATACACACATCATTCTCCAACCAATCTCTCGCACATTCCAGTGAAGAAACCATATTCGTTTCTGCCCATTTTGAATTATAGAATTCTAGCAATCCTTGCTGCTTCAAAAGTTCTCTTTTATAACCTGTAACAATCGCAATATCTTTAATTCCTGTATTCTTAAGAGCTTTTAATTGCCAGTTCAGCAAAGTATCTCCTTTTATTTTCAAAAGACACTTGGGAAGATCCTCAGTTAAATTTTTCATTCGACTACCACGCCCAGCCGCCAAAATAATCGCCTTCATGATAATCAACCTTTAAACAATCTTCGAACACGTTCGATATCAATCAGACTAAAATTCTTTTCGCGCTCTGGATGCCACATCCAACCTTCCCAAGGAAGCTGAACGTGTCTAATTGCTTCAATAGTATTATCCTCTGTCTTTGCCATTAACTTGAAATTTTTTGGAAGATCAAATATCCCCCAATTGTGATAGCTATTTACTTCATTAGGCCATACACTAAATTTATCATAATTTATTAATTTATGAGTAGTTTTAGTATGCCCAGATAATAATTTTAAAACCACTCCTTCACAAACAGCCATCATTTGCATCCCTCTACAAATTCCTAAAACAGGTAAAGATTGTTTTCTGGCATAATTTAACAAAAATCTTTCTGTATTATCACGATCCTCTGCCAATCCTATATCATTTCCGCCTGAAAGTAAAATCGCACGTGGATTTAAATAAGTAAGCCAATTTAATAATGCATCGCTTTTTCCAGAACTATTTAAAGCATTTGGTATAGGATAAGGAATAAATCCAGCTTCTAGCAACCAATAACACAATCTTTGATCTAATGCATCTCTACGCTCTTCTCGTTCTTTATATGAATCAACACGCTGAGATACAACAACAACAAATCGATCCTCCAATGCCATAAAGTTACGATAAAACCTCTACCCGATGTCCGGCACAATCTATATGAAGTACAGATGCCTTAGACCAACGTCGATATAAAACCTCACCGGCACCAATCACGGCCGGTAAACCTAACTCTCCAGCTCGAATTGCTAAATGAGAATTAGCTCCTCCCCAAGCAGTAATTAAACCCGCGATGGGATAGGCAAAAAGCCAATCAAAGCCAGGATCCGCGTTAGGAACACATATGATAGATCCTGCCAATTTAGATTTATTTTGATCGGTTATCACTGGAGCCGTCACTTGTTTCTGAGTTATAAAATTAGGGAAAGTTTCAGGCCAATCAAAAGACCATACATCTTCCACTTTTGCAATTAATGGTGGTAAAGCAGTATGCAAAGTATCTTGATAACGCATTTTCCCTATTTCAATAGAACGATTCAATAAATCAAAAGAATCAATAGCTGATACATATAATTCTTTAAAAACAGAAATATCACAATACGCTAAATCCTCTCTAGAGATTCCAAGTTTTTCTCCATAAGAACCAATTAAGGAAAGAGCATCAGATAAATTTTTAGTAAAATGAAACTTAGCAAGTTCTCTTAATTCAATACCAGCTTGTAAAAAATCAAAAAGCCCTACTGCGTCTGGCTCTAACCCATGCTGTGCCAAAGCTCTAACAATTTCTCTCATTTGAGGTAAGGTCATAGAAAAAGGCTTATTTGATTCTGGTAAGGACGGTCTTATGCTCCAATCAAAAAACAATTCAGATGCTTCATCGTAACGAGGTGAAAGAATATCGTAAGTTCCTGGTCTTAAATGTCCGTAACGAGATAGAAAAGTTGTTTTATCAAGCGTTGCCCTATCCCGTGTCAATTGCCCACTAACAGTAGATATACTGGCCATAAATGCATCATAATCATCGTCCGAGAAAATTCCAACCGCCACTAAAGATCTTAACATCTGAACAGCAACAAAACCAGCCCTGGCCAATCCTGCAAAAGGTAATGTTCCATACCTTTTCGAATCTTCGATCAACCAATAGATGCGTTCCAATGAATCAGAATTTGAAGCAAAGAGGAGCTCTCGGCGTGAATTAAGTGTATCTAACTTGGCCGAATCAGATTTCCATAAGCCATTTTTTGGATGAACAATACGATTGGTTAAACGCCTCAAACTATCCGCTATTACTCTACACTCTTCTGTTGAAAATCCAGCGTCTTTAAGCCTTCTTAAACGTTGTTGCAAATCGAGAGTATAGCAAGAAAATACTATTTCAAACTCTACTTTATCGTGAAGTGCAGGCTCAGCTAACAATTTATCAATATAATGATCTACTAAACGTCCTGCCAACCCATCTTCTAAATCAGCTGGGATAAAAGAATTAAACGACAGTCTTACATCAATATATGGTAAACCAAAAAAGTGGGGCATTAAAGGAAAACTTCTTAGATTTCTATAGCCATAATTATTCCTTTGATACGCCCATATAGAGTCGGTTACGAGTTCTCTATACAGGGACAAGGCAAGAGGCTTGGGACGAATCCCTATAATTTCTGCAGGATTCCAGTCAGGCATAACTCCATAAACAGTATGTTTACCCATAAGAAAGGGATGTGAACGCATACCTCTTTTTACTTTATCTTCGATCAATAAAATGCGTTTATACTGGGCATCCGAAGTCTCAACTTGCCCTTGCATTAATAAAGGACGCGCCTGCAATAGCCATAAGTTTTCTTCTCCTTCATCAAGAGTAATGGCAAATTCACAATCAACAGGCAATGAACCAAATAAATTTAGTAATTCATTTAATAAATCAATAACACCTTTCAATTCTTTTGGTGGAGATATAGTAGCTGAGGCAGCGCCTTGCCAAGTTTTTCCTCCACTACCATTTGTTACTATTGAAGTATCTGAACCTTCTATCCAAGTTATGACTCTATATGGAGAATTTGTATTTGGATCATGTGAAAAAGCAACTCCTGACCGAATTACATTTTTTAACATAGGCTGAATCAAAATTTCATCATTTTCAAAAGAATTTCCATAAGATGATATTACTCTTTCAATCGCAAATTGTAAATCATCCTTGGTTACGTTCAATAAAGACAAAAAAGCACCAGCATTTGAACCTAAAACAGTATCCTCTCTATGACAGCTAGACCTTACAATCCAAGGCCCAGCTTTTAATTCTTTAAATATAAAGTCCAAACAACCAACTGAATCTTTTTTCCATTCTTGAATGGTTAATTTAACCAGAGGAGCTATTCGAGCAGACTTCAATATATCTTTCAAAATCAGAAGAGTTCTGGCTTTTGTAGAATAAGTTAAAAGACTCATCTTGAGAAAAACTACTTTAGTTGCGCTAGCCAAATATTAGTAGAATAGGGTATTTGTATTTTAGATTGTTTTAAATTTTTTAAATAATCTTCAATAGAATAAATTATTTGTGCAAAAGATGCACCTGCCTGCCTCTCTAAGGTCGCATGAGATCTCCACGCCTCTATACACTCTTGAATCGTTTGTTCGTGTACGATCATTGAATCTAAATGTATTGCCGAATCAAAAAAACCACTATCAAGAATTATAGAAGTTTGATCCTCACGACGAGTACCGTAGTCATAATGAGAAACATAAGATTTAATAATTGCTTCAATCTGACTTTGAATCGGATCGTCAAAACGACGATGGTTCCACATGCATGCGAACCATCCCTTAGGTTTTAAAATTCGAGCAGTTTCTTTCAAAGCTAATAAACGATCACAAACATTAAATGAACTTCCAAAAGTAACAAAATCAAAAGTTTTATCACTTTGATTAGTTTGTTCGCCAGTTCCTTCAAACCAATTTACATTTTTCATATTTAGAGTCCTCTTCATGCCATTAGCACGCATAGCATCATTTGGCTCTACAGCTGATACTTCGAATCCTCGTTCCGCAAGCATGATCGTCAAATGTGCGACTCCTGCGCCAACATCACAGACTTTACCCGAAGTTAGACCAAAGATTTTTAACATAGAATCAACGGCTGCATCTGAATAATCTGGCCGTTTCAAATATGCATCTGCCAACTTCGTATAATCCCATTCAGTTTTCATTTTGATATTCCTTTTCTTTAATTGATTTCATCAAATTGGTAACAATGTTTTCAATAGTTTTCGTTGGTTCAAACTCGATTACAAAATCAGGATGATTTGGCTCATCAATCGATAAATCTAAACCAGCTACATCAGTAATTTCACCAGAATCAAACTGGCGATAAATTCCCTTAGGATCACGACGACGCAATTCTTCTAACGGAACTTTAATATACACTTCAAAATAACCCTGCAAATTTAAGCGATTCCATAAATGAATTTCTTTTAATAAAGAGATAGTGGCAATCACTACAGTTATACCTTGGTTTACTAAAATGCGGCATAAATGAGAGTATTGGAATGCTAGAGCTAATCTATTTTCTCGTTTATGACTATTAACATTTATTTTATTTGCGTTAAAAACTTCACGTAACTCATCACCATCCAAAATTATAACGGTTTCATTATCTGCACGCATACGCCGAACTAACTCTCTAGAAATAGTAGATTTACCGGCGCCTGACAGCCCTGTAATCCAAATTACTTTTGGTCGAATAGCAATTTTTTCCATAAAGCTCAGTTAGTTAACTTTAGACTATTTATCGTTATAACCATTTTGATTCATATCTCTTTGTTTAAAAATCATTTCGGCAAACAATCCATTGCTTTTATTCGCAAGCTGTTGAAAACTACCATGTTCTACAACTTTACCAGACTTCAGTAAATAAACACTATCTGCATTAATTATAGTAAATAAACGATGAGCAATAATTAAAATAGTACTGTCAGCAGAAAGATTATTGATAGATTTTTGAATGAGTTGCTCAGACTCCACATCTAAAGAACTTGTCGCCTCATCCAAGATAAGAAGCTCTGGCTTCCGCAACAAGGCTCGAGCTAAAGCGATCCTTTGTCTTTGTCCACCTGATAACCGCATTCCACGATCCCCCACTATAGTATCAATCCCTTGTGGAAGAAGTTTTACAAAACCATCCGCGTTAGCAAGCTGAAGAGAAGCCCAAAGTTCACCATCGGTGGCCTGAGGATTTGACCAGAGTAGATTATCACGAATAGAAATATGAAAAAGATAAGGATCTTGTGGAACGTAACCTATTTTTTCCCGAAAAGAATTCTGCTTCCATTCTGAAAGTGGAATTCCATCAATCTGAATCGCTCCGCTTTGAGGCAGTTGCAGACCTAAAACAAGATCCGTCAAAGTTGATTTTCCTGAGCCAGATTCTCCAACAATTGCCGTCATTTTACCTTTTTCAATAAAGATATTAATATTCTCAAGAGTATCTTGACGCAAGGGATACGAAAATGAAAGGTTATCGATTTTTATTCCTTGTTTTAATTCATGAAAAATCTTCAGTCCTTCAATTTCAGCAAGAGACTCTGCTTTCATTTTTAATGAATTCATTTGAATATAACTTGGCAAGAAAGCACTAAAAGTTGTCCCAATTTGTAGAACAGAACCCAACATTGGAAGCGCGCGCATCAAACTCCATAGTATTGCCGTTAATTCTGAAAAAATAATTCCTTCATGCATAGAAAAAGATAATGCAATAATCATGGAAAATATCCCTATAGGTAAAAATAATTTACCTAGTAAATTATTAATGAAATTTACTTTCAACCCCCAACCCGCAGCTACATCATAAGAGTGAATTAAATGATTAATAGATTTCTCTCGCCTTCCATAGCCTAATATAATCTTTGCAGAAGCAATAATTTCCATAATATTACTTGTAAGAGCATTAGAGGCTTCAAGATGACCTTGAGAATTTTTTTTCACGACCCTATTAAAAAACATAATAGGAAGACCGAATAAGATAAAAATGGAAACAGAAATTAAAGTTATCTTAAAATTCATGAAAAAAGGAATACTAATATATATACATAATTGCAATAATTGAGATAAAAAAGTTGCAATATGACCTATCGAATCTCCAACAGTGGACAGCTCCTTACTTAAAGTATTAACAATTTTCCCATGATTAGTCGAACCAAAAAATTCCCACCTAGCCTTAAGAAACGTATTCAGCAAGCCGTGAATGATCTTACGTAAAATCGAATATTTCGTCTTGAGAACATAATAGCCAACCAAAACATCACTCAAATTCTTAAAAAGATTCGCAAACATAAAAAACAATGCAAATGATAAAAAATTAATTGATATGCCCCAAGAGTTAAAACAATCCAAAATATAAATTGTAAATTTACTCGGAGAAATCAGCTTTTGGTCTATTAAATAATCAGCCATCGGCATAATTGAAAATACAGAAACAAAAGAAAAAAGACCTTCAATTAATACGTAAAAACCTAATGAAAAAATCTGGTAAGCATAGTCCGATACAAACCCGTACATTGTCGCAAAAAGTCTATGTTCATTTAGATTTTTACTCATTAAAGTTTTCCAAAGGCAATAATCGCAATACTTTCAGTTTCTTTTTGCCAAAAAAAAATCTAACAAAATTACTATGTACTAATATAAATTTAATCAACAAAAACTTATTCTTTACTTTTAACCCAAAAGGTAAATTAGATTCAAATTTATAATCGGAAAATATGTTTAAAAATAAGTGTTTTTTACGATCATACCCCCAAAGCTCATACAACTTTTTGAATATAAAAGCAAACTTATCCTTATCTCGTTCAGTTACGTAATTCTCATATTTTTTACCAATAATGATATTATTAAATCCACTTATATTATCCGTACCTGAAAGATTCCACCATTTCTTGCCTCCAAAAGAACTTTCTAATAGAATATTATTCCAAGATATATTCAAAAATTGTGCTACATTTTTCATCACTTTCTCAGGACTTGTGTGCAGATCCTCAAGCTTTACTGCGTATGTAACATTTTCAAAATTTTCCATAGGACTATATAAAGATAAAATATTTAAAATTTCAGATATACCTTGAGTTGAATTATTTTGCTTATAAAGAGATAACGCAGACTGCAAGGGCTCCCTAATCATATGTATAATTTTTGTATTCATTTCCAATAAAAATTGCGCTCTACGTAAAATAGGAGAATGCAACGCGAAAACTATCAATTTAATTTTAGTTAGGTCCATTTTTTTACAAGAAGCATAGGCAAAATGAAGGGCTTTAAAAAAGCTAACAGAAGATTGTAATAAGTCTTCTTTAGTAAAAGAATATAAATGATCTTTAAATTCTCTCTCATCAATTGCAATAATTTCATCCTGCCTTTCACCCATTTTATGAAAATTACAGTCCAATCCAGGTTGTTTTCCGCAACATGGTAAAGGGACATCCGAAATATAATACGGATCAAATAATACTCTAAAAGTTTTACAAAAATTTTCAATAACTGCAGACGTTCCCAAACTCGTCAGATCATCAAACCAATCCTGGTAACCAGAAATATACGAACCAGGTATAGTTACACATTCAGGATGGCCATCAAATAAACTCTGAAAAAAAACAGAGCCACTTCTACCATAAAAGCAAATTGCCAAAACGTTATTCAATTTTTCCATATAATTTCCTGAATAATCTAAAATCTAAGAATAGGTTTTTATTAGTATATTTTCATTCATTCGTATTACTCGAAAAAAGAATCTCCCATTTTTCGCAAAAAATGAGCACCGACCCTGGCTTCAGGATGGATCCAATTGTGATATTTAGAAAATTCAGGCCACGCCTTAAAAATCTCCCAAAAACTTTTCTGTCTTTTTAGATCATCTTCAGTCTCTATCCATGATCCAGAAAGTCTCCGTTCTTGCTCCTGAAAAACGTCTAAAATGTCTTCAGGAGCCAAATCTACAATTTGTATTCCTGCATCTTCGTAAAATTGAGTTTCCATATAGTTATGGGCCAAATGTTCCTTAAAAGTCAAATATTTACCTGTAGATTTCCAAACCAAGTATTTAGGCACCCAGATCATCTTATGCCAAGATGTCAAATTTAGCAAAGGCAACGCATTGACATAAAGTGAAGCAGGAGACTTATATATGCTAGGCAATATATCAATACCTGTTCCAGTACTTATAAAAAGCTTCGCATTGAGAGTGAGCCAAATATCCATAAGATCTTCCTGATCTTCAATAAATGGATAATCGATCAGTTTTGAATGTTTGATCGAAACAGGTTTTACACAAGACTTTCCCATTCGAATTACCCAGTAATCCTGAGACAAAAAATACTTAATTCCTTTGACATAAGCATCTATATCCGAGTCTCTATAGCTATGGTATGCCCAATTTCCTCTCGATGCGCCAAATGCTGCATTAACCGGATTGGATAAAAGATATTTCGAATCTCTCACTAAAAGACAAATAAACGGCTCTCCATCCACCCAACCCTTTTCTCGTAACCATGATTTTGCTGAATTAATTTCCCGAGGGGCAATAGAAAATCGTTCAACATCCTTTTGAAACAATCCATCTTTATCTCTGGAAGCAAACAGCGGTGGGATAATGTGAAGTTGACCGCCGGGAATTTTATAATTCAAATAATCTAAATACCTTACCCAACTGCGAACATACAAACGCTTTCGAACTAAGCTACTCCAGTAAGTATTAGAACTATCAGAATCGTTCGGACTAAACCAAAACCAATGATATACTTTCGGAAATCTGGACGACTTCGGTAAGGTAGCTAAATGATAACTTGAATCAATTGTAAAATGGCCGATTCGAGAAGTTAAAATACTACAAAACCTGATTAATATTAAGGGGCGTATAATGCGCAAAATTAACAAAAATGGAAGAGCCCAAATAAAATTCAAAAACATCACAGAAACATAATATATTCGTCTAAAAATTCGGATCAATTTAACAAGCATTCACGAAATACTCTGCAAATTTAAAGTCAATTTATTTTATAAATTTCAAACTAAGCACGCGTTAGGATTAAACATTATAAAAATATAAAATTTATTCAGAAGCTTACTGATTATTGATAAAACTTAAATATTGTTGCCCTCTTCCCCACCAATTAGAAAAATTAGGTAGGGAATTATTGAGATCGCCATCTTTCAACCAGATCGTAATTTCTTTAAGCGCTTTTGCAGTTTCAGGTGCAAGCTGTAAAATCAGATCATGAATACTGGAAAGGTTTTCAAATAACCTGTTCCATCCTTCGTTACTTTCACTCTTTTCAATACTACACATGATAGTCCAGGTTTCATCGCATAGTTCTTCCAACTTTATGCCAAATTCTTTAGAATGTTCAATGAATCTAAAACGATAGTCCAAAAAATTTAAATTTTTCCTGTAATATGAATTCAATGCAACTTGGTTATAACCTTTTGTTTTAGAATTTATATCCTTATACCATCTCCAATCCTCAATAAATTTTGGGGAAGAACCTAAAACTTCAAACCTACCGTCCAAATGATTGATAACATCCGGAATCGATAATAATTTAACATGCTGCAACGGTTGAATGATACTATCCAGTATCCAGTCCTCGACTGGTCTACTCATATTAAGCAAAGTTTTTAAATGGGGCTGATAAATCGGAATTAATAGATCTAGCTGCTTTTTTGTCATCTCGTTGGGAGATAAAAACCTATCCCGCATTAACCTACGAAGCGTTTCAGAAAGATAGGAAACACCATTCGACGTAGTTATTAAAAAAATCCCTTTTTTATCAACGAACTTACAGATATGATTCATAAGAAGTAACGGTTCTGCTTGATGAGGAAGGCAACCCTCTGCAATTACCATATCATATTGAATTTCAGAACTGAAATCTTGAAATAAAGCATGAATCACTTCAATATTATCTTGATCTTTAAACCTTTCTTTAGTCGCCCTGTAACCGACCCTACTTCCATCTACAAGGGTATATAATTTAGGATTCAAACTCGCAGTGTAAACTGCGTTGTGTCCACTGCCCGGTCCGAACTCTATAATTTTTCTATTATTTATGTACCTTGGCAATATTCCTAAAGAAATATATAGGGACTCACGTCTGTAGGAATGCTTTTCTAAGTCTGTTATATTTTGACTGACCGGAGATATATTATTTTTATTATAAAAATCAACAAACGGTATTTCCATAAATTATTAGTCGAAAAGAATCAATCCTCTTGCTAAGGATTCCTGACCTTCAAGCGACTGTCCCCCATCTATAAAAATAACTTGTCCGGTAATGTACCTAGATTTTTCGCTAGAGAAAAAATCCACCGCATTCACAATGTCCATTGCTTCTCCCAACATTCGAAGAGGAGTAATTTTTTTCAATAAATTAGAAACATCTTCGTTCGCTTGATAAAATTCCCTATTTGATTCTTTCAGTACCGTTCCAGGTAAAATACAATTAAATCTAATACCAAGTTTACCTAAATTTACTGCATAATATTTTGTCAAATGCTCTAACGCTGCTTTGCTTAAATGATAACCTAACGGCTGCTCCCTTACAATAAATCTGCCAGCGGGTGAGCCTATGAAAACAAAGGCCCCTCCTTCCATCAAAGGAGTAATTCCTTCGACGAGAATCTTGACAGATTTAAGTTGTATCATCAACTCATAATCTAAGTCATCGGGTAAAGACCTATTCTTCTGAGCAAATACTATATACTTAAATCGAATCTTATTATTTCGGATGTAATGAAGCACATGATTTAAATTTCCTTCGTTTGATAAATCAGCTTCTATGTGATTCCCATGCCATTTTCCTTTATTACGAGATAAAACGTAAGTCTCATCTCCTCGTTCTGAAAATGATTTAGCAATTTCTAAACCGATTCCTTTCGATCCACCTACCACTAAAGAACAATCATTCATCATTCAAAATTCCGCTTTCTTAAACTCTGGAAGCGGACATATCAAAGTGAGTTTATGATTTTTTAATTTAGATCGAATCAAATCAAAGTACCGCCAAGCCAAGACAATTAAAACCGCATCTCCTTCGGAATTGAGAACATCCGGATGTTTTACCGGAATATGCAAGCCTGGACTATAAGTATCAATTTTTCCCGGATTATCATCAACGAGATAATCTACATATTTTTCCAATCCAAAATGATAAATCAATGTAGTGGAAGTCGCCGATGCACCGTACCCGATAATTTTCCTTTTTCCTTTCGATTTTTCGAGTTCTTGTATCAATTCCGTTTTTACTTTATCTATACGGTTCGCATAATTCTTAAAATAAACCTCGGTCATATTCTTTTCTTTTTCAATTTTTACAAACTTTTCAACGTCCGTCGAAACAGAGTGATTTGAACTTTTTCTCGCCCAATAGTACCGAAATGACCCACCCTTAGTTCCAACGTGTTGTAAGTGAATCAATCTCAAGCCGAATGAATCGAAAAATTTCATAAGAGGTAATATTGAAAAATAAGACAAATGTTCATGATAAATGAAATCAAACACCATATTGTCCACCATATCACCTAAATAAGAAGACTCAATCACAATGACTCCGTTTGGTGATAAAAGAAATTCCAATCCTTCCGTAAAGGAATGCAAATCGTCTATGTTCGCGTATAAATTATTGATCGTAATTAAATCAGCTTGCCCTACTTTTTCTTTTATTTTTTTTGCAAGAGAAGGGTCAAAAAAATCCGGTAAAGTTTCAATTCCACCCTGAGTCGCATCTTCAGCAGTTTTAATCGAAGGCTCTATTCCTAGTACTTTTGCCTTCCTTGCTTTAAAATGGCTAAGTAAAGTGCCATCGTTACTTCCAATATCTACGACTAGACTATCTGCCTTTAGGTTGAGTTTCTCAAAAACTTCTCTCGCATAATTTTCAAAATGATTGCTCAATCCGGAAGAACTCGTAGTTACATAGATGTAATCTCTGTATATAATTTCTGGATCGACTACACATTCTATCTGCACAAAATTGCAGCTTTTACATTGAAAAAGATCCAAAGAATAGACATCTTGTTCTTTCTTTTCTTTTACATACGCGTCGCATAACGCCGTCGGGGTCAACGATAATACATTGACCAAATCCTTAGATTTACAAAGCCTACAATCTTTTCTCAAATAAAAATGATTCATTTTAATCTCTGATCTATCTTATTCATAAATTCACAAACGTTTTTTGTATCGTTCTCTTCCGGGCTCCAAGGTGCAAAAATTGTATCTTCTTTTCGAAAAGGCCCTTTTGTTATTTCTAAAAATACCAACCATTCCGATCGAATCAGTAAAGTGTGATAAACGGAAGAACGCATACTATCATAAAAAATTTTACCGGTGTGATAAGCGCCCATATTCATTGCATTTTCTATTTTACCATTATCATCAAACGTAATAAAATCAACCTCGCCCTCCAAAATCATCATAGATTCGGGCTTTCCTAAATGTTTATGAGGCCGAACATACGCCCCCTTAGGATGAACAATAAACATTTCCTGCAACTGTTCATCTCTGTTGAAATGGGAACAAATTCTCGCTCTTTGACGTTTGGTTTTTTTGGCAATTTCGATTAATTTCTGAATATCTCCTTTCTGAATGCCCAAAAGACTTTCAGTAGAATGATATACTTCCTCGGAAACTTTAGTTTGCAGACTGTAGTTGACCATAAATCATTTCTTTCCAAAAGTCGGGCAATAATTTACTGGGCGGAAGTATGGAATGATAACTCATAGTACTATTCATTAAACCCTTCTTTTTTAAAACCTTAAACTCATTTTCAGTATTTACACCTAAAAGAATATGCTTAGCCTTATCGAAAATGTTTTCTGAATTTAAAATTTCTAATCCACAACCAGGGACAAAGGCGTTCTGCTTTTCCTTTTGATCATCTATAAAGAATTTAATATGATCCTTGATTCCAAGGAAGTTTACAAAGTTACAAGATCTGGCCCCACATCCATAAACTGCCACATTTTTATAAGAATCCAAATATTTTTGTAAAGAAGATTTGAATTTAGGATATATTTTTCCGTAATTTATTATTTTATCATTGTGAGAATTTTTTACTCCAGTTGTATTTCTTGTGGATTTCTCGCAATATACGATAAGCGCTTTTCCCGAAAATAAAGTAGTTTCGCTATGTATGATTTGAAATCCATTCAGAGCTAATAAATTCCTAAGCGATTCAATCGTGAAATAATTCACATGTTCTTCCCAAAGAGAATAATCTAAATAGTCAAGATTCCATTGGCTATCAGGTATTTCAATGATAAGCCCTCCATTTTCTTTCAATGACAAATGAATCGCTTGCATAAAGTCTTCTAAATTTGAAATATGTTCCAATACCTGACGTGTAATCACTAAATCGAATTTCCCTTCAGTAGAAACAAAATTTTTCGCATATTCATAATTCCAAAATTTATGAAAAACATTATGACCTTTCTCTTTTGCTATCTGAAAAGAATCAAGCGTAGGCTCTATCCCAACAAGATTAGAATAACGTCTTTCTCTTAAATAATCAAAGAAACTACCATCGTTACAACCGATTTCAAGAATCTTATCAAATTCTCCTAAACAAAAAATTGATTCCATTACTTCTACGAGCCTCGGTACATGTGGTTGGCTTTTCCAACCGCTTACTGTAAAATAGTTTTCATATAATATATTTGGGTCTATTGGATTTTCAATTTGAATAAACCCACAATTAACACAATAGACTAAATGAAATGGGTAAAATTTGCTTAGGCGCAAATAGGGGGATTTTTCTGAGAAAACTTCTTGAGCTTTCGTAAGTTTATGGACTATCGGTTGATTTCCAAAATCTATCAGAGATGCTAAATTATTACTTTTACAAAGTCTGCAGTGCATTAAAGTACCTCAATATGTTTTTCTACTACTCATAGGAATTACTAAAACTTATCTCAAATATTCTGTATTTTTTTCAAAATGAAAATTTATTTAATTTTATAAATCATTGGGATAATTACAAATTATTCTAATATATAAAAGAAATTTGAAATTCTAATTTTTTTTTGCGCCAAACCTATTTTTAAATTTTTTACAAAAAAATATAACTTTCATTCAAATCAAATTGAAACATTCTCTTTTCCTAAAATAGGTATTCAAATTATTGAACATAAGTTCTAAAAAAACCGAATTAACTCCGAAAAAATTAGTTTGACTAAAAATTCAGAACCAGATCGGGTTAAGTGTCCGTGATCAAATGAAATCAGAGAATCGACACCTTCACCGGTGCGCGTTAGACAACCTTCTCTATTGCACAAAGCGTTGGAGTGGGGACAGATAAGCAATTTCCGCCTCAGCCGCCAATTCTCTAAATTTTTTATCCAATTCGATTATATTCTTAATATTCTTCGGTTGAATCCGTAAGGGAATGGCCCTCTCATTTTGAAAGACAATCCTTTTTATTAAAGTATCGAGTAGTCCGCGATTTTCCCATTCGGGTAACGGACCCCAAGTAATACAATATCAGAAACCCCGCTTCGTTTTAAGGAATAAATCGATTCCTTGAAACGACCCATATCTTTTTCAAAAGTAATCTCTTGAGGAAAAAAATAACCCGGCCAATATGCGGAAAGAACAACTATGGAAGGATTTACTTTTAAAATCAGATCGCAATGAACTGATAAGACCTATGACGACGAATAATCTGTTACCCAGTATTACTGTCCATTATCGGCGGAAATCAACAAAAGAGCGCCTATCGAAGGCATCAATGCCCACCATCCGGGAAACGCTTTCTCCTGATCGATACAATAGAAAGCGATTCCGATCAAAAAAATACCGATTATGGATCGGATATTGCGAAATAAGTTATTAAATTTATAATCGAATCGATCCTTATAGAAAATTGCGATATAACCGAGAAAGCTTCCCGTCATCAATTCCCAAAATCTTCCATGGGGAAGAAAAAACGCGGAGGTAAGGTCCTTTCCGGTCAAATAAATATTTATGGAAAAAGAAACGATCCAGAATGCACAAAAGAATTTAAGAAAATCCTTCTTATATTTATGAATGAAAAACAAAACAACCGGCCATAAAATGTAAAACTGCTCTTCGACCGCTAACCATAGATGAAGTAGTATTTAATCCCAGAATCAAAATAACTGGCTTCAGACCAATAAACAATATTTGATACAAACAAAATACCAAAAATAACATGTTTGCTCAACGTTTTAGATCTTCCGCTAAAAGATATAAATATCCGCATAACAAAATAAAAACGAATAACGCAATTAGAGCGGGAAATATTCTTTTAATTCTTTTAAGATAAAAATCCTTAAAACTAAAGGTTTCTGACTTTAAGCTTTTAAAAATAATACTCGATATCTAATATCCGGATATGACAAAAAATATATCTACGCCTATAAACCCGCCTTTAAATCGATAAGGAATCGTGTGATAAATCACAACCGACAAAATGGCTATCGCTCTCAGTCCGTCGATATCCGGTCTATAATCTTTGTGAGTCGGAATTCTAAATAAAATTTCAAAAATTTAATTCATCTAAAATTTCATTTATTCAAAAAATATAAACTCGTAATCTCCGGTATAACCAAACTCACGGTATAACCAAATCCATTCGGAAACTTCTAATAAAGATTCCGCAGTTAAAGCCCAGCATTCTAAGTTAAAAAGCTCTTTTTCATTTCGATAACTTTCTAACATCAAATAACCGTTTCTACCAACTCTTTCCATTTCTTTCAGAGCGGATTTCAACTCAAATAGCTTTAAATTATGAAAGGTACCAAGAGAGATGACTAAATCAAATTCTTTATCCCCAAACGGATAAGGATCCTGAGCCTTGTATGAAAAGAGATACGGTTTTACTTCTTCTTTTGCATTTCCAAGCCCATAAACTGAAGAATCAAAACCTACAACTTTTAACCCAGGCTCGATCAATAGCATTTCATAGAGTAAAAAGCCTTTTCCACATCCCACATCTAAAACCTTGGATCCAGATTTAAGGTTGTAATCTTGAATCAAAGTTTCTGCAACTGGCTTCCATCTGCCGGGAATATATTTATATCCGCCGTATCCGAAACGGCGATCTCCATCCCAATAATCAAAACCGTATTCTTTCGCCTTGATCATACATTCTACCTTATGATCCTGCATACGGGCCAGATAATCTCTCTGAGTCGCTTTGTGAAGCGGTGTAACTATACTCTTAAGCTTTCCCATTCTTTATCATCTAACGAGAAAAATTTTATCTAAGAAACTTTTAATTCTATAAAGATCTTCGCTAATACCTGGAACTAATGGTAAACTTTCATGTAACTCTTCCCATAGAAACCATTTCATGCCGAGACCTTCGTTTAAAATGAGAACATCTTCTTTTACTTCAAGATAAACCGGTAAACAATGATTCCAATGAACCATAGATTTGTCCCTCCATTGCCATTGAAACAACTCGTCATCAATACTCCCAGGAAGACATCCAAGCTCTTCTTCCAATTCCCGCTGCAATGCATCTTTTAGATTTTCACCAGACTCGACTTGACCGCCGAAAAAAGTCCAATAACCTTGAAATATGATTCCTGGTGTAAAATCGCGTTGCTGCAATAAAATACGACGATCATCCCTATAAATTAAAGCTTTAACCGCATGAATAACGGAATGATTCATAAATTAATAATTCAAACAATCAGGCAATATAAGTTTAATTTTCCAAAGATTTTCAATACGTTCCATCTCTTCTTGATCGCTTAACTTTAAGCCTTCTACTGCAAAGTAACAAATCTTATTAGATGAAAGGATACGATCGTAAAAACGTTTTCTATTTCCAGAATCGATAGGAAGTTGAAATAAACTATAGAGGATTATTCCTTCTAGATTCACTAATTCATCTAAGACTTGTTCCAAAATTAAATGGCAACCTTCCATTGCATATTCGGTCGCGCTCAGTAAATAGTGTAGGCCGTTTCTCTGGCAATAATCCCTAATGACAATATTCTGCACATGTTGTGGAACTCTTTCTCCCAAAAACGGCCGACTAAATATATAACCTCTCACACCTTTCATTTCACTTTTGGAAACTGATATTCCATTCCGATTTTGGAAGCCGCACGAAGGGTGATCGGCTCAAAAAATTCCCCTAACTTTTTATCTCCGTAAGGAGTAAATACAGATTTAAACCTACAATTCATAGACCATCGTGTATCGGATTCCTCATTGACTCGATTTCCATGAGGATAACCTTGATCAAATAAAAGAACTTCTCCGTAGTTAACTTCCAGCCACTGAACGTCTTTTGAAATCGATTGAAATAAATTTTCGCTGCTCACTCCGGACTGATTCTTAAAATCCGAGATTAACTTTTTGGACGACTTAGGTGGAAGCAAATACATGGATTTTGTTTTATAACAATCTACGATTGGCAACCAAACTACAATCTCATACGGAGAATCTCCAGACCAAGTATCGGAATGAACCGGAAGAAGTGAACTGTCGTCGTTCGGAAATTGAATGCTTAAGTTTACTCTTAATTGCATGGATAATTCGTTTCCGACTAACGTTTCTAAATAAGGTTTAGCTACTTTATAATAATGATAACGAAAGTCTTTTAAGGAATTCATGGATTGAATCACCTTCAAACGAAATGGATTCAACTCGCTCACGGAAACCTTTTTATGAATTTGATTTAGAAGAATATCGGATGGCTCTTCTTTAGATAAACCCAAAATATTCCTGACTATATCCGCTATACTTTCTCTGATCCAATCCAACGAACCTAGATCGGCAGTTTTTTGAATAGTATAACCATTTCGAACATACTCATCTGTTATTTGTTGTTCATACTCAGATAAAAACATATTTTTCTAATTTATTATACTTTCGTATTTAAAATCCCTAAACAACGATTTCTTTATAAAAAATCTCTGCTTTAAACTGCCGTTTGGCACTTGTTGCATCTAAAATCCTTTTTATAGAGGTTTTCCAGAGACCTTACAAAATGGATTTTAATCATTCGGCAAGTTTCTCAAAAAATGCAGGAGCTCCAACAGGTTACGTAACATTACATTCGTTTTGGAGTTTTAAATCTCTTTTTCGATCCAAATTTGTAAGAATTCCCACATTCCAAATAGTTTAAAGCTCTTAAATAGGAACTTTTACGTTTTTTTAAATCTAAACGATTTTTGAATTGCCTTTTAGTATTTTAAGTGCAAAAAATCCATCGCGAATTTTGAAAAAGAAAATCTAAAATGTAAAAGAAACATTATCATTTCTTAATACCAATCGCATCCTTCATAGTTTTCACTAAAGCATCTTTGTTAATTCCAAAGTGATTTAACAAAGACTCCTGACTTCCATACTTTTCAGAAAATCGATCCGGTAGACCTATCCTTCTAATTTTTCCTGTCTCATTCGGAATCTCTTCATTGCAAAATTCAAGAACCGCGCTTCCCAAACCACCAATTCGAGTATGTTCTTCTACGGTAACCACGCCGGAAACTCTCGGAATCCACTTTTTAAGAGTATCTCCATCCAAAGGTTTTATCGTATGCATATGAATCACTCCACAACTCACCCCTTCAGTTTCCAATTGCTGAATGGCTTCTAAAGCAAGCTGAGTCATAACTCCGGTTGTTACGAACAAACCATCCTTACCTTCTTTCATGACAATGGCTTTTCCAATTTCAAAACCAAGCTCCGGTTTACTGATTACCCTATCTCCACCCTTTGCCAATCG
This sequence comes from Leptospira alexanderi serovar Manhao 3 str. L 60, assembly GCF_000243815.2. GTDB lineage: Bacteria > Spirochaetota > Leptospiria > Leptospirales > Leptospiraceae > Leptospira > Leptospira alexanderi. The sequence continues at coordinate 83,532 of NZ_AHMT02000052.1, read as the reverse complement.
GATATAAATTGGATGGGGCCAATCCACTGTCAAAGGCATCAACCTTTTCATCTCTTCAGCATCACACGGAGCGATAATTGTCATATTCGGTAGGGCACGAAGAATTGCTATATCTTCAACCGCCAAATGCGTAGGTCCAAGAGGAGCATAAACAACTCCTCCTCCATTTGCAATCAAACGAACAGGTAAATCATGTAAACATAAATCTACTGCAACCTGCTCAAAACATCTCCTAGTAAGAAAAGTAGCAATCGTATTCACATAAGGGATATAACCTTCCATCGCCATTCCTGCAGACATACCAACGATATGCTGCTCGCTTACCCCTTCCATATAAAAACGGGCAGGAATATTTTGTTTCATTTCATCTAATACACCTGCACCTAAATCAGAACCTATATATACAACCCTTGGATCTTGCAATGCCAATTGATAAACACTTTTTAAGCTAGTATTGCGCATAATAATATTTTAACCTTTTAGTTTAAACTTTCATACATTATGGAGAATTCTTCAGGAGTTATTTTATTCTTATGATGCCACTGGGGGTTTCCCTCGGCCATAGAAAAGCCTTTCCCTTTTATTGTATGTGCTATAATAGCAGTCGGCTTTGTTTTATTTAATGGCAATTTACTAAATAAACTTTTCAATTCTTTAATATTGTGACCATCTACTTCTTCAATAGCGAAACCAAAACTTTTCCATTTATCCGTTAAAGGTTCAAGATTCAAAACTTCTTCAGTTAAACCATAAGATTGTAATTTATTATAATCTATGATTACGGTTAAATTTGATAAGGAATGTTTAGCAGCACATAACGCTGCTTCCCAGACAGAACCTTCGTTAATTTCTCCATCCCCTGTAATTACAAAAACTCTATGATCTTTCTTTTTAATTTTTGCAGCAATCGCTATCCCAACCCCAATCGACAAACCATGTCCTAAAGCTCCTGTTGAGGCCTCTACGCCTGGGACCTTTCCTCTTTCTGGATGCCCTCCAAGTATTGAATCTGGTTTGCCAAATGTTTTTAAAACATCAAGAGGAAAAAAACCCTTATCTGCAAGAATAGAATACAAAGCCAAACAACCATGACCTTTACTAAGAATCAACCTATCTCGATCCTCCCAATTGGGTTTTTTAGGATCATATTTCAATATATCATCATAAAGAACTCGTAATATTTCAATTAATGATAAAGCTGGACCAATATGCCCTCTTTTTTCTGATTCCATCATTTCAACTATAAGTTTTCTTAATTGTTTAGAACGATCATCCATATTATAGCTTTAACCTTTTTCAATCTGAGCATAAAAATTCTTTTGAATATATTTGAATAAATAAATTGACTTGCTTAACTGTTTTGCTAAGATTTCAGCTTTATGGTTTTGTTTGTTACTATTTGCTAAAACTCTTCTTATCCATATATCTTTTCTAAATTCATTCAATAGAATCAAACACCAACACAATGAATACATAGCCCAGGTAACTTCATATTTCTTCTCCAGAAAATCTCCGAAAATAACAAACATGCCTTTTTTCCAATAACTTCTTTCATCTTCTTGTAAATTCATAGCAGGATGAAAAGACACATCTACTATCAATTTAACAGGATCATCCCAACCGAAGTATTCAAAATCTAAAAAAATAAATTCTCCATTTTTATTTTTTAGCATATTATGAAATCCGAAATCAGAAGGACTCAAAATTAAAAACTCTTTAGGTATGGGTGAATTATAACTTTCTTCTCCACCCCATTTCTTTTTTACCCATTCAATTAAAAAATCTTTAAAGGGTATTAAGTCCATTTCTAAAAAAGATTTCAAATCTGAATGAAATTCGGTTGCAGGGTAGAGTAATTTCAATCTACGTTGAATCTGATTCTCTATATCTATACCTGAAAAACAAGAAGCAGAAGCTCTGCTTATTTCGTTAGGTAATTCAGATTTTGCAATCCAACTTAAATTCTTCATCATATCAAGCATTGCATCCAATCCCATTTTAGATGAAGATATAATTTTCTCACCTTCAACCCAACTATATATACCGCAATTGAGTTTTTTATTATAAAAAATTGGTTCAGGAACATTTTTAATTAAATTTTCATGTAGAAGTCTAAACCCAAAAAATTCTGAATTCAGTCTATTATGATCAGAATCAGACGGATAAAGTTTTAGAGCAAATTTGTCTGAATCTAACGTTTCTAAATACGCTATCCTGGAATTACCCTGTCCTTCGCACCAATATGCATTTTTTAATTCAGGTAAATTGAATTCACTTTTAAAATAAACCAAATCTTCCTGATTGTATTTTCCCAAGATAGAGTGTTCTATTTCATTCCAATAACTTACTTGATTAACATTCCCTTCTTCAAAATCGTAAGAAGTTTGATGAGGATCAAAAAAAAACTTCTTTTGAATCTTTGCCAATAAAGGATGAATTAATATTTCTTTTAAATCATCGATAAAATAAGAATAATTTTCTCTTTCTATTTTTTTTATTTTCTCTTCTTGTGTATCATGAAAATAAACATTTTGCACAAAACCAGTTTTATCAGCTTGATAGAGTCCATTTTCAATAAGGAATTTTAAAGCAGCTGCTCTTAAAGATATGTTTTCTTCATCATAATGTCCGTATTCTGTTTTATGACTTACTACATCTACCGGAATTCCTTTTTTTTTGCATCTCCATAAGAATCGATAAACACCAGGATACAGCTCAGCACAATGAATATAACGTCCGTAGACCTTTCCTTGTAATCGTTGCCACTTATTTTCTCCATCCTTAGATTCTCGTAAAAACTTTCGAACTTCTAGCTTAGTTCCAAGCCAATTTTCCGGAATTAAACCTATCTTTTTACCCACAAAGACAAACGATTTATCGTATGATATAATCGTGTTATCTAAATCAATTCCTATCTTCATTTACGATTCGTAAAAATGATTAACAGCTTGAGCAATTTTATGTAAATCAGCTTCTTTCAAATATTGATGAACAGGTAAAGTTAAAATTCGATCCGCTTGCTTTTCCGTAATAGGAAAATCTCCTTTTTTATAACCAAGATTTTTACTTGCCGGTTGAAGATGTATCGGAATCGGATAATGAATAGAAGTCTCAATACCTAATGAAAATAAATAATCTTTTAACTCATCTCTTCTTTCAACCTGAATTACGAAAGTATGATAAGTATTAAATTCTAAAGGTTTATCTTCTGGGATAAATACATTTTTCTTATCCAATAAAGTTTTATAGAGTTGTGCATTCTGACGCCTTTTTTCAATAACTTGCGGTAAACGCGTTAAACGGAAATTTAAAATCGCCGCCTGGATTGCATCCATTCTCGTTACAAAACCAAATTCACCGACAGTATTCCTATCGATTAAACCATGATTTCTAACCTTACTTACAGAATTATAAATTTTCTCATCGTTTGTTGTCAAAAATCCACCATCGCCGCAAGCATTTAAATTCTTTAATGGATGGGTAGAGAAACATCCAATTTTACCAATAGAACCACTCAGCTTACCATCATATTTAGAACCAATAGATTGTGCTGCATCTTCAATTACGGGTATAGAATATTTGTCTGCAATCCTCATAATTTCATTCATCGCGGCAACTCGGCCAGTTAAATGAACAGGCATAATCGCTTTTGTTTTAGACGTGATAGCCTTTTCTAATTTTTCCGGATCTAAATTCTGGTCTTCTCCTACATCGACAAATACTGGTTTCGCTTTTAGATGAACAATCGAAGCTGTAGAAGCAATAAAAGAGTTTGGCGGAGTAATTACTTCGTCACCCGATTGAATACCAAGTTCCAAAAGCCCACATACGAGCGCATCAGTTCCACTATTTAAAGCAACCGCGTATTTCACTCCGCAGAACTTTGCAACATCCTCTTCAAACTTTGCTACTTCTTGACCACCAATGTACTGACCAGAACCTAAAACGGAATCAAGAACCGGAAGTAATTCTTCTCGTTCGTTTTTCCACTGCTCAACTAAATTTATATAAGGAATGTTTACCATCAGATCATTTACTTAGAATAGAATTCTTTTACAGTAGAAACAACATAATCAATTTCTTCCTTTGAAAGATGTTGATCACAAGGGAACGTAATAATCTTTTTCGTATGTGCGTCCGTTACAGGAAAATCACCTTCTTTATACCCATAGGCTGCTAGTGCCTTTTGTCTATAAATTGGAATCGGATAATGTACCTTAGCCTCTATTCCCTTTTTTATACAATAATCTAAGAGATGATCTCGATTTTCTGCAAAAACAATATATAAATGATAAACAATTCTAAAATCCTTGGGTCTTGGGGGAAGGGTAATTTGAGGAATATTTTTTAAATGTTGATCATAATAATTCGCATTTTCAATACGTTTATTTGAAATAGCTACCGCATTAGGAATAAGCCAATTGCCAACAACAGCTTGTATGGTATCTAACCTAGAATTACATCCTAAAATTTCAACGTTATCACGATCGATCAAACCGTGATTTCTAAGTAATCGTAGATTTTTTGCAAGTTCCTCGTCATCCGTAACAATAACACCTCCATCCGACCAAACATTCAGATTTTTTAAAGGATGAAGAGAAAAAGCTCCCGTATTTCCCCAAGTCCCAGCTTTTTTGTTCTCGATTGCCCCTAGGATAGACTGACAAGCATCTTCTACTACAGGTAGGTTATATTTTTTTGCAATCGGCATCAATTTTCTCATATCAGTCATATAACCCGTGAAATGAACAGGAACTATAGCTTTAGTTTTTTTACTAATGACTTTTTCCAACAAGTCTACATTCATACAAAAAGTATCATCGCAATCTACGAACACCGGAATAGCTCCGAGCTCAGCAATCGCTCCTACTGTTGCTACAAATGTATTTGCCGTTGTAATCACTTCGTCGCCAAATCCTACGCCGAGAGCTTTTAAGGAAAGTTTAATAGCATCCGTACCCGAATTCACTCCTATCGCATACTTTGCACCGATTAACTTAGAGAATTGATTTTCAAATTCAATTAAAGGTTTCCCTAAAGTAAAATCTCCTGTCGGAACAAACCTTTTTAATTCATCCCAAAGATCATCGCAATTTTCAAATTGTTGTTTTAAATATGAATATCTTACTTGCATTTTAACTTACCTTAAACTTAGAGATTGCATACGTTTTATATTAAAATATTTTTCATCAGTCAGAGAATTTGGAAGAAGGCCAGAATCAAAAGCTTTCTTTAAATCTTCTGCCGCAAGCTTGATGGAGCGATTTGCACGAAATCCCAACTGATTATAAATCTTATCGGAGGAAATATGGTAAGATCGATTATCGTTTGTAGGAGTTGTAACTAACTTTACATCTTCTCCGACAACTTCTTTCACCATATTAGCAATTTCAGAAACTGTAAAGTTTAAGTAACCGGCGTTATATATTTCTCCAGCTACCTTTTCTTTTGGAGCGCGTAATAAAACCAAATACGCATCTACCATATCATCGATATGAATGTTCGGACGAAGTTGTGCTCCTCCAAATACGCTAATCTCTCTTTTATGATAAGCAAGATTGGTTAAAATATTTACCACAACATCCAACCTTTGTCTAGGGGAATATCCACAAACTGTTGCGGGTCGGATTGTAACCGTCGTAAAATCATCGGTTTGGTATTCTGCGAGAATCTTTTCGCAATCCGCTTTGAACTTAGAATAATCGGTAAGAGGTTCCAATGAAAAATCTTCCGTAACATTTGGTTCATCTTTAATTCCATAAACGGAAGAAGAAGAAGCATAAATAAATCTTTTCACTCTGTTTTTTTTGCTAATCTCTACAAGCGGTCTAAATGCGTCTAAGTTGATCGATTTTCCTAAATCAGGATTCAATTCAAAACTAGGATCGTTGGAAATACATGCAAGATGAATGACAGAATCATGACCCGGAATTGTTTGATTCAAGACATTTTGATCTCGAATATCCCCTTGAATCTTTGTTAGGTTAGGATGTTCTTTAAGAACATCTTCACCATAGATCATAAGATCTAGGACTGTCACTTTATATCCTTCGTTAAGTAGACGAGGTACGAGCATTGCTCCGACGTAACCCGCACCACCGGTTATATAAATACTTTTAATATCTTGAGCCATCATAGTTACTCCAAGTTCATAATATAATTTTCCACTTTTTGATGAGAGACGGGTATATTCCCTACCGTTTGAACCGCAAGCGCCGCCATACAAGAACCGATCGCGGACGCCTCCATTAAATTTGCACCGGAACACATACTAACTGCAATAGCAGCCAACAAGGAATCTCCGGCACCGGCCACATCGACAGGATTCGACACTAGAGCAGGAAAGTGTTCTTTTCTTATAAAATTTCCGAAAGAATCATTCGAATAAGCGATAAATCCCTCAGCACCTAGTTTAATTAGTAGATTTTTGGAACGTGTTTTCTCCAAAAGAGTATTTGCAATCCATTCCACTCCGTCTTCATGATTACCAAGAGCAATTCTTGCCTCTCGCTCCGTAGGACAAATTAAATTGAATTCTTCAAATTTAGCTACATTACCAACTTGACTGCTACACTGTAAATCTCCGAAAAGTAGAATCTCATTTTTATTCGCTATCGACTGAATTTCCGAGAGAATTCTCGGAGTAATAACACCATAAACAAAATCGCATATAAGAATTCCGTCATAGTTTTTTGCGTCCGTTTTGATCTTCTCAATCAACTGATCTTCTATTTTTTTAGATAAAGAATGTTCTTTTAAACGGCTAACACGAAATAGTTTTTGATTCTCCACCATATAACGAATTTTGAAAGTAGTTGGACGACTGTTATCACTTATTAACTGTACGTCAATTCCTTGTTCTCGCAAATTTTTATATACTAAATTTGCATTCTCGTCCTCGCCTACCACGGATAAAAATGTGCAATTAGCACCCAATGCTTTTACATGAGCCGCTACAATACCCGCACCGCCTACGAATTCTTTTGTTTCCAGTTCTCTTACGACAAGAACGGGGGCTTCGGCACTCATCCCGATTGCGTCACACGCAACATATTGATCAACGATTGTATCGCCAACAACAAGGATTTTCGAATTTGAAAACTTACTAATTTGCTGTAGAAGATTAGAAAGTCTCACCCCTTGTCTCTTACAGGCTTGAAGGAACAATTGTTTTCTTTCAAACTCCAAGTCCTGTTGATTACCGTGTAGTAAATCGGCGCTCGCATAATGAATCTCTCCAGCATGAAAGATCACCTTCCCTTTTTGCTCTTCAACAGTAGAAACAGCTGCTTTGATGTCTTCACGATGGGTATTTTCAAACTCTTTACCCAAAACTAAAACGGAAGGTCTAATTCGAATCGATAAATCTTCCAAAGAAATTTTATCCAATACGTAAACTAAATCCACAAAATGCAAAGAAGCGACACCCTCCGCTCTTTCCATCTGATGAAAATATTTACTTCTTTGGGATTCCGTAATACTCTGATCTCCAAGAACCGCTACTTTTAGCTTTTTTCCAAGACTTTTAGCATATTGTAAAAATCGAATATGCCCTGGATGTATAACATTAAAATGTCCATAACAAAGAACTAAAGACTCCTCTAATGGACTTTCACTAAGTTGGGAAATGTCCCCGACGGATATTATCTTATGCGAATTCGGAATCATAATATTGATTGAATTGATTGATGAATCGAGTTCGATATAAATTCGCTTTCCCATTCATCCAAATTATCCTTTTCTGGAAAAGTGACTTCCTTTTGAGCTTGTGCCAAAGCCTTTGAATTTCCAATATCGCGCATTATACCTTTGTTTTCCCAAGTAGCGATTCTACCTAAAAACTGTGGTAACACCTGATTGCTAAAATCAGTCACGTATTTCCTTTCTCGAATCCAATCTAAAACTTCCGGTTCAATCAAATAGATGGCGGCATTTGCAAGATCCCCCGGGGGGTTCTCTACTTTTTCGTGAAATTTTTGAACCATACCGTCATCGTCGAGTTCCACAATCCCACAACTTTTGGGAGAATCAGTTCGAAACGTCATCATCGTTATCAGAGAAAACTTAGGTCTTTTCAAAAAATGAAATCCTACAAAGGATTTAAAATCGCAAAGACATAGATTATCTCCATGAATCAGAAGGGTAGTTTTCCCTTTAAAAAAATCATAGTTTTTCCGAAGAGTCCCCGCCGTACCTAATAACTCGGGCTCGTAAACGGATTTGACCCAATCCTTATATTTCGGTCTTTTTAAAAAAGAAGAAACAACCTCACTTAAATAGTGAAGATTTACCAACACTTTAGAAATCTTTAATTGAGAGATTTGATCCAACCAAATTTCAAGTAAAGGTTTCCCGGAAATCGGCATCAAACATTTCGGCCAACGATCCGTAAGGGGTTTAAGTCTGGTTCCAAGCCCTGCCGCAAGGATCAAAACATTAATTTCGTTTTTATGAATTGGTTCCGCCAAGATACTTAAACCAATCGGATGTCGCTTTTTCTATTTTGTCAGGCGTCCATACTGGAGCTTCTCTCCAATAATCTATATTTTTAATTAATTCCGCAATACCTGCTTCGATCGATATTTTCGGGAACCACTTAAGATCTTTTTTAATCTTCGTAATATCGGCAAAGGTACTGTCGGGTTCACCAGGTCGCTTCGGGATGTAAGTAACTTCTCCCTTCAAAAGTTCTACAATTCGATTTACTGAAACCGTCGCACCACTTCCAACATTATAGATTTCACCTACTTTATCACTTTGGGCGGCTGCAAAAACTGCTTCCACAACATCTCGCACATAAGTAAAATCCCGAGTTTGTTTTCCATCGCCTACAACTGTGTATGGTTTACCTGCTAACTTTTGAGCTAAAAAAACACCAAAGACCGCACCGTAGGTTCCTGAGGTTCTAGATCTAGGCCCGTAAACGTTAAAAAATCTCAAAGACAAAGCTGGAAATTTATAAACTTGAGCCCAGTGCATGACCAACTCCTCTCCCATCCTTTTTGTAAGGGCATACGGATATTGAGGTTGAATCGGTGAAGTCTCAGGAGTTGGATAAAGTTTCGGAATCCCATAACACGAGGAAGAAGCAGAATAAACAAACCTCTTCACGCCATAGTGCCTACTCGCTTGGAGAACATTTAAAGTACCGGTTACATTAGATTGAAAATAACCCTCCGGATTTTGAATACTAGGAACAATATCCGCGAGTGCCGCAAGATGAAATACACAATCAATTGACTGAAACTTTTTGATCCAATCTCCTTGAATCGATAGATCACATTCCACTAAATCAATATTCTCTTTTACGTGACCTAAATTTAAAGCTCTTCCAGTGCTAAAATTGTCAAGAACGGTAACCTCAAATTTATTTTCTAATAGAAGATCTACGAGATGACTTCCAATGAACCCGGCTCCGCCGGTAACTAAAGCTTTCATTCTAATTTACTTTGCCCCGCACAGCCACTGCATACACATATGACCTACAATTACTTGTAGGTCTTCTGATATTTGCATATCATTGATCGGAAAATGAATTGGATATTTTGCCAACTCCTTGCACTTACCTCCCGAAAATCCTAAAATTGCATACGTGACCATTCCAATTTTATTTCCGACTTCAAGCGCCTTTACTACGTTAGGTGAATTACCGCTCCCAGAAAGAACGACCAAAATGTCACCTTGGTTTGCTTTTACTTCCAATTGTTGAGAAAAAATGGTATCGTATCCTTCGTCATTCGCAAGACAAGTAATAACCGCCGCATTTGCAGGCAAAGCCTCTACACGAAGCCCAATTCCATTCTTTTTATCAATACCATAATTAAAATCATTCGCTAGATGAATTGCATTTCCAGCACTTCCACCGTTACCGCAGAAGAAAACTTGTTTTTTAGTCTCCCAAGCGTCCTTCAATGAAAATGCAAGACGCTCTATTTCCGATGCTCTTTCCGGAACAAGTACCGATTGAAGACGGCCAATATACGCATTGTAGTGATCTAACATATGTTTCCTCTTTTGAATAAAGAAAAAGTTACTAAATCAGTGATTTGACTAATAGAGAGACTTCTTCACCGATTGCAGGAGAAGAAGTCAACCCAGGACTTTCAATACCAAGCAAATGAATCCAGGGGCGATTTTCTGGATATCTTTCTATTACAAAATCAGTGATCGGTTTACTATTAATAAATAATCTAGGCCTTAATCCTACATAACCTTGGATTAAATCTTCCTCAGTGTAATAATTAGTAATATTTTTTAAAGAATTAAAAAAGACATCTCTTGGCGTTTGAAATTTATAATCCGTTTTGGATTCAGCCCAATTGGAATTTGGACCTGCATACGACTCTCCGTTTAGATGAAACGTATAATGAACACCTAATGCAGTGCTTGTATGAGAGGGAAGCGGATAAACCAACTTTTTAAATGGAAGTTCTCTTCTTAAACGGTAATACTCACCTTTATTCGGACGAATTTCGTATTTTAACTCGTTCAACTGTTGCAAAAGCTCATCTGAATAAAGCCCGCCAGCGTTTACAATACAATCGGCTTCGATTTTTTCCATAAGGCCCGATTGCCTATCACACAAGAAAGGTTCTCCTTCCTGAAAAATAAAACGTTTTCCCTTGATAAAAGTAACTCCGGAATTTTCGCATTCTTTCCATAACGCTTTCAAATAAAGAGGAACGTCCACCACTCCCGTTTTTGGAAGGTGAAGCGCGTTTTCTCCCAAAAGAGAAGGATATTCTAAAGAAAGATTTTTTATATAACTTGTACCACGAATACCGTATCGAATAGATTTATTATAAAGTTCCTCTAATTTTTCTTTTTTTTGCAACTCAACGGAAAGATCTTCTCTAACTCCAGTTGTAATAATTTTACCGCAGATATTATAAGGAACATTCAATTGATTGAAAAACTCTAAAGATAACTCATACCCTCTAAGACAATGTTTTAATTTTCTTGAATCTTCGGCATAATAAATTCCGGAATGTAGAACTCCCGAATTTCTCCCACTTATGCCGTCTCCTCGATTTTCGGACGAATCACACAAATAAATATCTGAATTGGTATTTTTACAAAGTTGATACGCGATCCAACTCCCAACTATACCCGAACCTATTACTAAAATCAAATGTTGGCTACATCCCTTACATTGCCGTTTTAAAATCCTCAAACGCCAACCGAATCCCCTCTTTTAATTCCACTTGGTGTCTCCAACCCATCTTATGAAGTTTGGAAACGTCTAAAAGTTTACGAGGAGTACCATCTGGTTTCGTAAGATCGAAAGTCAGAAGTCCTTGATAACCTACTACTTCTTTCACCGTTTCAGCCAATTCTCGAATGCTTACCTCAATGCCGCTACCTACATTGATATGTTCCCCGCCCTTCGCATCACCGGTAACGTCATAATTCTCCATTAAAAAGACACAGGCTCGGGCCATATCATCCGAATATAAGAATTCCCTTAATGGTTTTCCCGTTCCCCATACGACCACTTCGGGGAGATTCTTAATTTTAGCTTCGTAGAATCTACGAATCAAAGCTGGGAGAACGTGAGAATTCTCAGGATGATAATTGTCGCCCGGACCGTAAAGATTGGTCGGCATAACGGAAATAAAATTCGTGCCGTATTGACGATTGTAACTCTGACACATTACGATTCCTGCAATCTTTGCGATCGCATAGGGTTCATTAGTCGGTTCAAGTTTACCATCCAACAATTGACCTTCGTCCATCGGCTGTTTGGCGAACTTCGGATAAATACAGGAGGACCCCAAGAAAACGAGCTTCTTCACCTTAAACCGATAACAAGCGTCTATGATATTATTCTGAATTTGAAGATTAGAAAAAATGAATTCCGCCGGATAAGTATTGTTCGCGTGAATTCCGCCTACTTTTGCGGCGGCAAGGAAAACATATTCAGGTTTCTGATTTTCAAAAAATTCATTCACTTTCGGTTGCTCAGTAAGCTCCAATTCCGCGTGAGATTTCCCAATAATATTCTTGTAACCTTCTTTTCTCAAAACTCGCTCGATAGCAGAACCGACAAGTCCTCTATGACCGGCAATGTAAATTTTTGCGTCTTTTTCCATCGCCTTATTCTTCCCCGACTTCCTTCTTTAACTCCTCGATTTCTTTCTGGATTTGTTCGTATTCCTGTATTTTCATCTTCAAATAACGAACCGTAATACGGGCTTTTTCTTCGATTCCCATCGGGGTTAAAAAATACGTGTAAGCAAATTTGTTATTACTATTTTTAAAGTTTTTTGCCTTAATCCAGCCCTTATCCATCAAAGCCTTCAGACAATAGTTTACCTTACCTAAACTAATTCCTAAAATCTCGGAAATTTCTCTTTGATTGACTTCGGGGTTTGCTTCCAAGATTCTCAGAAGTTTGTGTCTCAGTGCATCATCCATAAGGAACACCCAAAAAGAAGGAGATTCGGAAGAAGGAACTCTAACGGAAGCTTCGAGTATAGCTTCGCCGGGTCAGTCCCAGAATTGGAAAATCCTGATTCATAAAAAAAACGCAAAGGAATCCTGTCAAGGAATTTTGTTCAACTGTTGAACAGACCTCAAGTTTGTATCCTTCCAATTTCCAAACAAACCTCAGTTGAATCACTTTTAGAAAGAACAACTTACGTTCTCAATTTACAAACGGAGGCTAAGGCCATGAAACGAGAAAGCGGTAGGAAAATACGCAATGAAAAGAAAAGTAAATGATAGGATGTCTCATTGTAAGGTGATTCGTTTCTTAAAAAACACCAAATAGATTCTACCCGCGTAGGGGAAAACATCCTATTCCCTGGAAAATTTCTGTCTCAAAAAGCCTCGAAGGTTTCGGTCGAAAATAACGTTTGGAAATTGGGAAAAAATATCATGAATCGCATTTGCATTTTTCTTTTTATACTCCTTCAAGCTTGCACTCCGGCTAAGATAGTAGGCGTGCCAGCTCCGGGAACAAACGACTCTTGGATTCAACTTTTAGTTCGAGGAATCGCAAAAATTGAAGCAATCGATAACGTTTTTTCCGAATCCGCCGACCTCGAAGATGATTCGAAAACATTTGAATTAGAACGGACCCTGTCAATCGGAGCGCCTAACGCAAGAACGATCGGCAACAGCTTAGTCGTGGACGAAAAAGGTTCGATCTATATCGCAGGAGATACGGACGAAGGTGTTTACAATGCGGCGGGAGTCTTCGGAATCCAGGATATCATCCTTGGAAAATATGATTCTCAAATGAATCCGATCTGGACGAAACAAATTGGAAACGCAAACACAACTTTGTCTGTAAGGGATATTGCAGTCGATACGAACGATAACGTGTATGTAACTGGCAATACAAACAGAAATTATCCGGGAGCACTCACGGGAATAGAAGATATGTTTCTAATCAAATTCGATTCCGGTGGAAATCAAATCTGGTTTAAACAAAAGGGTATTGCAAATCATGGAATATTTCCCAGTAAAATGACATTAGATTCGTTCGGAAATATTTATATAGTTGGACATACAGACGGACCTTTTGGAGGTCCTCTGACCGGATCAAACGGATTTATCATTAAGTTTAAAAGCAACGGAGACGAGGACTGGGTCCGTCAAATTGGAGTCGCAAGAGCGGAAAGTTCTTCGCAAGGAATCGTTTTCGATAAACCTACAGGCGGTATTTATATAACCGGTATCGGAAACGCAAACTATGAGACAAATACACTCCCCAGTATCGGAATCCGGGACATTTTTATTCTTAAATACGACAGCAATGGCAACGGGCGATTTTTTGCTCAACTCGGTTCTACTGGCAAGTTCTTTAATGAAGCTTCCATAACCACAGATCCATTTGGAAATATATTGATAAGCGGATCAAGCAACGGGCGATTCGAAACAACGTTAGGCGGAGTGAATGAACTCGGAACCATAGCCAAATACGATTCACACGGCACCTTACAATGGATTCGTCAATTCGGCCCAACCAGTAGTTTAGCAAAACGTACCACAATCAGTTCGATCATTACCGACAAAAGCGGAAATATTTTTACAACTGGTTTTACCAATGGAAATATCTTAGACGGAGGGGATGATTCGTTAGGAGATACAGATACATTCCTTACAAAGCATAATTCATCCGGACAAAGTAAATGGATAGAACGGATTGGTAGCTTTGAAGCGAATGTAATCGGGAAAGAAATCAGACTCGATCCGAAAAGAAACCTCTACGTTATCGGAAACACAAACAGAGGAATAAATGGGGCCCCTAGATATGGAACGACTGATATATTCGTCGTAAAATATAAATAATCATATTACTACAAGAACAAGGAAATTCCTACAAACCCGCCTCCCTGCTTTTTTACGGAAGAGTTCAGACAATTTCATGAAACGAATTCCCTTCCGATCATGCCCAATCGGGAATCGACTTTTAAATTCGCGGACTTTGACTTTTGATACAAGAAATCACCGAATCTCACAATTTAATTCCCCTCCCCCGCCCTGGCACTCGATAAAAAAGATTGCTAATTTTTTAAAAAAATGCTGGAACTTTTTTAACATTTTAGCACTCTAATATTCAGATTGCCAAAAGAGGTACCAGAATCATGAATGAATTTAGAATCTTTGAAGATCTTCATAAACTACAGAATCAGTTTTCCAGCCTTTGGGACCCGTTTTTACTCCACGGCGGAAGCGCCTATCCAGCTTTGAATATCCACAAAGGAGTCGATGCGGTGACGATTACCGCACTCATACCAGGAGTCGAACCGGAGAATTTGGAAATTACCATAAGTGGAAATCAACTGCATTTAAATGGGGAAACACCGACAAACGCTCCAAAATCCACTCAAGGAGTAAATCGTGCAGAAAGATTCCATGGAAAATTCCATAGAACACTGGAGCTTCCCACGGAAGTAGATTCGGAAAAAACCGTTGCAGAATTTAAAAACGGAGTTTTGATCCTCACACTTCCCGTTCGGGAAAGCGTGAAACCGCGTAAAATCCAAATTCAAACCAAGTAATCTTTTTTAGGAGAATCACTATGACAAACGCAGTTCTAAATCAAGAAAGCCGTACCGTTCCCGAAAACTATGCTTCTCAGGAAACGAAAAAAGAAAGAATGAGAATTCTCACTCCGAGAGTGGACGTCTACTCCGACGAAGAAAACATCTATCTATTCGCAGACCTTCCGGGTGTGGAAGAAAAAGACGTTCAAGTACAGTTGGAAAAGGATCAACTGACCATCTCCGGTAAAACTTCCGAAAAAGATATTTCCGGAGAACTCAGATATTCGGAATTTCGTACGGGAGAGTACAAAAGAACCTTCACTCTCGCCGAATCCATAGAAGAAGATCACATCTCGGCGGTTTATAAAAATGGAGTCCTAAACCTGACTCTCCCTAAAAGAAAACCTCTCACGAAAAAGATAGAGGTACGTTCCGAGTAATTTAGCACCTTGCCGAAGAGGGCCTTTCATCGAGGCCCTCTAACGTTTCTGTTATACTACCCGAAGTCTAAAACCCACTTCAAACCTCGGAATTCTCCGGGGTCTTTTTTATCCGTTTGGTCCTTAATTTTATAATTTAATTCAAACGTACCAGAGCCGGATTTTTCTGTAAGTTCAACCGGCGAAATCTTACTTTTTCGAATTTTACAAAAAAACACAACCGGCTTAGAATTTCTCCTTTTGTCGTAACAAGTTACACTACCCGGAGTCTAGAGCCCGCATTTAAAAACCCCGAGTCTTTCGGGGCTCTTTTCTCAAATCCGAATTGCCTATCCATAGCTCCGTAAATTTTTATTCTTTTATGAAAACCTTCTTTCTTCTCGTTTGCTCCAATCTATTTATGACCTTCGCTTGGTATGGTCATTTGAAGTTTTTTCACGGATGGAATCTTCCTTTAACAATTTTACTCAGCTGGGGAATCGCACTTTTCGAATATGTCTTGATGGTTCCCGCCAATCGAATCGGCTACGGAGAGGAAGGTTACAGCGCCTTTCAACTTAAAATCCTACAAGAGATCATCACTATCTCCATTTTCATCTTATTTGCTTCCTTGATTTTAAAGGAAAAGATCAGATGGAATCATGTGGTGAGTTTCTTTTTAATTTTAGCGGCGGTTGGGTTTGCGTTCTACGATAAAACTCCCGCAGAAATATAATTCAGCGATTCACTAATTGGTTTTCTTTCAAAGTATGTCAAATTGAAAAAGGCTTGATCTCGGAATTCAGTCCGCCGATATCATCGGCAAGTTCTGCAAAATACAACCAATTGGGCAATTTTATCTTGTCGAAATTACAGAAACTACTAAACTAATCTTTAGCCTTTTCCCCACACACGTGGGGTTGAACCGCAGAATCATGATTGCATTTGGGTTTTTTATTCCTTTTCCCCACACACGTGGGGTTGAACCCCTACTCCCAACCCTTCAAAAGATGAAACAAACTTTTCCCCACACACGTGGGGTTGAACCTTGCAAAGGTTGTTGTCTATCCGGATCTTTCCCTTTTCCCCACACACGTGGGGTTGAACCAAGCTCTCTCATTTACCGCTAATCCTAAAACGCTTTTCCCCACACACGTGGGGTTGAACCAAAGGGTTTTCATAATTCTTGCTTCCGTTACCGCTTTTCCCCACACACGTGGGGTTGAACCAGACATTGTCCACAATCTTCTTTAGAACGGCAAACTTTTCCCCACACACGTGGGGTTGAACCATCACGTCTATTACTACAACGAATAGAACCGACCTTTTCCCCACACACGTGGGGTTGAACCAGACCGCTGCTTTAGACCACTCAGCCACTTCTCCTTTTCCCCACACACGTGGGGTTGAACCGAAAATTTTTGAATCAATGCTTTCAAATGGCCACTTTTCCCCACACACGTGGGGTTGAACCGACAAGCGCTTGGCCAAGTCCAGTCGCCGTGCACTTTTCCCCACACACGTGGGGTTGAACCTTCTTTTTTAGGAATTTACTGCGAAAATCCGCTTTTCCCCACACACGTGGGGTTGAACCGGTTGCCACAGGCTCGAAGTAAAAAAAGAGATCTTTTCCCCACACACGTGGGGTTGAACCGCCCGCAAAACTAATTTCAGCGCAGTTTTAGACTTTTCCCCACACACGTGGGGTTGAACCGGAGAATAACTGGATGAATGAAATAGAATCGACTTTTCCCCACACACGTGGGGTTGAACCGAAAGAAGATTTTACGAGTGATCAAACGAACCCAATGGGACTTTTCCCCACACACGTGGGGTTGAACCGCGCCTTGGGACATTTTTCTTTTCGGCTCTTTACTTTTCCCCACACACGTGGGGTTGAACCGAAAATCTTGAATAGAATCTGTTGAAAATGTTCCCTTTTCCCCACACACGTGGGGTTGAACCGTGACCGAATGTTTCCGTCCATAGGATCGGATGCTTTTCCCCACACACGTGGGGTTGAACCGCGAACACGATCCTGGATGACCTTGTTGAGATTCTTTTCCCCACACACGTGGGGTTGAACCGGAATTTCTTTTTCTGCCGGAGTTTTCTCAGGTCTTTTCCCCACACACGTGGGGTTGAACCGTTGAGGAGAGGCTAGTAACGGCTTGAGAGAATCTTTTCCCCACACACGTGGGGTTGAACCAGGATTAGAAGCTGTATTTCGGGAAACTTTTCCCACTTTTCCCCACACACGTGGGGTTGAACCGTTTTCTTGGATTTGTGACGCTTGCGTAATGATCTTTTCCCCACACACGTGGGGTTGAATGGAAAACAGAATGGATTTTGACTTAAAACCCTAACCACTAATTCCTAATAACTAACATCTTGAAACCCACACGTGGGGTTGAATGGAAAACAGGATAGATTTTGACTTAAAACCCTAACCACTAATTCCTAATAACTAACATCTTGAAACCCACACGTGGGGTTGAATGGAAAACAGGATAGATTTTGACTTAAAACCCTAACCACTGACATCTAATATGCTTTTGTTTATAAGAATTTCCGAATCCCTTCCGCAAGAGTTTTTCCGTCCATCCCTCCGGGAAAGGTAGCAAGAATTCTACTTTGATCATCTAGGACATACAGAAAAATGGTATGGTCCACGGTATAACCGTCTTTCCATTGAGGAACGCTTACCTTTTTCGAAACCACGCCGAATTCATTCTGGAGTAAATCAAGCTTCGTTTTTTCTCCAGTCAAAGCGATCAATCTTTCACCCGGAAACCGTTTTACATATTTTGCAAGTAATTCGGGAGAATCCCTCTCCGGATCCACGCTGATAAATACGGGCGTCAGATTCTTTCCATCCTCGCCCAGTTCCTTAACCGCAGCGGACATATCTAGAATTGCCCTTGGACACATGTCAGGACAATGCGAAAACCCGAAGTAAACGAGTTTCAACTTTCCCGGAATGGAGCTCAAAAGGATTTCCAAATTTTCCGTATTCTTCAAAGTAGAAGAAGACCATTTTTCTATAAAGATCGGTTCCATAGTTTTCGATTTGGATTTCCATTCTTTCCAACCGAAAAAACCGAGCCCGATTCCGAAAGTCAAAACGAAGATAAACAGAATTCTTTCTTTCAAAACATTTCCCTAAACACGTTATATGTCATATCGCTACGATCCAACCCATGGCTCCATTCCTCGCCATCTCCGTCTGATGGGGATGAAACATATATCTCCCCCTTTTGGGAAGTGTAAATTCAATGATGACTCGTTCCGTTTGCCCGAGAGTTACAACATCCGTATGATCGTCCGGAATCAACCTTGTTCCAGTTCGAAATACATCGAAAGTTTGAGCGTGTAAGTGAAAAGATGCAACGGGTTCGTATTCGCACATGTTCGCGATATAAAGACGAACCTTTTGTCCAACTGGGACCTTGATCGGATATCGATCATAAAAACCTGCCATCCCGTTCCAACAGAAGATATCATTCCTTCCTTTATCTTTAAGATCCCACCCGGAAAGAATCAACATAAACTCGTGAGCAAACGGACGCCCCCCGGGAGGATCCACGATCAAACCTCCATAAAGTCCTTTGGCCATGTGACTTGCAAGTGGAGGAACATGACAGTGATACGGATGAAATCCGATCGGCCCTGCGGTAAGTTTATAAGTTTTTCCCCGCCGGTTACGACCGGCTCCCAACCATCTTCATTAGGATCGTGGCTTCCGTGAAAATGAATCGAATGAGAATGTTCAGAATCGTTTCTTAAAGTAATCTCCATCTTCTGTCCGAGTTTGGCTCGAACAGTCGGCCCGGGAACAACTCCGTTAAAAGTCCAAGCCTCGACGACTGTGTTATGCGCAACCGTCAAAGGCATTTCTACGATACTTAAATGTTGTTTTAAAATCGGATCGGAAGAAACTTCCAAATTTCTTAACTCCATCCGATTTAAGAAATCCGGATCGACTTGAAAGGGAGGATGCAACATGCTCCCGTAAGAATTGCTTCCGGGATTTCCCGGAATCGAGGTTTCCCGATTGACCCCTACGATTCCAGGTCGAACTTTACAGAGCAAGCCTCCGTTTCCATCTTTTTCACCGATAGAACTGATCCCGGCTCCAGCCGCTAAACCGGCCCCTCCGATTCCGATCCATTTGAGAAATTGTTTGCGATTCAATTTCTTTTAGAATTTAGCGACCGATGTGACAAGAATGATCAGCGCCAAAAACCCCACTCCTCCGTAAACAAGAGTATTTTTCAACCAAGTAGGGACCTTAGATCCTCCCACAACGAGATACGCTCCAGCTCCTATAACCGGAACCAGAAGAATCACTCCGGTCCATATCGAACCGATCTTGGAATCCACGTCCTCTCTTTTTACGAGATCCACAAGTGCCAAAGGCGCCAAAAGAGTATAGAGGATAAAGGGAAAGTAGTACCCGTAAAAATTGAATAATAAAGCGAAAAAACCGGGCCCACCGACGACAGCTTGTTCCATATCTTTCTCCTATAAAAACTTTCTAATATTCTAAAATTCTTAACTTATTGTTTTGGTTCCAACGCCGTTCATCAAAGAGATTCCGGTGTAAACCAAAAGCAGAAAAAAGACGATAAATCCTCCCAAAACCAAGGTTCTTTTAAACCAGTTCGGATATTTGCTCCCCCCTCCAAGAAGATAAATCCCGGAACTCAAAATTGGAATCAGAGTGATCGCGGCGACCCAGGACAACTTTTTGTTCCGATCCAAATCGATCCGATCCTTAAGATCGAACAGAGACATGGAAGTCCAACAGATATAAATCGCAAACGGAAGTAAAAATCCCAGCCAATGATAAAAAACGAAAAAAAACTTCTCGGTTTTACCAGAGTGATCGCACCAGTCGATGGGGAAGGTTTTCTCGGGATCGATTTCAAAATTTTTTCCGTTTCTTCCGGAAGAGTAATTTTATTCGAATCCAAATTGAAATCTTCAAAAGCGGTTAACGCAGGTCTCACCGGAGCCGCACTTCCATTAGGCATATTCATTTGAGGACCTGGAATCGGTTGTTCCTTATAATTTCCGGAAGGAAAGTTTCCGTCGGAAGCCTGCACCATCAATCCAAGAGCACCGAGCATCATGGAAAGATCTCCGCCCATTGGAAGTCTAAGAAAAGAATCGCAACCGTTCCACTTCTCCAAAAAGGCGGGAAGTTCGGTTCTGTACTCGTTTCCGGAAAAACAGTTTCCTGTGCTCATCGGTCCGACAAGAGCGATATCTGCTCTTCCCGAATTGTAGACGATATTATCCCGAACTACGTTGTTATGCGAAATCCAAAAGTTTTCGTCCAAATTAGGAAGGATTACAATCCCGTTGTTCTCATGATTGATTACTACGTTCTTTCGGACGATATTCGAAATTCCCCCAGCGATCAAAATGCCGTTTCCAAAAGAAGGATATTCTAAAGCCGCAATCGGAGCCTTAGGATTATTGTTATTATAGATTAAGTTTCCTATGATGGTGGTCTCTCTTTCGGGAGGAAGAAGTTCCCTATCGAGAGTGTTCGGCGCAACTCCCACGATGTTATTCTTCCAAACGGAACTGATGAGATAAAGTTCACCGCCAGAGTTCGTCCCGGAATAACCAAGACCGTTGTGTTCGGAAACGACGTCGTAAAGAATCGCCTTACAGGGATAACACTGACCGATATAAATTCCGGAATCGGGAGAACCGGATGCGTAGGAATGTTCGATCACACCGTTCCTAGAGTCGAACGCATAAATTCCGTAGTCCCCGTTATTATGCGCAGTTAAGTAAGAGCCTCTGAAACCCTTTACTCCGGTCCAATAAAAACCGTTCAACGTAGCGTTTCTCGCGGTCATATTCTCGATCACAACTCCGTCTGCCGCAACGACCATAATTCCATTCCCTCTTTGAAACTGACCGTCAATGACGACCTTATTCCGATCCACACCGCGAATCGTAATGGAAGGCGTAGTAACGGTCACTTCTTCCAAATAAACACCCTCGCTAATCAAAATGAGATCACCCGGATTTGCAGCGTCTACGGCATTCTGAATCGTAGGATAAGAAGAAGGAACCTTGCGTGTGATTCCAGAAAATTGAGCGACGTTCTTCCAGGATTTGCCAGATTTAGCGGCGGGGTTGTAAGGAACATTTCCCACTACAACATCTCCGACCATTCCGTTCTTTCCGTCGGAAGTCGCGTGAAAGGAACAAAAATAAGGAAATACTCCTTCCTGAAGAAAGGTAACTTTTGTCTTGGAACCACGAGGCATTACGATACTTCCGAAGGATTTTTCCGTGGACCAATTTTTATCCACAGCGATCGCGTTATGCGGGTTGTTTCCCGAATTAACAAACTCAATGACTCCTCCGACTGGAATTTTTTGCATCGGCGGAGAAAAGGAGTTATCAATCATCAATACGTGAGCGAAACCTTCGACCTCATCTTTTTTTTCCCCAGAACAAGCGGAAATAAAGATCCCTATTGAAATTCCAAACAGAAGCAAGGTAAACAAACAGGAAACTTTTTTGATTTCGAAACCTGACTCTTTCATTTTTGATGAACTCCCCGGGTTCTTCGGAATTTTATTGTATACTGGATCGGAGGATTGTTCTGAATAGGATTACATATTTGCGACCGATCCGGAAAGATGTACGGTAAAAATAAATCTTCTCGATCTATAACCCTTTCTTCTCGAAATAATGAGCATATGCTCGCATATTCTAAAAAAACTCAAGATAAAAATAAGATGAGAATGACTTTTCCAAAGCCGAATTGGAACATTTATTATCTTACAATCGAAAAGATACGAATCTTCAAGAATCATATGAAACAACTAGGAGCTTTGTTTCCCCTTTGAAAGAATTCTTCAAACTCCCTTCTCCCAATTCCACACATCCGAACGCCTGGAAGAGAAACATCATTCATGTTCTTTTGATTTTCGCTTCCTGTTTTGGTTTTTTAATCTATATCCCGAGCGTGTATTTAGCCTGGCAACAAAAGCTCGGAGAAGTGGTTATTTTAGATACTCTTGCACTTCTTCTCGTATGGTTTCTTTTATTATTGCCTAATCGATTCTACAGACCTAAGTCTTATTTTTTCTTGTCCTTGGTTTTTACCATAGGCTGTTTACTTTACACAAAGATAGGATTAGGAAGTGGAGGAATTCTTTGGTTATTTTTAGTTCCGGCTTTTTGTGGAATTCTTTTAAGCCAGACTTTTGCGTTTTGGGGTTGGGGTGCCGTGTCGATCTGCGTTTTTTCGGGCATTTTTTTCGCTCATTATCAAATCTGGACCGAACCGTCCGTAACTCCCTTTCAGATTTTTGTAATTGGCTCCAACTTCACTTTCTTATGCGGAGTTTTTACGTTTTTGGTGATAACGATTTTTAAAAAACTCGGATATGGAATTAAAAAACAAAAAGAACTCATTCTTCTCCAAAAGAAGACGAATAAAAAGCTTCAGAATGAGATCGCAATTCGCACGGCTACCGAAGCAGAACTTACGAAGTCTTTGAACGAGAAGGAAACTCTATTTCGAGAAATTCAGCATAGGGTGAAAAATAATATCCAGTTGATTCTTGGAATGATGAACTTAGAACAACAAAAGACAAAGTCGGAATCGGCTAAAAAAGCGATCGAATCCGCGATGAATCGGATTCAGGCGATGGGAATAGTTCAGGATTATTTATTTCTGAAAAATTCTTACAAATTCATCTACGCAAAGGACTATATCAATTCTTTAGTGAATCACCTTTTTCTATCTTACGGTCCGAACGACAGAAGTATTCAATTCGATTGTAATGTAGAAGAGATCTTACTTCCCATCGAAAAGGCGATTCCCTGTGGACTTATCATAAACGAAGTATTTTCCAATTCCTTCAAACATGCATTTCCAGAAAATCGAGAAGGCAAAATTACGATCTTGTTTCGAAAATCCGATTCGGGATATTTAATCTTAGAGGTCGGAGATAACGGCATCGGCAACAAATCCGAGATAAAAGAATCTCTAAACGGGGATTCTCTCGGAATGAGTCTCATCGAAGCGCTTTGTTTTCAACTACGGGGAGAATTGAAAATAGAAAGAGAAAACGGTTTTCTGATTCGAATTAGATTCTTTCTCTAAATTAACGTGAATTCGGTATAAGAAAATCAGAAAGAACTTTCTAAAAGTAGGAGTCCCTACTTTTAAAATTCGTTCGTAAAATCGCGATTTGTCGTAGTTCCCACATTTTAAGAATAGATTTAAAGTTCAAATTTCAATAGAAAAAATGAATCATGGATTTCTTACGCCGAACTCACGTTAAAAACTCTATTTTCCCAGCAAAATAACACTGATTATCCTAAAATATCCAATCTTTAAATTATTTTTACCAACTACATAGTCGTCCCTGAAAAAGGGTTAAAAATACGAATAACGTGAATAAAACGCTATCCAAAGGGAAAGAATAAAAAACAAAATCACCGGAAAGAAGCAGAAGCGCATCCAAAACCCGGTGAAAATGAAACCAGAAACAACCTCGCAACGCCAGAATCAAAGTGAACTTTTTCGAAATAGATTAGACCAGATACTCGATCATAAACATCCGTTGTATCAATTAGCGAAGAAGATAGACTGGGGAAAATTTGAGAAAGAATTTGGGAAGCACTACACAGAGAAAACGGGTCGACCTGGATTGCCGATTCGCTTGTTAGTCGGCCTGCATTACTTGAAATACGCGTATAACGTATCGGATGAAGGTGTAGTAGAAAAATATTTAGAGAATCCCTATTGGCAATATTTCTGCGGGAATGAATATTTCGAACACGATTTTCCTTGTGATCCGACGAGTTTAGTAAAATGGAGAAAACGAATCGGCAGTGAAGGTGTAGAGAAATTCTTAGAAGAGACAATCTTGTTAGGACAACGAGAAGGTCAGATAACGCATCAAGAATTTACGAGAGTGAATGTAGATACGACGGTTCAGGAGAAAGCGATCACTTTTCCAACGGATGCGAAGCTGTATCATAAAGCCAGACACACGTTAGTTGAATAAGCCGTAAAAGAAGGCATCAAACTAAGACAAAGTTATAAACGAAAGAGTAAATTAGCACTCATTAAACAAGGACGTTATTCACATGCAAAACAAAGTAAACGGGCCAAGAAAGAAACGAAACGTTTAAAAACGTATTTAGCTCGAGTAAAACGCGACATAGAGCGAAAAGTAGAAAATCCTAATAAACGACTTCAATCTCTTTTAGAAATTTCCGAGAAGATTCTAACGCAAGAAAAAAATAGTAAAGGTAAAATCTACAGCGTTCATGCTCCGGAAGTGGAGTGTATCTCTAAAGGTAAAATTCATAAGAAGTATGAAATTCGGTTGTAAGACAAGTTTAGTTACTACCAGTAAATCCAATTGGATTGTTGGCGTTCAAGCCTTGCACGGTAATCCGTATGACGGTCATACTTTGAAGAATGCCATCAACCAGATGGAAAAGATAACCGGCTTTCGACCTAAGGAGTGTTATGTGGATCAAGGTTACAAAGGAAACGATCATCATCCGGTCGATGTGGAAGTTCACCTTTCCAATAAAAGCAGAAAGAAAATGTCTCGTTGGCAAAGGAAATGGATGAACAGAAGAGCCGCCATTGAACCGATCATTTCTCATTTGAAACAGGGTCACAAGATGGATCGGAACTTTCTGAAAGGTCAAGAAGGAGATCGTATCAATGCCATCCTATCCGCTGCCGGTTGTAATTTCAGAAAGCTATTCCGAGCTTTCTTTTTGTTTCTGGATCAAATTGCTCTTTTTCGCGTGCGCCTTTTTCAAATTTCTCTTTGGTGCAACCATTTTAATTAGGAGATCACTTTTTCAGGGACGACTACATACATATCAGAGTTAGGACTTACTACTTTGACTTATGTTACATTTAAACGGGCTTTTAAAAAAGTTACCTTGACTATAAAAATTACACCAATTTCATTACTAAAGTGGCATAAAACGAAATATGCAACCGTAGATAAAGTATCACTTGCTAAGGAATGATTATGATACAAAGAAAAATATTTATTATATTTTTATTAGTTACAATTATTTTGAATTGTAAACATGAAGCTGGAAAAGATAACTTATTACCATTTCTTAATCAACAAACTACAACAACTTCTACGGATAACTCTAAAGGAGGCCAGTCAGCCGCTGGACAGCCAGAAAATAGTCTACCAAGTCTTCCTCCTGTGGAAACTCCAGCTACAGAATCGGCTACTAGTGCTTGTACAACGAATTTACGCGAATGGTCCAGAAATGAATTTCCCACCTCATCTCAAACTCTTACCGCGTTAGACAATGGTATAGTCGTATCCACTACAGACATACTGAGCTATTTTTTTCCAATAGCAAATGGAGCGGCGTGGAGTTTTGGGCCTCGATTAAATCTGAATAGATATAAACCGGCCGCTGCGGCAATTTCTCCCACTAGGGTTTTGATTTCAGGAGGATTTGATTTAAGTGAGTATGAAATGGACACTACGGAAATTCTAGATACTGCGGGAGTACAGACTTTTGATCCCGTAACCGGAGAACTCATTAGCGATACTCGGCATATAAATGCGAATTCCATGAATACGCCCCGAGGCGGACATATATTGACTGTGCTTGCAGATGGTAGGCTTCTTGCAAGTGGAGGGACTCTTTTTATAGGAGATACAAGATCAGAAATTTATAATCCTGCTACTGGACAATGGACCGAAACGGGACCGATTCAACCGGCAAGAATTTACCATACAGCAACTCGTTTGAATGATGGTCGAGTGATGGTTGTCGGCGGGCTTGGTAACACAGGTACGGACAGTTCCAGTTTCAGCTCTACTTTAATTTATAATCCTCAGACCGATCAATGGGTGGACGGTCCGTCTTTAAACCAATCTCGAAACGCACATACGGCAACCCTACTACAGGACGGTCGTTTATTGGTTGTGGGAGGGGATTCGAATGGGGTCTATAGACAAACGATTGAGATTTATAATCCCAACACAAATAATTGGACAATGTTATCTATGCCCGGACCACGAACAGAACACGGGGCTTATCTAGAAGGAGACGGTTCCGTAGTGATTGCGACTGGAAGAAATACTGGACTCGTACAAACTACACTTCGTTATAATCCAAACACAGATACATGGTGTCATTTACCGAACATACCAAACGATGGTTTCTTCGTTGGAATGACAGAGCCACTTGTACTTCCACTACCAGGAGGGGGAGCGACGTTTAGTGGGATTCTTTCCATAAGATAAGTTTAATATAAAGAATCTTTGTTGTAACTCAACCTTTCGATTTCACTTTGAAAGGTTGAGTATTTATTCTAACGTGAGCAGGGTCGTAAGAAGGAAAACAGAGAAAGATCTTGTACTCAAAACGCCAGATCCATATTGAACCAAAATTTTCCAGCAAGAAAAGGGTTAAATATGGATCTGACAGAGATATTTTGTGCGATAGACGATTATTGTACACAACAAAAAATAAACTGGAACGTGAAAATACTTTTGTCCGGTGGTTCGAAAAAGAAACCGAAAATTTCAGTTAAGCCTGAGTGAAGTAGCAACGATTGTTGTCTATTTTCATCTTTCTCATTATAGAGAATTTAAAAATTATTATCTGATAGAAATAAAAAAGAATTTAAAATCCGAATTTCCAAAAGCTGTAAGTTACAATCGTTTTGTTGAACTGATGCCTAACGCGTTATCTGTCATAGCCATAACCAACCCCACAAGTTAAGGAGGATTTTGGAATAAGAAGGATCAAAAACGCAGATTTTTCAAGTGTTCCGACGTGTTAGTGATTAAAGGGTTAGTGGATAGAACTTTACATACAATAAAATGCAAGTGTTCCGACAAGAATGAGGCTTTTTACTTGCAAAAAGTATGATTTTCTGGTAAAGAAAAATCTCCCGAGTCTTTCCGCCTCCACCCCCACCCAAAAATAAGGGTGGGAACTAAGTTTCACGGGGGATTTTGTCGTAATTCCGACAAATTGATCTTGAGATCCCATTACTTGTGGGGTTGGTTATGCCTTCCTATGGGGTCGGTGTTTAGGTCGTTCGATAGGAGTGCTGGTTTATCACCGGACTTTGTTAAGCCCTTCCGTCTCTGTCATTTTACTGAATCGAAAATTAGCTCAATATGGTCTTATGTAAAAAAAATAACGGAAGGGCTTGACACAAGAAACATAGAAGAAGTGAGGCGCCTGAGTTTTTATTTTTGTTCAATTCCTGAGGGAGTTTTCACGTTCTAAAGTTTTGGGACAGACTTTAAGATCGGATTTTTATTCGAAGGCAAACGTTTTTGTTATCACTTACAAAGAACAGAGTGACGATAAGTGATAATCTATTTGATTTAGAACTTGTGGCGATCAATTCGTTTGTCTAATCCGGTTTTTGTTTGCAAGGGCAGGGCTGTCCGTTTTTTGAACTTCACGCTTTAAAACTTGATGGTATAAAATTTACAGGATGGGAAGTAAATGTTATGAACATTAAAAAAGATTTTTCCGATGCGGTAGGAAATACACCGCTCATTTTACTTCGTAGTTTCAGCGAGGAAACCGGTTGTAACATCTATGGAAAAGCGGAGTTCTTAAATCCGGGAGGTTCCGTTAAGGATCGAGCCGCTCTTTTTATCGTGGAAGACTCCGAAAGAAAAGGGCTTTTGAAGGCCGGTGGAACGGTGGTAGAGGGAACCGCAGGAAATACAGGAATTGGACTGACTCATATTTGCAACTCGAAGGGTTATAAAACATTAATTATCATTCCGGATACACAGTCTCGGGAAAAAATCGATCTCTTACGGACCTTGGGTGCAGAAGTGAAAACCGTCCCAGCCGTTCCTTATAAAGATCCGAATAACTACGTAAAGGTTTCGGGCAGGATCGCCCAAGAAATGGACAACGCGGTTTGGGCCAATCAATTCGATAATCTTGCCAATCGGGAAGCGCATTATAAAACCACAGGCCCAGAGATTTGGAAACAAACAGAAGGAAAGTTGGATGCGTGGATCACTTCTCTTGGAACTGGGGGAACTTACGCGGGAGTTTCCTTATTTTTAAAGGAAAAAAATTCCAAAATCAAAACCGTGGTTGCCGATCCGTACGGATCGGGAATTTATAATTTCGTAAAGAAGGGTGAGGTTTTTGCGGAAGGTAGTTCCTTTACCGAGGGAATTGGAAACGGAAGGATTACCGAAAACATGAAAGGGGCACCTATGGACGATGCGGTTCGAATCACGGATGAGGAGTGTCTGAAAGTTGTTTATCAGCTTCTTTATAAGGATGGACTTTTTTTAGGAGGTTCGTCTGGAATCAACGTGGCCGCCGCAGTACAACTCGCCAAAGAACTCGGACCCGGTCATACTATTGTTACTGTATTATGCGATTCCGGAGCTAGATACCAGTCTCGAATTTTTAATCCGGAATGGTTGGTGTCGAAAGGTTATTCCGTTCCTAAGTTTTGAATTTGTAATTCTTTCGAAACAAAGGAACTTTATCCGTAAATCTTGATTTTTTTTGGAGATTTTCATTAGAGTTGTTGAACGATTCTATAGTTCCGATTAGCAAAACTGTTTCAATTGACCGCTTTTATGAAACAGAAACGGATGGAGAATTAATTTTTCAGCAATTCTATTTTTGAAATACAAGGTTCATAGCCAACTTCACAAGTTGAGAATTGAAATTGCAATCCCATCAAAGCGAGGTCGATCATTGCAAATCTGCATTTTTTTAAAAGAATCATTCTCAGTGGATCGATCGGAGCTACGGCCTGGTTTCGAAGAGGGAAAAAATGAATAATATTTTCTGAATATATGAAAATTATAAAATTCAAAATCGTTTTTTTTTCGAAGACCGTCCGAACGATCCTTAGGAAATGCGCGAGTATGAGTTTCTCTAAACGATCCTAGTAAGAGAGTGTATAAAGGATTTGACCGCCGATATCGATACTTCTCATTCCGCCTGCAATTTCCTTAGAAACCATGGGATTTCCTCGGATTCCAAAACCTTCTGAAACGGTTTCACCCGTAGGAGTTTGAATTAGATTGTTTTGTGCCCAGGTTTTTCCGGTAAAATAAGCATGTGTTAGCTGAATGAGATAGATTCCGATTGTGACTGCGGCGGCCGTATGTTTTGCATTTTTATAATCTCCCTCGTCCGAACGGATCGAGTTAAGTGAATTAGAGCTTTTGAAGGTGTTGAATTGAAAGATCAAATTTAAATTCGAACTGGAAACGGAAGTCGAAGAAGAGTTGGAACCGAGGAGGAGATCAGTCGTAAATTGTTGTTCTATGATCTTTTCGATCTTCTTATCGTAAGCTTTCGCCCTATCTTTTTCAGCTGCGTCCAACCCGAAGTAAGAAAGGAAAGAAACGAAAAACAAAGTGGAATACGTCGTGCCCCATCCGCTTCGTTTCATCGCGTTATGACCCCAGCCGGGAAGAATCGCGGATTTCCAAACGGGTTCCCACGGATTTCTTTTCGCCGTAATATAATTTTCCCAATCTCCGTCTCTTTCCTCCAGATATTTTTCCAATAACAACAGACGTTTCTGAACAATTTTATAACTATTCTCTTTAATCATCTGTTCGAGATAAATGGTATCGAGTTGTTCTTCCTTATCGCTTTTTTTGCCCTCTTTGTTCAGTTTCTTTTTTTCTGTTTCGATGATTTTGGCGATTTCCTGCTCGTCTTTAATTTCCTTGAAGATGATCTTAAGGATTTTAGATTTCCCTAATTTTCCCCTTTTCCCGTCCCGAATGATGGTTACCGTTTCCGCGTCTTGATCAATTACGGTCGCATAGGCCCGTTCTCCTGATTTGAAAAGGATCGTTTCTGCGAAAATCCAACTAGGTGATAGAAGAATAAAAAATAAAAAAAGAATTTTAGACTGCGTCAAGTTCCATAAAGAATGGGTAAAAATTTTCATAAGAATAAGGTTCCTGAGAATTTAAATTAATGCTTCAGTATTAGTAAAAAAATGAGAATTGCAATTTATTTCCGAATTCAATCGATTTTATTTGCTCGAAAATCTTGTGATGGGAAAAAGCATAGGGGGTAGCGGCACGTTACTTCATCTTAAAAAAGGGTAAAAACAGCTTGAAATGAGATTGTTTTGGTTTTACGGGTTATGATTGCGATGAAAAAAAGAAGGTTTGAATTCAAAAGGTCTATGTCGTTTTTGATAGTTTTAATTTTTTTTTGCGGAACTTCGTTTGCGAAGGAAGTGAAAGAAAAAGAATTGAAAGGAAACTCTGAAATTTCCTCCAAGCCGCCTGCTCAAGGATGTTGTAGAATCAAGATGACGGGAGGGGGATACGACTACTTTGTCAGTACGGAAGACGATTGTGTCGCTCATAGACAATTTCATTCTTTTATGAAAGAGCGTACTCTTTGTTTTGAATCCTTTCCGGAATAGGAATAGTCTCTGATTTTTTTGGTGTTTCGACTGCTTGAACGAGTGGATTGATATTAGAAGCTATCTCAAAAATACTTTATCTTTGCTTAAACCGCCGATTCCTGAGAAATATGTTTTTTGAATATTCAAAAAACATTAACTTAACATGAGTTCGGCCTAAGGAAGTTTGGGCGAATAAGAAACTAAAGTGTCGCACTTTCTAAGGGCACCACAAGTACTTGAATCTAAAGATAAATCTGTCGGAATTACGACAATCTTCTGTGAAACGATCGTCCCAGAACGCGCCCCATGGGAAGCGTTCTGCTGAGTTTCTTCAACGCGCCCTAAACACCGACCCATAGGAAGGTGTTTGCTGAGTTCAGGAAGCGTTGTGCCTGAGTTTCCCCTGATTTTTGGGTGGAGGGGAGAATAACTCTATTTCGCTTTCTTTCTCAACTTCGTTGAGAGCCGCTTACAAAACTCAACCTCGCTCTCTAGGGATCGCTCGGTAATGCTCCGCTGTTCGCTGGCAATTTCGCTTTCTACGGGTCGCGAAATAGGCGGGAAGACTCGGGAGATTTTTCTCTATCAGAAAATCATACTTTTTGCAAGTAAAAAATAGGATTCTTGTCTGAACACTTGCGTTTTATTATATGTAAAGTTCTATCCACTAAAATCTAACCTCTAATCACTAAACCCTTGAAAAATATCAGTTTTTGATCCTTATGATCCCAAAAACCTTCTTAATTTCTGGGGTAAGGTTATGATAGGAAGCAAAACACTGAGTTTTATCGAGCGCCCCTTAAGAATTGAAAGAAAAAACCCTGCCATTTTGAAAGTCTCTTAGAAAGACTTTTTTTAACCTCATTGATCAATACCCCTGTCGGCTGAAACTTTTCAAACAATCGCATCCTTTCAGCTACTTTTTTTATAGAGAATCTTCCATTCGAACATACCGATTCTTCTTGCAAGAAACCGAATTTGTGGAGTAAAATAAGAAGAGGTTTCACCTCTCAAAATCGAAATCCCTGTCGAAGACTTCCTACGGATAAAAAATTCAAAAATAAATCGATTTCGATTATCCAAACGCCGTTCGATAAAAGAATTTCGATTTCCATGAGCACAACGCAAATCCTGAGTGGTAAAGAAACCAAAACGCATTTGAATAAAAATTCATAAAGGATTTGAAATGATCGAGAATAATTACTTTTTAGAAAATCAAGACTTACAGGAAAACTTCCAATCCATCGTAAACTGGAAGGAAATTATAGACGGTTTCGAAGGGGATTTTGAGGATCATAAAGAATATCAAAAAACCGGAAAAGAATCTCTCTCGATGGCGCCCGGATCTTACGAAGACGCATTAGAATATTATAAATCTATTTTAGAGTCCGGAGGGGATATCGCGGGCAAACAAATCGCACCTCTTGCGAAGGATATGGATATAGAAGGTTTGAAATATTCTTCCGGAAAGGTCACGTTTCCAAATTCGATGGCCAAAGGAATCAATCAAGTCAAAGACGCTGGAATTCTCCCCTACAGCATCGGAAGAAAACACGGAGGACTCGGAATTCCTGCAACCGTTCAAACCATGATGATGGAAGTATTTTCCAGAGCGGACGGCTCCTTTGCAATCGCTCTAGGATGTCTCAATCTCGCAGAAACCATAGAACGTTTCGGTTCCAAAGAAATGGTGAAAGAATACGTTCCTAAAATGGCAAACGGAGAAATTTTCGGAGCAATGGCCTTGACCGAACCAAACTACGGATCGGATCTCCCAAATCTTCAAACCAAAGCAGTAAAAGATGAAAACGGAGTCTGGAGACTCACAGGGGCCAAACGTTTTATCACACACGGTTGCGGATTCGGCGATATTCCGGCGGCAATTCTAACTCTCGCAAGAACCGGAACACCCACGAGCGGAGCCCGCGGTCTTTCCTTCTTCTTGGTAAAAAGTTCCGACGTCTTTATCGCAGGAATCGAAAAGAAGATGGGACTTCATTGTTCTCCGACTTGCGAAGTAGTCTATGAAAATTCTCCGGGAATTCTCATCGGAGAAGAAGGTTACGGCTTGATTCGTTATTCCATGGCGATGATGAACGGTGCAAGACTTTCGATCGCCTCTCAAGCAATGGGAATCGCGACAGCGGCTTA
Organism: Leptospira alexanderi serovar Manhao 3 str. L 60; assembly: GCF_000243815.2. GTDB lineage: Bacteria > Spirochaetota > Leptospiria > Leptospirales > Leptospiraceae > Leptospira > Leptospira alexanderi. The sequence goes on along the minus strand of NZ_AHMT02000052.1, from coordinate 50,527 downwards.
TATGGAAGCGAAGAAATACGCTTCCGAAAGAGAACAGTTCGGAAAGACAATCCAAAATATCCCCGCCGTTCGTAGAATGCTTTCTTTTATGGATCGCGAAATCGCGGGAATGAGAGCCGTTCTGCTGGAAGCATCCCGTTCCATCGACCTTTATCACTGGAAGTCGGAAAGAATGAAGGAAAAAGGTATCAACGAACGTGATATCAAAAAGGACGAAACGATTCGCAAATGGGAAAAGCTGGCAAATCTTTTCACTCCACTATCGAAATATTATATTACAGAAGCTGCAAATAAGATCGCGTATGACGGCCTTCAGATCCACGGAGGGGCGGGATTTACCTACGACTACGACATTTCCAGAATCTACAGAGACGTGAGAATCACAAATATCTACGAAGGAACCACACAACTCCAAATCGTAGCGGCCATTGGTGGGATCGTATCCGGCATGTCTGCGAAAGGACACTTACGTCAGTATTTCGAGGAGGAATTCTCCAAAATCAGTGTTTCCCCCTTGTTAAACGAAAATAGAGAAACTCTTGAAAAAATCGTAGAATCCTATTCCGCTATCGAAAATTCCTCCACAAGAGACGAGATCGCCTTCGAGGTGGTTCAGTCCACCGCGCGGGTTTTAATCGGATTTCTTTTAGAAAGAGGCGCTTCGAGACTAAAAGGAGAAGCCAAAGAAAAAAAGGAAATTCTCGCCAAAGAATATAACTTGGAATCCAAGGCAATCCTTCTCTCCAATCGGATTACAATTGAGAATCGTCAATCTCAATTGACATACGCCTAAACTCAAGAACTGTACGAACGTGCAGGCCTCCTTACCAATTTCAACGTCGTAAGTTCGATCATTGGTAAGGAGCATTGATAAACGCCCGAGTTGCGAACACTGTCTTACGATAAGATTTAGGTTATTTTATACAAATCGATTCTGTAAACACTCATGTTTGCCATAAGTGACCGACTTATTTTTGTTCTTCGTTAATACGGCGAAGAAGTTCTCATGATTCTTTATTGCGAAACGAAGCTATGAATCAGGAACTACGACAAAATTTAGATTGTCCCTATAATCCGATTCAACTTCTTAATGTAACAATAAGCAGGGTCGTAAGAAATCCATGATTTATTTTTCTGTAGGAAGTTGGAATTTGAACTTTGTAAATTTATTTTTAAAATGTGGGAGCTACAACAAATCGCGATTTTACGAACAAATTCTGAAATTGTAGGAATTTCTACTTTAGAAAATTCTTTTTCGTTTTCTTACGCCGAATTCGCTTTCTTATCACTCTTTTCAATCGAACGGAACTTCATATTGTTTCCATGTAGTCGGAACCTCGTCCGCGGAATAGGCTTCAGTTCCATCACATTCCAATTTTGCGCGAATTTCGACAAGAACGGGAAGATTTTGCTCCGATGGTTGATACCGAAAATACGTTCCGCAATCACCCATTCCTCGAAACTTGAAAAACGCAATCCATTCTTTCGTTTCCGGTTTATAATACCGAATCCAGCGATCGCTTCTCAACCGTTTCATCCGAATTTTCTCCGAAACTTCGCCGTTTCGGTTCGATAAAAACTCATACGCGATAAATTTTAAAAGTTTCGTTTTAGCGGGAATCGTGCGTTCGTCATATAAAAAGTAGATTCGATTTTCATTATAAGCGTAGTGTCGCATAACAATTCACCTAAGAACTCCCCCTTCCCCGGCGAAAAAAATCGAATCGGCGCCCTACCCAAAAAATCCCGATAGCGATACAAATCGATTTTACCGTCCTCACCCAACGCGACATTGTTGTATTCGCAATCCTTAGGCGATTCGTTTTGTAGAGAATCGATCGCGTCCGTACAAACCTCCGCGGGAAGTTTTGTTTTCTCGGCAACAAGATCCTTCGAACGAGCCGAGTATTCACAATCGGAGGGCCAATCTATTTTGTTTCTCTGAAACAAAGATTGTTTATAGGATGCGAGCACGCCTTTTCGCACAAACAGGAAAGCATTCAAAAAAAATAATACGATTCCACCGAAAAAAGGGAAAAGATCAAATACAACAACTTAAATCGAAAGACTCGAACATTCATATTCTAAAATTGGGGATTCTTTCAGAGATGTAAAATCATTTCCCGCGAGTGGCGCGTTGTCATTAAACGTTTCGCTTTCCGCAAGTTGCAAAATGAAAACGAGATTCCGTGAACTTGAAGTAGACGCGAAGCGGAGAACTTTTTTCTTACTTCAGCCCCACGCTGACACGCTCCAAGATTCTTACCGATCTTTGTAAAATAGAGTACCGTTAATTTGAACGCAAATTCCACGTTTAGACGCAGAATTTTAGACACTCTATTATGTAGAGATGAATAAAAAAGGAAAGAAGACCGTTTAACCGTGAACGGCAACCAATTCTCTGAAAACTTCTTCCGCCTTCTGAAAGTTTTCCGAAAAAAGATAAGCAAATCCTAAATCGATCAATTCCTGCATAGAAAGGGATTTTCGTTTCGCTTCCATTTTGGGAATATTCGCTATCCTTTCGGAGAATTCTTTTTTCTTTTCGTCAAAAGTAGGAAGTTCCTCATATCCGGGAATTTTCTCTAGAACAGATTTCGCTTCGTCGAATTTTCCAATATAAACAAGAGCAAGTCCCAATGCACCCATAACGTCTCTTTCCTCAGAAAGACGCTTTGCATTCTCCGCAAAAACTTGAATTGCTTCTTTGTAATTTCTAAGATGATAGTTGGAAAAGAACTCCGCCTTACAAAAGAAATCGTCCGAGAAACGGGTCTTGTAAATGGAAATTAAATCCAAGACCGTTTTGAAATCCACTGCGCTTTCGCTTACGAAAATCCCGGTTCTAAGCGTTGAATACGCAATTGGAACGGAAGAAGATTTAAAATATGAATGAAACTTTTTTGCGGCCTCTCTTAGCTTTCCCGCTTCCTTGAGAAGATAAGCTTCCAACAGCGGAGTTAACACAGAAGAGCCTTTGAGAAAATAATTTATTTCGCAGTCCGAACCAGATTCAAATCCGGCAATCCCACTCAGATGATTTAAAAAAGCGTGATTCGGATTCTTTTTTGCGATCTCGATCACTTCCTCGTAAGAACCCGTTTCGAATAATTCCCAAGCGGTTTCTTCAATGGAAGACGGATTGGATACTGCTAAATTCTGGCCCATACGATACCTCTCTTTTTCTTATCGGATGGGCCAAAAGAAAATACTTGAAAAAAATCAGGGATACAATCTTTCCATCATCCTTGGAAACGGGATACACTCTCGAACGTGTTGAAGTCCGCAGATCCATGCGATCATCCTTTCCGAACCGAGTCCAAAACCGGAATGAGGAACCGAACCGTATTTTCTCAAATCCAAATACCAATCATAAGATTCCACGGGAAGTTTTTCCTCCTTGAGTCTATGAATGATGTTCTCGTAATTCTCCTCCCTTTCCGATCCTCCGATAATCTCCCCCACTCCGTCAGGCGCGATTAAGTCCGCGTTTAAAACTGTCTTTGGATTATCCGGGTTCACCTTCATATAAAACGCCTTTGCTTCTCTCGGATATTTTTGGATGAAAATCGGACCTCCGAATTCCATTGTAAGCATCTGCTCCCTTTCGGAATTGATATCATCTCCCCAAACGATATCCTCTCCCTTAAGTTTCAAAATTTCTAACGCCTTTGTATAATCGATCACTGGAAAATCCTTTTCCAGGTACGCAAGCAATGGAGTCGGATCTCTTTCCAACACTTTCAAATCTTGTAAAGAATTCTGTACGGTTTCCTTGATGACGGTTTTCACGAAGTCTTCCTGCAGTTTTAAATTGTCAGCATGAGCGGCAAATGCAACCTCCGCTTCCACCATCCAGAACTCGGTCAGATGTCTTCTCGTTTTACTCTTTTCCGCTCGGAAAGTCGGCCCGTAACAAAATACTTTGTTATGCGCAAAAATCGCCGTTTCCAAATAGAGCTGTCCCGTCTGAGCGAGATACGCATTTCCAAGATCGAAGTATTCCGTGGAAAATAAGGTTCCGGCACTTTCTCCTACGGACCCGGTAAGAATCGGTGTATCGATCAAAAGAAAATCCCGTTCGTGGAAGTATTTACGGATCGCAAAGGAAAGATTGTCTCTTACCCGAAGGATAGCCAATTGTTTGGAAGAACGCAACCAGAGATGTCTCTGAGAGATTAGAAAATCGATCCCGTGTTCTTTCGGAGTGATCGGATAATTTTCGGATTCCCCGATAATTCGAATCTGATCCATTACAAGTTCGAATCCGATCGGTGATTTTTCGTTTTTCACCAAAGCTCCCTCGACCGATACGGAAGTTTCCTGACGGAGATGTTTTACAGTTTGAAAAACTTCTTCACCTAATATTTCCTTTTCCGCGAGAACCTGTAAAATTCTTCCACTGTTTCTAAGCGAGATGAACTGCCTCGCGTTGCTTCCTCTGATTCCGTGCACCCAACCTTGGACGACAACTTTACGATCTACGTGTTTTTCTAAATCATGATTACTGACGATTGGTGTTTCAGACATGGACTCATTTTACGCTTTCGGTTTCACCGAAAAGGATATTTTTTACCTGACAGAGAAGAGGTTCCTTAAATCCTGAGAAGTATGACTCCGGTTCTCTTAGATGGAAAAAAACTCTCCGAAAAAATCAGAAATGAAATTCGCTGTGAAATCGAAGAGCGAAAAACAAAAAATCTTAGAATTCCAAAACTCGCGACGATCTTAGTCGGTAACAACCCCGCTTCCGAAACCTATGTTTCGATGAAAATCAAAGCCTGCCATGGCGTGGGGATGGGTTCGGAAATGATCCGATTGGGAGAACAAACCACGACGGAAGAATTGCTCTCAGTCATAGACAAACTCAACGCAGACCCGAACATTGACGGGATCCTACTCCAACATCCTTCTCCCTCTCAAATCGACGAAAGAGCAGCGTTTGACCGGATTTCTTTTCGCAAAGACGTGGACGGAGTCACCACTCTTTCTTTCGGAAAACTTTCTATGGGAGTGGAAACCTATCTTCCTTGTACTCCCTACGGTATGGTTCTTTTACTGAAAGAACACGGCATCAATGTTTCGGGAAAAAATGCGGTTGTCGTAGGACGTTCTCCAATTTTGGGAAAACCGATGGCAATGCTCCTCACGGAAATGAACGCGACCGTCACACTTTGTCATTCCAAAACCCAAAATCTTCCGGAGATCGTTCGTAAGGCGGACATCGTCGTCGGAGCAGTCGGTAAACCGGAGTTCATCAAGGCCGATTGGATTTCCAAAGGTGCGGTTCTTTTGGATGCGGGTTACAACCCAGGGAACGTGGGAGATATTGAAATTTCCAAGGCAAAAAATCATTCCTCCTTTTACACTCCGGTTCCGGGAGGAGTTGGTCCGATGACAATTGCGGTACTTCTCTTACAAACCCTTTATTCCTCAAAAGAACACTTTACACCACCGGTTAAGTGAAAACGATGTTTCCAGATGGCGATCAGTTTTGACGAATGCTTTCAAACTTATCCGGAGCTTCACAGCCCTACCAACCTCGACGAATTTTGGTCCGAGGCAATCCGGGATTTAAAAAACTTTCCAATTAAAAAACAATCCAAAGCTCTCCTCAAAGGCTCGATTATCAAGGAAACCATCTATGATATTTCCTTTCAATCCTGGCAGAATGCGACCTTGACCGGAACTCTCGTAATCCCTCGAAAACGAGGAGATCTTCCAGTGGTAGTTTATTTTCACGACTACGGAATAGACAGACCCGCAATTATCAAAGGACTTACTGAAAACGGAGTCGCTCAGCTCATCCTCAATCTCAGAGGCCATGGTTCTCAATTGGTTCGCCCTCCGCTCAAAGAAGGGGAAATCCCCGACCCGGATTGGACTCCCGGTTATTTCACCAAAGGTTTGGACGGAAAGGATTCTTTCTACATGAAAGGATTGTATTTGGACGTGATTCGCACTATTGAATTTTTAAGACTCACCGACGGAATCGACGGAGATAAGATCATTCTCTTCGGAAAATCCATGGGAGCCTCTCTTGCCGTTTTCGGCGCGGCTTATACGAACCGGATCAAAGGTTTGATCTTAGAAACTCCTAACTTCTGTCATATAGACGATCTTCAACTCAAACTCGAAAGAAGTTGGATGAAGGAGCTGACCGCCCAACTGAACAGCTCCAAAACCAAAAAAACAGCGATGAAGAAAAGTTTAGCATATTATGATAGTATAAACTTCTCCAAAAAGATTAAGGTTCCGACCCTGGTTTCCGTCGGGATGGACGATAAGATCTCACATCCCAAATCCGTATTCGCATTCTTCAATCATCTGAGTTGCGACAAAAGAATGCAAGTTTATCCCACAGAAGGGAACGAAGCCGGCTTAAAAGATGATAAACAGAACGGAGCTAATCTAGAATTTGTGAGGGAAATTTTCTTTCCCGAATGATAGAGGTCCAGTTTTACAATTCCCTTTCGGGTAAAAAAGAAAAATTCTCCCCCGCAAATCCACACCGAGTGACCGTTTATTCCTGCGGTCCTACGGTTTATAATTTCGCACATATAGGAAACCTACGCGCGTTTCTTTTCGTAGACGTCCTGCGTAGATCCCTCAAACTTTTGGGATACGGCGTGGATATGACGATGAACATCACGGATATCGACGACAAGATCATCCGCGATTCCATCTCCTCTCAAAAAAGCATCCAAGAATTTACGACCCCTTGGACGGAAGCCTTCTTCGAAGATCTAAAAACCGTTTCCGCCGAATTTTTAGAACATTACCCCAAAGCCACGGATTCGATTCCGGAGATGATCGAGATCATCCAAAGATTGCAGAATCAAGGACTCGTTTATGAAAAAGACGGGAACCTTTATTTCTCCATCCAAAAGTTCAAAGGCTACGGAAAACTCAGCAAGATCGATACGTCCGGAATGAAAACCGGAACCCGCTACGACACAGACGAATATGAAAAGGAAGATGTGAGAGACTTCGTTCTTTGGAAAAGCCCAAAACTGAAAGGGGAAGCCTCTTGGAAAACGTCAGTCGGTACCGGCAGACCGGGCTGGCATTTGGAATGTTCCGCGATGATCCGCAAGATTTACGGAAGCGGAGTGGACATTCATACGGGCGGAGTCGATCTTTTGTTTCCGCACCACGAAAACGAAGTGGCACAATCCGAAGGGGCCTTTCCTGAAGAATCTTTTGTGAGAACCTGGCTTCACTCCGAACATCTGCTGGTAGAAGGACAAAAGATGTCCAAGAGCAAAGGAAACTTTTACACATTACGGGATCTCGTCCAACAAGGCCTGGATCCGAAAGCCATTCGTTTTCTTTTGATTTCGGCCCATTATCGTTCTAAGCTGAATTTTTCCACCGACCGAATCGCAGAAGCTTCCGCAAACATCCGCAAAATTCAGAATTGTTTGGATCGTCTTTTGGATTTGGAACCGGATGTGAAAATCGATTCTATTTTCGCATTCACCTTTTCACTTACTCAAGCTTGGAAAAAAGAATTCGAGGAATCTTTGGCCGACGACCTAAACATTTCCAAGGCCTTGGCGGTCGTCTTTGAATCCCTGAAGCAGATCAATTCTTTACTCGATACAAATCGAACGGATTCCAAACAAAGAATCGAATTCATTCAAATTCTTGCATATTATAATCGTATTTTCGGAATTCTAAACTTCGAATCCCCAAAGAATCTTCTAATCGATTCAGAAATAGATTCCCTTATCGAAGAAAGACAAACGGCAAGAAAGAATAAGAACTTTGCGCGTTCCGACGCGATTCGAGATCAACTTTTAGCCCAAGGAATTCTGATTGAGGACACGAAAGACGGAATCCGCTGGAGGAGAAAATAGCCAGACCGGAATACATCTTTGGAAAACGGACTCTTATCGAACTTACGGAGGCCCATATAGGAAAGGAACATTCTTTTCCCTTTACCGATTTGTATGTAAAAGAAAATCCGGGAACAGATATCGTCGAAAAAATATTAAACCGACTTCCTTCCTTTGTAAAAGTTCATAGGATTTCCGGTTCAAAACTGGACTCACTCGTTCCGGGAAAAAATCACCAAGGAGTAGTCGCTCTCAAAAGTTTTTCCAGACAACAAATTTCCGACAAAAAAAATCTGGAAGAATATCTCTCTGAAAAACCGGGAGCCTTTCTCATTTTGGATCGGATCCAAGATCCGGGAAACTTAGGAAATATTCTGAGAACCGCAGAGTGTTTCGGAATTACGAACATCATTCTCCCCGAAAGGGAATCGGCGGGGATCACTCCTGTAGTAGAGAAAGTTTCTTCGGGCGCACTTTCGTTTCTAAAAATTTTCACGGTTAAAAATCTTGCGAACACTCTGGAACTCTTAAAAGAAAACGGCTATTGGATCGTGTCCACGAGCGACCGAGGAACAGAAAACTGGTCCAAACTTCCGGAACTCAAAGAGCTTGTAATCCTCATGGGTAACGAAGGAGAAGGAGTCAAAAGAATCCTGTTGGAAAAATCGGACTTTGTCCTTCGAATTCCCATGCACGGAAATCTTTCCTCCTTAAACGTCACGGTTGCAACTGGAATCGTTTTGGATCGAATCGTAAATCGTAAATGAAGCATTCGATTTTTTGAAACTTCGTTTCCCGTTTTCCTTCCGTAATCTCTTTTGATCCTTTAAGAATTATCTCTTGCATTTTTCAATCTTTCGTTTTTCTTTGAAGGATATGAAATTATTTCAAATCCTCCCTAAATTTTTCGGACTCTTTCTTTGCCTTAGCTTATTCACTTCGTGCGCCAATTTATCTTGGAATAAACTCAAGGAAAAACTGAACCTAACCAAAAAGAAAAATATATCGGAAGAAATCCTGCAAACTTTGACCTTCTTATTTTGGGGAGAATTCAATCATGAACTCTATAAGTTCGTTCCGATTCCTTTTTTCACTTTAAAAAGTCAATTCAATGCGGACCAGTTCGCGATCGGAACTCCCGAGTTGAAAGAAAACAAACCCAAAATCATTTTGATCCACGGCTGGGATTTTAAAGAAAATAATACCCAAGCCCCTACGGATAAATTCAAAAAGGTAACGAATCTGAGAGAAACCTGGGACGACGTTTTGGAAATGTATTCTCAGAATATTTCCGGGGTTCAAACCTCTCATGAACTTTATGTTTTTACGTATCGAACTTCAGACTACGTGGAAAACAATGGAAAAAGACTCATCGATAAACTAAACGCAGTGTTTACTCCGGACGACAAGGTGATTTTGCTCGCTCATTCCATGGGTGGACTTGTCGGTAGATCCGCCCTTTACCATACAAACAACACGAATGACGTGATCGACCTGATCGTAACTCTGGGAACTCCTTATTTGGGCTCTCCTTTCGCCTCCCGCAGTTACCAAGGCAGCTTCGGAAAGTTAGGCGACCTAATCGCGTTTATGACCGGAAGCGAAGGTGGAAAAGATCTCGCTTATACAAATGCGTTAGGCACATCGTATCAGGTCCCAATTCCGAACGAGTACATAAACGGAGCTTCTAATCCGTATCTGGAACGACTCCTTCAGGAATCTTCCAAAGATTCGAAAGTGATCGCCTTTTACGGCGAAATGAGCGTTTGTAACAACCATCCAGGCTCGGACGCAATTTATACAATCGGTTGCGGTTTTTTATCGGACGGAAATCCGAGTTTTGCGAACAAAAGCGATGGAATCGTAAGTTCTACAAGTGCTAAGATGTCCTCCAAATTACCGGTAACAAAACAATTCTCTAAGGATTTTGATCATGCGCAACTTTCGTTCCGAAATCATGTGAATACGATTTCCAGGAATGCCTATTTCAGCGAGGTTTTGACCGTCATCAACACGCAGTAGAAATGTTTACAACGGCAGTCTCATTCGTTCTATAGTTTCAATTTTTATAATATTCTAAGATCCTTCAATTTCGTTCTGTTCCACAATCTTTAACAGGATTTTCTAAAGAATTCCACCAACTTTTTCTATTTAACATGAGTTCGGCGTAAGAAAAATGAGAAAGAATTTTCTAAAAGTAGAAATCCCTACTTTTAGAATTTGTTCGTAAAATCACGATTTGTTGTAGTTCCACATTTTAAGAATAGATTTACAAAGTTCAGATTCCAATTTCCTACAGAAAGATAAATCATGGATTTCTTACGACCCTGCTCACGTTATTTATGTGAGAAAGTATCGAATTCAAAAATTTGATCTTGTCGATTTTATCCGAATAGCATTGTGGCTGAATCACTCGACTCGGGGATTTTAGCTTTTTCTTGCAGGAAGAATCCTTGCAACAAATTATAACCAATTTCTATTCCATAATTTCAGGAGATTCTAACAATATGAGCGACTTTTGTTCTTTTCCAAAAATTGGACGCAAGGCGTATCGAAGACAATATTCTCGATGGAAATTTCAAAGAAGATGATTCATTTGTTCTCCGGAAACTCGACGAAGAAATCAGTAGAATAGAAAAATCGGCTCAGCCGGAAATAAATTTCAAATCCGGAGAAAAGATCCTCAAAGATTGGTTACACGAATTCTCTCTTCGGGACACCTCTCAAGAAAAGCTAACGAACTATCTACGCTGCGAACTTGCCCATCTTTCTTTCGATTATATCGAATCCGACAAAGAAACGGAGGAACTCGACGACCTGATCGAACACGCTCTTGTTTTTCTTAAGAATCGCGATCTTGAAAGATCATTTTTTCCTGGGAACGATAAAGATAAGGAAGCGTTGTGCCTGAGTTTCTCAGGCGCGCCCCAAAAAGAAAACTTCCAAGAAAAAAGGAAATAATCTTTCTATCTAAATTCTCTCTTCTCCCAAGAATCTTTAAACTTGCAATTTCAACATAGAGTTCCAGGATTCGAGGTCGGATTGTAGTCGATAAAACATTTTAAAGACAAAAAAAGAATTCGAAACGTTTTTCAGAATCACTCACTTCAACAAAAATAAGTATCAAATTAGAAATAGAAATGATAATAGATTATACTTCAAGAAAGAATAGCCTTCTTTTGCAGGGCTGAACAATACGGATACAACCTATACAGTTAATATTTCCAAAACATCTGAACATAAAATATAAAAAGAATCCCTCTTCGCCAAATGTAATCGCATGCCCTTTCGAATCAAATTCCTTTCGAAAATAACTTAAGTAATACATATAATAATCATAATATACTTAAGTATAGAACCTTATATTCAAATTAAATTTCCAAAATCAGATTGATTTCAGAAATTTTCACTTGCATTTCTCATTTCTCTTCGTTTTATCGTGAGAAGAATATGAAACCAACTCGACTCTTTTGTAGACTTTTTTTGATTCTTCTTTGTTTCGGCCAGTTCTTCTTCTGTAAAAATCAGACCGAAGGAAAAAAAGCGACGCAGGAATTTTTGAAAAATTTTGGAATCGTGTTTTGGGACGAACTGAATCACGAACTCTACAAATTCGTTTCGATCTCTTCAATTGTTTCGAGAAGTAGTTTCACGTTGGATCAATTCGTGATTGCCGCTCCGCATTTAAAAATAGACAAGCCTAAAATCATTTTGATCCACGGCTGGGACTTCGAGGAAAGAAATTTTCAACCCCCAACAAGCAAAGCTAAGAAAGTTGAAAATATCAGAAAAATTTGGGACGACGCCTTGGAAATGTATTCTCAAAATATTTCCGGAGTTCAAACCTCTTACGAACTTTATGTTTTCACGTATCGAACCTCGGACTACGTGGGAAATAACGCCAGAAGACTTCTTGAAAAACTAAACGCCGTGTTTACTCCGGACGACAAGGTAATTCTGCTCGCCCATTCCATGGGTGGGCTTGTCGGTAGATCTGCCCTTTATCATCCCAAAAACACGAATGACGTGATCGATTTCATGGTCAGCCTAGGCGCTCCGTATTTGGGTTCTCCTTTTGCCTCTTCTAGTTATCAGGGAGAATTTGGAACGTTAGGGGAATTAATCGGTTTTGTGACCGGAACCGCGGGTGGAAGGGATCTTGCTTACACAAACGCGTTAGGCACATCGTATCAGGTCCCGGATAACGAAATTATCGTGGGTGCTTCAAACTCATATTTAGAACAACTTCTTGCAGAATCTTCTAAGGATTCGCGAATCACCGCATTTTACGGAGAAATGAGTGTTTGTAAAGGACATCCGGGTTCGGGATCGGTGTTCATCATCGGTTGCGATCTTTTGAAAAGCGGAAATCCTAGTTTTGCGGGCAAAAACGACGGAATGGTAACTACCACAAGTGCAAAGATGTCTTCAAAATTACCGGCCGAGAGACAACTCGTTAAGGATTTGGATCACTACCAACTATCGTTTAGCAGTCACCCAAGCACAGCTTCCAGAAACGCATACTTCGAAGAGGTTCTAACAGTCATTAACGCTTTATAACAAACAAAACAGGAATATTCGAATTTTCTAAAATTGTAGGAACTCATTTGTACTTGAAAAAGATACGTTCAAAAGAGACACAACTGAAAAGTTACTTTCAAAGTATGAATTTTTAATGATAAATAAACATTCCTTCAATCCAGTCGTACGGAAATTCCCATTTCCTGCATGGCTCTTTTTGTTTCGCGGATGGAATATTCTCCGAAATGAAATATGGAAGCCGCAAGAACCGCGTCTGCCTTTCCTCTTAAGATCGCTTCCACCATGTGTTCCGGATTTCCCGCTCCACCGGAAGCGATGATTGGTATTTCAAGGGACGAGGAAAAACTTTTCAGAAGATTGATATCGAATCCGTTTCTAGTTCCGTCCCGATCCATAGACGTAAGTAAAATTTCACCAGCTCCTCTTTCGACAGCTTCCCGAGCCCAATCAAGTGCCTCTCTTCCGGTTTCCGTTCTTCCTCCGTGCAAGAAGATCTCGTATCGATCCCTTTCTTTCCGAAACTTCACATCGATCGCGCAGACGATACATTGGGATCCATATATTTCGGACGAATACGTTAGAAGTTCCGGATTCTGAAAAGCAGCGGTGTTGATCGAAACCTTATCCGCTCCTTTTTCCAAAACAGCTTTGACATCGGCTACGGATCGGATTCCGCCTCCTACCGTAAAAGGAATAAAAATTTTTTCGGCGATTCTTTCCACAAGATGCAGTAGAATCTCTCTTCGGTCGGAAGAGGCAGTGATATCCAAAAAACAGAGTTCGTCTGCTAAGTTCTCCTCGTAGATCGCAGCGGATTCCACCGGATCACCTGCATCCACAAGGTTGACAAAGTTCACCCCCTTTACTACCCGTCCATCCTTGATGTCCAGACAGGGGATAACTCTTGCCGTTAAATTGCTCATCCAATATTTTCCGGAAATTGAATATTCAAATTTTCCAATGTGCTAACAGCCTGAGCCGCTCCGAAAAGTTTTCCTTCTTGGAAATGAGGAGCGGTGATCTGCAGTCCGATCGGAAGTCCCTTCTCGTCAGTTCCCATCGGAACACTGATCGCGGGAATTCCCGCCAGATTCACGCTCGTGGTCCAGATATCCGCCTTATACATTTGAATCGGGTCTTTCGTTTTTTCTCCTACCTTAAAAGCAGTCGTCGGAGAAGTAGGTTGTAAGATAAAATCGACTTTGGAGAAAAACGAGTCGTATTCTTTACGAATGAGTACCCTCGCCTTTTGCGCGGTTCCGTAATACGCGTCGTAGTAGCCCGCGGAAAGGGAAAAGGTCCCGAGTAAAATTCTTCGTTTTACTTCAGAACCAAATCCTGTCGTTCTAGAATCCACAAAAAGGTCTTCGAGTTTTCCGGTTTTGTCTTTTCTAGATCCGAAACGAATCCCGTCAAAACGGGAAAGATTGGAAGAACATTCCGCCGTAGCAATGATGTAATAGATCGGAATCGCAAAATCGAATTTGGAAAAATCAAGTTCAACTAACGTAGCCCCCTTCTCCTTCAATTGATTTAGGACTTTTTCATAAGCCTTTGCGACTTCGGGTTGTATCTCCGGAGTCATTTTGATCATACCGATTTTTAATCCTTTGAAATCGGGTGCCAGAACCTCGGAAACGGAAAAACCTGGACGGCCAAGAGATGTAGAATCTCTTTCGTCTTTTCCGGAAATCACCGAATACAGATCGATGCAACCTTGTAGCTCTTTCGAAAAAGGTCCGATCTGATCGAGACTGGAAGCATAGGCTACCAATCCGTAACGGGAAACGGTTCCATAAGTAGGTTTAAGACCGTATAGTCCGCAAAGAGAAGCTGGTTGACGAACCGATCCTCCCGTGTCGGAACCGAGAGCCAATGGAACCATCGAAGCCGCAACTGCCGCCGCCGAGCCGCCGCTTGAACCGCCCGGAATTCTCTCCAAGTCGAAAGGATTTCGAGTCGTCTGAAACGCGGAATTTTCCGTGGAACTTCCCATCGCGAACTCGTCCATATTCGCTCTCGGAATCAGCACGAATCCCTTTGCGATCAGTTTTTCGATCACGGTCGCATGAAACGGAGATTTATAATTTTCTAATATTTTTGAGGCGCAGGAAGTGATCGAGTCTTGAATACAAATATTGTCTTTGATCGCGACCGGCATTCCGTCGAATTCGGAAAGAGATTTACCCGACTTTCTGCGCGCGTCGCTTTCCGAAGCGGCATCCAGAATTTTTTTTCGTCCAAAGAAAGAAAAGCTTTTACGGACCCGTCCACTTCCTTAATTCTTTCGATACAAGCCTTTGCAAGTTCAGTCGCGGAAATTTTTCCCGAGCTTAAGGAGGATTTGAGCTCAGTATAAGATTTTTTTAATATTTCGTTCATGTTTCGATCACCTTAGGGACGACGAAATATCCGTTTTGAAAGGAAGGCGCGAACTTTTCGATTTCTTCCCGGGAAAGATGTTGACCCGTAAGATCCGGACGAATCGCATTCTCATGCCGAAAGTAAATCTCGTCGTCTCCGATCGAACTTACGTCCAGGCCTTTTACTTGATCCACGTATTCCAAAATCTTGTTGAAGTCCCGAAGAGTTGCTTCTTTTTCCTCAGGGCGGATTTTCAAACGCGAGAGTTCGGCGATTTTTTGCAAAGAATCTTCGTTCAGGTTCATGATTCTCCCCTTGCGTCCAAAGTTGTTTTAGTATGCGTTTTTGTCCATGATTCCTTTAAAAGGAGTCAGTAGAATAATCTTGAGGTCGAGCCAAAGAGACCAGTTTTCTATGTAATAGATGTCGGCCGCAATCCGATCGTCGATCGAAGTGTCCCCTCGAAGTCCTTTTATCTGAGCAAGCCCCGTTATTCCGGCTTTAACGGCATGTCTTCTCATATAATGTCTGTGATCGTTTTTAAACTTTTCCACAAAATGAGGACGTTCCGGTCTCGGCCCCACAACGGACATATCTCCGAAAAGTACGTTGAAAAACTGAGGAGTTTCATCTAAGGAAAGTTTTCGAAGAATTTTTCCCACGCTCGTGACTCTAGGATCGTTTTGAACCGTCCAAGTCGTTTCGGATTGACTCTTTGCCTGAACGACCATGGTTCGAAATTTGATCATCTCGAACTTTCTATTGTCCAATCCCACTCTT
>NZ_AHMT02000052.1:20000-32500 GCF_000243815.2 Leptospira alexanderi serovar Manhao 3 str. L 60 | reverse complement strand
GCCCCTATTTTCGGTGTAATCCAATTTCCATTCCAAAGAGTTTCGGACAAAACCCATACGAACGTTCCTGGCCGTATAAAGAGACTGAAGCGTATTTGCGGGCTCATAGCGGTTTCCGTACTCGTATTCGAAAAGTCTGTCGGAATAATTTTCGTATTGAAAGCTTATATTTCGGGTAACGTCCTTTTCCGTATTGTTCATTTTAGAGTTCAAGAGAATCCGACCTTTCCACCAAGGTTCCGTATCGGGTCCGATATTTCGAAGAGGGGCGTTCGGGTTCGTGGAGAAAAGCGGGCCTCGGTCCACTTGGTTGGTAACCGCGACCGTGCCGATTCCGAAGTTGTGAAAACGATCTTCGTAAGCCGAAGTGGTCTGATAGTTTCTATGATTGGCGTATCCGATGTCGATCAGGTAATTTAAAAAAGGACTTTGGTTCCACATCTCCAGATGAAACGCCTGTCCGGTCTTTTCGTAAAAGTCCGCTCGAAACTTATAACCCATAGGAGCCATGGCAAAAGAAGGGATCTTCGACCACTGATACGAAGTCTGCAGAAACAATCCCTGAGTGTTGTTCTTACCCGCTTGAGCGATCCATCCGTTCCCTAAATTGCTGTTATAAAGAAACGGAAGCCAAAGAACCGTCGTACCGCCGACTTGATAACGAACGTTAGTCGCCATAACGGTCTTATCTTCGTAGATATAAAGTCTGTTTACCTTAAAGGAATAATGAGGTTTTTCCGCATTGCAGATCGTAAAATAACCCATCTCGAGCGCATAATGTTTGTCGTCGAGTTTCTTGAGTTTTTCACCGATAAAGTGGGCCGGAGCGAAAGTACCTTTCGTTTTGTAGACGACCCCTTTTTCTAAACGGAAATCGTAGATGAACTTATCCCCTTCTATAATTGCGCGACCGTCTTTATATACAATTCCGCCTTCCGCATAAATCTCCTGTCTTTCACTATCCACCGTAATGGTTTCAGCTTCGAGAGAACCCGAACGAAGTTTCAAACGAACTCTACCTCGAAGAACGAGTACACCCGATTTATTCTTATCTACCTGAAGAAGTTCACCTTCCGATGCGTTTTCGATCGAAATCGGAAGAGCTTTTTTTGTTTGTGGAAGAGAAGACATCGGATCTGCGGAGACTGGAACCGTTTCTTCCAAAGCGGCACGAAGACGTTTTCTTCTGTTAAAAAGAGAACCGTCTCGAGTCAGTCCGAGAGAAAGTAAAAGATCGTCCACTTCCCGATCGGAAAGAGTATCGATAGACTTACCTAAAAGTCTGTTTTTGGCCCTGAGAACGGCGAGTTTTTTATCATCTTTGAAAGAAGAATTTTGATCCGCCGTTTCGCCCGTGATCGAACGCAAGATCTGTTCTTCCGTCTGCGCAAAAATAGGAGTTACAAACAGTAAAAAAAACAGAATCAGAATCAAACGGAGACGCATTCCGAGTCAGATTATTCCCGCAAATTGGATTTTCATCTAATAAACTTAGTGAAAACGAGAACTCCGACCCCCAATAAGATTCTATAAATTCCGAAAACACCGAACGAATGTTTTTGTAGATAACGCAAAAACAAACGAATGACAAGAGCACAAAGAAGAAAAGAAATCAAAAACCCGAAAGCCAAAATTGGAATCGTAGTTTCGTTCAAGATGGAACGATGCTTAATCAATTTATAAATTCCGGCGGCGAAAAGAACCGGCACCGCAAGAAAGAAGGAAAACTCCGCGCTACTCTTCGTATCTTTTCCTAAAAAACGAGCGGTAACGATCGTGGCAGCCGATCTGGAAACTCCGGGAATCAAAGCTGCGCACTGAAAAATTCCGATGAGAATCGCATCCCGAAAACCCACCGGTTTTTTTTCTTCGGCTCCTTGCCTTTTCTGAAAGAACCATTCCGCAACGAGAATGAGAATCCCTCCAAAAATCCAAGCACCCGCCAAAATGTCTAAAAGATCCGATCTTGTTTTGATCGTATCCAAAAATTTCTTCGCAAGAAAACCCAAGACCAAAATAGGAAACGCACCGATCACAATTTGAACAAGAAAGTAAAATCCTTGCGGGTCCGAATTTCGTTTTGTAAGGTATTGGAAGGAAGAAAGTATCTGAGATCCGAATTTTTCCCGATACAAAAACAAAACGGAAAGAATAGCTCCACTCTGAATGAAAATATCAAAGAGGTCGTCGAACTCGAAACTTTCTCCCGAAAAAGGAAAAAAAGAACTGAATAAGAACAGATGCCCTGTGGAGGACACCGGTAGAAATTCCGTAACCGCCTCAATGATACTTCTCAGAAAGGCGTTCAGATAATGATTCAAGGGAACTTACTGCCCGGTCGTTTTTGGGGTTTCCGTTATAGGAGCTGCGGATTCTTTTTTGCTCGTTTCGTCACCGGCTTTTTTCTTTAAGAATGCGTCCAGATCGAACTTATCGTTGTGTTTGATCGAAACTTGTTCTTTGATCCTTTCCAAAACCTTAGGAAGAATTTCCTGTGACTTGTCTTTTTTCAACTTCGCTCTAGCAAAAAGAATACAACGATCGATCGGAAGAGAACTGATTTGCGCTTCTTTGGCGCGGAGTTTTTGGCATTCTTCCATCGCCTCTTCCTCGGAAATCTTAATCCGACTTTCCACAAGATGCATTACATAAAGCTGGGAAACGATCTGCATCTCTTGGAACCTCAGAATCTTTTTGATGTCGTCGCGCTTTGTAAAACCGTCCTTTTCCGCCGCGATAGTCGTGATCATCATGTCCCTATATTGATCGTAAAAATTTTTCTTTTGAAATTGGTAGTTCAGAGCTCTCATCTGCTCGGGAACTTCCGAGATATCCTTAGAGATAAATTCGAGAAGATTTTCTTTCTCGATATTTTGAACCCGGCTCATCGCATCAATGGCAACATTATAAGTATCTTCAAAACTGTTAACAGTGATTTTATTTCCGTCTAAAGTTTCAATCACTGCAGAGTTATCTCCGCAACCCGCAAAAAAAGCGGTAAAAATAGTAATAAAAATGAGAATGCTGTTTTTTTTCATCGGACTTAAGGTTCCTGTTGCAAAGGATAGGATTCGGGGTTAGATCGTCTATAATTTTTTAGAAGGTAGCATTTCAGAAAGAAGGAAGATCAAAGTATCGAGCTTTTCCTTCTCCGATTTTTTTCCAATCTGAAAAATCAGTACATTCGGTTCTCTAGGATTGAGAGTAAGTCCGATTTTAGCCGAAATCAGTTGAATGATTTTTGAATGATCGCCCTTGAAATAGGAACCGGATTTCATTTTAATTTCATCCTTCATTTCGGTTACGAATTCAAAGCCTAGATTAGATGCAAGAGTTCGAATCTTTTCCAAAAGGACAAAAGTTCTCGCATCCTCGGGAGGATCTCCGAAACGCTCCTCCATCTCTCGATAAACTTCGTCTATCTCTTGGAGATCTCTTGCCCCTTCGAACTTCTTGTAGAATTCGATCTTCTGTCTTGTATCCGAAATATAAGTTTCCGGGATAAAGAAGTTCGTATTAAGCGCCACGGAAGTTCTGACTTCCACGGCGACCTCTTCTCCCTTGACTCTTGCGATCGCTTCCTCAAGCATTTGCACATACAAATCGAATCCGACTTCCATGATATCTCCGGATTGTTCCTTTCCGAGTAAATTCCCGGCCCCACGGATTTCAAGATCCCGCATCGCCACTTTAAAACCCGAACCTAATTCCTGATATTCATAGATCGTATTCAGCCTCTTTTCGGCTTGCTCTGTCACGACTCGGTCTTTGGGAAGAAGCAAATACGCAAAAGCCTTTCGATCGCTTCTACCCACCCTACCTCGAATCTGATACAACTGGGAAAGACCGAAAAGATCCGCACGTTTTACGAAAAGAGTGTTCACGTTGGGCATATCGATACCGGATTCTATGATCGTAGTAGTGACTAGAATGTCGTATTTACGATTGTAAAAATCCAAAAGAGTTTCTTCGATTTTGTCTTCGGTCATTTGTCCGTGAAGAATCCCGATGGAAACCTCGGGAACAATTTCGCCTAGATATTTTGTTTCCTGTTCGATCGTCTCGACTCGATTGTAAAGATAAAAAACCTGACCGTCCCTTTGGATTTCGTTTCGGATCGCGTCCGCAATCAAATCCTCATCCTCTTCGAGAACATAGGTTTCAACCGACTGACGATTCTTAGGCGGGGTTGCAATGATGGAAAGTTCCCGAATTCCGGTTAACGCCATGTGGAGAGTTCTCGGAATCGGAGTCGCGGTCAGAGTCAAAACGTCCACGAGATTTTTGAACCTTTTAATCGCTTCCTTATGGTTGACTCCGAATCTTTGTTCTTCGTCTATAATTAAAAGACCCAGATTTTTCGGCTTTAGTTTAGAGGAAAGAATGGCATGTGTGCCGACAACCATATCGATTTTGCCGAGACTAAAATCGGAAAGAATCTCGCGGATTTCTGCGGAAGTTTTAAAACGGGAAACGAGTTCAACTCTCAGAGGATAATTTTGGAATCGATTCTTAAACGTATTATAATGTTGTAAAGCAAGGATCGTAGTCGGCGCAAGCATCATGATCTGACGTCCCGCCATTGCGACCTTAAACGCGGCGCGTATAGCGACCTCCGTTTTACCATAGCCCACATCCCCGCAAACGAGACGATCCATCGGAACAGAAGATTCCAGGTCTTTTTTGACCGCCTCTATCGCTTCGATCTGATCCGGAGTTTCCTCGTATTCGAACTCGGCTTCGAATTCTTCCTGATAGATTGTGTCGGGAGGAAACGCGTAACCTTGAAGTTTGAGTCGATTGGAATACATCTGAACCAAATCTTCCGCAAGGGTTTCGACGGCCTTTTGAACCCTATCCTTTGTCTTTTTCCAAGTACTCTTACCGAGACTATCCAAACGAGGAGATTCGGTACCACCTATATATCTCTGAACCAGAGAAATCTGATCCAAAGGAACAAACAAAGAATCCCCGCCCGCATATTCCAATTTTAGAAAGTCCCTTTCTTTTCCCCCCGCGTTGGTTCTTTCGATTTTTAAAAATCTACCGACCCCGTGTTGGATATGTACCACGGGGTCCCCTTCTTTCAAATCGATGAAACTATGAAGGGCTTTGCTATTCTGCTTTTTAAAGCGGGTTTTACGTTTGTATTCCCTTCCGAAAATGTCGTTTTCAGAGAGAATTAGAATTTTCTGATTTTCAAATATAAAACCGTTTCTGAGTTCCGATAAAACGAGAAACGCATCAGACTTGTGTTTTCCCAGATAAAATGGAATCGGCTCCGTTGCGCCTTCGTTTAACAAAACGATTCCCTCTTTTTCGAAAAGTCCCTGTAGTCTTTTAGTCTGAGCCTCGAAGGAAGAGGTCAAAACGATCTTCCAACCGCCCTCCGTCCGGAGTTCCGAAATTTTCTCACGGACTTCCCGAATCTTACCCTTAAACGTAGGAGCTTCTTTTAAACAGGAAACTAAATCGTTTCCGTTTCGAGGAGGAAGACCGACAAACGAGAGCCCGACCAATTCCGAAAGAACTCGAAGTTCTTCTCCGAAAGACAGGAGTTTGTCGGGAGGAGCACAAAGAATCTCTCGAGAACGTTTTTCAAAAAGAGAAAAGTATTCCCTTTCGAGATGGAGTATTCTTTGATTTACAGAGTTTGGAGAAGGAAAAAGCAAAACGGGAGGCTTTGAAAAATAGGAAAGAATCCCGTGGTTCTCCCTAACCAAAGGAACGAGTTCTTCGTAATAAATTCCATAGTCCGCTTCGGGAATTTCTGGAATATGGAGGGACGAACCGGAAGACTTTAGAAGAATCTGATATTCTTTTTTCTGTTCGTCCGAAAGAATATATTCGTCCACGGGAAGAAGAATGGCCCTATTCAAGTCGACCATGGATCTCTGAGTATCCGGGTCAAAGGTTCGGATCGACTCAATCTCTTCCCCGAAAAGATCAATCCGAACTGGTTCCTGGGAATACGAAGAATAGATGTCTAAAATTCCCCCCTTGAGGCTGAATTCTCCAAAGGTTTCACAAACATCCGTACGTTTATAACCCAGATCGATCAATTGGATGAGAAGACTTTCAAGATCAATCTCCTTTCCTTTTTCCAACGTGATCGCCCTTCCCTGCATCGTTTGTACAGGGGGAAGAGTTTTTAAAAAACCGGCAACGGAAGTAAAAATGAGCGAAGGTTCTCCGTTCAGGATCTTTCCGATCGCCTTGATCCTCTCCCGTTTCATCTCGGCGGGATAACGCAGATATTCGTAAGGAAGAACTTCCTGACCGGGAAGATAGACCAAGTCGGATGCGGCGAGAAAACTCAAAGCCTCCCTGAACAAAAATTCCGCGGCGGTGTTATTTTCGGAAACGACCACGATCGTTCGATTCAATTTTTGAAATAAAGAAGAAGCTAATATGGAATGACTTCCCTCCGTTACGGAATAAACGTTACCCGTAATCGATAAGTCCACGGAAGGATATCGATCGGCATTCGTTTCTCTCTCAGGAACGGTCTTTACCTTCCGAGCTGGGTTCTTTTTCGAAGGGGAAGAAAATTCAAACCGAGCAAACAATCCCTCTCCTATGATTCGAAGAAGATCTTTCATGTAGAAGCCACGCGTAAGGTCCGATTGTCGATCAGACGCACGGACCCGATAAAAACGGCGGCCGCAAGAAGGATGTTCCCCTCTAAGATCTCCAAAGACTCCAGAGTATCCGCATTCAAAACTTCTAAGTAATCCAGACGAATCTTATGCGAAGAATCCAAAACATCCTTCATGATATCCCGAACGACAAGCGGATCTTTTATTCCGGAAAGAATCTGAGTTTCCCCAAGTTTCAAAGCTCTGGAGATCAAAAGAGATTCCTCTTTCTCGTCTTCGCTCAGACGGGAGTTTCTGGAACTGAGGGCCAATCCTTTATCGGAACGGATCGTTTCACAGCCAATAACTTCAATCGGAAACGCGAGAATTTTACAAAACTCTTTGACGAGAAGATATTGTTGATAATCCTTTTTACCAAAGAACGCAAAATCAGGCTGCACGAAGTGAAATAGTCTAGAGATCACAAGAAGCACACCTTCGAAATGGCCCGGCCTGGAAACCGCGCAAAGATTTCTCATTAAATGAGGAATTTGTAATACGACAACCGGAATTCCCTCTGGATACATCGTTTCCTTTTCGGGCAAAAAAACAAGATCCACTTTACCGGATTCGCAGATTTTCAGATCCCCATCCGTATTGATCGGATACTTCGCATAATCTTCGGGATCGTTGAACTGAGCTGGATTCACGAAAATCGAAACTACGGTTTTATCTGTCTTGGACAGGCATTCGTCGAACAAACTTGCGTGACCTTCGTGAAGACAACCCATCGTGGGAACAAAACCCACCTTTTTACCCTCCGCCTTCCACCTACGGACCCGAACGGAAACCTCTTCTGGAGTTCTACAAATAATCATAATATTCAAATACAATTAAATTCTAATTTTTACCGAGGTTCCGTGTTCTTCGTCGAGACCTTCGAATTCGGAAAGGACCTTGACGTGAGGATAAAGATCCCCGAGTGATTCCTTTGAAACTTCCTGCCATGTGACTTTTTTTAAGAATGTGGAAACTCCGAGAGAAGAATAAATTCTCGCGGCACCCGCGGTAGGAAGGATATGATTGGTCCCGCTGATATAATCCCCCATGGCAACGGGAGAATAGTTTCCTAAAAAGACCGAACCGGCGTGACGGATCTTTTTCAGGTCTTCCCTAAAGTTCCTCGTCTGGATTTCCAAATGTTCGGGCGCGAATAAATTCGAAAATGCAAAACATTCTTCTAAATTAGGAAAAACGAATATTCTTCCGTGGTCTTCGATGGATTTCCGTTTCATCTCACCTCGTTTAGGCCTTACCAGAAGAGCCTTCTCTACTTCCGCACGGACCTTTTCAGCAAAGGACAAGGAATCCGTACAGAGGATCGCAACCGAATCCTCCCCATGTTCGGCTTGGGATAAAAGATCCGACGCCACCCAAATAGGATTTGCGGAATCATCCGCTACGACTAAAACCTCGCTCGGACCGGCGGGGCTGTCGATACCGATCACACCTTGACCGCTCAAAAAAACTTTTGCGGCGGTCACGAATTTGCTTCCGGGACCGATTACAAATTCGGAGGCGGGAATAGTTTCAGTTCCATAAGAAACCGCCGCAATTCCTTGCGCGCCTCCTGCAAGAATAACACGATCCGCACCAGCAATCTTTGCGGCCGCTACGAGACCATCCGGCAAAAAACCTTGTTGCGGAGGAGTAACGATTTGAATATTTTTCACTCCCGCAAGTTTAGCAGGAATTACACCCATCAAAATTGTGGAAGGATATAACGCCTTTCCACCAGGGGCATAAACAGAAACCGATTCCACGGGAGTATGGCGGATTCCGAGGCGATTTCCGTGAACTATAATTTCTTTATCTTCTGGAATTTGAATCTGATGGAAGGCTTTGATATTCTCCGCCGCTTTTTTTAGGGCCCCCTCCAATATCGAATCAATCTTAGGATTCAATTGGGAAAGGTCTAAAACGAAAGAATCCGGAACGACACCGTCGAACTTACGGGTGTATTCCCGAAGAGCCTCGTCCCCTCGATTTTTCACGTCTTCAATGATCGGTTTTACGAGGTTCAAAGTAGAACTCAAATCCTCTCTGGCACGTTCTAAAATCGGGTCCAAAACCGACCGATTTTTCAAATCGACTTGTAGAATCTGTATTGCCATCCAAAAACCAGGATTTTCGAAAGAACTGTTCCTGCATCTGAAATTTACCCAAAAAACAATTGCCCAGGAGGAGAATTCATCCAATTTACACCTTGCCTATGAAACTCATCTCTCTCAACTGTAACGGAATCAGATCCTCTTTCGAAAAAGGACTTGGCGATTATATTCGGGATAGAAAACCGGACTTTATCTGTTTTCAGGAAACAAAGGCGACGCAGGAACAGGTTTCTCCTTCTCTTTGGGAAGAAAGTGGATATACTCCCGTGTTCCACAGCGCGGAAAAGAAAGGATACAGCGGAGTCGCCATTCTTTATAAAAAACCTCCTCAGAAAATTACGATCGGGCTTGGAGATCCGTTCTTCGATAAAGAAGGAAGAAGTATCTATTTGGAATATTCGAATTTTGCACTTTGGAACTCTTATTTTCCTTCTGGAACAACGGGAGACGTACGCCAGGCCGCAAAGATGAAGTTTTTGGACCTCTTTCAGAAAGAGGCCATCAAAAGAAGAAAAAAGCAACCCAACATCATACTCTGCGGAGATATAAACATCGCGCATACTCCTCAGGATATCCACGACCCAAAAGGGAATGCGAAAAGTAGCGGATTTTTACCAGAAGAAAGAGAATGGTTGAGCGGATTTTTAGACCAGGGTTGGGTGGATACCTTTCGTTATCTTTATCCGGAAAAGCAGGAATATTCCTGGTGGACATTTCGAGCAGGAGCCAGAGCTAAAAACAAAGGATGGAGAATAGACTACTTCTTTGTAACGGAAGAATTGAAAAAGAATGTAAAAAGCCAATCGATTTATAGAGACAAACCGCTTTCCGACCACGCTCCATTGGAATTTGAAATCAAACTATAGACGTTCAAAATCGAATCTCATCTTAAGATCTCAAAAATTGTAGTAGTTCTTACATTTTGAGGTTTTAAGATGAGTTCGCTCTCTCTTCAGGTTTTGGACCTTAACTTTTGACATCAATTTACAGAAAATCGGGACAAACATTCAATCAAGAAAGTGCATTTACCTACTCAGAGACGCATGGAAATGGTACCAAAAATTAACGGACGGTTTTTACAAAGATATAGAAGCGCTCACAAAATTGCGACGAATCCAGAATTGTTGGCTTTTTTGAAGAAGATCTAACATTCTAAATTTTGAAACAAACTTATTACAGTATTCTTTTCATGCGTCTGAGTAGTAAAAGCAGTTCCTAGTCGATCGGTATATCACCGACAAGCTAAAACTTGTGAATTCGACTGATCAAACCGCCTTTTTTGAAAATTCTAAAAGCTTCCAGTTTTTGAGATCCACCGGAAATTTAGGTAGGAATTTTTTAACCAACCCGATCGCATCGGATTCAAACAGGAGCACATTATCCGTCATTCTCTCCAAGGATTTGGAACGAACAATTTTCTTTTCGGTGATCGTTCCGTGGAGCAAAATCGGATCTTTCCAAAACGGAATACGGACTTCCAAAGTTGCAGACTCACCGACAGAATCCGAATTAAAACGACCGAGATTGAGACTCATGGACGTGCCTTCCCAACCACCGATTTCTGCAGAATAATTTCCAGTCTTACTGTGAACTTCCAAAGGAATACGAACGGATTCCTTGACAGAATCTTTAAAATCTTCGATCATTTTTTCAAACATGCGCACCTCCTTCTTCTAAAGAGAAAAGAAGATTATTCAATGTATTCTTCCTATGTTTTGTTGTGCAGTGCAACAACAAAACAATTTCCTCTTTTTTTAGGTTTAACAACTCAACACTTCTAATCAAAATCCCAAATTCTTCGTTTTTTCATCTTATCGGCGATTTTCGCATTTTTCCAGGAAATTTAAAACCCAAAGTAAATTTCAATGATTTTAATCCCTTTTCTCTATTTATTCGTTCCATTTTGGATAAAAGAGAACCTGCTTTTTCTGGTCCGTCGACCGCGAATAGGAGCGAACGCCTGAGTTATCGAGCAGTTCTTCTTTACAATAACGTTCGACTTCATCAGCATCGAGGAATTGCGATTCGAAAATCTTTGCCCGGTGCGGCCGTTCGCAAATTTCTTTTAGAACATAAACCTTCTGGGAGGATCCTTCTCCTTTCCGTCGGAAAAGCGGCGGAAGAAATGGCCCAAGCGGCGTATGAAGTCTTACAATCTCAGATTTTCGAAGGAATCATTCTCACCAAGTACGGACACAGTTCCGGAAAAAAATTTCCACCTTTGGAAATCTTGGAAGTGGGCCATCCCATCCCCGATGCGAACAGCATTTTAGGCGGAACGAAAATCTTAGAACTCTGCTCTCACTTACAACCGGAAGATATCGCCCTGGTTCTTCTTTCGGGAGGAGGCTCCACCTTGATGGAAGTTCCGGCTCCCGGGGCTTGGATCTGGAGGATTTAATCGTATGGAATTCGAAGCTCCTCGCAAGCGGCGCCAACATTCAGGACATCAATACGATCCGAATTCTTTTATCTTCGATCAAAGGAGGGGGCCTACTTTCAAAAATTCTTCCTTCAAAATCAATCACTTTAATCCTTTCGGACGTACTCGGAAATGATCTTTCCAAAGTGGCCTCGGGACCCACAATCCATTCCACAATCGAAAGAAAATCCATTTTCAGAATATTCAAACAATATAATTTATCTATTGAACCCAAGATTAAAGCCGTCTTACGGAAAAAAACAAAACTCGACCCTGATCTCTTTGGAGTTACTTTCGCGTCGAAATTCGTTCTTAACAAATTTTGAATTCAGCCGATATCTACCCCTGAATTGTTTTTGAAACCGACGGCCATTTCGAAAAAATATTTCAATCGCTCTGAGGATAAAATCGAAGACAGTTTCTTCCTTCCTCTTTAGCTAAATAGAGCGCTTTATCTGCTCTTTCAATCAGTTCGGTGATGGAATTTTCGGGGCTCGGACTTAAAGTAGCCATCCCGATACTGACCGTTACAATCGAATTCGTTTTCGAAGCCAAATGTGGAATCGCCATCTTTTCCACGTTTTCCAAAATATTCCGACTTACGATGACCGCATTCGATTCGTTTGTCTCCGGAAGAATGACCGCAAATTCCTCTCCTCCGTATCTTGCGGCCACGTCCCCCGCCCTTCTAGCGCAGTCTCTAATTGCACGTGCCACTTGTTTCAAACATTGATCTCCACCTTGATGTCCGTAGGTATCGTTATAAAGTTTAAAATGATCAATGTCCAACATGATGAGAGCAATACCGGCGCCGGTTCTCCAACATCGTTTCCATTCCGTCGTCAAAATCTCGTCGAAGTATCGCCGATTATAAAGTCCCGTAAGGGAATCCGTCCTCGAAATCGCGACGAGATAGGAGTTCACTTCTTGAAGCTGATCGGTGAGTTTTTCCAACTCTTTTTCCCTTTCTTTTCTTCGAGTCATTTCCTCGAAAAGTCGAAGGGCGGAACGAACCCGCGCCAAAAGTTCGGTCGCATCGAACGGTTTTATAACGTAATCAATCGCACCCGAATCAAATGCTTTCTGCAAGACATTCGATTCTTTCAATGCGGTAATCATGATAACCGGAATATCCTTTAATTCCTTTTTTTCGCGGATCAATTCGAGAATTTCAAATCCAGTAACTCCGGGGAGAAGAATGTCCAAAAGAATCAAAGAACATTCTTTTTGAGGAGGGGCCTGACTTTTTAAATTCAACCAATTGATGACTTCCTCCGGAGATTGGCTCGTATACGTATTCTTGTATCCCGACTTCCTCAAGATACCTTG
>NZ_AHMT02000052.1:10000-17500 GCF_000243815.2 Leptospira alexanderi serovar Manhao 3 str. L 60 | reverse complement strand
ATCTCGAAAGAATCGTGTTCGAATAAGAAAGCCGGATGAGGATTGTATTGAAAAAACAAACGATATCTTTCGTCGTTCTCTTGTTCGAAGACATTTTTCTTTTCGAGTTCCAAGGCGAGACGATTTCTTTCATAAGCGAAAACGAGAGAACGACTCAAAGAGTAAGAATCGAATCTACCTTTATAAACATAATCTTGCGCTCCAATTTGAAGAGCGTTTGCGGTAATCTCCTCATCTTCGGCCCCACTACAAATGATCACCGGAATTTGAGGAAACTTTCTTTTGATTTCGGATAACGCATCCAGACCGGCCCGATCGGGAAGAGAAAGATCCAACACCACTAAATCCGGGCTTTCGCTAGAGATGATATTCAACCCTGCGGAAAAGTTGGCGCTACGGCTAATTCGAAAGGAAGGACTCCGAGATTCACCTAGATACTCCTGAATCAATCTATAATCCGCATTCGAATCTTCGATTAAAAGGACTGAAAAAGTGTCTTTAAACATAAGAAGGAAACTCTCTATCTATAATTGTTCTAACTTAAACTCCCGAAGAAAACGGACGATCACTCCAAAACCGGAAGTCCGATCGGTTTCTATCTCTATATTTCCTCCGTGAAGTTCCGCGATCCTTTTACAAAAAAACAATCCGGTTCCCGGCCCGGACAACTCCTCCGATAAATGATATTTTTTGAATAAATCTATGAAATAATTTTTTTCCACTCTATCAGTACCGATTCCGTTGTCTCTAACACGAACGATGTGAAACTGAGCTTCTTCGGAATAAGAAATGAAAAGTTTGCAAACGACGTTCGTATTTCTGAATTGGATCGAATTCGACAAGAGATTCGAAAAAAGTTCCTTTAAAAGAAAGAAATTTCCCACGATCTTCGGAAAGTTCCCTTCGACATTCACCTGAGCCCCAATCTTCAGGAAGTTTTCTTCGAACGATGTAAGAGTTTCTTCTATAACTTCTTTCAGAGAAAGAGTTTTAAAAGCGTTCTTTTCTTTTTCAATTCTCAAAAATGAAAGTAAACCGCTAATTCGACTCCAAAGACGTTGTGCGGAATCTATGCTGATCCGCAAAAATTCCTTTCCTTTCTCGTTTAACCCGTTCGAATATTTATCGGACAACAGCCTTAAAAACGTTGTCTGATTTCGAATCGGCTCCTGCAAATCGTGATAGACTTTAGAAACAATCGCCGCAATTTCTTTCTCCTTTGTTTTTAAATTAAAATCCGAAGACGAATCTAAAACCTCTAAAAAGAAAAGTTCCTTTTTTCCCAGCTTTTGTCGGGTCAAAGCCCCTTTGAGATCGATTTCTTTTCGGAAAGAATTCAGAAACCGTTCTCTGAAAAAGATCGTTTCCTCTAATTTACAATTTTTAAACTTTTCTAAAAGAGAAGAATTTTGAAATGCGAGTATCTGCCCCAGCTTTTGGTTCTTGAGCTCCCCCGAATGGAGACAAGAACAGAGTTTTACAAAAGAAGAATTGCATATTATAATACGCAAATCGCTATCCAAAACACCAACCGGTGCTTGCAAATGAGACAAAATCTGAAATTCGGATTCAATCATCCAAATAGTTCCTCAAATCTCCAATATGTCGCGACTAAATCCATGCATGTTCGAAATTGAATCCTTAATTATAATAAAATTCATCGAAAAAAAAAATGTATATATCAATCTTTTCCCATTGAAGTTAAAAAGCGGATATCTCAATAAAATGTCAATCCTGGTTTTTACTTTTTCCCCTTTTTTACGAATTTCAGAATATTCTTTTTTTTGAATTTATGATTTTCCTGAATCCATACAAAAAATACCTCAAATTGTAGGATTTTACCAACCGTCACAGTCTCAAAATGAACGACTCATGGGGCTTATAAGTCGCCTGTAGGCCGATCCTAGTAGAAAACTTGAATTTTAGAATAAGTTGTAAAAAAAAGAATGGGACCTCAAGAGTTTTGATCGAATTCAAATTTTCATACGAAACACCAACAGGGATTCGCTCCAATCAATCAAACACCTTGGAATGTTTTGCCGGTAAACACCGGCAAAAATCTACGGAAAGTTATTTTTTAACCATTGAAGAGCCATTAGACCGCTTTGTTTCAATAGCTTTTGGTCATTTTCTATAAAACCAATCTATTCGGAAACAGTGATCGTTTCGATGATAACCGTTTTTGTCGGTTTATCATGAAAACCCGTTTCCATCTCTGAAATCGCCTCTACGATGTTCATTCCTTGCGTAACTTTTCCAAAAACAGCATGACGGTTATCCAAATAGAAGTTATCCCTTACATTAATAAAAAACTGAGATCCGCCCGTATTCGGTCCTGCATTTGCCATGGAAAGTGTGTATTTTTCATTCTTCAGATCTTTATGAAACTCATCTTGGATTTTATAGCCCGGCCCACCCGTCCCGTTTCCAACCGGACAACCTCCTTGAATCATAAAATTTTTGATGACTCTATGAAATGTAAGACCATTGTAAAATCCGTCTTTTGCCAGTTTGATAAAATTGCCGGCCGTAATCGGGGCTTTTTCCTGATCTATATAAACTGAAAAGTCTCCAAAATTCGTCTTGAATACCGCAGTTGGCATACCGCTTCCCTCTATTTTAAGAATTTATTTCCATTTTCCGGTATCATAAAATAGCAGAAAACGATTTCTTGTAAAAAATAAACAAAAATGCACAAGTGAGCAATACTATAATATAAAAGGAAAATCCAGGAGCAAAATAGAATGTTCCTTATAACGGAATTATTTTTCTTGGATAAGAGAGCTATCATTCATGTTAGAAACCCACCATCGTTATCTTCCATTCGGGACTTCAGGAGTTCTTCTATTTATTTCAGCTTCTCAGTCAAACTCTCGAATTGATACTTCTATTCTCTCTAAAGAAATTACGAAAAAAGAAATCGGAACGGTCTGCTTTATCTCAAACGATCCTTCAGTTGACTCGGATACGCTCGAATCGATTCCCCCTTCTGTGACAGTTCTTTCGATTCTTATCCCTCCTGGACCAGAAACAAACGATTCAGTATATAGTACATTTTTACAGATTCAAAAGTTCTTAAAAAGAGGGAATCTTCTCTTTTTAATCGCACCCGATTGCGAAACCAGATTTCCAATACTCCTTTCCAAACTTTTACTCGCCGCTTCCCCTTCCATGAGTAATTCCGAACTCCAGAGTCAAATTTTCCATTTCGGTTATTCTACCCCGGATCAGACGACATTTCGAAAATATCTTGCCAAACAAAAAGAACAGCATTCCTTTCCCGAAATTCCTCCGGGAGAATTTTCCGTCTCGGTTCATCTAGTTCAAAAAGGCAAACATACTTCCGCTTCTAAAATTCATAACGAAGACTCCCTAACAAAAAATCCGATAAAAACCAAAAGAGAAAAGAAAAATCCAAAACCTTCTTTTGAATCTTCTTCGATCCATGCAATTGAAATTGATGATTTAGACGGTGCTCAAAAGCTGAAAGAAATTCCGGTTTCCATTTCCGAAGAACATTCACAAATCGTAAATGAGGAAAATGGAATCTCCGATTCAAGTCCAACTCCTTCGGAACATTCACAAATCGTAAATGAGGAAAATGGAATCTCCGATTCAAGTCCAACTCCTTCGGAACATTCACAAATCGTAACGGAGGAAAATGGAATCCCCGATTCAAGTCCAGCTCCTTCGGAACATTCACAAATCGTAAATGAGGAAAATGGAATCTCCGATTCAAGTCCAACTCCTTCGGAACATTCACAAATCGTAACGGAGGAAAACGGAATCCCCGATTCAAGTCCAACTCCTTCGGAACATTCACAAATCGTAAACGAGGAAAATGGAATCTCCGATTCAAGTCCAACTCCTTCGGAACATTCACAAATCGTAAAGGAGGAAAATGGAATCCCCGATTCAAGTCCAACTTCGAAATCGGCCCCATTATCCCGACAAGCCGTTTCAAAATCGGAAAAAGACGTCCCTCTCTCTTCCGTGGTTATAAAGTCCAAGTTTCCACTTCAGATCAAATTGATGGCAGTAATTTCCGTTTTGATGACATTTACCGTCTCCACCATCATTTTCTTCGCTTCTTCCGCATTCCGAGAAGATTCGGAAGTTCGAGTCCTTCAGAACAATTTAAATTTGGTAAATATCTTAGGATTAAAAATCAAAACCGACATCAAAGAAATTCTTTCCAACGGAAAACAAATCGTTGGAGCTTTGGTGAAAGGAAATGAGGGAATTTCATTCGCGGACATCTTCTTTCAGAACGATCCTGACTTTATTTATGCGGGCCTCTATCAAATTGAAAAGGACTCACCTCTCGCGATCAACCAATTCTACAACGAACCTTACTTAAACGAACTCAATGTTTCTCCAAAGACGATTTCTAATCTTGTGCAAAACAGACCTGGATTCATCCAAAAATCCATTCTTACCGGCGGCAGAATGGAGAATCTAAGCGCGGAGTTTAAGGAACCGATCTTCGCAATCGCGATTCCTTCCTCCGGCTCCAATTCGAAGGTTTTGGTTCTGATTCTTCGTCTGGAAAAGTTTCTTAACGCATTCCAAAAACAAGATATATCCGATGTATTCATGGTGAACGGAGAAGGAGATCTAATCGCTCATTCGGATGCGAAACTTCTTCAATCAAATACGAATTTTATGAATCTTCCGATCGTGGAATCTATGGTCAAAAGCTCGGAAAATACGAAACAAATCGAATACAAAGACAAAGACGGTAAGGTTTGGTTTGGTTCGTTTCAAAAACTGGGCTTCGGCGGAGCCGCTGTCATTTCGATCGTTCCGGAAGATAAGGCATTTGAAGCGGTTTATAAGATTCAAAAAACGAACCTTCTTATTATGGGAATCGCGCTTTGTTTGGCCCTACTCATCGTCTTTTTCTTCGCTAAGACAATCACCAAACCGCTGTTACACCTACTGCAGGCAACGACAGAAATCGCACGAGGAAATTTTAAAATCAGAATCCGTTCCACCACAAAAGACGAAGTGGGCCTTCTTACAAACTACTTCGTGGACATGGGTAAAGGTCTCGAAGAAAGAGAAAAAGTAAAAGATGCTCTTGGAAGGTTCGTAAACAAGGAAATCGCGGAGATGGTCTTAAAACACGAACTTACCCTTGGAGGGGAAAGAAAGATGTGCGCGATTTTCTTCTCCGATATTCGTAGTTTTACTTCGATATCCGAAAAACTTCAACCGGAAGAAGTTGTTGAATTCTTAAACGAATACATGACTGAGATGGTCCATTGTGTCAACGAAACGCACGGGATCGTGGACAAGTTTATCGGAGACGCGATCATGGCGACCTGGGGAGCCGCGAAGACATCCGATAAAGACGCCGAAAATGCGATCAACGGTTCCCTGATGATGAGAGAAGCTCTTCTGAAATTCAATCAAGGAAGAGGCGGAGAAAAAAAGCCAATCATCCAAATCGGTTGCGGTTTGAATTATGGTCCCGTGATCGCAGGTCAAATTGGTTCCGAACAAAGGCTCGAATACACCGTAATCGGAGACGCGGTAAACCTCGCGTCCAGAGTAGAAGCCTTGAATAAACCTTTCGGAACCGACATCCTTATCACACAAAATCTTTTGGATCACGTCCCCGATATTTTCAACGTGGAAAAGATGCAATCGATCAAAGTAAAAGGTAAGGAAGAGCCACAGATAATCTATGCGGTTTTGGGAAGAAAAGACGATCCGAACTGTCCTAAATCTGTCGAAGAACTGAGAAAAAAGGTCGGAATCGTTTGGGAACCACCTAAGAAAGATAAAGCGAAAGACCCCGAAGCCGGAGAAGTTAAGTATGAGATACTTGACTGAAGGGAAATACGTAGTCACATTTCTTACGGGACTCTTTCTCACTTTTAATATATTACTGTACCTTCATTTAACTTCGGGGCATAAAAAGGGAAGTAATCCTGAAATCGGGAAGATAATCTTTAAAAATAGAAAAGCCCAGAGAAAATTCGACTCCGAAGTCGTCTGGGAAGAAATCGAAACCGAAATGAAAGTCAGAAATAAGGATACGGTTCGTACTGATGACAAAGCCGAAGCCGTTTTGGTTCTAAACGACGGAACCGAAATCAAACTCGACGAGAATAGTATGATTTTTCTGGACTTTTCGGATAAAAATCTATCGATCGACTTCGCATACGGATCGGTTTCCGCCAACAAGGACAGCGGTACCGAGATGAAGATCAAAAGTGGAGAGACCACAGTGGAAGTGGATAAGGGAGACCTAAAACTTTCCAAAGCGGAGGATCAAGCTCTCAATCTCGAAGTTTCCAAAGGTAACGCAAAGGTAATATCCGGAAATCAGGAATCCAATTTAACAAACAACCAAGCAATCGAATTGAAAAACGGGAAATCTGAAATTCGTTCGTTATCGATCTCTCTGAATTCTCCTGGGGATAGAAAATTCTTTCAAACTTCGACGAGTTCCTTTCCGGTATCTTTTAATTGGAACAAAGCGGAAGCCGTAAAAGAATATACATTAGAAATTTCGAATCATCCCAGTTTCTCAAAGAACGTGATTCGATCCAAAGCGAATGGAATTTCTCTAAGTAAGTCTTTGGAAAAAGGAACCTACTTTTGGAGAATCACAGCAATCAATCCGCAATCCAAAACGCCCGAATATAGCGAAACTCGTTCTCTTACCATATTAGGAGATTTGAAATCTTCTCTTTTTACTCCTACAAAATCAGAGGAATTCAAATTCACATCCAATCCTCCAAACGTAGTCTTTCAATGGACTTCCGTCGATTTCACGAATATTTATAAGTTCGAACTGGCACAAGATAAGAACTTTAAGGAAATCCTCATCAACCAGGAAATCCAAGGTACTCTTTTTCGTTGGGACCAAGCGAAGGAAGGAAAATATTTCGCAAGGGTCACGCCAAAACCTTCTTTGGCCGATTTAAAAGTATTTTCCTCCGAAGCAATTTCGTTTAACTTGAAAAAGCTGGAAAAACCAGAACCTCCCGCTTTGAAAAAACCTTTCGACCAGGAAGAAATCGCCCTTCGCAAATCCTCCAAAGAAGGAAATCTATTCGTATGGTCCGGTTCCGCAGACTTTGTGGAATATATCTTGGAAATCTCAAACGATTCGGAATTTAAGAATATCATATTTAGCAAAAAGACGAATTCTTTATCCATGATTTCTTCTCCGATCACAAACGCGGGCACTTACTTCTGGAGAATCAAAGCTTCTACAAAAGAAGGCGAGCAGGTTTTTTCGCCCAGCAGACAATTTAACGTTCAATCTTTGGAAAATTTAGGGCTTCTATTTCCTGTAAACGAACAAGAACTGGGGCATCCGGCCAACCATAAATTGACTTTCCGTTGGCAAAGACCGGACCCTTCCGGAATTTATAGATTGGAAGTTTCGAAGAACTCCGGATTTTCGGGAGATGTGATTCGGGAAAATTTTCGTTCCTCTTTCGGAACCGTGAGTATTCCTTCCGTCGGAGAATATTTCTG
>NZ_AHMT02000052.1:0-5000 GCF_000243815.2 Leptospira alexanderi serovar Manhao 3 str. L 60 | reverse complement strand
CTCAAAATTTAAATTTTTTATTACAAAGTATCTGACGAAGGTTCAAGCGCCATGTTTTCCTTGAAACCGGTTGTCTTATTCCCGAAACCGAATACGCCACTCCATAAATCGTTTTACAGATCACTTGACAAATCACATGAACTCGAGTAGCTGTTATACCCGGGTCGATCAGTACAAAGAGAGATGCCGAGTTTTTTTGGAGACAGATGTACCGGCACTCTAGGGATCGGGAACAAAAAGTCAATCAAACCCGATTATCCAAATATCCCTTGATCAAAAAAGAAAAGACCCAAGGTTCTTTTACATTCCTTAAAAAATACAGTCGATAAAAAAAGTTCTATGAAGACCAAAAAATTTTATCTTGCACTTCTCTAAAAAACGAATTTTTTAAACCAGAATCAAATCCCTTGAAAATTATGGAAAATGTAATATATATGGAGCGGCTTTCACACTAAAACATGATTTCCATTTGAGAATATTCTTTTTCTTCAAAACATTTTCTTATTTTGCTTGTTTGATATTTTCAATGTAGAAAATTATAAAACCCTCTGTCTTGGTTATAGGAATAAATGACTTCTTTACGACCTGATTTCAATTTTCTAATCTTGAATTCTTCAGGAGATGTGATCACCTGGAACTTTTATCAGCCGTTTCAGGAGTTTAGAGAGAATTTAGAGAATCGAATCCATCCTTCCCAATGGAGTTGGACAACATCCGAATCCTGGACTTCTATCTGGGAGGAAGCCCGATCTCCAAATGAAAAAACTTCTTTCCTTAAGGCGAGTTATCAAAATCAAAAAAAAGAATCTTTAAACTTAGAAATCCAGGTTTTAGCCTTAGGACAAAATCATATTTTACTTTCGTTTTTTACAGATTCAAAATTATCCCTTTCGCAAACTCCTAGTATTTTTTTACAGGACGCGGAACTTCGTTCTACGATCTTTCAGAAATCGACTAACACGATTCTATTGCTCGATCCGGAAAAAGATCTGATTCTCGAAGCCAACCAAACCGCAAATCTATATTTCGAAACCCAAGGTCCATCCGATATTTTGAATATTCCATTTTCGAATTTACTTACCCCGGGATTTTCCTTTTCCGAATACGAATCCAGAAAGAGAAAAATTTTATCTGGAGAAACCCCCTCCTGGGAAGTGGAATTTCAAACATTTCGGGGTCGAAAATTTTGGGGAAATACGTCCTTTCGAACGGTTTCCACCCGTTTGAACCGAATCATTCTAGTTCAGATCAAAGATATCACCGAAAAAATCAACGCGCGAAAATTTATCTTGGAACAAGCGGCAACGATAACGGAACAGGAAACCAACCTGAACGCGATTATTGAAAACTTGGAAGCGATGATATGGTCCATCGATAAAAATTATCAATTACTCATATTCAATTCTCAATTCCAAAACGCAATGCAGGACTTTTATCATTCTGAAATCTCGCCCGGTTTTAACGTATTTCAAAAGGAACTTCCTCCGAAGGTTTTCGAATATTGGAAGGAATTCTATGATAGGGCATTGTCTGGAGAAAAGTTTAGCGTAGCGGGCAAAAGACCAAATCAGGACGGAACCTTCGTTTTCAGCGAACTTTCCTTTCATCCGATCAGAAACGCGGAATACGAAATTACAGGAGTCAGCGCGATTTCCGTAGACATCACGGATAAAAAGTTAGCCGAAGAAAAATTCAAACTTCTATTTGAACGTTCGAGCGAACCTCACGTGTTATACGACGACTCCGGAATTTTCGAATGTAACCCTGCAACTCTGAAAATGCTCCGATGTTCCGATAAAAAACTCGTTTTAGGAAAACATCCGGCTCATTTCTCGGCGGAAATTCAAGCCGACGGAAGAATAGAAAAAAAGATGATGAGCGAATTCGAATCGATCGCCCTGAAAAAAGGTTCTTACACATTTGAATGGGTCTATAAACGTTTTAACGGAGAAGAATTTTCCACAGAAGTCACTCTGATTCCCATCATAATCAGTCAAAAGCGAGTTTTTCTCTCGGTCTGGCACGAAATCACCGAACGAAAGGTATATGAAGATTCTCTAAAGCGTGCCAAAGAAAGCGCCGAAGCCGCGTCCAAAGCAAAAACGGACTTTCTAGCGATGATGAGTCATGAAATTAGAACCCCTCTCAATGGAGTAATCGGTACGGTAAGTCTTTTGGAAGGCACGCCTCTCGGTGCGGAACAAAAAGAATACTTGGATATCATCAAGTCGAGTGGGCAAAATCTACTTATTTTGTTAAACGACATTCTTGATCTTTCGAGAATCGAATCGGGACAGCTTACACTCGAAATGCAACCCGTATCTCCGGAAAAACTCACGAGCGATGTGATCAATTTATTCCGTCCCATGGCGGAAGAGAAAGGCCTTGTGATCGAATTCAGTATATCCTCCCTGGTTCCGAATTGGATTATCTCCGACCCGTACAGACTGAGACAAATTTTGACAAATCTTCTCGGAAACTCGATTAAGTTCACGGAAAAAGGAAAAATACTTTTGAAAGTGGAAGCCGAAAAATTTCCGAACAATAAATTCAGAATCATCTTTCATGTAAAGGACACGGGAATCGGCATCGCCGAAGAGAAATTGGAACTTCTTTTTAGGGCTTTCAGTCAGGTGGATTCTTCCACCACTCGGAAATACGGAGGTTCTGGGCTCGGTCTTACGATCAGTAAAAAATTAGCCGAGTTGATGAAAGGTGAAATCATCGTAAAAAGTCAAGTGAATCAAGGCTCCGAATTTACCTTATCCATTCTTACGGAAAGATTAGAATACGAAATCCCGGCTGGAATTCAGGAACTTCATTCTAAGAACTTGGCAACCATAGCAATCCTTTCGCTCCAAGAATTCGACTTTAGGGAACAGATAAAAAAATTCTGCGAACGAAACGGATTTTCGGTTAAGATTGTAAAGACGGCAAAAGAAGCGATTCGTGTCATCCGCGGAGAAGAAAAAATCGGAATTTTTCTAACGGACCTAAACCTTCCGGATATGAATCTACCCGAGATGTTGGACGAACTCAAAAATCAAAACCCTTCTTTAAAACTTACGATCATTCTTTTTGTGGAAAAGGAACTGAAGGATTCCTATTATCACGTTACGAACGGACTTTTCAACCGTCCCGGATTTAATATCTTTATGATGTTTAAACCGATTCTTTTGGAAGAACTCAGTAAAAATTTCGAAAAAGCGTTTCCCACCAAGGTTCCAAAAGAAGAAAAACAAGGAGAAAATGAAAAGCTACTCTCTGAAAGGATTCCACTCAAAATTCTTTTAGTCGAAGACAACTTAATTAATCAGAAAATTGCTCTTCGTCTTCTTATGAAACTTGGGTATACTGCGGATACAGCTTTAAACGGCCTGGAAACAATCGAATGTCTGAAAGAGCGGAATTACGATCTAATTTTTATGGACATCCAAATGCCTGAGATGGACGGCTACGAAGCCACACATCTTATCCGAAAAGATTTCGCAAAATCGAAACCGGTAATTGTAGCAATGACGGCTAACGCAATGGAAGGAGACAAAGAAAAATGTCTGGAAGCGGGCATGGACGCCTATATTGCCAAACCGATCCAAATTCAGGACATAGAGTCTGCGATCATTCTCCTTTTTCAATCTTAGAATGTTTTTTAAAGATTTTGAATACTCTTATAAGATCTTCGCCGATCGTCCCTATCTTCTCGCAGTCAAAATATACCGGTTTTTTTTAGAAATCAGATCGTATATCTCTTTCTCAGTTCCCTTGCATAAGTCAAATCGTGCGTCAACATTCTCAAACGTTTAGCTAAAAAATGGGAAATCGCCTGATAAAATTTTAAAGAAGCTTTGGAATCTTTTTCAAAGACCGCTTTTAAATGATCGTAGGGAATTCTCAAAAGTTCGGATCTCTCCATCGCTTCTACCGAAGCGGAACGTTTACCCGGATCCAAAAATGGCAATTCACCAAAATGATCGCCTGTTGCTATGGTGGTCACATTCACGTCGTCCCCTTTTTCAGTGGAGGTAAGAACTTTTAAAGTTCCGTAAATCACCACGAAAAACGCCTTTGCATCGTTGCCTTCGTGAAAAATTGCATCACCTTGTTCGTAAACTTTATATTCCGTCTTTTCCGCAATGGCACTCAATTCGTCTTCCGTAAAATTGGAGAAAA
Source organism: Leptospira alexanderi serovar Manhao 3 str. L 60 (assembly GCF_000243815.2). GTDB lineage: Bacteria > Spirochaetota > Leptospiria > Leptospirales > Leptospiraceae > Leptospira > Leptospira alexanderi. Next base: position 830 of record NZ_AHMT02000052.1, on the reverse strand, counting down.
GATATATGTCTTTTAGAATTTCTTCTTTCGTATGTTGCATAATAGTATTTCCCGAAATGCGAATGTAAAATTCAGTTTAAATAATGCAAGCAGGTTCCGTAACCCAGTTCCCAGATACTCAAAAATGTACTTTATATTCTGTATTCAATTCAAATCGAATGCCATAGGTTTCGCGTTCTTTCCAGTATTTTTGCGACTCAAAAAAACTTCCCCTATTTTCTGATTCGCAAAATCGCATTTGAGTGCGTTTTGAAACCATGAAATATTTCTTTTTTATTATGGCGCCTCCTTGCGCGAAACGATTGGATCAATCGTCGGAATTTCTCTACAAAAAACTCCGAGGTTTCCAGTCCCGGGAGATTCGAATAAAACCGGAGTTTTTGGGACAAACTCTGAAAATCCATCAGCCTTTTTTCGTTAAATTGATAGAATTGGCAATTGTCCCCAAACTACACCACTCAAATAATAAAAGCACAGTTTGAAAATAATAAGAAAAACGATTCCTCAAACGAATGCTAAGCAGACTTGAATTGCCAGTAAAACGACCTCTTCCTGAAATCGTTTGTCGAAACAATTAGAAATAAAATCTTGTCAAAATGAAAACGAGATCTTGAAAAAGCCCACATTTTTCGATTCCACTTCTAAGGAGACAAATTGATAAACGACAAAATTTCCGAGGAAACATCATCCTGTAGCGTCCTAGAAAAAGTTGTCAGAAAAAGGAAGGGAAAATGACAACGATCAGACGTTACAGCGAAGCGTTCAAGATGAAAGTGATCAAGGAAATAGAGAGTGGCAAATACAACCAGAACCAGGCGATGAAAAACTAC
>NZ_AHMT02000053.1:232500-247391 GCF_000243815.2 Leptospira alexanderi serovar Manhao 3 str. L 60 | reverse complement strand
ATTATGTTGCGATCGTAGGCAGCAACATTGAGTTAGAGCGCGGTCGCGAGCCATTTTATCTATGAAATTCGCGAGCTGCGACGACGACCCGCAGAGCGACCTAAACACCGACCCATAGGAAGGTGTTTGCTGAGTTCAGGAAAGCTCTGCGCCTGAGTTCAGGGAGTCGTTGCACTTTAGTTTCTTATTCGCCCAAACTTTTTTACGACCCTGCTCACGTTAAAATAGAATACCGTTCATTTGAGCATAAACCCCGCGTTTTAGACGCAGAATTTTAGATACACTATTATGTAGAGATGAGTAAAGTTTTAGGAAAAATTTCAACGAAAATGAATCTTCAAAGGTTTCAGTTCCGCCGATAAAACAGGAATCGGAGTCACGAAACCTCCCAAACGAACAAACACATTTCTTTTTGTCGGAATTGGAAGTCCGTCTATTTCTTGAAAGTGAGTCGTAAAATGCGCGCCCTTAGCCCAAGGGCCGACAATGTCAGCAGTATAATCGTTGCGAACAAGAAGTCCCTCTTTATCGAAGCGATAGGATTGTTTTTCACAATGTGTATGAAGATATTGTGGGAACTCCACATCAACCTGAAGTCCCCCGTCGGTTAGTTCGACTTCTCGAACCGTATATTTCTTCAGAATAAAGGGCACACTCAAATACTGAGTGACCGCATAACCGAAAAAATACGAAGCGTCTAGAGAACTCCAACGTCTGTATTTTCGCAAGCCGCGAAAACTATCCCTATAATTAGGGATCGTGAATGTGTTTGAATCATCATTCGCATTAAATATTCCTACTTTACCATTTTGGAATACTATTTTTTTTCCGGGAGCCGGATATTCTAAAAATTCAGCGACAAATTTCTTGGGAAAAACTTTCACGCTGCCGTATTTACCGAAAGTTCTACCGAGACCTTTCAAAAGAGGTAGCGGACCGCCCAAGTGTTGGAAATAAAACTCCACGAAATCCAAACGATCCCAGAGTTTCCATCCGCCGTATCGATCGACGATTTTTTCAAAATGATTCATATAACAAAGAATGATCGGAATCGACGTTTTAAATAAAGATAAAGTATTTTTGAGATAAGTTTTAGTCAAATAAGGACTTTTCCCAACAACCCACTACTTGCAAGCCTTTTGTTTCCGAATCATCGCACTCAATCGCTCCTCTTCTTCCTGAGTGATTGTATGTCTTTTTAGAACTGACTCCGCCAAAGTAATCGCGAAAGGATCCTTATTTATACAATCATTGAAAAATTCAATAGCTTCGGCTCTTGTATTTTGATTTTCCTTACCCAAGCGGATTCGATGTAATTCGAGACGTTTTTCCTTGGTGGACAAATCCACGATCAAATAGTCGGAATAACATTCTTTGATCAAATGTTCGGGAAGATCAGTGATCGGACAATTTTTGTTAGAAGAATTCGATCTTTCACTTGCCCGATCGGCCACCTTTTGAACCTCAGGATCTTTTTTGGCAAAACTTGGAATCGGAACGGTACTTTTGTCATTATTTTGATTTTTGGATTTTTCTTCCAGTTTCGTATTTTCTAATTTTTCAGGAACGGTCATTTTACTTTCAACGATCGGCTCATTTTTAAGTAGTCGATCGAAAAAATAGTCTATCATGAAAACCGAATATTTTTGGATCCTATCCTCCTCTTGGAAACCAGAAACCGCCTTTTTAGCGATCTTTTTACTGCTTAAAATTTCCGCCTTATTCGCCTTAGACGATTCCAGTTGTTTTGTAGTCGATGCAAGACTCTGATGAAATTTCTTCCGATAAGTCTGGTTCCAATTCAGAGCCGATCCCTTTAACAAATCCTGAAAAAGAGAGAAACTTCGATCTCTTTCCTTCAGTTTTTTCTGAATCATCTCTCGATAGAATTTTTTGAGTTCTTCGTCCTTTGCAGATGAATCGCGAGTGTCTATCGGTTTCTGTGGAGGCTCAAATTCCGATTTTTTGTCCAAATCAAACCAAGTATATACGGTATTCAAAATGCCATCGACCGCCGACTGAAAGATGTCCTCAATTAAAGTGGTCGGCTTCTTGCGACTTTTATTTGTAACTAGACTACGGTATGCCAGCTCGTATTCCAAATTCCGGCTTCTCTGAAGCTCCTCGTATTTGTCTGTAAGATTCTTTTTTAATATTTTCCAGTCCTGATACAGACCGCCGCTCTTTCTTAGGAAAGTAGTCAGAGCAACGGTAGATACCTTATCTAAAGAACTTTCGTTTTTTCTAAACTCATCTCTAAAATGATCCAGAGCTCTCGTTTCGATCTCACGATAATGTTTATTGACGAAATCCGCATCTTGAAAAGATTCTGTGGAAATTGGAGTATGGTCGGGCGTTATTGCGGGCAAGAGTTTATTCCTTCCATTTGATGGAACAACCTATCGAAGGCATTTGATTGATCGGTGCGGGATTTCCTTTTACAAGTTGATGAACCGCGTATTCCAGTTCCTTTCTAGAGACCTGCTTTTCGTTCTTCCAGTTATCATCCATTCTTCCATGATAATAAAGCTTTTTTTCCTCATCATAAAGATAAATATCCGGCGTGCACATCGAACTTAATTTTTTTGCGACCTCTTGGGTCTTATCAACTAAATAAGGAAAGGGAATCCCCCATTCCTTTATTTTCGAAAGCATCATTTGGGGAGAATCGTCAGGATAATCTGGATGAATATTCGGATTGATTGCAACCGTCCTGACTCCAAGAGATTGGATTTCTCCGGCAAAACGAATCAGTCTCGGCCAAATCGCTTGAGCATAAGGACAATGATTACAGGTCACGACCAACAACAATCCCGTCGAACCGAATAGTTGATCGGAAGAATACATTTTTCCATCCGGATCTTCCAAACAAAATTCAGGGAGTAAACTTCCTAAGGGTATTTTTTCAGATTCGAGAAGAGACATTACTTTTATCTTAAAGTGAAACCCAATCTATTTCACGAAATTATTTTTTTATAAAAAAACAATAATCGTATTTCCCAACTCCGTCGGAAACAAATCGCAACCCTTTTCAGCACTTGTTGGCGATCCCACTTTCAAAGGGTTGTTTAATAGGAATAGGCCTAGAGATTTCTTCTATCCAATACTTTGTTTCACAACTCATACAAGTAAAAAACTTCCAAACTTTTTTCGGGCCCATTTTATTTTCCGGTTCGGGGAATCGATTCCAAAATTAATTGCCTAAAGCAACTCTCTTTTTTTCAGCAAGTGTTTTCCAATAACCTTCCGGATACGCTTTGATTAAATTCTCATAGAACAATTTTTCCGCGTTCTTCTGACTTACTTCTCCACCGTAAAATAATTTCTTTAAATAATCAGATTCCATTCCTTTGATATACTCTTCTCCAGATTCTAGATTTACCAATACTTTATTTCCGGCAAAAAGTTCGCTGAGATTCGGCGCATCATCTGCGATGCCGTAAGGATCGTCTTTTGAAGACGGAGCCACCCTTGCCATCAAAATCCCACCAAATGTGATATCCCCCGCTTTTGTTTTAATAGGAAATGCCTTAAAAGATTTGGATGGCTCTACCGAAAAATCCCGAACCACTATTCGTCTGCACTTCTGACCACAATTTACTTGATAAGTATAAGTTATGCCGGTAATTGCATATTCCTTTGTAGGATCAATTGATAGTAAAAGATAATACGGTGAAAGATATCCGGTTTTTCCTTCAAGGTATTGAGTCGATTCTACTTTTTCCACCATCACCGGTCCTTCAATCGGATACGGACTTACGGTCAGAGAATTTTTTTTGGCGTCTTTTGAAACGACCTCGGAGAATTTGACCCCGTACATTCCAAGTTCAGCAAATACAGTCCCTGAATCTTTGCTGAATAAATTCAATAAATCTTTATGATTTTGGTTGTACGCATAAAGCCCGAAAGCTATAACTCCATATGATTTTTTATCTTTATCTGTTATAGGATTATATACACGTACCACTTCCTTCGTACAATTCGAAGCTAACACAAAAAACGCGATGAACACAATCCGATTTAAAAAAATTGACATTCCGAGTCTCTCCTTGAGCAATGAAAAGTATTCCACCTCAATAGACAATCATTTTGAAAAATCGAATTCTTTTTATCCTTATATCCTTTCTTTTACAAGGTTGCCTAACAGTAACCGAAAAAGAACTTCCTCCCAAAATCGAACTCGGCAATCATCTTCCTAGATTGGAAGAAACTTTGGTGATTATAGAAGAATTTTGGAGCGACATAGATCCAAAACTCGCAGACCAAGAAAATGCTCCCAAAATAGGGAAAGACTCTCTTCGGAAATTTCAGAGCCCCTTGGTTGCCGGATATGCAAAAAGAAATTTTGCAAGCGCTTTCGCACAATGTCGTTGTTTTCAAAACATAGTGATCGCCTTCAAAGGGATCGACGATTTGGATTTTCTCCGAAAAAAATATAAAAATGTCATTCGAGTCAAATTAGAAATTTATAATGATAGTAAAACTGTGCTCGCAACGACTTTATTGAGGACCTTCACCTTGGGATTAGTTCCCACATGGAATTCTGTCATACAAAAAACAGAATTTACAGTCGAGTCGGAAACATTACAACAACCCGTGACATTCAAATACGATAGAAGATTTACGTTATACGCTCATATTTTTCTCTTTTTCGGTTTGTTTAACGAAAAGAGCGTATTGGGTCGCTATTCTCAATTTTACGATTTTTTCCAATTAGCGTCATCGGATATCTATTCTCAAAAATTGATTCCTTTGGACGACTACTGATCTCTACATAAAGGAGTACCGCCAATTTTAGCACAAATCCCCGTTTAGATGTAGAATTTTGGACACTCTATTATGTAGAGATCAGTAATAAAGTGAAATAAAGTTTTGGGATGCGCTGTAAACTTTTCGGAGATAGAGGTTACATCAGTCAATCTCTATTTGAAAGTTTTTATGAAAAGGGGATTCAACTCATTACAAAATTAAAAAAGAATATGAAAAATAAATGAATGCCCTTAGCTGATAAAATTCTTTTAAGAAAAAGAGCTATCGTTGAAGCAGTTAATGATGAACTTAAAAATATTTGTCAGATTCAACATACTAGATCGAAGCTTTTTCAATTGGGCTGTTAATCTATTACTACTCGGACGCATGGAAAGGATACTGTAATAAGTTTGTTTCAAAATTTAGAATAGAGTTGTCGAAAAATTCCGTGATTCAGATTAACAAAACCGCTTCAAACGTCCATTTCAATGGAGTAGAAACGGATAGAGAATTAATTTTTCAACAACTCTAATGTTAGATCTTCTTCAAAAAAAGCCAACAATTCTGGATTCGTCGCAATTTTGTGAGCGCTTCTATATCTTTGTAAAAACCGTCCGTTAATTTTTGGTACCAGTTTCATACGTCTGAGTAGTAAGCGGTTTAGTTGCATTTTCATTTTTTCCAAAAAAACCTTCTTTGAATTTGAGATCCAAAGACAATTTACAACTTTTACTTGCTCCTTAGGCCGAACTCGCGTTAAGTTAGATAATGTTGCATAAAATTTACAATTTTTTAATGCGACTTAATTTTGTCAAAATTCTCCCAATAGAGTTTTGAAAAATTCCATATTCAGATTCACAAACTGCTTCAATCGTCCATTTCAATGAAACAGAAACAAAGGGAAAATTTATTTTTAGATAACTCTAGAAACCATCTCAAAAATACTTTATCTTTGCTTAAAACGCCGATTCCAATTATTCTAAGATATTTTTGAGATAGCTTCTAAAGAATTCGCCGAAGTTATCAAAAATAAAAGCGTTGAAAAAAGCTACAATTAAAAGCCGTAACGCAAAATCCTAAAATATTCCTTTCGGAAAATACTTTTTTACGTCTTTATCCTCATAACCGATGTATCCGCATTCTCCCGCTCTCGGAGAATTTACAAGAGGCAAAAGCAGATCCTCCCCTTCCTCCTCAACACATTCATGATCTTTAATACAAGATTTGCATAAAAAACCCGATCCGTCATGGATACAAAACGGACAAATCATCGTCGCTTTATTCTCGCAATGAGAACATTTAAAATCAATGGCCTTATTTCTAAATATTATTTTAATATCTTTTTCGTCTTCGTCTTCGATTTCATCAATTAACGATAAAGATAGTTCCGTGGATGATCCGAAATCATATACGTAATCCACTTTAAAACCTTCTTCAAAAACTTGTCCGATTTTTTTCTCCATTTCAATATCACCGGATCCCACTTCAAAGGCGCTTAAATGACCGCAACATTCGACCCATATATTTTTTATGAATGAATCTATTTTTTTCAAGGAAGTATCTGCCTTTGCCTTGATTACAAGCCAATACTCGGGATTGTATTTTCCCTCAATCAGCAAAAGCATATGATGGAAGGTTTTGTCCTTTTTCGATTTGTTTTTACCGTCGCACTTTGAAATATGCGCTTTTATGGATCTGGAATTTTTCGGTATTTCTTCCTTGCAATACGCGCATGTTCCGTTGGTTTTCATTTTTTTCATAAACTACCTCATTCCTTTTTAAGAAATTTTTCGGCAAGTCGTTTTTTGTAAGTAGAAAATTCAATTCTCCCGATAGAGTTTTTGAAAATTCCATATTCGGATTTACAAAACTGCTTCAATCGTCCGTTTCAATGAACAAAAATAAGCGGAGAATTAATTTTCGATCACTCTAATAGAGTTGTTGAAAAATTTCATGGTTCAGTTTAGCAAAACCGCTCCAAACATCCATTTCAATTAAGCAGAAACGGATAAAGAATTAATTTTTCAACAACTTTATTAAATATTTATGAATTAGAAATAGAAAAGGAATCGGTGCGTTAATAATGAGAAGTACCAGTGTTAACATTTGGCCACTCCCGTCACTTGAAGAATGGCCGCTCTCATAATAAATAAATCCGCCCGCAAATATAATGTCTAATATTAAAATTGGATAAATGAATGATAATTTAGAGTACCATTTATTAAATACTTTGAATCTTTCAACCATTAGAAGTATTATAAAAATGGAATGGCCTAAATAGAAAACTCAATCCAATTGCCTCGAACTTCAAGGTGAAAATTAATGTGAATATTAGAATTACTCATCTCTACATAATAGAGTGTCTAAAATTCTTCATCAAACGCGGGATTTATGTTCAAATTAATGGTACTCTTTTTTGTAGGGATCGGTAGTATTTGAGATATTAAAGATAAAATTAAAAATCTAATAATATTTGATTTTGTGAAATATTTCTTGAATGAATATTTGAATAATATGTTCACGCTGAGTTATACATCCAAAAAACGCATATTTGAGTTTCGCTAAACCCTGTTTTCTTGCATAACTTAGAGAAATATCCATTCAATTCTTGTAATATTATTTCGGAACTACCTTTACGAAATAATTTTTATTCGTTTCGAAATCCTTTAAGATTCCTTCCGATAAATCGGAACCGGTCAGTTTGGAATGTTCGGAGATTAGATTTTTGATGACCTCGTAATCGCTGTTTTCCAGATCTACGGTCTTCACATATTCCTTGTTTAAAAGAGATTGGACATCCCATCCTTTTTGAAAGAAATACGCGCTTCCTCCGGTCATACCGGCTCCCATATTTTTACCTACACTTCCGAGACAAACGATGGTTCCGCTGGTCATGTATTCGAGAAAGTGATCTCCCGCACCGCCTACGACCGCATCCGCTCCCGAGTTTCGAACTCCGAAACGTTCTCCCGCTCTTCCCGAACAGAATAGTTTTCCGGAAGTCGCACCGTAAAGACAAGTGTTTCCGATAATCGTATTTTCATAGGCTTTGAACTTGGATTTTCGGTGTTTTTTGATCACGATCACACCTCCGCAGAGCCCCTTACCTACGTAATCGTTCGCATCTCCGTGTAAGGTGATCTGAACGCCTTTGACGAGCCAAGCTCCTAAAGATTGTCCTGCGGTTCCTTCTAAGATAATTTCCAACTTTCCAGGCAAACCTTTGGAACCGTATTTTCTAGCGATCAAACCGGAGATCTTCGCTCCCACGGTTCTGTTCGTGTTGCGCACCAAATAAGAAAGAGCCATAGAAGATTTTCCTTCGAGCGCTTTTTCGGCGTCTTTGATAATACGATCGTCCAATACTTCTCCGATCGGTTCTTTGCGAATCGATCTGTCTTTTTTCTGTTTTGCAGGATCGTAAAATAGAGGCAAACGAACAAGAATCGGATTGAGATCGAGAGAATCCAAACGGTCTCTTTCGTAGCGTGTAATCTGTTTTAAGAGATCGGTTCTTCCGATGATCTCGTCAATGGATCTGAATCCGAGTTCCGCGAGATGTTCCCTCACTTCGAGAGCGAGACAAGTGAAAAGATTTACGAGCTGATCCGGAGATCCTTTGTACTTCGCACGGAACTTAATGTCCTGAGTCGCGATTCCGGTAGGACAGTTGTTCAAGTGGCATTTTCTCGCCATGATACAACCAAGAGCGACTAACGACGCGGTTCCCACTCCGTATTCTTCCGCGCCCAAACAAGCGGCGATGATCACGTCTCTTCCCGAAACGATACCGCCGTCCGTTCTTAATACAACTCGATCACGAAGTCCATTCATTACTAAAACTTGATGTGTTTCGGAAAGACCGAGTTCCCAAGGAGAACCCGCATACTTGATCGAAGTGATCGGAGCCGCACCGGTTCCGCCCACGTGACCGGAAATCAGAATCACGTCCGCGTTCGCTTTAGCAACTCCGGCGGCGATCGTTCCCACTCCCGCTTCGGACACGAGTTTTACGGAAACCTGCGCCTTATGGTTCGCCATCTTTAAGTCGTAGATGAGCTGCGATAAATCCTCGATCGAATAAATATCGTGATGCGGAGGAGGAGAAATCAAATCGATTCCCATCGGAGTGTGACGGTTAGTCGCGATTTCCTCGTTGTTCTTCTTACCCGGAAGTTGACCGCCTTCTCCCGGTTTTGCGCCTTGCGCGATTTTGATTTCGATCTCCGTTGCGGAGTTCAAATACTCTGAAGTAACGCCGAATCTTCCCGAAGCGATTTGTTTGATGGAAGAATTGGCAAGATCTCCGTTTTCGTTCACAACGTAACGGGAAGGATTTTCCCCACCTTCTCCGGAGGAAGACTTAGCGCCTAACCGGTTCATGGCGATCGCAAGATCCGTATGCGCTTCGATGGACAACGCACCGTGAGACATTCCCGGAGTTAAGAAACGTTTTTGAATTTCGGTAACGGTTTCCACTTCTTCGATCGGAATCGGTTTTTTCGCAACAAAGTCGAATAGATCTCGGATATTGATCGGATCGCTTTCTTTGAGAATTTTAGTCGCTTCTTTGAAAGCCTCGTAGTCGTTATCGACCGCCGCTTTTCTTAAGAACTTAACGACTCTAGGAGACCAACGGTGAGGCTGATCGTCCTTTTCGGAGATAAAATCTTCCGGATTGATTTCCTTATAAAACGCCTGTTCGTGATTTCTAAGAATGTTCTGTTCGATCCCGCCGATTCCGATTCCTGAAATTCTGGAATACGTTCCGGGAAAATACTTGGATACGAGGGTTCTGGAAAGACCGATCGCTTCGAATACCTGACCGCCCACGTAAGAGGAAAGAATAGAGATTCCCATCTTGGACATGATTTTTAAAAGTCCGTCATCGGTTCCGTAGCGATAGTTTCCGCAGATCGTGTGAAATTCTGGACGACTTCCCTCTTCGGAATCAAATTCTCCCTTTTCCCAAAGATCAAATAACGTGTCCCAGATCAGATAACTGTTGACTCCCGAAGCTCCGTATCCGAGCAGCACTGCCACATTATGAATTTCGAATGCGGATCCGGTCTCTACGAGAATCGAAACCGCGGAACGTGTTTTGTTTCGGATCAAATGGTTATGAACCGCCGCGACCGCAAGTTCCATCGGAATCGGAGCCCTTTCTTTCGAAAGTTTTTTATCGGAAAGAATTAGAATGTTCGTTCCGGATTTCGCCGCCTGCAAGGCCTGTTCGAGAAGAGCTTCTAGAGCCTTTTCGAGATAATTTCGATTGAGATTCGTTTCCGTTTCCAGATGCGCCTCAAAGGTTGCATCTAACGTGAGAATTTTATACGGCTTTCCTTCCATTTCCCGGATTCTTTTCAGATCCAGATTCGTGAGATAGGGATGGGAAAGAACCAAACAGTTCTGAGGCTTTTCGTCCCCGAACAGATTCATCTTTTTGACAAGACGGGTGTAAAGAGAGGTCACACCTTTTTCGCGGATGTAGTCGATCGGAGGATTGGTTACCTGAGCGAATCTCTGACGAAAGTAAGTGTAAAGACCGATTCTGGAAAGCATCAGAATCGAAAGAGGAGTATCGTCCCCCATCGAACTGATCGCTTCTTTTGCCTGGTGTGCCTGCGGTTTGATCACCGATTTTTGTTTAAACGGAGAATACGCGAACAAGATTTGTCTTCTCTTAAGATCATCGCCTTTGTAGGTGATCGTTTCGTTGATGGAAGAATCCAAATCCTGGTTGAGATAAGATACGTTTTCTTTGGACCATTCTCTATAATCGTATTTTTTTTCGAAGAGAGAGTTGATGTCCTCGTTATAATAGAGTTTTTTCTCTTTTAAATTGATCCCGATCATCTCTCCGGGACCGAGACGTCCTTTTTTTGTTACGATTTCCTCGTCCACTTGAACGAGCCCGGCCTCGGAACCCATGACCAAAAGACCGTCTTCCGTAACCGCATAACGTGCGGGACGAAGACCGTTTCTGTCGAGAGCGCCTCCGATCCAATCCCCTTCCGCAAAAGCAAGAGCAGCCGGACCATCCCAAGGCTCTATAAGAGTGTTATTATATTCATAAAAACTTTTTAACTCTTCCGACATCGTTAGGTTTTTGGACCAAGCGTTCGGAACGAGCATCGCTTTGGCTTGGAGAACGTCTTTTCCGGACCGAACGATCGCCTCCATTGCGTTGTCCAAACTGGCGGAATCGCTCATGTGAGGGCGAATGATCGGATGAATTTCCTTTTGATATTCACCCCATTTTTTACACTCAAGTTCTTCTTCTCGAGCGAGCATCCAGATTCTGTTTCCTGCGATCGTGTTGATCTCTCCGTTGTGTGCGAGAATCCGAAACGGTTGCGCCAGAGCCCAAGAAGGGAACGTGTTTGTGGAATACCTTTGGTGAAAGATACAATACGGAGAAACCATATCTGGCGAGTTCAAGTCTTCATAAAACTGGGAAACCTGGTTTCCGTTGAAAAGCCCCTTGAATACGATTCTTTCCGAGGAAAGAGAACAGATATAAAGATCTCCCGCGAGAGAATGACGATCCGCATCCCTCATCAATTTTTTCTGAATCAAAAAGAGTTTGGTTTCAAAGTCGTCGTTTGACATTCCTTCCGGTTTGCCGATGAGAACTTGTTCGATCTGAGGCCTGGATTGATTGGCTTTGGGTCCGAGTACTTCCGGATTTACGGGAACGTATCTCCATGCATAAAGCTTAAAGTTAAACTCCATAAGCGCGGACTCCACTAAACTACGACACATATCTTGTTTATCGATGTCTTCTCTCGGAAGAAAGATCATCCCTACTCCGATGGAATCCTCTTCGGGTCGTCTATGACCCATCTCTTCGATATAGGTAGCGAACAACTTTTTGGGAATCTGGATCATGATACCGGCTCCGTCTCCGGTAACCATATCCGCATCCACCGCTCCTCTGTGCGTCAGGCATGCGACTGCCTTAAGCCCCATAGATACGATTCTGTGGCTATTTTCACCCTGAAAGGAAGCAACAAATCCTACTCCGCAGTTATCATGTTCGAACGACTTCTCATAAAGTCCGTTTTCCTCCAGATACCTTTGAAGTTGTAATTGTTCTTTTAGATCATTCATCTGCAGAGATCCCTCATCATCCAATTTCCCTGGTTTCCATAAAACGTCGGGGCCGTCTATAGTTTATGGCTGAAATTTCAGCAAAATTCCCCAGCTATTGTCCAATAAATTGAGAGTTAAGTAAATTGAAAACATTCTTTTAAAAGACGGGATTGAAATAAGAATCTGTTGTGAATCAAACGGTACCCGACTGGTAAAAGATCGGACCGATGCGGTTTTTTGTAGTACGAGTGATCCGGATTTTTTTCCGCGTTACTCCTGTAAAGTCCTGACCCTAAAACCCTGACATCTATCCACTAAAACGTGGAACTCCTCATTTTCAAAAAAGACTTTCTAATTGCTGGGTCTTTTTTATTTCGTTTTCAAGTATAACACAACTTCGAACATCGTTCCAGATCTAAAAAAATAAGATTCTTTTCGAAAGAATCGAAATTTGATTGAAGATTGGCAAAGAATAGACACGAATCCGTTGGAAATTTTCAGTCATAAATGTATCCAAAAGCTCTACAAATACGATTTATTTGTTGGAAGCTATCTCAAAAATATCTTAGAATGATTGGAATCGGCGTTTTAAACAAAGATAAAATATTTTTGAGATAGCTTCTAATCTTTCCATTGGAAATCGATGAAGCCCGGTTTTGTTAAAATGATAGAACTCCTTTTACAAAGCGCTTGTAAAGTCCTAACCACTGACCCTAAAACCCTGACATCTGACCTTACCTAGGAGAGGGATCAGACTTTAACAAAGGTTAATTTTCCTCTTCTGTAAATGTAAAGTCCTAATCCCTAAAATCTAATCACTTGAAACGTGGGAACTACCGCGCTGTTTTATAAAAATCCTATGATTGTTGATCGCAGAAAGGATCGCAATTTCCTCTCACTAGAATTTCCTAGTTTTTCCTTGGTTCCTCCAATGACAAACTACTTTAACTTTCAGTAAGTAACGTGAGCAGGGTCGGTCGTAAGAAAGTTTGAGCGAATAAGAAACTAAAGTGCAACGACTCCCTGAACTCAGGCGCAGAGCTTTCCTGAACTCAGCAAACACCTTCCTATGGGTCGGTGTTTAGGTCGCTCTGCGGGTCGTCGTCGCAGCTCGCGAATTTCATAGATAAAATGGCTCGCGACCGCGCTTTAACTCAATGTTTCTCCCTACGAGTCGAAACATATAATCGCTTTCGCATTTTGTTATATCGAACTCACGTTAAGTAGCATCATCGGATTCGAACAACTTTGAAAAAAAACAAATCCGTTTTCAAAGAATGGATCCGAAACGTGTAGTTTCAAAAACGAAATTTAAAATGAAAAAATTCGATTAGAGTTTTTGAAGAACGGGAAGAAAAAAATCGGAAAGTTTTTTTCTCTGAGTGGCATCCGGAATTCTCGCAAAAAGCTGATCCAATTTTTGACGCAAAGAGGAAGTATTCGGATACTCTTCGAAGATTTTGAGAATATGAGGCCAAGCTTTTTTTACGAGTTCTTCCATTCCAGGCCCGGCGGCCTTAGAAGAAACAAAAGCCACTTCTAAACCGGCTCTGAGTTCGGCAAAAACGCGGGTGAGTTCCAAGACCTTCCAAAGTCTCGAATCTTTTAAACCAATTCGAGAGGAAATCGAAGAGATGATCGAATTCCAATCTATGGGTTCGTTTTTCATTTCTTTCAATACGAACGAATGAAGTTGAACGAGTGCGCTAAGCTCCGGAGAAAGAGTCATCACCCATTTTTTATAAGCGTCCGGTTGTCCTTCTTTTTGAAATTGTCGAACACGATTTATACTTTCCATATATTTGGAAAATGGAATATTCACGGGAGGCTCTTCCGATTCCATTTCTTCTACAAATGTAGGCTCGTGAAATCCGCCGAATTGAAGATCTTCTACTTCGGTTAACAATTCCTCGTTGTCGTCGACCGCGATATGGTTTGCAACCTCCTCTTCGTCCAATTCTTCCTTTTTCAAAACGAGAGCGTTGCCCGAAAATTCGGAACCGAATTTCTCCACAAGTTCGGTAAGAATCAATTTTTCCGGAGGTTTCTTCAAAGGCGGCGTTGGCGCAACCGAGACAGTAGCTTTTTTAATGGAACTTTCTTCGGCAGATTTCGGAGTTTCTCCGAAAGAAGAAACGGACGGTTCGAGATCCTTTCCGGTCGCGTCGTCCCGGAGCACAACGTAACCTTCCATCCCAATAAATCTTTTTCCGGGAGCGACTAAAACACCGATCGTTTCTACAATCTCTTCCGAGATACGCGCGTACTTTTTCTTTCTAGGTTTGCCAACGTTCGCCTTTTCCTGTTCGATGAGTTTGTTTTTGATCCCCGCATGCGTGTTCATGAAATTTTTCGTCATAAACGCGGAAAGATCCGCTTGCGACATCCCGAGAAATTCCGCAAACTTCGGCAGGTGATCGAAGAATTGTTCCGTTTTTTGAATGTTACTCACGATATAAGAACGTACTTTTTGTTTGAGAACTTCCTGATCAGCCGGGGAAATTTTTTTAGCAGAAATGAGCCCGTTAAAGAGCTGGATATGAGTATGGAAATAACTTAAAAATTCCCCATAAGCGGTAAGTTCAAATTCACCGTGAGAATTCTGCTCTATGACTTTTTTATCATTTCCAGACATATAATCGATTTCGGATTTACATCCGGAGAACCAAACACAATTTTACACACACATTCGCTTGATTGGTCAGTTTTCGCCCCATTTTCAGGAATTCAAGAATTTATCACGGATCGTTTCCCGTTGATATTCGTATATCCTTGTACGATTCGAGACGTCCCATAGCGATCTTTAAAAAATTCCAGTGTGAAAACCCTTGATCGAATCAAAACGAAAGGGCAGCGTTACAAACTCAACAAGTAATCATTGACATACATTTGTTTAGCTTCATCTTAAAAGCGATGCCGACGATTTTAAAAGTTTTAGGATATCGGTTTCATTTTTATTCGAATGAAGGCAATGAAGGCAATGGCCGCCTCACATTCATTGTCGGAAAGAAAATTCCGAATGTAAATTCTGGTTGGATAACGTAATG
>NZ_AHMT02000053.1:195000-227500 GCF_000243815.2 Leptospira alexanderi serovar Manhao 3 str. L 60 | reverse complement strand
TGACCTTCTCGTCCTGTTCGAACTATGGTTTGGATAAAGACAAAGCTAAGAAAGAGGACGATAAGAAGAAGTGCGAATCCGCTCTGATCGCTTATTTGTCCTGCACTTCATCGAATTCCGCGGTAAACGCATGTGATCCCCTCTATCTGGGAGTTCTTGGAATTTGCGGTGGAGGAGGATCTGGCGGCGGTTTTGGCGGAGGCGGCGGATACTAATTCTTAAATTCTTTTTAATAAAGTATATTCTAAAGTAAGAATGTAGTTTCTCCGTTGTTTTCGATTTATAAAACGAAGAAGTATTTGTATTTTATAGTGATGATTCGCACGAAAATCGTCCGAATGTGGATCTGTTTTTATTGCGGAAGATTTTTGGGACGGAGTTTTTTTATTCCTCATTCAAGAAGAATCGAAGTGCGACCCATGTCCGGTGATATCTTTGTAAACTAGAATTTGAAGACGAAGTTTGTCGTAGTTCTTACAAAGTCTGTTCTACAAAAAGGCATGAAATAACTTTTGAACTTTTTCGAAAAGGCATTCAAGCGAATGGGACGTTGCTCTCTGAATACGCAAAACCACCTTTTGTCACTTTGTCTTGTCGAAACAAGCAGCTTCATTCTTAAAGGTTTACATCAAAAAGAATCCTTTTTTCTAAATCCCTATCGGTTCATTTTCAATTGCACGAAAACGTAGTTTTTTTCACAAAGGAAGAAATCGCCCATCGTTTTGTAAAATGAGCCAAGCCCCGCAGAGAAACCTTCCCGAAAAAACAAACCGAACGATCGCGATTTTATTAAGCGTATTCTTTCTTGGATTGTACTTTTGGAATCCGATTTCGAAATCGATCGGGAATTTCCATCTATCTTTTATTTCGAATCCGCTTGGAATCTCAGAATTGATTTTGATTTCGATGGGTTTACTTCTACTCTCCGTTATTCTTTCCTATACTCTCTGGGCCTTGATTCACGAATGCGTTCACGGAAATTTTTCGAATTCCCGAAACGAAAGTCATTTGTCGGGAAGAATCCTTTGTATTCTTTTCGGAACTCCGTATCAAATCGTAAAAACAGCACATCTTATGCATCACAAGTACAATCGTGCGGAAGGAGAAAGAATCGAATATTTGAAAAAAGACGGAGGCCCGGTCTTTGTTCAAAATCTTTTTTACTACATCCGGCTTTTTTTAGGAACTTACTTTCTGGAAGTAAGCGGAGGTTTTCTTTTAAGCCTTCCTCTATCACTCACGACAAATGTGGCTCGAAAACATATTTCCAAATTTCCAATCTACAAAGCCTTTTTTAAACAGATTCAAAAACCGGAAATCGTTCGTGAACTGCGGATCGATTCTTTTTTGATTCTTCTTTTATACGGAACCGCGTTGTATTTTTCGGAAACGATGATTTGGTTTTTAGGAGCCGTTGTATTTTTACGAGGATGGATTGTTTCCTTCTTAGACCATTCGTATCACTACGGAAAGGAACCGGATAATGTGTATTCCGCCTATAATCTATCTCTGCCGAAATTTTTTTCCTTTTTGTTTCTCAACTTCAACTATCATCGTGTCCATCATCATTTTCCAGGTTGTTCTTGGAATCGACTTCCTATTCAATTCGAAAATTCAAAAGACACGATGGATCTTCCCTTATTGAAACAAACTTTTCGACAACTTTCGGGGCTTTTAATTCTCCCTGAAAAATCTGAAAACTCGTAAATCAATTTGATTGTCAAAAGGGCGTTTTTCTACATTCTGTCGCTTAATGTCCTATAATCACAAGAATGTCCTAGATACGGAACAGTTTTCGAAATCGGATCTCGACTTTCTCATCAAGAAAATCAGGGATATGGAGCGCCTTGTCGAACAGCACAAGGCGTTCGGAATCTTAACCGGTAAACTTTTAGCCTCTCTCTTTTTCGAGGCTTCGACAAGAACCAGGCTTTCTTTCGAAGCGGCGATGGAACGTCTCGGAGGTAGAGTAATCTCCACCGTCGGTTTTCAGTTTTCCTCGATTTCCAAAGGAGAAACGTTATATGATACCATGAAGATGGTGGAGGCTTACGCGGATATTGCAGTGATTCGCCACCCCCTCGAAGGTTCTTCCAGAATCGCGGCCGGAGCAGTAAAAATTCCAGTCATCAACGCGGGGGACGGAGCGGGACAACACCCTACTCAGGCGATTCTGGATTTATATACGATCATTTCCGAAAAAGGAACGTTAGACGGATTGACAGTTGCTTTCATCGGAGACTTGAAGTACGGAAGAACGATTCATTCGCTTATCAATCTACTCAGGCATTACAAAGTTCATCTTTATCTGATTTCTCCCTCCGAACTCTCACTACCGGATTCTTATAAAAAAGGTCTGGAAGGTTATCCTCTCACTCTGGAAGAAACGACCGACATCAAAGCCGTCTGGGATTGTGATGTCGCTTACGTAACTCGAATTCAGGAAGAGAGATTCCCCGATCACAAGGAATACGAAAGACTCAAGGATCTTTTTAAGATCAACAAAGAGTTGATTCTTGCATCTAAGAAGAACACAACCATTCTTCATCCTCTTCCGAGAGTGAACGAACTTTCCACGGATGTGGACGATTTGCCGAATGCGGCCTATTTCAGACAAGCAAGATACGGAGTCGTAAGTCGTATGACGTTGCTTTGTCTTTGTTTAGGACAGGACTTCTGAATATTCTTGGAACGGAAACTCTGGACATACGAAGAGGCTCGTAAAATTCTACCCATAGTTAGGGAGATTACGGAAGAATACTATTCTCATGTATCGGAACTGACCGTTCAACTGAGGGAAAAAATTCTTCCCGAGAATGAAATGGAAAACAAAGAGGAAGAAGTTCGAAAGCTGATACTCGAATGGTCTTCCAAAATTCAAAAATACGGAATTGAAGTCAAAGGACTTTGGCTTATCGATTTCGATAACGGACACGGATATTATTGCTGGCATCTCGGAGAAGAGGATCTTCTTTACGAACATAGTTATGAAGAAGGTTTTGCCGGAAGAAAATTAATCGATAGGAATAAAGAAAATGGCGAACATCAATGAGAATTATTTAAAATTAAAAGCGGGATATTTGTTTCCTGAAATTTCCAAACGCGTAAAAACTTACTCCGAAAAAAATCCTTCCGCAAAGATCATTCGATTGGGAATTGGAGACGTGACCCTTCCGATCGTTCCTTCCGTAGTGGACGCTATGGTCGCAGCTTCCAAAGAGATGGGGACCGCAAACGGTTTCCACGGTTACGGACCGGAACAAGGATATTCGTTTTTACTAAAATCGATCGCGGACAACGACTACGCTTCTCTGGGGATCAAAATCGATGAGAACGAAATTTTTGTTTCCGACGGATCCAAATGCGATTGTGGGAATATTCAAGAAATCTTTTCTACGGACGCAAAGATCGCCGTCGCCGATCCCGTGTATCCGGTTTACGTGGATACCAACGTAATGGCCGGAAGAACGGGAGAAATCGGACCCGATGGAAGATATTCCAATCTGATCTATATGCCCGCGACGAAAGAAAACGGATTTCAACCTGCAATTCCAAAAGAAAAAGCGGACATCGTATATCTTTGTTATCCGAACAACCCGACCGGAACCGTTACTACGAAAGAATCCTTAAAGGCCTGGGTGGAATACGCGAAGAAAAACAATTCCATCATTCTCTACGATTCCGCATACGAAGCTTTTATCAGCGAACCCGGCGTTCCCCGTTCGATCTACGAAGTGGAAGGCGCAAAAGAAGTCGCGATCGAGTTTCGTTCCTTCTCCAAAACTGCGGGTTTTACAGGATTACGTTGTGCTTATATAGTTATCCCCAAGGAACTCAAAGGTAGAACTCGCGGCGGAGAAGAGGTCAGTATCAATTCTCTTTGGAGCAGAAGACATACCACAAAGTTCAACGGAGTCTCTTATGTAACTCAAAAAGGCGCCGAAGCTTGTTATTCTCCTCAAGGAAGAAAAGAAATCCAAGCTTCGATCGCGTATTATATGTCGAATGCGACTAAGATTCGAGAAGGTTTGAAAAAAGCGGGTTACGAAGTGTTCGGAGGAGTCAACGCTCCTTACATTTGGTTGAAAACTTCGGACAATCTTTCTTCTTGGGATTTCTTTGACAGACTTTTAGATAAGGCGCAGGTGGTCGGAACACCGGGCTCCGGTTTTGGTCCTGCGGGAGAAGGATATTTTCGCCTCAGTGCCTTCGGCAAAAAAGAAGACGTAGAAGAAGCGATTGCACGGATTTCTTCTCTTTGAAGTCCTATGTATTCCCACATTGACTCGCGGTAGTCGAAACAGTGATAGCGAACTCTGATTTGGTGAGAATCTCCGAATTTGAGACAAGCTCTGAATTTCTTACACCGAGCACTAACGCGAATTCGATATAAGAAAGTTTGGGCGAATCACTCGCGAATTTCATAGATAAAATAGCTTGCGACTTGTTGATCAACTAGAAACATCCGGAAAGTCGCTTTCGGAACTTAAAAAAGAGAGGAATTTTCTTGCAGACCGGAAAATAAGAGTATTCTGACGCCAAATCGGCACTTGAAAACGACCATTTTTCATGAAAATAGAAACCCTCTACAGATACTTTCTCCTCACACCGGCGACACATCTTCCGGTCGTGGACGAATCTGGAGATCTTATCGGGCTTTTATCCCGCAAATTGATACAGATGGAAATGGCAGACTTAAGTTCGTCCGAGCGGGAATATACACGGCTTCCGGAAAGTTTTTTAGAAACTGAAATTCCCGAATCTTTCTTTCAATACTTTCAGAGACAAAAATCGATCCCGGTTTTAACCCTAACAGGTGAAAAAAAAGAAGAATGGGACAAAGTTCAAGTCATGGCCGGACTTGGAAAACTCGTTTCCGGAAATCGTCCGAGCCCGGAACCAGTAACCGAATCAAAAAAACAAGAGCAAGAGCAGAGTTCCCGCTTTTGGTTCATGGAACTTATCCTACAAAATCTTCCGGACGGACTTTTAGCTACCAATTTGGAAGGGAACTCCATCTTTTACAATGAAACATTCGAACAGAATATTCTACCCAAAAAATACTTTCGGGACTCGATCCTTCAGGCAGAACGATTACTCAAGGAGATGAGTAAGAATCTTTTAGCCGATTATCTAAAATCCAATGAACTTCGTTTGGACGGAAATACGTCGTTTTCCCTACAAACCTACATGACCGAGCTTG
This sequence comes from Leptospira alexanderi serovar Manhao 3 str. L 60, assembly GCF_000243815.2. GTDB lineage: Bacteria > Spirochaetota > Leptospiria > Leptospirales > Leptospiraceae > Leptospira > Leptospira alexanderi. Next base: position 222,297 of record NZ_AHMT02000053.1, on the reverse strand, counting down.
AATGTAATGTGAGAATCATCGTTCTCAAACAAGGTTCCAAGATTGTAGGATATCTCTATCATTTCATTACTCCTCGTGCCGTTTTAGGTCGACAGAACGAAAGCGGATTGGAATTTCCTTCCGTGAGCGATGCTTTCTTTCAAAAACTTCCATTGGAAACGATGCTGAAAGAAGTCGAAAGTGCGTTTATCTTCCATTCCTTAAAAGCCAATCAAGACAATATATCGCATACAGCGCTCCAACTGGGCATACCTCGAACAACCCTTCAGAATAGAATTAAATTCTTAGAACTCCAAAGCCGTTACTCTCTTTCCAGGGAGAATTCGATTCCCCGTAAAAAAGCTACTCCGCCGCCCCATCCAGAAGAAAAACCGGAAACCCATACAAAAGCCCCCAAAAGTTCCCTTTCTTCCAAGCAAGCTTCCAAAAAATCAGGAAAGAACACGGCCAAAGACAATTCATTAACCAGGAAGAAATCTACTTCAAAAACGGCCTCTTTGAAACAAAGTGCAAAAAAAGAAAACCTCGCTGAATAATTTCGTTGACAGCTTCCGCTTGCAACCGTTATCTCATGGTTAGAGCCGATCTAACCGATCTCTTCTCCTCTGTATTCTCAAAAATAAAATCTCAAAAAGGCGAATCCTTCCCTTTTTAAAAATTCAAGTAGCTCCTAATATGGCAACAGCAAGACGAGACAATAAAAACAAACACCACAACCAAAATAATAACTACAGTCAAAACGATTCCGAAACCACCGGTTCTATCGAAGAAGAAAGTGCCGGACAGGAATCCCAAGATTCTGAAACTTCTGATAACGCAGATCATAGATCCCGTAAACGCAAACGGGGCGGTTACGAAGGTCCGACTCCGGCTCCCATTGATCTTGTAGAACTCAAGAAAAAAGCAATCGCCGATTTAATCGAAGTTGCTAAAGGTCTCGGAGTCGAGAACACAAGCGGTCTCAAAAAACAGAACTTGATCTTTGCGATTCTGCAAGCACAGGCCGAAAGAGACGGCCAGGTTCACGCCGCGGGCGTTATGGAAAAACTTCCGGACGGTTACGGTTTTTTAAGATCTCCCGATTACAACTACGTCCCTGGTCCGGATGATATTTATGTTTCTCCTTCTCAAATTAAACTTTTCGGTTTAAGAACCGGAGACACGGTAGAAGGACAAATCCGTCCTCCGAAAGAATCCGAAAGATTCTTTGCAATGTTGCGTGTGGAAACCGTCAACGGTTATACTCCCGATGTCGCAGGCAAACGTGCTCTCTTCGACAATTTGACTCCTTTGTATCCGAATGAAAGACTCAAGATGGAATACGATCCTTCTATGTTGGATACGAGAATTTTGGATCTCATGTGTCCGATTGGAAAAGGACAGAGGGCTTTGATCGTAGCTCCTCCGAGAACCGGTAAGACGATTCTAATGCAGAATATCGCAAACGCGATCACTTCCAATCATCCGGAATGTGCCTTAATCGTGCTTTTGATTGACGAGCGTCCGGAAGAAGTAACCGACATGGCACGCCACGTTCGCGGAGAAGTAGTTTCCTCGACATTCGACGAACCGGCACAAAGACACGTTCAGGTTGCGGAGATGGTCATTGAAAAAGCCAAAAGACTTGTGGAACACGGAAAGGACGTAGTCATTCTTTTAGATTCGATCACCCGATTGGCAAGAGCCTACAATCAGGTAATCCCGACTTCCGGAAAAATTCTTTCGGGCGGTGTGGATTCCAACGCTCTTCACAAACCGAAACGATTCTTCGGAGCAGCAAGAAACATAGAAGAAGGTGGTTCTCTCACAATCATCGCTACCGCATTGATCGACACAGGTTCCAAAATGGACGAGGTGATCTTCGAGGAATTCAAGGGAACGGGTAACATGGAAATCCATCTCGATCGGAAACTTTCCGACAAACGGATTTTCCCAGCCATTGACATCAACAAGTCCGGAACCCGTAAGGAAGAACTCCTTATCACCAAAGACGTTCTTCAGAAAGTATTCGTTCTGAGAAAAGTACTTTCTCCTATGAGTATCACGGAAAGCATGGAATTATTGCTGGAGAAAATGAGGCTTTCCAAAACCAACGACGCCTTTTTGGCCAGCATGAATACCCAATAAGCGCTTAAAAAGGGAATTTATGAAAACCGGAATTCATCCAAACTATAAAGCGGCCAAAATCAGCTGTGCGTCCTGTGGAACCGTCTACGAAACCAGAACTTCCATCGGTGATATCAATATCGAGATCTGCTCCGCTTGCCACCCATTCTTTACCGGAAAATCCAAACTCGTGGATACTACCGGTCGCGTGGACAAATTCAAGAAAAAATACAAGATGCAGTGAGTTTCCGGACTCTTCTTCTTTTTTATGCCGTCTAAAGACCGGGCAGGAGAATTCTCATGAGTGTAATGGACTTCGCGCGGTACAAACAAATCAACGATGATCGACTCAACTATCGTGAGATGGAAGACGCGACTGTAGTCTCTAATTATAGGAACGTAGGTTGTGGAGACGGTTACCGCATTTATCTCAAAATAGATTCCTCCGAAAAAGTCACCGATGCAAGTTATACCACAACCGGTTGTGGTTTTGGAATCGTCGCACTTGCAATGGCAACTGAATTCGCCAAAGGCAAAACCGTTCAAGAACTGAAAAACGTAACTCCGGCCGATATCGAAGCCATGTTCGAATTCCCCGAACGCAGAAAAAATTATCCGGAGTCCGCGGTGGCCGCTCTTTTACAAGCGGTAAAAGACTATGAAAGCGGGGAAGGTGTGCCCAAGGAAAAAAGAATCACCGCAGGCAAAGCGCTTGAGATTCTGAAAGAAAAAGGTTCTCTCAAAGGAGAAGATCTTTCCAGCATTATATTAGAAAAACTTAAATTTGACGGAGTGGATTTCAGCGGAGCCAATCTAGGACATGCTTTTTTACAAAACTCTTCTTTTGTGGGCGCAAACTTTTCCGCCGCTAAACTCAGAGGTTCCTTCCTAAACAACGCCGATCTCAGAAACGCGAACTTCCGCGGCGCCGATCTTCGCTGGGCAAAACTCGCAGGTGCGAACGTGGAAGGAGCGGATTTTACGGACGCGATCTACGACATCGGAACTCGTTTGGATCAAAAGCAAATTCATCTTTTTTCTGTGATGAAAAAAGAAGGAAAAGATCTTTACCTGAACAAAGAGACGGAATGAAACCGGGCGACAAAGTTAAAATCATCAAACGCACCTTCCTTCATAATGGAATTTTCGTTCACACAAACACAATCGTAGAAGTGATTTCCTTTGATAACGACAAGCTCGTCGTTCTCTTTCATGATAAAGAAGGATTTACCCACAACATTGAATCTCTGACACCGGCCGATGTGGTTCCGACTTGAGTCGCTCTATTTTTCAGCTTCGCCGAAAGTGGAATTATGACGCTCCGCTATAATTCCACTAACTCGCTCTCTAAGGAGCGCTCGTTACATCCGTAAAAATTCTTTTTGTTCTCTATATTCTCTTTCTCTTCTACGTTTTTCCTTTTCTTGCCTGAGTAATTCCTCAGACATCCGTTTCTGTTTTTTTGCTTCTGATAAAGAACGACTATTATGCCTGGATTCCGAGTTAGATTCTGAACTTTTGAATTCTTCATTCTTTTTGTTTACAGTAGGATCGGATACTTTTTGGACCTTGTTGTAATCGTAATTCTGTTTTTGAGTATTGCCTTCGGAATCGAAGGTGGAATTTGATTTAATCGATGAACTTGAATTTGCGGTCTCCGACTCTTGAAGGGACTGTGTGGTTTGAATATCCGTCGCGACAGGAAATAATTTCTCAAACTCGTCTAAGGATTTTTTAGGCAGCATCGGAAATGGATTACTCGGATCGACTTTGACACTACCCGAAAGAATCGCATATTCGAGAGTCTTTTGGTTTTTCTTTTTTTCTACGTTTACGACTCCTTCCACGAGTTTCAGAACTCCGTCGCCGGAACGAATCCCAAGAGAAGAAGTATTTTCTTTACTATTCGATTTTCTCGTAATTTGTAGGCCACCCGCGGAAATTTCCAAATTTGCCCGATTATCCAAATAGTCGATAAAGATCATAGAATTTTCCGCAATCGTAATCTCACTTCCATCCAAAAGTCTGATTTTTGCCTGAGAATTTTCGGAGGTTAAAATTGTATCTCTGTTTTGGAGTGAGTTTCCGATTTTAATTTCTTTCCAGACCACTTCGGAATCATATTTTCTTTTGACTGTATTAGATTTATAAAGAATAGTCCCGATTACTTCTTGTGAACCTTGATGACCGTATCGAGTATAATCGTATATAAATACTACGGTAAATACTACGATATTGAATATAAGAAGAAATAGAATTGGTTTATCGCCTGAAAAAAATCGGGCCTTCATATTATTATTTAGACCTACCCGATTTGAAATCCATCCCGATTTGCTTTCGAAGTTCCTTCAAGTTTTTAGGACAGGTTTTATCTTTAGAATGTCCTAAAACCGCGTAGATGGTTTGTAGAGACTTTTTTCCCTTCACCTGAATTGGTTTTAGTTTTGTCACGTTGAAGATTCCTTTTACTTTTTCGTAGGAATTCCCGGTAATTAAGATATCTGCTCCGAATACTTTCGTCAAAGATTCCACTCTAGAGGCAAGGTTTACCGCATCACCAATGACCGTATACTCGAGTCTATCTTCGGAGCCGATCTGTCCCGCAATGACTTCCCCAGTGTTGATTCCGATACCAATAAAAATTTTTGGTCTTTTATCAGTTCCGCGCCCTTTGTTAAATTCAACCAAACTCTTACGCATATCAAGCGCGGCCAGGATCGCCTTTTCGGTGTCGGAATCCTTATGACCTAATTCTCCCCAAACAGCCATGATCGCATCGCCGATGTATTTGTTGATGTTTCCCTCATGCTTGTTGATACATTTTACCATCGCCGTAAAATATTGATTTAAAAATTCAACTACAAGTTCTGGTTCGATTTTTTCCGAGATGGAAGTAAAACTGCGGATATCGGAGAACAAAATCGCACACTCTCGTTTGTCTCCTCCAAGTTTGACTTCTCCTTTGAGGACCATTTCGGCAATATCCTTGTTTACGAATTTTCCGAAAGCATCCTTCATCTTATCCCGATCGGACAAACCTTTACCCATTTCCACAAAGGAAGAAGTAAGTCTTCCGATTTCGTCCCCCGATTCCGGTTTTAGATCAATGTGAAAGTTTCCACGTTCGATTTGTTTGGACGCGTCTACGAGTTTTAGAATCGGCCTTGTGAGTCTTCTTGAATAAAAGAATACAAATAAAATCGAAATATTTACGACTACGATCATGAGATAGATATTTCTCTTCTGAATGTTATAAACCGCTTCAAAAGCCTTCTTTTCCGAGGCGCTAGAAATTACCCCGAGCCCCGCATATCCGATTCTTCTAAAAGAACCCAGATAAAATTGATCGTCTTTTCCCTTATAACGAGTTTGTCCGTTACTGATCGTACTTTCCAATAAATTCTTAACGATCGGATCGTCACTAAGATCGGTCGGTTGCAGTACCAAATTCGAATCGGAATGTGCGACTAACTTTCCTTCATCGTCCACGAGAAAAAATTGGGTAATTCCAGACGTTTTAAAAGAATCTAATATGGAATCCATTTTCACTAAAGAAACGAGCACGGCCGAATTAATCCCACTTCCGAGAACGATGGAAAGATATAGCACAGGTCTGCGAAAATCCTGAGACACATTAAAAACCTGAGGTTTCCCGATTTGGGCTTTGTTCCGCCTATTTAAATACTTACGTACGATTTTGTCCGCGTTATCGGGAGGAACCTTGAAATTTTTGAGAGTAGATTCGTTAACGATTCGTTTAACCCCCACATAATTCGATCCTTCCTTTCTGAAAATTTTCAGATAAAAAATGTCTTCGTCATTTTGGAGAATATCGTCCGACTCTTCCGAACCTGCAACGGACCTAGCAAGAAGCAAGGAACGTTTCGTTAGCGAGGCTATATCGGAACGCACTTTTTGACTGATCACGTTGGTCAGTTTCAAGTTGTTTTCCTTAATACGGATTTCATTGTCCGACTTAAAAAAATAGGTGGCGAGAGCGATGATCGATCCTAAAGAAACCAAAATGATGAATGAAATGATCACCATTAGTTTCTGGCGAATATTCCAGTTGTACAAATTGAGGAATGAATTCATAACGTTTCCATTCGAGTTCTTTATCCGATAAAAGAGTCCTATTTCATTCAATAGAATTTATAAAACAACACTATTTTACAGATCCTTTTAAAATGATCGGATTTAGAAAGTTCAAAATCGAGTCACTCATTTCTTTGGACTATAATTTTTTAATTTATAATAGAAAAATAGAAATTATAAATCAGGAACATAACGTTTTAGAGGCGATTTTGTCTTTTGCGTTACGCCTAAAAATCGCTTTTAAAAGGTTTTTGAAAAATTGTATCGAATTTAGTAAACTATTATTAAGAAGATATCATTTCATAAAAGCAACAAACGGCAATCTTGCCTAACTTTATCTTAATGAGGCATGAAGTCAGAATCTATGGTTTTTCATTGAGCCTGCTTATCGAAAACGAAGAGTTTTTCCGACATACATCGATTTGTCGTTCACATCAGAAAGCAAAAATAGCGGGCGACATTTTGAGACTGGATTTAACCTAACGTAAGTGCAATATTAAGGAATTGGATGTGGGAACTCATGCCTTTAAAAAGATCTTATATCGAACTCATGGTAAAATATGTCGGATTTCCTTTCTATGGCTCATCAAACTATCTCTTTGGCGCAAGGCGGTTTGAGTTATTTTTTTTCTCATTTTTTGAAAAATTTTTCTTTTTTGCCTGAGTAAAATTATAAAATTTTCACAAAAATCAAATCCGCCTCATTCTTTCAACCATTCGGTATGGGATATTTGTTGCTTAGGTTCCGATCGTGAAATCAATTCGATTTTTCAAGAAGGTAGTTCCGAAACGGTCACCCTTTTGATTCCGGAAGATACTTGGCTTCGTTTTTCCGAAAAAGATTTGAAATTTCTTCCAAAGAAGATTCCTCAATTTTTGAAAACGTATGGGAAGTTTCCTTCTGCTTCAAAACGTCTCGGTAAAAAAGCTGGACAAACCTTGTATCAACCCAGTTCGGGAAAACGAAAGATGAATCGAATCAACATCTGAGTGGACTCTGCAAGTTGAACTCTTTTGGGAACTTTCGCTATGACCCACGGCGTGTCTCGCTGTTTGTTATCTTTTCAATTATCTTCTTTGGAATATAAAGTTTGGGTGCCATCGTAAAGAACGAAAATATCTTCCGTTCGTAATGTAAAGCGAATTCGGAGTAAAAAAATCGAAAGATTTTTTTTGAATTCTCGTGGACTTACAATGCGGACTCCATTGCAAGAATGAAGAAAGTGAACACCTCTTACAGTCGATTGACAGGGAACGAAATGTTTCGATTATCCAACCCGAATTGACAACGCACAATTACCAAGAAACTTGCTACCATAAGCATTGGTGGCAAATAGATTCATATTTAAATTAAAAATTACATTATAATTTTTTAAAATATAATCTTTATTTCTCTTGATTCCATTCGCCAATTCAAATCGTCATCAAGTCTTATTCCCTCCACTTTCACCAAGAAAACACAAAACCGATCCGAACAAGCTATAGTTCTTTATCACAATCTTTAATGCGATTGTAACAATACATCCGTTTTTCGTGTTGTAGGATTTTATAAAGATGAGAAGCGATCATCATTCTCGAATACAAAAGGTTACAAAATGATTACAAGACTATCGTTATTTCTTTTTTTGTTCGCATCACTCTTTTTAAACGCTCTTTTTGCGGACACCGTAAAAAACATTAAAACGAACGAAGTGATCGAAAACGTCAAAACGTCCGAAAACGAGCAAGGCATCCTTGTTGAATACGAGGACGGAACGAAACGCGGCTTTAAAAAGGAAACAATTACGATACGAAAAAAAAGAAATAACATGGGCAAAAAAAGAAGAGCCGAAAGTGGAAACGAAAGAAGATCGTTATCTCGCTTTGAGCTCGATGAGCTTACTCTTAATCCTATTCTTCGTACTTCCGTGAGAATTCCTTCGCCCCTTCTGTTTACCTTCGAAGCTTTGGTCCTAGGAAACACTTTTTATCAAAACATTCGAAAGTTATGGGAATTATACCAGTTTGTAACTTATACGTAACTACTTATACTTATCTTAGCCTAAGACCTTCTACGGTTTATTCCCAAGGAGTATAAAATGGAATCAACTTTCTCACAAAGGACTTCACTCTTCATCATTAGCGTAGTCCTATTACTTTCTTCCTTTGTAAATTGCAAAGAAAACAAACAAAACAACAATCTATTGATGGCTCTCATTCTTTTAACGGGGACCAATGAAAACGCAGGAGCTGCGGTCTGCGACGGAACCTCCATTCAAGGCGGAAACACAGTTCTTTCGGGAAATATCACATCGAACCAAAACTTTGCGGCTTACTCTTCCTCATCGATTAGCGGGATCGTAAAAGTAAAAAGCGGAGCAACTCTAACCTTCGAAAGAGGTTCTGTAATTTTCGGAACGGCTGGTTCCGCTTTGATCATCGAACCAGGCGCCAAGATCGTAACTAACGGAGATGTTAACGCTCCCGTATGCTTCACTTCCTCCAAAACTGTCGGCAACAGAGCACCGGGCGATTGGGGTGGAATTTTGATCGTAGGCGACGGTATAGGTTCCAGAGCAGCAGCACAAAACACGGAAGGTGGAACCGGTCTTCAATATAATAGCGGTGCTAACGACAACGGAAGCTCCGGCAGCCTTTCTTATACGATCGTCGAATTTGCAGGAAACGAAGTTTCACCCGGAGACGAGTTGAATGGAATGTCTCTATACGTAGTGGGAAGTGGAACCACTCTGGACCACGTTCAAGTTCACAGACACTTGGATGACGGCATCGAATCTTGGGGTGGAGCTTGGACCGGAAAATACCTTCTGCTGACAGGTGGAATGGACGACGACTTGGATCTGGACGAAGCATTCACCGGAAAAATCCAATTTTTGATCTCTCATAAATATCCAACCTCTTGCGGGGGAACTGTTTCTACGGATCCTCATGGATTTGAAATGGACGGTACTCATAGCGGCGGAACCGCTTCCGCAACCTCTAAAACCACCACGAATGTAAAACTTTCCAACTTTACCCTTCTCGGAAAGAAAGTATCTAACGGCTTTGGTGCGAGATTGAGAGAAGGACTCCAAGGAAAATTCACCAATGGAATTATCTACGGATTTCAGTCCGGAAATATCGATTGTGTACTGAACGCAACTGCCGGAGGTCCCCTAACCTCTCCAACTTTCACCGACGTTCTGGTCGAAACGGCTAAATCGAACGGAAATACTGCAGGTTGTGCATTGCCGAGTACCGGTCTAACTTCACTTCCGGTGGTTTCCTTAGGTTCGGGAGATTCAGACAACTGTGCGTTTGCGACTAAACCGGACTATCAACCTTCCGGAGAAGCGTCCGCCATCTCGACGTCTGCACTTACCGCACAATCCTCGGACTCGTTTTTTACCGATAACACAACTTACGGCGGTATGCTCAGTGGTTTGAACTGGGCTTCCGGATGGACCGTTTATAGAGCAAGATAACTTTAATAGAGGATTCCCAAAAAAGGAATCCTCATCCAAAATATGTTTCAGAATCATAAATTCGTTTTTTTTAATATTTCCTTGTTGGTCCTTTTATCAACTTCAATGTTCGATTGCAAAGAAAAAGGACAACGCCCCGACTTCGAGAAGGACCTTAGAGATTCAAAACTCGTTTCAGAAATCCGAAAAGATCGGGAAATTCTAAAATCGGAAATCAAAGAATCATATACTCTTCAAAACTCGTCTCAATCCGTAGAAGAAGCGCTTACAAAAGCGCTTACGGAAATACGGGATAATTCAAATCTATCGGACGATCTGCTTCATTATTCGTGTAGTCCGGAAGAAATCAGAAAGATATATCTTCCCAATAACTTGGATCAGAACAACATCGCGGCGAATTCTAAAATAGAAGACTCGATGTACATGATTCTCCTCAGAAGAACCGCAGGAATAAGTAAAGTCCGACAAAATCTTCTAGGACAAAAAGGACCCATTAAAGTGCTTCCCCTCGTTAAACCGTATAACGTCCGTAAGCTGACGAATATAAACGGATATATTATCGGGGAATTTTCTCTACAAGTCGGATTAACAACAATCCGAATCGATGAAATTAAACTCATTATAGAACATAAAAATCAATTTAAAGTTTGTACGTACGGAACATGAAACATAAAACAATCTATTTATTATTCTTTTTCTCAATGATAACAAGTCCTATATTCGGACAAACAACTGGGAAGTTAGGCGGAAAAGTAGTCGATTCGGAATCGGGTGATCCGGTTTTCGGAACAGTCGTAATCGTTCGTTCGATCAAAGCGGCGACACGAAGCGACTTTGACGGGAAATATGAACTCAATCTTCCTCCCGGCGAACATACCGTGGAATTTCAGATGATCGGATTTGCCACACAATTCAAGAAAGTAACAATCAACCCTGCAACTCGACTTTCCTTAAACGTCGTAATGGGAGCTAAACTTCTCGATACGGTAGAAGTGCAAGGACGGGGTCTTGAAAATTCGGATTCCGCTTTATTGGCCTTGCAAAGAAAAAGCGGAATCATCTCCGACGGAATCAGCGAGGAATCGATTAAGAAAAGTCCGGATTCGTCCGCAGGAGACGTTCTCAGAAGAGTTACGGGAATCACTCTCGTAGGTGGTAAATTTATTTTCGTCCGCGGTCTCGGCGAAAGATATTCCAATACGATTCTAAACGATTCCATAATCCCTTCTCCCGAACCGGATAAACGAATCGTGCCTTTGGATTTATTTCCGGCCGGAGTAATCAAAAACATTCGAGTCTCCAAAACCGCCTCAGCGGAAGATTCCGCAGAATTCTCCGGAGGAATCGTCAAAATAGAAACCAAAGAATATCCCGATAATCTTTCACTTTCCGTTTCGTTGGGAGTCGGAAAAAATACTCAGGTCGCCGGTCATAAATTCAAATCCTTTAATACAGGCGATATGCATAATAACTTCGGTTTGGTTTCCAAAAAACAAGAACTTCCGGATATGATCTCAGGTTTACCAAAAGCGATTCCTTTTGTGGAAGGAGATCGTTTTGGCGGAATTCCGGGTAACCTGATGAAAGTAGGCGCCTTATCCTTCAATCAAGAATGGTCTCCCAAAGAGGAAGATTCTCCCTTTAACAAATCGTTTAGCATCTCCGCCGGTAATTCGTTTAAGACGGAAAAATGGGGAAGATTCGGAGTTCTTGCGGGAACAACTTACAACCGAAGTTACAACTATCGCGAAGAAGCGAACGCCCGCTTCCAAGCCTCCAATCCGATCTCTCTTTATTTAAAAGATTCTAATATGTTGCGCCCGCTCAATCAGAATAATCTCAAAATTTACGGGGAAGAAGTTCTCTGGGGAAACAACCTAAACCTCGCATACGAACCTAAAATCGGACAGCAGTTCTTTATCAAAACCTTATATTCGGTTCAATCCGATAAGACGGTTCGGGAAGGAGACGGCGCAAATTACATCGATAATTTCAACTTCAAATCCACGAACCTAAGCTATATCAGTAGAACCATTTTCAATAACACATTGGGCGGCGAACATGAAATCAATGCGTTCGGCTCAAGGTCCCATAAAGTAGAATGGAACGTCAACTATGCGTTAGCCGAAAGAGACGAACCCAACGCCCGAAACCAAGCCTGGTCCCAAGGCGGAACCGATCTTGCGAACGGCTTTAGAAGATTGGGAAACAATCCCGACGGAACAAGATACTTTTCGAATACGGAGGATACGGTCAGAAGCCAATCCCTCAAATACGAAATTCCGTTCAACCAATGGGACGGACTTCAGAGCAAGTTAAAATTCGGAATCAGCAATCTGGACCGATTCAAACATTTCGAATTCCGGGAAATCGCCCAAAGAAACTTTAACGGAAGCGACAAAGATTATATCTATCCGATTCCCGGTGAAATCATCTACAATCCTTTGAATTACGCGAACGGAAATAGGAAAGTGTACGAACGCGCTTCCGGTAACAATGCCTACGACGCTTCCCAGGCATTACGTGCGGCCTTTACCCAATTGGAAGTCCCGATTTTCGCAAAGCTGAAAACGATCTTCGGAATAAGGTACGAGGATAGTTATCAAAAGACACAAACCTACGATCTTAAGAACAGCTGGAGCGGATTCAATACAAGCTACGGTTGTAAAACAAATTCAGAAGAGGAAAGATTACTACTAGTCAGATCCAACATATGCGATGCAAATAACGTAGGAATCGGCGAACTACGAACGAAGGATAAACTACCTTCCGCAAACGTGGTCTGGGAACTCGTAAAAGACATGAATCTCAGATTCGGATATTCTCAAACGCTTACAAGACCGGACCTTAGGGAACTTTCTCCTTTCGGTTTTGCGGCCTACTTTCAAGCGGATCGAATTTTCGGTAACGCAAGTCTTCAAAGGACTTACATTCACAATTACGATGCCAGATGGGAATACTATCTTACAAATACGGATTATATAGGCGTCGGAGCCTTCTTTAAGAATCTTTCGAATCCGATCGAGTTGATCGGATTACCTGTAGCGGGAAGTGCGAATTTGGTTTATAAATACGCGAATGCTCAACAGGCTACAATTCGAGGTATCGAATTAGACTATCGCAGAGAACTTCTTTGGTGGCTTAAAGTCGAAGCGAATGTCTTCTTCATTAAATCGAGAGTGGACGTAATCGACGCGAACATCTACGGTTTTATCGCGACAGGTCAAGTGGATCCGATTTCCACTTACTCGGCCTATGCCCCTACTACGCTCAACCGCCCTCTTCAAGGTCAGTCCGACTTTGTCGCCAACTTTAAAGTGGACTTGTTCGTATCAAAAAGCAAAAAACATAATATAGGCTTATACTATAATTATTTCAGCGACAGAATCGCTCTAGTTGGATCCGACGGTGTTCCCAACGCGATCCAAAAAGGAACCGGAACTTCTGACGTAGTCTATATTTACAGACACAACGACCGCTTCGATTTTAGATCCTCCGTTAGAAATATCATGAACAGCCAATTCAAAATCACTCAAACGGATCCACTGACAGGACAAGAATACGTGTTTCAAAAATATAGAACAGGTTTGGATATTTCTTTTTCCGCTACGTATAAACTTTAATCAGACTAAAAAGAGACGGTATTGCCGTCTCTTTCAAAGGAAAGAAAAGCTAATTACAAATGAATTTGCGCTTACGAAATTCCAAATAGAAACTGCAAGGTTCTCTACAGAAAACAACCGTTGTATTTGCCCTTATACTTTTGCCTTTCAGAAAGAACCTTACATCGAGTTTCATCAGAAATAATTCATACGAAGTGAAAAATGAAATATTTTAAGAAACGATTATTCCCAAAACACCCACTACTTTTCGAACGGATACAAACATAATTTGGGGGAATAAAAAAATAAACCATCGCTTCTAAAAACCGTACGCAGAATCAATAAATTGAGAATAAAGTTCCCTCAAAATTTTAGATCCGTAATTCTTTTGTAATTATTCGGTAACAAATCAAAAGTATATTACAGAAACATTTAAATCGGAGACGTCGATGAAATTTTCCTCTATAAAAAAAGAATTTAAATGGGTAATGATCGTACTGATCATCTCAGGACTCATTTCTTTTTCCACATCCGTATTATTCGCACAAAATAAAACTTCGGAAGCAACCAAGACGGAAGCACCTGCATCCGCTCCGACAACCCAAGAAACAAAAACCGAAACACCCGTCCAAACAAAGGATAAAAGTTGGGGATTTGTAGATCTTTTCCTTCTGGGCGGTTGGACTATGTACCCGTTAGCGTTTTCTTCGATCATCGCTTTGGGAATCATCTTTGAAAGAATTTATTTCTTAGCGACCGCGAAACTTCTTCCGAAAGGTTATAATATCGATTTGGGGGAAACTATGGACGCGAAAGGTTTAAACGCAGTCCAAGTTTTTTTTGACGAAAGAAAAGATTACAAGATCACTCAAGTTCTTTCGGGTGGAATCGACGTATCTTCCGGAGACGCTGAAATTTTCGCAAAAGGTGTGGAAAGAGAAGCGGCGGAAATAATTACGGTTTTGGAAAGAGGACTCGTAATTCTTGCGGCGGTATCCACGATCGCTCCTTTAATCGGATTTTTGGGAACGGTTTCCGGTATGATCAACGCATTCGATGCGATCGCCAACGCAGACCAAGTAAACGCAAAAGTGGTTGCTGGCGGAATCAAGGAAGCATTGATTACGACGGCAGCGGGTTTAATCGTAGCAATTCCCGCAATGACGTTCCATCAATATCTAACTTCCAGAATCGACGGTTTTACTTCCGAAATCGAAGAAGCGGCCAACAGGATTTATAAGGAATTCTTAAAAAGGAATTCTCAAAAGGTTTAAGCCTTTTATCAAACACTTATGATCCGAATCAAAAAGAAACGCAATTTAGAAGAAATATCCGCATCTTCGATGTCGGATATCGCATTTCTCTTACTGGTGTTTTTTATGGTAACAGCGGTATTCTTCGTAAAGGAAGGATTGAACATTCAGCTCCCCAAAAAAAATTCCAATCCGACTTTAGTTCTTCGAGAAAACATCTACGAGATCCTAATTACAGGAGATTTAGTTAAGATGAAAAATCAATCGATCGGAACGAAAGAATATCGAAACCTGATAGATTTCAGAGAAGAACTCAATCTGATGGAAATTCCAGACATAGGAAACAAAGTCGCATTAATCAAAACTACGGGTGAAACAAAATACGGTAATATGCTGGATGCGTTATCCGTCGTGCAAATCCGAGGGTTTAAACAGATCTCAGTAAAAAGGCTAAAATAAACATGAGCTTAAAGAAGAAAAAAAATCCACCTTCAATTCCGGTCAGCTCGATGGCGGATATCGCCTTTTTACTTTTGGTTTTTTTCATGGTTACTTCTGTTTTAGATACGGATCCAGATCTACCGATCACTCTTCCGGACGTTCCAGGAGGAGAACAGTTAAACAAAAAAATCGCGAATTTATATCTTAGCGCCGATAAAGACAAAGCGGTCTATTTCAATCAGGTTAGAATGCCTCTGAACGAAGCGATCAATCACGTAAGAGCGAAACTCGCAACGACTCCCGATCTTAAGGTTTTGATTCACGCCGATAAAAATTTACCTTATGCCGAACTGGACAACACCTTCGAATTCTTGAAAGAAGTCGGAGCGTTAAAAATTTCTCTCGTCACAAAGACTACACAAGGCGGAGGTCTTTGATTGATGGAAAGATCCAGTTCCATAATCGCCATTCTTAGAAGGGGAAAACTCCGAAGATGGATCGATCGATATCGGATAGAATTTTTTCTTTCCGTCTCCTTTCTTCTCCAAGTGTTCGTCCTGTTTTTTTGGTATACGCCTTCCGTCGAATTCAATCGATTGGATCGGCTCGTAGACGAGGTAGCGTTCGTTGACAATTTAGTTATACAAGAACCGAACGTCGGAGAAGCGGCCGACGACGGAGAATTCGAAGTAACCGATACGATTAAAAAGAAAGAAGATCCCAGAATCGCAGGAGCGCAAGACGCGATTATTTCAGGAGCAACAACCCCCGTAGACCTGACACCGAATGTCGTTCCCGACTATCCCTCGGAAGCCAGATCTGCCGGTATCACCGGAACTTCCACTCTTGAGTTAATTATTGCCGATAACGGACAAGTATTAAGGGTCCGGTCCGTTGGGAAATCTCTGGGGTTCGGCTTGGAAGAAGCGGCAATAAACGCGTTCTATAAGAAAAGATACTCCCCTTCCGTTCTTGACGGAAGACCGATCACGGTCAAAGTTCTCATTCCGGTTAGATTTAGCCTTTATTAATACATTTAAATTTAAATATTATAAAAATTAAATATATAAAATTAGGAAAATTCTCCATTTAAAATGCATTTTAAAATCAGACTTGACTATCTTTATTATTTTTGGGCTTAGGGATCAAAACTCCCAATCGTTTTTAAAACTCTTCATAGCTTATCATATCTAACTCATTACACCTTATGAATATGATTTTACGGACCAGAATTTATACGTGTTTTTAAAACATATTTACTACCCGGACGCATGAAAATGATACTCGAAAATAAGCGGTCGGTTTTGCAAAAGTACAACGGTTCTCAAAAATTAAGTCAAATCGGGAAATCTCGACTTTTTAGAGGAAAATTCCAACATTCTAATTTTCGAAATAGTTTATCATAGTATTTTATTCATGCGTCCGAGTAGTAAGGTTGCCTTTTCATCCATTCCGTCAATATCTTACGTTTACGGGAAAAATCATTATAAGGACTCTCCAAGGCAGTGTGAGGACCGTATAAATATTCTTTTCCCAAAGAATATCGTTTCACCGCTAAGTCCGTTTTGGCTCCGTGTTTCAATAATAATTGCAACGACGTTATGGATGCTTCATTACGATCCTCTAAACAAAGAATCAAAAAAGTATCTTCTTCAATCCCATCAATCCGGCGACCGTTAACCAATAGTTTTTTTTAAATCCATAGATCTGATTCGGATCCAGCCCCGCTTGTAACAATTTTTCAAGTATCTTAGGAGATCGAAGAACAGTAAGGATCATATTTCGATCGGATGCAAAATAGATATCGAAATCGGAAATATGTCTTCCTACAAACTCTACGGAATCAGGATTATCACTATCTATCGCTTTTTTAAATAAATTTCAATAGAGGCTTTTGTTTCTTTCGGAAACTCCTAAAACATTTTTTCCAAAGCAAAATGATTATAAGAGAGAACTCCGGATGAAATTGCTTTTGTCCAAACCGGATCCAAACTATTTTTTAAATGAGGAAAATCCTTACGAATCATTCCATCTAGTTCCAATAAAATTTGAATTTGATTCTTCCAAAATTCTTGATTCGTTTTCGGAAGTTCTAAGCTTGAACGGGTTTCGAAAGATTCAGAAGAACTTTGAGAAGTAGGGCTTTTTACAAAATAGGAGAAGTGCCGCTTATCATATTCCTGCTCCGAATAAAAAAGTGGCAAACTCTTTGAACAAAACGGCAGTGTCTTTTTTATCTGAAAATTCGTGTAAAATTTTCTTTAAAACGTTCGGATTACGAATGAAACCCCCTGTAGAAAAATAATTTCTCCATACGATTTCAAAATATTTTTCCCATAAAGTTTCCTCATACGTAGCTTTATCTCTGAATTGTTCATAGATTATACCTACAATTTCAACGTGCTGTTTCAATTGTAGCTCCGGGTCTATTTTACCGTTAGACGAAATTTACATCAAATACTCTAAATCTTTACTGAGAGTAATTCCTTCCTTTTGTAAATTCCGAATGTTTCTCTCCAGATATGAAATAGACCTTAGCAAATCCTCTCTATTTAACGTGAGTTCGGCCTAAGGAGGAAAAAAGAGAAAAATCTTGTACAGAAAAGCGCCAGATCACATATTGAACTAAATTTCCAGCAAGAAAGGGGTTAAATATGGATCTGACAGAGATATTTTGTGCGATAGACGATTATTGTACACAACAAAAAATAAACTGGAACGAGAAAATATTGAGTCCGGTGGTTCGAAAAAGAAACCGAAAATTTCAGTTAAGCCTGAGTGAAGTAGCAACGATTGTTGTCTGTTTTCATCTTTCTCATTATAGAGAATTTAAAAATTATTATCTGATAGAAATAAAAAAGAATTTAAAATCCGAATTTCCAAAAAGCGGTAAGTTACAATCGTTTGTTGAACTGATGCCTAACGCGTTATCTGTCATAGCTTCGTTTCTATCAAATTCTTGTCTGGGAAAATGTTCCGGAATATCGTTCATTGATTCTACGATTCTCAAAGTATGCGACAACAGAAGAATCCATTCTCATAAAGTATTTAAAGATACTGCACAACGAGGGAAATCGAGCACAGGCTGGTTTTATGGCTTTAAATTGCATTTAATCGTAAATGATCAAGGTGAAATATTATCATCTATGATTACTCCTGGAAACGTCGACGACAGGAATTCAAAAGTGATTTTTCCACTTGTTAAGAATATTCACGATAAACTTTTCGGAGATAGAGGTTATATCAGTCAATCTTTGTTTGAAAGTCTTTATGAAAAGGGAAGTTCAACTCATTACAAAACTTAAAAAGAATATGAAAAATAAATTAATGTCCTTAGTTGATAAAATTCTTTTAAGAAAAAGAGCTATCATTGAATCCGTAAATGATGAACTCAAAAATATCTGTCAGATTCAACATACTAGACATCGAAGCTTTTTCAATTGGGCTGTTAATCTATTAAGTGGGTTAGTTGCATTTTCATTTTTTCCAAAAAAACCTTCTTTGAATTTGAGATCCAAAGACAATTTACAACTTTTACTCTCTCCTTAGGCCGAACTCACGTTATTTATGTACTCGCCACCCTTTTCTTTTAAAGTCAATCTTAGAATGTCGTTTGAAGAATTCTTTGCTATAAAAGTATAAAGTCGTTTTTTCCATTTTTTATAATACCATTCTTTAAACCCGGGTCTGTCGGATTCCACATATAAGTAATAGGGAAAAGTTAACGGCAAAAGGATGGTATCTAACACTAGAGTAAAAGGAAGGTCGATTAGAATCAATATGTTCCAAAAACTTTTTGAAAACGGCAGGGGGATGTCTCTCCCAGATATAACGATCCAAAGCAACCACCGCCCCGGAATACGGATAGTTTTTTTCTTCCCCTGGAAACTATATACAATAGCTGCCGTAGTATTACAACTCAATTGTAATAGAATTAAAATCGACACGATTCGGACTTAAGCTTACATCGAAATGAAATCAAACGATTTAATCTTGCACGATTTCAATCTAGATAAAAACTGTTCCCATGAATTGGAATGAAATTCAAACCTGGATCTCCAAAGATTTCATTTTAGAATTAGGAAAAGCCACCGGAATTTTTCTTTTCGTATTACTATTCGGTTATATACTCGGGAACAGAATCGTTCCGAAATTCTCCGAACTTTTCTTTCAGAATAAACTTCAAAATTCACATCCCCTTTATAAAGCGGGCAGAAAAAGTGTCCGTTTATTATTTTTTCTGTTCGGGACCTTTTTGTTTTTAAAGTTTCTAAAACTCCCTTCCGGTTCCGAAGAATTCGTATTTTTAAGTTACCGAATTGTTTCAATCATCCTTTTGACTTTTTCTTCCGTTCATCTGTTTTCAGCGGCTTTCGAAGCCTATTCCGAAAAAACGGAAGGACTCATTTCTTCCGCTTCGATTATCAACAACGTAACTCGGATCATTTTATTTGCCGTCGGTATTTTACTGATACTTCAATCTCTCGGTATTCCGATCGCGCCAATTCTGGGAGCACTCGGAGTCGGAGGACTTGCAGTTGCTCTCGGCTTACAACCGACTTTTTCAAATTTATTTTCGGGCTTAAACATTCTACTCGGTAAACAACTCAAAAAAGGAGACTATGTACGATTGCAGGGAGAAGGAATGGAAGGACATGTGCAGGATATTACTTGGAGAAGTACGACGATTCGCAGATTCAATAACAGCACGATCGTAGTTCCGAACTCTGTCATGGCTTCTTCCGTGTTCACACACTTCGACCTACCCGCAAAAGAATTTTCGATTCAGATCGAAGCAGGTGTCGCTTATCAAACAGACTTGGAAAAAGTAGAATCTATGGCCGTCGATATCGGAAATGAAGTCTTAAGAAAATTCTACGGATCTCCTTCGACCAAGGAAATTTCCTTCTCTTACCAAAAGTTCGACAAAAGTTCGATCAACTTCAAAATTGATCTTCCCTATCACGAGTTTACAGATCAAGTTCCGATCAAACACGAATTCATTAAACTCCTGTATTCCCGCTTTCAAAAGGAAGGAATCGAACTCCGCCTTTAGAACAAAAGTAAAAATGAACTTCAAAAGAATATTCTACTATTGGAATGTTTTAAGTATCGACATCATCTGCGGCGCGGTGGCCTCCGCTTGGTTCGCCTCTTCCACTTTAAATACGAACATGAGGACAGCGTTCTGGCTCTTGCTCCCAATTGCGGTTTGGGTGATCTACAGCTCCGATCATCTGATCGACGGCTGGAAACTAAAAGAGAAAAGCGCGAACCAAAGGCATAAATTTTATTACAAAAATAGAATATTCTTAAGCGTTATCACCGGTTTTATGGCGATTCTCTGTTTTGTTTGCGGAATTCTATTCCTAAGAGAATGGGTGGTTATAGTCGCCCTAATTATAGGAGTTTTCGTAATTTTGCACGTTCTCTTTTCCTATCTTCAAGTTTCCTTCTTCTGGAAAGAATGCTCCGTATCGGTTCTTTACACAGCGGGAATTTGGTTCGGCCCGATCTTATCCACGACAAAAAATCGATCGGAAATCTGGCTTCCTTGCTGTTTGTTCTTTTTAACCGCACTTTGTAATTCGTTCGTAAATTCTTATATGGAAAGAGAAGTCGATCAAAAAGAAAACGCTGAATCAATCCTGAAACAGATTTCACCCGGAAATTTAAAAAAATCCGTCTTCGCATTAGCCTTAATCGGAATGGGATTGAACCTTTTTTGGATCGGAAAAAATCATGGATCGATTTTTCCCGAATTTTTTTATCTGAGTTCGGGTTATTGGATACCGGTAAACATTCTTATTTTCGAAAATTCTTTTCAAAAAAACCAGATTTACAGAATCCTCGGAGAAGGTTATTTTATCCTCGCTTGTTTACCCGTCATTTTTCGGAAATTGTTTCCAATTTGACAGGGGGAGGAATTCTTAAAATCCAACGAAGACTTTCGTAAAACTTCAAGAATTTCAAAATCGGATTCAACCAACCCGTCGTGATACAAAAATACGTATCGTAGGGAAAAGTATGGTGGATCTTATGATGTTCCGGACCAAGAATCAGTTTATATTTTTGTAAAGTTCGTATAAACGCGAAAGGAGAATCCTGGTGCGCCCATTTATGAATCTGATTGGTCGCAAAAATTCCCAAGAGGAGAAAGAACCAAAACACGGCGAGTAAGAAACTTAACAAACCGCTCGATTCCCAAAAGAAAACATAATATACTAAAATAGGCAAAGAGACCAAACAATTGTTTCCGTTGGTTTCTATAAAATCATGTCTCGTGATTCCCTTCGGATCCACGTGATGATCTCTAAAAGGAAAAATAAACGCAGGCCCAAAAATAGGAGTGTTTTCAGAACCTACGCTATCTCCTAAAAAGTGGACCAATCCCGAAATAAAATCGGCCCCGAGCCAAGAAAACAAGATCACCAAAGGTACGATCCAAACTAAGTAAAAATGAGATACGAACGCATTCGAAAAGATCCGGGCAAGTTGATAACCGAGATAAATCGAAAGAAAAACGAAAGCGACGACGCTCAATGTCTCGAAAATTCTATGAATTGTTAGATCCGGTTTTTGAAGTTGGGTTGGTTTTGCCTGCATACGACTGTCTAGTGTATTCTTATTATAGATAAGAATTCAGGCGAGATTTTTTCCGAAAAGAAAACCTTGATTTGAAAAAAAATGGAACTTTATAACAGCTCACAATCTTTCTCCTTTGTTTGAGACAAATCCTCGTTCTTGCAATACTCCCTACTGCTTCCCGCGATTTCCTTCCCGGCTCTTTCCTTATACAAAATTACCTTTTAGGATTGGCAAGTCTTGCGAGGCAACTCATCGGAAGGCATCGGAAACATAAAAATTCAGATCTTCTTTCACAGATTCGAAACCTTTGTTTTCGTCTTTCACTCATTCGCCATACCAGAGTATACGCGTTTTGAATTTTCTCGTCTGCACATCCTGTCTAACCGTCTTACTGATTTTTACATCATAGAGCGTCCAAGATTCTGCCTTTAAACGGGGATTTATGCTAAAATTGACGGTGCTCTTTTATGTAGAGATCAGTAGATTCGATATTTAAAAGATCACTTGAATTCTTTTCGAAGCAGTCCTTTTCTTTCTCACTGCTTCTCTTTATTTATCTGTTGGAAATTAATCTTTTTTGTTCAAGCCTCGGATAGCAAAACGCTCAACTCGAACAAAAAAGACCAAGGTTGAAAACGCCTCCAAAAAATAAGAAACAATGACGTTGATGATCCGTTTAGGATCTTTCTATACAAAGCGATGATTTCAAAAAATGAACCTATTATATAAGTTCCTAAAACTCATAAATTTATCTCTCACTTTATAAACGAAAAAAATTAAGAATTTGTCCCAAAACCTGGGAATTGTAGAAACTCATACTAGGTTTAACGGTGAAAAGGTGATTTAAAAACATATAAACTTCCCAAAGAGACGTAATTCTATGGGAACTACTACATTTTGTTATCCACGATTTAACAATCATGATCGTGATTCCTCTTAAGATTTCGGGACAAATTTTAAAATAAGTTCTTTAAAAATTTTTAATATGCGGCTGATTTTCTTGATTCTAAGCAGCAATTTTGAAAGGCTCAATTTTTCACAAATACGATCGAAGATATCCTTAAGGAAAACCTCTTCATGGCAAAGAACTACGTACGATTTTGCAAAAAGAATTCAATTGAATGGGGAAAAATCGAAGATGATAAGATTTTTCCCTTAGATTGCGGAAACTCCACCACGAAAGATTTTTTGGAATATATAAAGAAAAAAAGGAAAAACTCCAAACAAAAACCGATTTACATCCAAGATGTTTCTATCCTATCTCCGATCACTGCACCTTGCCAAATTCTTTGTCAAGGTGCCAATTATAGACAACATCAAATCGAATCAGGACTCGATCCTGACGACAAGGTGTATAACCTATTCTTCACAAAATCGGATGCTTCTCTTTCTCCTCCGATGGGAAAGATCATTCGTCCTTCTCACGTAAAACTTTTAGATTATGAGATCGAACTCGGCCTCGTATTCGGGAAGGCTTTCGATTCGACCTTAAAACTCGATTCCGAACGAATCAAGGAATACGTAGCGGCCTTTTTTATGGCAAACGACGTGTCTGCAAGAGACATTCAGCTTTCTCAGATGCAATGGTATAAAGGAAAATCGTATAGAACCTTTTGTCCGGCGGGCCCTTATCTTACGGTTTTAGATCCAGAAGACTTTAATCTATTAGATTTCTTGGAGTTGACTCTTCTTGTAAACGGTCAAATCAGACAAAAGGACACCGCCGCCAATCTCGTTTTTAAACCAGCAGAAAGTATCTTAGAACTATCACAGTTTTGTAATGTATCTCCAGGAGATGTGTTATTAACAGGAACACCTTCCGGATGTGCGTTTCGAGCTCCGGGAAAATTCATTCAAAAAATTGCAAGTTTCTTACCTGAAAAGAAAAAATGGGATCTTTTTGCCAAGAACCAAGAAAAACGGATTCAGTATTTACGTCCGGGGGACGTCGTACGTTCCACAATTCGAACTCCGGATCTTAGAATTGATCTAGGAGAACAAATTTTGAATGTCGTAGGAGAGTAAATCCGGCCAACGTTTTTAAGATATAGAATCAACATCCACAATAAAATACGCGGTCAACAAAGCCGTCTTTGTAAAGTACCGCGTACACTGAGCTTTTCAACATTTGACTTTCTCTCTAATATATATTCTAACTATCTAATATCATTTCTTCTGAGTCCCCAAAACCAGTCGTGAAATTTTAAAAGAAACCAATCCACAATTATTCAACAAATTCGGAGCAAGACGCGGTAGTTCCCACAGACTCAGTCTCATTGGATAGTTCATGAGTTTTCGAACAGACTTTTTAGTCATCCAATAGGAATTCCAACATCCTAAGGCTTTTGGGCAGAAGACACTACTTTAACGTAAGTTCGGCGTAAGAAAGTTTGGGCGAATAAGAAACTAAAGTGCAACGACTTCCTATGGGCGCAACATAATAATCGCTTTCGCATTTTGTTATATCGAACTCACGTTACTTTACTGCGGTCTAAAATATGTTAGACCATTATTTTTTCACACTTTTTCAAGTAGCACGGTCAATCCGTGGACAAGTCAACAGCATAGTAAAATGTTTCAGAAAATTGAATATACTTTAAAATCGGTTTATCGAACGGCTTCTAAAAATATACTTTCTAAAAGTTTTCTTCGAGTCCAGGGTATAAAATGACCTTCTGCCTCTAATACGATTGTAGTAAGCCGTGACTGCGGAACCTGAGTTTTAAAAAATTCCAAATTCTGAAAAGGTACCAAGGAATCTTTTTTTCCATGGATCAAGATCATCTTGCAGGGAATGTTTTTCCAGAATTTCTCCAAAATTTCCAGTTGGGATTTGAGAGGAAGCATTTCATCGTTGCTATTTTTGATCTCTCTTGGCAATAAGATTTTAACCCAATTCCAATCCGCGATTTTATTATACCAACGAATTTCTTCTTCCTTTGAACTCAAAGGTGCCGCAAGAAGAACAAGAACATGAATTTTGTATGTGGAAGTCGTAACGATTCTTGCCGCGATCGGTCCTCCGTAAGAATGCCCTACGAGTAAAATCCTCGCTCCTTCGGATGTTTGAATTGTATTTAAAAAATTATGGATCGCTTTTCCTAAAATATAAGCTTGTTTTTCAACGTCGGGAATCCCTTCGTTCGGTTCCGATTTTCCAAAGCCCGGTCGATCCAAAGCTAATATACAGTATTTCGCAGTTAAAATTTTGCTTCCTAAATACCAAGAGTAATTTTGCCATCCTCCCGGAGAACCGTGTATGAATATTAAAATATTCTGATTATTTGATTCACAACCTACGGCAACTCCATAAATTCTCTTTCCTTCTGCGTCTAAATAAAGTTCCCGAAGTTTCGCTCCGGATTCCTCAAGTTGAGTTAGACTCTCTTCCGGCTGTTTTTTGAGATCTTCCGGTATAGAACAAAAAATTCCTGAAAAAAAGAGCCCCATTAAAGAGAAAAGGAAGGCGACTGAAGTCAATGACATATAAGGAAATCCTAAAAATTTTTCCTTAGGAGGAAAATTCGCCTTTTTGGACCCGAGCATAAAGTCCGAGAAAAGTTTGATTGGGTTTTAACTCGTCCTGAGGATCGTGCAATCCTTCTCTAATTTTTTTTACAAGATACATGTCGATTTCACCTTTGTTTTTCGCTTTAATTTTCCCTCTGTGTTCGCAAATAAAAAAATCCTTAATCTTCTCGTAAGTTTCGCTTGAGATATTCACTTCTCCGGGAATGCCGGAACTTTCCATACGGCTTGCGGTGTTGACAGAATCTCCCCATATATCGTAGGCGAATTTTTCGGTTCCAACCACGCCGGCAACCACTGAACCCGTATGTATCCCAAGTCTAAGTTCCCAATAGGGTTGATGATCGATTTCTCTTTCTCGTTTTTTGAGACGCATGAATTTTTGGAATTCAAGCCCGCATAACACTGCGTCTATGGAATGAGTGTTATTCACAAGGGGAAGTCCGCCTGCGGCCATGTAGGCGTCTCCGATCGTTTTGATTTTTTCCATTCCGTGATTTTTAATGATGGAATCAAACTTCCGAAAAAAAAGATCGAGTTCGTTTAACAATTCCTCCGGCGACATCGTTTCTGCGATTTTCGTAAATCCGGCCATATCGGTAAAAAGGACCGTGACGCTCTCATAACGTATGGGAATCACAAAATCGTTCTTCTTTAATTCTTCCGCAACGGTTTCTGGAAGAATGCTAAGCAGAAGCGAATCGGATTTTTTTCTTTCTATGTTCAAATTTCTCGTCAGGATGAAAATCAAAAGTCCGGTTAAAATCTGAACGAATAAATAATTCCCACCCGCGTCCAGATAACGTTCGGCGTCATTCGGATACATTTTAACGAGACCTCGATGGAAATATTCGATTCCATACAGAAACACACTTACGGCGGCATAAACCAAATAGACAATCCAAACGTTATGATTTCTAAGTAGAATCGTCGCGATTACAAGAGCGGGAATGAAATAGTAATGATTACCTCCTATCGAACCTCCGTTAAAGAACCACATAGAAGAAAGATAGATAAGAATGATAAGATTAAAGGGCCAAAACAACGAATAATAAATACTTTTCATTCTCGAAAGAAAATACATTCCTATGAGAAGAATTCCTGAAATGAAATTTAGAAGAAAAATCACCATAAAGTTTTCCAGATAAAAGGAAGAGAAGGCGCCGAAAATGTTCAAGGCCCCGTTTACGAACGCGACCGTATTGAAAAGTCTATGTTCGAGGGATTTTTTTTTAGGGTCGCCAAACATAAAATAAACGATCTTAAGAACTTTGTCGCCCATGATTCTCACCTCATTCGCTCACGATTTGAAACGAAATCTTTTTGTCATAGCGTAATTTCGCAAATCATACTTTCAATTTTTAAACAATTCAAAAATTCACTTTTTCAATTGTTCCGACAACGACTCAAAACAAAAATCATCTCGATTTTCAAGCCTTGCCTTATATTCTTTCGGAAACATTTCGGAATACAATAACTGCGTCTCGGACATTTTCAAATCATCAGTTCAATTCAAAACTCACGATTATGCAAACGGATATAACAAACTTTTTCAATCCGATCGATCGTTTATCTTTCGATTGCCTCCGTAAAAACGAATTACGGTTTTTATAATTTCACTTAGGTTCGTTTTAGGAATTCCCCGTCCTCGATTTTCAGAGCCGATTTGAAAAAGCAAATTCCATTGTTTGAACAAAATCGCGTACATTTCCCAAAGAGAAAAATCGGGATCGTAAAGATTCGTAGATTCGGAGGTGACTCCGTTCAATTCCACAATTCCAAATTCTTTTCCCATTTTCAATTTTTCATCGGATCGATAACGAATATCGTATCTTCCGAAATAAAACCCGGAGAACGTTCTTGAAATTTGATCGATCCTTTGGGTAAGTTCTTCCGTGATTAAATAACTTCCGTCCGTAAAGAGAGTGCCTTGACAATGGTTCCCCGCTTCGGCCAACCTTCTTTTTTCTCCTTTGGGTAGGACGGTCTCCCATTCTCTAATATGCCTTTCGCGAAAGACTTTCCACTGGTATTGAAACCTAGGATGTTCTAAAATCAATTTTCCCAAACTGTCCAGACCGTTTCCCTCAAGGATCGGAAAGGTTTTTCTTGTAATTGATAGAATTCTTCCTTTATCCTCTTTCGGAAAACGATAATAGAAAATTCCGGCTTCCTGCGGGCCGGGATGATACTCCTGTACGATCAAGTCCACATTGGTTT
>NZ_AHMT02000053.1:157500-187500 GCF_000243815.2 Leptospira alexanderi serovar Manhao 3 str. L 60 | reverse complement strand
GTTTCGTCAGTGGTATATTCCCTTTCTTTCTCTTGTTCTTTAAATGGAATCGATTGATAATACCTTCGAATCTTCCAGACGTGATCCTCTTCCCTTCCGCTTTCAGGAGTTTCCGGTTCCGGAAAATAATGCTTCCAATCGTCTGTCGTCTCCAATGAGAACCGGAAAGAATCGCTTTCAATTTTTAGAATATTATTTTTTGTGCATCCGTATGGATCTGTGAGATCGTCCACCTCCCCTCTTTTGTGAGCCATATGTTTCATTAAACGGCTCAGTTCCTCAGTAGCACTTCGATAACCTTCGGGAACTAGTTTTCCAAATTGGAATCGATAACAAAGTCCGATGCCCTTCAACAAACGAATCGCAGAATACGGTTCTCTATGTTCCGCCAAAGCTTTTGCTTCGCTTCCGTGCACATCGAGTTCGGAAACGTCCGGAAAAACCTCTCTAAAATCGCGGTCTATCAAGAATTCCACCCTTCCGTCTTTGTAAAAACGATAATTTCTTCCGTGCAGATCCGTCTTCCAAACGAAATGGGGATTCGGTCGAAAATATCTCATCACTCGGTTGTAGAGTACGGCTTCTTTTTGTTCCTGATCCTCATACCAAGCACCTCGTAGTAATGGATCCGTGGGAGCAGTTTGCGACTGAATTTGTATGTTCATCGGTAGGATAAAAAAGAAAAAGGACAATATCCCTAAAAAACTGAATATTCTAATTTTTAGATACATTTGTATCACTCTCTTCCCCCACATTTTCGCTTTTGGGAAGCTTTGGCTTTAACTTTTTTAATTTCCCTGCGGGCCACTCGTACGACTTTTAAGGGACTGTATTCACTTAAAGCCCCTCCCAAAACCCGTCGATGTTAGGAGTCAGCGATCAGGAGTCAGGTTGTCTTTGCCTGAAATACGTTGCCCTTTTTTTCACCTGAAAAAAAGGGAAAATGAACAAAAAACAACAACTGAGAGAAGAATCGAGCCGCCAGTTACGAAGATTCAGTGAACCGCTGAAACGTCAAATCGTGACGGATATAGAAACCAAAGTGACGACAATCGCCGAGGTAGTAGAGAATATTCGGTAACGAGAAATTCGATTTACATTTTAGTGGATAGATTTCAGAGATCAGATTTCAGTAAATTTACAGAAGAGGAAAAGTTAAAGTCTAATCCATCTATTAGGAAAAAGTAACTGAACCCTGATTTCTATACACTGACTCCTACTATGCGGAGTTTTTAACTCGAAACTCGACTCAAGCACTCAAAATCAGATCTAGAACAATCTTTCCATCGACTTCACCGGTCACGGGATTCATCGCCCTTTCCGGATGAGGCATCATTCCGATAACCTTGAAATTTTCGGACGTGATTCCCGCAATCTCTCCGAGAGAACCGTTCGGATTTTCCCCGAAGTAACGAAATAAAATTCTCTCTTCGTCTTCGAGTTGTTTGATAACGTCGGACGTCGCATAATAACAGCCGTCCGCGTGAGCGATCGGAATTTTCAATTCTTTTCGAGAATCGAGAGGCGCAGTCACCGGGTTTCCGGAAGAACCTTTTTTCAAGGTCACGGTTTTGCAGATGTATTTGAGAGTTTTATTTCTTGTGAGAGCCCCGGGTAGAAACTCCGCTTCCGTAAGAATTTGAAAGCCGTTGCAGATCCCGAAAAGTTTTCCTCCCTTGTCCACATGCTCCTTAACGGACTTCATCACCGGAGAAAAACCCGCCATCGCACCGGAACGAAGATAGTCCCCGTAAGAGAAACCTCCCGGAAGAATCACCAACTCGTATTTTTTGCCGAACTGATCCCTGTGCCAGACTCGATCCACTTCCGCTTCGTATTGATTCCTTAAAACTCGGTAGATGTCCGAATCACAATTGGAACCAGGAAAAGTGACGATCGCAACTTTCATATTTTTTGAATATTCAGAGAATATGTTTCTATTACATGATTGACGAGAATCTTATCGCAAAGTCTTTCCACATCTTTTTTAGCCGCTTCTTCGTTCGGAGCGTCGATCTTGAGTTCGATATACTTGCCGACTCTCACGTCTTGAACGGATTTTTCTCCGACTTCGGAGAGAACTTTTTTTACCGTACTTCCCTGCGGATCCAAAACGGATTCCTTAAGGACTACTTGGATTTTTGCGATATACATGAAAGAATGAGATCCTCTATCTTCTGATATTTTTCTCTCAGCTCTTGAATAAGTTCCGCCGGGAGACCAGGCGCGGGGGGCATCTTGTTCCAATTCGTAGTTTCCAGATAATTCCGAAGAATTTGTTTGTCCAAGCTCGGCGGAGAAATTCCGACAGAATACGTATCCAGAGACCAATACCGGGAAGAATCCGGAGTCAAAAGCTCGTCAATCAGAATGACTTGTCCGTCCAAAATTCCAAACTCGAATTTAGTATCACAAAGAATGATTCCCGCACTATCTACCACTTCGGAGGCACGCAGGAAAATGGAAATCGATTTTTCTTTCAGAATCTCGAACAGTTCCTTTCCGATTCGATTCTCCATTTCTTTTTCGGAGATATTCTCATCATGGCCTTGGTCGTTTTTGACCGCGGGAGTAAAAACCGGCTCGGGAAGTTTTGCGGACTCTTTCAAACCTGAGGGAAGTTTTACACCCGCAAGAGTTCCCTCGTTCCCGTATTCCTTCCAACCGGAACCCGCGATATAACCGCGAACCACACATTCGTAGTCAATCCGTTTGCACTTTTTTACAAGAACCGACCGGCCCTCCAATTCCTCACGGTCTCGAAAGGGGGAAGGAAAATTCTTCACATCCGTTTCCAAAATATGATTGGGAACGTTTTTAAAAAATTCAAACCAAGAAGTGGAAATCCGATTGAGAACCTTTCCTTTGTTTGGGACGGCCTGCGGAAAAACGACGTCGAAAGCGGAAATACGATCCGAAGAGGAAAGAATCAGTTTATCACCGAGATCGTAGATGTCCCTAACTTTTCCTCTGTAGGTCGGCAAATTCATAATTTCAATACCATCATAGCGATATCGTCATCATTCGTGCCTCTGTCCGAATGTGCAAGAATGGATTCCATCATGGAAACGAGAATATCCCCCTCTTTGGAAATACTTTCCTTAAAGATCCTTTTCAATTTTTCTTCTCCGAGAATGTTCATACTCTTGTCGGTGATCTCGGTTGCGCCGTCCGTATAAAGAAGAAGATAAGAACCTTTCTCAAACCGAACGGATTTGAATTCTTCTTTTACGTTGATTTCAATCGGAATGATGAGAGGCCCCATTCCGGAAAGAGTTGTAACCTCTCCATTTTGATAAAGAATCGGAGGAGGATGACCTCCGTTCGAATATTCAAAGCTTAAGTCCTTGTTTAAAATTCCGTAAAAGAACGTAATCGAAAATTCGTCGGGAAGAATTTTCTCAAGATTATAGCGAAGTGTCTGCACCTTTTCTTGCAAACTTTGATCCGGAGAAAGACTGGAGACCTGCATCTTGAGCATCGCAGCGAGCAAGGCCGCGGAAGGACCGTGACCAGAACAGTCCGCGATAAAAATATGGAGAGAATCGTTTTCAACCCAAGCGTCCGTGTAATCCCCACCGATCTGCATCAGAGGCTGAAAGATCGTACTTACACTGACTCCGTTCCATTCCAATTCTTTTTCGGGGAGAAGTTCCTGTTGGACTTTTCTCGCCATGATAAGTTCCCTCTCGTAATTTCTTTTTTGTTCTAAAACCTCGTCCTGAAGAATTTTAATTCGAATGAAAGCGCGAATTTTAGCAACCAACTCCTTCGGCTGAAACGGTTTGTGGATGAAGTCGTCTCCGCCGTGAGAAATTGCTTCGTCGAAACCGACTTCACGATTGATCCCAGTGATAAAAAGAATGGGAAGAAGTTTGAATCTTTCGATTTCTCTGAGTTCTTTACAAAAGGAAAAACCGTCTTGGTCGGGCATACTTACGTCCAACAAAAGTACGTCCACTCGATTCGTAAGAAGGACACTACGCGCGTCGGCGGCGGACTCCGCCGTAAAAATCTGAAAGCCCAAAGGTTTGAGGGTATGTACGATCAACTTTAGATTTATCTCGGAATCGTCGACCGCAAGAACAGTATAAAGACTATAATTCGGAGAGGACAAAATTTTTTACTCTTCCCTTTCCGGTAAATTCTCGCGAAGATCTTCGATCTTAGACAAACGATAAGCGAAACGGAACAATACCAAAAACAGAATATGATACGCAAGAACTCCTATCCAGAAACTCAGACGGATGTCGGAATCCATTCCTCCTTTTCCAAGAATCGACTCCGGATGATTTCCCGGATTATCCATCCAACGAATCGCCCCCCAGGTAATGACTGCGTTCACGGCACAGAGAATACTCAGGAAAGCGGAGAATATTTTTTTTTGGAAGCGTCGGTGATCAATATTCGAAAAACGAAATATGCTATCAAGCTAATAAACAAGACCGTAAACGATTGAAGTCTCGCATCGGTTTTATCCCAGGGAACTCCCCAGGCGCTGAGCGCCCAAATTCTTCCCGAAAATATCACCCCCACTGCAAATAAAAGAGCGATCTGATTTGCGGAAAAAGAAAGCAAATCCCATTTGGATTCTTTTCGAATCAGATAAAGAACCGCGAAAACGAGAGAAAAAATCGGACCGTAAAGAGCAACCCAAGCGACCGGAACATGAAAGTAAAAAATTCTGTGAGCCGTTCCTTGTTGTAAGATCACATTCGGGTAATTGAGCGACAATAAAACGGCAGCCGGGAAACCTATTAAAAAAACCGCAGATAAGACCCAATCCCAAACGGGATGAGCGATACGAATTTTCATACGAAATAGAGTATTCGCAAGAATGTCGGTGGAATCAAGAAAGATTCTTCGATTCTTTAGGGTTCGTCTCCGGAAAGTTCCAAGAGTAGAATTCCGATTCCCGCGTAAAAAATACAAAACGAAAGTAGGATGGCAATTCCGGGAATCGGATCAAATACGGGCATTCTTTCGAGTTTTCTTTCCGCTTCCATTCCGAAAAGAAGGATCGGAATCGTAAATGGGATCATCAAAAGCGGAAGCAGAATTTCCTTGAGCCTGGAAGAGTCGCTGATATGACTCAAAGCGACTCCCAAAAAAGAAATACAAAGAACTCCGGGCAAAAGGAAAATCAGATTTACTGTAAGATCCTTCCAACCCAAGGGGAATGTTTGAAAAAAAACGGATAATAAAATCATTAAGTAAACGGCGGCAATCGTAAGCCCTGAAAAAACGGCGAGGGACTTGGAAAGAAAGCGCATCCAAATCGGAAGGAAAAGAGAACTGATTCTTCCTCCGCCGTTTTCCCGTTCTTCCCAAGCGGACTGGCCGATAAAAACATAAGAAGTAAGGAACAAAACGGACCATTTGATTCCGATCAGGGTCTGACGATCAAGTTTTCCGGTCTGTTCCAACGCATAATTGAAAATGAATACGATCGAAGTGATCAAAACGAGAATAGACAATATTCCGTTGACCGCTCTTCCCAATAACAGAAATTCCTTATGGAGTAGAAAGAACAGAAGTTTCAAGATTCCCCTCCTTTAGAGTCAACGACTTCGTTTCGCGAGAAAAAGGAATGCGGGGATCGTGAGTCACAAGCAACACCGCGGAATTTAGAGAATATTCCTCCAAAACACGAATCGCGGTCTCAAGTCCGGATTGATCGAAAGCCGTAAACGGTTCATCCAAAAGTATCAGGTCCCCTCCGGTCAAAAGTGCTCGCACCAAAGCGGCCTTTTGTCTCATTCCTCTGGAGAAGGTAAAGATCGGATCCTGTTTTCTCGTCCAGAGCTGGAACGACTTCAAAAGAGTGCCAACTTTATCTTTCGAATATTCCATTTTTGCGATGGAAAGGAAATAACGAAGATTTTCCTCGAGACTAAGAGAGGTATAAAGTCCGAGTTCGTGACCTAAGTAAGAAATTCGAGGCTTTGTCGATTCAGAATCCATAAAAGAAAAAGAATCCTTATGGCGTTCGTGATTGAGAATCGCTCTGAGAAGAGTTGTTTTTCCGGCCCCGTTGTCTCCTCGAAGTAGTACGAGTTCTCCGCGGAAAAGAGAAAATGAAATTTGTTTGAGAATCCGTTTTTTTCCGATAGAATAAGATAGGTTTTTACAGACGAAAAGCGCTTGTTCATTGAATGTCAAAACGGTTCCTCTTATGAAACCAGAGTCTCTTCAGAAACGGAATTTACAATGCGTTTTTTCTAGTGGATAGGTGTTAGGAATTAGTGGTTAGGTGTTACTCATAAATTAAGAAGGCTTTTGGGATCAAAAACTGATATTTTTCAGGTGTTCCGACGTGTTAGTGATTAGGGGTTAGATTTTAGTGGATAGAACTTTACATACAATAAAACGCAAGTGTTCCGACGAGAATAAAGCTTTTTACTTGCGAGAAGTATCATTTTCTGATAGAGAAAAATTTCCCGAACCTTTCCACCTCCACCCCCACCCAAAAATAAGGGGAAACTCAGGCACAACGCTTCCTAAGGGGCGCGTTGTGGGAACTAAGTTTCACGGGGGGATTTTGTCGCAATTCCGACAGATTTATCTTCGGATCCAAGTATTTGTGGGTAACGTTATGGTGTTAGTGGATACAAGTCGCTTGAATCTCTTTTACTTTTTATGTCGGAAAATTCTTCATCCTTTCTTGTCCCTTCTTCCCTATTTACTAATGCTCATTCTCGTTTTTACCGACAAAAGCGTCGAAGCCCAAATCCAAATCGGCGGTCAATACTATTCCGATTTACTTTGGGGAGAAAATGAAATTCTTTCTCCGTCATACTACAGCGAAGGTTCTTTTTTACGAACGGATCAGGACTTTATTCTCACGGCGGGAAGAAACTGGAAAGGAGATCCCCCTCCTTCCCGAGGAAGTTTTTTATTCGAAAAAAAGGAAATTTACAACAGCGGGCTTTTTAACAACGAAGCGGTTTCTCTTTTGGAAAAAGGAAAAACCGAAGACAGACTCAGAGCAATTTCCATGTTGGAAGAAGGTGTGCGTTTCGATCCTAAATTTTTTCCTTTCCGCTATAACTTAGGCCGCGCATATCACCTGGAAAAAAAATATCAAAAGTCCATCATACAATTCGAATACGCAAGCGCGGAAATACCGGAATATTACAGAACCTTCATTCATTTGGGAACGTTGTATGAAATTATACGAGAACCGATCAACGCTACAATTCTCTGGAAAAAAGCGATTTCGCTTAACAAATTTCACACGGAAGCCCTTCTCCTTTTGGCGGACCACTACATCCGAACCGATCTCAAAAACCGCGCTCTTATTTACATCAAAGAAGCCGCAAGAATCGACGAACAAAGCCCGGATGCGAGAATGGGAAGAGCGAGAATCGAACTTCTTTCCTCCAAGGATCTCTATGCTTATAGAATTTTTAAGAACACGGAACTTGTGGACGATTTGGGACAGAAGAAACAGTACAATAAAAAATT
This sequence comes from Leptospira alexanderi serovar Manhao 3 str. L 60, assembly GCF_000243815.2. Taxonomy (GTDB): domain Bacteria; phylum Spirochaetota; class Leptospiria; order Leptospirales; family Leptospiraceae; genus Leptospira; species Leptospira alexanderi. Next base: position 180,033 of record NZ_AHMT02000053.1, on the reverse strand, counting down.
TCATTTCTTTTACGCCGAAACGGCCAGCAAAGTAGGAGATTATGTCACGGCGGCGGATCAATACGAACAACTTCTAAAATATCCGAACGATCCGTTCTTCTCCGAATTCTCGCATAAAGTGATCGAAAGAAGAAGAGATCTCGCAAAACGTTTTGCCGAAATCAAGTCCATGGAAGAAGAAAACAAAACCGAATGAAAAAGGTTTGCTTTTTTCAATTTTCCTCCGTTATTTTGAACTTGGAGGAATTTATGAAAAAAATCACCTGGCTCACAATCCTGTTTATCCTCCTTAACATTCCTGCATTTGCGCAGAATAAAGAGAAAGGACAGGCGGACCTGAGTCGTTCCGATGTATTTTCCGAACAGGGAAGTTCTTACACGAAATCCCTTCAGAAAATCGTCAGAGATCTGGAAACCACGATCAATGAGAGACTCACGGATTTAGAGAAGAAACATTCTCTTCTCGTAATTCTGAGACCGGAACTGGAAAAGGTGCAAACAATCGTCACGGAAGACATTCCTTTTACTTTCGACGAGGGGTACGAGAGCAACCTGCTCAAATACGTTCGTTTTAAGTTTGAGGGCGGCAAAATCAAGGAAGTTGAACTTGCCTCTGAGAAAAAAAGAATTCAGTACGAATTCGCTTTTGAAAATAAAAGACTGATTTTCTCTCCTCCGGACGTATTGGCATCTCAGGTCAAACTCGAAAGATTCGACAAAATAGAGAACACCAAAGTGGGTGATATCTCTCTGGAAAATCAGATCAAAGCACTTAGACTTTTAGAGTCCAGCCTCAGATCCTCGATTTACCGGATCGATATCATGATCGCTTTATACAAAGACAAAAAAGACAGAAAAAATCTCTATCAGATCGATATTTGATCAAACGCGGAGGGAGCTCAAATCGGTCGCACGAATGAGTTCCCCCGTAAAAGAACTTTTATAATTCCCGAACACTTCTTCCGTTTTTCCGAAATCGAGTAATTTACCTTTTTCTAATATCCCAATTTGATCGCAAAACTTCTTCGCGGTTCTCAAACTATGAGTGATGAGAAGAATCGTGATTTTCCGTTCTTCCGTAATTCGTTTTAGAAAAATCAAAACCTCGCCGAGAAGAATCGGATCGAGCGCGCCTAATGCCTCGTCCAATAAAAGAATCTTAGGTGTTGTGAGTAACGCGCGAAGAATCGCTGCTCTTTGAAGTTCCCCACCGGAAAAAGAAAGAACGTTTCGATTCAGATTTTTGTCCGACAACTGAAACGATTGCAGTAAATCTTGAAAAGATTCTTCTCCTCTCTTTGCGATTTCTCCTCCTAAAATTCGAAGCGGTTCCCGTAGCGCCTTTTCCAAAGACCAAGTCGGATTAAAACTACCGACCGGATCTTGAAAGACAGGTTGCAACTCATGGATCGGAATTTCTTTTCGGTCCTTTCCGAAAATGAAAATCGATCCGCTTTGTTTTGAATTTTTAACTGTGGGAACTCCTAATATCGCGCGGAAAAGAGATGTTTTCCCGGAGCCCGAACGTCCTAAAATTCCCAGAATCGTTCCAGAATCTACTTCAAACGAAACGGAATCCAAAATTGTCCTTTGACTCAGTTGGAGGTTCAATTTTCGGATTTCTATAGCTTTATCTGGCATTTTTTCCAATTTGAGACGATGCGAAAATCGGTAAACGCCTAATTTATAAAATACTAAGATTCACAAATTCAAACGTGTTAAAACGAAATTCAGATTTTAAACTTCGAATGATTCTTTCGGCAACTAAAAACTTAGCAGTTTCTTAATTTGACGTAAGTTCGGTATAACCGATGCGAAAGCGATCATTATGTTGCGATCCAATAGAAAATAGAGTTGTTGAAAAATTCAATGATGAAGTTTAACAAAACTGCTTCAATCGTCCGTTTCAATAAAACGGAAACCAATGGAAAATTAATTTTTCAACAACTCTAACGTATTGAGCTCTGAAAGTCCCACAATGCGATATGATTCCAAGGATGAATATTTTAGAATATACAAAAAATATAATATTTTTCTTTGCAGATTGAAGCGATACTGGCTTCGAGCATGGTATTCAAAGATTTTTTCATTTTTGATTTCGATCAAATTGTAAAAAGGAAAAATTTCGATCTTCAAAACGAGAAGAACTTAAGCAATCCCTTAAGTAACCAAAATGCGACACAATAAATAGTTGATACAAATGATCAATTTATTAAAAAAATAAAGGATTTGAGTGGACTTTTTAACTTTTTAGAGACCATTTGTTAAACTATCCACTCAATTAACATACTCTCACAATTCTTTTGTAGAAAAGGATTTGACAAAAATTTCAAGTGACCTAATTTAACCTATAAGTTAATTAACTGCATGGTTCACCAAGAAGAGAAAACAGATCAGCTTAGTCTTACCTTTGCGGCCTTAGCGGACCCGACTCGCCGCAAAATTCTGGCATCTCTTCGGTATGGAGAAATCACTGTGAAGCAACTTGCGGAACCATTTTCCATGAGTCTTCCAGCAATCACAAAACATCTCAAAGTGTTGGAAAAAGCAGGTCTTATTTCCCGGGGCCGGGAAGCTCAATGGAGACCGGCTCGCCTGGAGACCGGGCCTTTGAAAGAAGTAGCGAACTGGGTCGACGAATACCGACAGATTTGGGAAGCCAGATTGGACCGTCTGGACGAGTATTTACAAGAACTTCAAAAAATACAAACAAACCAAGAAAGGAAAACAGACTATGAATCAGGAAAAAATTAAAACCATTATCTATTGGATAGCGACCGCACTTACCGCCGCTAACTACGCATTTGCAGGTTATGCGTATCTCAATCGCGGACCGGAAGTTATCGCTGGTATAACTCAACTCGGATACCCTCTTTACTTTATAAGTATCCTCGGGGTTTGGAAACTCCTCGGCGCAATTGCAATCACAGTCCCACGTTTTCCTCTTCTCAAAGAATGGGCATACGCAGGAATGTTTTTCAACCTCACAGCGGCGTCGGTTTCGAACGCGGTCGCCGGAACCGAAATGATCCACGCGATATTTCCTCTAATCGCTCTCGTTATAGTGGCATTATCTTGGGCTTTGCGCCCCGCAGATAGAAGATTAGAAGGAATTTGGCATCTATAAGAAAAATCAAATTTACTAATATTCTTACCCGTTTTAAAACGACCCAGTCATTCTACTCTCTGAACCGAAAGTGTTATGACACAGAGCTTACAACTTTCTGGGTCTTTTTGCAGTAGAAAATTCGGGGTTCGGGGCAAACCGTAAAGCGAACATTTCATTATGAAATTGAAAAAAGAAAGGAGAATCAAAATGGTAAACACAAATCAAACCAACGACGACTTAGTCATCACTCGGATTTTCAACGCACCTCGAGAAACGGTTTTCGACGCTTGGACAGTTCCGAAAGAAGTGATGAAATGGTGGGGGCCGAAAAATTTTACATCGCCGGTTTGTAACATCGATTTTCGTGTGGGCGGCAAATACCTCTTCTGTATGCGCGCGTTAGACGGCCAAGAATTCTGGTCCGCTGGTGTTTACAAAGAAATCGTAAGACCGGAAAAAATCGTTCAAACGGATAGTTTTTCAGACAAAGACGGTAATATCGTTCCCGCCTCCGAATACGGCATTCAAGGTTATTGGCCAGAATCTCTTTTAGTAACTCTTACCTTTGAAAATCATCAGGGAAAAACGAAATTAACCTTGCGTCATACTGGTATTCCCGTCGGCGAGGTGAGCGATATGACAAACGCGAGTTGGAACGAATCCCTCGATAAACTCGAAGCAATCCTAAAATAAATAAAAGAGTTCCCCAACACAAAAAGCGCAAATACAAGGTCCTATAAAGGACGCAAAATGGAAAACCACTTTGCACATGTTGATGCTCTTTAAAAAAGTAGAAGAACGAAACGAAGCCGTCGAGAAATACAGATCGAAGGTCTCGATCAAGTAAGCTATGGATCACCTGGTAGAATACCCGGCAAAACAAAAAAGTTAAAAATTCATTAGGAGAATTTTATGTCGAAATTAAAAACAATCGTTTTAACGGCGCTCGGAGCGTTCGTAGTTTTCGTCCTGGGCACGCTCGCAGTCGCTTCCACCAAACCGGCCAACTTTCGTTACGAAAGAACGTTGAGTATGAACGCACAACCCGAAAAGATCTTTACTCTGATCAACGACTATCATAGTTGGGCCTCCTGGTCCCCTTGGGAAAAATTGGACCCCGCAATGAAAAAAACTTTTAACGGCGCCGTTTCCGGAGTTGGTTCCACTTATGAATGGGAAGGAAATAGTGAAGTAGGAAAAGGTCGTATGGAGATCATAGAAGCAAATTCTCCCTCCAATATCAAAATGCGACTAGACTTCCTTTCCCCCTTTGAAGCGCATAACACTACCGAATTTTCCTTTATCGTAAAAAACGGCATGACTCATGTAACCTGGGCGATGTACGGCTCGAACGCATTCATTTCCAAAATGATGGGGCTTTTCTGCGATATGGATCAGATGATCGGAAAGGACTTCGAAGCCGGTTTGAACAACATCAAAAATATTGTGGAAGCAAAATAAGACGATGGAATTCAACAGCCGTTTCGAGATTTAGTATATATGTATTTTTGAATATACTAATGTAAATTTTTCCGGAACTTTCCGGCCAAAGTCCGAGCTGAACCGAAAAAACGAATGAATACGACGGATCGGGAAAATCACACTGGATTTTAGAAAAAGAACCGCCTAAGAAAACGCTTCTTTGAAACAGATTCGGAGTCCGAACAAGTCAAAAAATTTCGGTCGAAGGTAACACACGCATCTTCGGTCGAAAAGTCATTCCCGATGGCGACTTTAAGTCCGAACAAGTTAAACTCGAAGCCGGTTTCAAAACCGTCCGAGATAGGAACTCCTATCATTAGCCCACTAAAGTTTTAAGACTTGGCTCTATTATTTTTCGAGTTGATTCTTAAGGTTGTTCAAACTATCGTCCATATTTTTGATGATTTTCTGTTGTTGGTCGAAACAAACATTAACGATAAAACTGATTACGGTCATCGGAAAAGACATTTGATCCGACATACCGATCAGCACCCTCGTCTGATTTTCATTTACAGAAACAGTTGTTAGATAAGAATCGAAATTCGCCTCAAACGGTTTTTTAAAACGAATCCGGGTTTCAAGTCGTTCTCCGTCTATTATGTTCGTGATTTCCTGCTCCGCAGTCCCCACTTCGGGATTTTCACTTTCCCAGGAAGAAATGAATCCAACCGCACCGTCCGTTCCCTTAAATTCCTTTTTCATTTGCGGATCCTTTTTGGACCAAGCGTTCCATTGTTCGTGATTTTTCAAAAGTTTCAATTCCGCAAAAACGATTCCCTTTGGTCGATTGATTACTATTTCCCTTTCTAAACGTAATTCTTTCGGAGCAACAAACGTAAGTATTACGATCAAAGCGACAAATCCCGCTAAAATATATGATAAAATCCTCATATTCAGTTCTCCCCAATTTTGCCCTATGGAATTCCGCAAAGAAAAGTTTGTAAACGAAAAAAAACGCTTCCAGAAGTTTAGAAATCACTTTAAAAAAAATAGATCTCAACCTTATATAATTGCTTTTTGATAGCAGATGGTGTCCGCGCGCGATCGAATTTGCGAAAACGCACGTAAGACGCAACTGAGATGGCTTGCTGCAATTTTTTTATCTTCGGTAAAAACCGAAGGCTTCTACCGTATATCGACGCCTATTTCAGAAAATTGAAGAAACGAATTTGCAAACTCGTCTATCTCGATACTCCCGTTGTCCGATATTTACAGACGTCGCAGTTCCCGCATCCACTCCATTTCGCATCAAAGTATTCGTACACAAACTCCCGTCTGCATCTTTCCGATTTCAGATAAAGAAGCATTTGATACAATCGTTTCAAACTCGTTTTCTTTTTTCGTTCCAAATATTCGGAAGAGCAAAGCACATCCGGTAACGGGGATCTCAATTTCAGTGACTTTTTTTCCAATTCCCCCGAAGTAACTCCGTGCCTTTCAAACAAATTGAGAACGGTTTGAAGCCGATGATCTCTTCTATTTTTATGAACGATCATAGTTTGCAATTCGTCGTATTCGATCGAAGACAGTTTTTCTCCGAGTCGTTCCATTGTCTGGTAGGTGCGAGCGATAAAAGACGCGTCCGGATTTTGCCATTCGATAAAATCCATCAATACGGTCAAATCGTCTTGGTCATAAAATACGTGACAATCGGATGCGTTGCCGTCCCTTCCCGCTCTTCCGATTTCCTGATAATATCCTTCCAAAGAAGAAGGAAGTTCCGCGTGTATGATCATTCGTATATTCGGTTTATCGACTCCCATTCCGAATGCGTTCGTCGCTAGTAAAATCGTATCTTCCGATTCTAAAAATTGTTTTTGAACCTTTTTTCTTTGCTCGGGGGATAAACGTCCGTGATAAATTTTATGTGGAATTTTTTGTACATCCAATTTCTCTCCGAACTTTTCCAAATTCCGAATCAAATTGAAATAAACGATCGTGCTCCTTCTTTGTTTTTTCAAAAGCTCAAGAATTGCATCCGACTTGGAAGGTTCATCTACGAAAGTTCGAACGTCCAGAAACAAATTGGGTCTGCAGATTCCTTCGTTATAAACTTGGATTTCCGATTCCCGCAAACCCATTTGAAGCACGATGTCTTTTTGAATTTCAAGAGTTGCAGTTGCGGTTAATGCGATTATCGTCGGCTTTCCTAAAATTTCCCGAAATTCCCCAATCTTCGTATAGTCCGGTCTAAAATCGTGTCCCCACTGACTGATACAATGAGCCTCGTCGATCGCAAGAAGAGATACCTTTCTAAGTTGAAGCGAATCTATAAATTCTTTCTTACGAAATCGTTCCGGAGAAACATACACGATTTTGTATTTTCCTTCCTTCAAATCCTGATAACACCGAAGCCTTTCCTGTTTGGAAAGTGAGGAGTTGATATAACCCGCGTCGATTCCGAGTCGCTTCAATTTTAAAACCTGGTCCTGCATCAACGCAATCAAAGGTGAAATAACTACGGTCAACCCATCCAAAGCAAGAGAAGGAAGTTGATAACAAATCGACTTCCCCATTCCCGTCGGCATGACGACAAGACAATTCTTCCCGGAAAGAACGTCCAAAATGATTCTCTCTTGAGAACTTCTGAATGTGGAAATTCCGAAAAGATTCCTGAGCTGACTAAGAGAAGGCATTACGATTAGAATTTATCTCGGATCTTTGAGATCAAGAGAAAACGTAATTACTTGCCACGATGCGAATTCTTAGAATGCTCGTATTCAAGGCCGGAGTAAAGTCGTTTGTCAATCACTCACATCACAAGTCTATCGCTCGAAGACATGGCCGTCGAACTCTCTGGGAATATCCTCGAAGAAAGAAAAAATTTTCCTTTGCATTCGCCCGTTATCGTAGTCCCGAGCACGAACATGAAACTTTGGTTGAACCTGAATCTTTCCCGATTCTCCGGACTTTCCGCAAATCTTCGATTCCTTTTTCTCGAAAACGCCCTTGAAGAATACTTTCACCTCAGAGCAAATCTGGACTACGATCCATTCCGACGCGCGTTCCCAAGCCGGGAGGCAACTCAAAGAAAAATTCTCACCTTTCTGATCGAAAACGCAAACTCGAAAGAAACTATATTCTTACGCTCATTTCTGGAGAATATTACGCGAGCCTTTTCTTTGAGCGCAAGGCTGACTTCGCTTTATAAAGATTACGAATTAAACAGATCCTCTTGGATTCAAAGTTGGGCGAAGGAAAAGGGAATCGACATTCCCATGATCTCCCGCAGACCGTCCCCGTTTCCCCAAGAAGACGAGTACTACCGTTTTCAAAAGGTATTGTATCAAAAAGTTTTTTTGAATTCCAAAGAACCGAATACTCTCGTCCAATTTTTCCTCAAAGAAATACAGAAAGACAAAACGCATTCCCCTCGTAATTTTCCTTCCCTACATCTTTTTTGTTTGTCCAATCTCGCAGACACGTATCTTGGAATTTTAGATTCCCTTTCTCAAAAAGATAAACTTCCGATCTATCTGTATCAATTTCATACGGGTTACGTTTCAAACGCGAATAACGCTCTCGGACCGGAAAGATGGTCCAATCCCCAAGCTCATATCGCTTCTAGAACCGCTTCCGTTCCAGGAGTCATTTTTAAAAATCTGGAAAGTTCTCATACGTATCCGAAAAAGCTCGCAACTCTTCGAAACATTCTGAAAGGGAATCAAAACAGTGATAACCCTCAAGATCTTTCGCAAGACGCTTCGGTTCGATTCTGGAACGCTCCTTCTCCGTATCGGGAAATGGAATCGGTGGCAAACGATATTCTCTATAAAATGAATCAGGATCATCGATCGACTTATTTGGATTTTGCGATTCTCGTTACGGATATGCGGGTCTATCGCCCCGCCGTCGAATGGGTGTTTGACGGCGGAATTCTTTTACAAACTAAAGCGGATGCGGACCCGATTCGAAAGAAAATTCCTTATTCTCTGACAGATATTAAGGCGAACGAAGCTTCCTTACTTTATCGAGGTTTGATGAATTTTTGGGAAATCTGCTCCGGGAACTCCATCAACAAAAGTAGCCTACTCAAACTTCTTCGAAATCCTCTTTTACACAGAAGAATTCGGAGCGATTCTGAAAATTTGTCGATCCTCGAAAAAGTGATCGAAACATCGGGAATTCAGTACGAAGAGTCCGGAAGAGAAAAAGATTCATTCCAAATTTCTAATGGACTTAAAAGAATCCGTCTTTCCTCGATTTTATCTCAGGAAACCGCTTGGACAAAATACAAGATCGCTCCTATTTCCCTCGAATCAGACGAAAGCTCTTCCCATCTTACCATCTTTTGGGAAACCGTTCTCAAAGCGAAAAACGACATTCTTTCTTTCTCCGAAGGGAAAACGATCCGTTGGACCCCCGATTATCTCAAGATCGTTCGAGCTTCTTTGGAGGAACTTTTCGAATTTTCGGAATACGAACAAGAAGGAAAGCTCTTTCAAAATTGGCTGGAATCTTTTTTAGAGTGGGAGGGAATTCGATTACAAAGTAAGGAGGAAGGAATCGCTCTTCTGAAATTCATGACAGAACAGATCTTCGATCAGATACCGTATCGTAAAGGAGCGTATCTCACGGGAGGAGTTACGATTTCGCTCCTACAACCAATGCGTCCACTTCCTTTCAAACACATTTATATCTTAGGTTTAGGAGAAGGAAAATTTCCCGGCTCCAACGACCGTTCCCAACTAAATCTCAGGAAAGACTTCCGGGAAGAATGGGATATCTCTCACAGAGAAATCCAAGAATCCCTTTTATGGGAAACCATTCACTCGGCAAAAGAATCCCTCACATTGAGTTATGTCGGAAAGAATCTACAGGAAGATAAAACCTTCGAACCTTGTTCTCATCTTTTCGAAATCATGGAATCTCTGCAAGTTAAGGAAGCGGTCAAACTTCCACTACATTCGTATAGTATAAAATACAAACATACCTCCGAAGAATTGAAACAAGGTCTCGTGAGCTACGACTTTGGAAGGATATGGGTAAATGGAAATCGAAACGATTATACTATCCTTGATCGTTTCCAAAACCCGAAGGAACTTGTAAAAACGAACTCGGCGCCTCCTCTATCCGGAATCGACGTAAAAGAACTCTCTCAATTTTTAAGCGACCCCCTGGATACTTATCTTAAAAGAAAACTCGGGATGTATCTCGAGGAAGAGGAAAGCCGTGATTACGAAAAGGAAATCTTCGATTTGGATCCGATCGCGGAAACTTCCATATTAAAAAAAGTGCATGCTTTGATGGTGCCAGACTTGGTTTCTAAAAAGCCTTGGAGCTGGGACCGGGAAAAAATCCTCCAAGTAATTTCTCCGATTTTGGAAATGGAAAGGTCTTCGGCAAAATTTCCAAGATCCGTATTCGGAAAGATTCAAGAAACGGATCTCGTTCGATATCTCGTAACAACAAGCAAAAACCTTTCCGAGTGGAAACCTATCTTTCAAGGTGGAACGTATTATCCGTACTTGAGTTTAGGAGATACCGGCTTACCGGATTCTGTCTGTAAAAAAATGCCGGAACTCAAAGTCCCTCTGGAATCCGTTCACTTTTCCATCAAAGGAGAATGGGAACACGTCATCGAAAAAGACGGGAACTTATACTGGTTATTTTCGAAGAGTTTGGAAGAAAAACCTAGCGAAGACTATCTCGGTTACAAGGATTATTGGAAAACGATGAGTTTTCCTTTTTTAACCGGAGTTGCCTTCGCTTCTTTGAACGAAAATTTCAAGGTCTATTCCTTTAAACCTCGTCCTTCCGAAGAACCAAAAAAGAAAAACACTCTTGCTCTCGAATATAGAATCGAAAGTCCGTCTATCGGAATCGAATACCTTGCGAAAATTCTAATGGAATATCTGAAAGAAGAACCTGTCTTTTTTCCTCGAAAGGCCTTCCTCAATTACTACGTAAAACATACCCAAGGTGATTCCAAAAACAAAATACCGATCGATGTATTCGAAGATGAAAGCGCGTGGATTCGTTTCCTGAAAGAGGAATTAAATGAAGTCAAGAGCGGATTGCCCTCTTTGGTTAAACTCTATCCCAAAACTCCGAACTTGATTCTACGATCCAAAATTCAATGGGCTAAAAACTTCTATAAACCCTTTTTAGATTGGAAGAAGGACGATCTATGAACGTTAGACGTGCTTATGAACTTAAATCCAGCTTTATCGAAGCGTCCGCGGGCACGGGAAAAACGTATACGATCATGGAAATCGTAAAAGATCTGATCGGCGAATACGGGATTCCTTTAACTCAAATTCTGATTTTGACCTATACGGAAAAGGCGGCGGGAGAGCTCAAAGAAAGACTTCGAAAAAAACTCATCGCGTCCGATCTTACGAAAGAAGCGAGAGAACTCGATCAGGTTACGATTTCCACTATACACGGTTTTTGTAATATGATTCTGCAGGAATATCCGGTGGAAACAGAAACATCTTCCAAGTGGATCCTAACCGATTCGAAAGAAAGGCTGAACTCGGCTTTGTATAGGCTTCAACACGAAGAATGGAACTCTTGGGTGAACAATCCGGAAGAACTCGAAACCTTTCTTTCCTTATCCGGATATATATCACAAAAAGAGAATATTCTCGTCGCCGGTTCCAAACTTTTAAGCGGAAAAAGATATCCGTATTCCAACGAAACGACTCCGATGAACGCGGAAACGTTCCGTCAAAAAACGGCATTGATCGCGGCGGAAATGGTTGCACGAGAATTTAAAACGTCCGAATGGATGAGTTACGACCAGATGATTTTGCAAACGAGGGACTCTCTAAAAAATCCTCACCTTTGCGGGGCTCTTCAAAGCAGATATAAAGTCGGAATTCTAGACGAGTTCCAAGATACAGATTCGGCTCAATATGAAATTTTCGCCAGACTCTTTTTGGAACCGGACGACAAAACGGAACAAAGGGCTCTTTATCTCATCGGAGATCCTAAACAATCGATTTACGGTTTCAGAGGAGCGGATATCGGAACCTATCTCCGAGCAAAGAAGGAATTGAAAAGATATAAGGCTCAAGAGATTTCGTTGAACGTCAATTATAGGTCCGTTCCCGAGTTGATTCGCGCTTATAACGAGATATTCGGTGGCAAAACCGGAGAACAAAGTTTTTTTCCGATCGTAGAACGAAGCTTCGAATCGACTCCGATCGAATACTCGGAAGTTTCTGCTCCCGAAAAAGACCCGAAGATTTTATTAAGCGACAAACATAGGGAAGGCCCGATTCAAATCGTACGTTTTATTGGAAAAGATACCTGGAAAACGGACGATGCAAAAAACGCTTGGGGCCAGTTCATTGGGGAAGAAATCCTAAAACTTACTCGAAGTGAGAATCCGTTTTCGTATCAAATTTTAGAAGAATCCGACGAAGAAATTCATTTTGCGGAAAAAAAGCTGAGCTTTAGAGAAATTGCGATTCTCGTTAAGAGTAAGGCGGAAGGAAAACTTGCGGAACAATCTTTAAAACTCAGAGGGATTCCTTGTTCGTTTTATAAACAAGAGGGTATCTATCAGTCTCCCGAATCATATCAGATTTCCAATATATTCGAATGTCTTTTGGATCCGAATAAACCCTCCTCCTATCGAAAACTTTTATTGGGCGATCTGTTTCAAATCCATCCCGATCATCTCGCCGCATTTGACGAACATTCGATAGAGTCCTACGAAAAAACTACCTTAGACCGTTGGAAAACCCTTGCGATTGATCGTAAATTTCCCGAGCTGTTCCGTTCCATAGAGGAAGACAGCAGAATATTCCTAACCGAAGACGAAACGGATATAGATTGGGAGAGGAAAAAAACGAACTACGGACAAATCTTCCGCAAATTGCTTCAGTTCCAAATCGCCAACCAGGCCGACTTGGAAGAAATATTAGAAGAATTGAAACTACTTCAGACCGAGTCCAAAAGCGAACCAGAGCCTCCCCTATTCGAAAAAGAAACCGAAAAAGACGCTGTTCAAATTCTCACTTTACACTCTTCCAAAGGTTTGGAATGGCCCGTCGTTTTTTTGTTCCATCTTTCCGGCAATTTCGTTCCGGAGGTTTACGATTATCCGGTTGCGGGAAAAGACGGAGAAAGATCCTGGAAGTTAAGCCTCTGGGACAACGAAGAAGAAAAGAAAATTAGCAAAGAAGAATATTCTTATCAATCTCTGAATGAAAACAAAAGACTTTTGTACGTCGGGATCACTCGCCCGAAAGTCAGGCTATATCTTCCTTTCTACACTCCCACGAACCACAAAAAGACAAGAGATTCCGCATATTATAAAATCCTGTATCCTAGATTACGACACATCCTGGAAAACGAACCGGATCCGAATTTGTTTCATCCGATCGTTTGGACTCCTATTTCTTTCGACCAAACAGATCCGAATATACGAAATCGAACTCGGATCCCTGAAGTTCGTTTAACACCGTTATTACACCGCGAGTCCGAACCTTCCAAGACGATTCGTTTACACAGTTATTCTTCCTTGAAAACTAGGGCCAAAACTTCGGAAAGCGAACCTCTTTCCACTTTGGAAGAAGCGGAATATTTCAAATCCGATGACGCGGAAGGCACAGAAATCGAAGACGCACTTCCTTCGTCGGCCGCAACTGGCTCTTTTTTACATGCCCTTTTGGAAGAATTGGATTTCTCTTTTTTTAAGACCAAAACACCGAAGGAAGTTTTAAAGAATCAGAAAGTTCTTTCTAGAATGGATTTCCATTTAAATTATTTTAGATTTTCAAAAGAAAATAAAAAGAATACCCTTTCGGAAAAAGAAACCTATCAAAAAAGAACCGCGGAAATCCTTTGGAATTCCTTAAATGCAAATATTCCTCTGCAGGACAAAACCTTGTTCAGCCTTGTGGATCTTGGTAAAGAAAATAGAATTTCGGAGATGGACTTTCATTTGAACCTGGACCCGGCGGGCAAAGGTCCTGGTAACTTTTTAAAAGGTTCCATCGATTTGGTTTTTGAGATCAAAAACAAATTCTATATCGCCGATTACAAATCGAATCTGCTAGAAGACTACTCTCCCCTTTCGCTACAACGGAATGTGGAAAACACGGAGAGTCGATACGATCTACAAAGAGATATCTACGCGATGGTACTTTACGAATATCTAAAGAATCTATTCGGGTCGAAAGATGCTTTTCAAAAGATCGGAGGAGTATATTACTTTTTCCTAAGAGGAATGAAACACGGAGAGAACTCCGGAATTTATTCGGACTTTCATTGGAGTCCGGAAAGAATGGAAACAATCCACAAAACCGTTCGAGAACTGACTGCCGTTCGCTGGTTGGAGGATCTTTGATGGAAGAGCCCTTCTCCCATTTTATCGAAAAACTCAAAACGGATATTTTAGACCTGGACAAATCCTGGATCCAAAAAAAAGATTCCGAAAAAAGTTTGGATTGTTTATTAGAAATTCTGAATTCGATTTGGAGCTCCATGGAAGAGGGAAGTTTATGCGTTCCCGTAAAAAAGGAATGGAGGGACGTTTTAAAATTAAAACCTCCCGGTCTAGTCGTGGACAAATTCGAAAACAAGGAATGGGTTTACTTCGAAAAAACCTATCGATCCAAAACCGATCTGGAAAATCTCCTAAAGGAAAGGATTCAAAACAACGCTCCGCCAAAAGTCGACTGGCGCCGTGCTGAGGAAATTCTAAAAAATCTGGAATCAAAAAGTTTTCCATTGAAAGAAGCGCAGGTGAAGGCGATTTTTTCCTGTCTCAATTCTTCTTTTCACATCGTCAGCGGAGGTCCGGGAACCGGAAAAACGACGGTCGTCGCGTTTCTATTAGAAATTTTGAATCAACTCGGACAACTTCCTTCACCCGAAGAAATCGCACTCGTAGCACCTACGGGAAGAGCCGCACAGAGATTAACGGAATCGATTCAGGAAAATCTAAAAAAAATCTCCGAAACGGAAGAATCCAATTTCTTACGGGGACAAACGATCCACGGACTTCTCTCCTACAAATCGTCGTTAGGCGGTTTTTATTACAATCGGGAAAGATACCTTCCGCATCGACTGATCATTGTAGACGAGGTCTCGATGGCGGATTTGAATCTGATGCTTTCCTTATGGAACGCGATCCCTCGCAATCCCAAGAAAGACATTCCGTTCCGATTCATACTGATCGGAGATCCACATCAACTTCCTTCTGTGGAAAAGGGCGCGGTGTTAAGCGACTTTCTATCCGTACTAGAATCGAAAAAAACGGGCTTTGTTTCCAGACTTGAGGAAAGCAATCGTCAGAAATCGAAGGGTAAAGGAAACGTTTCAAAGATCGTTATTCTTGCGGAAGAAATCCTCAGATATTCCCCCGAAAATCTAAACCTAGGAACAAAGATCGACGATTCTTTTCCGAAAACGACAACGATCGGAGAAAATTCGAAATATGAAAGCGAAGTCGTGTGGCTGCAAAATTCCGCAAATAAGGCTTCGGATCGTTTATCAAGGGACGAAGTCGTTGAAAAACTTTGGACCGGAATTTTTCATCCCAGGATTTCCGAAATCGGGACTTGGAAGATCGATTTAAATGAGCCCGATTTCGTTTTAAAATTTCAGGAGGAACTGAAAAGATTCCGTTGTCTTACTATTTTTAGAAACGGTTATTGGGGAGCGGAAGCGATTCAGACGAAAATCATGAATTTGGCCGCGCAGGATCTTTTTCATAGAAAAGGCCAAAACCCGGATTTCTTCGCAAAACGCCTTTCCAAACGTCTTTACTTTATAGGGCTTCCCATCTTAATCACGCAGAACGATAAAAACAGAAAACTTTTCAACGGCGACATAGGAATCGTTTTAAGAATGGAATCTACCGGAGAACTCAGAGCGGTTTTTCCGATCGAAGGGAAATTATTTCCTTTCGCGTTAGACACTCTTCCGAAACACGAACCCGCATTCGTGATGAGCATTCACAAAAGCCAGGGATCTGAATATGATACAATTCTAATATATCTTCCGGATCATCCGGAATCTCGGGAAGAGGAACGATTTCATAGACTTCTCAACCGTCAGATTTTATACACGGGAATCACAAGAGCCAAAAACCAAGTAATTCTTGCGGGCAACCCGAAGACCTGGGAAATCGGAATCGCCAATTCTCAGAAGAGAGACACCGGTTTTAAAATTTAAAACGGGCCAAAATCTCTTAACAAAACATAGAACATAAAACGGCCATTATTCATACTCCGATTCAAGAGATTACGTTCCAAATTCCGCATCGGTTTGTGCATTCTCAGGATTTTACGAATCGACTTCCCGCTCCTCTCGAAAGAAGAATTCGATAAAAACCGCATTACAAATCCAATTTAAAAAATCGAAATGATGCTGGCTTGAGAAAGGGGATTTGGTACATTAGACATTCTGCTCAAACGAATTTAAGTCATTAAGAGTAAGGAAGAATATGAAACCGCAAACGAAGTCATCCATTGTCTCCGTAAACAATCTTTCCAAATTCTACGCGAACGGATTTCAAGCGTTGAAAAACGTTTCTTTGGAAATACAAAACGGAGAAATCATCGCGCTTCTCGGTCCGAATGGAGCCGGTAAAACAACTCTGATTTCCATCATTTGTGGAATCGTAAATCCGAGCGGAGGTTCGGTACACGTTTCCGGAAAAGACATTCTCAAAGACTTTCGTTTTACGAGATCCCAGATCGGACTCGTTCCGCAGGAACTGAGTGTACACGCGTTTGAATCCGTATGGGCGACCGTGAATTTTACGAGAGGATTGTACGGAAAACCACCTAACGCCGATTATATTGAACAACTTTTAAAGTCCCTTTCCCTTTGGGAAAAAAAAGATCACATGATTCTTACCCTTTCGGGCGGAATGAAACGTCGCGTTTTGATCGCCAAAGCGCTCGCACACGAACCGAGAATTCTCTTTTTGGACGAGCCTACCGCCGGAGTGGACGTTGAACTTAGAAAGGATATGTGGAATATCGTCCGTAATCTCCGCGAAAACGGAGTAACCATTATCCTCACCACTCATTACATCGAAGAAGCCGAAGAAATCGCGGATCGAATCGGAGTAATCAACAAGGGCGAATTGATCCTTGTGGAAGATAAAAAAGAACTCATGCAGAAACTCGGTAAAAAACAATTGTTAATTGATTTGACCCAAACTCTGAAAAAAATTCCAACGACTTTGAAAACGAAAGGGCTGGAGATCGTAGGCAACGGAAAACAACTTCTTTACACGTATGATTCTCACGGAAAACAAACCGGAATCTCCGCTCTTCTTCAAGATCTCAAAAAGGCCAAAATCGAATTCAAAGATTTGAATACGACCCAAAGTTCTTTAGAGGAAATATTCGTTCAATTAGTAAGGGAATCACAATGAATCTATACGCAATCAAATCCATCTACATTTTCGAAATGTCCAGAACTTGGAGAACGCTCTTTCAGAGTATCGCTTCTCCCGTCATTTCCACTTCCTTATATTTCGTAGTTTTCGGATCGGCAATCGGTTCCAGGATTCAGGAAGTCGACGGAGTAGGTTACGGCTCCTTTATCGTTCCGGGTCTTATCATGTTGTCTTTATTGACGGAGAGCATTGCCAATTCTTCCTTTGGAATTTATTTTCCCAAGTTTACCGGAACGATTTATGAAATTCTCGCGGCGCCGGTTTCCATGGTAGAGATCGTAATCGGTTTCGTAGGCGCCGCCGCAACTAAATCCGTGATCCTTGGTACGATCATGCTCGCCACAGCTTCCCTATTTGTTCCAGTGAAAATTGCACATCCCTTTGTAATGGTGCTCTTTCTACTCCTAACTTCGATCTCTTTCAGCTTGTTCGGATTCATTATCGGAATCTGGGCCGAAAATTTTGAAAAGTTACAGATCATTCCCCTGCTTATCATCACCCCTCTTGTTTTTTTAGGCGGAAGTTTTTATTCTGTGAATATGCTTCCTCCTTTTTGGCAGAAATTGACTCTTTTTAATCCCGTTCTTTATTTAGTGAGCGGATTTCGCTGGAGCTTTTACGAGATAGCGGACGTCAGCGTGGGAGTAAGCCTTACAATGGTTTTCGTGTTTCTTTCGATCTGCCTCGGTTTGGTTTGGCTGATTTTCAAAACGGGATACAAAATTAAAAAATAGATTCCGAATATTCAAATTTATTAAATCGATTCTATTTATTGTAGAATCGATCGCAGAAATATTTCGGAAACAGTACTAAAAGGGAAAAACATCGAATATGAAATCGAACCGTCCCCAATTTGCAGGCAAAAAAGTTTTTATTTCCGGAGGTTCCTCCGGAATCGGCAAGGGACTCGCCATAGAATTCGCAAAACGGGGCGCAAGCGTGGTTCTCTCGGCCAGAAATGAAAAAACCCTCAAAGCGACCGTAGAGGAATTGAAAGAAATAGGCCACAAAAACGCAATCTTTGACTTTGCGATTGCGGACGTCTCCAAATCCGAACAAGTTCAAAAGGCCGCAAAAAAGGCCCTAAAAGTTTTAAGCGGACTGGATCTTCTCATCTGTAACAGCGGTTATGCGAAAGCGGGAAAAATCGGTGACTTAAAAGAATCGGACTTTTATCAATTGATGGATGTGAATTTTTTCGGACACGTCAACTTGGTTCGAGCCTTTCAAGATCATTTTCTAAAACAAAAGTACGGAGACATCGTACTCGTCTCTTCCATGCTCGCTACGTTTTCCATATACGGTTACGGAGCGTATTCTGCGAGTAAATTTGCGATTACTGGTTTTGCACAATCTTTGCGGCAGGAAATGATGATTCATGGAATTCGAGTGAAAGTTTTTCTTCCTCCAACTACCGATACCCCCGGTTTGAAAAAGAAAATCAGGATAAACCCGATCTCGCAAAGGAGATCGAAATGGGTTCTGCGATCAACGCGGTTCATTCCGTGGAAAAAGTGACGAACGCATTTATAAACTGGTTGCCTAAAAGGAAGTTTTTAGGATACGCTACCTGGGATTCCTGGCTTCAATATTTTTTAGTTAGACATTTTCCGGAATGGACCTTGTTGATTGCGGATGCGGAATTGAGATCCGCACAAAAAAGGCTAGAGCAAAAAGGCAAAACCCAAACTTCCAAAAGCGAATAATTTGTCGGTAGATTTCCGGGCGGTTCCCCACCGTAAGGCAGAGGCCCATAACGTTACCCACAAATTAAGAAGGCTTTTTGGATCATAAGGATCAAAAACTGATATTTTTCAAGTGTTCCGGCAAGAATGAGGCTTTTTACTTGCAAAAAGTATGATTTTCTAATAGAGAAAAATCTCCCGAACCTTTCCACACACACAAAAAAAATCAGGAAAACTCAGCATCTCGCTCTCCATAGATCGCTCGAAGAAAACTCAGGCACAACGCTTCCTATGGGTCGCGTTGTGGAACGTAAGTTTCACAGAGGATTTGTAGTAATTCCGACAGATTTATCTTCGGATCCAAGTACTTGTGGGTAACGTTATTGGGGGTCCGAGCTGCTAGCGAGTTCGCTTCGGACCTGCGAAAACCGCTTCCGTCAAATCAAATTCAATCCGTGGAAATGTGGGAACTCTTACAAAAGCTCTCCGCATCCCTAACGCGGCAAAATCCTGTGGGAACTCCAGCTCAGAAGAGTTCATCTATAACAAGCAGATTCAAAAGAGAAGAGTCCCACATTTTTGCAATTCCAAAATATCCTTAAAAATCCAATTCCAGTTTTAAAAGGAAAATAAAAAAACATTCCGCACGAAGCAGATCGAAACCCGTAAAAGATATGGAAAAACATATCCAAAACTGGTTGCCTTGTTCCGCATATTCAAAAATTTCCCTAGGAACATTTGCGGGAATCCTCATCGACTTAATCTTACCGGGTACGATCCTTCTATGGATCGGAATCGGCGTAATCGCAATTTCAATCGGATCATTTCTAAAAAGACGGTTTCAAATAGCTAAATATTCCATTTTTGGAATGTTAGTTTTCGCATGCGTTTCTACCTTTTTTCCGGCAAGATTCCAAAAAAATCCGCAGAAGAACACTTTCCACGTTTCCCAAAAAAATCCCTTCGGAGAGCCGGAAAAAATTTTCCAAGAAAAATTCAGAGAACAAGTTTTACTCGAGCTAAAAGAAGCCGACCTGAACAAAAACTCCAACCGAGTCGCCTTAGGACTTATTTTCGGAGAAGCAAAACGACTTTCCAAAGAATTCAAAACGAAAGCGAAAGAAGGAGGAATTCTACATTTGTTTGCAGCCTCAGGACTACATCTCGGAATATTAATGGGGGTTCAGTATCGACTTCTAAGACTAATACCGAGTTTGGGATACAAGCTACCTAGAATCATTCCTCTGCTCACCGGATTTCTTTATCTGTCCGCTTTGGGCTATCCAGTTTCACTCTCAAGAGCCTGGATCTTTGCGGGAATGCTGTTGTTCCAAGGATTATTTTTTCGAAAATTACGATCGGTTGATCTGCTACTCGGTTCCGCCTGGATCTTATGGATCGTGGACCCTCCCGGATTTTATACGGTCTCGTTTTGCCTCTCTTTTGGGGCGGTAGCCGGAATATTCCTTTTTTCTTATCCGATTCAAGTCGCTTGTAGTTTTCTTTCCGATGAGAATCGAATGACTTCTTTCCTTAAAGAAAATCTATCGGTTTCATTTTCCGCCGGACTTGGAACAATGCCCGTGTTACTATTTGCATTCGGATCCTTCAGCTTCGGGTCAATTTTATTGAACTTAATCGTGGTTCCTCTGGCGGGAATATTACTCCCGATCCTTTATTTTTCTCTAATCATACAAAAGATAAAATTTACCTTTTTTACCGAACCGTTTTGGTCCATTACGGAATTCTTAATTCAGATTTTGATCTACCTGTCGGAAACGTTATCACAATCGTTCGGTTTTTACAAAGAAATGGGAGACGCGATTTGGATCGGAATCATCGGCTGGGTCCTCCTCTGCGTCGGAATATTTCTTTATGCTTATTTTATGGAAAAGAACTATTTGCGGAGTGCTCCGAAACACAAGTTCACTGTATCAAAAACGCCAAGTCACAAGTTAAGAGCCGAAGTCTCCGACCGGAATTCGAAAGACGCAGATTTTTCGTTCCTCGATCCAGATTCGGTATTTCCAGAAATCGACACTTCGATTCAGGAACGGAAATTAGAGGAAATTTCAAAAAACATTCAAAATTTAGAATATTATCAATTCAAAAAGGAAAGAAAATTTAAGAAAAAATCGTATCCTGTTTTTTGTGTTTCGTTTTTTATTTCTATCTTCGGAATCCACGTTCTTCTATATCAGTCTCCGAATTTATTCCCTACGGAAAATCGCATCGTAAACAATCGGTTTTTCTTTATTTTAAGGAACGGAGATTCTCTGATATTTTCCGGAAAATGTAAATATGGATATAAGACAATATCGAACGTATTTCGAATTTCGAAAAAAAATTATTGCGATTCTACCGACAAACGTCCCCTGAAAAACATTTTCGTGGAAGAAGAATCTTGTCTCATCTGGGCCTTTCAATGTTTGCAAGATCGCCCGCAAATCGACATTTTCTATTCGGGTCGTGATTTTGAACTTTGGAGCCGAACGAGTCGATTCCATTTTCTCAAATCGAAACCGATCCGAGAAATCTCTCTATCGAAAGAATCCAAAATTCTATTTTTTCATACGAAAAAGGATTCCCTCTTTCAACTCTCTCAAAAAACGAAAACGGGCAGCGGTTGGATTCTTTTAGAAACTCCTTACGGAAGCCGGGATGATTCGGAAGTCTGGAATCGAAACCGAAAACTGCTTGGGCTTTCGGAGAATTGGATGTTTCTGGAAAAAGATGAACTCCAGAGAATACCCATTTCGAAAAGTTTCTGAAATCCGCAAATTTCTGGAGTCGAAATCCTCGGCCCCATTAAAAAAATGGGGACAGAACTTTTTAATCGATCCGAATGCAATCCGATCCATTCTCAACTGCCTGAACTCCGATCTTCTTTCGACAATTGATCGAATTTTGGAAATCGGTCCGGGACTCGGCGCAATCTCACATGGATTGTTCGGCTTTCAAAAACCGGTCACGTTATTCGAAATCGATCCGGTTTACTCAAGTTGGCTCCGGGAATATCTTCCGGAATTCGAACTCAGGGAAGGCAACGCCTTGGACTTTTTGCACGAATACTCCCAAGATTCGACTTATCTTTTCGGAAACCTCCCCTACTATATTTCTTCCGAACTGACTTTAAGCTCCGTTAAAAATTTAAAAGAACTCAAAGGCGCGGCGTTTCTCGTACAAAAAGAATTTGCAAAAAGAATTTCAAGCGAACCTTCTTCGATTCAATTTTATCTTTCCGCATACGGAAACTGGAGTTTAAAAAAAGACGTCAAGGCCGGGGCTTTTTATCCGAGACCGAACGTGGACTCCTCCATACTAGAATATAAATCTTCTCCGGTATTCGAGAAACAATCCGGATTTATCGCGCTCGAATGCCTTTGCAGAGCCGCTTTCTGGGGAAAAAGAAAAAAACTGACTTCCTCTCTTCGAAACGCACCAATCGCCTCCCTTCCCGTAGAAGTTACTTCCTCCGAAAAATTTTCGGAAGAACAGTTTCGAAATGAAAGCGTCCAATCTTTGGAAAACGCTGGAATCGATCTCAATAAAAGACCGGAAGAATTGAGAGCAACGGATTTTCACGAGGCAGCACAATCACTTTCCGTTTATATATCAAAAATATTGAATATATCTTGACTAAGTCCATCGCAAAAAACATATAATATAGTTCGACAAAGTTTAGGATTTTTTTTCGAACTCCTTATATTCCTGAAGAGTTTTTTTCATAAATTCGTCCAGCTCAGCTTCTTTTTTGAAACCGAAGTGTTGAAGAACGGCGGATTGAATCAGAAAATAATCGGAGAGACCTCTGGAAATATCGATGATCATGTCCGAAAGATAAATCGAAAACACCGCATCTTGAAATTCCTTTTTAACCAAAA
>NZ_AHMT02000053.1:62500-152500 GCF_000243815.2 Leptospira alexanderi serovar Manhao 3 str. L 60 | reverse complement strand
GGCACAGAAATCCAATCTGTCGGTCCTTCAGGAGTCGATTGTATGAAAATCGAAGGACTTCCAGGTCCGGAAGATCTGGCAATTGATCGGGAAGAAAAAATTCTATATGTCTCAAGTCATGAAAGAAGAATTAAGAACCGACTCGGGAAAATCTTTACGATCGATCTGAAAAATCCTTCCGTTCCAACAGAACTTTCCGTGAAATATCCGCCGGAGTTCCGACCTCACGGGATCAGTCTTCTCAAAACCAAGGACACTTACAGACTCTATGTAATTTCCCATCCAAAATTCTACGAAGTTCATACAATCGAAATCTTCGAGCGCAAAGGAAAAGAATGGTCGCATGTAGGAACTCTTACGGATCCGTTACTCACCAGCCCCAACGATCTTTTCGTAGTATCTGAAAATGAAATCTTCCTTTCCAACGATCACGGAACGGGAGGAGTCCCAAGATACCTCTGGGACGATCTGTTCGGATTCAAACGTGCGGAAATCTCGCATTACGACGGTAAAAGCTGGTCCAATCTCGGAAATCCTCTCTCTTTTGGAAACGGAATTTCATACACAAAAGATTCTCAAGGAAACGAATTCCTATATCGATCCGGATACTCGGATAAAAGCGTATTTCAATTTCCGATCCGAAGAGAACAGGGAAAGCCTGTATTGGAAAAACCCAAAAGGATTCATATCCATTCCGGTCCCGACAACCTTGAGCCGGATTCCCAGGGAAGAATTTTCGTAGTTGGCCATGGTTCCACGTATCGATTTCTAAGACACGTGAAAAATCCGAACTACCACTCTCCGACTCAGGTGTTTCGAATTTTTCCTGACGGAAATTTTCAGGAAGTGTTTGCGACTTCAGGAGATTTGATCTCAGCCGGAAGCACCGCGATTCCATTCGAGGGAAGATTGTATGTAGCGCAGGTATTCAATCCGTATATTCTAAATTGCAAATATACTAATTCAAACTAAGAGCCGTTTCAAAATCTTAAGATGTGTGAGAACTCCCAGCACGAAAAGACTGTTCGAAATCCATAAACCACCTAAGAGACGCAATCTGTGGGAACCACTGCCATTTTACTTACAGCGCCCTGCGGAAGCGATCCTTAGAGAGAGCGGCAGCACTTGAGTTTTCTGCTTTATCGGAAAGATCAAGCTGGGAACTCAGGCGTCTCACTTTTTTTGGCGCTCGATAAAACTCAACAGAACGCTTTCTAAACTCAAATCTCGCTCCCGAAGGGTCGCGAGATGGGCGCGTTCTAGATTCTGATAGGAACTGGTTTATTTTAAGATTCTATGACTGGCTTTAATAGAAAACGCAGATATCTTCGTCCTCTTATTCTCTTTATTATTTGATGTAGAGTTTGTGAATCACATCCGTATAGACGGTTCCCATTAAATCATATCCGACTGGATTCGGATGAACAAGGTCCGTTTGCGAATATAAGGGAATCGTATTTTCTCTCTCTAAAAAAACGGACTCCATATCCGCAGTTGGATAACGAGAGCTTAACCCCTTCAGATACGAATTGATCTGCAAAATATTCGCTCTATAGCCGGGTTGAGACGTAGGCGGAAGAATCGTGACTAAGATCATTGCGTTACTATGAGATTGGATTGAACTAAGGAGATTCTCGTAGTTCTTCGGAAATTGGTCGACCGGATAACCGGAAACATCGTTTGTCCCCAATTCTAAAATTAAAAGATCTTGTCGTTCAGTCAAAGCAGTTCCAATCGTCTGAAGCCAAGCGGGAACGTATCTTCCAGAAACCGAATAATCGGTAACCGTAAATCGGAAGCCAAGTTTTTCTCTCAGCCCAAAACCGTTCGATTCTTGGGATAAAGAATCTCCGACGATCCCCACTTTCAAAAGCGGGCCCGCCAAAGGCAATAAAAACGAAAGTCCGTGCTGCTCTCCTTCCTTGCCGACACACGAAATCAATAAGAAAAATAGAATATTCTGAAATTGAAAAAATCTACGAAGCCAAAAAGAATTCATTTTTTTTTCCGGAGATAAATTTCCGCCTGAGCGCGCACTAATTTTCGAGTTGTGGAAGGAGAAACGGAAACATTTTTTTTATAAAAAGAAGACGAATTTTCCTTAAGATAATTTTCCACAGTATCGTTTCGTTTCGTCCCTTCGCTGAAAACAAACGTATCGATGGAATCCAAAGTACTCGCAAACATCTCCGAAGGAACCGGAAGTTCACCCGGAATAAATTCTAAAATTTTCTGATCCGGATATCTTTCCCTTAAGTAAAAATACGGATCTGGAATCGCCTGAAGATAAACCTTCTTGGAATATCTCAGTTCGGCCGCGATTTCTTCCGAAAATTTCTTTCCGAGATCGAACTCCGGATTGATAAAGCCAACTTTTCGATACGCTAGAAACAAAACGATCAAATTACAAAATAAAAGCCCCGAACCTACGTAAATCACCCTCTTGCGATCGGACTCTTCAAACAACATTCCACCTAATGCAGAAAGCGGAAGGGTAAGATACGTCACGTAATAAAATTCGGTGGATAAAAAGAGGAATACAAGAGTTCCCAAAATCCAAACAAAAAGAAATAAAAATCGCTCCTTCAACAACCTTCGATTGATTCCGATTCCCGCCAAAAGAAAAATGTAAAATAAAATTCTAACTCCCGGATTTTCATATCCTCCGATCAAAATTTTGATCTTCGTGAGAACGGAAAACAAAGTGAAAAGCTCCTTCTTTCTTCCGAACTGCAATCCAAACTGAAACAGAAATAAATTCCAATGAGGAAGCAACCAAACGATCCAAATCGTAAGGGGAAGTATCCCTCCCACCCAAAACAAAGAAGTCGACAAAGATTTCCTTCTCCAAAGAAGATACAAGGAAGGAACCCCAAACACAGAACCGAACGGGTGAGAAAGAAAAGACAGCCCAAGAAAAATTCCGGAAAAAAAGCTTCAACTTTCCCGACAGGCCTTGGATGCTCATCCAAAGCGGTGCGAACCAAAAGGAATAAACTTGCTAATGCGAAAAACAGACAAAGCATCTCCATCCTTGCCATTGTTCCCACTCTCAAAAATAATAGGTCCGTAACGAGCAACAAACCGGCAAATAATGCGGACAACAAAGAAAATCCGATTCTAAATAAAATCCCGTAAAAAATAAAAATACAAAGCGCCGCGACTACAAGCGTGAACAAACGAAGTCCGACGATTCCCGGAAACACATACTTTATCCAAAGACCGCCGGAAAAAAATACAACGGTGGCATCCACAAAGTCGTCTCTTCCATTCCCGGAATCAAACCTTCTAAAACCCGAGTTCGAAGAGTTCCAAATTCCGCAAAGTCTTGTGAAGGGGAAAAAAATAAAACTTCGTCCGGCCAAACCGGAGGAAATTCAAGCCGATCGTTATGTAGAATCCATACGAAAAGTAATACTAGAAGAGACGACGATACCCAGAAAAGTGTTTTAGATGAAATGAAAGCGAACGTTTTCCGGGACATAAAAACCCGAGAGGCAATCCCGGATTTTAGGCGAGCGAATCGAGCGCCGAACTTTCTGTTTCGTAGACTTCAAACAGATCCAATAGTTCGACCACATCGAATACCTTTTTTACGGGAGGAGTAATACAACAAAGTTTCAACTTTCTTCCCTGCTTTTCTAATTCCCTGACCATACCGACGAAAATGCGGATTCCAGAGGACGAAATGTAAGAAATATTTTCCAGGTTGATCAAAATATCACCCTGTCCGGACTGAACATCGTCCAACAACTTCGCTTCCACTTCGTCTGAATGTCCGATATCCAGCCTTCCATTAAGCGCCACCAGAGTATGCTTACCAATTTTTTTCGTTTTAATTTCCAAAAAATGGCTTCCTTTGGGAGAATTAAACCTAAATTAAGGTTTCGAAATTCGTTTACAACTCATTTTTAAGTTCCAATATCTATAATTTCATCCAAAGAAAAATTTTTCACCGATCTGAACCTCGATTTTTTCCCAACCAATTTATAGACAGCGCGCCTCGTTTTCAATCCTAGAAATTCGCCGATAAATTGAATCGAATCCCCGCTCGAGTGAAGTCGAACGGCTATCGTTTCTCGAATTTTAGAACAATTTACTTCGATATTCGTTTTACGTTTTAATTTTTCGAAAAGTTTCTGAATCGTTTTGGGATGTAACTTTCCTTTTCTTCCCGGAAATACGTATTCCTCTGAAGTTTTACCCCGAATCGCTCCATAAAAATCCCGAAGTAAAAAAGAGGAAATTTTGAGGTAACGATCCGTTCTTCCTTGAAATCCGCAAATTCTCAATAACTTATTTTCCAAATCGACATCGCTACAACGTAAAGAAACCAGCTCTTCTGATTTTAATCCGAACATAATTAGGCATCGAATCCATACAAAATGATCGGGATTGTTTCTACTCGCGTCGATGAGGGATCTTATTTCAAAATCCGTAACAATGTCTTTAAACTCATAAATTTCCGAATTCCCTTTTTTCAGATTCATAAAAGAACCATTCCTTTCAAATTCGGTTTTATTTACCGACATCGTGGAAATAATGCCAACAAAAATTAACTTTTTTAACAAAAGTATAGAAATATTTTTAATTTGTACAACACGCTTTATGAATATTCAAAAAACTTAAAATATTCTATTTCGGAATATTCAAAAACAAATGCGAACATCAAAACATTTCTTTCTATCGGTTGACATAAAATCTGAAAATTTGCGGAACAAACCGCATATAAAGAATTATAATTGGAAATTAGTATATTTTAAAATTTGAAAATACTGCAGAAGGAAACTTCGGGAGCCTTGTTTTATTATGAGCTTATCTTAAAACCTTAAGAAAATCAGTTACAATCATTCCATAAGTTGCAATAAAACGCAGGAACTCCCACAGATTACGTCCCTTTAATAGTTCATGACCTTTCTAACAAATTTTACTATTAGAGTTGTTGAAAAATTCCATGATTCAGTTTAACAAAACCGCTTCAAAGGTCCATTTCAATAGGGCAGAAACGGATAGAAAATTAATTTTTCAACAACTCTATCATTGTTAAATCCAGTAGGAGTTCCTACATCTGAGGTTTTACTGATCTCTACATAAAGGAATACCGTCAATTTTAGCACAAATCCCCATTTAAAAGACAGAATCTTGCGCACTCTATATGTAGTGATTAGCAGAAGAAGCGAAGCTCTATTTTATTTCCACACGATTCAACTCGTCCAATTCCACTTTCCAAGATCGAACGATTTGAACCATTACGTCCAAAACCTCAGGTTCGGGCGAATCGTAGGAATCCGCGGCAAACGAATCTACGGTTTCAAATCCCTTAATTTGAATCAGGGAATTCTTTTCCATTTTCGCCCGAAACACTTCGAACTCTTCTATAGAATCTGTCGGAGAATTTTTCACATAATACGGTTTTACAATGCTTATCCTAAAACTTTCTATGGGAAGATTTTTGAGAGTCTGTAAGATCCGAAAGGACAATAAAGCCGCTTCCAACTTCATTCTTTCCTTATATTCCTTCTGTCCCAAAAACGTAAGGGCGGTATTTCCTCCCACCGCAAGTGTTACTTTTACCGTGTCCGTTTTATCTCCGGTAGGCGAAATACTCGGAGATATTTCGATTTCTTTCAAACGGTCGCCTAACAACAGAAACGACGTTTGGCGAATTTTTTCTTCAAGCGGAATCTCCCGATCGGATAATATCTTTGCAACTTGGTCTTTTACACTCGGTTTACAACCTACATTCACAATTGAAATCGAAAGAATAAAAATAAGACAAAAAAGCCTATGGATAAAATTGAAATTTGGAGAAACTTGTGTTTGTAAAGGACTTCGATTCGATGAGTTTGAAAACAATTGCCGATTCTTCATAGAAATCTCCTTTGTTTCTTTCGAAACATATCCGTTTAACCTAAGAGTCACAATCATTTTTTGCAAGCCTTTAGTCGTTTTTAAACTTAGATTTCTCAAATGATTGTTTGATTTCTTGTCAAAAGTAAATAGAGAAGTTCAATATCAAATCCATTCGCCTTTCGTCTTGTTATGTGTTCTGATAGATCACAACCGAAATGATAAAAGGTTCACGACCGACCAAGACCTATTACTTCGCTTTTATCTTGACAAGAATTTATTTCAAATGATTACGTTTTACTATGTCCTGCCTATAGTGACCCGTGAAATCTTAGCACAAATCTGCCTTTTAGGCGCAAAACTCTGACACCTTATCAACACTCAATAATCTCGATCTTAGTTGAAAAACGTTTTATTTTTAGATCATCCAATAGAAGGAACCTTTATAAATCCATCCCACTTTCCTTCAAATCACGAATTGCCGAGATTCATCTATTTTATAATCCATCGTAGAGCGATTCTCTAAAAAAAGATTCAACGTTTACTTTTTTCTGTAATTTTAATTAGGTGATTTCGTCATAAATATCAGTATGAAACCGAAAAAAATCTCAAAAGACGATCTTGAATCCCTGATAACAGGCGTCAAATCTCAATCCATTGAAGCCGTAGGCAATTACTTATATAAAGGATTTAGAATACAGATTAGCAAATACAATCTGTCCGGCGCCGAAAGGGTTCAACTTTTATACCAAAAAAGAAGAAATAACGGCCTTTGTATCGTATGCGGAACGAAAGTCTCCAAAAAGAACCCTTCTTCCGGAAAACTCTACAGACTCTGCGAACGCCATCGCAAATCAATCGATCAGAAAAAGTAATCAACTTTTTCGAAAAACCTGCAGATAATTCTTTAGTAGGAGGGTATTTTTCCCTCCGGAGCTTTATCTTGCAGGCCAAAAGATTCTTCATTTCCCTTACAGCTTGTTACAAATCTCAAACACCCCCCGTGATCCAGAACGACAAAATCAGATTCCCAATTCTGCCGAATGCGCACCGGGAAATCTTAGGGGGAATCCGTAGAGAACAACACACTCGGCTTAGGAAAAAAAATATCAAGTTTAGATACGCGTTCTTCGAGCTTTTTCAGATAAAATTTTTGATGATTTTATCCTTATCTTGGATTTCCTTTTCCGGCTCTTTGAGCTCGGAAATCGGTTCTCTTCAGGAAACTCAAGCCGAAAACCTTCTTAGAATCGCGGAAGAAGCTTATAAAGACCGAAAATTCCACAGATCCATCGAGGAAATTAAAAATTTCCTGATTCTTTATCCGACAAGCAAACTCAAATACAAGGCTTATCAGGTTCTCAAAAATAATTATTCCAGGCTCGGCCGCCCGGAAAAAGTCCTTGAAATCAATCTGCATCAATATTCTCAGGAACCGACCTCTTCCCAAGGTTTAAACGCATTTTTCGAAGTCGGTAAACTTTATCTAGAAATCGGGGAAAAGAACAAAGCGAAAGAAGTTTTCAAATCTATCTGCACTCAGTCCTTTTCCAGAGAACTCGCCGAAAAAGCATTCGTGGAACTCTCGGAATGGGATATTTTAAACGATTCAAAGACGGAAACGTCGGAATGTGGAGAAAATACTTCTTTTTTTCGAGATTCGATTCCTGAAAACCGATAATGAAAACAGTTGAATTCTGATTTTTAAAAAAAATATTAACATAACAGCATGTCCACAGGCATCTTCCAAATCGTTAATTTCCAGAAGGGCTCCTATATTATCGTAGAGGGTAAAAAAGATTCTCCTAGTTTCTTTATTATTCGGGAAGGGAAGGTAAAAATAGGCAGAGAAAACCCGGTCGTCGGCGAGGATCCAAATTCCGTTCAAGGCCCGGGGGACTTTTTCGGCGTCGTCGCCGCTATGAGCCAACACGCCCAAATCGAATCCGCAGTGGCACTCACTGACGTTTCGGTGATCGAGGTGAGTTACGATCAATTCGGAACTCTCATTCAAAGAAACACTCCGGTAGCGATGAAAATTATCCGCTATTTTTCGATGAAACTTCGCCAATTCGACCAGACAATCACACGTCTGACATTCCGCTCCGCAGTGGAAGAAGACCCGAACGAACTCTACAACATCGGTGAAAACTACTTCAATCAGAAGAACAACCATCACGCCGCTTACGCATTCCAAAAATACCTTCAATATCTTCCGAACGGTCCGTTTGCCACTCAGGCAAAACTGAAATTACAAACGATGAACCACCCGATGCAAGCTCCCACAATCGATCTTACGAAGTTCAATCGTATGTATGCGGACAACGAGATGATCTTTTGCGAGCACGAACCCGGTAGAGAACTGTATATCATTCAAAACGGTAAGGTAAAAATCACAAAAATTGTGGATAAAAACGAAGTATTACTCGCGGTTCTTCAGAATGGAGATATCTTCGGCGAAATGGCGCTTCTCGATAACAAACCGAGATCCGCTTCCGCAATCGCATGGGGCCATGTCCAACTTCTCGCGATCAACAAGGCCAACTTCGAAGGTATGGTCAAAGCTCAACCCCAACTCGCAACCCGTTTGATCACTCTTCTCTCCGAAAGAATTTGGACCGCTTACAAACAACTTGCGAACTTAATGATCAACGATCCTCAAGGTAGAATTGCAGATACTCTGTTGACTCTTGTCGAAAAAAATAGAATCAAGATCGCCCCGAAAATTTCGTATAACTTTGAAATCGGCACGAAGGATTTGATCAAAATGGTCGGTCTCTCCTACCCGAAAGACGAAAATTTGGTCCTAGATCTTTTGACTAAAAACAAATGGATCAAGCTCGATCAGGGTAAACTCAGTTGTACTGACTTAGTCGAACTGGAAAAATTGGTTCATATTTATAGAAAAAAATCTCAAATGGAAAACAAACTCAAAAAAAGAGTATAACTCGTGTTTTCAAATTTGAATGCCTCTTCCAGATTCTTCCCGGTTTCCCAATCCTAAAAAACGTTCTTCTTCCGTTTTAGAAGATAGGAATATTCGTCTCCAAAAAGCTTCCGATTGGCTTCGTAAAAAAGATCCAATCACAAAAAAACTGATCGATTCCGTCGGACCTTGTAAATTACAAACCATAGGCAACCCCTATCAAGTTTTGATTAAATCCGTTCTGGGCCAACAACTCTCCGTTAAAGTCGCCCTAACCTTTGAACGTAGATTGATCGCCTTGGCGGAAAGTAAAAAAATCCCCTCTCCGGAACAAATTCTTAGGATTCCGACCTCGGAAATGAGAAAGATCGGAGTTTCCCAAGCCAAGACCGAAACGATCCAAAGAGTCGCTGAGGCGTATTTGAATCGGGATATCACCGATTCAAAACTTCGTAAATTAGAAGATTCTGATGTTTTAAACCTTCTTTGCTCTTTTAAAGGCGTGGGACCTTGGACGGCGGAAATGGTTTTGATCTTCGCCTTGGATCGTTGGGATCATTTTTCCATCAACGATCTGATTCTTAGAAAATCGGTCGAGAAACACTACGGGATTTCCAAGGATAACAAAAAGGAAATTCAACATTTCTTAAAGAGCTATTCTCCCTTTAGAACGATCCTTTCCTGGTATCTTTGGGCGGACATTGACGGTGGCGAAGGTTGGGGCTAAAAAGGAACTTGTTCCGATACCTGAAGAGAAATCATCAAAGGGGCTTTTTCAAAAACCATCCCCTGAATATTTCCGATGGCATTGCAACATCTCTTAAGAAACAATCATTTAAAATAGAAGTACAAACTCCCCAGTCTTAATTTACACAAACGACTTTTTTTCCTCACGTTTACCTTTCTATCTCAAGTAGGATGAAGTTCCCTATTCCAAAAGAAATATATATGCAAAGTATTTATATTTTTCACATCAGT
The DNA here is from genome assembly GCF_000243815.2 of Leptospira alexanderi serovar Manhao 3 str. L 60. Lineage (GTDB taxonomy): Bacteria > Spirochaetota > Leptospiria > Leptospirales > Leptospiraceae > Leptospira > Leptospira alexanderi. The sequence goes on along the minus strand of NZ_AHMT02000053.1, from coordinate 142,746 downwards.
ATATATAAAATGACTCAATCTAAAAAAATATGATGATTTTTTTCCTCATTTTTCTTTTTATATTCTCTCAGGCTTGTTATCCAACAGAAATAACCAACGTCTCCAACCCGGAAACTAAGGATTATTGGATACAGCTTTTACTTCGAAGAGAAGAAGAGAAAATCACTACAACCGAAATCGAAACGGAAAGCGAATTTGAAACTGAAATCTCCTCCCAAAAGCCTTTTTCTGAAAATTTAAATTCCCCAAAATTAGAATGGACTTTGTTGATCGGAACATCGAAGGCAAAAACTTACGGAGAAGGCATCGCCATAGATAACAATAACTTTATATACGTTGCCGGAGATACGGATAAAGGCGTTTATAAAGCCGAGCCGATTGGAAATCGGGATCTCATTCTTGGAAAGTATAATTCCAGAAAAAATGCAATCTGGACCAAACAAGTCGGAGTTCCAAAAACGACATTGGAGGTTAAAGACCTCGCAGTTGATCCTCATGGAAACGTGTACGTCATCGGCTATACGAAAGACAGTTTTGCAGGTCCGCTTTCGGGCGAACTAGATCTATTTCTAATCAAATTTAACTCGGACGGATCTCAGGCTTGGACAAGACAAACAGGCTGCGTAGGAAACTATAACACAAGTGCTAAAAAAATCGCCGTAGATACATTCGGAAATTCTTATATAGTTGGAAACTCCAACGGACCTTTTGGAGGAACTGAGATCGGAGCCAACGGATTTATCATCAAGTTTGATACCAACGGTAACCAAATCTGGGTCAAACAGATTTCGGTGAATAGAGCCGACGCCCCAATTTATCTGGATGGGATTACAATTGATGAGGTTAGAGATAGTATTTACGTGGTCGGCTCAGCAAGAGCAAACTTTTCAACCAATACCGTTCCCAGTATCGGATTTCTCGACCTTTTTATCCTCAAATACGACAGTAGCGGTAATCGTCAATTTTTCGCTCAACTGGGTTTCGTTTCCAGCACAACCCAAGGCTCCACTCTCAGTGTGGATCCGTCCGGAAACGTTTTTGTAGGCGGAACTAGTAATGGTAATTTTGAATCAGAAACCAAAAGCAAATCGAACTTTCGGGGACTTTTAGTTAAATACGATTCGTCAGGCGTTCAACAATGGATTCAACAACTCGGCCCGATAGGCAATCAGAGAAAACAGACCGTGATTACCGCAATTACAACCGATGCAAACGGGAATGTTTTTACAACAGGCTATAGCAGTGAATACGCCACTGACGATACGAACACATCGATAAGCAGGAACGATCTATTTTTGGCCAAATTCAATTCTTCCGGACAAATCGGATGGACACGACAGATCGGAACTTCCAAAAGCTCGATATTCAGTACCGGAATCGGACTCGACTTCGAAGGAAATCTCTATTGTTCCGGATATACGAGCCAAAGCATGAATCAAATTCCCAGAAAGGGAATTTATGATCTATTCCTCCTGAAATTCAAATAACTCTTTTGCTCCGATTCGATTTCTTTTCTGTTCAAAAAAAATCCGTTTGAGACAAAGGACTCAAGGGGCAATCATGAACCGAAATCGAAACATCATCCATGTAGGTCTAAGCGATCTATTTTTACCGATCATAGTTCGATCCAAATCCGAGGTCCTTCAGTTCCAATCCAACCTGGAAGAATTAGGAATCGAAATCACAGGAACCAATTACGGACCGAACCAAAACATTCTCACAAGACAACTTTCTCAATCGGTTCTCACAATTCAGCTCATCAACGCAGGTCCCAATATCACACAACTTCTCATCATCTCCGAAAATCCGGACGGTTCTTTGGAATCCATCGAAGAAGATTTTGAAAGAGTACTCGAAGCATTCGACAAAGTTTGGCTGATTCAGGGAAAAAACGTTGTAAAAAGCGACCTTACCGTTCGTCTCTTAGCGGATTCTTCCACAGAACACGCATTTGGCGAGATCTGGGAAAAAAGACTTCGTCAGAACAGAGACAGTCTACAACAACTCGGAAGACCCATTTTAGGCGGAGGACTCAGATTCGTCCTTCCTCCATTGAATCCTCAAGACCCGGAAGATCACGGAATCGAAATCAAAATCGAGTCCTTTTTTCCAGACCCTCGCAAAGTTTTTATAGAGGCGATTTTTCTTTGGGGTACGCCGCGTATGATCTCCGAAAAATGGAACGCTTCCGATCGTATCCAAAAAGTAATTCAGTATTCGGAGCAGCACCTGATCCCTTTTTTGGACCAAACTTACTAGATACCAGCATTTAATTAAACACACCGTTTTTCGGTTTAGCGATACGAAGAAATAGCCTTCGTCGAAGACGAAAACCGAGCGGAAATCCGCGAGCCATAGCGACGCAACCCGTCCGCTTGCAAACGAAAAAACCCTGAAAAAATCTTCAAAGATATCCGAATCTCTTAAATATTGTCCGGGGATACGGATACTCTGACGGCAGGAATTACATCATGATTCGATTTTTACACACAGCAGACCTACACCTCAGTCAAAAGGAAAAAGATTATTCTCTCTCCGTTCTAAAAGAAATTGTTTCCAATGCAAATGCAGAAGAATGCACACACATACTTTTCTGCGGAGATCTTTTCGACCGTAACTCGGATATAGCGGCACTCAAAGTAGAAGTGAAAGAGATTTTAACAGCGTTTCCGGGAAAAATTTTCTTTATCCCCGGGAATCATGAAGAACTAGGCATTCCCGAAGGAACCTATCCGATCTCGGCCGATCTTTCCCCGATGTTGTATCCGCAAAAAACCGACAACTTTAAACTTTGGATCGAGGAAATAGACGGCGTCGAAGCGGAATTTTTCGGTTTTCCATTTCACAGAACTTTAGATTATTCGAATATTCAATTTAATGAAAAAAAGGTTCACTATCGGATCGCCCTTTTACACGGAACCGATACGAAATTGGTGGAATATCTGGGCCCGTCCCCGGAAGAGACGGATTCCATCTTGGATTCGAAACCGTTTTTGGATGCGAAGTTCGACTATCTTGCGCTCGGCCACATCCATCGAGAACGTTCCGAAAGATCCGGTCCCCTTCTCAAAGCCTACCCCGGTTCTCCGAGAGTTGTTTCTTCGGGAGAATTCGGACCTCGCACAGTCAACATCGTAACTCTCGGAAAAAACGGAACTCCGATTCTTCAAAAAAAAATCATCACCTGCGCCGGGGAATTCAAAGAATTCTCCGTTTCGGCCAACCTTTCCGGAGAAATTCCCGAACTTTCCAACATACCTGCTCTCGTATCTAAACAAGATTCCGTTCGAGTCAACGTTTCCGGAATCGTGGAAGATGAACATATCGTATCGGAAATTCTGGACCGTTTTTCCAAGTCTCTCGTTTGCAGAAAATTAGAATTCAAAACCGGCGATCTCAAAACCTCTTCAGTTTTGATCGACAATCCTGTCGCTAAATTATTTTACGATAAATTAATGTTCAAAAAAAGGAATTGGAATACTCCGGACGCTCCCGATTGGAACGAAATTTTGGTCTTAGGCCTCGAACAAATCGAAGAACACTCGGGGAAAAATTAAAATGATCTCAGGAATTCAATTGAGCAAATTCGGCAAATTCGTTCAGAAAGAATTTAATCTTTCGGACACCGTCACCGTCTTTTTCGGCAAAAACGAATCCGGAAAAACCACAATCTTCGACGCGCTCCGGCTCGCAATCGGTAGCAAGTTTCTTACTGCAAATCAAGAACCAAAAAAAAGTATTCTTTCGCGTTACGGTGAAAAAAGTTTAGACGGTTATAATATTCTAGGTAACGTTCCCGATCTCTCCAAGGAAACGGCGCCCCAGTACGTCCACTGCGTTTCTCTCAGAGAAGGTGAATTGGAATTTGCGTTTAACAACGACAAGTTCATCAAACCCGATTTTCTCCGAAGTAAACTTTTAAACAACGGGATCGACTTGGATGGAATTGCAAGTTCGCTCAAAAAAATCCATTCTCCGAAAACGGGAAGCAAGGACTCGAATCTTTTCGAAACTCTGAAAAAAGAAATTTCGGATCTTAAATCAAAAAGAACCGAATTGATTTTCGAAATCGAAAACCTACATTCCAGAAACAAAAACAACGCCGAAAAAGAGGAAACGCATCTCAAAGACCGAAACAGAGAATTTGAAATCAAAGACAAACTCGCTCAAATCGAAAAAGATTCCGAGTTGGATTCTAAAATCCAAAAAAAGATCAAACTTTTGGAATCTCTTTCCGAAATTCAAAGACTAAAATCCATTCAAGAATTCATCAAGAAAAACTTTCTTTATGCAAAGGACGAATCTTCCGCTTTCGAAAACCTTCAAAAAGAAATCGAAAAATCCCGAAACGCCGTCTACTCTTCCGAGACATTGCTCAAAGACAAAGAAAATGCGATCAATTCCAAAAAGAAACATTTAGACGAGCAACAAAGCCTACTCCCAACCCTTCAAAAGATGAAACAAAAGGCGGAGGAATGGTGCGAAAAAATCGACAATACTCTTCGGGAAGACGGTTTTACCGAAGAGATTCGAACGAATCATTCCAATTCTTCCAGTAGAATTCTAGGAATTCTTTTAATCGGACTTGGTTTTCTAGGGCTTGTCGGTGCATTCAGCGGATTTTTACTTTCCAAACTTTCACCCATTGCACTTTTAAGCGTAGCTTTGATTTCCGTAAGCCTGATCGTTCTTGGCTTTTTTCTGTTCGTGCAAAAAAGAGAATCCGTCAATTTCAGATACAGTTCCGAAAAGGAAAAGAACTTCGTTCTCAAAATCTCCGGCTTATGGAACTTAACATTTCCGGAATATTCTATTCCCTTTATAGAAAAGATCGATCATCTAAGACAATTTTTTCTAAAACAAATCCAAAATTTCGATCTAGAATCGCACCAGACCGAAACCTTGGAAAAAGAAATCCGTACATTGTCAAGGGAACTCGACACGATTCGTTCGACTTTAAGACTCGAATCCGAAAAGTCCGCAGGACTTCAATCCAAAATAAATTCCTGGCTGAACGATAGAAAAGCGGCTACCATCCAAGACTATCACAAACAAGTCGCGGAATTCCAAGCCCAATCCAGAAATTTTTCCGAAGGTCTGAAAAAAATTCTCACAGATCACTCCGCCAAAAGTTTGGAAGATCTGGAAATTCGCCAAAAGACTACGATCGCGACTATGGACGACATTCCGATCCAATTTCCGAATGATCCGCAAAGACCGTTCAGAGATTCGAAAAAAAAGGAACTCGAAAAAGAACTCCAATTCCTGGAAAACAAATTAAAAGAATTGAATACCGCAATTCAAGTGGAAGAGGCTCGGATTCAGGATTCTCTTCCCGAAAAGGAAAAGGACCTGATTCGTACAATCCAAACCCTTTCCGAAAAAGAATTATATTTTTCTAATATTACTTCTAAACGCAGATCCGCAATATTCGCCCAGGAACTCGTCGAAGAAATCTCCAAAGATCAATCGGCCCAGTTCTCGTTCGTATCTTCCGAAATCGGCAAGGAAATCAACCTTATGCTTCCGAAACGAGAAATTTCTTTCGACTCCATCGACAAAAAAGAATCGATCAAAATGAAGGACCAATCCGGAGAATTCAGACCCATCGATCATCTCTCGGGTGGAACATTGGCAACTTTCTATCTGGTTTTCAAACTGTTCTTGGCTCGTAAAACCGTTCCGAAGTACGGAATCCTCTTGTTAGACGAGCCTTTTGTTCATCTAGATATGGAAAGAATCGATTCCGCCCTTTCCTATCTTAAGACCTTCCAGAAAGAAACCGGGTATCAAATCTGCTTTTTTACGAAACAGGAAGAACTTGCGGAAACCGTTCTTAAGATTTTTCAAAATTCGATAAAGATCCCTTTGTAAAATCGATTCGAGTCTAACATTGTTTGAGATATTTTTTGAGGTTTTGAGGCGAGCTCTTTAGATCGAACTTTACGTTAAATAACCGATCCGCAAGAAATCACCTCGTAAAAACGGAAACACTTTCCAGATGACTCGTATGCGGGAACAGATCCACCGGAGTCATCTTCGTATATTTGAAAACTTTGTTAAGCGCAACCGCATCCCGTAGTAACGTCTCCGGATTACAAGAAACGTAAAGAATCATATGTATTTTAGAATTTAATAATATTCCTTTCGTCTCGGAGTCAAGTCCTTCTCTCGGAGGATCCAAAATCACTACGTCTGTTTTTTCGTTTAAAGCCGTCCGCAAAGAATGCAAAACCTTTCCCTTGATAAATGTGACGTTTACAATTCCGTTCGCCTTTGCCGCCCCAATTGCGGAACGGATCGAATTCGGATTCTCTTCCAGTCCGATCACTTTTTTGGATTTGGAAGCGACATACAGGGAGATCGTTCCGATTCCACAATAAGCATCCACTACGTTCGAATCTCTCGGAAGTTCCTCCAAAACGAGATCGTAAAGATTTTCAATCTGAAACGGATTCACTTGAAAGAAGGTGGAAAGTCCGATCTGAAAATCAAGATCACCGATCTTTTCCTTTACAAAATGTCTTCCGTACCAAGTCGTTTCTTTTTCGCCCAAAACAACCCTGGTATTTCTCTGATTTACGTTTTGCAGTATTCCCACGACCTCTGCTTTCGATTTTTCATTACATAAGAATTGTTGAATATAAGAATGTAATCTGTCGGCAAGCTTTTTTCTTCCAGGAACTTCGGTCGCATTCGTCACGATTCCCACTAATATCTCCTGGGACGCATTCGCTTTTCTGAGTACGATATGTCTCAAAAGTCCGCTTCCGTTTTTTTCATTATAGGGAATGACATTTTCGGTACGCGCCCAATGTCGAATCGCAGCGGCCACGGTAGTTAAGTCGGCATCTTGAATTCTACATTCTTTTTGATCAATGATGTATGCGTTCTCTTTGTTATGAAGTCCTAAAGTGAGAACAGATTTTTTCCCGATCTTACGATGTCCGAACGGAAGTTGAACCTTATGACGATACATCTGATCCTTCGGGCTTTTTACAATCGGTCGGATTTCAAGTCCTTGGAAGCCCACGAACCGTTTTTCGATCCCTTCCTGTTTGTGTTGAAGCTGTTTTTCGTAACCGATATGCAATTGATCACAACCGGCGCATTCCGGATAATGTTGACAGGACTGACTCATGGGAGGTTTCATTCTACTTTCTTATGCCGAACTCACGTTAATTAGAGTGTTGAAAAATTAATTTCCCTTCCGTTTCCGTTTCCGTTTCCGTTTCCGTTTCATTGAAATGGGCGGTTAGAATAGTTTTTTTAACCCCACTATGGAATTTTTCAACAACTCTATTGTACGGTTTGCAGTTTTTCTTAAATCAGGATTTCCATTACCTTGCAAAGTTCATTCCGAACTTTCGAATATTACTCGCTTATTCGCAAATATCGACTCACCGTATTACAGATATAAACAATTTTTAATTGGCCCGAACCGCTTTTTCCAACGTTGCGATTAAACGAATCTCTCTATCCAAAAACGCATCAATGAAAGGATCAAGGTCCTTAATTTTACTCGATAACTCATAACCCGCTTCCATCGTTCTCATCAGAGAAGTAGCCCCCACCATAGACGCGGCCACCTTAATTGGAGACAGTACGAGTTTGATCATAGGAAGTTTGGAAAGAGAAAAAAAGAATCTAAGCGTATTGCCTACCATTTGGATTTGGGTTCTTCTTTCGTCGAAACGATTCGCTTCACCCATCGCAGCATAAAGGTTATTTCTGGAGATTTGACCATCTTCCATAAGATTATTTTCGATCACGACCTTGGCAGTGTCGTAGTCCAAAGAGTCCGTTAGACGATTCAGAAGAATGATCTGATGAATGCTTTCAGTCATGGACTTACCCGCGACCGTTTTTAATTTTTCATAAAGATTTTCTAAAGCGTTATCTCTTTCTTCTTTGTCCGCGGGAGCATATAAATTGAATTCAAAAAAATCCGGAATCCCGTCATATCCTTTAATAACAAGAAGGTCCGAATAAGTTGTGCGAAGCCTCTCAATAGTCGCACGAACTACCGCTTTACGTGTTAGTTCTAACACCTGTTGATCCATTCTTAATTCAGGAACAGATTTCGTAAGCTACATAACTTAGGTTCAATATGAAAATCAATCCTTGACTACGATGGCTCCGGATCTTAATTTTACAGGTAATAACTTTACAAAACTTTCTGCTTCTTTTTTAGAAGAAGCAAATCCGAATCGCACCGTATAATATCCATTCCTGGATTTTTTGACGATTGCTTTCGTGTTTTTCTCCTTTCCGGAAATTGATTTTTTCAACCCATCCGCCTTTTCTTTTTCCTTAAAGGCCGCAACTTGAAGTGAAAATCCGCCCGATTCGACCGAAGACTTAGAGAAACTCGTTCGTATTTTTTTCCTCGTTTCTTTTCATCTTTTTGGAATCATTCGGTTCTTTCACGGAAAGTGTTTCAAGCGCAGTTCTATTTTCCTTTTCGACATTAGTCGAAATTACTCCCGGTTTCTTAAATTCCACAACTTCGGCAGCGGGCGGAATATTTTTAAAGGTCACAGATTCTTGAGAATTCGTGTTTGAAGGAGAATTGACATTCGCCTCAGGGATTTCAGCGGACGCGACCGCATTGTTGCCTTCGGAGGGAATTTGGCCGGGCTCCGAGAAAGGTATTGAATCCTGAATTTTCTGGTTTTTGAATTCGTTTAATGTTAAGGATTCTTCGTTGGAACCGTCCGCACGTTTTTTACCGACTGAAACTCCTAAGAAAAAGAAAGAGAAGAGCAGTCCGATTAAAAACGTAGAGAGAATTAGAATTCTCTTATTGTCCAGATTGATTACATAAAAAATTTTTTCTTTCATAACATTTTTTCCAATAGAGCGGAATAAAGATTTTTACATTCTTCCTTGAGAGTTTCCAAGTTTCCTTTGTTTCTAATAATATAATCGGCTCTTTTCAGTTTTTCCGTAATAGGGAGTTGATTCGAGATTCTCGCCAAGACGTCTTCTTTTTTAAGCCCATCTCTCGAAATCGTCCTCAAAATCGATTCTTCCGGATCGGAGTCCACGGCTACAGTCGCGTTGCAAAGCGTATAAGCGTCGGTCTCGAACAAAAGGGGAACTTCCCAAACCGCCATTTTCCCTCGGGCTTGGGTTTTCAAAATTTTTTGAAAATCCTCACGAACCCTGGGATGAATCAAACGATTGAGCCCCGCAAGTTTTTCGGCGTCCTTGAAAACGATATCGGAAATTTTTTTTCGGTCCGGCTTTCCTTCCGAGTCCAAAAATTCCTTTTCCTAAAAGTTCCACGAGCTCCGGAAGAATAGGCGAGTCTGTTTCCGTATAACGTTTCGCTAAACGATCGGCGCTGATCCCAAAACCTCCCAATTCTTCCAAAATCTTTACGACAGTACTTTTGCCCCCCCCGATCATTCCGGTAATCCCAACCAAAAAGGCCTCTTTACCGGAGTCGGAACTCTGCATACGTTGAAGATAGAACACCGGGACAAAAGTACAAGCAAAAAAGAAACTTCTCGTCGTACGTTTCCAATCAAGAATTTCAACCTAAAACGCGCGGTCCGTATTTACAGTTTCACAAAGTTATGATTATGAGAGCTTCAAATCCAATATACGATCAAACAATATCCGCGTCGAGCTCGGAGAGAATATCTTCGAGTTCTTTTTTATCCCGAACCTCGATGAGAAGATCTTCTCCGTATTCGTCGGCTTCGAGCCGAACGGCAAAGTAACCCGCGTTATTCTCTCCTCTTAAAAAACTTACGTCTAAATTGATCAGACTCAGATCCTCTTCCAGAACAGGAGTCAAAAGGAGATATTGATTTTCACCGATCTCCAAAGCTTCCATGACGATAAAAGAATGAGGATTTCCATCCTCGTCCAAAAGTTGAACGGTTTCCCGAGTCTGTTCCTCGTGTCCTCCGAGTTCTTCATCTCGAAAAAGATCGTCCATCTTCAGTTTTCTTCCCTTTCAGAATCGAATTCAAACGGAAGTTTATTCTTTTTAGAGAAATTACATTCTTTGCATGCGGGGACAAGGTTTGCCTTGATGGACTTTCCTCCTTTTGCAAGAGGAATCAAATGATCCATTGTAAGCTCTTCGGGAGGAAATTTTTTTCCACAATAATGGCAGATCCCGGTTCCTTTTTTCTTTTTCCACCAGGGGGTTTTGCGAAGATCCTTTGCAATTCTTCTTTGTTTTGCGAGTTCCTCCTCGCTGATCCAGGGTATAGGTTCTTCCGAGTCCATTCAAAAATTCTAATCTTTGTAAATCGCCCAGTCCGAGCCCGGACCGGAGATAGAAAGTTTCGTTAGATCGCTTCTATTGGCCGCAAAAATCCCTTCTTTCAAGCCGGACGCGGTCAGGAATAAAGTATCACCTTGAGAAAGTGTTTCCCCCTCCACATCGATCCTTCCCCGAAGAACGACCAAAATCTGAAATACGGATTCCTCGTAAACATCCGGAATTCGAAATATTTTCCCGTTTCCGGTAATCTCCAAAGTTTCCATCAAAAACTTATCGTTTGCCGTTAGACGAAATCTATTGCCCGCGTCCCAGAACTTAGGAGAAGGTTTCATCACAACTTCTTCGAAACGTCCCGAATAGTCCAAAACGTCGAGGGCTTTGTCGAGATGAAGTTCTCTCGGTCTTCCGTAATCGTAGACTCTGTAAGTGGAATCCGAAGATTGTTGGACTTCCATCAAAAGAATTCCCGCGCCGATTGCATGGATTTTTCCCGGATTTAAAAGAAAAGAATCTCCTTCCTTTACCGGAATTTGTCTTAAGATCTCCTCGGCGCGATTTTGTTCCACGAGGATTTTGAACTCCTCTCTACTTGTTACATTAGAAAAATCGCATATGAGTTTAGCGCCGGGTTCCGCCTGTAGAACAATCCAGGCTTCCTTTTTTCCAGCGCTCTGCGGATCGTATTTTTCTGCGTACCGATCGTCCGGATGCACTTGGACGGAAAGTTTTTCCTTTGCATCTATGATCTTGATCAAAAGTGGGAAGGATTTCCCCCGAAACGGCTTTCCTAAAATCGAATCCGTGTTTTCCCGATATGCGATCCGAAAGTTTTTTCCGGCGAGAGGACCGTTACTGATCACGGACACGTCGTTTCCATAATCCGAAATTTCCCAGGATTCTCCGATGTTCCCTTCCGGGATTTTTCTTCCCGAAAAATTCCCAAGTTTTCTACCGCCCCAAATCCTTTCCTTATAAATCGGATGAAAACGAATCACCTTCTGCATAAAGCCTATTTTTTCACTCCTTCTAGGAGTTCAATTTTTACTTTGAGACGATTCTTTTTAAAATGGACGAATCCTTCGGGTTTCAGTTTAGCAAGATCCAACTCGTAGATCTTTCCGGGAAGTAGTTTACCCGCTTCCGCTTCTAAGTTGAGATTTCGAAAACTTTTATATGTACCTTTTCCGCCGCAGGAATCGCAGAATACGTTGGAACCTCTGCAATCCGGACAAAGAACACGCACTACCAAAGGAATTTTTGCAGAAAGAGGAAAATCTAATTCTTCGGTAGTTAAGAGAATTCTAATATCGTAATATATTCCGGAATACTTTCTTCTATCTCGGTTTCTCATTCCCGCGCGAAGTAGACCTTTTCTAGCCAACTCCACCGCCTGCCCTGCGTATAAAATTCTGGTACTCGGTATTCGTTTGATTTTTGTCGGGTCGTTTCGCCCTTCCAGAGAAGATTTAAACCGAAAGAGAATCTCGGGATGCCTGGAAAGATATTGAAGATCGTATTCTTTCCTCCGAATCGGATGTGTGAGAATCTGATAAGAGTGAGCGAATTTTTGAAAGAGATCGGAAGATCCAGTTTCTCGGTTGTCGGGATGGAAAATCTTGGCCAACTCTCGATAACGTGACTTTACTCTTTCAATAGATGCGAGCGGAGAAAGGCCCAGATTTTTATAATGATCCGGGAAGTCGGTTTTAGATCCCGAATCATTCATAGAAAAATTTTAATCCTTGGGAAGATTCTCCTGATAAGGTCCGCCGTTTTCCACTGCCTTGAGCGTGGTTTCCACGTCTTCCGCGACAGTTTTAATGTTTCCTTCCACATACTTATCGATTCGACGGATGATTTCCAGTAGATTGGTTCTATAAATTCGAACGAGTTTTACCCTTTGAGCAGGTTCTCGAATCGTAGCCACGCTATAAACCGTTTCTTTCGTACCCGCATCCGTTTTTTTTCTCACGACCAATTCGATGGATTCAGGTCCTTCGTTCTTGATCTTTTCGTTTTTCAGAATACTGATCTCTTCGTATTGAGGACGCATTTTGGAAATTAATGATTTTCTACTCCAAAACACAATCGATTCCAATTTCAAGGGAGAATTTTCCGCGCCCGCCCCCGAAACTTTCAACACGAATCTGAGATCTAGCATATAGCGATTTCTACTTTGAGGGATTTGATCCTCGTACGCGGGTATAAACTGACTATAAAGATTATCTTGTATTTTGTTTTTTTTGTTTAGAAAGGCGAGACGACTTTCTATTCTCTTGTGGAACTCCGCAATATCTTTTCCTAATACTTCCAGGTCCTTAACTTGTCCCTGTTCATAGGGTAGGATTTTCACTTTACCATCCGGTTCGAACTCTTGGCCCAAAATACCGGCAAAGGCGGAAATTAAAATCAGGAAATAAAATAATTTTTCTTTCATTGTAGATTTTCCCAGAAGCCGTCCTTTATTAGTTTCGGAGGTTCTTGGATTTTCCCCATAATTTTATCAAAAATAGATTGAACTTATCGTCAAATCCTGGGAAAAGGGAAGGAAAAAGGCCGATATGGAAATCAATCACAGAAAGTCGGGAGAAACAAACATCGTGAGTCTTTCGGGCAGTCTCGACATCTATACCTCAATTGATCTCAAAACATTCTTTGAAAATAGCATCAACAAAGATAACAAAAACGTAGTCGTAAATCTTGAAAAGCTTAATTACATCGATTCATCCGGAATTGGGATGTTAATCAAACAATTGAACTACGTGCAAGATCTTAACGGATCTTTTTTTATCGCAAACATGAAACCGGCGATCGAAAAAGTCTTTAAAGTCGCCGGTTTAACTTCTTACTTCAAGACCATGAGCCCCGCCGAATTCAGTTCCAATTATCCTTAACAAGAATCTTTGAAGAAAAAACCACAGACTAATAGATTTCAAGAACGCGGTCTCTTCCGATGTGCTTTAGCGATCAAAGTATCAATTCCATTTCCATGAAAACTTGGTTAGATAACAAAACCTATCAAAGAGCGATCTGAAACGCACGTCCCAAGCGGCCACCACATCACAAAGAAACGTTTAACGGAATACAATTCGTGTTTATTAGAGAAGTTTAAATTTATGTTCAAACGACATAAATAAAGTTAAGAACCTTCGACTAACTCAACCTCGCTTCTATGGTCGCTCGGTAATGCTCCGCTATCTACGGCTATCTCGCTTCCTGAACGTCGATCCGTAGAGAGGCGTTCGCTGAGTTGGCGCTCATCTTTGCTACGCAAAGAACCTTCGATCACGCTCCGCTATCTACGGCTATCTCGCTTCCTGAACGTCGATCCGTAGAGAGGCGTTCGCTGAGTTGGCGCTCATCTTTGCTACGCAAAGAACCTTCGATCACGCTCCGCTATCTACGGCTATCTCGCTTCCTAAGGGGCGCTCGATATATATAAAACGTCCCAGATTCCCCAAAAGCGACCAATCTCTCCCGCATTCGGAAGAAGTCTAAAATCCATTCTGCCCTCAATCAATTCTCCAGGATCCACACGAAACCGTACCGGAAACTGGGAAGAATACGTATCACTTCCTGGAAACCGTACCGTTGTTTTTAAAACTCCATTCACATACACCTTTAGTTCCCTCGGTTTCACACCCTTAGGTCTTTCAGTATACGTAAAGTGCGTTAGATCCAATTGAACATAAAGAGACTCGTTTCGAAAAGGATCTGCAGTCAGATAAAAACGAAGCCCCTCCTCCGGAATCATCCTACAAAGTCCGTCTTGAAGTCTGCCAGTTCCCACACCCGGCGCCGAATCTGCTCTGTCTCTCTCTAACTGCATTCCATTGTGAATCGCCCACGTGGAAAGCTCGTCGTAAGTTCTAAAATCCTCGGTATGAAGAGGCTCTCCACTTTCACCCCGATGATCAAAGTTGATGAATTTTTTAAATTTCGGATTTTCTTTCGATTGGAGAAATCCCGTATTGGTAAAAGTAAAACAGAAAAAAACGAGTATCAATCGGTGCCAAACCATCTACTCTAGTATCGACAGGATCGGGAAGAATTTGATCACAATCTCTACAATTGAACAAGCCGGAAAAACAATTCATTCTCCCTGCGTCGTGACCTTGGGAAACTTTGACGGAATCCATCTGGGACATCAAGCCCTCTTAGATCGGGTTTTGCAAGTTTCCCAAAAAACCGGACTTGCTTCCTGCGTCGTGACCTACGACCCAAATCCCGCTGTTGTACTCGGAAAAAAACCCGAAATGAAAAATCTCATGACTCTTGCCGACAAGGAAGAACGGATCCGTCAAAAAGGAATCGATTTTTTAGTCGTACTTCCGTTTAACAAAGAATTGGCGGAAATGAGCGCGGAATCGTTTTTGGAAGAGATTCTACTCAAACAATTGAAAGCCAGAAACATCATCATCGGTTTCAATCATTGTTTCGGAAAAGAAAGAAGAGGCAATTACGAACTCCTGAAAGAATATTCGGAAAAACTAAAATACTCGGTAGAAAAAATGGATCCGGTTTTTTTAAAAGAGATCAAACTTTCTAGTTCGTACGTGAGAAGACTGATCTCGGAAGGCAACGTAAAAGAAGCGGCACGTTGTCTGAATCGCTTCTATTCCGTTTCCGGAATCGTAGTCGGAGGACACAAACGAGGAAGAAAGATCGGATTTCCGACGGCGAATGTCCAACCGAACGCAGATATTCTTCTCCCTAGTATCGGAGTTTACGCCGGGTTCACCACCGTGGCAGGAATCGAACATCCCTCCATGATCAACATCGGTCACAATCCCACCTTCGGGGAAAACGCACTAACTTTGGAATCCAATATATTCAACTTTCAAAAAGATATTTATGACGAGGCGATAAAAATCACATTCACGGAAAAAATTCGAAACGAGATCAAATTCTCCAGCGTCGAAAATCTGATCGCTCAACTCAAACAAGACGAGATTTTCGCAAGGAACATTCTTAAAACGACAATCAAAGAAAAATCACCCCATCCTTAAGTGTAAATCGAAGCCTGAAAAAGACTTAGAAATCTAAAATAGAAATTTTATAGTTTCAAATTCATCGTCAAAATCCATACTCTATCCCAAGCACGGTTTCCAAATTCGCTTTTTCGTATGAATTATTACCTCTTTTTTCCCATGGCGGCTTTCATTGCAAACACGATGTTCATCGCATTTGTATATGCAAGACGTACCGGAAACCCGATTATCCGTTCTTATTTATTTTATACGATCGCCTTAAATGCTTGGCTTTTCACTTACACATTCGAGTGGTCCTTTCCTCCGACACCTTGGATGACTTGGGCTTTTAAAATTCTCTCAATCACTTGGCTTCCCCTCGGCACGCTTTATCTGGAATTCGTTTTCACTCTTCTAAATAAAAAGCCCGGAATTTTTCTTTGGCTTTTTAGAATCGGAACTCTAATTTCGTATCTAATCACTCTTTCCACTGACTGGATCATTCAGGGAAACATCCATTATTATTGGGGGAATGAAGGCGAACCCGGTCCTTTGTATTTTTTCGTGATTTTCAATTTCGTCGCACTTCCCGCCCTTATCGGTTTGGGAATTTTGACCAAATCCTTTTTTGTTTCGGGAAGAGATCAGAAAAAACAAACCGGTTTGGCTATTCTAGGTTCCATGTTTGCGATATTCCTGAGTTTTTATTCCGAAATCATTCAGGTAAACCATCAAGGAAAAATGTTGTCCATGCCCCTGACCCCGATCGGAATCGTGATCCAATCCTTTCTGATTTTTATCGCAATCACGAGGTACGGCTTTCTAAGAATCAATCTGGAAGGGCTCGCAGTGGATTTGTTTCGAGACATTCATGACGGAATGATCTTGGTCAAGCGGGATCGCTCCCTCTTTTTTATGAACGAGTCCGCGATCAAAATATTAGGAATTTCGAATTCTATTCCTTCCCACTTTTATCCTTCCGATTTTTTAAAAGGATATCAGGAAAGCCCGAGTTATCTTTCCAAAGAATACGAACCCATTTTCAATGCCAATTGTAGAGGAGTCGAACTCACGAGATCGAACATAGAATTGACGGGAAAGGAAAACGGATATCTTTTCATTTTGAGAGATATCACCGAAAAAATAGAATACAGAGAAAAGATAGAACGTTTTTATTCCGATTTTAACAAAGACTTGGAAATCGCAAAAATCGCGCAAACTTCCGCGATTTCCACAATATTTCCGGAAAGTTCAAAATATAAGTTCTATTCTCACTTTCAACCGTTCGAACTTGTAGGCGGAGATTTTTTACGAGCCTTAAAACGTTCCGACGGAAAATTAGACATCCTTTTTGCAGACGTCTCGGGACACGGAATTTCCTCCGCCATGGTTGCCGGAATGTTATCCATCTCCTTCCAATTGCTCATAGAAACAAACCCAACTCCTAAAAAAGCTCTGGAAAAAATCCAATCCTTACTTTTAAACGCAGTATTGAACCATCATGTTTCCGCAATTTATCTCTCGTTCGACCCGGACACAAAAACATTAGAATATTCTTATGCAGGTCATCACCCGATTTTGATTTTTAGGGAAGGCGAAATAATTCCTCTGAGAGGCGTAGGAAGAATCCTATTGATTACCCCGGACACGGAATTGAACAACTATACTTTTCAACTTAAAAAGGGAGATATTTTATTTCTTTATTCAGATTGTCTTTTCGAAGTGAGAAACCCCGAAGGAGAAATACTCGGGTACGAAAATTTCATGTTGAAAATGAACGAGATCTCGGTTTATACTCCCGTCAACATTCTCAAAACCTGCATAGGTCAAGCCTTGGCCTTCGGCAATGGAAAACTTACGGACGACTTGACAATTTTGATTTTGGAGATTTTTTAAAGAATGAATCCGTACATTCTGATTCCTTTTTCGACCTTAATCATAAACGGATTTTTGTTCGCCTATGTAAGCGCACTCAAAGGAAAATCCGAAACGGTTACTCTCTATCAAAGATATTCTTTTTTACTTTTTCTCTGGCACATCTCTATCATTCTTTATTGGTCCTTTTTGCCGAATGACTGGCTCACAATCGTTTTCAAAGTGTCTTCCTTTTCTTGGATCTTTATCGGTCTTTTATTCTTTGAATTCGTGGTTCAATTTACAAATTCTTCGTATCGATTTACGATCTACTTCTTCAGAGGCGTTTGTCTCGTTTCGTTTTTGTTAACGATCAGCACGGACTTGGTGGTAGCAGGAACGATTCGCGCTTATTGGGGAGATATGATCCTCGCCGGTCCTTTGTATCTTCCCATAAGCAACTTTGTTAGCGCAATTCCCACGTTAATCGGTTGTTTCATTCTGATTCGAAACGGATTTCGCTCTTCCAATCCGCTTTTAAAACAACAATCCAGACTCGTCGCTTACGGAACGATCCTTACGTTTCTGCTCAGTTTCACTACAACTCTTCTCCCGAGATATTGGAACCCTTCCCTTACGTTTCCTCCGTTAAGCGGAAGCGCCACGCTCATACAATCGATTTGCATTTTTATAGCGATCCATAAATACGGATTTATGGATTTAAAGTTGGAACGTATCGCGCTACGACTTTATTCCGAAATCAGGGAAGGACTGATTCTTCTTTCATCCAAAGGAACCCTTCTTTTCAGCAATTTATCCGCGAGAAGAATGTTGCATCTTCCCGATGACATAAATCTCGGATCGAATTTCGATCTAAAAGATTATCTGGAAGATTTCCCTTCCGACTCTTTCTTTGAAAGAAAAGAATTCGTCAATTTAAGCGTAAAAACAGAAGACCCATCCCAGGATTCTCCAGAAGAATTTTTGCAAATTATAGAAAACAAATATCTGGAAGTTTCCTCCTCTCCGATTTCCCTTTCCGGAAAAAACCGAGACAAGGTCTATATACTCAGAGACATCACCGAAAAGAAGAATGCTCTTGAGAAAATTAGAAAATTATTATATAGATTGGATCTGGATCTGGATTTTGCAAGAGACATCCAGCAAATGATTACAACTCGGGAATTCCCGGATTCACCGGATTATAAAATCCATTCTCACTTTCAACCTTACGTTAAAGTGGGCGGAGATATTTTGAAGGTGATCAAAGAAAAGGACGAAAGCCTGCACATTCTTTTCGGAGACGTTTCCGGACACGGTATTTCCGCGGCGATGGTGGCGGCGATGATTTCGATAGCGTTCAACGCGGCTACGGGAAGAAGCATATCCACGGACAAGAATCTTCTTTTTATACACGAGCTTTTAAAGGACACGATCACACTCCATTCCCTTTCCTCGGTATATATGAGATACGTTTCCTCCGAAAGAAAATTAGAATATAGTTATGGAGGGCACCACGCCGGTTTGCTAATTAGAAACGGAATCTGTAGCCCTATCGAAGGTTCGGGAGAAATTCTTTTTGCAACGCTGTCCCCGAAAATCCAAAGATACGAACTTGACTTGATAAAAGGCGACAGGGTTCTTTTCTATTCGGACGGTTTGTTCGAAGTGAAAAATAGCGAAGGGAACGTTTTAGGAAAAGATCATTTCCTAGAAGCGGTCAGTTCCCTGGTTGTAGAAGACACAAATTCCATGATTCGCTCGATTCTTTCCTACTCCGGTTCCTACGGAGAGGGAGAAATATCCGACGACATAACGATCTTTTGTTTGGAAGTTCTTTAATACAAGTAAGGACGGATTCTCCCAAACTTTCCCGAATTCAAAACAAAATACAATTTAATCTTAATATTCTAATTTTTTAAAACTTCACACAAACCAAACCACAACCTACGGAGCGTCGCAATAGCGATCATCCATTTTCGGCCTTTTCCTTTCTGGTTTGATTATTAAATCCGCAGGTAACAAAATCGTATCCACAATAAACGACAAGGGCACATTGAGAATGACAAAAGGCACAGGAACGTAAAAAAGAATGGAGGAAAATTCCACAAGACACGGAAAACTTGTTATAGAAATTTGCGTACCTATATACGGATGCCCCCAATTATTTGTTTCTGCGCATGCTCCTGAATCGCAGAACAACGAAGTACAATTACGAGTAACATCGCAATAGATAGATTACGTTTCATTTGTTCTCCTAAGAAATTTTTTCCCGAATCAATTTCAAGAACGGTAAAAATTCGTCCAGCGTTCCCGGAAGTTCGTATTCGATCGAATCTCCGGCGCGAATGATATCTTTCTCTTCCAAAGCGACCGCGATTGCCGCGAGAATCTCGTTCAACTCTCCCGTTTTTTCTTCGAAACCGATTCCGTCGATTTCAATTTCGGAGAAATCCAGATCCGGTTTTTTCAACTTCAAAGTGATAAACGAAGTCAGAAGAACGTTGATCTGAGTGACGGATTGGGTCAACAACTCAGTTGCCACCTCGTCTTTTCCGGATTGATAAGCTTCGTTTACCTTTACGAAAGCCTCTTTGAGTCCGCCGATGTTATCGATAAACGTATTCAAAATTTCTTTTAGAGTGGGAAGGTCTAAATCCAGCACTTGAGTTCGGGCAATCAGATCCATGATGAAAAGTTTCAGATCTCTCAAGTTTTCCAAGAAAGCCTCGATGGCTTCCATGTTATCAAGATTTCCGTAGTTGGAAGAAATTTCGGACATAATTTGAGAAACGGTATTGCCCGTTCCCATCGGTTTGATCTGATCCAGTTTAAGACGCAATAAGATCGAAGCGGAATCCAAGACGTTTCCAATCCATTTGACCCCGTCGCCAAGTTGGTTCGATTCTTTTTCGGTGAGAGAATCCCTTCCGAATAACGTGGAACCTACTTTGTCCACGTAAAGATCCAATTCGGTTAACGTGGAAACGAGAAAGTCCATCTCTTCACCTACGAGAAATTCCATTTTAGTCGCCGATTCGATTCCTTGGTCGTTCATGCTGGAAGCTTTAAATTCCACTCCGTCCACCGTACAACCAAGAACATACTTCCCTTTTGACTCGACCCATTTGTTGATCTCGCCGAAAACTTCGCCTAACTTTTTTTCGTTTTCCAGAGAACTATCTAAGAGATGTTCGTTGATGTAAATTTCCATTTCACTCTCCTGTTTGGATCACTCGTTTTTGGCGCCTTTGAGATTATTATTCAAATAGGCCCCGACCGCTTTGTTCTTACCGACTCCTTGTTCCATATAAAGAAACTTGGACTTCAGTTTTTTCTCGTAACTCGCAAGATGGTTTTCGTATTCCTTAATTTTCTTGTTGTTATCGGTGACTTGTTCTTCGAGCATCTTCACCTTTCCGGAAACAAGTCCGCCCGCATACTGAGTATAAGGTTTGATGTGTTCGAGAAGATCGACGGCAACTCCCGTATCCATTCTCGCGTCCGAGTTTGTATCGATCGCAAAAAGATTTCGCACGGAATCCGGATTTTCCGCCAGCTTAGAGCGCAGTTTTTCTTCGTCCAGAATCAGAAACCCGTCCTGAATATCGGCCCATTTGCTCCCGACGTTTCCGGTGCTGATCCCGATGTCGCTTAACATTCTCACCGGATTTTCCCCGCTTACGGGATAGGAAGAGCTCGCGACGGTTTTCATTCCGGCGATCAAACGAAGCACAGTATGTTCTCCGGATAATAGACCGGATTTGGATTTCCCTTCCCAATAGCTCTGACCGATTTCACCTGAGTCCTCTTTTCCGTCCTTGACCTGCGCGTTCTTATCCACTGCGGTCGCGTCCTTTCCGAACTTCAAAACGGTGTTGTATGCGGCGACGAACTCCTTGATCATCTCGAGACCTTTGTCCGAATCCGTTTTGATGTCGATGCTCACAGGTCCTTCGGTTTTTTTGAGAAGATTCAAAGAAACTCCGTCCAGAACGTCCGTAAGCCCCTCGTTTTTCGGACGATTGACCTCGATCCCGTCTACGAGAAACACCGCGTCTTTCGCTTCGACGATTTCCTTTGCGGGTTTGGCTCCTCTGAATTCTCCCGGAATAACTACATGAAAAGAATCTAATATTACGGTTTTACCGCTCGAATTTGCAAAAAGAATCTTATGCGCCTTTTGACCGGAAGGGAAGGCCTTCAGATTGAGAACGATTTTTCCTTCCTGTTTGGAAGCCGTCTCGAAGATCATTTTTTCCTTATCGTTTTCTTTATAAAGAATTCCTAATTCTAGTTTGTCTTCCGGTGCGAATTCGGTTGAGGTTACGAGTTCTATCCTCGTATTCTTCTTCAATTCCGTGGTAAGAATTCCGAACTGAAACGAACCAACGCTCGCTATCTCCATCCACTTCTTGTTATTTTCTTCCTTGTAAACCGGCTTTGCATCCGTTGCGATTCCGTATTTTTCCGGTTGAAAAACGGAGATTTGATCCGCTTCGGGAAAAAAGTTTAACACCTTCGGAGGATCCGCCGGTTCGGTCGCGCCCACGAGATTGGCCGCTTGTAAAATTCCGTTCCCATCTTCGAATTTCAGTTTGTGATCTTTGCCCGATAAACCCGCTGTCAACGTAAGAACGTAATTATCACCGTCCACTTTGACAAGCCCTGTGTTCACAAGACCCGCGGCGGAAATTTTAATGGAAGAAGCCAAATCTCGAATCGTTCCTCCGGAGAATTCGATTTCTTTCTCGGAATCTCCCGAAAAGATTTTGAACTTACCCGCGGGAATCTGTTTGTTTGCGTCGGTCTTTTCTCCTGAGACCTGATGATACGTCGCAAGTTCTTTAATTTCGATCTTACGTTTACCGGCGCTCGCGGAACGAGAAGCGTCTCCACTAACGACACCTTCCGGTTCGGAGACGATATTCTTCATCGCAAAAGGAGCGGTAAAAGATATGAGTGCTCTTGTTTTATTCTGTAAGTCGGTTGTAACTACTTTGAGGTCGTTCCACGCTTTTACTTGAGCTTTGTTAAACGAATTCTGTTGCTCAAGTCGACGGATCGGCTTTGCTTCCAGTTCCACCAATTTCTTTACGATCAAATTTGTATCTTGTCCGGAGCTAAGTCCTGGAATCGTAAATGCGGGCATCTTATTCTCCTACATTCTTAATCGGTCGAATCGAAAAAAAGATAAGAGAAAATGAAAAAATTCGAAGGTAGAAAAACAGATTGCCGATGTTAAACCGTGAATTTTAGTTCCGATTTTTGTAGGGGGAAAAATGTTATCGCCTGTTTTGGGAGAATTTTTGGGGACTTTCGTTTTAATTCTTTTAGGCAACGGAGTTGTGGCCGGAGTTTTGCTCGAAAGTAGCAAATCCAAAGACGGAGGTTGGATCGTAATCACCACTGGTTGGGCCTTTGCGGTAATGCTTGGAATTTTTACTTCGAACGCATTCGGAAGTTCGGATGCGCATCTCAACCCCGCTGTAACACTCGCGTTTGCCGTCAAGACTGGCGATTATTCTAAATTAGCGTTATATATTCCCGCACAAGTCGGAGGAGCTTTTTTCGGCGCGGTTTTCAATTACTTACATTACCTTCCTCATTGGAAGAAAACAAAGGATCGGGGAAAAATCCTCGCGGCTTTCTCTACCGAACCGGCAATTTCGCATGTCGTGTCCAATTTTTTCAGCGAATTCTTAGGTACCTTTTTACTCATTTTAGGAATCGTTTCTATTTTCTCTCCTACGATGACGGGTTTGACCACTCACTTCGGAACATTCTTAGTGGGAATTCTTGTCTGGAGCATTGGACTTTCCATGGGAGGAACCACAGGTTACGCAATCAATCCCGCAAGAGATCTCGGGCCGAGACTCGCTCATTCTATTTTGCCGATCTCCGGTAAAGGTCCCTCAAATTGGAAATACGCGTGGTTACCAGTTATCGCTCCTCTCAGCGGCGCCGCCTGCGCCGGTCTTTTACTCGGGTATTTGAAAGTTTAAGGAAATTTTCTTTTTTGAATATGTGTAAAGTCCTAACATCTAAACCCTAACCACTTGAAACGTGGAAACTCCCACGTTCTATTACGAATTTGCTGAAGATTGTAACTGATTTCTTTTAAGGTTTTGGGATAAACTCTCACTCTTTTAACCTCGGTAAAAAACAACGACACAAAAAACGAATCTTCTTAATTCTGAAAAAAGCGGAACCTGGTTTTTTCCCTTTGGTCAAAGTTCTATACAATGGAGGAATCCAATGAAAAAAATTTTTAAAGTTTCCGGTCTGGTTCTTTTAGTCCTGGGGCTATTCGCAGGAGGATGCAGACATTACAGGTCTCCCGAAAAAAGAGCGGAGTTCGTCGTTAAAAAGATTACTTCGGAATTGGATCTGAACGATTCTCAGAAGAAAGAACTTTATCATATTAAAGATGAAATCTTGTCTAAGAGAAAAGAGCTTAAACTACAAGGACCGAGAATTCCGTCAGAAGTGCTTGCCGAGTTTCGTCAGCCGACTTTAGACGAGAAAAAAATCAATAAGTCGTTCGAACTCGAAATGAATAAGATGAGTGAGATGAGAACTTTTATGACAAAAAAAGCGATCGAGTTTCATACGATTCTCACCCCCGAACAAAGAAATAAGCTAGTGGATTTGATTACAGAGTTTCAACAAAAACACCGTCATCATGATGACTGAATCCGAATTTACGGAAATTGTAAGTTCCACTCGGGAAATTGTCCTCTCTGCGATAGAAAAAAACCTCGCAGAGAGGTTTTCTTATGCCATCGACGACGTGGCTCAGGAAACTTATTTTCGAGCGTACAAAGCCCTCAAGAAGGATCAGTTTCGCAAAGAATCAAAGCTGAGCACTTGGTTGTACACGATCGCGAGAAACGAATCCTTAAGAATGAACGACAAACTTAGAAAAGAGGAAGAGCGCGCGGAAAAATTGACCAAGTCCAAAAAAGAGGAAGATTTTCTCACAAGCCATACGGACTTAAATGGAAATTCGAGACATTCCGAATGGAACTCCCAGGAAATGATCGGAACGTTGCGCGCTCTTTTAGTTAAAATTCCCGATAAATATAGAAAGGTTCTCGAGTTTTATCTTGCGGGATATTCCGAAAGTCAAATCGCGGAGACGATGGGAATAAAACCGGGAACCGTTAAGTCGAGAGCGTTCCGAGGAAAAGAAATGATAAAACGAGTCAAGGAGAAATTTTATGAAAAATAATCGTATTTTTTCCCTGAAAGAAGAAATCCTAAAAAGAAAAAAAGACGGGAGTTGGGTGAGGGATATTTCTTCGAATGTAATTCGCAGGGATAAAAGAGAAACGAGAAACAAATGTATGTTAGTCGCTTCTCTTGTATTATTCATAGGGCTAAGCGCATACGTCGATTTTTGGGTCCAGGATTTGGATCTTAAAAATCAGGATCTTTTGAGTATAGGAATATTCGAGGAATTGGAAAACGCTCTGGATAAATGAAAATCCATTTCTTTTATATTGGATCGCTCTTACTCATCGAATCGAAACCGGAAAAGAATTTTATTTCCTGAAAGTTTCTTCGATTTCGTGTCGTAAGATAAAAGGATTCCGCTTCTTCCGAAAAAATCGAATTCTTCTCAAAAAATCCAAAATTACGCTCCGTTTGATTTCTACCGAGAACCGTTTTCGGTGAGGAAGAAAATTCAATAGGAGTATGAAGAATGAAAAACTTAGCGCATATCATTTTGGACGGAAATCTCACCTCCGATCCGGAAATCAAAACCTTAAACAGCGGAAAGAACGTAGCCACTTTCACTCTGGCGGTCAATCACGACTATAAATCCACACCGGAAGAACCAGGTGAGGTTTCCTTTGTAGACATCGAATTATGGGATCGCCAAGCCGTAAACGCGCACGAATATCTCAAAAAAGGGAAAAAAGCGACCGTGATCGGCGAACTTCGTCAGGATCGATGGAAATCACAAGACGGAAGTAATAGAAGCAAACTAAAAGTAGTAGGATATACGATTCGGTTCGACGGTTTGCCTGGAAGAAAGGAACGGGAAGCGGCTTAAAGATTTAAAGTAGAATGTAAATCTGCAACGCGACCTATCTCGCGACCCTTCAGGAGCGAGATTTGAGTTTAAGAAGCGTTGCAGAAAATAGATCGAATTTCGAAACAAGCTGAACCAATCGGGAATATTTTTTCACCTTTTTCAAAACAAAAAGACGAAAAACAAAGCCGTAAGATTTGATTAGACCGAAGACGGATTTTAAAAACCTTGGTTTTAGGAGTTCCTACATTCTAAAAACGTCATGAGTTCCCGCAAGATCACAATCCTAGAAGTTCAAGAATCGACCCGGTTGATTGCTTCCCTTTCTCGAATTTTAGAGGAAGAATTACCTCCGTATAGAAACGGTCTTCCCAAAGGATTTAGAGAAGAAGTGGATTGCGACGAGGATACGGTTTTATTTCTACATCCGGATTTTCCACCTTTGAATTTTGAAAAAATACGAGAACTCTTAGTACTTCCCACAAACGAAATGATTCCTATCGTAGCGATCGATGCTCAAAACCAGATTCTCATGCAGGCATTTGGAAATGAAGAAAGCCAAAGGTTGACTTTACAAACCGGTTACGCACATTATTTCAGTCGATCCAGAAACCGACTCTGGAAAAAAGGAGACACTTCGGGACATACGCAAAAAATTCTTCAAATCCTGTCTCCACCCAACCGGTCTTTTTTGGTCTATCAAGTGGAGCAAAAAATTGCGGCCTGCCACGAAGGGTACTACAGTTGTTTTTTTAGGGAAAGAATGCCAGGAGGAGAATGGAATCTATTGCCAATTTCGAGAAATTTTCTTCCAGAAAAAAACTGAAATCGTACTCTGTCCCTAGATTTTTTTTTGAAAGTTGTTGAAGGAAATAAATTGGATTTATGAATATTAAAAAATTTTTGATTTTCTCCGGACTACTCATCGGGGTTTTTCTTCTGATCGCCGTCACAACGTTTTTTGTCGTGGACGAACTCAAAGGAGGCGCCGTCGGATCCGGACAGACCAAGATAGATCTGCTCATCGAATCTGGAGATACTCCCGGAAAGATCGTGGAAACTCTTTCCACTCACGGTATGATCAAATCCTCCAAGTATTTTCTTTATCTGGTTCGTTTTACGAGAAGCGCAGGAAAGATCAAACAAGGTCTTTACGAGATCAATGATGGAATGGACTCCAGAAAAATTCTTCAGGTAATCACCGAAGGAAAAGTAAAACTCGTAAACTTTACGATTCCGGAAGGATATAACAATCGCCAGATCGGCGATCTTCTGGTTTCCAAAAAGATCATCCCGAGGCGCCAAGACTTCTTACTTGCGGCGAGCAAACCCGAACTTTTGAGAGAATTCAACATTCCCTCGACTTCCGCCGAAGGATATCTCTTCCCGGAAACGTACAGCATTCCGATCAATTATCCGGTCGATAAAATCGTTCGAATGATGATCAAAAGATTTTACGTTCGAATTGCAAAGATCGAAAAGGCGAAAAATCTTTCTCCTTCCGAACTTCATAAATTCGTAATTCTTGGTTCCGTTGTGGAGCGCGAGGCGAAAAGGAACGAGGAAAGACCTTTGATGGCCGGAGTTTTCAACAACCGTTTAAAACGGGATATGCCTTTGGAATCTTGTGCCACAATTCAATATCTTTTTGATAAACCGCACAGCAGGATTTTCGAGAAGGACCTCAAAATCGTATCTCCATATAACACTTATTTAAACAAAGGATTTCCTCCCGGACCGATTTCCAATCCAGGCTTTCCCGCTTTGGAAGCGGCATTTTATCCAAAAGAAACCGAATACCTATTTTTTCTCTTAAAAGGAGACGGCTATCATTACTTCGCGAAATCCCTCAAAGAACATTTGGAAGCGAAGAAGAAGTATATAGACGTTCTTTACGATTAATTTAAGGCCTTATCCCAAAATATTAAAAAAATCACGATTTCTATGTCGTTACTACTCGGACGCATGAATAAAATACTATGATAAACTTATTTCGAAAATTAGAATCTTCCTCTAAAAAGTCGAGATTTCCCGATTTGACTTAATCTTTGAGAACCGCTATACTTTTGCAAAACCGACCGCTTATTTTCGAGTATCATTTTCATGCGTCCGAGTAGTAATAAAACGCAGTAGTTTCATAAACCGTCTCTTGGACGGTTTATGAGTTTTTAAATCGTCTTTTTACCGTTAACCATATGGGACAAACTTTCAATTCATGTTTCGAATTAAAGCAACTCGAATGTTGTTAGGTTAAAAAAGTTTCCGTAATAGGAAATTTTATTTTTCCAAACCCGATTTCGTATCGTAGGACTCCTACCTTTTTCAATGAATTCTTTCTCAGTCGGCAATTGAGTTTTGCTCTTTTGAGTTCATGAATCTCAACTTGACAACTTTGAACAATTCGATAAAACCCGAAAAATTCTTCTGTACAAAAAACGGATTATACAATCGAATTTCAAAATAAGATACCCGATCATTTTTTTAATCTTTTCGATCAGGAAAAATCATATGGCCACTCCGGATTTAGAAATCAAAAACGTAACACGGGAATTAATGGAAGTTCAAAAGGCTTTGAACGTTTTTCGGGAAAAGCAGAAGAATCAGGAATCCGTTGACGAAGCGGCCGTGGAGTTCGTAACCAAGGCGGACTTAGTCATCCAAAGAGCCGAAAAAAATGAAATTTTTTTGACCGACGACCAAAAAAGAAGAATTAGGAATAATCTGCTGAAAATCCGCACTTCTTTGGTCCGCAATCAATCTTCCTGAGAGGTGGAAGTTTGACATTGTATTTTAAACAGTTTATGTAGGAATTTAGTGAAAAAAGTCTTTAAAAAAGATTCTTAACAACGGTTTTTTTACTCAATTATCCCTTTACAAGAAATTAGTCTTTGTGGGTTTATTTAAGAAAGCATTACTAATTGGAGTTGTAGCAGGTAAAACTTACCGAAGAAAATCATAAATAGGAATGTTCTAATGCTGTTTTTCTGTGACGGAAGCCAATTTAATTATTTGAGAAACAAGAATATTAAACAAGTAAAATGAAACTCTAATGAATTATAAAAAACTAATACAGGTGTTAGGATTTTCACCTAAAGAAAACACTTCCGATATTTTTCAAAAGAAATATAGTGGCTATGTTATTGAAATTAATTTTGAAAAAGAAACTATAAATTTTGGCAATAAGATAAAGGGGGAAAGTAAAACCACTCAAAATTTTAGTCAAACGGAAAACTGGGTTGTTTTAGAATGCGTTGATAGATTACTTGAAAAGGGATACCGGCCACAAAATATTACCTTAGAAAAAACTTGGAAAACAGGGCACGGTACAAGTGGAAGATTAGACATACTTGTTACCCGAGATAGTGGTTCTGCTTATATAATGATTGAATGTAAGACTTGGGGAGCAGAGTTTGATCAAGAATTTAAAAATTTAGAAAAAAATGGAGGGCAACTCTTTACATATTTTCAGCAGGACAAAGATGCAGATGTATTAATGCTCTATGCTTCGGGATTGGATGGGCCAAATATTAAGTATAGAAACGAAATTATTAAAATTGAAGAAGATTACAGGCAAGCAGGAAATGTAAAGGATTTCTTTGAACGCTGGAATAAGCTTCCAAAAGCGAATGGAATTTTTGACAATTGGGTTTCTCCTTACGAATTTCAAAGTAAAGCATTAACCAAAAACGACTTAAAGACTTTGAAGCAAGAAGATAGTAGCTTTATTTTTAATCGTTTTTTGGAAATTCTGAGACACAACGTTGTTTCTGATAAACCCAATGCTTTTAATAAAATATTCACACTTTTCCTTTGCAAGATTGTAGATGAAAATAGAAATCCTGATGAGCAATTACACTTTCAATGGCTCGAAGGAGAAGATAATCACATTTCATTTCAAAAAAGATTAACGGACCTTTATAATAGGGGAATGCTTGAGCTTTTGGAAAAGAAAGTTACTGACGTAAGCGACATCGAATTCGATAAACAATTTTTACAAGTAGAAGAAAAATACAAAGACAGATTCAAGGAGATCTTAACGGAAATAAGACTTAAAAAAAATAATGAATTTGCGATAAAAGAAGTCTATGATGACGCTTCTTTTGAAGAAAACGCAAAAGTAGTAAAAGAAGTAGTTGAACTACTTCAAGTTTATCAGCTGCGATATAATTACCGCCAACAATTTTTAAGTGATTTCTTTGAATTGCTTTTGACCACGGGGTTAAAACAAGAATCCGGACAGTTTTTCACTCCGGTGCCCATTGCTCGTTTTATTATTAAAAGTTTACCATTTCTAGAAATTACGGCCAAGAAAATTGAACAGGGAAACAAGAATGATTTGCTTCCGAGAGTAATTGATTATGCAGCGGGTAGCGGGCATTTTATTACGGAGTCCATGGAGGAAATTCAAAAGTACATTGATAGTTTAGATGAAGGTAAATTTAATCCAGCGACGAAAAGAGCCGTAAAAAAATGGAAAGAAGACCAATTTGATTGGGCTGAACAATATGTGTATGGAATTGAAAAGGATTATCGTTTAGTAAAGACGGCAAAAGTTAGTTGTTACCTCCATGGAGATGGTTTAGCAAAAGTCATTCATGGGGATGGCCTGGGAGATTTTGCTACTTCAGCTGAATTCAAAGATTTACTGAAAGAAACAGACAGAACCTATCCTCAAGACAATAAACAGTTTGATGTTATTATCTCGAACCCTCCTTATTCGGTTTCGGCTTTTAAAGGGTTGATGGATAGCGAGAAGTCTGAAAAAGCTTTTGATTTATATAAAAGACTAACTGACCAAAGCTCTGAAATAGAATGTTTATTTATTGAGAGAACGAAACAATTATTGAAAGATGGTGGAGTCGCCGGAATCATTTTGCCAAGTAGTATTTTAAGTAATACTGGAATTTACACCCAAACAAGAGAAATTCTTTTAAAATACTTTGAAATTTTAGGTATTACTGAATTAGGTTCCAATACCTTTATGGCGACAGGAACTAATACCGTTACGCTTTTTTTAAGACGTAGAAATAATGTGGATGCTTTTAATATTGAAGAAGCCATTAAAAAGTGTTTCATCAATCTAAAAGACGTTACGATAAACGGTATTGAAAAACCCATTAATAAATACATTGCTCATGTTTGGGGTTCGATTTCTTATGAGGATTATAAAACCTTATTACAAAAGATACCAAATAAAAATATTGAACAGCACGAGATTTATAAGGAATACGTTAAGAAAATTAAAGCTAACAACGAGCAGGAACTTTGGAGCAGTATTTTAGCTTTAGAACAAGACAAACTGCTTTATTTTATCCTTGCCTATCCTCAAAAATTAGTCTTGGTAAAAACTGGTGAAAAGGATGCGGAAAAACGTTTTCTCGGTTATGAATTTAGCAACCGCAGAGGAAGCGAAGGCATACATGCCATTCAACGTAGTAAAAGTATAGATGAATGTACTCAATTGTATGACGCTGATAGCTTTACTAATTCCGGAAAGGCAAGCACCTATATTTACAAAGCTTTTAACAATGAATTTGATTTAGACCTGCCTGAAAATTTGCAGCAAAATGTAAGCTACCATAATTTGGTCGATAAGCTAATCTTTGATCGAGTGGATTTTGAAAAAAGCATTTCACTTTCTGCTAAAAAAAAAGTAAAATTTGAGGAGGTTTGGAAAACTGCTAAGCTGGAGTTTTTAAGTGATATCGCTGATATTCAAAAAGGTAAAACAATCACGGAGGAAAAAGCCGTCAAAGGAAATATTCCTGTAATAGCGGGGGGTCAAAGTTTCTCTTATTATCACAATAAATCAAATAGAGAAGGCAATATTATTACTGTTAGTGCTTCGGGAGCTTATGCAGGATTTATAAACTATTTCGATATTCCAATTTTTGCTTCAGATTGTAATACGGTTAAATCAAAAAACGAAAAAAACATATCGACTAAATTGATCTTTCACTTTTTAAAATCAATTCAAAGAGAAATATATCAATTACAAAGAGGGCAGGCACAGCCTCACGTCTATGCTGATGATTTATCAAATGTTAAAATACCCCTTCCTTCGTTCAGTATTCAGAAAAAAATAGTTTCTGAAATTGAGAAATTAGAAAAGCAAGAGCAAGAGTCAGTTGAAAATTTAGAAAAATTAAGACAAAGCATAGGAAAAATAATTTCCAAATCATCGGGAAAGCTAACTAAACTCGAAGAAATAACTTCTAAGATAGGCAGTGGAGCAACTCCAAACGGAGGAAAAGGTAATTATCAAAATAGCGGGATAAGTCTAATACGCAGTCAAAATATTTATGACAATGTTTTTGTTGAGAAAGGACTTGCATTCATTAATGAAGAACAAGCTAAAAAATTGGACAATGTAATCGTTGAAAGAAGTGATATTCTATTTAATATTACAGGTGCTTCAATAGCAAGATGTTGTATTGTTGATGAAAAATATTTACCTGCAAGGGTTAATCAACACGTTTCCATAATTCGCACAAATGAAAAAGCATTACCAAAATATGTGCAGGCTATCCTGGTTAGTTACGAATACAAAACCAAGCTTTTAGAAATTGGAGATGGAGCTACATCAAGAGAAGCAATTACGAAACTCCAATTAGAAGAATTTAAAATTCCATTACCAACAATTCCAGAACAGAAAAGAATAGTTTCTGAAATCGTAAAAATTGAAAAGAAAATAACAGAGTTAGAAAAACAAATTGACTTGATCCCGAAGCAGCAAGAAGCAATCTTGAAGAAGTATTTGGTATAAAAATCATCACTTTATCTATCTACTATCACTGCACAGATAATCGGTTAATTTTACACTTTTTCTAGTCTTTCTCCCGGATCGCTCCTCCAAATCGTTTTTGACATCCTTAGGCCTCTAAAAATAGCATATCCCCTAAGTGGCAAATATTGAAGTAGGTGTGATCGCTGCGGCCGGTAAAGGAACACGAGCCTATCCCAGAACGACATACATTCCCAAACCCTTATTCGAATTTCAGGGAAAAACGATCCTCGAACGAAACGTCGAGCTGATGCAGAGCACGTTTCGTGTTAAAAAAATTTATATTATAGTTGGCCACCTCAAAGAAATGGTACTTTCCGAAATCGAAAAAATTCGGAAGAATCATCAGAACGTGGAAATCATATCCTCTCCTTGGACCACCAAAGGTCTTGCGAGCGATATCGCCAGTTTGGAATCGCAGATTCGTTCTCCGTTTATTACGATCCTGGGGGACGAGTTTTACTTTCATCCGGATCATAAAAAATTCATACAAACGTTTCGAAAACATCCGAAACTCATCGCCTCGATTGGCGTTCAAAAAACCACCCTTCTTTCCAGAATCCGAAAAAATTATTCCGTGGAACTGAAAGGGGATCGGATCTTGGAACTCGTGGAAAAACCTTCCGACCCTCCGAACAATCTCCTCGGTCTGGGAAGCTATCTTTTCACTCCCGCTTATTTCGAATATTTTAAACAAACTCCCCCTTCGGCCAAAAACGGAATCATCGAGATCACGGACGTAATCGACCTGATGGCAAAAAAAAGCCGCAAAGTTTTCGCGACGGAACTCGACGTGGAATACTTCAATATCAATTCCATGCAGGATTATCATCACGCGGTTTACGAGATCCGAAACGAGGAATTCGCACGTTTTAAAACTACGCTGATCGTCCCCACAAAAAACAACGAAAGATCCATTGCGGACGTGATCGTGGATTTCCGGGGGAAGGTAGACGAAATTTTGGTGGTCGACTTTGGCTCTACGGACAAAACATTAGAAATTGCTAAAAAAGAAAAAGCGAAAGTTCTTTCCTTTAAAACCGAAGGGGGCGAAAATCATTTCGGAAAACAAATTCGTGAAGGAATCCGGGCCGCTTCCGGGGATATCGCGATCATTATAACCCCCGACGGATCGTATCGATCGAAGGATTATCCCAAACTTTTAGAATATCTAAAAGACTCCGATATGGTGATCGGAACCCGAACCACAAGGCAGATGATCGAACAAGGTTCTAATCTTCTTCCCGGAGTTCGTGTGGTCAATCTGATCCTCGGAAAACTCATCGAGGTTTTTTGGTGGGGAATGGAGCCGCGTTTTACGGACGCGATGTGTTCTTACTTTGCGATCTGGAAGGATTCTTACTCTAAAATAGAGCCCGATTTGGAAATGAATGACCGGAGAATCATTCCCGAACTGATGATGGAAACCGTTCGTTCTTACATGCGTTGTATCGAAATTCCGATCTCCTATTATCGTCCGATCGAATCCGTTCCGAAGAACACAACCCGCGAATTCCTTTCAATCGTCCGTTTGATGCTGAAGAAAAAATGGTTCGGAAACTAATTTAGAATTTTGTAATTATAAAATATGAAAAAGGGATATTTATGGCAAAAAAAGTTTTAGTGACAGGCGGGTGCGGATTTCTGGGTTCCCACGTTTGTGAAACGTTTCGTAAACAAGGTTGGGATGTTGTCAGCTACGACAGTATGACCAAATACGAGTTGAAAAGAACCGGATATGGAACTGAAGCGACTCGCGAATACAACTGGAATTTTTTAAAAGCGCTCGGTGTTACGATGGTGAAAGGGGATATCAGAAACCTAGAACATCTTACCGATCGTACGGAAGGTTGCGATTTTATCGTTCATACGGCCGCGCAACCCGCGATGACAATTTCCTGGGAAGATCCCGAACTCGATTTTACCACAAACGTATTAGGAACCTTTAATGTTTTGGAAGTCGCCCGTAAACGGAATATTCCGGTCGTTAATACGAGTTCCATCCACGTATACGGAAATTCAATCAACGACACTCTCAAAGAAGGCGCTACATCCTACGAAAGAAGTCCTGTCGCGATCGGAGAAGATCAGCCGGTGATGGTGGGAGAAATTTCCCCACTTCATGCTTCTAAGATGAGTGCGGAACACTACGTAAAAACGTACGTGGATATGTATAAGATAAAGGCCGCTTCGTTTCGTTTTACCGGAATTTACGGCGAACGCCAGTTTGGCGGAGAGGATCACGGCTGGGTGGCGAACTTTGCGATTCGTTCCGTATTCGGTTGGCCTTTGCGGATTTTCGGAACCGGTAAACAAGCACGCGATATCCTTTATGCCGCGGACGGAGCGGAAAGTTATCTCCGATGGTTTGAAAATCCGACTCCCGGAGTTTTTAACATCGGCGGAGGTCCGGATCATAAAATTTCTTTATTAGAATGTATTCATATGATCGGAGATATACTCGGTAAAAAACAGGAGATCGTATTTGACGTAGAAAGACCGGGAGATATGCGCTATTTTATCTGCGACATCACCAAGGCGAAAGGATTCGGATTCAATCCTAAATTCAAACCGAGAGAAGGCGTGGAAAAACTGATCCGCTGGATCCAAGCGGATAAATCCGTGTTCGAAGTCAAAAAATGAAAAATCTCGTCGTCATCCCCGCTTACAACGAGGAAGAAACGATCCGCGAAGTTGTCGAACGAGCTTTGAAATATTCGGACGTGATCGTTGTCGACGACGCTTCCAAAGATAAAACGCCGGAAATTTTAAAAGTGCTGATTCGCAAATATCCGAAGAACTTGTTTACGATTCGCCACGAAAAGAACACTCATATTCCCGGTGGGATTCAAGATGGAATGAAGTTCGCAGTCGAAAAAAAATACGATTCGGTTGTGACGATGGATGCGGGCCTTTCCCACGATCCGGATAAACTTCCCGAATTCATCAAAACGGAAGCGGACCTCGTGATCGGAAGTCGTATAACTACCGACGGGGTTCCACTTTACAGAAAGCTAATATCTTTCCTCGCGGCCAAGGTGATGAATTACTGTATTTCTCCGGGTTTGTTCGACGTATTCGGTTATCGTTTGAGGGACTGCACCTCGGGTTATAGAAAGTACTCTAAAAAAGCGTTTACTTGGATCGCAGGGACCGAATTGGAATCGGTCGCGTTTGATTTTCACATGGAGGCTCTTTCGATCGTCGCTAAAAACAAAGGAACGATCCGGGAAATCGGAATTCACTACGTGTTTTCCAACTCTTCCTTCAATCGAAGGGTTTTAAAACAAGCGATTCGGTTTGCGCTAAAATTATTAAAAAGAAAACTCGGTCTCGGCGGTTAAGAATATGCAGAAACTTGAATCTTTATTTCGAAAAATAGATTCTCCCCTAAAAGGCCTGATTGTTCTCGTTTCGTTATACGGTTTTGTAACACTTGCACTTTGGTCCCGTTACGAGTGGAATCCTTCCGCGATGGTGAATTTTGGAGAGGAATTCATTAAAAAGAACGAAGCGGAAACCCCGAGCGGAGTGATCGCATTTCAGGGAAAAGAAGGGGATTTAGGAGCCGGTTACGACGGTCAGATTTTTTACTATTATTCCAGATCAATTTCCAATCTGAGTCTTCAATGGCCGGAAGGTTTCGACGCCACATACAGGGCTCCTAGGATCGGTTATCCGTTGTTAATTTCTCTCTGGGGAATTTTCGGTACATGGGGAAACATCGCAGGGATGTATGTCTTAAGCATTTCGCTGCTTTATCTTTCTTATTTGGCTCTTCGCGTACTTTTAAAGGAAAAATCTCATTGGGCGATTTTATATCTCGTCTCTCCGTTTACGCTGGCGAGTTATTCCGTTCTTGTAAGCGATACGATCATGGTTTCGTTGATCGTTCTTGCGATTTATTTTTACGAAAAGGAAAACTACGTTCTATTCTATGTTCTCTCCGGTCTCGCTTTGGTTACGAAAGAACCCGCGTTATTCTATCTTTTCTCGTTGGGACTTGCGGCCTTGTCCCGCAAAGACGTGAAGAAGATGTTGATCGTAGGTTCCACTTTACTCGTTCCCATTCTCTGGCAGATTTATCTCAAATATACTTTGCCGAATTGGACTCCGACAAGACTTGCGGTTTTTATGATTCCGTTCGAAGGAATTTATAAATATCTAATGGAGTTGGCTGCGAGTTTTATGAGCGGAGGAGGAATCAAACAGATCGTTCGATCCTTTTCCAAGTTTCCCCTCGTGCTCCAGTTTCTGACAATGTTCTTGATTCCTTTTACGGGATCCTGGAAGAAGGGAACTTTTTATAAGGTAGGTTTTTCTCTGGTGATCTTGATGATCGCGATCGCCAATCACTATCATTTTTGGTCGGAATATATCAATACGATTCGCCTTTTTACATTTGCGATTCCCTTCTATCTTTTTATCAAAGCAGAGGACGAGGAAATCGTCGATCGTCCGTTTTTGTATCTGTTTGGTTTGAATTTGATTTTGATTTTGGCGAGACTTACGGTTCTCTACAAAGTTCAAGATTATGTTGTAAGGTAAAATTTTAAATTTTGTGAAGGGAAATTTCGGAATCATAACTTTATATACATTTAAATTATAAGTTTTTCTTAGGATCCGGTAAACTTTTTACTCCAAGATTCTCCAAAGAAGATTTTATCTCTCTTAAATCGATGGGCGGAATAGTTTTATAAAACCAATAACCTAGATAAATTTTTTGCATGTCATCTAAATTAATAATTCCTTTAAATTCAATTTTTTCTTTATGTTGTTGGATTTCAATTTGTTGAAGAGTAAATATCCTCTCTTGAAAGTAAATAAAACAATCCGAATCAAAAAATGCGTATTTATCTTTATCAATTTTGAAATATGCATTTTGAGAAATTTTATCTGAATGATATGAGGTCGTTGTTGTAGCTAAGTGGAAATAAGATAACCCAGATAGAATGCCATTTTGCCCAATACAGATTAACCACCTTGCTTTATTCTCACCGGCATACTGATGAAACACATAGCCATCCCATCTATAGGTATGCGGTATCACTAACATTAGTGATTACTAAAGTTTATTTTTTTAATTCTTTGTAAAGTAGAAATAGTTCTACTTCATGAGGAAGATTTTCCAAAGACTCAAATTCATCGGTATAATCCATTGGTGAATCCGGACCGTTGCCATAATAAGCCTTTTGCCAAGATTTTATATCAGCATGTGATCGATTTGAGATATCTTCAGCCTTTGAAGAATCGTCCACATGCTCATTTATAATTGAACGCATTATATTTACATCATCCTGATTGAAGTAATCAAGATCTGCTTTTATAAGAGGTTCGATCAATTTCATTGAGTAAGTTTCTGTTTTTTTATCGATAACTTCAAAAGTGATAAATTTATTTTGTTCTTTGATTTCATTATAGATTTCAATTGGAACTGGGCCTCTATCCATTGCTACGTATTTTAGTCCAAGTGTAGGAATACCATATTTTTTGAGGGAGGTAAAGTCTACATATGCAAGAAGTTTATATAAAAATGTTTGAGATATTGGTCGTCCTGCTTTTTCTTTAAATCCTTCAGCAAGGAAGGTGATCGCATTTTGAATTTTAATATCCATTGAAGCTCAGTTTATAATTCTAAAATTATACTATATATTTGTATAGTATCATACTATTCCTGTCAGCATTGACAACAACTTTTTTTAAACTTTTGCAACTCTTAAGAACACTCTGCTTCAGAATTTTATCCAAAATCTCATTCATTTGGTCCCTATTAGAAAAGCTAAATGCTTCCTCCCACAATAGAGTTCCATATACTTTGGATTGATTTTATGGTAGGTCCCGTAATGTATTCTTTTCAAAAGACTCCAAAAACACTCAATATTATTAGTATGAGTTCCATCGGCTGATATGAATTCCTTACTATAATCTACAGTGAAATGTTTTCTTTTAAGTCTATCTAAGATTTTATATCCTTTAAATTCATCGGTAAAAATTTTTGTGTTATTGGACAAAAAGTAAAATTTCCCGCAAGCGATTGATAGAAGAACTCAGCGAATGGCTCTCTAGGGATCGCGTTTCAGATCATTCGGCGTAGTCAAGAAATTGCTTTCCCTATATATCTTCGATTTACGCAGATCTCAATTTCTTGACTGGAGCGGAAAGCGCGGTTCCGTTCTGACTTGTCAGAACGGAATGCGGCCTGATTTTTTGGGCGTCTTTCGACATAATGAACATTTGACTTTGATTTCGAAGTGTTGTATATGTCCCCGGGAAGGTTCGTTCAAAAAGCAAATGACAGTGGTAGAAGTAGTGATTTTGTAGGTTTCAGATTCGAATTTTTTACTTCAGGATTAAAAACCCATGAGCGCAACCCATACCGTCGTTGATCAAGCGACCGCGAAAAAAGCACTTTCCGTTTCCGCAGGAATTATCGAAGAAGTTACGAAGGCCCTTGCGGCACGTTGCAATGTAAACGGAAAAGTTTCCGTTGACAAGATGGACGAAAACCAACTTGTTCAATACCAAATCGCCTGGCTTACATCCGAACAAAAAATCGCGGAAAAGTTTATTGAATACGCTTGGGATACTTCTCGCGGAACCGGCGATCTCGAACAGGAAATGGCGGTCGTGTTTGCGGCTGAAACCGTGAACCACGTTCGTTCCGAAATCAGTTCCCGTCCTACCGAGTACGGAATCAAAGCTTCCGACCTCGTTTCCAAAATTTTCAACGAAGAAATCAATCGATTTTTAGAAGGCGCGATGGCGATCCAAAACTACAACCAGATCGCGGACAAGATCGTAGCTAAGGGTCACTTCGGCGCTTACGGTCTGGACGACGATCACGAGATGTTTCGCGAGACTTTTAAAAAGTTTGCGGAAGACGTGGTTATGCCTCACGCCGAACACGTTCACAGACACGACGATATCATTCCCGAAGACATCATCGGCGGACTTAAAGACATGGGTTGTTTCGGTTTATGTATTCCCGAGTCGTACGGTGGAATTCAGCCGAACGATAAACCGGACAATCTTTCCATGCTCGTCGTTACCGAAGAACTTTCCAGAGGAGGTTTGGGAATCGCGGGTTCCTTGATTACAAGACCCGAGATCATGTCCAAGGCTCTACTCAAAGGCGGAACCCAAGAACAGAAAGACAAGTGGCTTCCGTTACTCGCATCGGGAGAAAGAATGGCCGGAATCATGGTGACCGAACCAAATTACGGTTCCGATGTAGCGGGAGTTTCCGTTACCGCCAAACCGGCCAACGGCGGTTGGGTGATCAACGGTGTTAAAACCTGGTGTACCTTTGCGGGTTATGCAAATCTTCTATTGATTCTTTGCAGAACCGAGTCCGATCCTTCCTTGAAACACAAAGGACTTTCGATTCTTCTTGCGGAAAAGCCGAGCTTTCCAGGTCACGAATTTACTTACACTCAACCGGAAGGCGGAAAGATCGAAGGTAAGGCGATCGGAACCATCGGTTACCGAGGAATGCATTCTTTCGAAGTTTCTTTTGACAACTACTTTGTTCCCGCCGAAAACCTGTTAGGCGGAGAAGCGGGTAGAGGAAAAGGATTTTACTTCCAGATGGAAGGATTTGCGGGCGGAAGAATTCAGACCGCTGCTCGTGCACACGGAGTGATGCAGGCCGCTTTGGAAGCGGCGCTACGTTATGCGCAAGAGAGATCCGTATTTCAAAAACCGATCTACGAATACAATTTAACGAAATACAAAATCGCAAGAATGGCGACCATCCTTCAGGCTTCTCGTCAGTTCGCAAATCATGTAGCGAATCTTTTGGATAATCACAAAGGCCAGATGGAAGCGACTTTGATCAAGTTTTACGCTTCCAAGGTTGCGGAGTGGGTAACTCGCGAAGCGATGCAGATTCACGGTGGTATGGGGTACGCGGAAGAATACGCGGTATCCCGTTACTTCGTGGACGCTCGAGTGTTCTCGATCTTTGAAGGCGCCGAAGAAGTGATGGCCCTCAGAGTAATTGCAAAATCTCTAATGGATCAATACGCAGGATCGTAAAAACGACGAACCGACAAATTTAAGGAGATTGGACGGTAAGCGGCTAATGCCTTGAAAACTGCATTCCGAAATCGTAATGCAGAAGTTGGTTCTTTGAAAAGGATAAGCGGTAGTGGATCGGTATTTATAGAAAATATGCTCTTACAATTCTGTACTCAGTCCTTTGAAAGGGGAAAGCCTTCCCCTCGCTTCAGACACTTCGTGTCTTTCGCTAGCTACCCTGAAACGCGAAAGCGATGCGCTGAGTTTGCCGGGCAATTCAATCTTAGAAAGGGCCCGAACCCAACTTTTACGCGCGAAATTATGAAATCAAAACCTTGGAGTAAACTACTCGGGTTGACGCCAAGAAAATCGAACGCGCGATCGGTGATTCTTTAAATACTTCGAAACCTGAAGAGCCTGCGAACCACGGCGTTGTCTAAGAAGTTCGCATCGTTGTTTTACGGAATTTTAAAATCCGTAGAGTGTCAATAGAAACGAAACAAACATACGCCGCGAAGCAAATGCGTTGTTTCTCAAGCATAGCTGAGATAAGCGATCTGTGGAGAGCGAAACACTGAGTTTCATTCTATTGACCATTGTTTCTCTTATTTTTAGTAAATTTATTTTCGAATGAACTAGGTGTCTCAAAGAGAAGCGACTCATGCGGTCTAACATTGTTGTAAAGAGAAACCGCTTTGGGGAGCATTTTTGAAGCCGTTCGAAGGAACTCACACCGTAAAGGAATTAGGTATTTAACGTGAGTTCGGTACAACAAAATACGAAAGCGATTATATGTTTCGACCGTAGGGAGAGCATTGAGTTAAAGCGCGGGTCGCGAGCCATTATCTATGAAATTCGCGAGCTGCGACGACGCCCATAGCGAGTCGCTGCACTTTAGTTTCTTATTCCCCCAAACTTTCTTACGCTGAACTCACGTTATTATAATATCGATTATAAATGGTTCGGGAGAGATAAATCTCTCAAACTATAATATGAGTTATCCATGGGGGCAAATGAATCAAAAAATCATAGACTCTGTGCTTTGTTTGAGTCACTCTGGTT
Source organism: Leptospira alexanderi serovar Manhao 3 str. L 60 (assembly GCF_000243815.2). Taxonomy (GTDB): domain Bacteria; phylum Spirochaetota; class Leptospiria; order Leptospirales; family Leptospiraceae; genus Leptospira; species Leptospira alexanderi. The sequence continues at coordinate 101,770 of NZ_AHMT02000053.1, read as the reverse complement.
AAAATTTTGTAGGCGGTCTATGGTGAAAAAAAACATTTTGTTGGTTAGTATATTACTATTTTTTAATTCTATCTTTGCGGTGGATATAGTAAATAAGGACAAGAGTTCGTATCGAATTCAGTATGATGATGCGGGTACAAAACACGATGAGGTTTTAAATCCGGGGAAGAAACTGAGCAGTATCTGCGGAGAATGTACGGTTCGTATTTCCGGTCTTGGCAGTTTTCAAGCTGCGGGGAGCGATAAGATTGTAATTCAGAACGGAGAAGTGAAAGTCGAATAAGGAATAGTTTAAAGTCCCTAGGTAAATTCGGATCAAATTTGACTAAGACACAAAGGAAACTAAAAATGAATATTTTAAAGAAAGTAGTAACGATTGCTATCGTTCTGATAGTTAATTTTTCGGTAGCTGCTGTGAACCATGGTACATTCGCCAATATCAAAGGCCGAATCGATAAAGAAGGTTTTAGTGATGGCAAATTGTCGGTTTTGAAATCGGAAGCCCCTAGAGCGACATTCACCGCCGAACAAGTGGCGGAATTGATGGATTTGTTTAGCTTTTCAACGGACAAAATCAAAGCTCTTACTTCACTTCGGAATCGAATCGAGGATCCTGAAAATGCATATGTGATTGTTGAACGTTTTTCTTATGATAAGGATAAGAAGAGCGCGGCAAGTTTATTGGATGGCATAGAATCCGCGCTACCAAAGCCCCCAAAAGTGACGAAGAAGATCGTCTGCTGGGGAGAAGGACCGGGACGCTATTGTTATACGGAATATACGGAACAATAAGAAGGATATAATAATTTATGAAGAACACAAAAGGAATTTTTATTCTAGCGATTACTTTAATGTTTAGCTTGGCTGGTTGTATTTCAGTGCAGGCTTTCAAAGGGAATCAGCTCAAAATGAAACAAGTAAAGAGCATTTCGGTGATTCCGACGGTGCAAGACCCTAAATTAAAAAGAGAAATTACGACTACTTCTCAATCAAAACATACTATAAATACGGGCGGAATATCCGCGGTCGGTATAGGCCGCGATTTCGCATACGCATTGAGTATTACGGGACCGAGTGCGAGTTCCGAATATAAAAACAGTCGCACCGTAAAAGGCGACTTCATCGACCCTGAAATTGTGGCTAAGAATGCGGCAACATTAGAAATTGCCGATACTCTTGGTTCTACTTTTATAGACAACGGTTATAAACTAGTCGAAAGAAATCAATTGATATCGGTCCTGAATCAAAAGAAGCCGAAGTTATCCGGTTCCACAGTAGAAGAGAACGCGATCGAATTGGGAAAATTGGCGGGGATTGACGCCGTTTTGATGATTGAAGTCACTAAGCTCGCACAGAAAAATATTTTTACTACGGATATGAGTACAGGTGAGAGAGTTTCGAAAACGCAATACGAACTTAAATATCAAATCAAGCTCGTTTCCACACAGGATGGTTCGATCGTTATGACGGGGATTAGCCCTCCGACCGGCAGTAGCACCTTTAGCGATTCTCTGGAAGAGTATGCGCAAGGGATGGCCCATGCGGTCGCACGTGAATTGGACGGAACTTTGAAAGCTTGGAAAGAAGGAAGTGTGAATTAATCGAGGGTGTCAATATCTTGTAGCCTATAGATTTTCATAGGCTACTCTTCTTTCTATTGGTTACGCTCTTCTGGATAAAAATCGTACTTTAGTTCTTGTCCAAAGGAGAATAAATATTCCTTTCTCCGCTAATTCCTTTCAGTCGTTTTGCTCCTACAAATTCAAAATTTTCTTTTCCGGCTTTGATTGTAAATTCTTCGGTGGTAAGGATGTTCTTTCCTAAATCCTTGCACAACGACTCCACCCGAAAGGCCTGATTGACTGCGTTACCGATCACGGTAAAATCGAGTCTGTCCTTTGCGCCAACGTTTCCGTAAACTACGTCTCCAACATTCAGAGCCATACCCAAATGAATTTGGGAATCCGGATGTTCCGTATTCCATCGTATTACAGAATTCTTAATTTTCTGAGCGGCATTCAAAGCCGCTAAACAGGCTTGATTCGGGTCGGTTTCCGCGGGGAAAACGGCAAGAATCGCATCTCCGATGAATTTTAAAATTTCCCCTTTTTCTTCTTGAATCGGCTGTGCAGTAAGTTCGAAATAATTGTCCAAAATTTCCACGATTTTTTTGGGAGAATTGTTTTCGCTCAAATAGGAAAAGTCCCTTAAATCCGCACAAAGAATTGCGGCGTACATCGTTTCACCGGTCCCTCTTCTAAATTCTCCCGACAAAACTCTTTTGGACGCATTGGAACCTAGATATACTTCTAAGAGTTCGTTGATGGCAAATTTCCTGGATTCCAGGTCCAAACGTAAGCAGAGAACGTTTCGAATCGAATTCAAGAATTCGATTTGTTCCTCCGAAAACCCTCCGGGAGCGTCCGTGCTCCAGGACATAGCGCTTCGAATATTTGTTCCGAATACGGAAGCGAAAATACAATAATCCGTTCCGCCCTTTTCGTATAAATCGACACAAATCGGGTACGAAAGATCCGCGTCCGGACCGGTCAACTTGCAACGAATGAAATCCTTTTGTTCTTCTCGAATGAGATAGATAGGACTATCCTTGTATTGCTGCTGCTTGAGTCCCTCATGCGGAATGAATAATACTTGTGTCTCCTCTCCCCTCGTCCAGATGAGAGAACGCACCATCACCTCGGGATGCATAGTGGGAATACTTGTAAAAAATCTCCAAACCGGAACTCCCGCCTCTATAATATTTCGATTCAGCATCTCTATCAGTTCCTTTGCTTCCAGGGCTCTGGATTCCGGGCTGGTTAACCAATTCAGAATACTTTTCATTCCCTCATCACTTGCAAACGTTATGTTTTGTTTTAGATTGTTCATGCGGTTTTACACTTTTGTTTTAGACGGTTGACCTATGATTTCGATTTTATTCAAAGTTGATGTCTAAAATTCCTCTCCTAAATAAGAATTCGTTTTAAAATTCAGGATACCCTACTATGTAGGAATCAGAGTTTCGGAAAAGACGTTGGCATTGAATCTTTCCATTCGGAAAACGACCCGTTATTTTGCATTATGTTCTTTGTTTGAATCGAATTATCGATCAAAAAAGAATCATACAAAATGTAAAGATAATAGTTTTCATATTCAAAAATCTTTGTCTTGGTTTCGCAATGAACGATTCGTTCTCAGAACAATTCCAAAACAATATAAAGCCTAACCTGTCTTTTTACCTTTTAGCCCGCCTGTTTTCATTCATGGAATTCTAAAGCCTTTGTTTGTGAAGAAACAAAAACCCTTTTAGGAAAAAATCGCTGAGACTCTCAGGTCTTAACAAGAGTATATTTCAATCCTCGTTTTAAAGCTCCGTTTTAAAAAGCTGTGAACCGTTCTCCGGATATGGGCACCAGAAACAATTTACAACTTTTACTTGCTCCTTAGGCCGAACTCACGTTAGATTAGTTAGGAAATAGAGTTGCTCAAGAGTTTGTTTTTTGAGGTATAGTTGGAAAGAAGAACGTGGATTCTCCTTAAAAAAACAGGCATATGAGCGATTCTCAAACAAACGGCAAAAACAAACCGGCCATTGATGAAATTCAAAAATGTATCCGGCTTCTGGAATCATTGACGGAAAATCCCGAACTGCTAACGTCTATTCCCGAAAAAGAACGAATCGCATTGATGACTGTTGCGGGTAGGATTTCCCGACCTAACCGGAACGAAATTCGGATTCGAAACAAAACGATCAAACATTCCAGAAGAAAAGAGATCGTCGCTCAGGAAAGAAAAGCGAGAGCGGCGACCGGAATCCGAACCGCAAGAACGACCCCAGTATTTAAGGCGCCTCTACAAATCACCGATCAAACTGATATCTGGAAAAGCGAGAACGCACCGGAACTTTCTTCGCCTCGCAACTGTTATATTTGTAAAAAGGAATATACCCGGCTTCATTTTTTCTACGACGCCATGTGTCCCCCATGTGGAGAATTGAATTATAAGAAAAGATTTCAGACAGCGTCTTTACACGGCCAAGTCGCATTGATCACCGGTTCTAGATTGAAGATCGGTTATCAAGCGACCCTAATGCTTTTAAGAGCCGGTGCGACCGTGATCGCGACCACTCGTTTTCCCGTCGATGCCGCATTACGATTTTCTAAAGAAGACGATTTTTCCAGATGGTCTGATCGCCTCCAGATTTTCGGTCTGGACTTAAGACATACTCCAAGTGTGGAACTTTTTGCGAGTTATATAGAACAAACCGTGGATCGTTTGGACATTCTCATCAACAACGCGGCCCAGACGGTTCGTAGACCTCCCGGGTTCTATACTCATCTGATGAAATTCGAATCATTAGACTTTCATGATATACCGAAAGAAGCGGGACAACTTCTAAAACTTCATAGAGATTGCAAACGGAAACTTGCGTCTTTCGGAGGAACCGACCTTGCGAACGAGGCCGCGCTTCCCGTAGGTTGGAACGGAAAAATTCCCGGAGTGGGAATCCGTTCCTCCGCACAACTTTCACAAATACCTTACTCCCACGATACTTCCTACGAGTGGAGTACGGTTTTTCCCGAAGGCCAAACGGATGCGGATCTTCAACAAGTCGATCTTAGAAAAACGAACAGTTGGCGGCTTAAGTTAGGCGAAATTCAAACTTCCGAGATGTTGGAAGTTCAGCTCGTAAACGCGGTCGCTCCTTTTGTACTTTGCAATCGTCTTGTTTCCGTTATGCGACGTGAGAACACGGGCCTGAAACATATCGTAAACGTTTCCGCGATGGAAGGAAAATTTCATCGTTTTAAAAAAGAGGACAGACATCCTCATACCAATATGGCAAAAGCCGCGTTGAACATGCTTACGCATACTTCCGCGATTGATTTTGCAAAAGACGGAATTTATATGAACGCCGTCGACACGGGCTGGGTAACCGACGAAGACCCGATCGAGTTATCCCAGAAGAAGCAGGATCTCCATGATTTTCAACCTCCTTTGGATATCGTCGACGGCGCTGCGAGGGTCTGCGATCCGTTCTTTGACGGAATTCTCACCGGAAAACATTGGTGTGGTAAATTCTTAAAGGATTATTTTCCGATCGATTGGTAAAGAAAAAGAATACATTATATTTAACGCGAATTCGACTTAAAAAAGTTTGGGCGAATAAGAAACTAAAGTGTCGCACTTCCTAAGGGGCGTGCGACAGGTCGCGAATTTCATAGAAAAAATGACGACCAATCGAACGATCTATCGGGAGTGAGATTGCCAAAGGCCGCGCTTTCTACTCTAATCAACAAATTGAGGGTTTGTTCGAAAAATGAAATTCTTTCGTCGCTCCAATTTGTTGATCTTAAAACACGACCCATAGGGAGTGTTTTGCTTTAGTTTCCACCTTCAATCGCTTTCGCATCAATTATATCGAAATCGCGTTATTTACTTCGAAAGATCTTCGGGTTCTATCTTTTTTAGTCCTTTGAAATAGCGGAAGAACTCGTTTTCGATCGTTTCTCTTCTCGAATTCTTAGCGGCACCCAAAACCAACAAACGGTCCTTTGCTCTCGATAAACCCACATAGAGAATTCTCCTTTCCTCTTCGATCGTTTCCAAAGGAGAATCGTATCTGGCGTTCCAGCCGTCCGCGATGTCCGTAAAAACGGTATGAAATTCTAAACCTTTACTAGAATGAATCGTCATAAGATAACGATCTGGTATTCCAATTCTTATATATTCAGAAATTCTAAAATTAGATCTACATAAAATTTTCAAATCTTCCCCGGAGCTGGGAATCGCTCGAATTAAAAAAGGAATCAGATCGGCCGCTTCTTCCATGAGGATCTTACCGACGAAAGCTTTCCCTTGACGCGAAGGAAAAACCTCTTTTTCGATTTTTTCCCGATTCTTTCGGATCGGAATCGCAGACGTTTGAATGATCTCCGGTAAGGAGCGATAATTCGTATTTAAGAAATGAAGCTTGCAAGGTTGGAAAAGTTTTTGAAAACTTAAAAACGCTCCGGGTGCGGTTCCCCGGAAACTATAGATCGCTTGGCTGTCGTCCCCTACAACGACAATTGACGCGCTCCGGGATAACAACTGAAGAAACTCAAGTTGTTCCAAATCCGTATCTTGAAATTCATCTACAATGATTTTTCGAAGTATATTTCTGGATTCATGAGTCCATTCTTCCTCATTTCGAAGACCGTCCAAAAACATTCTTACCAGATCGTCGAAGTCTAAAAAACCATTCTCCTTTTTGTATTTTTGATAAGCGAATTCGAGATTCTTTTTGAGCTCGGCAAAATTCTCGCGGATATAAGGAATATTCTCTGCCCAAAAAAGTTCGTAGGGAATCCCTCCGATTTCATTTCGTTCTTTTTTTAAGAATTCGCGATAGAATTGATTTTTCTCTTCCAACGGAAGGATCTTCGGTTTTTGAACTATAAATCTAGGATGCCAGCGACCCAGCACATACAAACAATACGCGTGAAACGTCTGGACTCGTATGGAATTTTTCTCGGTAGACTTTTGAATTCTATTCGAAATTTCTCCGGCCGCTTTTCTCGAAAATGTTAAGACTAAAATAGATTCTTCTGGAAACAGATTTTCAACCAAGATTCGTTCAATGATCCCTACCATCGTGCTTGTTTTTCCGGAACCCGCCGCAGCTATAACTTGTACGAATCTTGAATTCTCTTCGATCACCGCTTTTTGGGCCGGGCTATATTGAACTTCCTTTTTCATTTTTTCTCCTCTTACGAATACGGTTCCGGATTTCAAATCTTGGAGAGGGAAAATTCAATTTTTTTAATGTTTTTTACCGGCTTAGAAGCAAGGGTAAGAACTCTTCTTTGAAACTTAAAAGAAGAATTGTATCTAAAAATAGGAAATTGCTCACTCAATCTGTTTTCTACGATTGATTGCCGATTACCTCCGCAATCGTTCGGAGCTCCGCGAATTTACAATCAGGGGTTAGAACCCGATTTTCCGCTTTGTTACCTCAGTGATTTTAATTCCGACTTGGATCGCAAAAATTCCTTTGGTATCTTTGGCCGCGATCTTGGTTACAAACTTACGGATTACAGGATTTTGCAGACGCAGTTTAAAAAGGAATGGCTTACGGAACCGAGGCGAAAATCGATCTTTCCGAAGACGTTTCCTTTTTGAATAAGCTGGTATGTCGTATGAGTTAGATAATGTTCCGGATAACGCGCATCCGATCATCGATGGTTCTAAATCCAAATACATAGATCCGGACGCCGTGGAAATTACAGAAAACTTTAAGATTGTGGCAAAGTCGCGCAAAACAAAATTTGAAACAAATTATTAAATTAAAATGTACATTTCAAAGCAGAGTGTGGCATTACGATTGAAAGCGGATTGATAGTTGGATAATTTGAGAATAATTCCTAAATTGATGTATAAAAATTACTTTAGAATATTTAAATATAATGTTTCTTATTTTTATATATTTATACAGACCACCACTCGTGAGCATGAATATAATACTATGATAAACTTATTTCGAAAATTAGAATGCCGGAATCTTCCTCTCAAAAGTCAGGAATTCTCGATTTGACTTAATTTTTAAGAAACGCCACACTTCTGCAAAATCAATCGCTTATTTTCGAGCATCATTTTCATGCGTCCGAGTAGTAAGTTAGTCAAAATTTACTTTAATTATTTTTTATTTTCGTATTAACGTTTTTTTAGATTTTTTTGTACAGAAATTTCACTTGAGTAATCAATTGCATTACATGAAATATTACCAAAGCTACACATACCTTATTCTATTTATATAGAATGAATTTTTATTTGATATTTTATGATAGCCGCGCAATGTGTTCATAAAAACATTTTTTCATTTCTTTTTATTAGAATATTCTAAAAAATGAAAATATCTGTTTTCATTTAGAAGCAAAAAGAATGGTAACATGTTAAAACGACGTAGTATGTTTTCCACTCAATCGGATAGTCCGACTTATCAACAAACCGGTTCGGACAAAATTTGCCAGGAATGTATGTTTGTCTTATATCCCTAGCGTGCAAACTACGTCTTAATTTTTCAAAAAAAGGAGGTAAGAATGGGTCGTTGGATAGTTCTGACGGTAGTTTTGTTAGTTTCAATTGGAGTTAGTTTTACTTACGGGGGAAACTCTATTTCATCGAGTGGTATCCCAGGTTCGATTGTTCAAAAGCCTACTGATAAACCAAATGATAAACCTATTAAGATCGTTGCACATAATGGGAAAAATTATTGTTACACTCCTATGTTTAACAGTAATGAAAGTTATATACAGCTTCAGGGGTGCGGGGATAAAACTCCTAAAGCAAGATACGACGTGTTTCAAAGAATTTCTTATTACATTAATAACACGTGGCTATGTGTTACCACTCCAGAGAAAGTAATTAAAGGGGAAACAAACTGGGATTATGTGAGCCTCAGACCTTGTACTATCAATGATCCTCAACAAAGATGGATAGTAAAGAACAACGCCTTTTGGACTGCGGATGGGCGTTATCGGTTGAAGGATGTGCACTGGCTTGCCTATATCTCAAAAACCTCCAAGGATAACTACGACCACACCTTAGACTCTACGATGAATGATTGGGTTAAGACAGTGGCTACTCCTGGAAACGTTAGTATTCAGACTTCCATAGCTTGGGATTCGAATTGGGGCGATGGGCTTTGGAATAATATAGCCGGCCGCTACTTTATTCGTTCGGGAGGTTCGGATAGAAATACTACGCCTATCTACTACAATCCCGAAAATGGACATCTTGCCCAATTCAATCCTTCTAGTGGACTCCTCACTTGTATGTATTCTAAGGTAGGTAAATATAATTGGAATTGGGTTTATTGGGTACCGTGTAGTGACGCACCTGTCACCAGTAAGGAGAATTCCGCGTATTGGAACATATATTTTGAGACAAAAGAAGGAGGGATGATTACAGATTATCAAGGCAATATACTTAGAGTTACCAAGGCCGGGCCGCATTGGGGTGTTGCTTATACAGTTAAACCCTCTTATTTGGAAACAGATACTACCCATAGTCCTACGTCTCTGTTTTTTGTTGATAAAGATTTATTGAATTGGGCACGTTACACAACCGGTAATCTTGGAAATACAGAACAGTACTGTCCAGCCGGCAATAAGAAAAGCCATGCGTATAAAAGAGTAAAAAGGAACCTACCATCTGACTTTCAATTAACTGATGATTGGATTAGAAGGTTTTATGACATAGCTAGATCAGCCACATATGAATCTGCAAGACCCGGTTACAGACCCCAGCAGGCGGGGGTGTGCGGCGTTTGCCTACTGCATAGCTTTCAAATGTTAGCAGAACTCCAGGAGTATCATTCTCAAAGACCACTTCAAAGTGGAGGCTATTTCTTCGATACAGCTCCTGATAGGGATCCTTTTATTTCGTTTAGCCGACGTTATCAGGAATTGTACAGGTTACTTACAAATGTGCCTGCGACATACGCTAACAGAGGCAGAGTGTTGGCATACGCATCTACTGCGATTATGATGCCTCAGTACGAATGGGAAAGTTCTGCTCCAATGACCACTCGGCCTGAAATGTTATCTCATATTAGATCACTCATAAATTCACCTCCTGGAAGTATTTGGTTGGTATTAATGAGAAGGCAACGTACGAACGGAGCTATTTCGGGACATGCTGTTCCAATTATTAGGACCTCTGAGGGGTTAGTGGCAATTCGAACAAACACACCTACGACATCGTTTAACGACTACAGGTCATCTTTAATGCCCAGGACTAATCCGGAGGAGATACTTTCTAATCTGGAAGGACCGGACAGAACTATGCTAGTACTTACAACGATACAGCCGGTGGGAGCTTACGAAAGTGTTTTTGGCCTCATGGTTTCTAACAGAGATTGCACTGGAGAAGGAGACGACAGAAGAGGTTCGAGAAGATATCCAATCAGCTCGTTAGTAAATCAGTGTTCGGGAGGCAGGTGCACGTTACAGTAAATGATCTAGTTTAAAAACTATAATGGATGTTAAGTATCGAAATCGCATTACTTAGCATCCACTAAAGGCTTTACTTGGGGATCTTCTGCCGATGGAGATTTGTAGATAGCCTTTAAATCAATCACCAACTCTTTCTTCTGTTTGTAAGAAATCCATTTCAAAGAATTCCTAACCATAGGAACGATACAAAGTTGAACTTGTACATTAGGAAAAACGGATACAATAGTTTCCGGAAATCCCTTCAAACCGTCAACACAAGCGATTAGGATATCTTCAACTCCGCGAGACTTTAAATCGGTTAAGATCTGAAACCAGAACTTTGCTCTTTCGGTGCGTTCTACCCAAACGCAAGAATCTCTTTTATTCCTCGCAGATTGATTCCTAAAACCAAATAAAAAACTTTGTTTAACACGAATCGACGTAAGAAAGTCGGGCGAATCCAGCCCTTGCATACAAGGGCTGGACCGCGCTTTTCGCTCCGATCAACAAATTGAAGGATCATTCGAAAAACGTAATGTTTTTATCATTTCAATTTGTTGATCCCGCTACAATCGCTTTCGCATTTGTTAAACCGAACTCACGTTATTCGCGAAATGATTGCTATCTCGAACTTTTACGATCAGCTCTTCTGGGATTTTTCCTTAGATTAACTCATCGAATAGTTCTTCCGTTCGATTCTTTGATTTGCTCATTCTTGTGACTTTTTGTTTATTCACAAGTCATTTACACACTTAAACGAATACAATCGCTAAAGGTGTTATTAACAATCTTGTGTAAATGACGTTTCTTACTACTCGGACGCATGAAAATGATACTCGAAAATAAGCGGCCGGTTTTGCAAAAATACAACGGTTCTCAAAAATTAAGTCAAATCGAGAAATCTCGACTTTTTAGAGGAATATTCCAACATTCTAATTTTCGAAATAGTTTATCATAGTATTTTATTCATGCGTCCGAGTAGTAAAAAACGAATCGAGACAGATTCGATCACCGAAAAGAAGCAGTAAAATCGTTTTAGAAAATTCTTGATCTTGAATTGGAGTTTATCCAGAAGTTCATTGCCTTTTCCGCTCGAAGTAAAAATCGATCCGATTCTGAAAATTTTAGGACAACATTTAAAGTTTTTTCGGGACTGAATTTTTAGACTTGGCAAACACATGATATATAAAACGATATTCTTCAAGATTCCAAATCGTTGTTCCTTAAATTTGGATCCCAATCAAACTTCTTTTTTCAGAAATACGACGAAAGAAAGGTTATAAGATAAAATGACGGCGCAAAACTCGATTCACATTCTCCCCCGCAAAAGAACCCGCTTTCGCGGAATGGTTGGGTCGATCCTACATCATAAAAATCCGGAACAATCCCGAATTCTATTGCAGGATATTTGTCTTTTAATTTCTGGAAAATCGATCATCCAATCTCAGTTGTTTTATTTATCCCGAAAGTTTCAAACCATGGATCTTCAATTAGGAGACGAGGTTGAGTTCGACGCGAGAATCAAACCGGATCGAAAAGGCATTTCCTCAAATTCGATCCGATTGAATTATCCGACAAAAATTTTTCGTTATAATCCGGAAAAAGAGCGTTTGCTTTTTTAGGGTTTTACGCGTTTGACTTACCCGCTCCCGGATAAATCCTATCCTAAATTCAATTCACAATAGGACCTCGTTCTTTCGAACAAGGGAGGCAATTTGGAAACTCTTCAGTTTTTTCTCGATCTCTTTTTAAATTTGGAAACACATTTGGATGCGATCATTCAGACGTATCAAAACTGGACTTACGTTATTCTATTCTTGATAATTTTTGCGGAAACCGGTTTGGTCGTAACACCTTTTCTTCCCGGAGATTCCCTACTTTTTGCCGTCGGAGCGTTTATTGCGAGAGGTTCTCTGGATCTGGGAAGCACGTTGATTCTTCTCATCATTGCCGCTATTTTAGGAGATACCGTAAATTATTCGGTCGGGAATTTTACCGGAGAAAAGATATTAGAAAAAGAAAAAATACCGATGATCAAAAAGGAACACTTGGAAAAGGCACATCGGTTTTACGAGGTTTACGGCGGAAAAACGATCATCATCGCAAGATTCATTCCGATTATACGCACTTTTGCGCCCTTTGTCGCCGGAATCGGAACGATGACCTACGTTAAATTTATTACATATAATGTCGTAGGTGGAATTCTATGGATCTCTATTTTCATTCTGGGCGGGTATTATTTCGGGAACCTGGACTTCGTAAAAAGAAATTTTAAAATTGTAATATTTGCAATTATTATTATTTCTGTCATGCCAGCGGTGGTCGAATACCTGAAGGAAAGAAAAAAAAGTCGGGCTTAAATTTTTTCGATCCAAAAAAGCTCGCTCAGATGTTATCGAAAGATGAACTTAAGAGAAAGTTTTATTTCCAAATTCGCGGCGAGCTTTGTAAAACCCAGATTCGAAATCTGGTTTGCGGCCGTTCTCATTCCCGAAAACGACCAGGCTTTTTGGGTCCGATATTCCACACTCAATCCTAGAAACAACCGCGACCTGTTTCCGATGGGAACACTTTGGGCGTCTTTATTTGATCGTAAAAACCCAAAGAATCATCGAACTACGGTGCAGTCTTTTCCCTATGAGGACGTTTTGATCAAAGAACATGCGATCGAATTTCCGGAAGCGTCCGTAGGACCCGACCACATGCGCGGCAAAATCCAAACTTCAAAGTCGGAAGACCTGGCCTGGGATTTGGAATTCAGACATAAGCTGGAACCCAACGGACATCTTCCGCGTTGGTTGGAAAAAACTCCGATTCCCAAAACGAGAAGTATTGTCTCTTCCCCTTTTACGGAGGTTGCCGGTTGGATTCGACTTGCAAACCAAAAATTCACATTCCAAAATGCGAATGGACATTTCAATCATATCTGGGGAACAAATCGAGTTTCCGAATTATTCTGGACCTTCGTTCCTAAATTCGACAACGATCCGGACGATTGGTCGATGGAAATCGCAACGGTCCGCCCCCAGCCGTTTATTCCGACTTTGACCTTTGTCACTCTTCTGAAACGAGGAATTCCGATCCACCAGCATTCCATCCTTCGTTCTCTGAGAAGTTCGACAAAAGTAGAATATCCGAAACTTCGTTTCAAAACACGTCTTAACGACTATGAGATATCGGTGGAAAGCGAAATGGATAAGGATCAAATCGCCGGTTATATCTATCGAGATCCGGATGGAAGTCCTAGATACATAGAGCAAAGCGACATAGGTAACGTGAAGTGCGTTATACGTCATCAGGGAAAAGAAACCGTTTTAAACGCAAAACAAGCGGCGGGAGTGGAGTTTCACGGACTGCGTCCTTGGAGAAAGGATCACGAATATTTAGATCCGTACCGGATTCAATTTTAGAATTTTCTGATTAGAAGCAAATTATCTCAAAAATACTTTATCTTTGTTTAAGACGCCGATTCCAATCATTCTAGAATATTTTTGAGATAACTTCTAGTCGATTATTCTTGAGACAAAGATTCAATGTTCGATTCGTAACGGGCTCTTTCTCCCGGTAAATCCGACTTTCCGGCGAGTTCGATCCCTAAAATGAGATGGTTATTTTCGTCTTTGGCCAACCAGCGAATCAAACCGTGAACCGTAAACGGAGCCTGCATCTTAAAAAAGATGTCGAACACAAAATCGTCCTGTTTCGGCAAAGCTTCGACCAAATGGGGATTTTCGATCTTAACGCAGATTCCCGTCTTAGAAGCGTCCAGGATCTGAAAATGTTCGGCCGTTTTCATCGTATTCGACTCTTTGATTCTATCTACCATTTCGCTAGCAAGAGTTTGAAGTTCTAAAACGTATTTTTCCGTAAGTTCTTGTTCCTTGCTCTGTATTGAAAAGTAACCGATCGGGATTTGTTCTCGCTCGAGATTCAGGTAGATAATCGGAACGATCAATTCGGAAACAATTTGTTGATCCTTATATTCTCTGATGCAGGAGGACAAATCGTCGTCCACTTCCTTTTCGTAGTTGATCCTTTCCGAAGAACCATTTTTATAAGAGCTCTCATCTTGGGTATTTTCTATGAGAAGATACTTGAGCGTTTTTTTAACGATTTGGAATTTACGATCCAAATCCGGTTTGAAAGTATCGATGTCCACGATGTCTTTCGTTTTTTGTTTGAGACGATTCTTATAATCTTCGAAATTTACTTTTACCAAGGTCGGAATATTGAACATATTCGCTTCGATTATGGCTTTGGAAGATACCACGTTAGTCACATACATAACCCCCGGTTCGACCGCAAATCTTTGATTCTCCCTATCTTTCCTCGCGATCGCAAGCTTTTTCACCTTAACAATAAAAAGCGAATTTTCCAATTTCTGAAGAAGGACACATTCCAGTTCAATGTATTTTGCGAGAATCATATAAAGAATAAAGGAACTTCCTTCCTGAAAATTTTCCACATTCAAAAATTGAATGAGAATCTTTCCGTCCTCTTCCAGAATTTTTCTAATCATCGCCTTTCGATCAAAGGGATAAGTTTTGAAAGTGAGTTCTTGTTCTAAAAGATACTTTGCAATGACATGATGCTTCTGTTCAACGGAAGTAATGATATCCATTTCTCTTTCGGTTTTTTGCAAATATTCCATCAGTAATGCGCTTTCAAAATCGATTTAAGATGAGTATCTTCCTTGGAAAAATTCAGTAAACGAAAAAATTTAAATTATAAAAAGATGAAGTTTATTATAATGTTAAAAAATGCTTGAAAATACTCATGGAATGACTTACTGAATATAAGTTAAGATCCAGGTGAAAGCCGCAACGATCTCAATGGAATTTTTTTGTAAATTCGATATTGATTCGATTGTACTAAATCCGATTTAAAACAAGAATTAAGAGTTTGTCCTAAAATCCATCGAGCGCCAATAGAAGCAGACGCCTGAGTTTCACAAAAATGTAGGAACGTTTTAGATGTCAGAGCTTTAGTGGTTAGTGTAGTGTGTAAAGTCCTAAGCACTATGGTGACTAAACCCTCGTTACTAAAACGTGGGAACTTCTACATTTTATTACGAACTTATGGAATGATTGTAACTAATTTTTCCTAAGGTTTTGAGACAAATTCTAAATCACAAGCTTTGCTCGGATTTCAACCAAAAGATTTCCTGTTTGAGTCAAGTGCGTCGATTCTCATGAAAAACGAACGGACTTAGCTTGTAATGCGTCTTAACACATATTTTTAATGAGAATTTACTGTACCTAAAGCGATGTGATTCAAATTTTAAACGAACGACTTGTTTTAAAATGCTTTTTCATTGCAAGACGACTTCCAAAGTGTTCTCATTAAAAAGCCTATGAAATTTCTAAACTGCTTGGGCCATAAACTTTTTGTTTTTCTATACATTGCTCTGATTTTCTATTGTGCGACTGTATGGACCCAATCCAGTGTTTTCGGTAAAAATTCCCCGCCATCAACAGCCGCAAATGAATCTTCCGAAGCCCCAGAAACCGAAAAAGAAAAAACGGCTGAACTCAAACTAGAAGATCTCGTATCTCAAGAAGATAAGTTTACATTCGATTACGATTTAGAAATGGTCCGTTACAGTGACCCGATCGAACAGATTCTTATTCAATATTTTTCGGAAATAGAAAACCCGCCTCCGGAAAACCTCCATCTCTCGATTTAACAATTTCGAAATTTTCGGGCCTTGATCCGAAGGAGTCTATATGAATATCTTATACTTTTTTCCTAACATTTCTTGGGACGACTTGAGACACGATCTTTCCTCTAGTATCGTCGTCTTTTTGGTCGCTCTTCCCCTTTGTATCGGAGTTGCATTTGCATCAGGTACACCTATCGTTTCCGGTTTGATTAGCGGTATCGTGGGAGGTATCGTAATTTCTCTGATCAGCAAATCACCTCTATCCGTGAGCGGTCCCGCCATGGGACTTACAGTGATTGTCTTCGATTCGATTCAAACATTAGGAAGTTTTAACGACTTTCTTTTTGCTTTTTGTTTGGCCGGAGTTTTACAAATCACATTAGGTTTTTTGAAAGCAGGAATTCTAAGTAATTTTTTCCCGTCTTCGGTGATCAAGGGAATGTTAGCGGCAATCGGAGCGGTTTTAATCTTAAAACAGATTCCGCACGCAATCGGTTACGATATGGATTACGAAGGAGATATGGTCTTTTTTCAACAAGACCAGGAAAATACTTTTTCGGAGATCCTGACCGCGTTTCATCGTTTTACTCCCGGGGCAATCATTTTGTCTTCTGTTTCCTTGGTTTTGATTTTGATCTGGGAAAAACTAAAACTCCATAAAAAATTCATAATTCACGGATCTTTAGTCGCGATTCTGGCCGGTGTTTTGTTAAACGAAGTTTTTAAAACTTTCGAATTGGGTATCGCCGTCGGCTCGGAGCATATGATTCAGCCGATTCAACTCAACGGGATTACGGACTTTTTTCAGGGAAATCATTTCCCGAGTTTTTCTCAATGGAAAAATCAGGCGATTTATCTGACCGCGATTAAGATTTGTCTCGTGATGAGTCTTGAAACCCTATTGAACCTGGATGCGATCGAAAAGTTGGATCCGCAAAGAAGGATTGTCTCCAAAAACCGCGAGCTGGTTGCCCAAGGAACCGGAAATTTATTCTCTGCGATTCTTGGCGGACTACCCATCACGTCCGTAATCATTCGAAGTTCCACAAATTTACAAGCCGGAGCGAAAACCAGATTCTCCGCATTCCTACACGGCTTGCTGATTCTTTTATCTCTGATTTTGATCCCGACTTGGATCTCAAAAATTCCTTTGGCTTCTTTGGCGGCCGTACTTTTAGTCGTAGGTTATAAACTTACGGATTATAAAATTCTCCAAACACAATACCGAAAAGGAATGGATCAATTTATTCCGTTTATCTCAACGTTGATCGGAATTGTTTTCTCAGACGTTCTTATCGGAATCGGAATCGGTTGTTTATTTTCCGTGTTCTTTATCGTAAGAAGGAATATTCTGAATCCTTACGAATTCAACAAAAAGGAAATGAGTTACGGAGTCGAGGTAAAGATAGACCTTTCCGAAGACGTGTCCTTTTTGAACAAATCGAGCATGTTGTACAAACTGGATAAGGTTCCGGATAACGCACACTTGATCATAGACGGCTCCAAGTCCAAATATATCGATCCGGACGTTTTGGAAATCATCGAAGACTTTAAGATCGTAGCCGAGTTCCGCAACATCAAAGTGGAGATTATCGACGTGACCTCTTCTTATCAGAAGATTAAAAACAAACCCTTGGACCCGATCATCCAACAAGATTATCAAAAACTTTTCGAGAACAATCGAATTTGGGTAGAAGAAAAACTATTAAAAGACCCGGATTACTTTAAGAATCTTGCTTTAGGCCAGACTCCGAAATATTTTCTTATATCGTGCTCCGACAGCAGAATTTCAGTCAATGAAATGACGGGTACAAACGCAGGCGAGCTTTTCGTTCACAGAAACATCGCAAACCTAGTAATCGATACGGATATGAACCTGATGTCGGTTCTTCAATATTCCGTCGAAGTTCTGAAAGTCAAACATATCGTCGTTTGCGGTCATTACGGTTGCGGCGGAGTCAAGGCGGCGGTAGACGGCAAATATCACGGATTAATCGACGCTTGGCTCAGACATATCAAACAGGTTTACCGAATGAACCGAAAAGAACTTTCCGGAATTTTAGACGAGGATGAAAAACACAAAAAACTCGTAGAGTTAAACGTGAGAGAACAGGTTTATAACCTTTGTATGACTACGATCGTTCAAAACGCGTGGAGTCAGGGAAACGATCTTCAACTTCACGGCTGGGTGTACAATCTCAAAGAAGGTATGCTCCTGGATCTCAACATAGATATAAACAAGGATTTTCGCGACTACGACATTTTCCGATATAAATTCGAAACGCATTAATCATCGTATATGAAAAAGAACTACGATAAGACATTTACTGTTTAGAAAAGTGAGTAAATTCATATTTTTGAATATTCTAACAGAGGGGATTTATTTCGAAGGACGATAAAAAACGACTTAAATAGGCTCGACGGATATTTCGAATTTTTCAAAAATGCTCATTTCGTTTTTAAAGCGAAGTTTTGGGAAATGATAAACAATGATTGAAAAACCTTAAGGTCGTTTTTTCCGTTGACAAGCTCTGAGGTATGGTAAGCTGGAGATATGGTTTCCTCAATTTTTAAAACGTGGATCGGATGCACTTTGTTATCCGTTCTTGTGTTGATTTTGAATTGCGGACCAATCTGCGGATTCGATTCCAAGACAAACAGAATTGTCGAAACTCCGCTATCTTCGGCTTCTTGTCATCAAGAATCGAATTCGGAAAAGACTTCCGGTTGTGAATGGGATTCCAGTTCAATCGTTCTCACGGATTCCCACCTTTTCAAACTTTTAAGGTTCTTCATACCGCTGCGTATTTATTCCGCAAACCCGTCCTTTTCATTCTTTCCTTTGTTGGCGCGGATGGAGTTTGTTTTCGATTTTGTCGAAAACGGTTCGAATGAAATTCGATCTCTCGCTTCCGTCCGTCTTTTAATTTAATCTTTAATCCCCGCAATCTTTATTCTTTCGATTTTGAAATCGGATGGAACGGATATATGTTCTTCCGCTTCAAGAATTAGAAGTAAACGTCTTTTACCGCTTGTTCTAAAGCGTAAATTTTTCACCCTAAAGGACTCAAATGCGAGGTAAACTATGCAGATGAAACGGAGTCGAACTCCCGAAAACATATTCCGTTTTTTTAAATTAGTATGGAACTCGATAAAAAATATTTTTTGGATCGGATGCGTTTTGAAACGTTTCGTAATTCTTACCGTTATTTTAGTCGTTCCGATTCGATCCGAAGCTCATTCCGAATTGGACATCCGGACTATTCTTGACTTGGCGGAAAAAAATTCTCCGTTACTTCTTTCCCTGAATGCGGATTTGGAATCGCTTTTTTATCAGCGTAAACAACAGGGAAAAACTCAAAATCCTTTTTTGACTCTGGATTACGGTCAAAGAAGTGCGGCCAACGAAAGCGGAGCGGAATATGCGCTTCAGTTCGAACAACCCATATATTTTCCGGGCCGCAAGGAACTGCGCCAGCTTTTGGCGGATAACGATTCCAAAATTAAAGAGATTCAACTCGCGGAAGCAAACAATTCGATTCGATTCAACGCGCTTAGATTCACTTATCGTTATTTAGTTTCCGTGGGTAAAAGAAATCACGTCAAAGAACGTCTTAAAAGATTATCGATCTTGGAAAGTTATATCCGCGCTAGACCTTTCATAACCCCGCAGGCAAAGACAGATCTATTTATCATTCAAAGAAAAATTTTGGCTCTGCGAAAACATTTTAACGATCTCGAATTGGATTCGCATAAACAATACGAGGCTATGAATTTATATCTTATGCTCGAATCGATTCCTTCGTTTCGAATCCCTTTTTTTTCGGAAGGAGTGAAGTTTAATTTCAACGAACTTCAAATCAAAGCGCTTTCGCAAAATCTGATTCTCATGGCAGCCAAAGAAGAAATCGAAAAGGCAAAGACAGAACTCAATCTCGCGAACTTAGAAAAATATCCGGACTACTCCATCGTCAGTCAAGTAGGAGAAGACCGGTCGGGAGTCTCTAACCGATTTTACGACTTCGGTCTTAAATTTAGAGTTCCAGTATGGGATCAATTTCAAAATAAGGTTTCGGCCGCCGAGGTCAACGTAAAATCCAAGCAGGGAATTTTTCATCATCAAGAAAACCTCGTAAAGACCGCTTTTAAACAAGCTTTTTTAGATTACGAACAGTCCAAGGCCAATCTCAAACTTTTCAATTTATCAAAGTTAGACGAAATAGAAAAAGATTTGATCTATGCAGACGTGGAATTTAAAAAAGGGAGAATTTTAATGTTGAGTTATCTGGAATTGGAAAACCAACTTCACGAAACTCATCACGCGATATTGGACGCACAAATCGCCCACCTCGAAGCGCTACTCAATCTACTATACATCACGAACGAAAAAGAAATCATAGGAACGTTTCAATATGCTGTCCAAACTTTTGAATATCAGCTTAAATAATCCGATCCTCTCCGTTGGAACCGCATTATTTTTATTTATATATTCTTTTTTTAATTTGAACGAAGTTCCGATCGACGCGGTTCCCGACATTACGAACACTCAGGTAATCGTAACCGTCAAAACGGGTTCCTTGGATCCGGAGCAAATCGAAAAAGTAATCACATTTCCGCTTGAAACCGAACTGATGGGAATGCCGAATCTGATCGACGTTCGTTCCATATCTAAATTCGGACTTTCTAATATATCTTTGATTTTCAAGGAAGGCACGGATATCTATCAAGCCAGAAGTATGGTTTTAGAAAGAATCACAAGCGCTAAAGAAAAACTTCCGAAAGGAATAGTTCCCACGATCGTTCCGAATACAACCGGACTCGGGGAAATTCTCTTTTATACTGTGGAAGCAAAACCGGGAAGTCGCCTAACGTTTCTCCCGGAAAAGGATAGGTTACTTTACTTGAGAACCGTACAGGATTATATGGTTCGTCCTCAGTTAAAATCTCTTGTGCCTGGAATCGTAGAAGTGGATTCCAACGGAGGATACGAAAAAGAAATTCATATCGATCTAAATCCTTCCAAAATGCGGACTCTGGGAATCACAATCGATCAATTGATCGGAGAACTATCTACGATCGGAGAAAGTTTCGGGGGAGGTTTTATCGAAAACGAAGGAAAACTCTCCATTGTCAGAGCGTATGGAATTAAGAAAAACCTAAACTCTTTGTCCGAGCTTACGGTTCGTCGTACTCTCACCGGCTCACCGATCCGAGTTTCCGATATAGCGCAAGTGAAGGAACACGGCAAACAGAGATTAGGCGGAGCAAGTTCCGAAGGAAAAGAAATCGTTTTAGGAACCGCTATGATGTTACGGGGAGAAAACAGTTATCAAGTCAATGCGGACCTGAATCGAGCCGTGTTTCGTTTAGATCTCCCGGAGGACGTACAAGTCAGAGTACTTCTAGAAAGATCGTTTCTGATCCATTCCACAATTCGAACCGTGATTAAAAATCTTTCCGAAGGCGCAATCCTAGTAATTTTGACCTTATGTTTCATTCTTTTCAACATAAGGGCCTCGATCATTGTTGCGACGATCATTCCGGGATCAATGCTTTTGACCGCGATTTTTATGAGGGTTTTCGGAATTTCCGCAAACCTAATGAGTCTAGGAGCAATCGATTTCGGCCTCCTTGTGGACGCCTCCATCGTAATTACCGAAAACGTTCTGATACGATTTGAAAGGAATTCCATTGTCAATCGAGAGGAGAGGATCAAAACAATCCTGAACGCGTCTTTGGAAGTTTTAAAGCCCGTGTCTTTCGGAATCGTAGTCATTATGCTCGTATATGTTCCAATTATAACGTTAGACGGAATATCCGGAAAGATGTTCCGTCCGATGGCCCAAACCGTTCTTCTAGCGTTGGGTTTTAGTTTGATTTTGGCGGTGTTTTTTCTCCCTCCTTTGTTGTTCTTTTTTATTACCCCAACAAAACATATCTCAAGCCGAGAGTTAAAAAAAAGTAAAATTGTAACGTTGTATGAAACGCATCTTTCGATTCTATTGAATAAACCGAAACCGATTGTAATCGGATCTGTCGCGTTTTTCCTGCTTACTCTATTCATCTATTCCAGAATGGGAACGGTTTTTCTTCCGAAATTGATGGAGGGAGATTTGATGCTCGTAATCGTAAGAGAAGGGAATATCAGTATAGAGGAAAGTTTGAAGGAACAAAAGGAAGTGGAAAAAATCCTAATGCAAATGCCCGAGATTCAAAGCGTGTTCTCCAGAATCGGAACCAGCTCCGTGGCAAACGACCCGATGGGAACCTTCAACGCCGACACGTTTATCATTCTTAAAAAGGAATCTCTGGAAGATCTGTTAAAGGAAAAGAATTGGGAGAATTTTTTAAACCGAATCCATAAAAAAGTCCAAGAAAATTATCCTAGATCGGAACTGACTCTGAGCCAACCTCTGGAAGCGAGATTCAACGAACTTCTGGAAGGCAGTAGAGCGGATATCAGCGTAAGAATTCTCGGAAAGGATTTAAATACTCTCTTAGATTTACAAAATTCTTTGAAAGAAAATCTACATAAGATTCCGGGAGCGGCGGAAGTGGAACTCGACCCGATCATGGCTCTTCGGAAATCCACGGTGATCGATATCATTCCCGATCAATCTAGATTAAAGTATTATAATATATCTCTTCCTTTATTCAACAACGTAGTCGAGGCGTCTATGAGCGGATTCGAATTGGGAGGATACTACGAGGAAGAAGTTCGGTTTCCGATTAAAATTCGACTCTCCGAAGAATTCAGAAATCGTGAATCCGAAATATCGAATATAGGAGTGGGAACACAGGACGGAGGGATGATTCCGATTAAACTTCTCGCTTCTATCGAAAAAAAAGAAAGAATCATGACCATCTCCAGAAATAAATCCAGAAGATTTGTGGCGGTTTCAGTGAATCTGCGTGGAAGAGATTTAGAGGGATTCTATTCCGAAGCGAAGGATAAAATTTCAAATATGAATATCCCTCAGGGTTATTCCGTGTTCTGGGGCGGACAGATTGAAAATCTTTCGAAGGCAAAAGAGAAATTATCTATCATACTCCCTAGTACATTTTTGATGATTTTTGTAGTTCTATATCTAGGTTTGAAATCGGTTCGTCAAGCCTTACTCGTATTCTTTTGTGTTCCGTTCGCACTAACCGGAGGAATTTGGTTTCTCTTTTTAAGAGGGATGAATTTAAGCGTTTCCGCTTTCGTGGGATGTATCGCGTTATGCGGAATCTCCGTGCTAAACGGGCTCGTCAAATTGGATACGATTCATAGGATTCGCGAAGAAAAAAACATTCCTCTAAAAGAAGCGGTTTTAAAAGGAGCTACGAGCAGAATTCGCCCCGTAATCATGACAGCGCTTGTAGCGTCTTTCGGATTCCTACCAATGGCATTCGGCTCGGGACTCGGATCGGAAGTGCAAAAACCTTTGGCAACCGTAGTGATCGGAGGAATCGTATCTTCCACATTATTAACTCTGGTTATTCTTCCGGTTTTCTATTATTGGTTGGAAAAAACTTCGGAAAATTAAACGAACTCCGACCGTACAGATGTAAGATTTCTTGACTGTCGCATTCAACATTTTGAGACGGGCAACGACAAGGAATTTCAAAATTGTCGGCACATTTTAAATAGAAAGATCACTCATAAAATAAATTTCCATACGGTTCTACTGATCTCTATATAATGGAGTTCCCAAGATCCTACCTCTAAACGGGAATCTGTGCTAAAGTTGATGGTACTCCTTTATGTAGGTATCAGTAAAAGACTAATTTCAAGTCGGATTAACACATTTTCTCTTAACAAAGAATACTTAAAAACCAATTGTTGTCCATATGGCCCGGGAGGATATCATATATGAAACCAAAATACAAACTGAGTTCGGATCCTAAGATTACAAACAATCTAATTTTAAGACTGAGAATAATTGAGGGACAGATCCGTGGAATTCAAGGAATGATCGAGAGGGAAGAATACTGCGACGACGTGCTCAATCAGTTATACTCTATAAAATCGGCTTTGGATGGCATGTCTAAAATTTTACTCAGAAGCCATATTCAAACCAGTGTAATCGAAAGGTTTAGAGAAAACGATTCTAAAATCTTAGAAGAGTTTATGATCACCATAAATCATATTCTTAAATGAAAATGAAATGAAAGAAATCAAATTAACATTAGAAGGAATGACCTGTACCCATTGTTTAAGAACCGTAGAATCCGCTCTAAAAAAAATCGGACTAACGGGAAAAGCGAACCTGGAGAAAAAGGAAGTCGTTTATCAAGGAAAAGGAACTCCGGAAGAATTATCTAAAATCAAATCGATTCTTCTGGAGGAAGGGTATATCCTGGGTGAAATAAAATGAACGTTAAAAACGAAATTTTTCCCGACGGAATCACATTAGACGTCATCGGAATGACTTGTTCAAATTGCGCGCTTAGGATCGAAAAAGGACTCAAGAAAGTTCCGGGAGTAAGAGATGCGAGAGTTAATTTCGCTATGGAAACCGCAAAGGTGGAATTCAAATCTTCGATAGAGATAGAACGTCTATTAGACAAGATCGATTCTCTTGGTTACCGAGCCTTTGTTCACGAGAACCTTGAAATCCGCGGAGAGGCCGAAAAGGCGCACGAAAAAGAATTCAAAAACCTGAAAGTTCGCGTTTTCATATCCGCCCTTTTGTCCTTTCCCATGGTTTCCGGCATGGTCGGACATATCGCAAATAATCAAATTTTTGAATATTTTTCTTTTATAATTAACCATTGGCTACAATTTGCACCCGCCACTCCGATTCAATTTTGGATCGGTGCGCCTGAACAGAAAGTTATATTTAGAAACAGGACCGTAAACTATTTGATTATGACTAGTCCTTCTTCAAAGCGCCGTTAACCCATTCCTTGTAAGAAGAAAGATTGCTGATCTTAGAAACATATTCACTTGTTTCCGGACCGGTTTTGATTCCATAAGTGATAAACCTTCCCACGACAGGCGCATAAAACGCGTCCGCGATCGTGAATTCCTTTCCGAACAGAAAAGGTCCTTGATAAGAATCCAAACATTTTTTCCAGATGAATTCGATTCTTCGAATATCCTTCCAAACCTCTTCGGAAAAAGTTTTTCCATGAAGTTTTTCGACCAAGTTCATCGATAAATTTTTTCTGAGATCGGTAAAACCGGAGTGCATCTCTGCAACAACCGATCGGGCAACGGCTCGTAAAGTTTTGTTCTTCGGCCAAAGATTTTTTTCGGGAAAAGTCTCAGCCAAATATTCTACAATACTGTAAGTGTCCCAGATTCTGACATCACCGTCCGCAAGAACCGGAACCTTGCCCGCGTCAGAATAAAATCTGATTTTTTCGTGAAACTCGGGAGTATTCAAAGTAAGTGAAATTTCTGTGAAAGGTATATTATTTTCTTTTAATAAAATCCAAGGACGCATGGACCAAGAGGAAAATTTTTTATCGCCGATAACGAGTTGAAGATCTATCATACGGCCAAATTCGGCGGCGGGCCCAAAGTTGTCACTCCATCTATCAGGGAACCTGAACTCCTTGTAAAATTTTAACCTTTATTCACATTAACCTCTGAACTTCTATCTGCACTAGAAATTATCTTAAAAATACATTATCTTTGCTTAAAATGCCGATTCCAATCCTTCTAAAATATTTTTGAGATAACTTCTACTGATCTCTACTATAAAAGAGTACCGCCAATTTTAGCGCAAATCCCCGTTTAGACGCAGAGTTTTGGACACTCTATTATGTAGTGATAGTAACATCTAAGATTTATCCGAAAGAAACAGTAGAACCTGAGTTTCGGGAGTGGTTGAAAAGTTCACCGGATAGATTTCGTAATCTACTTTAAAAGCTCTTCTATTTTTTAATTCCAGGTTAGACCAAACGTTCTGCCAGAGTTGAACGATGATCTCCGGAATTTTCCCTTTGGAAGAAGACAGTTTTAGATATCGCCCTTCCGGAAGTTGAACGGTTTCGAAAGGACCTTTTTCATCGGAAGGAATTCCGATGAAGTAAAAATACTCTCCGTTTTCATCGCTTTCATAATCCTTATAAACCGCATAGATGAAGTCCTCCGTTCTTTTAAGTTTTGGTAAGACTTCGGAAAAAAATTTTCCCCAGAGCTCTGGAATTTTTCCGCCTTCCCCCATTTCGTCCGCATTTTTTGTGCGGACTCCGACTCCGATCAGATTCTTTTTCGGCATTAAACTTTGTTTCATAAATTTATCTTTGTTCGTCTAATATGATACAAGAAAAAGCATACGAATTCTTCTTTATAGAATTACGATATTAATCCGATGAATATTGTCGTTTAAACTCGCGTGTCTATCACTTAACTCATTCAATTTTCTGATTTTTATCAACATTTCGAAGGGTTTTCAAAGACCTCTTAGTTGACGAATCGAACTAAATACTTAGGTATGTTTATAGCGGTTCAATATAAAGAAGAATCGATTATTCCTTAAGAGATAGGGAGGGATCTATGCCTACAATGAAAATCAAAATTGAGGAGGTAAGAAAAATATGAATCTTTCCTCGATTTTAATTTCTTATTTTTATCAATATCCTCACGCGATGTTCATCACAAATCGGTGCGGTATGATTGAGTACATTAACCCCGTTTTTGAAACTCTTTCGGGTTACAACCGAAACGAGTTGATCGGGAAGAATCCAAGATTATTTCAAGCGGGCGTCCATGACCCGAATTTTTATGAAGAATTATGGAAAACTATTCTTTCCGGAAAAGAATACGAAGGAAATTTTTTAAACCGAAATGGATCGGGGAAACAATTTCCTGGAAAGAAAGAATTACACCTCTTCGGGACGAAACGGGAAACATTTCAAATTTCCTGTGTAGAGTGGACATTCCTTCGGAAGATGAGAAAGTAACGAACACACCGGAAGAGAATTTGATTTCTGCGGAAGGTGCTCAAAGTGAAAAAGCCAGAGAATTGCTTTTTTCTCAACTTCAAAAAGATTACGGTCTAACATGCCAAGAAGCAAAGATCTGCGAACGTTTAGTCGCGGGTCAAACAAGGGCCTCTCTGATTCAACAACTTGGAGTACATTCAGGAACTCTAAAGAATCATCTCAAGGCAATTTACAGAAAGACGATCGAAAAAGATTTAGCCCAGCCGGGCCAAGGAAGAGATAAATTACAAAGACTCACAATGTTTTTGATTCGTCTTTGCTAACATTCAATTTAAGAACGAAAAGGATCGGAATCGAGCTCCGATCCTTTTCGTTTCAATGTTTTCCCCAAATTCTTTCCAAGTAAGCCTCTCTTCCCGAACCCTTTCGATACAATTTATAATGCTCCGGATGCGTTTTACAATAATTCTGATGATAATCTTCCGCGGGATAAAAGGAAGTAAACGGAAGGATTTCGACTAGGATCGGTCCGGAAAACTTTTTGGACTTTGCAATTGATCGTTTGGATTCCTCTGTCGCTTTTTTTTGAAATTTATTGTGATAAAAAATTCCAGGTTTATACTGATCCCCTCGGTCCGCAAATTGTCCTCCATTATCCGTCGGATCGATTTGTTGCCAAAACACTTTTAAAAGTTCCTCGTAACGAATCTTAGAAGGATCGAATTTGATCTGAACGCTTTCTCTATGACCTGTTCTTCCATGACTCACGTCTTCATACGTAGAATTGACCTCTTTTCCACCCGCATAACCCGAAGTAACCGAAATCACTCCCGGAAGAGATTCGAACGGACCTTCCATACACCAAAAACAACCGCCTGCAAAAGTAGCTTTTTCCGTTTTAGGAACTGCCATCAAAGTAGAAAAAAAGAATACGATACAGATTAAAATCAATCCTCTCAAGTGGAACATTCCGGCCCCTCCTCGAAAGGAAATTCGATCCTTCGACAAATCGGTTACAGAAGAAATAGAGGAACAAATTTTTCCTGTAACTTTCCGTCTTCAAATTCTATTTGTGAATCTTTGGGTTTTTAAATTTTACATCTTCCTTTCCGATATGATTTTCATTTCGAAAGAAAAAAATTCTATGTTTTCTTTTAACGAATCTAATTTTAAGAACGGAATATGAAAATCGCAATCTTAGGAACTGGAATCGCGGGGCTTAGCGCATGTTGGTATTTAAGCAAGGAACACGATGTCGTTCTGATCGAGCGTCATTCACTTCCGGGAATGGACGCACACGGAACGGACATAGAATTAAAAGATGGAACGTTTCGTTTCGATGTTCCTTTCCGAGCGTTTAAACAGAATTATTATCCTTGTCTGATCGAAATGTACAACGAAGCGGGAATCGCATTCAGACCCGTGGATTATTCCTTCTCTTTGAGCGAAAGAGACGGATCCACATACTTTCAGTTCAGCACCTTTGGATTCGGTGGAAATTTCTATCCGTTCATTTCTCCGGTTTGTTTTAAGAACGTAGAATCCAGAAAAATTTTTTCCGACACGATTCGTTTCTACAGCGAGTCCGCAAATCAATGGGAATCACTCAAAGGAGAACAATTTACGATCTCCGGATTCCTACAAAGATTCGGATATTCGAAAGAGTTCGAGGATAAGTATCTGATCCCTATGTTCGCCACCATCAATACCTGCACACTCAAAAGTGCTAAGAATTATCCGGCGGAAGCGGTGATTCGATATCACTCGAACGGATTGAAGTTTCTGCGATTTTTAACCGCCAGCCGAGGAACGAGAGACATCACGAAAAAACTTTCGATCGGAGCAAAGGAACTCAGACTAAAGTCCAATCCCCAAAGGATCGAACAGAACGGTAAAAAAGTTTTCGTTTCTTTCGACGACGGAAAGGAGGAATTCGATCGGGTCGTGGTCGCCACTCCTGCAAATCAGGCAATTCCGCTTCTTCCGGACGATATGACTCGGGAGAAAAAACTTCTTTCCTCATTCCGTTACGAAGAATCGGAAGTTTTGATGCACACCGACTCCTCTTTTATGCCCAACAAAAAAAGACATTGGGCTCCTCTTTGTTTCACTCTTTCGCCGGAAACGGATAAACCTTCGGCTACGATTCGTTTGAACAAGGTGCTTCCCGAAATCGGAAAGATCGAAATCTTTCAAACCTGGAATCCTTTGGAAGAACCTATGCAAGGAACACTGATTTCCCGTTCCCGATTTGAAAGACCGATCATCGATCTGAAAAACCGAAAGACCACCGAAGAATTGAAGGCCCTTCAGGAACAACCGGGAAGAAAAATCTGGTTCTGCGGTTCTTATGCGAGGTATGGAATTCCTCTTTTAGAAGCGGGAGTTTCCACTTCCTTGGACGTAAGACGTTGGGTTGAGAATTCAATGCGTTCTTAACCCGGTTTCACGGCCGCGTAAAGAACAAATTGAAAGTATCTTTTCATTCTTTCTCCGCCGAGAAATTCCGCAAAACGGGAATACTTGCGAGCGATCCTTTGCGGGATGTAGGGCTCTTTCATTTTCTTTTTGAGAAAACTCGAGAATCCTCCGAAGACATCTTCCTCTAAAAAATCGAAACCATCCGATACGAATCCGGAAGACCTTAAAAGTTGGGAAAGGGAATCGGGTGTGACTCGGTTATTTTTAGGAATAGAACTCAATGTACAAACTAGATCTCTCAGCCAAGAGTCTATAATTCCCAATCTAGAATTTTTTAAGACCAACTCCGCGGAAACGAACCTACCTCCAGGTTTTAATATACGGAAGACTTGCCTGCAAAATTCTTTTCGATCGGAAAAGAAAGAAGCGCTGTCCAAACAAAGGATTCGATCGAAGGACTGATGCGGAAAAGAAACGATCGCCGCTTCGACGGGAGAACAAATCAGTTCAGGCAAAGTATCCGATCGAGACTCGAACAGATTTTTTGCAAACCCCACTTGCGCCGAAGAGCCGTTGACTCCGATAAGATCGGCAAAGTCTAGGAAAAATTCTTCCCTCCAGACAAAGAACTGATCCCCACATCCGAAGCCTAAGTCCAATACCTTGAGTCCCCGTTTAAAATCCGCTCTTTTGCCTAAGAGTCGAGCCAACGCCTTACAGGCAGTCGGATAATCCGTCGTGTCTTTCCAATAACCCAGATTTGCCCAGGAAGAATTTTCCGGATTGAGGTAAAGATGTGTGAGAGTATCCGGAGTTTCTTCCGGTTTTATTTTTTTAAAAAGTCTCATTCAAAAAAAACTTCCTAAGGAAGAATAATCGAAATTTTGCATCGAATCGGCGATTTGAATCATTCTACTAAGTTCCTAATTTTTATCTTCGGAAGATTTTTTTTGTAAAATTTCAATGCAGGTTCATGTCGCATTAATGAACGGCTATACATATATTTAGCCCGATCGATCCTATCTATTATCGCACTTTTAAATCCGATTCAACAAGGAGCAATTTGCTGTTTTGAAAGATTCAACGGCAAAAAAGTTGATCCGATTTTCGTCGACCCATTCGGAAAAACTTCCGATGTCGTAAAAATTTTTTCAATCTTTACGGAATTTGGTTCTTTTTCCAAAGAGAGAACTTCGAAGAACAAGTAAAACTTCTCTAAGAAAAAATCAAAGATCGATTTTCGACGATTCGTTTTTTAGAGACAGGTAAAGTCTCGGTTGAAACTAGAAAGATCCAAAAATTGGAATCGGCTCTTTCGCAAGTTCTTCTTGGTCCTAGAAATTAATGAAAATAATTTCAAGATTTTACGAATGGGTTCGTCTCAAACACAAGAAGGAAAGACTTTCTTGAAGCCGTAGCCCTCGAAAGTTGATCTTGGAAAATTTATTTATGTTTTTAGAATGGTTTTTCCTTATGAGACAAGTCGGCAAGAACTTGCACTAAATATTACTCGGATTAAGTATTTTAATTGAAGTTTTTTTTATACCATTCTTGATAGATAAAAATTTTGCCATTGGCAATAAACGCAGGGATCTTTCTGCATGATCGAAAAACGAATCAACAAATTCGGGGAAAACGGAACCTTCGCAACGAAGACCATCCCCAAGGGAACCTTGCTGTTCAGTTACAGCGAGTGGATCGAGGACGAAGAATTTGGATGGAAAGTTCTAACGGTCGACGAAGCTGAATCGCTTCCCGAATCCGAAAAGGACATTTTCATGAAATACGGATACGATGTGGACTTCGGGTTAGTGACCGGACCTACCAGCGATCAGTATGTTATCAACCATTCCAATTTCATGAATCACTCCTGCGATCCAAATATGTGGTACGATCAGGATGACAACATCGTAGCAAAAAGGGAAATTCGAGCGGGAGAAGAACTTACTATCGACTACGCGAATTTTATCGTAAACTTCGATCAAACCTTTGAGTGCGGTTGTGGGTCGTCAAACTGTAGAAAATTTATTCGGAAGGACGATTGGAAACTTCTGATTCATGAATATCAGATGAACTTTCCAAAATTTATCCAAAAAGAAATCAAAAAGCTTTATGTCAAAATTCCGGTCTAAAGAGGCTCAAAACGAAAATCTTACTTTCTAACCTTTAGAATCTTTTCCAGGATTCCTATCCTGAGAAGTCCTGGAGAATCTTCCGACACTGCAGTATTGGTGCTTCGGGCGTTTTCTATTGAATAGAATACGTCCGGTTCCACGTTCTTGACGATCGTCATTGCCTGACCGATTTTCTTTCTTTTTAAAACCGTAAAAACGATTTTCACCGGTCCGCGGCTTCCCTGCCCGTTCATCGCCGTAACTCGGTATCCGGCCTCAGCAAGTTTGCTTGCTATTTCATCTCCGTTTCGGGGAGAAATGATTCTCAAAAGAGAAAAACCGATCGCCAGTTTTTCTTCGAGAAACATTCCGATAAAAGTGCCGGTCGCAAATCCTCCCGCATACGCGAGATAGCAAAGGGCGTTGTTTAGATTTTTAATGACCTGAGTGATCACGATGACCCAGAGAAGGACTTCTAAAAATCCGAGAGAGGCCGCAATTACTTTCTTCTCTCTAGTAAGAAGAATCACTCGGATCGTTCCGATCGACACGTCGGTAACTCGGGCAAGAAAGATAAAACAAGGAAGAATACAATAATCGAAGATAGGATTTCCGGGACTCAGTTCCATACAAGACAAGAATCGCCGAAAGAACGATTCTCGTCGATGAGAATTGTATCGTTCCACTTTTCTATATTTCTCGTTAAGACGAAACGTTTCCTATAGGAACGGAAACCTTGATAAAGAAAATTGAATATTTACCGTTTCATGGTTTCGGAGTAAAAAAGATCCATCGTCGGCTTATTTTAATGTGAGTTCTGCGTAACCAACGCAAAAACGATTCTCCCAAACTTTTTTATATTGAATTCACATTATTTTAGACAAAATGGCGCCCTTCTTTCTAGTTCGAGGGTTAGATTGCCAGCATTTACCACAAAACAAAAAAACCAACAGAAGAAACTAAAGCGAAAAGAAATCAGTTACGATTATCCAATAAGTTCGTAATAAAATATAGGAGTTCACCTTACATTTTATAAGAAACGGCAAGTTCCCCAAAAAACTTCGATCAAAGAGAAAATTCTTCCCGAATCACTGGATGATTCTTGAGTATATCCAATGCTTCTTGTATCAATTTTTTACCGGTTTCCGTATGATTCCATACGTTAAGTCCGGACGGGTGTGGCAACGGAATCCAATCGAGTCGGACTCCATAGAATTCCCGTGAAAAAGTTTTACCGATCACGTCCTCAAGTTTGTATTTTCCGAAATCAAACAACTGATCGATCGCGAGTTTGCCGATAGGAATCAAAAGTTCCGGTTTATGAAAACGGACTTCAAATTCGAGAAACTCGGAACAATTTTTCACTTCTTCCAAGTCCGGTTTACGATCCCCGCTTTTCGCCTTACCGGGAAAACATCTGCAAACAGCG
Source organism: Leptospira alexanderi serovar Manhao 3 str. L 60 (assembly GCF_000243815.2). GTDB lineage: Bacteria > Spirochaetota > Leptospiria > Leptospirales > Leptospiraceae > Leptospira > Leptospira alexanderi. The sequence goes on along the minus strand of NZ_AHMT02000053.1, from coordinate 69,286 downwards.
GACATATTCACTTTACTTCGAAAAGTTTCCTCCTCGATTCCTATTTTTTTGAACCAGCCGAAAAGGGTTTTTCCCGCCGTATAGGCAAAAGGTTTGCCAAATCTTTCTTCGTGAATTCCGGGAGCTTGGCCTAGACTGATAATTCTTGAGGAAGGAATACAACCGTGAACCGGATTGCCCCGCATTTTGGGACATTTCCTACAACTCAAAAGACGATGAATATGATTCGAATATTCTAATTTTCTACTTTTCATGGGACGGAGAAATTGAATTGATAAATATTCCGAACATGCACGTCAAATCCTCTTCCACTCAAGAATTTAAAACCTGTCCGTAATATATATCACCCGGTTTTCGGATTTTTAAAATTCCCTGACTCCGTCGGAGATTCGAACCGAATATAATTCAGGCTCCGTTTCGAACTTTCCCAAGTAGCGAGTTTTTATCTTTTCAAACAAAGTATTTTTCCTACCCACTTTGTCCAGTATCAAAATACAACCGCCAAAACCGCCTCCGATCATTCTTGCGCCCAGAGTTCCTTGGACTTTCAGTTCTTCTACGATAAAATCCGTTTCGTCACAAGAAACTTCGTAATTTTTGGAAAGAGAATCGTGGCATTCGAAAAGGATCTCGCCCACCGTTTTCGCGTTACCGTTCTTTAAACTTTCGATTACTTTCAAAGTTCTTAATCTTTCTCCGACGACATGTATCGCTCTTTTTATTTCGATTTCATTAAGACCTTTTTCCAAATCCTCCAGTTCGGCTTGATAAAGCGTTCGAATGGAAGGTTTGTGTTTTCTGATTTTATGAAACGCGGATTCCACTTCTTTTCTACGGCGATTGTAGTCACTGTCCTTCAGAGAATGTTTTACTTTCGAGTCGATCAGATAAAACTCGCAACCTTCCAAATCCATCTCATGAAAATCGTATCGTAAACTTTCCGTATCGAGAGAGATACAAAACCCTTCCTTTGCGGTGGAAATTACAAACTGATCCATAATTCCACAATTAACACCGACAAAATGATTTTCAGCCCTTTGGCCTAACAAGGCGATTTCTTCTCTGGAAAGTTTCCAGTCGTGAATTTCACAAAGAGCAAACGCGACCGCGACTTCAAACGCAGCGGAAGAAGAAAGCCCCGCGCCTTGAGGAATATTTCCCCAGACAACTAAGTCAAAAAAATCCGAAATGAAATTGAGTTTTCTAAACTCCTCGATCACTCCGTAGACGTAATTTACCCAAGTACGTTTGGAATCGAACACGATTGATTCCGTTTCAACTTTTTCTCCGGAAGAAACGGAATAAATTCTAAATTTTTGTTCTCTATTTTTACGAATCGCAATTCGAATCGAAAAGTCGATCGCCGCGGGAAGAACGATTCCCCCCGCGTAGTCCACATGCTCACCGATTATGTTGATTCTTCCAGGAGCCGAGAAAAAACGAATGTTTCCACCGCTCGAAGGAAATTCACTTTTTAGAATTTTTGTTAAGTCCTCTTGATTCATTCAATCCTTTTTAAAAATCCCGAAGACATTGCTAGGAGGCTTTTGTTCTAGTCAATCCTTCTCCGCCTTTTGCAATCCGTCCTAAATCGCAATTTCCCAACACAAAGCTTTGGAAGTCCAGCGTCATTGCGACGCACGTACGATTCGGATTTTTCTTGCCCGCCAATTTCGTTTTTCCAAACTGTGCAAGCGTTCCCTTTTAGGGCGAATTTAGAACGCTTTCGTCATTAGAAATAGGAAAAGGGAATTTCGTAATAAATTATGATTCGATTAGAAACCAGATTCGCTTCTTCCTTTGTACATTCCCGGAAATTCGAATCTTTTTTAACGGAAGCGGAATCTTCTAGACGCACACTTCATTCTTTCCAGGGAAAAGGAAACGAATATTTAGGATGGTTGAATCTTCCCAAAGAAATCAAAGAATCGGAAATCGAAAAAATTATCCGAGTCGCTCAGCGATTAAGAGACTCTTCCGAAGTAATCGTTGTAATCGGAATCGGAGGCTCCTATCTCGGTTCCCGGGCCGTACTAGAAGCAACCCTTCCATTTTTCAGACGATCCTCTAAAGGGAATCCGGAAATCTTTTTTGCGGGACATCATCTCGAATCCAGATATTTGTCCGAATTGATGGAATATCTCAAAGACCGAGATTTTTCAGTGAACGTCATCTCTAAGTCGGGAACGACAACGGAACCAGCAATCGCATTCCGCCTATTTTGGGAACTACTTCGTAAAAAGTACGGAGCGTCCGCGGCTTCGAGAGTTGTGGCCACCACGGACTCTTCGAAAGGCGCTCTAAAAACGTTTGCGGACGCGGAAGGGTTCGACACGTTTACAATCCCGGATAACGTAGGCGGAAGATATTCCGTTTTAACCCCGGTCGGGTTATTTCCTCTGGCGGCGGCCGGGATCCCGATTCGAAAATTTATATTAGGATCTCAGAATATTTTAAAAGATCTTCACGCCGAAACCGATCCCGTCCGGAATCCGGCCACCCATTATTCCGCCCTTAGGAATTATTTTTTATCCGAAGGAAGGCATATAGAAATATTAGCGAACTTTAATCCTTCACTACGATATATTTCCGAGTGGTGGAAACAATTGTTCGGGGAAAGCGAGGGAAAAGAGAACAAGGGAATTTTTCCCGCCTCCATGGATTTTACGACCGATCTACATTCTCTCGGACAGTACGTTCAAGAAGGCAAACGAATTTTATTCGAAACAGTTTTAAGCCCTTCCGACGTTCGTTCAAACCTGATTTTGAAACCGACTCCGGACAATTTGGATTCTCTAAATTTTCTTTCGGGAAATACGCTCGGACACGTGAACGAACAAGCCAGACTCGGAACCCTACTTGCGCATGCGGACGGTGGAGTTCCCTGTTTGGAACTCATTTTTCCGGATATATCGCCCGAATCCTTGGGAGAAGTAATGTATTTTTTTGAATATTCCTGCGCGGTCTCCGGTTATTCTTTAGGTGTAAATCCCTTCGATCAACCCGGAGTAGAAGCGTATAAAAAGAATATGTTCGCCCTTTTGAACAAAGTCGGTTTTGAAAAAGAGGGAGACTTTCTTCGCAAAAGAATTCTCGGAAACTAAAAGCCAAAGTTACACTTCCATGATGTTGGGAAAGAAGAACGTCAGTTGAATTTCTTTTCAATGAAATTAACTTTCTTACTTGACATCTTTTAAAATCGAGAGATGGATGAAAGAATGAAGAGGTGCGAAATCGGTTTTCCTCTAACGGCCTATATTCTGGCGTTTTCGTTTCTGTCGATTTCCATCCTCTCTTCCAGCAATTTTCCTGGGAAGTTCCATCCTCACAAACAGACAATAAACGAGGTTGAATCCGAATACAAAGAGCCGGTTCAGTTGGAGGAAGAATTTGAATTCCTTCTTGGTTCCCTCTCTTTAACCCATAAAAACATTCCATTCGTATTCAAAGGCAAAATCACTTCCCTCCAGGATAGGTTCCAATTCCATTTCTGTAACATCCAAACTCTCAATCTGTCGAATTTACCTCCTCCTTCTCTCGCATAACTAGTGTAATATTCCAGTGTTGTCCTCACTGTTTCCGTTCGCTTGCCATCTTATTACTCGGATGCACGAATAAAATACTATGATAAACTATTTCGAAAATTAGAATGTTGGAATCTTCCTCTAAAAAGTCGAGATCCCGATTTGACTTAATTTTTGAGAACCGTTGTACTTTTGCAAAACCGACCGCTTATTTTCGAGTATCATTTTCATGCGTCCGAGTAGTAAGCGGAACTTATTTAGGTCTTCGATCCTCACTTTTGTCACAGTTGATTCCAAATATTGTCTTTATTATTATTTGCAACTTACGGATCTCCAAATTTTGTCAATCCAGGTTCCTTAAGAACCTACTCGTTCTTCTCGATTGGTATACTTTTTCCCGTGAAGTCGAACATAACGAGATTTCAACCTGGAAAAAATCGATTTTCTAAATTCTAAAGTTCGCATATATTCTTTTTCCTAACCGAGCTAAAAATAGGTTTTCTTTCTCGAAAAACTTGTATAGTTTTTTTGGGGAATTTTCTCCTCAAAAAAAATGGACCAAGAATTCAAAAGATGGCCTCATCTTCTCAAGAGGATCAAAGTCGGCGCACGAATCGAACTTACGGGATATATATTCAACAATACATTTCGACTGAATCTGGAAAAATTCGTAAAACTCTGCCTCGAAAACTACAACAAAAACGATCTGACTCCCTTTGTTTGTTCCGTGATCCAGGAAATGCTTTTACGTGCCGGAATCTCCAACCTGAGAGAATACTTTTCCCAGGAAAACGGAATCGATTTTTTGGATCAAAATTCGTTCGATTACAACGAGGAGGAATTTAGAAAATTCTTAAATACCTTAGAACTACGTTCGGTGCGAAACTCCCTAAAGGCAAAGGGTTTATTCTTAAAAGTAATCATCCGTCACAATCGCACGAGGTTTATCGCCGAAGTATTAAATAACTCTAAAACGATTCCTTTTATGGAAGAATTTCTGAAACAATACATCGCATTCTCGATGGAATATAAGGATTTAATGGATTACTATAAATTTTATCCCGAAGACAAGGAAGGCAGGGACTTAGGACTCGCATTTTCGATCCTGACGCTCCGGGAAGTCGGATTAAAACCAGAGTTGTTTCGAATCAGTACTGAGGAAGAAATATATACTTCCAGAATAGAGATCCCTCTCGGAGAGGAATACGGAAGCATTCGTGAACAAATTTTGAACGACAAGGAAATTTTTCCCTTTCCGAAAGACAATCATAAACAGGAAAACGAACCTCCTTGGCAAACGAACCCTTGTAGTCATTGCGGAAGAACCGTGGACGATCGGATTTTATTTTCTAAAATTCCGGATGATATTCCGATCAAAAATATCCCGAAATCCATCCAAACGGGAGGCAAAATCTGCGCTTGGTGTGTCGCTTCTTATCTCTGAACAGAAACCCGGCAGAGTTCCAGAAATTCTTCCCAGCGAGAACCCAAACGTCCCGAAAAATCTTTTTCCTTTAAAGAAAGATAATATTCTTTTTCTCCCAAATCGAGCACCTCTCCGGGAAATAATCTTCCGGCTAATCTTTGTTTGGCGGCAAGTCCTTTGAAAATATTAGAAAGATCGAAAAAGGTTTCCGATTGAATTCCGCTCAGAACCCCGCTGTTCAACACGGAAATTCCGACATAAAATAGATTGCCCTTTCCGAAAACGATCTTCCCGTCGTCGAGTTTAAGTCCGGTATAATTCGCGGATTCCGGTTGAGGTAAAAGATACAAAAGACAATCGTTTTCCGAAAGAGAATTTGGAATTTGGAAAAGATTTTCTGGAAAATAAAGAAAGTCCGGATTTACGATCCCAATCGTTTCTCCCATCCAACCGGCTTTTTCCAGTCCGGTTCTAATCCCTCCTGCGGTTCCCAAGATTTCTTTTTTTTCCTCCGAGAATACCAAAGGAAAAAGAGAAAACGTTTCGAGCTCTTTGCGGATCTTTTCTCCTATGTAATGTGTGTTGATGACGGCGCCTTCCGCGTTTTGTTTCCAAACATGGAACAAAGAATAATAGATGAGAGGGATTCCGTTTACGGGAAGTAAGGGCTTCGGAATGTCTTTTGTCAGCTCCTTCATTCTTGTTCCGAAACCGGCCGCGGGAATAAAAAATTTCAAAATGGAACCTTCATCGTTTTATTCCTTTCATAAATAAAGAATTGGATAAAAGTTCTTCTTTTAACAGATAAAAGAACACATAGAGTTGATCCGGAAACAAACCGGCTTGAACGACTTCCAAAAGATTATCGAGCGCGTTTAAAACGCTCATTCTGTATTTGTCCATCTTCTTATCGGCCACCAAATAGAAGTAAGAGCCGAGCGCTTTGTAAGAACGTTGAAGACACTGGATATAATAACATTCCTTGAATCTCGGAAAGTTCTGCTCGCTGAGCTTTAAAAAAAGCTGATAGAGTCCTTGCCTCATTCCGAACGAAATCGGTCTGTACGCGTCGTAAAGAATACTTGAAAGATCGTAAAAGGGAGTCCCCATCCTCGCGTCCTGAAAATCAATCATACAAATTTGATTCTCAGAATTGATCAAAAGATTTCTTCCGTGGAAATCTCTGTGACAAAAAACCTTCACCGGGTACTCGGCGAGAAAGGCGGAACATTCTTCGATGAAAATTTTCACTTCACTTCGAAATTGAGTTCTAAGACGAAATTCCTTCTGAAGCTTTAAATAATTAGAATATGTAAATGCGCTTTCAAATTCAAATTTTTCCAAATCAAATTCCCTCGAACTCACGGGCGGGATCGGATTCGTCTTTTGTAATCTAACTAGGATTTCGATCGATTTTACGAGCCACTCTCTGTATTCTAAGTCGTCCGTGACCGAAGTCAGATCCTTTTCTCCGCCGTCAGTCATTAGGATCAAAAAATGAATCAGATCCTTTTTGAGAATTTCCGGAACAACGAATTGTTCCTGACCCAGGAAATCCGCTATCTCGACAAAGTCGTATTGAAAACGAACGTCTTTGCAAAGAATGAGAGTTCTGTCCGGATAAACGACACGAAAGTATTTTCGATCCGAGGCTTCTGAGGTGATCGGATAAATTTTTTGAGGATGTTTTCCGGAAAAGTCAAGAAATTTCAATTCCTGATCCGTTAAAGAGATGGAAGTATTCATATCGTTTTGTCCGGAAAAACCAAACGAAATTCCGTTCCTAAATTCGGTTCCGATTCGATTTCGATTTTGATTCCACGCTGATCTGCTATT
>NZ_AHMT02000053.1:57500-60000 GCF_000243815.2 Leptospira alexanderi serovar Manhao 3 str. L 60 | reverse complement strand
TGTTCATCGCGGAAAATAAATTTCTGAGTTTAATTTCGGAAGAACGAATGAGCTCCTCGTTTTTCTTTTGTTCGGTGATGTCAAGAAGCAGAAGAATTGTTCCAATCGAGTTTCCGTATTCATCCCTGATTCTAGACGAGGCAAGAAGCATAGGTGCCTCGATATTCGGAAAAATTTTCATTTTGATTTCGGTTCTTAATTCCTCCTTGGAAAGCCTTTTCAAAATCGCAGGGGATAGATCTAGAAATTTTCCCAGAGGAAGGTCGATAAAATCCTCTTTATAAACTCCTAATATTCTTTCGAGGCTCCGATTACCGTAGGTTATATAACCCTCATCGTCAGTGGAAATAAGAGGAACTTCTATGGAATTAAGAAGTGCGCCTTGAAATTGCAGTTTTTTAGAATTTTCGATTCTCGTCCTTTCGGTTTTCGCGTTTTGAAGAGAACTATGGACGTCTGAAATAATTTCCTCATAGAGAAAATTCTCCCCGGAGTCGAAAGCCATTCCTTCCAAGGATAAAATTTCGATTCCGCCGAGGAATTGTCCCTTTTCCCGAATTCCGATCGAAAGACTTCTACGAAATTCATAATCCACAAAGATCGATTCCCACTCGGGATACTTTTCGTTCCCAAACTCGTGAATGATGAAGTTATCCTTCGTATCGATTAGTCTCCTCATAGGAAACGGAATATTCGAAGAAATGAATGAATGAATTTTGAGCTTCAACTCAGAATTTATACCTTTTTGTCCCAAAACCTGAAGTTCGCCGTCCTTGTAAAAAAAGGCCCAGACTAAAAAGTAATGAGGATTTTCCTTCAAAGTATCGCAGAGCTTTTGAAAGATGGCAACTTCCGAAGTCAAGTATCTCAGGTTTTGCCTTAAAAGCCTTAAGGTCCTTAAGATACTTTGCATATAATAAAGTCTAAGTTCGGTTTGTTGAATTTCGGACTGATCGGTGAAATAAAATAGCAGTATCCCTTGCCCGACAAAAGTCGAAGCGTTGATGGTACAATTGACGAACTTCTTCTTTCCGCTTTTATGCCGGAGTTGCCAATAAACTTTTAAAGGAGGTTCGTTGTGTTTGATCGTAAAAGTTTCCCTCGGATATGCGGAACTGAAAAGAATGAAATCGCGTGATTTCCCTTGGAGTTCTTCGGAAGAATAACCTAGGATATTTTCAAGAGCGGGATTCAGATAGAGAATGGTTTCTTCCATATCCAAAGCAAGAACCCCTTCCTGAATCGGATGGAAAAAGGAATGAAGCACAGAAGATAAAGAGTCTAACATCCTGATTCCGGGTAAAACCTGGAGTGAGTCTCGACTTACTTTTAATTCTTTGCAAGAACTAATTCCGGAATTTTATTTTTACCGATTCCGACAAACATTCTAAGCGAAAAATTGCTTGAAAGGAAACTTTAAATCCCACCGAGATAGGATTCAAACAAACCGTCTTTTCCTCTTTCGGCTATACCTTTTCCCGATTCCGGTTCGTCGAGCTTTAAGACGAGTTCCGAATCAATCCTCATTCCGAAAAGAGAAGACAAAAATGAAATAGAGAATCTGCATTTATGAAATCGGTGTACGAATTATTCCTCAACTATTATCACTGGAAAAAGAAGAGATACATGAAAGAAACTCTCGGATTTCGGGATTTCGAAGTAGAAACCGGAGGAAATTCAATTTATTTTTTAGAAAAAAACCAGGAGCAAAATAAGGCGATTCTTTTGATCCACGGTCTTCTGGATTCAGCAACGGGGCTTAGAAAAGTGGCTCCTAAAATTCGGCAGGACTATCGGATATTGATTCCGGATATACCCGGATTCGGGAGAAGCAAACTCCCGCCGCTAAAGTATCTGTATCAAATAGACGTATTCGGAGATTTGATCTACGAGGCGATCCGAAAACTGAAACTCACCAAACTTGTATTAGGCGGCCATTCTATGGGAGCCTTGATTGCAATGCACGTCGCTCTCCGAGACCGCGAAAAAAGAATTTCCAAGTTAGTTTTGATCTCTCCCGGAGGAATCCCACATCGCCAACGGGATGAAATGAAAGAACTTCTATTTCCTAAAAACGAAAACGATCTTTTAAAACTGATCGAGGCTTTGTATTACGAAACTCCGGAATTGCCGGGAAAAATCGCGAGAAAGGCTCTCATTCGATCTTGGAACGAACTTCCGAATCAATTTCTTACCGCAAATACTTTGGAAAGAGAGGAAGAAATTTTTCTCGGAAAAAAGCTGGGAGAAATCAAAATTCCGGCGCTGATCGTATCGGGCAAGGAAGATCCGATAACGGACGTCGTAATGACGAAGAAACTACATTCTTATCTGAAAAAGAGCAAGCTCGTTCTACTTCCCGAAGCGAAACATGCAATTCACATGGAAAAACCGGAAGAACTTTCCTTAGAGATAAATCGTTATCTCGATTGAAACGGCGGCAAAAGGCACGTAAATTCGTATTACTGATTCCTATAAAAAGAGTACCGTTAATTTGAGC
>NZ_AHMT02000053.1:22500-55000 GCF_000243815.2 Leptospira alexanderi serovar Manhao 3 str. L 60 | reverse complement strand
AACGGAATCAGCGTAACGGATGAAGAGTTCGAAGCTAAATTCAACTTCAAAGATCTCAATGGATTTATTCAGGTATTTTTTTTCATCCAATCCCTCGTAAAAGAACCCGCCGATTTTTCATTTTTCGTAGAAAGCCTCTCAGAATATATGAGAGCCAACAACATCATATATACGGAAGTATTTTTTGCTCCGTCAAAGTTCATCCAGAACGGGCTCGATTTCGAAGAGATGGTAAACTTTCTCGTAAATCGCATCCGAGAGGAAAAGGAAAACGACGGAATCACAATACGATTGTTAGTCGACGTATCCCGTTCTTTCGGACCGGAAAACGCGATGAACAATTTGAACCGAGTTTTGAAACTCAGACATCCCGAGGTGATCGGGATCGGACTAGGTGGCGCGGAGCTTATGGGGCCTGCGAGAGACTACCAGGCCGTTTTCCAAAAGGCGAGAGAAGCAGGTCTGAGAGTGGTAGCACATTCCGGAGAAGACGACGGCCCTTGGGCGATTTGGGAAGCAGTGGAACTGCTCAAAGCTGAAAGGATAGGACACGGAACCTCCGCTATCCAAGATCCCGAACTGGTAAAATATCTGAGGGAGAATCACATCCCTATCGAAATTTGTGTGACGTCTAACGTGTTTACCGGAAAATACGTCCGAAAGGAACAGAACCACCCCGTTCGTTATTATTATGATCAGGGGCTTCCCCTCAGCATCAACACGGACGATCCCGAGATATTCAACGTAAATCTTACATACGAATATTATAAACTATGGAGATTCTTGGATTTCTCTTTGGATGAAATCGTGGATCTAATCCGCCAGGGAGTTTTTGCATCCTTTCATCCGAACAAAGAATCACTTTGGTCGGAAATGGAAAAAAAGATTTATCTCGTAAAAGCAAGATACGGTCTAAAACGATAAGATTTACCTTACTCGGATAAATTCGAATCCACACCGTTAGGAATTAGTGAATAGGTGATTTACAAAAATAGAAAAATTCTACTTTGTTAAATCGAAATCTCTCTATTAGGAAAGTAGAGTTGTTGAAAAATTAATTCTCCATTTATTTTTGTTTCACTAAAATGAACGATTGAAGCAGTTTTGTTAATCCCACAATTGAATTTTTCAATAATGTAACGTGAGTTCGATATAACAAAATGCGAAAGCGATTATATGTTTCGACCCGTAGGGAGAAACATTGAGTTAAATTCCGAAGGAATTGGAGCATTATGTTGCGATCGTAGGCAGCAACATTGAGTTAAAGCGCGGTCGCGAGCTATTTTATCTATGAAATTCGCGAGCTGCGACGACGACCCGCAGAGCGACCTAAACACCGACCCATAGGAAGGTGTTTGCTGAGTTCAGGAAAGCTCTGCGCCTGAGTTCAGGGAGTCGTTGCACTTTAGTTTCTTATTCGCCCAAACTTTCTCCACGAGCTCACGTTAATGTACTAGAAACATCTCAAAAATACTTTATCTTTGCTTAAAATGCCGATTCCAATCATTCTAAGATATTTTTGAGATAGGCTTTAGTTAAATTTGAGAGTCCTTTTATATTTCCAAAACTCTTCGAATTTGCCAGATTTGGGCCTTGTTTGCTAGATTGGAGAAAAAGAAGCCCAAAAAGAAGAAATTCAAATGAACTAACATCCTATTCTTATAATTATATAAAAATTAAGAAAGATTTGAATTAATATTGTAATGTGACATAATTATATAATGATGAAAACCATAGAAACCTCCTTAGAAAATCAAAAAATCAAACTCAAACCAAGATTAAATGGATTCCAATTGCACATTTGGGATAGTACACAAAACAAAGAATTATTAAAACCGGTAAAAGAATTTAGCAAACAAATCTACAAAGACGCAGGCTACTCGGAATATGAAACCGTTGATTTAGACAACTGGTCAAAATGGTTTTTTGTAACCTTCGATGGACATCTTCAAGCTGCGACTAGAATTGTAGAAAAAACACAAGAAAACTTGATTCCTTTGGAGATCGTCAAAAGATTTCCATCCGGAGAACACTATAATCTCAAAGATATTAACGTAGCCGATTGGAACTCAGTTAGTTTTAAACAAACAATTATTGGATTTCAAGCTTTCAAAATTGCCGCAAGTGAATTGGCTCAATACTGCCTGATTCGAAAATTCAGCATGGTTTACGGTATGATCAATCCAACATGGAAAGGATTACAACGAGTGTATTTTGACAATGGAGCAATTCCTTCCGAGGAACATTCAGAAATGGTTTACTACCCCGGATGTTTTCTAAATGGTGAACTAGCTCTCTTTCAGTTGATCGAAATCAGAGAAAACGCTTTACAAAATATCGCGTCAAAATTGTAGTATTTCTGTTGTAAATAGACATGAATTTTTCGAATTATCTTTGTATTGGCGTCTCCCTATATATTTTCTTCTTGGGAATGTATATTTTTAGATTTCCGGATCGTAAAAAGATACAAAGATATTTTCTGACTTTATCTGGTTTTTTTTCGATTTGGATTTCAGCCTTTGTAATACGCCAATTTATAAGCTATGAATACCGCCATTATGCTTTTGATTGGATGTTAATCCCTACGATTTTCTTTCCAATTCTGTTTGATCGGATTGTTTCTCTGCTACAATTAAATTGACCGTGTCTCGATCTTTTTCTATTAAATTTATATATTTTTCGATAATTGACTTTGCGTTTGGAATTTTTTCAGCCCTACGGATTAAACGACTCCATTCCTCTATTTTAGTCGCAAGGTCCTCGCGAAATTTGACAACATTCGTCATCCTCGGTCCCGCTCCATTAAGAACCCAATCTTTTTTATAATTAAAAACTACTTCAATAATAAAAGCAGTTTGTTCCGTTACCTCAATATCATCCGATTCAATTCTACTCAAAAGTGCCTGAGAAATGAAAATCGCAGAAGCAAATTGATTTTGCGTCATTTTTTCCCCGGCTCCTTCGGTTCGAATGAATTTGATCCTTTGCCCTGGTGTTTTTAGTTCCATCTAATTGCATTACAAAATAATATTTTTTTCTTGATTTTTATGCTTAGAGCATAAAATGTAGTTAATCGATATGCAGAAGGAATATTCCAGTCCATTCATAGTATTGGATAAAATCGCTCGAATTATGCAATCTAAATTCCTTCAAGAAGCATGCCTATTTAATAACAAAACCCTATTCTTTCTTTTGAGGAAAGATTTTGGAAAATTATGGAGACATTCAATTCATAAAATGAGATTCCCCAACAACTCTTTTCAATGTTATTGCTACTTTCGTATTATATCTTTGTACTTCGACGAAAATCTCATTCATACGAATATCTCTCGCATACAATCGGCTTTAAACTGCAGCGCATTTTATTCTGCATACGAAGAAAGATATGTATGACCTCAGTCATGTATTAAATGAAAGAAAACAAAGTTTAAAATCAAATTACAGTCCGAGAAATTAACTCCATTGAGAATTCGATTCATACAAAGACACTTTAAGTTAAGACCAAGCAAGTTACTAGTATTTATTCCATTTTTTTTTGTCGGACAAATTATTCTCGGTGGATGGGAGACACATTCGATGATTTCTTATAACAAAATAAAAAACAAAACACCCCTCAGCTTTAATGATATTGATTTCGAGGAATTGGAAAAGACTCTGAAAATTAGGATCGACGATTTTTCAAGAGAATCAGTTCGTCGAAGTGATAATCTTAGACGAATTCTAGCTTTTAGAAAATTCGCCAGTTTTCACAAGGATACAAACCTTATGCCACTGGAACTTTTCGAAGATCAATGAATTAACAGCGCGTCCCAAAACCCCAGTTTACTTTGTCAGAAAGTTCAAGCTGCAAGGCTCTGTCCCAGTTTTGAGACAGGTTCTAAATTTATTAACATCAATTATAAAACACAACCCATACAAAACCACCAAAAATCAAGCACCTGTCCCAAACTTCAGTATAATGAATTATATAATCGACAAACATTCAAATATTGTAATTTGGATGAACCCGCTCCGAATCAACTGACAGGTGTGGAAACCTGGGCATATTTCAATCCAGATCAACACGAAGTCATATATTCCCTCCACTATATCCACAGGTTGGAGAACCGTTTCGTGCGGAAATTAGAGATGGAATCGCGCAAGATTTTATTCCAAAAAAAGTTTATAACAAAACTTCCGGACAGAAACGAGTTCTGCAAAGTTGGGAGGATCAAATTGATCCTGAGACAGAAACGGAATCAAAGAATATCGAATCCACATTCCGGAGCAGATCAAACGAGTATTACTAGTATTACTCATCACCTACATAATAGAGTGTCCAAAATTCTGCGTCTAAACGGGAATTTGTGCTAAAATTGGCGGTATTCCTTTATGTAGAGATCAGTAGCGGACGAAGCGACTCGAAAGACGTTTCTGTTTCTTTTGCAGAAATGCGCGAATTTAAAATCAGAGATTCAAAATTGATATTCAATCGGATTGGGATTAGCCAGATTCCTTCAGTTGCGTTTTGCGTGCGCTTTCTCGATTTTAAACGCGCACAGACAAAATTGAAACCTGAAGGATAAAACCGAAAAACAAGGAGAAAGTTTGGTTTTACTCCCTTGGATCTCTAATATTACGTATATCTCACCTACCAAAGTCGGTTTTGACCGAGTTTTCCAAGAGTCTTCAACCAAATCGCTCCTACAAATCTAATTTTTTACTTTTCGAACCATTCAATTGTCCGAACCTCAGTCCCATGCAACCAAGAATCAATATCATCACTCTCGGTGTAAAAGACTTTGAAAAAGCGGTTCGTTTTTACGAGGAAGGTCTTGGATTCCCCAAAATGAAATTTGAGGGAAATGTCGCCTTCTTTACGTTAAACGGAACTTGGTTTGCTTTGTACCCTCTGGAAGAACTCGCCGCCGATGTAGGCGTTTCCGCGAAAGGAAACGGTTTCAGGGGATTTACCCTCGCCTACAACGGACAATCCAAGGAGGAAGTGAACCAAGTAATTGTAAAAGCGGAACAAGCCGGAGCAAAAATCGTTAAACAACCTCAAGACGTTTTTTGGGGCGGCTATTCTGGTTACTTCGAAGATCCGGAAGGATATTACTGGGAAGTCGCCTGGAATCCCACTTTTTATCCTGGCCCTAAAGACTTCTGACCGACCATATCTTTTTTGCAAAATATTTGTACGGTCCTTTGAGTATAAATTCCGCCAATCGTCCAATGGATGACGTTGTCCCAAAAATTTCTTAGAATCAGAATCTCCGGTTTCCCTTTAGCGCATTGAATCTTCGGAGTCTCAAATGCGTTGATCATACCGAATAAGTATCCTCCTTGCTTGAAGGTTTGTTCTGGCTCGGATTTCAAAGGAAGAAGATTCGATGTATTATAAACTCTTAATGTAGTATTGTAACAGACCTCGGTCGTCAAAGTTACAAAAATAAAGAATATTATTTTAAATAATTTCATGGCTCAACTCAATTATAACAAATCAGATTTAAGGTTCTCGGGGAATAAATCCCGAGTGTCAACTGCTCGTAGATAAAATCCAAAAACGTGGAATATTGACGCACTTCTTTGATTCCGTTCGGACAATAACCCGTTGCATCAATTTGATACTCTCTAGGAACTATTCCCCAGAAGTAAAAGGATTGGGAGACCTCGTGTACCTTAGGCGGTTGCGCGTTGAGTCTGGCTCTTTCCTCTAAATCGTTTTTACACTGCCTTCGAAGAACAGGCGACACACAAGACTTAAGTGGTTTTTGAGGAAAACTCATTTGTACATTTTGACAGTTCGCGTATAGACTCAAAATCAAAAATATTATCAAGATCCTAATGATTGGCCGCCGCTTTGACATTGACATAACCCTTCCCAAATATTCCTACAAAAAGATTAAAATCAGTTTCATTCGCATCGGTATTTCTATAAACAGCTAGACAGTACCGACCCTTTTCCAATAATGGAATTTCGATCTTACAGGAATACGTGTTTCCTAAGTTCGTATTCGTACATTCCCTCTTAGAATCAAAAAGAAATCCCTTTTTTAGAAGTCGAACCCTCAAGTCCGAATCCGTGGAATCGACTTGAAAAATTCCTAATACGTTTTCGGACTGGTTGATTGTAAATTCATAATTTTGAATATTCTTTTCGGAATATATTTTCCCATGGACGAACGACTGAAGACGAACGATTCCGTTTTGCTCGTTTTGAATAAAAACGAGCCGTTCGGAACCTCCGTTTACTTGACAGCGGATAAGCATACAAGCCGTCATCGTCAGAATGATTTTTAATGGATTTCGCATATTATTTGTTTTGTTGTCTGTAAACTTTAACCGGTCGATTACTTCCCCCGGTACTTACATAGACATAACTTAAACTTAATTTCGGTACGGTAATACCCGAATAAATCTGACGGTTGGTAACGTCTCCCAATCCGTCGCCTCCCACTTGCTCCCAGCCATCGGAAGAACTTCCCGGATTTTGAATATTCGTTCTCCAAATTTGAATCCCGTTTTCGTTGTCAAAACCCACATAGAGATACGATCCATTGGCTACCACCATCGTTATACTGTGGTTGAAAACGTTTCCAAAATTCGTAAAACCAGTTCCGTTATCTCCAACCACGGACCAATCTCCCGAATCACAAGTGGATTTGTTTCCGCTCAGAGTCGGATCGCATTTCCAAAGTTGAGGTCTTCGATTCGTATAACTTCCGTCCGTACAACCTTTCACAGTTTGCAAACTTTTTCTAAGCCCAGAGTGATCCTCCGAAGTTACGCAGATCGTTCTTGTAACATACATTTTTCCGTTAAATTCGGCGAACTGAGAAAACGCTTTATCCGCTGGAATCAAATCCCGATCCCTTACGAGTTCGAGAGAAAACCAGTTGTTGTTAGGTGAGTTATGCCATTTTGAATTGGATCTAGGCGCTGCGTCTTCCCAACCGGAACAACGATTTTTTCCCTCACAAGAGGCGGGGTTAGCACTTTTGGAACGTATAATACTTCCATTATGTAAGGAATTCGGAAATCCCCCGTTTGCGGCATAAAGTTTTTCCTTAAAAACAAAAAGAGAATCTATTCCCACATAATAGCCCCAATTGACTGTCGAACCGCCAAGCTGATCCAATTTGTTACCGTTATTTCTAGCCGCGACAGTTCGAATAAAACGAGCCGTCGAACCTACGCGACCCTTATATTCGTCATCCAAACTCTCCCCACCGAAGTAAGGCATTCTATCGATTCTAAAACGACTTCCATGCTGTCCATCGGTCGCATCACAATTGTTTCCGATTACACATCGAGTTGAATCGGAAGTATGAAAGGTGATTTTACCGAAATCGGGCGCGTTCGAACGGTTATTTTTTTTAGCGAAACCGACATAAACTCGATTATCAAAAACAGCAATAGACGAAGCTCCCGCAGTCAATGCTCCGGTAATCGTTCCCATATCAATATACTTAAAATCAAGACCGGCATCCGTGTTCGAAGAGTAGTAGAGATAGTCTAAGCCGCCTAACGATTTCGAACCCGCTACGAACATATGAGGTCTTCCGCCTAACAATCCTGTCGCAAAAACCCCTCTTCCGTCCTCGTTATCCGGACAACATCCAGCGAGAATGTCCCCACTGTTACGAGTGCAACCTGCATGACCCATCGTAACGTAATTAGCGGAACTTCCCGACAAAGCAGTGTTACTCGATTGTTCCCCGACCGCATCCTTTGCGAAGGAAAAGAAAACCGACTCCGGAGAGGTCCCGTCGTAACGAAATCGAACAGCTTGATTTCCTTTCCTATTCGGACCGAGATAAACTTGATAATTATAATTGGTAAGAGCGCCGAAAGACGAACCATCTCCGAAAGGATCCGAAATAACGGGACCGTCCGCGAAGTTTACGGGAGAACTTCCGCAACCTACAAAATTCGCCCTATCTTTCGGAGAAGATTGTAAATTCTCTTGACCGGATGAGTCACTGATCGCTCCCCAAACATCGTTATCAAACCCGTCTCCGTCCAACCGATTTGCCGCGATCACCGTGTAGTGACCGCCCGATTGAAGAAGGGTATGCGTTAGACATACTTTGGAAGGATCCGCAGGCGCTCCGCCGCAAACCTTCCCATTTAAAACTTTCGCACTCGTAACATCTCCTAAAGAGGAAACGCCTGCGAATTTATACCTCGATTTACACTGAGACGGATTCGAACATTCCGCCGACTTTGCGATATCCTTTCCGGCATATAAAGGTTTGGAAAAAGAAACGATCACTCGGTTTACGGAATTACAAACCGCATTCGTTAGTTTAAGTTGCTCCTTTCCCATAAAATCGGCGTTATTCGGACAACCCAAGGATTTGGGAGCGTAAGAACGATCGTGAATCCCCGGTTTGTTTACTATGAGCGTGTATGCCTTGTTCGAATTTTGTGAACCGGAAAGAGTGATCGTAAACGTATCCCCGGCTCCACTGATACTTTTCAAAGAGAAATCTCCGGTTTGAGAATTTCTTTTGAAATCCGCGTTATTGGAACAGGTTCCGACCAAAGCGGAACTATCTACGACCTTGTAATTGGACAGTTTTAACGCTTCCTTATTGTTTACGAATTCGGAATATACAACCCGAATCGCGGTAGGCGACAAGGACGTAACCGATTTAACGGTAGGAACCGCTTTATTATATTTATTTACTATAAGAAGCGTGTTTCCGGATATCGAACCGTAAGTCGCCGTGATCGTAGAATATCCCGTCCCGGATCCTGCAACAGCCAATCCCTTCGATTTAGGCGCGTTACTCACGCTTGCATTATTCGTACTGGAACTGAACCAAGTAACCGAAGAAGTCAAATCCCTTTTGGTTCCGTCCGAGTACATTCCCACTGCGAAGAACTTTGTCTTTGAAGTTGATTCTACGTTCGGCTTTGTGGGAGATACCACGATCGAGGAAAGAGTCGCCGCACTGACGTTTAGATCGGTGGTTCCCGAAACGGAACGGTAAGTAGCGGTGATTTTACTTGTCCCGACTTGCAAAGCAGTCGCTTTTCCCTTGGTTCCGACCGCATTAGAGATGTTAGCCGATGAAGTATTGGAACTAGACCAAGTAACAAAGTCGGAAATATCTTGTGAACTACCGTCCGAATAAACGCCGAGCGCGGTGTATTGCTGGGTAAGCCCTTTGGCAATATTACCGTTCTCCGGACTGATTTCGATAGAAACCAATTCGGACGAAGTCACTCTGAAATTTACCGAATTACTTTCTACGGAATCGTAATACGCGTGAATCTTAGTGGAACCCACAGAATGTGCGGCTGCCAATCCCCGATACTCTTCAGCGTTAATAATATAAGCCACTAACGGTTCGGAGGACAACCAAAGCACAAGATTTGTAAGATCCCGTTCGGAACCGTCCGTAAATGTTCCTTTTGCTTTGAACTGTTGAGTCAGCCCCAGAGCTTTCGATGTGGACTCTGGACTAACGGTAATACTTGCCAATTTTGCCTCTGTAACAGTCACCGAAATCGGAGAACTTTGAATGGAATTGTAAGTTGCCGTAATATTCGAACTTCCTAAAGTAGAAGCGAGCGCAAGACCTTTTTTATCGGCGGTGTTTTCGATCGCAACTCGGGAGGAATCGGAGGAAGTCCAAGTCACAACCTGAGTCAAATCCTGGGTAGATTTGTCCGAATAGATCCCCGTCGCTATAAATTGTTCCGTAAGACCTTTAGCAATGGAGGAACGAATCGGTGTCACTTCGATAGAGGTAAGAGTCGCGGGAGTGACATTTAAAGTAGAAGAGCCCGACAAGTTTTCGTATCTCGCAGTGATGTTTGTACTTCCGGTAGCGACTGCGGTAACCAAACCTCCCGAAAGTATGTCGTTGTTGACCAATGCTTTATTCGAATCAGAAGAAGACCAGGAAGCCATTCTTGTAATATCTGCCGTAGAATTATCCGTATATGTCGCCGTCGCTTTAAATTGGTAGGTTAGCCCTTTCGCAACGGACGGATTACTTGGCGTCACTGCAACCGAAACGATAGCCGGAGAAGTCACCATAGCCAATTTGGGCGAACTTGAAATAGAACCTAAAGTGGCGGTAATATAACTGTCTCCCCACTTGAGCATATGCGCCAATCCTTTGCTTCCGGCAGCGTTCTCAATACTTACGATTTCCGTATCTGAGGATTTCCAAGTGACTTGTTCCGTAATATCCTGCGTAGAATAATCCGTAAAAGTACCCGTAGCCTTAAAGTTTTTCGTAAGTCCCTTTGCAGTTGCAGCGAAATAGGGAGAGATTTCGATAGAAACGAGTTCCGCTGCAGTTACGGATAATTCGACAGTGGGACTGCTAACTTTTCCCAATGCCGCTTTAATATTCGTAGTTCCTATCTTTTCTCCGCGAACTTCTCCTTTGTATAACGGAACGTTATCAACCACGGCAACTGAAGGATCGGATGAAAACCAGGTAACGGAAGAAGTGATATCGGAACTGGAATTATCCGAATAGATTCCTCTAGCGGAAAAGTTCTTTTTTAAGCCCTTTGCGAGAGTGGCAGTATTCATCGGACTGATTTGAATCGAAGCGAGAACCGCAGGAGCCACCTTAATGGTAGTTTTCCCGGACGTAGTCCCCAACTTGGCCGTAATAGTCGCGCTTCCGACCGCAGCAGCCTGTCCCATTCCTTCTCTACCTGATACGTTAGACACACTTAAAGCTTTCGAAGAAGAAGTCCAAGTGACCGAGGAAGTGAGATCCTGCTTGGAGTTATCCGTAAAAATACCGGTCGCTTTAAATTGCTGAGTCAAACCTTTCGGCATCGAAGAAAGAATCGGAGAAATAGAGATCGAAACCAAAGACGCCTGAGTAACCGTAAAGTCCGTAGAACCTACGACTCCGCCAACGGAAGCAATAACTTTAACAGCGCCTTGATTCAAAGCGGAACCCAAACCGTGACTACCGCTCGCATTGGAAACAGTAAGAATGTTCGTATCCGAAGAACTCCAAGTAACCTGATTCGTGATATCCAAATTTGAATTGTCCGAAAAAATACCGGTCGCGATAAAATTTTCCTTAAGACCTTTGGCCTTGGAAGAATTTACGGAAGAAACGGAAATGGAAACCAAAGACGCCGGCACAACGTTCAACGTCGTAGAACCGACCGAAGAACCGATGGAAGCCAAAACGGTAGTGGAACCAGTACTAACAGTTTCCACCACACCTTTTGGCTGAATTGTGGCGATCGTATTATCCAAAATATCCCAAGTGACCAAAGAAGAAATGTCCTTATTCGAGTTATCCGAATAGATCCCCGTCGCGACCAATTGTTGCTTCTTTCCCAAAGGAAGATTCGAATTTACTGGAGTTACTTCAATCGAAGAAAGAGTCGCCGATCCGACGGTCATAGTTGCAGAACCTCTTTTAGACCCGAAGGATGCATGAATATGAGCGGTTCCTAAATTAAGGCCGGAAGCCAAACCGGAATCGTTCACACGAACTAAAGACGAATCGCTGGAAGACCAAATCGTCAATGGATCGTTGGAAAGATCCTGATGGGACCCGTCCGAAAAAATACCGATTGCGGAAAACTGACGATTCAAACCTCTCGGCAAGGAATCCCGCTCTAAACTCGTAACTTGGATCGAATCTAAAGTCGCGGACGTTACTGTGATTTGGAGCTGAGAATACAAGCCCTTGTATTCGGCTTGAAGCGTGGAAGACCCCAACGAAATCCCTCGAGATCGATTCCCTTGGACCTCTACGATGGCTTGAGAATCGGAAACGATGGAAGTGGAATCCGTAATATCCATGTTCGTTCCATCATCAAAGATCGCGGTCACTTGAAGAGCCGTACTCATTCCTTTAGCAATTGAGGAATCTTGAGCACTGAGTTCGATTCGAGTGATAACCGGATCCGAAGCGATCCCAAGAAGGAGAAGAAAAGGATTGTTACCGCCGCCTTTATTACCGGTGGACAAACCTACGGCCCCGACTACGAGAGGCCAAACCATACAACCTTGAAAAAACAAGGAAAGAAAAATAGAAATAGAAAATATTTTCTTCATCGACTTGCCTTATATTATTTATTTTTTTTGAAGTATTCATTTTCGTATTCCCGACATTTTGCTTCTTTTGAAGTTTGTTTCCTTTGAAGTTTGTTTCCTTTGAAGTTTGTTTCCTTTGAAGTTTGTTTCCTTTGAAGTTTGTTTCCTTTGAAGTTTGTTTCCTTTGAAGTTTGTTTCCTTTGAAGTTTGTTTCCTTTGAAGTTTGTTTCCTTTGAAGTTTGTTTCCTTTGAAGTTTGTTTCCTTTGAAGTTTGTTTCCTTTGAAGTTTTTGTTTCCTTTGAAGTTTGTTTCCTTTGAAACTGATGAGAAAGAAGAAGTTTGTAAAGAAAAATATTTCCAATCCGGGAAAAACAGAATACATCAAATAAATTTAATACTTAAGCGGTCTATGAAGAGCATCGATTTCCGAATTTTATTTCCTTAAGTATCGAATCAAACGATTGAAAGCGGAAGAATTTTTAAAAGACGCATAACTTAAGAAATTATTCATTCTTTCTTAAAAATTTCTCACCATCCAAATTCCCGCAAAAGTGAAACCGATTCCACCGATTACACTTAAGAAGATATATCCGAAAAATAAAACATAATGACCGGATTTTAACAATTGAAAGGTTTCGTAAGAAAACGTTGAAAAGGTCGTAAAACCTCCACAGAGTCCGGAAGCAATTAAAAACTTCCACTGAGGATCTAAAACCGGGAACCGGTCAAAAAAGGCATATACGATCCCGATAACAAAGGAACCGAGTAAATTTGCAGTCAATGTCCCCCAAGGAAGGGCAAATCCAAGAACGCTTCCGAACCAATATTGCAACAGATAACGAAATACACTTCCGATCGCCCCTCCAAACCCAATCAAAAACAAATTACTTTCTAAATTCATAATATTCCTTTTTTATTAATTTTATCGATTCCTATATTTTTTCTTGGAATTGTGAAAGGCTTCGTTGAAAGGCTCCGGCTTTTCGGAGTCGACAGTTGTCGAAGAATTCACTTTCCATTTTTTATACTACTTTCTGATAACCCTTAAATTTTACTACTCGGAGGTATGAAAATGATACTCGAAAATAAGCGGTCGGTTTTGCAAAAGTACAACGGTTCTCAAAAATTAAGTCAAATCGGGAAATCTCGACTTTTTAGAGGAAGATTCCAACATTCTAATTTTCGAAATAGTTTATCATAGTATTTTATTCATGCGTCCGAGTAGTAAATAATGACAATTACTGATCTCTATATAAAGGAGTACCGCCAATTTTAGCACAAATCCCCGTTTAGATGTAGAATTTTGGACACTCTATTATGTAGGGATGAGTAAGAGGAAAAACTCCTCAGGTAATGATAACCGCAGTTTCCAGAGAACTATCCGGTTTTCTTTGGGCAGCGATGAACCTAGTAGCTTAGAGTTAGAATAATGTTTCATCAAATGGTTTTATTCGTTAGAGAAGATGTACGATAAAGGAGGAATACTTGTTGACTCAGTGTTGAAGCATTTCTGCTTTGCAGATTTGATCTACAACGCGCCCTATCTCGTGACCCATCGGGAACGAGATTTGAGTTTAGGAAGGGTAGTGCTGAGTTGTTTTAAGACTAAGAACAGCTCCCGATGTATAGATTATCCTGCGGTATCCAACCCGCAAATATCAGTCTGATCAATCGTCGCGAATGCTTTTCTCTAACGAGTTAAACTATTTGATGATAAAAATGCGAAAAAATATTTACTGCTCCGGTGGGGGCGCCATATCAGAGTCTGTCCTAAAATCCATCGAGCGCCAATAGAAGCAGACGCCTGAGTTTCACAAAAATGCAGGAATGTTTTAGATGTCAGAGCTTTAGTGGTTAGTGTAGTGTGTAAAGTCCTAAGCACTATGGTGACTAAACCCTCGTCACTAAAACGTGGGAACTTCTACATTTTATTACGAACTTACCAAAATGATCATAGCTGATTTATTTTGAATTTTAGGACAAGTTTAGAATCAAAATAGGCCGAACAAAAGGAAGGATATCACCGATCTTACATAAAGGAGTGACGTCAATTTTAACGCAAATCCCTGTTTAAAAGCAGAATCTTGGAACTCCATTGTATATAATACAATGTAAATCCGCATCACTATAACCATCAGAAACGGAGCAAAGTCTCTTATCAGATAGTATGAGAATACGAGAAAAAGCACCTCTGTTCAATACCGGAACTCCTCTCTCTATAGAATTCCCGCAAAAAGAATTGCAAACTCCCTGGCCTCTCAAAAATAGAAACCGGAATACCCAAAATCACTAAACAGCTGTTCAATTTAATCCCAAGAGAAAAATCGGCAGCGAGGTAATACAATGTCAAACGCCTATGTAATTGATGCGGTCAGAACCCCGAGAGGAAAAGGAAAAAAAAGAGGGGCACTGGCGAGCATTCACCCACAAGAACTCTCTGCCGCAACCTTAAATGCGATCCGAGAAAGAAACGGAATCAAGCCTGAAATCGTGGAAGAAGTCGTTATGGGATGCGTATCTCAAGTGGACGATCAAGCGGCTTGCATTGCACGTTATGCGGTCATGTCCGCACTCTGGCCGAACTCAGTCCCTGGTTATACTGTAAACCGTTTCTGCGGTTCCGGACTTCAAGCAGTCAACAATGCCGCTAACCACGTCCAATCCGGTTCCATGCAAATCGCCCTCGGCGGCGGCGTTGAATCAATGTCCCGCGTAAAGATGGGAGCCGATATGAATGGAAGAGACTTTAATATCGGAAATCCGAATATTCAAAAACACTATAATTTGGTGCCCCAAGGGATCTCTGCGGATTTGATCGCGACTAAGTTCGGGATTTCTCGTGAGGAAGCAGATCGTTTTGCGGAATCATCCCAGATCAAAGCGGACAAAGCAATCAAAGAAGGGTACTTCAAAAAATCCATCGTTCCGATTAAAATCGAGGATGGTACCATAGTCGATACGGATGAAAATCCGAGAATCGAATCCACTTTCGAATGGCTCTCCGATTTGGCTCCAGTTTTCAAAACGATCGGCGAAAAAGAATTGGATGCGATTGCGCTTAAATCCTATCCGGAAATTCCGAAGATCAATCATATACACACACTAGGGAACTCTTCCGGAATAGTAGACGGTGCGGCTTCGGTTCTTCTCGCTTCGGACGAAGGGATCAAAAAATACGGACTCAAACCTCGCGCGAAAATCGTTGCAATGGCTTCCACAGGTGAAGACCCTACAATCATGTTAACAGGACCGGTTTCCGCTTCTAAAAAAGCGTTAGCGATAGCCGGACTCAAGGCCGACGATATCGATCTTTGGGAAATCAACGAAGCGTTTGCTTCCGTAGTTCTTTACACTCAGAAATCGCTGGGCATTCCTCTGGAAAAAATCAACGTCAACGGAGGTTCCATTTCTCTCGGACATCCTCTTGGGGCAACCGGGGCGATTCTTCTCGGAACCGCGTTAGACGAGCTTGAAAGAAGACAGAAACGTTATGCGCTGATTACCCTTTGTATCGGAGGAGGAATGGGAATCGCGACCATCATAGAAAGAATGTAGATTTTTTTCTTTTTCATTCGGGCCGGGCCGATTTTCACTTTCGGCCCGAATCTTTCTCCCTTTCTTCGTTCTTATTTTTTATTCCCCACTTTTTTAGAGAAACAGAGCAATAGTCACTTCGGAAATTAACTCGCCTGATTTCGAGTTTATCAATAAAAATAGCCTTCGAAGTTTCTTATACGCAATTCCATTAAAATCTGCTTCTCTTTTACCCCATTTGGAACAAAAATCTTCAATTCTGTTATCATATTCAAATTCTTCGAAAAACAACCCGGATCGCATGGCACAAAATATGTTCCGAAAATCCCATTACCTCTTTTTAAAATCAAAATATAAAATAGGATTTTTCGGAATTACTCAAAAGATTGATAAAAAAAATTTCGTCGTAACAAAAACTCACAAATCCCAGGCCAGCACATAACGATTGTTAGAAAATGAGAAAAATTTTTTATCCCACTTTAAGAATTTTAGGAACTTTTCAGTCTTTTTACGAAATCCTGTTTGACACTAATCCATGAACTTCTAAAGTTTCATCCTGTGTCCGGGATTCGGAAACCGAATACAAAAGCGTCCGGAAACACAATTAAATTCTAATTGAATCGTGAGTTAAGGAGTTATCAATGATGCGTAATATGAGTAAGGTGTTGTTTGCCCTAGCTGTGGTGTTTTTTTCGGCTGCGAGTCTTAGTGCAAAATCGTACGCAATTGTAGGATTCGGGTTACAATTAGACCTGGGCCAATTAGGTGGAACAATCACTAAAGACGGTTTGGATGCTGCGACCTATTATGGTCCGGTTAGATCAACCGACACTTGTACCGTAAGTGCAAGTGAGCCTACTTGTGTTCAAAACCCTTCTAAACCTGCGGGTGAAGGAAATTACGTAGGGGTTGGACTAAGAAGAGGAATTGCGGCTGAAAACCGATTGATTACCCTTGATAGAACGACCGGTGGTATTATCAATGCAAGATCTACCAAAGGTGCAATGGTCGGAGGAAACCTAATGGTAGGCTACGAATCCGATTTTGGAAAATATTTCTTTTGGAGAGTTGCGGCAGAATACACACAGAAAATCGCTGGTGGTATCACAAAGGCTGACATTGCAGGCTTGAATATCGTCGACATGACTTGGGGATTTAGTGCTATCGTAATTCCGGCTACCGTAGGTATCAAATTGAATGTCACCGAAGATGCTGCAGTTTATATGGGTGCCGGTTTGAACTACTTCAACGGTGGATGGTCCTTGAATGGAATGAACAATATCAAAGGTGGTCATGATATTTTAGCTGCTGCTGGAGTTACAAGTATTGCAAACTTACTGGGCGATGGAACCGATCCAATTACCACTCGTGAACATATTCGATTCCGAGCTACTGGAATCGCTCCAAACTTCTTAATTGGAACTCAGGCGAGAGTAACCGACAAAGGCCACGTATTTTTAGAACTAGAAACGATTATGTCTGCCGCTTATGCGGTCGGTAAAACACAATCCGTAGGAGGGGCCTCGACTCTCGCTCCTTTTCCCACTTATCCGATCGTTGTCGGTGGGCAAATTTATAGATTTGGCTATAAACACGAACTCTAAAAAAAATAGAATTTATAAGATTCTATTTGTAAAAGGCTCTCTTTTTGAGAGCCTTTTTTATTTCCTACTTCTTTTTCTTTATTAAACCACAACAATGTAGGAACTACTACAATTTTAAACGACAGGAAAAACCGCACAAAAACGGTATAAACCGCCAATGTAACGGTTTCTGTGGGAACTCCCCGGCGACCTTTTTATTACGAATTTACTGAATTGATAGGAAGCTGATTTCTATTAGGCTTTGGAACACACTCTAAGTGAACGTGAATTCGGCGTAGATTCATTTTCCTGAAAAAAGTTGAACCTGAACTTTACTGATCTCTACACAAAGGAGACCGCTAATTTTAGCACAAATCTCCGTTTAGACGCAGAATTTTGGACACTCTATTATGTAGGGATGAGTAGTAAATCTATTTTTAAAATGTGGGAACTAACGCAAATCACGATTTTACGAACAAATTCTAAAATTGTAGTAATTCCTACTTTTAGGAAATTCTTTCTCATTTTCTCCACGAACCCACGTTAAAGTTAGGGCTCAAGAAAAATTATCCGTTATGCACGATTTACAACGAACAGAAATCCTTTTAAGCTCTTGGTATTTTAGGCATTTCTAACGGATGAGATTCCCCTTCGAGAGATTTCAGGAATTCTATCAGATCCTTTCTCTCTTCTTCCGTAATCGTCATAGGTCTTAAAAGCGGGTCTTCGATTGAATCCTTCGCCCCCCCGTTTACAAAATGATCCACTACGTCTTCCAACTTCGTGAATCCTCCGTTATGCATAAATTCGCTTTTCCTACTCACGTCTCTAAGACTCGGGGTTCTTACTTTTTGAATGACTCCGCTAAGACCGGTGGTATGTTTTTCAGAATCCGAAAAATTCGGCCCCTTGTGGCATTGGGAACATTTGGCCTTGTTCATAAACACGTCTAAACCCCGTTTCTGAGCCGGAGAAAGCGCAGACTCTTCCCCCATCACATAACGATCGAATCTAGAATTCTTGGATATGATCGTTCTTTCAAACGCGGAAATCGCTTTTACGATCCGGTCCATCGTAATTCCAGGAGAACCGAATACTTTTTCGAAAAGCTCCCTGTATTCCGAAACCTGATTGAGTCTCGCTACGATGGTCTTCTCGTTTTTGAGCATTACCGCCGTGTAAACCCTTTCCTTTACAATTTCTTCCAAATCTTTCGCCTGAGGATCAATGAACACATCCTTATACAAACCTACATTTGTAAGAGAAGAGGCCGGGGAATTGTGAATTTTACTTCTAGGTAAAGAATTTTTTTCCAAGTTTTGTATTTCCACCGAATGACAAATCGCACAATTTGTATCCCCATTGAGTGAAAGTCGTTTGTCAAAGTAGAGCAGTTTTCCTAACTCCACTTTATCCTTGTTGTAAGGGTTGTTATTGGGATGAATGATGTTCTTTATAACAAAACTTTCCAGTTCCGCTTTTTGAACTGGTTCTTTACAGTTAAAAAAAACGAGTAGAAAAAAAATAAAAAACAAAACGGACACAATCCTATACATATGGACCATCCTGGGTCAATGGTTCGAATGAGAGATCACACTGTCAATTCGAATTGAAAACAATTTTAATTACACATTCGGAAGCGAACTTCAAAAATAAATCTAACGTTTTCTAACGAAAACGGTGATAAGCATCAAATTTACAAAAAAGGGCGATTAGACAATTACACAAATAAATAAGAAATAATCGGACAAGTTTCAAAACTCTTGAAATCAGGAAAAAAATTTTCAAAAACGAACCGTCAAATCTCGCTTAGATTTTATTTGTTTTTGTTTTAGGAAATTCAGATTTTTGGATTGATACGTCTCATACAATGATCGCCGAAATCACTTGAAAATTTTGGACGCGAATAAAGGTAATTTATAACTTTCGTTTCAAAGACCCAAAGTCGTAATAAAAAAGGCGCTGACCAAGCGCCTTTTAATTCACTCGCGGTTTTCGAAAATTTTTTTCTAATCACCGTAACTTTTTAAACGCGTCCCGTCATGTAAGAACGCATTTTTGAAAATTCTAATATTCTTATTTAGCGGATGCCGCTTCACGAATCACGTAAGCCGCAATCTCGTTTTTCTGGATCTGAGTGGTTCCTTCGAAAATACAAAGGATTTTCGCATCTCTCATCAGTTTTTCGACAGGGTATTCTTTTGTATAACCGTATCCGCCGAAAATTTGAACCGCATCCAGAGCGCATTTCATCGCAGTCTCGGAAGCGTGAGCTTTTGCAATTGCGGAATACTTAGGAAGTCTCGGATCATCGGCGTCAGCCATCCTCGCCGCAAGATACGTAACTTGACGGGAAGTTTCCAAACCGATGGACATATCCGCAAGCATGTGCTGAACGGCTTGAAAGCTGGAGATCTTGGATCCAAATTGCTCTCTTTGCCTTGCATATTTGGAAGCGTAGTCAAGAGCCGCTTGAGCGACACCTACTCCCATCGCCGCAACGTACGGACGAGAAGCGTTTAGAGTTTGAAGCGCGTAAATAAATCCTAAGTTTTCTCTTCCGATCATGTTCGCTTCTTCCACGGCACAATCTTCAAAGATGATCTGACGAGTATCGGAAGCACGAATTCCGAGCTTATCTTCTTTTTTACCGACGGTTAGACCCGGAGTTTCTCTCTTCACATAGAAACAACTCACTCCTCTAGTCCCTCTTCCCTTATCGGTATAGGCAAATACAGTATAGGCACCGGCACTACCACCGCCAGTGATCCATTGTTTCGTTCCGTTGATGACCCACTTGTCGCCTTTTTTAACGGCAGTCGTACTCATACCCGGAACGTCGGATCCCGCACCCGGCTCGGAAAGACAGAAAGAGATTCCATACTCTCCATCTATGACCGGTTGTAACCACTTCTTCTTTTGTTCGTGAGAAGCTCCTTTCAAGATAGGAAGAATCCCAAGACCCGTATAACCAAAACAAAGAGAAATTCCGAGACATCCTCTGGAAAGTTCTTCGGTGACGAGACATTGTTCCACCGAACCGAGTCCCCAACCGCCGTATTCTTCGGGGATGGTCAAACCGTTGACTCCCAATTCTTTTCTCATACGATTAATGAGTTCTTCGGGATGTTTATTTTCTTCGTCCCAGTGGCTTGCAACTTCATGTGTGATTTCTTTTTTCACGAAATTGCGGATCTGGTCCCTGATTTCGAGCTGTTGTTCGGTAAATTCCTGGTACATCGGTTTTTCCCTTCTTACGAGAGTGTTCTGATCCTACTTTTTTTTTCTCCGTGATTAGATCAAACCAAAATACAAGGGAAAAAATTAGCGCTACGCTCGTTTTTTTCTTTTTTATTCATTTTACGTTTAAAGCTTTTTATCCAAAATTTATTCTCTTCAAAAATTGCCTTAAAATGTGCCATTCTTTTCAATTTTAAAGAACGAACGTTCTGTTTTTAGTGTATAGAGATTCGAATTCAAAATATATTTCTGTGTCCTAAAATGTCTCAAAACAAAATCAGATCACTTTTTCTCTCTTCATTGTTTCGATTTCTTCCAAAGTATATCCTAGAGATTGGTAAATCGACGTATTATGTTCCCCATGATTCGGAGGATCCAATCGATATGTAATCGGGGTTGCGGAAAACGGAAAAGGAGCTCCGAATTGAAAGTAATCACCATATTCGGGATGTTTTTTATCTAGAATCATTCCCCTTTCCCTTAAAACCGGATCCTTACTGACTTCTTCCATCGTCTTAACGGGAGTCAGACAAGAATCCTCGTTCTCAAATAGAAAGTTCAAATCTTCGAATGTCTTGGATGCGAAATAAGCGGTAAGAATTTCTTTCCACTTGGAAAAGTTTTTTTCTTCCGCTGGTAATTCTTCCAAATGTCTATCTAATCCCGACTGACGTAAAAAGGTTTTAAAAAACATATCTTCAAGTGCGCCTAACGCAACCCAACGTCCTTCCTTAGTTTGATATACATTATAATTCGGTAATTTACCGGATAGAAGTTCGTTTCCCCCTTCCGGATTTTTTCCGGTAGCCGCGAATATTCCCCCATACAAAGATAAAAACGGAAGGGAAGAATCCATCATAGAAATTGCGATCTTCTGTCCTTTCCCCGTCTTTTCCCTCGCATACAAGGCCGCCAAGATCGAAGCAAGAGCCGTCATCGTTCCTCCTCCTATATCCGCAAGCTGATAACCAGGAATCTGGGGAATTTTACCGGTCTGCGAAAGAACTCCCGAAAGTGAAAGATAGTTCACATCGTGTCCGGCAAAGTCCCTATATTTTCCTTCCGCTCCGTATCCGTAGATACCGCAGTAAATCAAACGCGGGAAACGCTCTTTCAGATCCTCGTAACCGAGCCCCATCTTGGCAAGTCCGTCCGGTCGAAAACCTTCCAAAAGTATATCAGCATCTTCTAATAGTTTAAAAAATATTTCCCTCGACTTTTCCTTTTTCAAGTTGAGAGTGATCGCTTTCTTATTTCGATTGAGCATCAAAAATAAGGAAGGGGCTCCATTCGCTTTTTTAAACATAACCCGGGTGGCATCCATCGCTCTCGGATTTTCAACCTTAATCACATCCGCTCCCATATCTCCCAAATACATGGAGCAAAGCGGACCCGGGAGCAATAAACTTAAATCGATTACCTTTACTCCGGAAAGTGGACCTCTGTTCATCGAATAAAACCTCTTCAAAAAGAATCTTTTCCCATAGAGAAAAAAAGAATAAATTGAGATACCTTTTTTTATTTCCATTTTTGAGAATCCCCAAAGTTCATAGCTTAGAGTTTTTGAGTTGCTAATTTTATTTTTTCGAAAATTCCATTTTGGTTTTTGGAAATTTTTTTATCGGATTTTTGTCGTCTTTTCATTTAGAAACATTATATTGTTATACCTTAATTCTAAGGAAAGGATCGCCGCATGTTTTATCGAGTTATAATTTTCATTCTGGCATTCGTTTCTTGTTCCCCCTCTTCCGTTTATAATCCGAGTATTTTTATGAGCCGGGCTTGGGTGGAAAACACGATCCTGGATTGTATTCTTAAAGAATGCTATCTTTGTAAACTTAAGGTTACAAACAACCCTGTGATAAGTTTATTTGCAGGAACGGGAATTAATGTGAGTATCGACGGAACGACTCAGACCGCTTCTTTCAATACTCCTTTTGGTTTGGAATTAGATACCTTCGGAAACATTTTCGTGAGCGATCAATCGGCGAATCTGATTCGTAAAATAGACCGCTTCGGCAATATAACCACTCTTTTCACAAGTCTAGTTTTGAGAGGTCCTTCCGGAATCAAATTCGATCCGATCACCGAAGATAAATACGTTTCCTGCAAAGAAAATGCCCAAATATTCAAGATCGATCATACGGACCAATTCTCCTTATATGCGGGGAATTCGGACATAGAAGGATTCCAAAACGGGGATAGGTTGAATTCTTTATTCAAAGGTCCGTTCTTTATGGACTTGGATCGGGAAAGGAATTTATATGTGGGAGAACTGGGCAACCACGCAATCCGAAAAATAAATTTAAATTCCGGAACCGTGAGCACACTTTCAGGCGGAGTTTCGGGTTATTTAGACGGGGATTTGGCTTCGGCACAATTCAAATCTCCATTAGGAATTACTTATGATCAAAAAACCGATAGTCTATTAGTCGCGGATCTTCAAAATCACAGAATTCGTAAGATTGATCTTAAAACTTCGACTGTTTCCACTTTTTTGGGGAACGGAATCGGAGCAAGTATAGATGGAAAAGGCCTAAACGCATCCTTTAACGGTCCCGCTTTTATTTCTTTCGACAACAGCGGTTATATGTTCGTATCGGATACAAACTCCAACAAAATCCGAATCGTCGACCCGGATCTAAACGTTTCCACGATTACCCATACGTTTGTCTCAATCGGCGTGGTCAAGATAGATTGTCTCAATCAAAGACTTCTTGTCGCGGACTTTGGAGCAAATCAAATCTTTCAGGTTCAGTTTGAATGAATCATGAGAAATCTTGGCCATCAACAACCTAAGGAGCACTCCAAAAATCAGATTAAGATTTTGTTTCGAACATATTTGCGGCGCAAAGCCAAACACCCGCAAGAATGAAAACAATTCCCACCCACTGAGGCCAGGTTAATCTTTCTTTAAACACAATGGAAGATACTATCAATACGATAATAAAACCCGCACTCGTAAAAACCGGATATGCAAGAGAAAGCTTTAATCCCTTTCCTAAAACGAAACGATATCCCAAAAGCGCTAAACCGAAAGAAGCCAATCCTCCGATAAAAATCGGATTGAAGACGACTTGCAGAATTGCTCGCAATCCCACCATTTTTTCAGAAACGTCATTTAAAGAACTAGCCTTAATGAGAATATTGGCAAGCGCGTTAAACGCAAGAGCGACGGTAAAAACGATAAGAACTTGTATCTGCATAAGGGCCCCGGTTTCAGCTTTACGAAAACCAGTCCATCGAAGGAGTTGGAAAGATCAAGGTCAAATCTTTCCATTATGTTCAGAAAAATATTTTCCTTTCAAGGACTCAATCTTTCTTATATCGACACAGGTTCGAATTCCAATTCAAAACAGACGATCGTTCTCTGTCATGCAAACGGATACAACGCTTTTACGTATAAATTTTACATTGAAGCTCTTTCTAAAACGCACCGCGTAATCGCTCTCGATTTTGCGGGTCATGGAGAATCCGATTCCACTCTCGAATTTAAAAACTGGTATTTCTTTAGAGATCAAGTCCTTAGATTGATAGAAACGGAAAATCTACAGAATATCATTGGCATCGGCCACTCCCTGGGAGGAGCGAGCCTTCTGCTCGCTTCGCATCACTCTCCCGAAAAGTTCGATAAGGTGATCGCACACGATCCGGTCGTATTAGATTTTTTGAAAGTAACTTACTCCCGACTTTTTCACAATCCTCTTGCCAAAATTGCCATCAAAAGAAGAAGGGAATTTAAAAATCTAGAAACCGTTTCCAAACTCTACAGAAGAACTCCTTCTTTTTTCAAGATGGATCCTGAAATTTACGACGATTACATCCGAAGTTGTTTTCGAATCGGAGAAAACGGAAAAGCCCTTTTACGTTGTCTGCCCGAAGTAGAAGCGAAAATTTTCGATTCGGTGAGTTATCGAAGTTTGTTTCAATTTGGAAAAATCAAGACGGAAACACATCTTACAATTCCCGATCCGCACGAAGTTTGTTCCCCAAAAAGCGCAAGAAGAATCAATTCGGGAAATAAAAAATCAACCTTAGAGATTTGGCCCGGAGCCTCTCATTTTTTTCCGTTTGAAGAAAAACAAAAAACCTTAGAAAGAATCCTACGAGTTCTATGAACGAGAAACACGAAAGAAAACGTCTTCATAAACAAAACTGAAAAAGCAGTCTGCGGACAAGTCATCGTTTTCGATTCAAGACCGATCGAAATGATTTTTCTCATCGTTTAAAAACGTAGGAATTCCTACATTGTACGGTTTTGGGACAAACTCAAAGATAAAGTCAAAATCGAAACACTGTAGTGTATTCTAAAATCTGAATATTTGATATGGATAATGTATTGCGGATTTGCTCACGGATTTCTTCCAGGGAAAGCGAAGTTCTCAAAATGCAGATACACGAAGTTTTTAGATTGTTGAGATAGGATTCCATTTTATTTTTTTGAGAAGGGATTGCGAAAATGATTTTTGAACCTGTCCCAAAGAAACTCAAACATCTCACTTCCTAAGGGCGTTCGATAGGACAGAACCCAGAACGCGACCCTTCGGGAGCGAGATTTGAGTTGAGGAAGCGTTCTGTTGAGTTTCTGCAGTTTGATCTTTCTGACAAAATAAGCTGGGGTTTTGGGCGCGCTGTTTATAGAAGCGTGAAGTTTCTCAATTTCTTTTTCACACTTGTGGGATAACGCTTCAAATGATTCGGATCCTGAGCAAGAAACAAAATTGCCGTCACAGTTCGAAAATTATGGACTGCTTCATCTCTGCAACGAAAAGTCTTCGGTCGGAAGATTTCTAAAAATGAAAAATCCTTATTGAAATTATCGTTTTACATTCTACTTGCCCTTAATTAGTATTGGTTTATCATTAGCAATAATAAGAAATGGTTCGCAATTTTCTCAAATCCGGATTTCTTGCGCTTTTCCTCGTTCTTTTTGTGGGAACGGAGTTTCATACCCACGCAGAAAAAGAGACTCGAACCCTTTCTCAATCATCTTACTCCGCATATCAGAATTCTAAACAGGCTCCCGCTTGTCCGATCTGTCAGTTCCAAAGAGAAACACATTCTATCTGGAATCCGGATTTCCTAACTCAGAATTCTTTTTCGATCTTTCAAAAAGAAAAATTAGTTCCTTCCAAAGTTCTTATCCCTCTTTCTAATTTCGTTCAAATTCAGCTCGGTCGAGCACCTCCTTTTTCAATCCCTATCTCTTAAATCATTCTTTTCTAATTTTATTTGATTGAATGGATTTTTTGTCCAGGAGGTTCGGCTTGAAAGAGCAAATACATTTGTATTTTAGAATATTCATATTTTCAATTTTTATTTCTCCAGTTCCCGTTTTCGCTTTAGACGTTGCACTAACCGGCGTCATCAAAAACAAAAACGGAAAACCGATTTCGAACGCGAAGGTTCTTATCCAAGAATCCAGAAAAAGTGCGGTTACGGACGAAAAGGGCGAGTTCGTTTTAGACCACGTCCCTCCGGGAAAATACGTTCTGACCGCGAGCGCAAGAGGTTATCAATCCGAAACTCTTTCGGTTACGATCGGAGAAAAAGACCAAAAAGCCCAATTCGTTCTCCTCGAAAGTTCTTTGGACGGTTCCGCAATCAATGTCACTGCAAAATCCACAATTTCGGACTTTCTAACCTCTCCGCAACCGATTACGGTTTTGTCGGGCAGACAACTCGATCGTCAAAGAGGAGAGACGGCAATGTCAGCGATCAACAATACTCCCGGAGTTTCCAACTTAACCACGGGGGCCGGAACTTCAAAACCGATCATCCGAGGTTTGACAGGGCAAAGAGTCCTCGTAATGACCGACGGAATCCGCCAGGAAGAACAACAATTCGGAGACGATCACACGACAGAATTAGATTCTTTTAATATTCAAAAAATTGAAATAATTCGAGGTCCGGGAAGTTTACTCTACGGTTCGGACGCTCTCGCCGGAGTAGTCAACGTGATCCGAGACAAAGCTCCCCGTTCGGGAGAAGGTGTCCCCAAAATGGCAGGAATTTTCAATTCCAACAGCTATTCGAACAACAAGCAAGACGCGGGAAATTTTGCGATATACGGCAACATGGACGGGTTCGGTTACCGAGCCAGTGCAAATACGAGGAAAGCGGGAAGAATTACGACTCCGAACGGAACGATGCCCAACACTGGTATGATTGAAAAAAATCAAAATGCATCGGTCGGCTTAGACGGAAAATGGGGAAATTTTTATCTGGATTCTTTCCGAAGAGAACAAACTCAGGATCTATTGGACAATCCGAACGAAAATCCGGGTTCAACGGTTTATCAAAAACTTCTTCACGAGAAATCTCATTTTCATTCTTTTCTTATTTTTCCCGCTGGAAATCTGGAACTCGATTTTTCCTATCAAAGGAACAATCGAAGAGAAATCGAGTCCAAAAATAAACTCTTTCCCATCAAAGACGTTCTTCGGGACGAAAACGTAGACATCTTCGACAAATCATTTCAGTTCTATCAAGCTACTTACAAGGCGAAACGCCAAGGTCTGAATCTTTTTTTAGATACGGCGACCGCAGACGCGAAGTTTCATCACAAACCTATATTCAATCTTTTGCAAGGAACCTTAGGCGTTTCCGGTTTGGAACAAAGAAACAGAACGATCGGAACCGAACCTTTGATTCCCTCCTATGGAATTGTAAACATAGCCGGTTATTTTTTGGAAGAACTCAAACTCGGCTCCTTGATTCTGAGTGCGGGAGTTCGAGGCGATAAAAGGTCCGCGGACATCAAAAACAACACGACCTTGAATATCACGGAACAAACCAAAAATTATTATGCGACAACAAACTCAACGGGTCTCGTTTGGAGAATCAATAAATCTTTTTCCACAATTTTAAACTATGGACGCGGATTTAGAGCGCCTACCCCGTTCGAACTTTTTTCCAACGGAGTTCATGAAGGCACGGGAAAATTCGAAATAGGAAAAGACATTCTTAAACCAGAATATTCAAATAACCTGGACTTTTCCATTAGATATGCCTCCTCCAGGATTCAAATGGAGGTCAGCGTATTTCAAAATCACATTCAAAATTTCATATATGCCGCAAGCATTGCGGAAATCGATCCCGACTCCGGTCTGCCTAAATACAGATACAAACAGGGAAACGCCGTTTTAAAAGGAGGGGAATTTTCCATCCAAGCCGAACTCACTAGCAAATTAGTTTTTTCCGGCGGAATCGACATTGTTTATGCAAGAAACCAGAACGACACCAACCCCCTTCCGCGAACAACTCCAAATCGGGCACGCGCGGGCCTTCGATGGACGGAAAGTTCCATTCTGGGGCTAAAAGATTTCTATTTTTCCATCAACGGAAAATTTTACGATTCTCAGTATAGAGTCGATCCCAAGGAAACTCCAACCAAAGGTTACAATCTTACGGACATAGGGCTCGGTTTCGAACTTCCTTATTTAGGAGATGGAACATCCCAGCCCTCAGTGGATCTGAGCGTTCAAAACATATTCAATGTTTCTTATGCGGATCATCTCAGTAGATACAAGGACTATGCTCTCAATCCGGGTGTGAATGCGATTCTCAAAATCTCATTCCCGTTCACGGTCGTTCCATAGGAGGTCACATGAAAAAGTATATTCTCATTTTATTAATAATTCCGATTTTGTTTTGCCAAAAGGACAAACGAGAACACGACAAGGACCAACTCATTCGTTTACTTGCCGGCACGTTTAACGAAACTCTTTCGGATTGTATCTATTGCACCGACACTCAGGCCTTCCGTGGAAACTGTTCCTGTTTTACAAACATTCCGGTTTGGAGTTGCCAAGGTTATTCCGCAGGGCGTCAAAAATCGAATTCGGTGAAAATATCCTGCGAGGATTTGACTTCGGAAGGAATTTGGTCCGAAGACCCGGAAAACAAGGGAGCAAAGTCTTGTTCTTACTTAACCTGTCCACCGGAAGCATATAGAGCCGCGTTCACTCCGGACGGTATTTGATTTTTCAAAGAAGATTTTAATTTTTGGATTGTTTTCAAAAAACGACGCTTGAAGAAACAATCAAAGACGTATGTCTACCAAAACTTTGGGGTTCGACTTGACGGATCTTTTTGGGGAATCGTTCCTATTCAAATGAAAACCGATTTACAATTTCAGCCTCGCTGAAGGAATGAAGTTTAGAATTTGGAAACGAATCCAAATTTGAAACGAAACGGAGCCGCACGTAAATTTACAAATCGCCGGTCCTTTCAAAAGAAGGAGAACGGAATTCTTAGTCCGATAACACATGTCCACGATTTTATTTTCGATTTCAAAACTTGCGACTCTTATCTTATTTCCTTTGCCTTTAGTTCTTCTCTTACTTTTATTTGCCGGCGCAAAACTCAAAAAATGGAAAGAAAAATTTTCCGTTTGGGTACCGGTTTTAATCCTTTGGCTTTTATCCACGAGTAATGTTTCTCAAAAATTGATTCAATCTTTGGAAATCTATTACCCGCCACTCCCTCTCGAACAAGTTCCCCAGGCTAACGTCATACTCGTATTAGGTGGAATGGTTTCGACCTTGAGCATCCACGACGAACCGGTCGATCTCTCCAACAGTGCCGAAAGACTTACGGAAACGGTAAGACTTTATAGAGCCAAGAAGGCGCCTAAAATTTTATTCTCCGGAGGTTCCGGAAATCTTTTGTATCAGACGGTTCCGGAGTCCGAACCCGCGGGAAGGTTCTTAAGACAGATGGGCATACCCGATTCTTCCCTGATCTTAGAATCCAAAAGCAGAAACACTCTAGAGAATAAAAACTTCGCAGTGGAGCTACTCAAGGAACACGGATGGACTTCGGTGATCTTAGTGACTTCTTCTTTTCACATGAAGAGATCCGTCGAGATTTTTCAAGAAAAAGGAATCACGATCATTCCCTTTCCCACCGACTTCCGCACTCAAAAGTCTGTTTTAACCTTGGATAATTTTTTTCCTTCCACAGGATGTCTCGAAAATTCTACGATCTCGATCAAAGAGTGGATCGGGATTCTCGTCCATAAGATCCGAAATTCATGAATCCCAATTGGAACGAAAGAAAACGAGGATATTTCCACTTTTCTCCCTCCATCCGTTCCGATTTTATGGTCTAAAACGAAAACAGTCGGAACTTTTACGATGAACATCAAATTTACGGTCCTCGCAGGGATCATTCTTCTGTCCCTCGGCTCCATCGCGTATTTCTCCTCCAAGGAAACATCCTATACTCTTCTCGACGCTTCGGAGCTCGCGGCATCTCCGGCTAAATATCAAGACGATCTTTTAAGAGTCAGAGGTTTTGTGAAATTGGGTTCCGTGGTTCGTGAAGGCAAGACCGCGAGGTTCATATTAGAATTCAACGAAAAACAAATCCCTGTTTTTTTTACGGGAGAAACTCTTCTTCCGGACGCTTTCAAAGAAGGTACTCGTGCGAGAGTAGACGGTTATATAAAAGACGGAGTGTTAGTTTCGGATCACGTAGAAGCGAAATGCGCCTCCAAATATGAAGCCGATTATTCGGAAGAAAACAAATAAAAGGATCAAAGACTTTCGTATGAACGATTTCGGCGCACTTTGCATCATCACCTCCTTTGCAATTCTTCTTTTTTCGATCGTCCAGACTTCTTACGGCATTTGGAAACAAGACAAACAAGCAATCGAATTAGGAAGATATACCCTAATGGCAAACACAGCGGTTATCCTTCTTGCTTTTATCGTTCTGCTTGTTCAGCTTTTCAGAACCGATCTCTCGAACCATTACGTGGTGATGCATTCGAACGAACACCTTCCCTTATTTTACAGACTTACCGGAATCTGGTCCGGATCTTCAGGCTCTCTTCTCTTTTGGAATCTTTTACTTTCCGTTTTTACGTTTATCGTCCTTTGGCAAACTAGAGAGCTCGTTCAGGATCGAATCCCAATCATGAATCTCACGTTAGCCGTCATTTCA
The DNA here is from genome assembly GCF_000243815.2 of Leptospira alexanderi serovar Manhao 3 str. L 60. Taxonomy (GTDB): domain Bacteria; phylum Spirochaetota; class Leptospiria; order Leptospirales; family Leptospiraceae; genus Leptospira; species Leptospira alexanderi. Next base: position 24,670 of record NZ_AHMT02000053.1, on the reverse strand, counting down.
GCTTTTTTTTCCTATCTCGCCGTATTTTATCCGGACGCACAACCGTTTCGAGAATTTCAACCGGCCGCCGTCGCGGGAAGAGGCCTAAATCCGCTTCTGCAACACTGGGCGATGGTGATCCATCCTCCGATTTTATACATAGGTTATGTGAGTTTTGCGATTCCGTTCGCGATCGCTGTCTCCGCCCTGCTTACGGGACATCTTTCCGAAAACTGGTTTCGTTTTGTAAGAAGATGGACGATCTTCTCTTGGTTCTTTTTGGGAACCGGAATTCTTCTCGGTTCCAAATGGGCTTATGAAGAATTGGGCTGGGGAGGTTATTGGGCTTGGGATCCGGTGGAAAACGCGTCTCTGATGCCTTGGCTTTTATCGACCGCATTTCTTCATTCCATGATCATCCAGGAAAGAAGAGGAATGTTAAAGTTTTGGAATATGCTTTTGATCATCCTCGCTTTCCATTTCTGCTTATTGGGAACTTGGATCACTCGAAGCGGTGTTCTCGAAGGACCTCATAGTTTTTCAAAGTCCACAATCGGAACTCCGTTTATCATTTATATCGGAGTCAGTTTCTTATTTTTTTTAGGGTTTTTGATTTATAGAAGGGATTCTCTCAAACCCGAACGCAATCTCGAAGCGATGACTTCCAAAGAAGGAAGTTTTCTTTTTAACAACTTCCTCCTCGTAATCGCAACTCTTGCGATTCTCCTCGGAGTTTTTTCACCTCTTCTTTACGGAAGAGAATTCAAAGCTCCCTGGTTCAATTCTTGGGGAGTTCCTGCGGGAATTCTTTTAATGCTTTTGATGGGTTCGGCTCCTCTTCTGGCTTGGAGAAAGGGGGCGGATAGGATTTTCTTTTCCACCCTTTTCAAGCCGTTGTTAGTCGGATTTGCCGGAGCGGGCGTTTATATTCTTTTTTATAAGCAGAATTTTACAATCAGCGATTACAGTCTTGGGGACGTTTTAGGCGAAGCGTATTCCGTGATCGCGGTCGGTCTCGGAATTTTTACGATCGCCGGAATCCTTCAAGAATATCACAGAGGTATCCTCGCGAGAAAAGTTTCGTATCCCGAAGAAAATTATTTCTTTGCCGGTTTCAGAATGCTTTTGAAAAACAAAAGAAGATACGGTGGTTATCTTGTTCATTTGGCAATGGTGATTCTTTTTATAGGATTTGCCGGGAATGCGTTCAAACAAAATACTTCCATTAAGTTTTTCTATTTTTTAAACGCTCCCGAAAATAACGAAATCGTCTATTCCAGCCAGGATACGGGGGTTTTAGGAAACTATCAGATCTCCGCGGACACGCTCAAAATCAAACCCCTCGTAAACGGGGACGCGAAAAACGGACTGAACATACAGAACGTAATCGTTTCTCACGAAGCGACTTTTCAGGTTAAACGTCATCTGAAAGAATTCTCCACAATGGTAACCGAAAGAAGATTTTATCCTCAGATCTCTCACTTAAGCGGAGAATTTGAAACTCATATTCCGACAAGCGAGCCCTCGATCACTTCCACTCCGAAAGAGGATTTATACATTCAGTTGGGTGCCGTGGAACATTCCGATCTTTCGGATGAAAATCCAGATCTCCCTCTTCTTTTTATGAACTATCTTTTTACGAACGAAAATCAACCCGTTCGCAAATTGGAAAATTTTAATCGATTTCCGAGACAAATCGTCGCCAATCTCGAAGTCTGGATAAACCCCCTCGTGAAATTCATCTGGGCGGGGTCATTGCTCTTTTTCTTTTCGGGGCTTTTGATTCTTCTTCCGATCGGAGAATCCAGATCATGAAAAAAGAACTTTACAAAATTCTAATTCTCTTAACGTTTTTATTCGCTTGCGCTCTTGGTTCGTCTTTGTCTGCCGATTCCACTTTCACAAATCTGACGGAACCGGATCAGATCCGTATTTTCCACGAGGTTACGTCCAAAATCAGATGTATCTGTATTCCCTCGATCACAATCAAAAGTTGTTCCTTTAACAATTGTACAGTTTCCGCAAAACTAAAACTTTTTATAGAAAACCGGATTCAAAAAGGAGAAAGTGCGGAAGTTATCGTGAACAAAATGATTCACGGTTTTGGAGAGGAGGCTCTAAACGATCCCGTGATCCAAAAGTTCGTGGAGTCGGGTAACACGGGAATGGCGAACTCGGTCGTTTTCGGATT
>NZ_AHMT02000053.1:0-17500 GCF_000243815.2 Leptospira alexanderi serovar Manhao 3 str. L 60 | reverse complement strand
CAAAAGGGAACCGAAATGGCATTTACAGGAGCACTTTATAAAAATCATGATAAAGGAACCTACGTTTGTGCCGCTTGTGGTGCCGTTTTATTTTCTTCCGAAACCAAGTACGAATCCGGATCCGGTTGGCCTTCTTTCTATCAACCCACAAAAGAAGGCGCTGTGAACGAAGAAAAAGACAACACCCATGGAATGGCGAGAACCGAAATTCTCTGCGCTAAATGCGGAGGACATTTAGGTCACGTCTTTTCCGACGGACCGAAACCCACTGGATTACGCTATTGTGTTAACTCCGCCTCTTTAAAGTTTCAGAAAGAATAATTTCCGGAAAACGTTCGGATTTTCGGAAATATTCTTCTTTTCGTTTTTTGATTTTCAAGGGGTGGCAAAAACAAAAATAATACCTAAATCCGGAATCAACCGGGAGAAATTGCATGAATGTTCATCTCACGTACATATCCGACAATCGTTCCATTCGAAATCCGATTTTACAATTTTTAGCGGAAAAATGGTACACGATTCTTTATTTCTGGCATATAATCATCGGAATTTTTATCGAACTGGAAAATTCTCCCGAAGGTGATAAACGTCCCGTGGTGTTGGTTTCGGGATTTTTAGGTAGAACTCTCTCCTGGGAACCGATGCTGAAATATCTTTCCGCAAACGGACATCCGGTTTATACGGTTCCTCTCGGATTTCAATTGGGAAACATCCGAAAAAAAAGCAAAATTTTAGAAACGTTTCTTATCGAAAAGAATATCAAAGATTGTTATATCGTAGGTCATTCGATGGGCGGTTTGATCGCTTCCGGTCTTACCTACAAAGGAAGAGATCGTGTTAAGAAAATTTTCATCGCGGGAACTCCCGTAAGAGGAACATATCTCTCCTATTTCCTACCCATGTTCATCTGCAGTTGGCAGATGATGCCGAATTCCAAGTTCATCCGAGAAGTCGGTGAAGTTTTCGGAAAGTTACCTAATGTACAATCCGTCTTTACGAAAAAAGATCAGGTCATTCTTCCCTCCGAAAACTCTCGTTTAGGCCACTTTGATGACGTGGAACTTCCCGAAGCCGGTCATCTAAATCTATTTATGGGCCCTCTTGGAATCGAATGTTTGTTCGATTTGATCACCGCGGAAGAAAAGAAGGACCCAAAACCGATCATTAGAAAAGTAGAATATTCTAAACAACTGGAAGACGTCGAGTCCCCGAAAACGCCCTCCAAATCCCCCGCGTTCGTCTCTAAAAAAAATTCGTCCTCTTTAAAACCAACGAAGTCGAAATCGATTCCTAAGAAAAAGTCGGCTCCGACAAAGAAAAAGAAGAAAAAATAAACCGCAGCGTTAGATTTTAAACTTGTAAATCCCCGCGCAAAGGATCGATGTACAACTCAGAGTCTCGCTAAGGGCCATAATGTTCCCACAAGTTGAGAAGAATCCTGGAATAAGAAGGATCAAAAAGGCATTTTTCAAGGGGTTAGTGGATAGGGTTTAGTGGATAGAACTTTACATACAATAAAACGCAAGTGTTCCGACGAGAATGAGGCTTTTTACTTGCAAGAAGTATGATTTTCTGATAGAGAAAAATCTCCCGAGTTTTCCCGCCTATTTCGCGACCCGTAGAAAGCGAAATAGCCAGCGAACAGCGGAGCATTACCGAGCGCTCCCTAGAGAGCGAGGTTGAGTTTTGTAAGCGGCTCTCAACGAAGTTGAGAAAGAAAGCGAAATAGAGTTATTCTCCCCACCACCCAAACACGGGGAAACTCAGGCACAACGCTTCCTAAGGATCGCGTTGCAGGGCCGATCTTTTCACAGAAGATTGTCGTAATTCCGACAGATTTATCTTCGGATCCAAGTTACTTGTGAGATTGGTTATGGCTGCGGGCCTGTCGTGCGGTTTCAAAATAAATTTTATTTAACGTACGTTAGGTGACGATTCTTTCATATCGTGTTTTTTCCTTTTTTATTTGGATTTTTTGATTCCTCTTCGAAAACAAACAACACGTTTGTTTTTATCATAGGCCGATCTTTAAAATCGAACTGACATTCGAAGTCTTAGGCCGGAGGATTTCAGTCGAGTCGATCCAGGAAAAACTTTTATGAGAATTCTTTTCATCCTACTACTGAGCGTTTGTCTGAGTGGAATCGTAATCGCAGAGGAGAAAACGGAAAACAAAATCTTCAATCGACTGATCGACTACAAAGGATTTCAAAATGCGGTAAATTCCTTTTCGAATGAAAGAGAGACCAAACGTCTGACGGAAGAGGATTTCTTAAAGATGATCGAAAATGAGGACGTAATTCTTTTGGACGCTCGCAGCGAATCCCGTTACAAACTCAGACATATCAAAAGCGCGCTCAGTCGCTCATTGGCATCTCTCGCGGTTAAACTTTAAAACGCGCCGCAAACAAAGGACTGGAGCTCATCGAAAGACCGACATAGGCCGCGGCAACAGCATCCCAGGAGTCGTCGTGTCCTTTGAGCAAATCAATATTGAGCAGGAGTTTCAAAGCTTGACGGATTTGTTTTTTGTCCGCGGTTCCGCTTCCGGTAGTTCCTTTTTTAATCTGAGAAACCGTAGGTTCCAGAATTTGAATATTCATTTCCGCTAAAGTAACTAAAAGAACTCCCCTTGACTCGAATACTCTCGATGCGGTCTTTTTATTTTTCGAAAAAAACATTTCCTCAACCGAAGCGACGGAAGGTTTGAACTCTTTCAAAATTTCCGTAAGTCCCTTCCGCAATACCAAAAGATTATTCGGACTCGGAGTTCCCGAAGGAACCTCCACGGTTCCATAGGCCAAAATGCGGATTTTAGAGGCGGTTTTTTCCAAAACCGCATAACCGGCCCTATGCGAACCCGGATCAATCCCGATGATTCTCAAGTTAAAAATTCCCGAATAAGCGAAAAGATGGAAGAGGTCCGTTTTTTCCTTTCGAAACATAGAAAAGAGAAACGGTCAGAAGACTTTTCAGAGAATCACTCAAATTCTTTTTCGAGCGAGGCAGCCAATTCGAAGTTGGACGTTACGGAAGTAACATCGTCGTGCCCGTCAAGTTGCTCGATCAACTTCATTACTTTTTCCGCGACCTCTTTGTCCGCGATTTCGGAGCTGACAAGAGCGATATAACGGATTTCCGATTCTTCCGATTTCAGCCCTTTTTCGTTTAGCGCGTGTAATACGGATTCGTAATCGTCCGGGGTAGTGATGACTCGATAAACTTCTCCCTCGTTAATTACGTCTTCCGCTCCTCCGCCTACCGCAAGGTCCACCAGTTCGTCTTCTCCAATTTGAGAAGATTCCAAAACGATCACTCCTTTCTTTTCAAAAAGCCTACTTACGGAACCGGAAGTCGCAAGCGAACCTCCTAACTTTGTAAGAATACTTTTAATCTCCGGAGTCGTTCTAGACTTTTTGTCGGTCACCGCAGAAACCATGATTGCAATTCCACCTGACCCGAAACATTCATAAAGACATTCTTCGTAAACGACTCCTTCCAGCTCTCCGGTCCCTTTTCTGATCGCCCTTTCTATATTATCCTTGGGCATGTTTACCGATTTGGCTTTCAATATTGCAAGTCTGAGTCTAGGATTTCCTTCCGGATCCCCTCCTCCCATTTTTGCCGCTACCGTGATTTCTTTTCCAACTCTTGTAAAAATGGCTCCGCGCTTGGAATCGATCGCGTCTTTCTTACGTTTGATCGTTGCCCATTTGGAATGTCCGGACATGATTTATTATCCCCTACGAATTGCTTTTGATAATCGAATCAAGCTTGAGTTGATTCTGGATGATACTTTCCAGAAATCAAAAAAAAGACATTCTGTCCATCCTTTTCAAAGGAAGAATGAACAGGCTGCTTCGAACATTCATGGATTTGAAGCAGAGAAGAATTTTAAAATCCTTTTCCATCGTAAAGGAAGTGGTTAGAATGGATTCCATGAACGCTTTTTCCAAATTTTCTCAAAAACAATTTCACGTCTTTTTCTCGTATAAAAACAATCCGGTAAAGTTATTGTCTCTCTTTCTTTTCATTCAATTCTTTGCGGTTTGCAATTCGGAACAGAATTCGGAGAAGAAAGAAATTTTATTTCGGCTGATCTCGGAATTTCAAATCGATTTACAAAAGAATTTAGAATCCGCAATTCGAACTAAGGGAATCGTAGGCGCAATCGGTGTTTGTCAAACAATTTCTCCTCAAAAGGAAGCCGATCTCAAGAAGGAATTTCCCGGAGTTCTTATAAGAAGAGTTTCCGAAAAACCGAGAAACCCAAGTCATCGACCCGAGGCCTGGGAAACCGAAATTTTCAATCAATGGAAAGAATCTCAAAAAACCGGAATGGCCCCCTACACGATCGTTTTATCCAAAGACAAAGAAGTTCGGATTTTACAACCCATCATTCTTCAAAACTCTACCTGTTTACAATGCCACGGTGGCCCTCAAGATATAAACCCGGCGGTATCTAAAAAAATCGCCGAGCTTTATCCTAACGACCAAGCAAAGGGCTACAAATTGGGAGAACTGAGAGGAGCCTTTTCCGCGACTTGGTAGTATTTTATGAAATACTTACAACTTGTTCCAAAAAAATGCTTACGGGACTATATTAGAGTTGTTGAAAAATTCAATAGTTCAGTTTAACAAAACAACTTCAAATATCCATTTCAATGAAACAAATGAGAATTAATTTTTTAACAACTCTTTTGTTGATTTTTTCCATCGGACTGAACGCCCAACGCCAACAGATAGAAAAGATAACAATCAAAGGTGAGAATTATATTGTACGCTTGGACGATTCCGGATTTTCCGTATTGAATTCCAAACGAAATAGAATCCTGAGTTTGCCTCTTAAAGACAGTGAAGGAATAAAAACTTTTGAGTTTAAAGACTTTAATAACGACGGCTACGAAGACATTTTTTTGGGATGGTCTAATCTTTTTGTAAATGATTTGAGGAGTCTTGATTTGTTTATTCCATCCAGCGGAAAATTTAGAAGCTATTTCAAAAATACTTTATCTTTGTTTAAAACGCCGATTCCAATCATTCTAAGATATTTTTGAGATAGCTTCTAGAAAAATAAAAGGCTTTTTTATTCCAGCTCCGACTCGAATAAAAGGAACGAAACACTTTTATTCTTATTACCAAGCAGGTTGCGCAAACTACGACTGGAAAAGCGGCTTATTCACCATCGAAAACTATAGAACCGTAGAAATTGGAATCATCGAAGGCAATGGTTGCGAAATTCAAAACGGTAGCATCGACATTTATAAAATAAAAGCGAATCAAAAAGTGTTCATTGAATCACTGGCATTGAACACAATCGAAAACTATCAAGACAATAAGTTTGGATTCATAAAAGAATATTGGGCAAAAAACTATCGAAAATTCAAATAGAATCGAAACAATTTTCCCGACATTACAAAGAAGTAATCTCAAAAGTCAACATAGGATACTTACGAATCCATATTTTACTGATCCTTACAAAAAAGAGTACCATTAATTTGAACATAAATCCCGCGTTTGATGAAGAATTTTAGACACTCTATTATGTAGAGATGGGTAATAGCCTCAAAAAACTATTGACTCGATTACGATTATATATATAATTATATATATATGAATAGAGCTAAAATTTTTAAAAATGGTGACAGCCAAGCAATACGTTTACCAAAGGACTATCGTTTTAAGGGTAAGGAAGTTTATATACGAAAAGATGGCGATAACGTCATTTTAACACCAATCGATGACGCGGTAGATCGATTTTGGAATACAGTTAATAATTTCTCTGAAGATCTGTTTATTGATCGGAATCAGCCAAATGACTACGATAAACGAAAGAGAATATGACTCAATATTTGTTAGATACTAATATCTGTATTTATATAATAAATCAAAAACCAGAATCCGTTTATAAGAAATTTAAAAAGATTAAATTAGAAAATATCTTCATTTCATCGATTACGGAATTTGAATTAAAATACGGTGTTCAGAAAAGCCTTCATTTTGAAAGAAATCTGAAAGTCTTAGAAGAATTTTTAAGTTATTTGAACATTCTTCCGTTTGTTAGCGAAGATACAAATAAAGCTGCAAAAGTTCGAGTAGAATTAGAAAGAGTAGGAAAACCAATTGGTCCTTTCGATCTTCTAATAGCTTCTCAGGCATTATCGAATAAACTTACGCTTGTGACAAACAATGAAAAAGAATTTACTCGGATTAAAAATATTAAAATTGAAAACTGGCTTTAAAAGATGCTGACCAGCGTCAAACTCCTCGCTTCGTTCGGGTTCGCTCATGCGACCCTCACTGCGGGCTTCGACAAATCCCGCTTTGTCACTCGCCTTGCAAAGCAAGTCTCGCGCCAATTCTTTCGCGTGCTTAGGCACGCTCCAGAACCGCAAACTTCGAGGAGACTCTTTCGTTAGGCGCCATTTTATGAAATATATAGTACTAAAAGAAAGCTTAGAGAATGCGAAGGAAGAAATATTCGAGAGCCTTCCTAATAGGATACGACCAATTTGGGCAAGTTTTATTCTTACCCGATTTAGCAAATTTATAGGTGAAATTCCAGATGTAGTCCAAGAGCTTTTCGAAATCGTTAATCATGAGAAAGAATGGTTTCGAGCGAAAAAACAGTTTGAAACTATTAGAAGCTTCAATCTTAGAACAACGAATTTTCAACCGAATTCATATATGGGTCTTGCTGAGTTAGTCGCCAAAATTACGTATAATGCCTCCGGCAATGTAGTGGGGCCTTTTGATCGAGACAGTGGTTCGTGGATTACAACGTTTGCTTTTTCAACAGCCAATTACTTTAGTAAAGATGTTCTCGATTATGAGATAATAGTCGGACTTTCTATTGCTCGTAAGATTGGGGCAGTAAGTAAAGACATAAAGCGAATTTATGACTTATTAGAGTTCAAAAGTATTGATGATGTCCTTTGGCTTGATTGGGATCCATTAGGTGTGAATGATACAGAACATCGAGATGAATATCAGGATTATACAGCGAAAATATTTAATTTAAAGAGAAATGGTGCAACTATCCTTCAAATTACCAATCATTTGCTCGACATTGAATTAAATTCCATTGGTGTAGGACGAGATCGAGACTTTTCTGAAAAAGTTGCTGGGAAGATATTTCGAATATAATTTTTGACTATTCATAAAACGTCGCCTAACGTCGTTTGGGATTGCGAATGCAATCCTCACTCCGGCTCCGCACATTGTTTTGCGCATCGTTTGCTAAGGCTCGCTCAAACCTCGTGCCAACCGCATTGCGCTAAAGCGCTTACGGGCGCAACGTCGAGGCAACTCTTTCGTTATCTGAAATTGCTGATGGGACGCACATCCGTGGCGCAGTAGAAAGAATATGAATAAGAAAAATACACTGATAAACATATAATCTTTATATATAATCATAACTTAACGTGAGTTCGGCCTAAGGAGGAAAAAAGAGAAAAATCTTGTACAGAAAAGCGCCAGATCACATATTGAACTAAATTTCAAGCAAGAAAGGGGTTAAATATGGATCTGACAGAGATATTTTGTGCGATAGACGATTATTGTACACAACAAAAAATAAACTGGAACGTGAAAATACTTTTGTCCGGTGGTTCGAAAAAGAAACCGAAAATTTCAGTTAAGCCTGAGTGAAGTAGCAACGATTGTTGTCTGTTTTCATCTTTCTCATTATAGAGAATTTAAAAATTACTGATCCCTACAAAAAAGAGTACCAAAAATATAACAATAATATCCCATTGCCATAATGCAAAACTTAGAAAGGGAAAGTTAAAACGTTTGGAAAAACGTAGGTTGAAGGGAATTGCTCTCTTGAAGAAGGGCTACACGTGTTACGGAGTATCAAAAAAGCTTGGAGTAAGTAAGCAATCGGTAATGCGTTGGCGAGAAAGATATGAATCGGAAGGAATCGAAGGAGTAAAATGGAATGGTCGTCGAGGTCGACCGACCAAATTGACCATTTCAGAGAAGAAAGAATTAAAAAGAATCATCTTGAAAGGTCCGATCAGTAACGGTTATCCGAATGAACTTTGGTCAACGTATCGTGTATCAGAAATCATACGAAAAAAATTCGGAGTAACGTATCATCAAGATTATGTGGGAACTCTGTTACATCAATTAGGATTTTCGTATCAAAAACCTAAAAGAAGAGCGTTGGAAAGAGATGAAAAGGCAATCGAAACTTGGAAAACAAAAACTTGGCCCGGTATAAAAAAAGCAGAGAATGAAGGGTTTAAGGTCATATTCTTAGATGAAAGCGGAATCAGCCAGAATCCATATACGATAAAAACTTGGAGCTTAATCGGAAAGACACCGATCCTTCGTCACAAGATGTCTTGGAAAAAGTTATCAGTAATCGGTGCTATTTCTAAAAAAGATTTTCACTTCCAGATCATAACAGGCTCTGTTAAAAGCCAGGATCTTATTTATTTTTAAATATACTTCTAAAGGAAAATCGCAAAAAGATTTTAATAGTTTGGGATAATTTATCTGCTCGTAAAAGCAAAACAATGAATGAATTTTTAAAAGCAAATGAGAAAAGGCTTCGAGTAGAATTTTTGCCTCCTTATGCTCCGGAGTTAAATCCTCAAGAATATATCTGGTGTCGTTGGAAGAAAAACTATATGGCTAATTTTTGTCCGGAGAATCTTAGCCAATTGATTCAAAGAACTAAATCTACTTTAGGTATATTGAAATCAAATACAATCAGTTTCGATAGTTATTGGAGACAAGCTGGTATTTAGGTACTCATTTTTATAGGGATCAGTATTATCTGATAGAAATAAAAAGAATTTAAAATCGGAATTTCCAAAAGCGGTAAGTTACAATCGTTTTGTTGAACTGATGCCTAACGCGTTATCTGTCATAGCTTCCTTTCTATCAAATTCTTGTCTGGGAAAATGTTCCGGAATATCGTTCATTGATTCTACGATTCTTTGGAGTATGCGACAACAGAAGAATCCATTCTCATAAGAACCTGTCCAGTCTCGATTTTTTCTTATGGAAAAAACCGGAACTGAACAGAACCTTGCAGCTTGATCTTTGGTAAAATAAAATGAAGTTTTGGGATGCGCTGTAAACTTTTCGGAGATAGAGGTTACATCAGTCAATCTTTGTTTGAAAGTCTTTATGAAAAGGGAATTCAACTCATTACAAAACTTAAAAAGAATATGAAAAATAAATTAATGCCCTTAGTTGATAAAATTCTTTTAAGAAAAAGAGCTATCATTGAATCCGTAAATGATGAACTTAAAAATATCTGTCAGATTCAACATACTAGACATCGAAGCTTTTTCAATCGGGCTGTTAATCTATTAAGTGGGTTAGTTGCATTTTCTTTTTTTCCAAAAAAACCTTCTTTGAATTTGAGATCCAAAGACAATTTACAACTTTTACTCTCTCCTTAGGCCGAACTCACGTTATCTTATGAATCAGACTATTAATATTTCCTTCGAAAAGGCGCTCTTAAAAGAAATTGATTAAATCGTAAAAAGAAAACATAGATCTCGATCAAAATTGACTCGCGAGTCTGCACGAGTATATATTGAGAAAAAAACTAGATAGCAAGCTATCTTTGATTTTACTTCAAAAACCAACATCTGATAAGTACGAATCGATATTTTAGTAGTATTTGAAGAGAGAATACAATCTATTGAGAGAATGGATTTGACAAATGCCCAGTGGGAAATACTAGAATCCCTTATGATTCAACCTAAACGTCGTGAAAACGGAAAAGATCGTCCTCGTCCGATGCCGTTCCATTTAAACGGCATTCTTTGAATATTACAAACAGGCGCTCAATGGACGGATACCGGATCGTTATCCGTCCTATCAAACTTGTCATTGCCGTTTTCAAGCGCCTTTCTTTTTGCTTGGCTTCAAAGCTTTAGAAGGCTCGTAAGTTCGTTATAAAATTACGATTTCAATTTCGATAGCTTTATTTCTTAGATGCGCTATTATGATCCTTCTAAGGTAAGCTAACCTTCATTGGCACTTTAAAAATTAGGAGAAGAATGGAAATGAGCGTAATATATCTATACGTAGATGATGAGGGATGGAAAGAATTCGACCTGTCAAATAAAGAAGAATTATATAAACGGAATATTAAAATTTCACAAAGCTCAAAGATCGGAGACAATGCAGTATTCGAATATAATGTAAGAATCGGAAACGGAGCAAATATAGGAGATAGTGTGACATTCGGATTCAATGCAAATATTAGAGACGGTGCAAAAATAGGAAGCAATGCAAAGATTGGATATGGTACAAAGATTGGATATGGTACAAAGATTGGATATGGTGCAAAGATTGGATATGGTGCAAAGATTGGAGATGGTGCAAAGATTGGAGATGGTGCAGTTGTAAAATCGATTATCTTTTCAGGGTCGAATCATATTGTCTCGTATTGGGGAGAAGATCGTATCGATATAGGTTGTATATATAAATCAATTGAAGAGTGGATAGAAAGCTATGAGTTAGTTTTAGATGAAGAAGGTTATACCGAGGAACAAATTGAGGAATATGCCCGATACATCAAGTTGATCAAAGCTCTTCATGATTCGTAGAACGAGGTGACCACTCATCCCTACATAATAGAGTGTCCAAAATTCTGCGTCTAAACGGGGATTTGTGCTAAAATTGGCGGTACTCCTTTATGTAGAGATCAGTAGGAATCAATCTACAGGGCACAAAGGAGATTCTTGGGATTTGGGTAGAACGCACCGAAGGGGCAAAGTTCTGGCTTCAGATTTTAACCGATTTAAAAAATCGCGGCGTTGAAGATATCTTAATCGCTTGTGTCGACGGATTGAAAGGATTTCCGGATACAATCATATCAGTTTTCCCTAATGCACAAGTTCAACTTTGTTTCGTTCCTATGGTTAGGAATTCTTTGAAATGGGTTTCTTACAAACAGAGGAAAGAGTTGGTAGTCGACCTAAAGGCCATCTACAAATCTCCATCGGAAGAAATTGCTAAGAAAAGCCTTGATGATTTTTCAACCAAATGGGACAGTCAATATCCGATGATCAGCAAGTCTTGGAGAAGTAATTGGGATTCGGTGATTCCTTTTTTGGCCTATCCACCTAACATTCGTAAGGCGATATACACTACAAATGCTATCGAATCCATGAATATGGGCTTAAGAAAGATTATCAAGAATCGGGGTTCGTTTCCGAACGATGAGGCGGCAATCAAGCTTCTCTATTTAGCTTTGAATAATATGTCTAAAAAATGGACCATGCCGATTCAAGATTGGGATGACGAGCGATCCTTAGAGAGCCGAGTCGCTCGAGTTCAAGCGATGAATCAGTTTTCGATTCTTTTCGGAGATCGATTGAAATTGGATTCGTTTTAAAAAAGTTATTTACACAGGATTCCTGACACTACCTCATCCTCTATTCCCATAATGAAACAATTATTTCTCTTTAAACTCCAACAGTATCTGTCTTAACTTTTCCGGCTCGCTTGTAATTGGCAATAATCACTCCACTTGGCGTAACAGAACTCTCTATTAATATAAATGCCGCCGGGATGGTCCCATCGCCAAACAAACGTTTGCCCGTACCGAGCGTAACGGGAAATATTTTAAGCCATAGCTCATCCACTAAATCATTCTCAAGCAGCAGCTGAACGAGCTTACCACTACCCCAAACTTGAATGTCAGAACCTTCTGAATTTTTGAGCTTTTCGATATCTGTCAAACTTTCGAGAAATACTGAATTTTTCCAATCTGACTTTTTCATAGTCTTGGACAGGACGTATTTTGTGCCATCATTGATGCCGGGCCAAAAGTCTGCATGTTCAGGCCAGTAATCGGCCCAAATCTCAAATGTTTTTCTGCCCAAAAGATAATCTGTAGGTTTCATCTGTTTTTCCATGACCTTACCAGAAACTTCGTCAAAATACGGCGCGGTCCAACCGCCATACTTGAAACCACCCGATGGATCTTCCTCAGGTCCACCAGGTGCTTGCATGACTCCATCTAATGTAATAAATGATAAAACAATTATTTTTCTCATATTATTTCACCTCCTCTAATAATTTATAAAAGCTTTGAATGAAGTCAATGAATAACAAAATAAATCATTTTACATCGCCCCCTTCATAAAAAGAGAAAAATAATATAGGCATTATTTAAAAAACAAACAGCAATATCTTTCTCCAATATGCAACTTTTACTGATCTCTATATAAAGGAGTACAGTCAATTTTACCACAAATACCCATTTTAAGACAGAAGACTGGGCACTCTATTATGTAGAGATTAGTAGCATATTTCGCCCGGCATAAATGTCGGCGATCCTAAAATCCTGACCGGCTATGTTATAACGCAATAGTCTTATCGACGTTAGATTTCAGAGTGGGAATCGTGAATGGCAAACGAAACGGGATCCCTCAACACCGCGAGTAGACGAAGTTAGGCGTGGCGTCGATGCAAATTACCGAAGAGATTTTATAAATTCCTCGCAGTTTAAAATTGAAAGATCATGTTTAGGATAATCCTTTTTATTTCTAGTTAGAAAGATTCGAATCCTTTCTCTTTTTGCGACATGATATTGTATTGAATCCTCGAAGTCTTTGATATCTGAATCAAGTGCTAAATCGATAATCTTATCATCCACACTTAATATGTTGATTAAAATTCGAAGTGACTTTACTTTATTTAAAGCTTCTTTATGTCCGAGAAATTTCTTCAATAAATAGAAAATATTCCATATAATTAATGATGAAATATAACCTTGTATCCTACCTAATTCGATCAAATTAAATACTTGAGCCGAATATTCAAAACCTTCAGGTCGACTATACAAAAAATCAATTATGACATCTGAATCTAAGAATACTTTCTTTTTAGAGGCCATGCTTCTTTCTCAAATAGGCAGCTTTATCCTCTTTAATATCTATGTATTCTTTGCCTTTTAAAAGTCCTGCCAGACTTTTTGTTATTGGAGCTAAATCCTGAGCCTTCGTTTCTACTTTTTGTCCACGTTCAGATTCTTTTGTTAATTCAACCAAGTAATCTTCAATAATGTTAGATAAGCTTTTATGTCTTTTCTGCGCATATTTTTTAGCTTTCTCAATAACGGTCTTTTCAATAGACAAAGTTAATTTAGTAGTCATGAAATAATCCTACGTATAGAATATTATATTCTATACGTATTTCAAGATTTTTTCTCTGAACGCTTGAATTTCGCGATCATTTTCGACGCTTGCGCCTAATGAAGTAGGCTCCTCGGCGTTGCATGTCCAAGTGACTGTGTGCGAGGAGTTGGCATGAGGCTTGAATAAGCCTTTACGAACATCTTGCAAGCCGAGCGACAAAGCAATGTGCGAAGCTCGGAGTGCGTCTGAGCGGGAACTGCCAGTGGCGAACGAAGTGAGGAGATGAAGTTGGGCGGTTATTTTCCTTTAACTTTTATTATAGCATTTATTAAATCTTTTATATTGGTAGAATCATACCGAAAACGTTCAAGTTCTTCAGTTGTTTGATTCTTATTTAGAAATCTATTCCGTTCTGTTTTCAATATTTCTTGTATGCCAGGTAGTGCTTTATCTCCACCTACATGAGGTAATCTAAAAGATTTTTCACATTTTCGATCAGATGCTAAATATGATGGCATGTAACAACGACCCTTATAGGGAAGTACTCATTTCCTAATTCTTTTTTCGAATAGGGTAAAACACCCTACTCTTCCCAGGATTTCTCTTTAAAAAACCCTGGATTTTTCTTAGTCGAAGAGTAGAAAGTATACTGAGTGCTGAGGAAAATTATGATACATCTTTTGATTCTTTTTTTTATATTCTTATTTCAAGCTTGTTCGCCTACGTCCGATGCGAAAACGAACAACTCTTTTCTGATTCCTTTAGTTCAAGGAAATAACATCGGCTCTGTCGCTGTTCATGGAAATTTAGATTCCTTGGATGCGGGAGAAGTACCGTTGCGGGAAAATTCTGTCAGTCTTGAATGGGCTTCTTTATATGGTGAAGGTCCTAATAAAATAACCAGAGATTCCAAACTCGCAGTAGATGAAAAGGGTTTTGTTTACGTCGCAGCCGATATAGACAGCGATCCTTCTTATAACCAATTGACCAACAAATGGGTTGTTGGAGGCAAAGATCTAATTCTTGCGAAATATGATTCCCAGAAAAATATAATCTGGAGAGGATCAGCATCCGGGGTCCCGGGCGCAAAACTGAACGTTACGGGAATTGCGGTAGATCCCAAAGGAAACGCATATGTAACCGGTTCTATAATCGGTTCTTTCGAATACAGACTCGGCTTAGAAAAACAGGATATGTTCGTAATTAAGTTCAACTCGAATGGACTCATAGAGTGGATCAAACAAACAGGAACTGAGGATGAAAGATACGAAGTTTCTCCCGGAAAAATCACCGTAGATACATTCGGAAATTCTTATATTGTCGGAACCTCAAACGGGCCGTTCGGAGGAAACAGTATAAAAAGGGGAAACGGATTTATCGTCAAATTTGATACCGACGGAAACCAGGTTTGGATCGAACAACTTTCCATTCCAGAAGCGGATATCATTCCAACCGGAGCTGCCTTTGACAAAGTTACGGGTAATATTTACATAAGTGGTTACGGACGCAACGCAAACTTTGCGACCAATACAACTCCCGGTATCGGACGAAACGACCTTTTCATTCTTAAATACGATAGTAACGGAAACCGACAATTCTTCGCTCAACTCGGTGTCCCTCTGAAATCAGTTTTTGGCAACGCCATCACTGTGGATCGATTCGGAAACGTTCTTGTAGGAGGATACAGCAATGCGGATTTCGGCTCAAGGCCAGACGAAACGAGTCATCTTGGGATCATCGTAAAATACGATTCATCCGGCGTTCAACAATGGATCAGACAATTCGGTCCTCCCGCAGATCAAAAGTCGACCATAATAAACGAAATAACAACCGACAGAGCAGGAAATGTTTTCACAACGGGTCAAACCAATGGATTTATCAAGTTTAATGACGGCCCTTCGGAAGGAGACCGAGACATCTTTGTAACCAAACACAGCTCTTCCGGAGAAGTCCAACAGTTATGGCAGTGGGGAATGTTTCGAGAGACTATGGTCGGTTCGGGAATCGGAACCGACTTTGATGGGAATCTTTATACAACCGGATGGATAACCCACAATATATTCCACAACATTTTTGGAAAGGAGGTAACGGGAGCTATGGATATATTTCTGATAAAGTTCAGATGATTCCAAATATTCGTCGGGGATCAAATGAGATTTTAAACCGCCCGAAAAACGTTGCTTGAAACATCTGGATTGTGTCGTGTAAAAATAAAAGAAAAAATTTCGGTAATCGATCAATTACACGACACAATCTATATTTTCAAATACAAAAAAAGGAATTTATTTTACTGAGTTGCCGCATCGTCCATCGAGTGTCAAAATATCGATCGACTGTTTTACGTATAAACCAAGTAGGTTTATAAAAGTATAATCTAATAAAAAGTCGTCAACGAATTTCATTACATTTTCATGAAACGTTTTTGTGCTTAAGCTGATTTAAATCGCAGTCGTTTTCGTCCGCATCGCTTCGAATTCCCAGATAGGTGGGTTGATACAAAGAACCCCTCTGCATGCATATAAATAATGTATTTCTATATTGATCTCTACATAAAGGAGTACCGCCAATTTTAGCACAAATCCCCGTTTAGATGTAGAATTTTGGACACTCTATTATGTAGGGATGAGTAGGTGATATTGCAGGTCGACCTGTTTCATCGTTTTGGTAATTCTTTTCAAAATTCTCAAAATCTAAACGATCTATAACTTTCTTAAATCCGTGGATCGGATGCCCCTCTCCGATCAATTCCTGAAAGTCTAAAACATGCATCCTAAGTTGATTCGGGTCCGTGTTCTTGAACTTTGCCATTGCGCAAATCTAACTCGTTCAGAAATATTGCATCTCTTTTTCAACAGACTCCCACCCAAAATCAGGGGAAACTCAGGCACAACGCTTCCTAAATTGCGATCCGTAGAGAGCAATTTATTGAATTCCGATTATTGTTTATCGGAATAATAATGTCTCAACTCCCTACGGGTCGCTCGAAGAAAACTCAGCAAACACCTTCCTATGGGTCGGTGTTTAGGTCGCGAAAGGTATAACTCAACACAACGCTTCCTAAGGGGCGCGTTGTGGGGAGTTGGTATCTAGTCGTCCCTGAAAAAGTGATCTCCTAATTAAAATGGTTGCACCAAAGAGAAATTTGAAAAAGGCGCACGCGAAAAAGAGAAATTTGATCCAGAAACAAAAAGAAAGCTTGGAATAGCTTTCTGAAATTACAACCGGCAGCGGATAGGATGGCATTGATACGATCTCCTTCTTGACCTTTCAGAAAGTTCCGATCCATCTTGTGACCCTGTTTCAAATGAGAAATGATCGGTTCAATGGCGGCTCTTCTGTTCATCCATTTCCTTTGCCAACGAGACATTTTCTTTCTGCTTTTATTGGAAAGGTGAACTTCCACATCGACCGGATGATGATCGTTTCCTTTGTAACCTTGATCCACATAACACTCCTTAGGTCGAAAGCCGGTTATCTTTTCCATCTGGTTGATGGCATTCTTCAAAGTATGACCGTCATACGGATTACCGTGCAAGGCTTGAACGCCAACAATCCAATTGGATTTACTGGTAGTAACTAAACTTGTCTTACAACCGAATTCATACTTCTTATGAATTTTACCTTTAGAGATACACTCCACTTCCGGAGCATGAACGCTGTAGATTTTACCTTTACTATTTTTTTCTTGCGTTAGAATCTTCTCGGAAATTTCTAAAAGAGATTGAAGTCGTTTATTAGGATTTTCTACTTTTCGCCCTATGTCGCGTTTTACTCGAGCTAAATACGTTTTTAAACGTTTCGTTTCTTTCTTGGCCCGTTTACTTTGTTTTGCATGTGAATAACGTCCTTGTTTAATGAGTGCTAATTTACTCTTTCGTTTATAACTTTGTCTTAGTTTGATGCCTTCTTTTACGGCTTATTCAACTAACGTGTGTCTGGCTTTATGATACAGCTTCGCATCCGTTGGAAAAGTGATCGCTTTCTCCTGAACCGTCGTATCTACATTCACTCTCGTAAATTCTTGATGCGTTATCTGACCTTCTCGTTGTCCTAACAAGATTGTCTCTTCTAAGAATTTCTCTACGCCTTCACTGCCGATTCGTTTTCTCCATTTTACTAAACTCGTCGGATCACAAGGAAAATCGTGTTCGAAATATTCATTCCCGCAGAAATATTGCCAATAGGGATTCTCTAAATATTTTTCTACTACACCTTCATCCGATACGTTATACGCGTATTTCAAGTAATGCAAGCCGACTAACAAGCGAATCGGCAATCCAGGTCGACCCGTTTTCTCTGTGTAGTGCTTCCCAAATTCTTTCTCAAATTTTCCCCCAGTCTATCTTCTTCGCTAATTGATACAACGGATGTTTATGATCGAG
>NZ_AHMT02000054.1 GCF_000243815.2 Leptospira alexanderi serovar Manhao 3 str. L 60 | reverse complement strand
CGAGTTCAGAAAAGAAATTACTGCATAGACATGTCCGCTTTTTCGAGGAAAGTCCGGCCAAATCTGAGAAGAATCACATTCCTAAATGCAATTGACCGGCCAAAACGATATCCCAAAAATAACGGATGACCGAAGTGAACAATCCACACGATCGATTGATCCGAGAAACATTTCAGGACAAAAAAGAGGCCGCAACTTTCTTCAAAAACACACTCCCGCCGGAAGTGGTAGAGCTACTTGACTTGGAAAACTTAGAATTGTCCGAATCGAGTTTTGTAAGCGAAGAATTAAAACAAGAACAGACAGATCTACTGTTCCAAATCCCGCTCAGGTCCGGAAACAAGTCCAACGTCTATTTGCTTTTCGAACACAAAAGTTATTTAGAAAACAGCATATATATCCAACTACTCGGATATCTCACAGAAATCTATCGAAACCAGCAAAGGAATGGAGAGAAGTTATCGGTCGTAATCCCGTTCGTATTCTATCACGGAGAAAAAGAGTGGAAATTGGGAGATCGATTTTTGGAACAATTTGTGTTAACGAGACAAGAAACGGAAATTCTCAAAGACTTTATCCCGGATTTTAGGATCGATTTGTTCGATTTGAAAGGGATAGAATTGAAGAAGAAGTTAGAAAGTATCACTTTTCAAGTGACTCTGGGAGTCGTTCAAAGAATTCGGGAAGGGGATTTAGAATTTGTTTCTCACTTACCAGGGTTATTTTCGCTATTACTTGGAATCGAGGAAGAATCGAAAAGGGTTGCAATCTTACGGAAACTGTTATTGTATATTTATTGGGTTCGAGATTTGAAACCATCGGAATTGAAGGGAATCCTTCACAGATCTAAATTGGACGAATATGAGGAATTAACAGTGACAACAGCAGAGAGACTGATTTCAGAAGGAATGCAGTTAGGTATCGAGAAGGGTATCGATCAAGAAAAACTAAAAACAGCCGGTAAAATGCTTAAAAAAGGGATCGATCTAAAGACCGTTTTAGAAATTACAGGACTTACCGAAAAGACCCTCAAGGAAAATGAAATTCTCTAAATTAGAATTTCATCCATTCCTATTTTGAAAAAACAAAAGCATTTCTAGGTCGCACAAAGTAAGAAACAAATTATTTCCTATCATACTAAGGCGCTTGCGGACGCAACGTCGAGGACTCTTTTGTTATATGCATGTGGTTAAATTTAATTTCGTAAAAATATTTACGAAGTGTCAAAAGGTGAAAAATTAATACAAAGATTTCTTGGGAAACCTAAAGATTTTACCTACGATGAGCTTAGAAAATTACTTTCGAACTATGGTTACAGGGAAGACAATTCAGGTAAATCTTCAGGTTCACGAGTTGCTTGGGTCAATTTTGAAACAAAACATATAATTAGACTTCATAAACCTCATCCCAAAAATATTCTCAAATCATATCAGATAGGTCAAATTTTAGAAGAGTTAAAGTCGGAGGGTTATTTAGAGTGAAAGATATTATAGAATACAATGGCTTTTTAGGTTCAGTTCATTTTGATGCAGACGACGAGATATTCTTTGGTAAAATAGAAGGGATTGAAGATCTGGTTTCATTTGAAGGAGAATCGGTTAAGCAATTAAAGAAGGCATTTCAAGAATCAGTAGATGATTATTTGCTTTTATGTAAGAAATCCAAAAAGGATCCTGAAAAATCTTTTAAAGGTTCATTTAATGTTCGAATACCTACGGAACTTCATAGAAAAGTATATAGGAAATCGTTAAGGGAAGGAATATCTTTAAATCAATTAGTTCAGAGAGCTTTAGAAAAAGAAATCGCCGATCTTAAGATTAAGAAACCGAAAATCGTTTTAGAAGTGAATACAATTTAGAAAGACCGCATGAAGCTTTGGAATATAAAGAACTATATGCCTTCGGAAAGAGTTTTTCCAATAAGAATTCCTGAATTAGCGTATGCTAGGAAATCCTTGCGAACGGCTCCCAGCGAAGTTGGGAAACCACGCTTTTCGCTCCAATTCCTTCGGATCTGTATAATTCCAATCAAGGAAGGAAGGGCTTTTTAATTCCCTTCGGACTCCGTCTTTTACGGAAAAATAGGGGATTCAATGAGAGACAAAGGAATCGAGGGCGGGAATATAATCGAAATATAACACTGGAAAACGTAAGTCTTGAATGTGAAATAGAATTCTAAATGCAATTGACCGGCCAAAACGATATCCCAAAAAATAACGGATGACCGAAGTGAACAATCCACACGATCGATTGATCCGAGAAACATTTCAGGACAAAAAAAGAGGCAGCCACTTTCTTCAAAAACACACTACCGCCGGAAGTGGTAGAGCTACTCGACTTGGAAAACTTAGAATTGTCCGAATCGAGTTTTGTAAGCGAAGAATTAAAACAAGAACAAACCGATCTACTGTTCCAAATTCCGCTCAAGTCCGGAAACAAGTCGAACGTCTATTTGCTTTTTGAACACAAAAGTTATTTAGAAAACAGCATCTACATCCAACTACTCGGATATCTCACAGAAATNCTATCGAAACCAGCAAAGGAATGGAGAGCCTCTTTCCGTAGTCNTTCCGTTCGTATTCTATCACGGAGAAAAAGAGTGGAAATTGGGAGATCGATTTTTGGAACAATTTGTGTTAACGAGACAAGAAACGGAAATTCTCAAAGACTTTATCCCGGATTTTAGGATCGATTTGTTCGATTTGAAAGGAATCGAATTGAAGGAGAAGTTAGAAAGTATCACTTTTCAAGTGACTCTGGGAGTTGTTCAAAGAATTCGGGAAGGTGATTTAGAATTTGTTTCTCACTTACCAGGGTTATTTTCGCTATTACTTGGAATCGAGGAAGAATCGAAAAGGGTTGCAATCTTACGGACGGAAACTGTTATTGTATATTTATTGGGTTCGAGATTTGAAACCATCGGAATTGAAGGGAATCCTTCACAGATCTAAATTGGACGAATATGAGGAATTAACAGTGACAACAGCAGAGAGACTGATTTCAGAAGGAATGCAGTTAGGTATCGAGAAGGGTATCGAGAAGGGTATCGAGAAGGGTATTGAGAAAGGTATTGAGAAGGGTATCGAGCAAGGCATCGAGAAGGGTATCGAGAAGGGTATTGAAAAAGGGAAACTGGAAGATGCCGGTAAGATGCTAAAGAAAGGGATCGATCTAAAGACAGTTTTAGAAATTACAGGACTTACCGAAAAAACCCTTAAAGGAAAATGAAATTCTCTAAATTAGAATTCCATCCATTCCATTTTGAAGAGTCGACGGCGTTGGTAATTCTTTGTAAATGACGTTCCTTCGTTTAATTTGTTCATTCTAAAAATACTATATAAATAAGGGATTTTTTCAAAGATTGTGAGAAGAGTGAGTTCCCACGTTCTACTCATCTCTACATAATAGAGTGTCTAAAATTCTGCATCTAAACATGGGATTTGTGCTCAATTAACGGTACTCTATTTTATAGGGATCAGTAGTGGATAAAATTTATCCATAGATTCGAGTTTAGCGTTCGTTTAAAACGTAGGAGTTTCCACGGTTCGCGTTCGAAGAAACGTAAGCGCAGAGCTTTCCTATGGGCCCCTCTGCGAGTTTTTGTTTACGGTAGGATCCCAACCGTAATGTCTCCCGGTTGTGATCCGAAATTTGATATACTTCCACCAATCCCGATGAGTCCTTCAAAGCTAATTGATGCAGTGTAAACGATACTTTTTGAATTGGATGTTGTTTTATTTAGAATGGCAGAACTATTTTTTAAAAAATCCATATTACAACCAGGATAGAGCGAAATTGAATTCGACTTTGTGAGATCACTTGTTACGGAAGTAAACGAAACCTTTTGTCCTGCGGTCACATTGACATATACATAGGCGAAATTGCCCACTAAATTGCCGCTTCCGATAACTCTAAACGGAATGACTTGGCTTAAATCCGTATTGGCTTTTAAGTCCGCACAGTTGAACTTTGAAAGGTTCATGACGGAGTAGAGTAAGACCGTAGTGTCGACATCTACCGCACTTTCTTTCTTTTCGTTGGGGCAGGAGATAAAGAAAGACGGAATTAGAATGAGTAGAGTGAAAATGATTCGAATGAGTCGCATAATACCTTCTTGAATTGTAAAGTTCTGTAAGATTTTTTATTTCTCCTGCTATGGCGAGAAGTTTTTCAGTACAAATTTTGAATTTTCCGTCATTGAAAAGATTTTTTTCCAAAAGAACCGATGTTTTGTTATTCAAACAAAATTTGCTTCCACAAAAGGCGTGTTCACATTAATTTTAGTTGCCTGTGTGTTAGTAGATAGGTATTAGTGGATAGGTGTTAGGTGATCGTTTAAGAATATTCTAACGTAGTTGAATTTTTGTAAAATCGAATTAGTGTAATTCAATATGAGTTTATTGCAAACGGCCTTTCTCCGAAATCCGCCCTCTTTCCTGACCCCTAATAACTAACCCCTGGACCCCATTTGTATGAGCGCAAGACATTGTTTTCCTAAGAGTAAATTAGAATATAACGAAATAGTCAATAATGTAAAAGTCTTTCTCAGGCCCTTCATCAGATACTTTCTCCGAAATTCGCCCTCTTTCCTGACTCCTAATAACTAACCCCTGGACCCTATTTGTATGAGCGCAAGACATTGTTTTCCTAAGAGTAAATTAGAATATAACGAAATAGTCAATAATGTAAAAGTCTTTCTCAGGCCCTTCATCAGATACTTTCTCCGAAATTCGCCCTCTTTCCTGACTCCTAATAACTAACCCCTGGACCCTATTTGTATGAGCGCAAGACATTGTTTTCCTAAGAGTAAATTAGAATATAACGAAATAGTCAATAATGTAAAAGTCTTTCTCAGGCCCTTCATCAGATACTTTCTCCGAAACTCGCCCCTCCTAACCTCTAACCCCTATCCACTAATACCTGATAACTATCCACTAATACCTAAAACCTCCTGTATTCTAAAATTGCTTTTTACAATCACATTCGGTATATTGTTTGTTTTTGGATTTGGGTTATCCTCTCAAGGATTGCCAGTGCCAGCCTTGAATCCTCCGTTGTATAACGGAGCGAGTATGGACGGAACGTTTTCGAATGCGGGTCAACTTGGTTCGATTGGAGTTTGGGACAACGTAGTGTTGCAGAGTTTCGGGTATCTTCGAGCACAGTGGGAGAACCAGATAGAGAATACGATCACTACGTATGTAAATACGATTACTACACAGGACAGCTACAATAGCGTATCTGCATATCAAGAATATGTAAGAACGAGTCTGGAAGCGCAAAAACAGCATGCGTATTTAGCGTGGGAGGCAAGTGCGGAAGCGGATATCTTGTCAGAACGAGGAGCGTATTTAACGGCCCGTTATGGAGCGAATTTTAGTGAAACGAGCGCTTCTCAGACGACATTTTTAAATCAATTGAACAGTATGAGTTCAACACCTCAAACGAATGCGAGTCAACAGATCTTGAATATGGCCGCGAGCCAGTGGACGCAAGTATATAACGGCAACTTTCAGGCGGGTCTTTTAGACTTTAACAATTCGATGAATAGCATGGTGGCTGGGTATCAGAGTTTGGTGAATCAGTTGAACCAAACGGATGCAAATTTTCAGACGAACTTAGCACAGATCCGATCGTATGAGACACAAGTAAAAGCAGGGATAAGCGGGCTTGTAACGAACATGCGCAATTACATGAACGGAGAGGATTTGCTTTGGAATCACAACTCTTCGAATGTAAAGACGACTTTGAATACGGATGGTTTAGCCTACAAGACGTTGCTTGATCAGATGGATACGAACTTGAGTACAAACGCCCCGCTTTCCGCATTAGCGAATACGATGAATACGTTTTTGCAAACTCAAAGTGCACTTGGACAAATACAAGTAACGAACTATACCAATGCGATCTATGCGTCTGGAAGTTACAATCCGGGAGAATTGAATGCGGCGTCATTTAACAGCGGTAACATGTGGAGTGGAGGAGACGTTGGTCTTGCGAATGCGATAGCGGCGTATTACGACGGATCGATCTCGATGAGTGGCTTTATGAACTGGTTAAACAGCCAGGGA
Organism: Leptospira alexanderi serovar Manhao 3 str. L 60; assembly: GCF_000243815.2. GTDB lineage: Bacteria > Spirochaetota > Leptospiria > Leptospirales > Leptospiraceae > Leptospira > Leptospira alexanderi. The sequence goes on along the minus strand of NZ_AHMT02000054.1, from coordinate 21,559 downwards.
GGGTATGGAGTTCCGAGCGGGAAACAAGTAGTGGGCGTGGGAGGATTGAATCTGCAAGCGAAGCGTTCTGACAATAACTACTGCCAGAATGGAGTGATTGTATGTTTGGCTTCGGATCCGTACGGGGATCACCAAAGATACTATTCGAATGCGGGTAGTGATTTTTTGAATTACTATGAAAACGATGTGTGGGTGCTCCCTCCAGCTTGGGGTTGGTTTCACAATATCAAACAACAGGACCGCGTATTGATTACGTTATCATATACGACGTATGACGCTGCTGCGGCTCACAACGCACAAGTGTGGGGTAATTTAGTAAGCCAGCTGAATAACTTTAATGCGAACTGGACGACAAATGTGATCCCTGCGATCACGGCTTGGGAGAGTCAAGTGAGTGCGTATCAGACTTCATATGCGGCTTGGCAGACTCAGAAAACGACAACCCTTGCAAGCGCGCAGGCTAGTTTAGCACAAGGCATCCAATCGCTTTACAACAAGGAAGCGGACTGGGTAGCGAGTATGGAGAACTTGAAGTCGGAGGCGGAACAGAAATGGAGGCTTGAACCGGCGACGTTGTCTACGGGATCGACTACGAATGAGAACTCGCTCGGATCAACGTTAAGCGGCTTGTTAACGAGCCTTCCGAATACCGGATTGTCTACGGGATCGATCTCGGAAGTAGAGAGCGTATGGTCGAGGATGTCGGAACTGAGTTCGAGTAGTTTAGTAAATACGAATACGAATCTACCGGATGTAAATTTACTTGGGAAGTTTACGGATTCGATGGATACGGCGTTAACTGGATCGACGAACATCAGTTTGCTGAGTGCGACGAATCGAGCACTTTTAGACAGCCGTATGTCGTATGTAGAGGACTTGGCGAAGTCGATGACGACAGAGAGAATGTTTACGGACACGGGTTACGAGGACTTGCTTGCGAGTAAGGGCTATTCGACAAAAGAGTTTACCGTAACGGATACGAAGGGCGGAGAAACGAAAGTAACGGTGCTTGTAAACGGAAACGGAAACGTGATCGGAAAGGATGGAAAGGCAATAGCGAATACGAATCATTTACCATCGATAACGGAAGGCCAGAAGTCTTTATTTTTAACATCGAACGACTTTATCAAATCGAGTTGCGGAGACAATTTAGACAAATGTAATACATATACGGAGCAAAAATACGAATCGGGAAGTGTAGTAGTGCATTCTGACGGAACGATCACGGCCAAACGCAAGATGCATACGGGAGAAGCGAGTTTGAAATCAGGCGGGGATGCGACGAATTCCCGGGACTATACGCTTGTGAGAAAAGACGAGACGATCACGATAGCGGCTCCTCCGATGATTCGTTTTGGCACGGATGAGATGGCTCACGGTGGAGTTTCTCCGAGTGCGATAGAGAAGGTCGTGAAGTTAAACGGCAACACGGGGATAGTGCCACCATCAAACGGTAATACTGGAATCGTACCTCCATCAAACCGCAACACGGGAATAGTACCAGCATCAAACGGGAACACAGGAATCGTACCTCCATCAAACCGCAATACGGGGATAGTACCACCATCAAACGGGAACACAGGAATTGTACCTCCATCTGCATTGACTCAAAAGGAAACGGAGAAGAGCGGATCTCATGGTTTTGATTTGTTCGGCTCGACGGAGGCAGTAGGGAGCGCGATCAACAGCAGTTTTGGCAATTTAAACAAGTATTTTTCGAAATCGAATCTGGAGAAGTTGTCAGCGTCTTTGTTTACAAGCGCGAATAACGCGGATGCACGTGACAGCGACAATGTCAGCGCGGCGTCGCAGAGCGCCCAAAGCCAATCTCAGAGCGCGGGCATGGTAGTAGATTTGATCAAGAGTGTAGCGTTAGGCGGAATGAGTCCGCAGGCGTGGGCGCAGGGCCAGGTGAAACAGATGGCACAGTCAGCGATGGCGACTGTAGCCGCGAATACGTTTCATCTTTCACCGGAAGCAGCGTCTTTGTTGTCCGGGGCATTACTGGACAAACAGGCGGCGGACAAAGCCAAGAACGAACTTGGTAAGAGCGGTCCGATGCTTTCGATGAACCGATTGGAAGGAATGATGCCAACGCTCTTGGGCCCGGTCTACGGCGGTCTTGTCGAGTTAGGATCTTCACTTTTAGATCCCTCTAAAAATCAAAGCAGAGCGGCGCTAAGAGCGTATGAAGAAGACAAACTACAATTGATGGGACAGGCGTTACGCGAGGTAGGCAAATCCCAAGATATGCCTACGGAACTCGTGAATCAGTTGTCACAATATGCGATGGACTGGAAGAGATCGAACGATGCAAAGAATGCGTTAGGATACAAAAGCAACAATCCATTGACCAGCGCTTTGGGCTCGATCAGAAATACGGTCACGAGTTGGGCGGGAGAAGCGGTGAGCGGTATGACAAGTGTCGCGACACACTACTTGCGCGGATACGGAGTGATCAGCCATGATGAGATGAATCGTTTCAATCAAGATATTCGAACGACAGTGAACGATTTGAAACACAAAAGTGAGAAGGAAGCTATCGCAACTTGGAACGCAGACGAGATTCAAAGTTACGGATTAGCGGTGAAAGAATACGGCAAGACCCAAGGCTGGTCGAAAGAGACGATCGAAGCGTATTCGAAAGCGGCGATGGAATATGCGACAAGGGAACAAGCAAAGAGCGCACTTGCTAAACAGACACAAGTATTAGATACGTTGAAAGCGATAAGCGGAGTTGGGTTAGTGGACAAGTATTTGTTCAACAACGGACTTTCCACGATGCTCGTGAAAGGAATGCGAGGAATGGTAACGAGCCTTGGCGATATAACAAACGACTTAGGGCTTTTGTCAGACAATGATTTGGATGATTTGTACAAACAGAGTAAGGATTGGACAAGTAGCATAACGTTGTCGGATTTGCAAGCACAGACACAAACAGGAATTGTAAATCTACATGATGCGCAAAAGGCCCAAGTACGAGAAATGATGTTTACCGAGATCGGTAAGATCTTGTCCCCATCGCTTGGAGGAATGGATCCTACTCAAATCGGCCAACTTCTAAAATACCAAATGGATCAGAAGCAAGCCAAAGAGGATGCAAAGGACCAAAAACTCAAAGATGCGGGAACCGTAGTATCCGTAGCTGCAGCGGCAGCGTTGACGGTAGCAACCGCGGGAGGTGGAGCTCCGATCATGACGTCGATCATAGCGGGAACAGCAACCACCACACAATATGTGGCGGCGGTAGCAATCACAGCAGCAAACGCAGGAGTGCAAGCATATGTAGCGGGAGAAACAGGCGGCGGCAACAACGGCGCGATAGCGGGAGCGGCTAACGCAGCGATATCCACAATCACAGCGGGAGCAGGTTCCGCATTTACAGGATATGTAAGTTGGACACCCCACAGAGCCGGTAACTTACTAACAGGAGAAGACGCTGTAACAGGAGGATGGGGAGGAGGAATCTCGGGATCCTTCCAAGGAACTTCTGGATTGCTGAAAGGAGTCGGCTTAACGGGAGGACTTAGCTTTCAACCTGGAAGTGGAGTTGGCGTAAACATGAATGTAAACTTTCCGGGAACACTTGGATTACCAAAAGGAACGTTCTTAGGAATCAACTACCAAACAGGAAGCGGCAATTACACCGCAAGCGGTGGATTTAATATCTACCAAAACGGTAATGCATCAACGGGGATATCACTCTCAGCGAGTAACAGCGGATATACTAGTGTGGGATTGAACTACAACAAAGACGGAAGTTCTTTCCTAAACAGACTGCAAGGTTATTCCCTGAACATCGGAAGCGATGGCTTACTGAGTTTACACAATCAATTCCGAGGAGCAGATGTGTTGAGCCTTGGATACAACTTCAATACACATTCCTTTGATCCGATCGGAATCAATCAAAACTTTCAAAACGATTACAACAATTCTGTGACTCAAGAGAACGCGGCAGCTAACGCAGCAGCATCGGCAGAGAAGTTAGCAGAGAAGAGACAAGAATGGCTGGATCAGCAACGCACTAAACCCGGTTACGAAGGCTTGAGCGACCAAGCAGTGTTTGACAAATACAAATTGGAGAACAGCGGAGTAGGTGGCAGTCGTTTGGATTTACCTTCTCAAGTGTTTGGTAGCTTGGGAGATATGTTCGGAGGTTCATTAGGTTTATTTAATTCGAGTGGAGAAGGTTATCTAAACTCGCAAGGTGAATTTGTTCCAAGGACTTGTTTTACCGCTGGGACGTTAGTTCATACCAAGAGTGGGACGAAGAAGATTGAGGAAGTGAAAGTTGGTGATATCGTAGCGTCTTTTAACGAGCAGAAAGAAGAATTTGAATATAACCGAGTAGTGGAGACGTATGTTCGTCAGACGAACAAGATTTACAAACTAACTTACGCGAATGGAAGATTAATCGAAACGACGAATACGCATCCGTTCTATATAGCAAAGAAGGGTTGGGTGGAAGCAGAGAAGTTGGAAGTGGGAGACAGATCGGTTCTATCAAACGAGAATACTCTCATGATTGTTTCAATCGAGATTGATGCAAGAGAAGAAACCGTTTACAACTTTCAAGTAGAAAATGCTCATACGTATTTTGTAACGGAAGATGGTGTTTTGGTTCACAATGCAGATTACGGCGAGACCGGAGGACTGCTTAACGTATTTACTTACTTAGATGCAAATCCTATATCCACACTTAAAGATTGGTTTAACGTATCTGTTTTGGGAAACAAACCAACAAATTTTAGTGAAACGATGGCGTACCTGAAAAGTGGTAGCGCGGAGGCCCGAATGGAAGCTGTTCAATGGTTAAATGCAAATTCACCTCCGCCTGGTACGTTAGAATATGCTGAATTGTCAATATATGCACACAACACAGGAACGCAAAAGCTACCGGATGCTCAATTTAACGAGCAAATGAAAATTTTGAAAGAGAAAAGTAGTGCGATATATACAGAACAAAGAAAGCCAGATGGAACATTTGCTTTGACATCGTATGAGAGAGAATCTCTTCGTTTGTTCTTTGGGAAAGAAGTAGACACATTGAATTTTAATACGAGTGGAATTATGAATTCAGTCGGTAATTTAATTTTTGGAGGCTCTTCATCTGCGTTTACAATGGGTGACACAATTTACCTTACTTCAGCGGACAAGAGATACATAAGTCTTAATGAAAGAATGGGAGTAATTGCTCACGAAATGTTTCACAACAGACAAATTGAAACCTTGGGACTCACTGGAATGGCGGCTCGACAATTGGCTGATATTGAGCACGCGAAGTCTATTTTAGGAGTTAACTACAATGAAAATAGTGTGTATGATGGAACACTTCCAACGGCAATTAATAATCAGATTCGTCAATTATCAACAAGCGAGTTGATGAGCATTGCAACGACTGGAACATATCAAGGTCACAAAGTATATGTAGAACAACTCGCAAGTTTATTTGAAAAAAGAGCGAAGTTGGAAATGGAAGGAAAGGTCGGTTTATGAAAGTCAAGTTTTTGATTTATTTCATAGTTAGCTTTTTTTTGACTTGTGGGTTAGTGCGGGACAATCGCGCGTATGAGTATGATATTTCTTACTCTTATCAAGGAGAGGAAATTATTTTTCATATTCAAAATAAACTTGGGAGAAAGATTCCTTGGCGACATGTTACTAGTATTGGCGTTTCTTTGATCAAAGAAAACAAGGATCATGAAGAATTTTGGTCTATGGGTAATGTAGGATGCGATGATTTGAATACGGAACTCAAATACGGTGCAACTCCCAAAGGCTTCTTAGTTTACAAAAACAAGAAGTTAGAGGTTGGTAAGAAATACACATTTTATTTTATGCCGTTGGTTCCCCGACGTGAGTTTTGGATTGAGTTTGTGTATGATCCTCCAAAGGGAACGATGACTGAGGTTGGTAAGGATGAAAACAAGACTGACTAACGATTACAAACAAATCTCCCGCGGAGGAAACTCAGCACCGCACTCTCCCGCGGCAGGGATCGAAGCGTGGTCAATAAATTGGGACTGAGGGTAATATTTTGTATATCGATATTATCTTTCAATTTATTGACCGGAGCCGAGAGCCCGGTTTCGGAGAAAGGGAAACGAATCAGCAATATAGAATACAATAGAACCTTAAAATACGAAACGACCTTTCTCCGGTGCAGAACCCACACCAAAGGAAGAAAGCGGGCTCCGGAAAACCGTAATGCTGCTTGAAAAGGAGAAATGCTAAGATGGAAATGAATTGAAAATCCGAATAAAAAAAAGAGACACCGACTAATTGAAGTTAGCCGGTGCTTGAATGTGAAAAACAGATATCTGCTATATCTTTTTTGGAATAGTAGATTGATCAGAGCAAGGATCACAAAGATTTTGTTTGTTGACTTTAGGCCGTTTTGCGGCGGCCTCTTTGATATTCTCGACAAAACGATGTTTGTCGGGAATAGCGCCGTTTAAAACTTGATCCGGCGAGAAACCGAACAAGACACCGCTTGGACGAGAGTTGTATTCTGGAACCGCAGCTTTGAGAGTGTCGATCACTTCCTCAAAAGAAACAGGATTTTTAGGAAACAGAAATTCATATTTCATTTTCTTGTTCACGGCTTCGATCATACTGTTCGAGTAGGAGATGTCGACCTGAGCGGTAAGTTTTTCGATGAATAGACTAGGCTGGTCTAAGAAACCGTTGACCTCGCCTTGATTTTCGGAACCGTCATCGCAGAGCAGACGGATTGGTTTGTGAAAGAGATTGAATTTTTCGCAAACTTCTTTCAGATTTGAAACCGTATTCTTTGCGTTCCATTCTAAAGAAGCTTTCCATCCGAGAATAGTACGGGAAAAATTGTCCATGATGAAATGGATGTAAGCTTTAGAACCGTCTTGCACTCGTAAGATGGTCGTATCCATATGAAGAAGAGTTAAAGGAGAAGAAGCACGAATGCCGATTCTTTGTTTCGGTTTTCGGAAACGTTTGAAATCGGGTCTTAAGACCCGAGCATACTTGTAAAAGGTGCTTAAATTTAGGAAAGCCTTCGAGTCGTTTAACATTTGATAGAAGACGGACCTGAGAGGCCAATGTTGCAACTCCGGCTTTTTTAAATACTTGGCGATGATCGTTTGCTCTTTGGAAGTAAGTTGTTTAGGATGCAATTTTCTACAAAGATTAAAAGTAGAAGTGAAACAATGAACCTCGTTTTTCCAACGATAGAAACGTTGTGAAGAGATCTTCAAAAGCTTGCAGGCGGCTTTGATACCGATGAGAGGAGAGATCCTTGTAACAATGGAAACGATGTTTTTCTTTTGTTCGTTCCAAATTCTTCTTTTCCCTCGCATATTTTCCGTTAAGGAGAAGTAGAATTGAAAAACAACAAGAAGAGCGGAAAGAGTTTTTTTGAATGTTTTACTTTCCGAAATCTTTCTGTAGACGTCTTCTTTAAAATGCACGGGATCGTCTTCGGTAAACCCGACAACTAAAGAGAGATTTCGTTTTTTCCAATCGGAGAAAGTCGAGTCCGGAATACGGGATCTTTCCTGTTTAGATAACATTCCCAGTTGCGCCTTGAGTACAAGCGCGGTGTGATATGAGTTTTTGGTTTTCATGATTTTGCAAAGAAACAATTTTGGGGGAAGTTTTGTAAAGTAAAAAAATAAAAAGAACATAAAAATAATATGATATACTAATTTTAAAAATGAAACCATCATTTTCACCGGGACTTAGTTTTACTTTTTACAAAAATTGGCGATACTGTGGCTTGAATAAAATATTCGTATATCAAAAAATACTAAGTAGAGTTGTTGAAAAATGATTCCATATTCGTTTCTTTTTCATTGAAATGGGCTGCACCTTCTCTGTGAAAGTTCAAAAGGAATGTCTGGATATCCAGACTTTTCAAAAAATTTCCAACAAGAACCGTGCAGGGGATATGAAGAGACACATCGTATCATAAAAGAGTAAATGAAGACTTTATAATTTAAGAATCTACGCCTTTATTAGAATTTAACTGAATATAATTTCTAAGATCACGCGGGGATTTCCCGGTAAACTTAATACAAGCCCTGTGAAACGAAGAAGCGGAATTGAAACCGCATTCGAGAGCGATATTTAAAAGATTGAAATGAGATTTATTTTTCATCATAATCATAACTTCATTGATTCTATGAAAATTCAGAAAATCATTATAACTCTTACTTAGATATTTGTTTAGGTAGTAAGAAGCTTGGTGAGTGGAAAGACCTAAGTCACTGGCAAAATCCGGAAGTCTAAGTTCCTCGTCTATAAAACCTTTGGAAGTTATAAATTGATTCAGTTTGATTTTAACTTTTTCTAAATCAGTACCCTCTAACAAATCTCTAGGCGGATATTTATATTTTTTTGTTTCTTTGACTTCTGGAGTTGGAATGGTTTCGGATTCAATTTCTTTGTCTATGTTCGCGCCTGAGACTTTAACCTTGCCAAATAAAAAAGGAAAAAAACGTTCTAAAATAACCGAGTAACATATCACAGATCCGGAAATCAATTCCGCAAAGAATAAACACTCTTTCTTAAAAAAAATAGAACCAAAGAAATCAAAAACAAAACAAATAGAGATTAAGAAAGATAGAAAGGGAAGATTATAATGTAAAATAGATTTGTTAGTATTTAAAACCCTACTCAAAGACCAAATAAAAGTAAAAATTGAAATAACAAATCCTAAAATATCTACAAATGATATAAAGTAAAGATCGGGAATAAAATAAGAAAGTAAAATCGTAATAGGAATCGTCCCTAAAAGTCTTTTGCAATACAACCAGGGATTATCAAAAGATCCTAATACATACTTGAAACAAACGCAAACAGCCAAACTGGAATATAAAACTAGACCGTAATAAAAACCGAATAAAATTCTACTTTCGTTTCGTAAAGTTCCTTGATCGATAAGGATACCGTTATTTAAAATCAGAAAGAGTACCGTTGAATATAAAACCGTGCCGTAAGATTTGTTAAAATTATCACCCGAAAAAAGTTTCGAAAATCCTAAAATTAAACCGATACCAACACCAAAGGCATGGAAATAGAGGATACCCAATTGTAGAAAACTTTTATAATTGAAAATTTCGGCTGTATTCATAAAGTTTTATCTAATTATCTTTTACGCTTTGTTGGTTAGATCGTTAGCCAGGATCCTTTCAAGGTGTGTCTTGTTCTGGTAGCGAAAACTTGCGAATTTCAGTATGGTCTCATGGTTCACTTTATATAAAGTATTGCCGAAGTATTTTTCATATTCGTCTAACTTCGATTTGTTGATGTTCAATGGTTCTATTTTAAAATAGTTAATTATCATGGTTAGTCCTTATTTTGGTTTTTGACATGGCAAACCATCGGAATGATAAAAAACCCAACGTTTTTTGGCATACGTCCACTAAAACAGTATCTAAAGAATTGCATCTATTTTTGTATTCAAAGACTGTAAAGATTTTGCTTGATCGAATCCTTCTTAGTTGAGTAGTTATCTCTAATTGGAATGCGAGTATAAGCACTAAAGCAATATACACATAAGTCAATTAAAAAATGCAAATTGCACGATAAAAAATATGGAAAAATTCGAAAGATTACAAGAAGCATGTAACACCTTAAAAATTAACAGAAAAGGTTTAGCCGATATTTTAAGGATTCATCCGTCAAACGCCTCCAGATTATTGAATGGAGAAACAGAATTTACTTGGACGTATGCGGAACTTTTTCAAATGAAAACAAAAGTATCTGCTGTTTGGATTATGGAAGGTAAAGGTGAATTTTGGTTTGAAGAAGAACCCGGAAATGACAAAGAGAAATTAATAATTCGAAATATATTAAAAATTCCCGGTTTAGCGGAAGTAATGGATAAGTTTATAAAGATACACCAAGAAGATCAGAAAATGATTATAGGAATAATCAATCGAATCTATAAATTATCTGAATCCAAATTTAAAAAATAAATAGATTACTTTAAATATTTATCATACTTAATCGCGATTTTTCGGGCGGTTGCTTGAAATGGTATGTTGGCTTTAAAAAACCAGTCGAAAGCAGTGTCTAAAACTTCTTTGGCAAGGACCGAATTTGCATTTAATCTTTTCATCTCAAATTCTTCAGGGTCAAGTATAGAATATAATTTGAGTATTGGATTAAGAGTGATTCTATTAAGTATAGGTACTTGTTTCCCGGAAAAAATTTCTAGTCTAGTTTGAAAGGCATCATAGTGTAGGATTGCCACTCCCCAGAATCCTATACAAATCATAGTACCAATAAAAGCATAAGATCCTAGATATATTTCAAAGAATGGTAAAATCCAAACTAAAGGAATGATAATTAAGAACGCTGAAGTAATTCCGAATGACATTAGAGATAATCGAACACGAATCATTCCATCGGAGTCTATTAAACGTTTTGCAAGTTTAAAAATACTTTCAGAAATCCAAAGAATAGAATAAAGGATCAGTATATGGTAAGCTAGTTTAGGTTCGTAAGCTAAAGTATTAATATCAATGATTTTAATCAAATTAAAACAAAGAGCTGAAAAGACTAAATATGAAATCAGACAAATTTCTATAGCTTTTCGAAAATAAGAAGTATTGTAATTTTCATTGATAAGTTTATTAACTATTTTAGACAAAAAATAAGGAGCGAAAATAACTGAAATCAAAATCCAATTGGGAGCGTAGAGACGAATGCTATAAGGAATAAATTGCCTGCATCCCGAAAATAAAGTCCATAACCCAACGGAAACGGTTAAATAGAAAAAATTTCGCCTTACTTCAATAAGTGGATTACTGAGTTTCTTTATGTAATATCCAAAACCGAATATCAAAGATGAAGTTAAAAGAGTAAAAAATATTGACATATTTGTGACACGGATATTTCCATGTCACCATGATCTTGTCTTAATTTTTTGTAAAGCGTCTTTAGAAATTTCGATTGGTGTAAGATAGACTAACTCTCCTTGAAAATAACATTCCGGAAAGTAAATTTCTTTTCCGTATTTTTTAGATGGGATTGCACCTATTGAAGTATAAAGTTTAACGATAGAATTTACTTTTTTGTGATAAAACCCGTAGACCATATCAAAATTTTTATCAATACAATACTGAGCAGCTGCTTGAAAGGTTGCTAATGCTGCCCAAGATCCTTTTATAGATAGAACGAAACTTACAGAATTCCAATCTGCGATATTGTCGCCAATTACTGCATATCTTTGGATAGGATCGCTACCTTTAATAATTCCTAATTCCAAAGGAATGAGATTATTCGGTTTTTTTTCTACAATTCGCATAGCGGCTAAAATTTCTGATCCCTCACGGACATAGAACCAAGTTGACCAAAGATCCATGTCCACTGCGGTATATAAAGATTTTGTATATCCGAAGTTATTGAAAACATCGCTGGCAAATTTTTTAACGTGATATAATTCCTCTTGGTTTTCCAATCCAGATAATCGGATTACGTGAAATTTATTAGCTGGTTTTGTTTTTTGTATTGTAAGTGACATATTTAAAATTATGTCATATTATAATAAAAAGATCAATCATTTAAATTTGAAATGTGGTTGGGACATTTGAAAAAAGTTCGTTTGCAATAAATAGGAAATTCTAACGACGTACGTCCCAAACAAGGATTTAAAAACAGAGTATTAGAATAGACCGATCCAAAGCCGATTTTTTATCCCTTCGGAAGAATATTCGGAATTTGTGTTAGAGATAACTACTGACAAAAAACAATAACGTTATTTATCTAAAACAAACAAGACGAAAAAAGAAGTAGAATTCTAATTTAGTATTACTGAATACAGAGTAAACCCTTGAAGCGCACCGAATTAAATAAAGTCATATCTAAGATATTGAAAGCATACGAAGAGATGCGTCTTCAAAGCTCATTGAACGGCAATTCGGAAGTATTAGAAGCCAATCGAGAGATTGGAAGGATTTTGCAAACTGTGGAACGAAAAGCCACAGAACAAGAAAGGTCAACAGGTAGTTGGATGAAATCAATTTCAAAGGAGTTACAAAAACATCTCAAGAGAGGTTTTTCGGAACGCAATCTTTTTTATGCGCGTAAGTTTTATGAAATTTACGGAAATAGTAAAATCGATGTTAGGTTAAGCTGGAGTCATTATCGTATTTTGTCTTCTATTGCGGATGTAAATATTCGAGAGAAGCTAATGAAAGAGGCGATCGAAAGAAATTGGAATCGTGATGATTTGTCCTTTCGAATCAGGGATTTAAATGAATTGAGAAAAGCTCCCACTTTGAGATGGAGGCGTCCGGAGGGAGTTCTTTGGAATTATAAAATTAAGGATGTATGTAAGGAAAAAGGGACGTTGTTAATTGATTTGGGTTTTTACTGTTATTACGAATTACCGAGTTCGCGTTTTATAGGTAAATTCAAAGTTGGCGACATCATACAAATCGAGAAACAAAATGGAAGTTGGAATTTGTCAAATTCAAAATTGGTTCATGTTTCGGAACTCTACTTTTACTTTGGTGAAATAGAGCGTGTTATTGATGGGGATACGATCTTAGCCAAATTTGAATTAGGTTTTAACGTGATAACCAGACAAAGAATCCGTTTGCACAATGTTTGGTCTGCTGAATTGGGTTCGCCTGAAGGGGAAGATAATTTTGAGTCTTTAAAGAAGAGATTGCCTTTAAAGACTAAGGTGATCGTTAGAAGCAGATCCAAAGATGTTTATGGAAGATACGTTGGAGAAGTTTTGTATTCAAAAAAGAAAATCCAGGATCCCGTAGATATTTTTACGATAGGTATTTATTTAAATCAGGAATTAGCTGAGATTAGTTAAAGGTGATGAAATTTTTATTGAATCGAAAAGAATTAAAAATGATTGTAAAAGATTAGAATCCCTTCATATTTTACTCATTGGTCTGAAATCTCGGAGTTTTTTCGAGAACCAAGCTCGACTGCACCGGCGGTGCGAAGAGATCAAAAGCATGTTCTTTGAAAACGATTTTCTTTGAGTAAGAGAGATCCAAAAGAAGAAAAGAAATAACATAGACCCACAACGCGGGATAATTTAGTGTGGCGTGTGTTCACTGGAATAAAGGAACGATCTTTCTCTACAAACGAAATTAATTCAGTACCCGACTCTGAATTCAACAGATTCCATGGGTCGCACTCTGGAATTTCACTTGAACCACAGTGAAACATCGACTCACAAAGCGGCAGGGATCGAAGCGAAAATACTGCAATGCAACATGCAATAAATAGAATCATATTCATATTTACGATAATACTTCATGTTGCTTTGCAGATTGAAGCGAAGAGCCCGGTTTCGGAGAAAGAGAAACGAATCAGCAATATAGAATACAATGGAACCTTAAAATACGAAACGACCTTTCTCCGAAAGCCGCCCTCTTTCCTAACCCCTAATTCCTATTCACTAACCCCTAAAACGTATGTGGCGGCAGCAGCAATCACAGCAGCGAACGCAGGAGTGCAAGCATACGTAGCAGGCGAAACGGGCGGAGGAAACAACGGCGCGATAGCGGGAGCGGCTAACGCAGCGATATCTACGATTACAGCGGGAGCAGGTTCCGCATTTACAGGATATGTAAGTTGGACTCCACATCGTACAGGTAACTTGTTCACAGGAGAAGACGCTGTAGCGGGAGGATGGGGAGGAGGAATCTCGGGATCCTTCCAAGGAACTTCTGGATTATTAAAAGGAGTCGGTTTAACGGGAGGACTAAGCTTTCAACCTGGAAGTGGAGTTGGAGTGAACCTAAACGTAAACTTTCCGGGAACACTTGGATTACCGAAAGGAACGTTCTTAGGAGTCAACTACCAAACGGGAAGCGGCAACTAACACGGCAAGCGGTGGATTTAAATATCTACCAAAACGGTAAATTCTTCCACTGGAATTTCGTTAAGTAGCGAGTAACAGCGGATATACGAGCGTTGGACTCAACTACAACAAAGACGGAAGTTCTTTCTTAAACAGACTGCAAGGTTATTCCCTGAACATCGGAAGCGACGGCTTACTGAGTTTACACAATCAATTCCGAGGAGCGGATGTATTGAGCCTTGGATACAACTTCAATACGCACACTTTTGATCCGATCGGAATCAATCAAAACTTTCAAAACGATTACAACAACTCGGTAACTCAAGAGAACGCGGCGGCTAACGCAGCAGCATCGGCAGAGAAGTTAGCAGAGAAGAGACAAGAATGGCTGGATCAGCAACGAACCAAACCTGGTTACGAAGGCTTGAGCGACCAAGCAGTGTTTGACAAATACAAATTGGAGAACAGCGGAGTAGGTGGCAGTCGTTTGGATTTACCTTCTCAAGTGTTTGGTAGCTTGGGAGATATGTTCGGAGGTTCATTAGGTTTATTTAATTCGAGTGGGGAAGGTTATCTAAACTCTCAAGGTGAGTTTGTTCCAAGGACTTGTTTTACCGCGGGGACGTTAGTTCATACCAAGAGTGGGACAAAGAAGATTGAGGAAGTGAAAGTTGGTGACCAAGTGTTGTCTTGGGATGAGGAGAGCGGGGAAGTTAGTTACAAGGCTGTAACGGAACTTTTTGTTCACGATATCAATCATCTTTTTTGATGTGGAGGTGAACTTTCAAGAGACGTTTCATACAACTTGGAATCATCCGTTTTGGTTAGTGAACGAAAGATCTTGGGTTCAGGTGAAGGATTTAAAAGTCGGAGATATTGTTTTGCTGAAGGACGGTTCTTCTGTTCCTATTACAAAGATATCAGCTTACTCTGTGTCGACGACTTCTGTTTACAACTTAGAGATTGAAGAGACTCATTCTTACTATGTAGGTAAGGGGGGTGTGTTGGTTCACAATTACGCGATCCCACTCGGTGCACGAATTCTTCATGCACTTGTGACAGCAGGTATTGCTTATTGTTCGAGTAATAACTGTGGAGGAGTTATTAACAGCAATGGTAATCCGAATGAGAACAAGCCTGAATTACCTGCACTACCTCGAGATCCGTCGTTAACTCAAAACGAAGCGGAACAGATGCGCAGACAGGGTCTGAACCCTATGAACTCGAATGATATTCAGAAGTTCTTTGATAAAATATATCTCTACGCCCCTTGGAACTAAATCTATTAAAGAATTAATAAATGCAGGAAATGAGCTTGATAGAAATGGTTTAACAAAAGCAGGCCGAGCTTTACAAAAACACGGTGATCGCGAAGGAAGTGTTTTTCCAGTATCATCTGGGTCTCCTTCAGAAAGAAATACACAAGGAGAAAAAGTATTACAGGGGATTCTTCAAAGTCCTGACAAAATCATTCGGCCAAATAAATTTGGTGGTCAGGATATTATTGATAATATTACAAAACGCGGAGTTCGCTATAATGAAGACGGATCATTTAGAGGCTTTCTGGATCCTTGAGGAGGGTAAATTTTGGATAGTGATATAAAAGTTTTGATCGTGAGTGATATCGAATATGAAAAGCTAATAGCCGAAATCTATTATCGAGAGAAATTTGTTGCTTTGATTAATCAAGATCAAGGAATTGAGAATCTGCAAATGGAGTTTCCAAATGGAGAACTTAATGAAGATATGATAATAAGAAAAATAGACTTAAAAAGTTTTAAATATGGAATNGATCTTGCTATGGAAAAATTGGTTGGGAAAAAGTAAAGTGTCTTATTTCCCGCGGCAGGGATGGAGGCGTGGTCAATAAATTGGGACTGAGGGTGATGCTTTTCATATCGATCGTATCTTTCAATTTATTGACCGGAGCCGAGAGCCCGGCTTCGGAGAAAGTAGAACAAAATAGCAAAGTAGAATATAACGAACTACTCAAATACGAAAGACATTTTCTCCGAAAAGCCGCCCTCTTTCCTAACCCCTAAACCCTATCCACTAGCCCCTAAAAACGTATGTGGCGGCAGCAGCAATCACAGCAGCGAACGCAGGAGTGCAAGCATACGTAGCAGGCGAAACGGGCGGAGGAAACAACGGCGCGATAGCGGGAGCGGCTAACGCAGCGATATCNACGATNACAGCGGGAGCAGGTTCCGCATTTACAGGATATGTAAGTTGGACTCCACATCGTACAGGTAACTTTGTTCACAGGAGAAGACGCTGTAGCGGGAGGATGGGGGAGGAGGAATCTCGGGATCCTTCCAAGGAACTTCTGGATTATTAAAAGGAGTCGGTTTAACGGGAGGACTAAGCTTTCAACCTGGAAGTGGAAGTTGGAGTGAACCTAAACGTAAACTTTCCCGGGAACACACTTGGATTACCAAAAGGAACGTTCTTAGGAATCAACTACCAAACGGGAAGCGGCAATTACACGGCAAGCGGTGGATTTAATATCTATTCAAAACGGAAATGCATCCACTGGAATTTCGTTAAGTGCGAGTAACAGCGGATATACTAGTGTGGGATTGAACTACAACAAAGATGGAAGTTCCTTCTTAAACAGACTGCAAGGTTATTCCCTGAACATCGGAAGCGACGGTTTACTTTCTTTGCACAATCAATTCCGAGGAGCGGACGTATTATCACTCGGATACAACTTCAATACGCACACTTTTGATCCGATCGGAATCAATCAAAACTTTCAAAACGACTACAACAATTCTGTAGCTCAAGAGAACGCGGCAGCTAACGCAGCAGCATCCGCAGAGAAGTTAGCAGAGAAACGCCAGGAATGGCTGGATGCACAACGCACTAAACCCGGTTACGAAGGCTTGAGCGACCAGGCAGTGTTTGACAAATACAAATTGGAGAACAGCGGAGTAGGTGGAAGTCGTTTGGATTTGCCTTCTCAAGTGTTTGGTAGCTTGGGAGATATGTTCGGAGGTTCATTAGGTTTATTTAATTCGAGTGGAGAAGGTTATCTAAACGCGCAAGGTGAGTTTGTTCCAAGGACTTGTTTTACCGCTGGGACGTTAGTGCATACGGCTACCGGTACAAAGAAGATTGAGGAAGTGAAAGTTGGTGACCAAGTGTTGTCTTGGGATGAGGAGAGTGGGGAACAGGGATATCACCTTGTTAGTGCGACGTTTGTAAAAGATACCGATGAGATCTATATTCTTCCTTTTGAAAATGGCACGCGAGTAGAGACAACTTGGAATCACCCATTTAGAAGATTGTTTCCGGAGTATTCTTCCGCTAACAGTCCTACGAAATTGAATTCGGAGTGGGTGGATGCTAAGGACTTAAAAGTGGGTGACGTTACTTTTACGAAAGAAGGTAAACTTCTCCGTATCGGTTTTATTCAAGTAGAAGAGAGAGACGAGACGGTTTACAATTCACAGTCGATAATGATCACGACTACTACGTGGGTGAAGTTGGGATTTTAGTTCACAACGAAGTAGGCTGCGGTGGCGCTTTTGGTGAAGCAGCGATAGTTTTAAGTCAATGTAAAGGCGATGCAGCCTGTACATCTCAAGTATTAAGTACTTTGTCAGAAGGAGCCCAAAAGGGAACTGCTGCCGCGCTTGCGGGTGGGTTAGCGATTTTTAGGTGGACTTTGCGCTTCCTGAGGCAATGCTTCCATTGGCTATTAAGCTTGCGGACAAGTTTCCTACTTTGGGCAGTTTGTTGGGATTGAGTCCGAATCTAAATTCAGGAATAGTTAATAACCTAAGTAATTTTTCTAACGACACACAAAGGATTAGAATATTAGAAAATCTTGTTTCTCAGCAAGGAACTTTAAATAACGTGAGTTCGGCCTAAGGAGGAAAAAAGAGAAAAATCTTGTACAGAAAAGCGCCAGATCACATATTGAACCGTATTTTCAGCAAAAAAGGGGTTAAATATGGATCTGACAGAGATATTTTGTGCCATAGACGATTATTGTACACAACAAAAAATAAACTGGAACATGAAAATATTGAGTCCGGTGGTTCGAAAAAGAAACCGAAAATTTCAGTTAAGCCTGAGTGAAGTAGCAACGATTGTTGTCTGTTTTCATCTTTCTCATTATAGAGAATTTAAAAATTGTTATCTGATAGAAATAAAAAAGAATTTAAAATCGGAATTTCCAAAAGCGGTAAGTTACAATCGTTTTGTTGAACTGATGCCTAACGCGTTATCTGTCATAGCTTCCTTTCTATCAAATTCTTGTCTGGGAAAATGTTCGGGAATATCGTTCATTGATTCTACGATTCTCAAAGTATGCGACAACAGAAGAATCCATTCTCATAAAGTATTTAAAGATACTGCACAACGAGGGAAATCAAGCACAGGCTGGTTTTATGGCTTTAAATTGCATTTAATCGTAAATGATCAAGGTGAAATATTATCATTTATGATTACTCCTGGAAACGTCGACGACAGGAATTCGAAAGTGATTTTTCCACTTGTTAAGAATATTCACGATAAACTTTTCGGAGATAGAGGTTATATCAGTCAGTCTTTGTTTGAAAGTCTTTATGAAAAGGGAATTCAACTCATTACAAAACTTAAAAAGAATATGAAAAATAAATGAATGCCCTTAGTTGATAAAATTCTTTTAAGAAAAAGAGCTATCATTGAATCCGTAAATGATGAACTCAAAAATATCTGTCAGATTCAACATACTAGACATCGAAGCTTTTTCAATTGGGCTGTTAATTTATTAAGTGGGTTAGTTGCATTTTCATTTTTTCCAAAAAAACCTTCTTTGAATTTGAGATCCAAAGACAATTTACAACTTTTACTCTCTCCTTAGGCCGAACTCACGTTAAATACAACGCAAACCGTTTTGAAACAATTAAATGATCAAAGAAACTATATCCCGATACAATCTATCCTTCAAACTGTAGGCAGTGGTACTAGGATTTCAGATCCCCAAGGGGTAGCAGGTAGATTTATGTATTCATCTCCAGCTAACTTTAATAGCTCATCAGGATATTTGGAAGTTTTGGTCAATGAAACTTCGGGAGTGATAGAGCATGTTCTCTATAAAAGTATAA
Organism: Leptospira alexanderi serovar Manhao 3 str. L 60; assembly: GCF_000243815.2. GTDB lineage: Bacteria > Spirochaetota > Leptospiria > Leptospirales > Leptospiraceae > Leptospira > Leptospira alexanderi. Next base: position 2,647 of record NZ_AHMT02000054.1, on the reverse strand, counting down.
AATAATATGGAGGAAAGTTTTAATTCAATTTTTAAATTGATAGATGAATTCTCGAATCAGGAAAAAGATGTGGAAGAATTTTGTAGAAAATATGAGGATTTATTTAATTTTAAACTAGAGAAATCTAACTTATCTGAACAAACGATGCAGAGTTTAGTAAAATTGTTTGATAGAGTGGTATGGTATTCTCCTTTTTTAGAGGAACGTAAGAAAATATCAGGATACTTGAATGAAAAAGAGATTATTGAATCTATTCTACAATGCAGAAATGAACTGGGCTCCGATCAATCAAGGAGTAAAACCATGGTAGATTACAGAGTCGAATATCTTTGTCCTGTTTGTGGTTTTGAATTGGATTTCTTACCTTGGGAAGGTCTTAATCCTTCCTTTGGGATTTGTCCCTGTTGCGGAATTCAATTTGGATATACGGATGCTACACCTGAAGGAGAAGGAAAAGAGCAACAGGCCCGATATCGTAAATGGTGGATTTCACAAGGAATGCCTTGGCAAGATTATGGAGTTACCGATCCCCCACCAAACTGGGATCCTAAAGAACAATTGAAAAGGATCGGAATTTTTCTGTGAAACTCCGCGGCAGGGATGGAGGCGTGGTCAATAAATTGGGAATGAGAGTATTACTTTTCATATCGATATTATCTTTCAATTTATTGACCGGAGCCGAGAGCCCGGTTTCGGAGAAAGAGAAACGAATCAGCAATGTAGAATACAATAGAACCTTAAAATACGAAACGACCTTTCTCCGAAGCCGCCCTCTTTCCTAACCCCTAACTTCCTATTCACTAACCCCTACGTAAAGGAGTCGGTTTAACAGGAGGCCTTAGCTTTCAACCTGGAAGCGGAGTTGGCGTAAACAATGAATGTAAACTTTCCGGAACACTGGATTACCGAAGGGAACGTTTTAGGTTATCAACTACCAAACAAGGCAGCGGCAATTACACGGCAAGCGGTGGATTTAATATCTATCAAAACGACGTAATAACTTCGTATAGCATACATTATACGAAGTTATACTGGGTTCCTGCTAAGGATTTAAGATCGGGAGAGGCTTCTGTTCTTTCGAATGAGAAAACATTAGAGATTGAATCGATTACAATATCCGAAAGAACAACTACAGTTTACAACTTTGAAGTTGAGGACGCTCATTCGTATTACGTCGGTGAAGGATGGGATTTTAGTTCACAATGATTGTGTGGTTACGGGTCCTAGTATGTCGTTAGAAGCGTTTAACGCGCTTTTGAAGTATATGCCAGGAGCTTCCGAAGCGGAGATAGAGGCAGCGAGAAAATTAATAGAGATCGGTAATCGTCCCGTTGATGGAACCATGGATGCGGTTTTTGATGTTGCTGCGTATATTGATGCAGCCTGCAAGAACGGTTGTCCTCCTGATATTGCGATGGCTCCGATAAAACTCGGTGTGAGCGGTTTAAAGGTAGCTTCGGAGCTGATTCGAAGTGGTAGATTTAAAGAAGCCTTGAGTTTATTTGGTAGTGGTGTCAAGAATTGGGTGAAGGGGAGTGATAATGTATCTCTAGGTAAGATATCACACTCTTTGCCTGAAGGATGGGTTGCTACTCCAAGTAAAAAAGGCGGGGGTGTATTATTTAAGGACCCAAGCAATCCTCATAATAGCATAAGAGAAATGCCTGGAAACCCCAACAGTCCAAATCCTGCGCAGCGAAATCCTTATGTTGTTTTTAAGAAAGATGGTCAAGCATATGATATGAATGGGAATCCATTGAAGAATGCAGATGACCCTGCGGCTCATATTCCTCTTGATAAATTTGATATGAGTAAAATGCCAAAATTTTAAAAATGAATAAGACAAATTTAGAAAATATTTATAAAGATATACTTGAGCTTTCTGATAAGGAAAAGCAAAAACAGTATTGGTTTGGTAAGAATCATGAGCATATATCGTCATACGTAGAGCTCATGTGCAGGCTTTTTGACGACAACAACTTTGAGGAATTTGTCGATAATATTAAAAATTATAAAGGCAGTAAATTAAGAGAATCATTGATTAGTTTAAAGGAATTGCTGGAGTCTTACGATGAAGGTGACAAAGAAGATACTGAGATCTTATTAGATCCGCAATGGGATTTAATAGTTGAGCAAGCCAGGAAAGTTATAAGCGTATGGGATATAGATATCTCGTAGATCATCGTATGTTAAACAGAGTTCACATTAAACATTTCCCGCGGCAGGGATCGAAGCGTGGTCAATAAATTGGGACTGAGGGCAATATTAATCATATCGATCGTATCTTTCAATTTATTGACCATTATGTTTCGACCCGCAGGAAGAAACATTGAGTTACCCGAGAGCCCGGTTTCGGAGAAAGGGAAACGAATCAGCAAAGTAGAATACAATAGAACCTTAAAATACGAAAGATACTTTCTCCGAAAGCCGCCCTCTTTCCTAACCCCTAATTCCTATCTACTAGCCCCTAAATACACAAGCGCGAATAACGCGGATGCACGTGACAGCGACAATGTCAGCGCGGCGTCGCAGAGCGCCCAAAGCCAATCTCAGAGCGCGGGCATGGTAGTAGATTTGATCAAGAGTGTAGCGTTAGGCGGAATGAGTCCGCAGGCGTGGGCGCAGGGCCAGGTGAAACAGATGGCAC
>NZ_AHMT02000055.1 GCF_000243815.2 Leptospira alexanderi serovar Manhao 3 str. L 60 | reverse complement strand
CAACCAATGATCTCTCGATTGAAAAGATCTTTGATCGCAAATAGATAAATCCATTTCCCGTTGATCGGTATGTAAGTAATATCTGAGAGCCAAATCTGATTCAATCCATCCGACTTGAAAACTTGATCCAAAAGATTAGGAGCAACAGGAAGTTTGTGCTTCGAGTTCGTGGTCACAGGACGAAAAGAACGCTTCCGATCGGCTTTTAAACCCAGTTTATACATTCTTCTGTAAACTCGATTCTTAGATACGACAATCCCTTCCGATCGTAAGTCTTGATGAACTCGTAAATATCCAGACCTACCCTCATGCTCTTCAAATAGACGGCGAATTCTTTCGTCTAACTCTTGATTTGACTTTACTCTTTCGCTATCTTCTCGTTTCAACCAATCATAATAGCCGCTCTTGGATACATTCAGAATCTTGCATATCTTCTTTACTGGGAAATGATTCTTTTCTATATATGTATATTTCATTTCCTTGGTTTCAAGAAGATGGCCACGGACTTTTTTAAAATCTCCCTCTCCTCCGTTACTTCCAAGAGTTCTTTCCTTAAACGTTCATTCTCTGCTCGAAGTTCATCTTGGAACGGGCCATCATCCGTCAGATACTTTTTCTTCCAGTTTATCAAGGTATTCATCGAGACTCCCAAATCTTTTGATATTTGGGTCATGGATTTCCTGGACTTTACCAGGAGCTCAACCGTGTTCTTCTTAAATTCTTCATCGTATTGCGTTTTACGAGCCATGCTTTGATCCTTTTTCTTTTGCACGACCGTGTCCACTAATTCGGGGGAAGTTCAATAAAGTTTTGGGATGCGCTGTAAACTTTTCGGAGATAGAGGTTATATCAGTCAATCTTTGTTTGAAAGTCTTTATGAAAAGGGAATTCAACTCATTACAAAACTTAAAAAGAATATGAAAAATAAATGAATGCCCTTAGTTGATAAAATTCTTTTAAGAAAAAGAGCTATCATTGAATCCGTAAATGATGAACTCAAAAATATCTGTCAGATTCAACATACTAGACATCGAAGCTTTTTCAATTGGGCTGTTAATCTATTTAGAGCCGGTCTCAAAACTACCTATTAAGAAGTTAAAAGCAATGATGGAGCTTGCGAGATAAAGAGATGCCAGATAATTTTCCGCTTTTCTATCCCGAATGTTTCTTTTCTTGATGAATGCTTCTATATCTTTGAAGTCATAACCTTTATCTAAACAAAGATGCTTCGGTTTTTTTCTTTTTCTTCCGGAAAAAACTAAGATTGAATTCAACGTATCTTTTACACCGCGTTTGTCATGAACGTTAGCTCCAGTCAACGTAATTGCCAAAGGAATACCATTTCCATCCGTAAGAATATGCCGTTTAACCCCTAATTTGGCACGGTCTGTAGGGTTCTTTCCGGTTAAGCTCCCCCTTTGGGAGCTTTAACCATTGCGGAATCCATCAAAGCCCAGTCCCATGCTATCTTATTCTTCATATCATAATATTTTAAAATAGATTTATAGATCTTTTTAAATACTCCCGCTCGTTCCCATTCTTGAAATCTTCTATGACAAGTTTGACCGGACCCAAAGTCATTCGGAATTGCACGCCACTGACATCCCGTTTTCATTCGATAGATAATCCCTGCCATTACCACTCTTGCAGGTACACGATTGCGCCCTCCTTGGGGATTGACCTTTTTCTTTAGGGATAAAAGATGCGATTTTTTGCCAAAGGGCATCGGGTATCTCTGAATAATATTTGTCCATTTCACATTGATATTATTATGCTTTCTCAGTACAAGCAGTTTTGAGACCGGCTCTAAGTGGTTTAGTTGCATTTTCTTTTTTTCCAAAAAAACCTTCTTTGAATTTGAGATCCAAAGACAATTTACAACTTTTACTTGCTCCTTACACCGAACTCACGTTACTTACATCTTGCCAGTTATGATGTTAAAAGAAAAACACCGCATCGGATCCAAATCAATGCGAAAATACGATACTCCAAAAACACCGTTCCAGAGAGTTTTAAAGAGAAATGAAATTCCAAGTGTAAATAAATTGGAAATAAAATCCATTTACAAGAATCTCGATCTTTCTTCGATTAAAACTGAAATAAACCAACTACAAGACGACCTAATCAAAATTGCGGCACCAATTCGGTCGCCTAACGTAAAAGTAAGAAAGCGTAGAAAAAAGGCAATCTATCATATGATTCCAAAATGGAGACGAGAATTTAGTCCTACTACCTCGAATCCATTTTTACAACGTCAAAAAATGCAAGAATTAAGGAGGCCGCCGAAAAGATTTTGAATAAGCGAAAATAGTATATTCAGTCCCAAAAATTTAGGTTACACTGGAGTAGATTTTTAGATAACGAAACAATACATGTTTCATACTTGTTTTTCGTGAGGAAAGTCGAGTCGCCTGTTATGATGGGTTTTCTTGTTAAGTTTGGGTTGATTGAATAGTGTGTCTTTATAACATTCGTATATTTGGTTGTTACTCATCCCTACATAATAGAGTGTCCAAAATTCCGTGTCTAAACGGGGGATTCGTGCTAAAATTGGCGGTGCTCCTTTATGTAGAGATCAGTATTAGGTGTTTATACGAAATGCAACGATTATTTATTTGAACGAAATATTTGACTTTAATTACTTATAAGCAAGGGTGCCTATAATGATTCGAATAATGTCTTTCTTACTTTTTCTATTTTTCGTTACATCCGTAATGGCAGAAACTAAAAGTGTTGTCGTTGATTTTAAAACTGATCAAGAATATAAAGATTTCTGTTATAGCTTGAAACCGGTTTTAACGTATGTTTACAAAAACATAACTATGGATTGGATTGTGAATAGTACAATTAGAGGAACAGTAGACTTAAATACTATCTTGGTTTTAGCTAATAAAGAATATAATCAAAACTTCGAAAGTTCTTTTATAAAAAGTGATCAAAGTAATTTAAAGGAGCTAATTAAACTGTCTATAGACAATGGCCTTCCTGCATTGGCAAAGAGGAAGTCACCAAAACAAGATCAAGGGAAATGGATTGTTATTATTGGTCACGTAGATAAAATGATTGATAAATTGGTTATGAACGATTCACGAGTGGCTCCATTCCAAGAAATTTTTACTAAAGAAATAGAAACGGTCTACATTCTAAAATAATTGAGTTAGTTTAATTATATTTAAAAACTGGGTTGTATTGCGTTTCCTCACTCCGGCTCTGCGACGTCGGAAAGTATAATTCGTTATGCGACATTTTGCGATTTTGTTTAAAAAATTAACTTTTAGAGAAAACATGAAAATAAAGACACTAAAGCTCGTTTTAACATTTTCCTTAATACCAAGAAAACCCTTTGAGTTCAGAACAACCATTAATAAACATGAATTTTATATTTGAAAAATCTTTATCTTGGCTAGATTTTCAAATGTTAGCAAAAGACATATTGAATAAAATGTTAAATATAGAGATGCTTAATTTCGCTGAAGGTAAAGATCAAGGAATAGATTTACGCTACTTCGTATCAAAAGATTATCGAATAATTGCTCAATGCAAAAGAATAAAAAATTTAACTAAGAAAATTATAGATGAGGAATATAAAAAAATTGTAAAAATAGATTTTGAAGAATTTTATTTTGTATTTTCCTCAGATCCAAGTGTAAATTTAATAGATTATATAAAGAATAAATTTCATAAATGGATGCCTAATGGAGATTTGCATATAATTAATGGGTCACGTTTAAATGATTTCCTTTATAATAATATAGATATATTACTTAAACATCACAAATTATGGTTTCAAAGTACAGATTTATTAAAATTAATTCAAAATGAATATTTAGAAAGTAGGTCATTTGATTTTTTAATGAGCATTCAAAAAGAAGCAGTATTTTACTATAAGAGTAATGCTTTTTTTGAAGCAATAAAAATTCTAAAAGAACAGAAGGTGATTATTATTTCTGGTATTCCTGGAATTGGAAAAACCACACTATCTAAGATCCTCATACTTGAACTTATAAAGGACAAATTCGATATTCGAATAATTAGAAATATAATTGAAGGTGAAAAGCTACTTACTCAAAATTCCAAAAATGGTATGGTCTTATATTTTGATGATTTTCTTGGGGAGAATTTTTTACGTTATGATACTATGCAAGGTAGGTCACGCGATTATTTAGATTTTATAGAAAGAGTACAAAGATCGAAAGATAAATATTTAATTGTTACAACTAGAGAATATATTTTACAACAAGCAATACACGAATACCCCAAATTGTTAGAATCTGAGATGTTTAGAATTACAAAATATATCCTAGAACTAGAAAAATATAGTATAGAATCAAAAGCATATATACTATATAATCATTTATATTATTCTAAAAACATAACAAATGATTATATACGAATGGTTTTAGTTAATAATTCTTATGAAAAAATAATTAATCATCCAAATTATAACCCCAGAGTAATTAGTGCGATGACAAGAGAAATGGTAGGAATTCCATCGGGGAAATATATAGAAGAATTTTATGAAAATCTAAATAATCCACATAAAGTTTGGAGAGATGTATTTAGAAATCTCATATCGAATGAAGCTAGGATACTTTTAATAGTTTTTTTATGTTTAGATGGAAATTGTTTATTAAAAAGTCTAAATAATGAATATGAAAAACTATTATCTCATGCGTCAAAATATCTCTACATAGAATCTAAAAAACTATTTGTTGAATTATTAAAAGAAATCGAAGGAACATTTACTTTAACAAAAATTGATGGAAATCAAACTCCATATATTGAATTCCATAATCCATCAATCAAAGATTTTTTAATAGACGAAGTTTTGAATTATAGTGTTATTATTAATGCTATTATTGAAACAACTTTAAATATAAATACCCTTTTGTTTATAAAAGAACACTTAATCACAGAAGAAAAATCGCAAATGGTTTCTATCATACTAGAAAAATTACTCATAAATTATGATTCACTTGTTAATTTAAAAATAGAATTTATATGGTTTGAAAAGAATTTAAATTTGCCTTGTGTAGAAATCAATCCATTAACAAATATTGATAAATTATATAAAATTTCGGAAAGTTTTGATCCAATTCAATACCGATCCGTTCAAAATAAAATTATTAAATTCTTAGAAAGTGTAGATTTTATGGACTTTATTGAAGAGGGAGAAATAAACTTACTTAAGCACATAATTACAAAAGTAAAAATCTTTGTTACGTATCCTTATAAAATTTTAGAAATTCTTTTTAAGAACATAGATGATTCAGATTCATTATTTAACTTTTTCAGTTTTTCCGATGTTTTTGAAAAGGAGTTTGACTTATATTTAAATAATAAATCTACTTTAATAACCGATAAATTTGAGAAGATTGTAACAGATTCTTTCTGTTTAGATTATAATTATAGGGCAGATGTATACGAAACATTATCTGAAATTAAAATTGAAGATTATTTCAAAGATAAAAATGTCAAAGCTAAAATCTTATATCAAATCGATAGATTAGAAGAATATTATAATGAAAAAGAGAAAAAATCTAATAAAAGAATAATTGATAAAAAAGCTAAAATCGAAAAAAAAGAACCTGTTTTTTCCCTTAATAGTATATTTAACGAAGATATGTTAATGAAGGACAATTCATAATGGTAGTGTCAGGAATCCTGTGTAAATAACTTTCTTAAAACGAATCCAATTTCAATCGATCTCCGAAAAGAATCGAAAACTGATTCATCGCTTGAACTCGAGCGACTCGGCTCTCTAAGGATCGCTCGTCATCCCAATCTTGAATCGGCATGGTCCATTTTTTAGACATATTATTCAAAGCTAAATAGAGAAGCTTGATTGCCGCCTCATCGTTCGGAAACGAACCCGATTCTTGATAATTTTCTTAAGCCCATATTCATAGATTCGATAGCATTTGTAGTGTATATCGCCTTACGAATGTTAGGTGGATAGGCCAAAAAAGGAATCACCGAATCCCAATTACTTCTCCAAGACTTGCTGATCATCGGATATTGACTGTCCCATTTGGTTGAAAAATCATCAAGGCTTTTCTTAGCAATTTCTTCCGATGGAGATTTGTAGATGGCCTTTAGGTCGACTACCAACTCTTTCCTCTGTTTGTAAGAAACCCATTTCAAAGAATTCCTAACCATATGAACGATACAAAGTTGAACTTGTGCATTAGGAAAAACTGATATGATTGTATCCGGAAATCCTTTCAATCCGTCGACACAAGCAATTAAGATATCTTCAACGCCTCGATTCTTTAAGTCGGTTAAAATCTGAAGCCAGAACTTTGCCCCTTCGGTGCGTTCTACCCAGATCCCAAGAATCTCTTTTGTGCCCTGTAGATTGATTCCTACTGATCTCTACATAAAGGAGTACCGCCAATTTTAGCACAAATCCCCGTTTAGACGCAGAATTTTGGACTCTCCTTTGTGCCCTGTAGATTGATTCCTAAAGCCAAATAGAAGGCTTTGTTCACGACGTGGTTGCCATCTCGAACCTTCACGATCAACGCATCCATGATGAGAATCGGATACACTTTATCCAAGGGTCGATTCTGCCATTCGATCACTGTTTCCATTACGGAATCCGTTACTTGAGAAATTAAATCCGCCGAGACTTCAACTTGATAAATTTCTTTCAGGTGTTGAGATATTTCTCGAGTTGTCATTCCGCGTGAATACATCGAGATGATCTTTTCATCGAAGCCCGTAAATCGTGTCTGTCCTTTCCGGATTATCTGAGGTTCAAAGCTTCCGTTTCTATCTCTCGGTACTTCCAAGTCAATTGTCCCAAAGTCTCCTTTGAGCTTCTTACTACTTTTTCCATTTCTTGAATTGCCTGTGTTAATTGCCCAAGCTATCGTGCTTCTCATATCCAAGATGATGCGTCATCTCTCCTTGCATCGCTCGTTCAACAAGTGATTTGGTGAGTTGTTTTAAGAGGCCTTCGTTTCCGATCAGCTCTTCGGGGGTTTTACCTTTGATTAATTCATCGAGTAGTTCTTCCGCTCGATTCTTCGGTTTGCTCATACTGCTTTATCCTTGTTACTTTTTCTTTTTTCACAAGTCATTTACACAATCAAGATGACACCTTCTAAAACAAAAAAGCCAGACACTGCTGCCTGGCTCACATAAATTAATTCTAATACAATATATACTGCGATTTCAAACGGCGTTGTTGAATATTAGCAAGGTCTTGAGTGTCCTCAAGACTTTCGTAATATGGTCAAGCCTCACGACCGATTAGTATCACTCGACTGAATGTGTTACCACACTTACATCTGTGACCTATCAACCAAGTCATCTTCTTGGGGTCTTTAGGGGACTTGCGTCCCAGGGAGATCTTATCTTCAGAAGGGTTTCCCACTTATATGCTTTCAGCGGTTATCCCGGCCGAACATAGCTACTCAGCGTTGCTTCTGGCGAAACAACTGATACACCAGAGGTTCGTCCATCCCGGTCCTCTCGTACTAGGGACAGATTCCGTCAAATC
>NZ_AHMT02000056.1:0-5000 GCF_000243815.2 Leptospira alexanderi serovar Manhao 3 str. L 60 | reverse complement strand
GGGAAATCAAAATGTAGCGATCACCGAATATGCAAAGCTCGCCTTTTCCAATACGGACAAGGAAATTGCGATCAAAGCAAATCGTAGATTGATGATGTTGGGTCATTATTACAATGCAGGAAATGAAATCGTAAAAATCTCCGACAAGAATGCGGAAAGACTCGGAGACACAAGCGAAGCCGCAGAGATCAAAACTTCTTCCGAAAAATTAAAGCGAACAAATGTGGAAGACAATTTATCCAATCCGGACAAAACCAGTCGCATTGACGAAAAGAAAAGTCTTCTGAGTTCCGAAATTCAAGAAGTTGTTTCCAAGTCGGAAGCATTTTTAAAAAAAGCAGAAGAGGAAGCGAAAATCGAGGCTAAAAATTATATCGCAATCCAGGTCTCCGACTCCATTCCCGTTTACGGAGATAAGATCATCATAGATGGAGACGAAACCAAACTTTTTTCGGCCCATTTCCCAATTACCCTGGCCACTTATACGATCGACTCGATCACCGTTATGAAAAATTCCATCAAAAATTCGCGTAAACTTTTATTCATTCAAAACAAAGAGAAAATCCCATTTCTAAAAGCGGTCTTTGAAGACGATCAATCCATTACCTTGATCGAAAAAAATTCCAAAAAGAAAATCAGTCTGAGTTCTCCGATTCAAATCGAGTTGTCGAAATGAGAAAAATTCTAATATATATTTTATTATTTATCTTTTTAACGACCCAACTTCAAGCGCATCGGGTAATCCTAAAATCGGGAGAACAAGTCTCGGGAGACCTTAAAGAAACGGAAGGAACATCGGATCATATCATCATCACAGCGGAAGGAGAAGACATCAAAATTTTTAAAAAAGATATAGCCGAATTATTTTTCGAAGAAGCGGGAAATCACCTTTGTATACATTTTAAAGAACAACCGGAATCGAAATGTAATCTCAAACTTATCAGGCTCAACGTCAACACACTTTATTACATCGATGAAAACAACCGTTATCTCCGGGCTTCCTTCAAAGATTTGGAATCGATCGGTATTGAAGAACCGTCTACGAGAATTTTAGAACAACTTTCCAAAGCCCGTTTCCAAATACGGATTACTTCTAAGGACAAAAAGGAAATTCTATCCCCCATTCAAAGCGTAAAGGACGAAACGATTTCCGTTCAAAACGAGTCTGATCCAACTCCGACCCTTATTCCGAAAGAAGAAATCGCGTCTTTGTTTTATAAGACCACCGAAGAAAAAAAGGATCTTCCGAAAGAAAAAGAAATTCAACCGATCACAATTCTGGATTATTTAATACCGGGTTATTATCTCAAGAAGCAAGGACATACAAAAAGCGGATTTACATTGATGGGATTAACCGCACTTTTTGCAGCGGGAAGTATTTACGAATATATAGAAGCTAAAAATGCGCAAGGAAAAAGTCCGTCATTGCTTCCCCAAAGGGACGGATCCGTTCTTTGGACGGAAGAATCGAGCGGGGAATTTAATAAACATAAGAATCTAAATCAACTTTTTCTAATATCATTGGCCTGCACTTATTTGTTTAACACCGTATTACTTACTTTCCCGGCCACATTTTCCTTTTTCTTTCAGGAAGTCCCTGTAAATCCGGCAAATCCAAACCTACATTCGATAGAAAAGGATCAAAAAATTGAAATGAAAATCAACATTAACTTTTAGGAAAACAAAATGGAAACAACAAACAATTCAAAGGACGAGTTATCCGTAGAGGTCATATCGAATTCTCACGTAAATCATCTACTAAAACCGTATGTTACGATTGTAAAAACGAACGGAGAAATAAATATTTTTTCTTCAAAAAAACTTAAAGATTTATTCAATTTGAAAATCGACGAAGGAGCTAAGGTCCTTTTATTAGACTTATCAGCTACAGCTCATATCGATTCCTCGGGACTTGCGGTCCTTATCAGCACGCAAGCCAAATTGATGAAACAACTCAAAGGTGCCTTGATTGTTTATTCGATTCCGAGTTCGATTGGCAAGATTTTCGAATTAACTCGATTAGATAAACTCATCACTATGTCGATTGATTTGGACGAAGCGGTCGATAAAGCGATGACATATTAATCGAATTGGTTCATCCAACTTTCTTAAACTCAAAATTGTTTCGAGTTTAAGAAAGGTGACTGTAGCGAGTTTTTTATAATTCAGTCTGATAAATTATAGAACTCGTCTTCTAGTTATGAGGAAATCAAAAAAGATAGTGGAAATTAGTATCCGTCTTTGATCAGGTAATCCAGATGCAATCGAATATCGGGTTCGTCGTTTGTATCTTCCAGAAAAATGTCACTCGGAACTTTTTCATTTAAAATCTGAATCAATTCCGTATCGTTTTTAGCCAGATAAACCCCGTTGAAGACGGAATAGTTTTCAATCCACAATTCCAATTTCTTACACTTAGATAATATAATACAATTATGATTCGCACGAATAGAATCCGAGAGCATCTTTCTAAAGTTAGTCAGATTGATAAATTCTTCATTCTGAATCTCATTTAAATCCAAAATATAAAGCCCAGTAAACTCATCTAAAATCGATAAAATAACATCGCGAACGTTCATGATAGAACGATTCTCAATAATCCCCGACAACTTGATCAACATCACTTTGATAGCTATTCCATGCACATTGAATGCAACGAACTCATTACTGACCTGCATTGGTACCCTCATATTTTAAATTTTACAGCTTTACACATAAGATAGAATATATAATTCGAATAGTTGTACAAATCGTTATAAGGCCCTATCCCAAAAGAAACTAAAGCATCTCAGTGTTCGATGGAGACAGAACCCAGAACGCGAGACCCTTCGCCTTCGGGAGCGAGATTTGAGCTTAGGAAGCGTTCTGTTGAGTTCCCGCGGCTTGATCTTTCCGATAAAGTAAACTGGAATTTTGGGACGCGCTGTAAGTTGTTAAGCCATACATAAATCTCGTTCCTTCTACTCTGATTTGAAGTCAAATCGACTAACTTATCCACAATAAAGAAAGATCTTAGACTTTTATGTATGATCAAATCACTTTACTCTCTTCAACCGACAAACTTAGTTTCTTGTACAATTCAATCCGTTTCTAAACATCTATTTCGTCTTGCACGTTCAACTTCTCTTCTATTTCACTCTCCTTCTTTCTGTTTTAAAATTCAAATTTTCGTCTTCATAAACTGGATTAGAACTAATGATTAGGCCAATATTGATTTTGAACTTTCAAAAATAGAAAACACATTCAGCCCTTTGATTTAAGTGATAAAAGACCGGAGATGCGCAATATTTTAAACTCCAGTTATCTTGAAAATAAAACGCAAAATTCCCAATCCAATCGTCCTACATTCATTAAAAATCATTTCGAAGATCAGAACCAATATGTGAAAAAATCTTTTGAACCGAATATTTTCAGATACAATTCTATAAAGCCTTTCAAACTTTAAGACAACCCGGAACACTCAGCGTATTTATAGTTTATAAAATCCATTTACCTGATTCGCCGCATCCTATAAAAGGAACGCTTTTTTATTATTGGCTCTTCTGAATTTACAAAACTCTCTATACATTTAGGATTTTACATTTTTCTAATTTATCAATTCGAATCTAGAATTAAAATTTTAATACTTCACTTTGATAATTCTGTAAAATGAAACAATTCTTATCTCTCCAACTTATCTAGATAATAAGGTGTTTCAAAATGAAGTAGAAAATTATCGAAATAGAAATCTATAAAGTTTTTATCTTAGATTGAGAAGATTTAAATGTAAGAACTTGCTATGGAACTGAGAAATAAAAAATCCATTATAGTTTAGAATCATTCCAAGACTGAATGAATCGAATCAACAAGCGGCATTCGATATTACTGATCACTATAAAAATGAGTACCTAAATGCCGGCTTGTCTCCAATAACTATCAAAACTGATTGTATTTGATTTCAATATACCTAAAGTAGATTTAGTTCTTTGAATCAATTGGCTAAGATTCTCCGGACAAAAATTAGCCATATAGTTTTTCTTCCAACGACACCAGATATATTCTTGCGGATTTAACTCCGAAGCATAAGGAGGCAAAAATTCTACTCGAAGCCTTTCCTCGTTTGCTTTTAAAAATTCATTCATTGTTTTGCTTTTACGAGCAGATAAATTATCCCAAACTATTAAAATCTTTTTACGATTTCCCTTTAAAAGTATCTTTAAAAAATAAATAAGGTCCTGACTTTTAACAGAGCCTGTTATGATCTGAAAGTGAAAATCTTTTTTAGAAATAGCACCGATTACTGATAACTTTTTCCAAGACATCTTGTGACGAAGGATCGGTGTCTTTCCGATTAAGCTCCAAGTTTTTATCGTATATGGATTCTGGCTGATTCCGCTTTCATCTAAAAATATGACCTTAAACCCTTCATTCTCTGCTTTTTTTTATACCGGGCCAAGTTTTCGTTTTCCAAGTTTCAATTGCCTTTTCATCTCTTTCCAACGCTCTTCTTTTAGGTTTTTGATACGAAAATCCTAATTGATGTAAGAGAATTCCTACGTAATCTTGATGATACGTTACTCCGAATTCTTTTCGTATGATTTCTGATACACGATACGTTGACCAAAGTTCATTCGGATAACCGTTACTGATCGGACCTTTCAAGATGATTCTTTTTAATTCTTTCTTCTCTGAAATGGTCAATTTGGTCGGTCGACCTCGTCGACCATTCCATTTTACTCCTTCGATTCCTTCCTTTTCATATCTTTCTCGCCAACGCATTACCGATTGCTTGCTTACTCCAAGCTTTTTTGATACTCCGTAGCACGTATAGCCCTTCTTCAATAGAGCAATTCCCTTCAACCTACGTTTTTCCAAACGTTTTAACTTTTCCCTTTCTAAGTTTTGCATTATGACAATGGGATATTATTGTTATATTTTTGGTACTCTTTTTTGTTAGGGATCAGTAGTAAGAAAAGAAATTTTCGTTAGAAAATAACTTTTACCGGTATTCAAAGATTTAG
>NZ_AHMT02000057.1 GCF_000243815.2 Leptospira alexanderi serovar Manhao 3 str. L 60 | reverse complement strand
ATTTGGTAGTTTTGTTTTGTATTTTTTTAGCTTTAATGGACTAATGTTCTTTACGATTTCGTTTATATATTCGTTTGCTTGAATGGATAATTCACATGAGTTTTCAGTATTTGCTTCATCTTGAGGCGGCTCAATTCGATGCCGTATGTTGTTTTCGTTCTTTTTCGCCTAAATAGGAGGCTATTTCATTTCTTTAGTCTTTTCCTGTGGTTAGCACAGGAATGCTCTATATTTGCCATAAATGGGAATGATTCCCATTTGTATACTTAAATTCAGGATTTTTTCCCAATTATGAAACAAAAAAAAGTTAAAAATATTACTCAGAAGTTTTTACAATGGAGGAAGAACTTGATAAAAAACCAAAGGAAATCGCTGAAATTTTAGAAGTGGATCTGAGTACCTATTACAAATCAAAACGAGGAGACATCCCCCTTAGCAGCCATTTCCTTGTCAAAGTTGAACACATTCTCGGATACAGTAGAGATTGGCTAGAATTTGGGAAAGGCAATCCGAAAGTTGAGGACTCTAAACCTCTATCCGAAATTGAATCTCATCTTTCCATTTTAAACAAACTCAAAGCTTATGACCTCATCCCCATTTTAGAAATCCTTCCCCACAATCCAGTCGCGGAAGACAAAAGAGTTCTTTTGGATCTTTTAAATCTTTTTGCTCAAAAATTTAGGTAGGCAATTTTACCGCTCCATCTATCGCTATTTGCAGCTTTTGATTTCCGATTTAAAGATAGGCAAAAGTTTTACAGGATTCTTCTAATCCCGCTCCCTACTTTCTTTTGGTACAGATTTTCCTTTCCGTTTCATACATTTTCACTCATTCCGTTTTGTGTATTTATTGGGTGATTTTTTCTTTATGAGGCCTTCGTTTTTTTGCTTTGTTCTGTTCGGTTTTTATTCCCTTTTTATATTCTTGTAGGTCCGATTCCTTCTCTTGTTGGAGCGTTTTATTCAATCCGAACTTATTTAAATTAGCATATCAGATTCCAGATTCAACTAGGTTAGCATGCTAACCTAGTTGAAATTAAAACAAAATATCGATGAAATTATTTTTTACTTTTCATGGAATTTAAATTCTATAAACTATAGCTATGAGTATGGGACATAATATAATTACAATTGCAAACCCCAAAGGCGGGGTTTCAAAGTCTACGACCGCAGGACACTTATCAATGTCCTTAGCTCAAAAGTCTAGGGTTTGTGCTATCGATTTTGATAGACAAAAGGATTTGTCTAAAATGTTCTTCTTAGGTTATCCCGATTCATTTTACGACCATGCGAATACATTAACATTAATAAATTTCGAAACTAGCTTTGAAGATACAATAAAAAACAAATACAACGTAGATGTTATTGTATCTTCTCCTGGTCTAAGAGATTTTTCGATGCTGGTTGCAAAAGATATAACATTTTTAGATCGAGCAAAAGAAATACTCAAAGATCCCGACACCATTCCAAAATATGATTTTATAATTATCGATACACCGGGTACAGGAATATTTGAGACCACTTCAGCGATATTAGCATCTGATATAGTTATAATTCCAGTAACACCTGCAAAATGGTCCCTTGATACCTTAAAGGATTTTTTCAAAGATTTAAATGATTCAATAAAATCTGGATCGAATTTATCCAAAATTTTTATCCTTCCATCTTTATGGGGAAATTCCGCCGAAAAAGACGAGATTCACGAACAATTACAAAGGATACCAGAAGCTTTTGAAGAATTAAAAAAGAAAGAACCCGGGTTTGACTTATTACCAAGTCCAAAAATTTTAAATCCGATACCAAGTTCAGAAGCAATTAGGAAACGTTCGGAATTTGCCGAACCTCTGAGCGAAAATACTATAGGCAAAGTAGCCTTCGACAAGTTAGCGGAAAGAATCATAAAAGAATGCACAACTAAAAATAAGACCTTTTCCACAAGTAGGTTAGCGCGCTAACCTACTAATTTGTATAGTAGTTTTAAAGGGTAAAAAATGGCTAATACCAAAAGAAAAAGAAATTTAGACGATTCGTTCGGAGTGTCTGACGTAGTAGCAAATGATGCTTACAACAATCATAATAACATTCTATTAAAAGAGCTAAACGAAAAAAGAAATTTTTCGCCCGAACAGCATTTATTGGGAATTGGAGGAATTCAAAATATTCCGGTCAATTCTATTAAATCCGTTGATAACCCTAGAAAGAATTTCACTGAAGAATCTCTAAAAGAACTGGCTGATAATATAAAAAAATTTGGGCTATTGCAACCAATAGCTGTTTATAAATCTAATGAAGGATACAATTTACTTTACGGTGAACGCAGACTACGAGCTTTCAAACTAAACAAAGAAGAAACGATTCCCGCAATCGTTAAGAACGTAAAACAATTTAAAAAAGATTTAATTCCAGAAATAAAATTGATGGAAAATCTACATCGTGAAGATCTCAGTGATTTTGAAACAGCACTAAGTTTGTCTGTACTGAAAGCACGATTAAACCTTTCGGATAATGAACTCACACAATATGTCAACAAATCCCGATCTTGGGTTAAACATAAACTTATACATGCTTCGACAATTTCTAAAATCGTCTCAAACGAAAAAGAAGACGAAGCTCTAATATCTTTTCTATCTAATATGCCAACTACATCTGTAGTTGATTTACAACCTAGTATAGACACAGACAAAAAGTCAGTGCTTTCTTGGTTGGAACTGCAAATTAAATCCGGAAATATACCTAAAAGAGAAGAAATACGAGAATTCGCACAAACTCTAAAATCTGGAATAATCAAACAAACTAAACCGATAAAGTTCAAAACAAAAAAAGAAACAACAATTCCTTTATCCCCGGAACAAATAAAAGAAAAAATAACAGAAATTGAAAATCGCATTAAACAATTAAAAAGAGAAAAGAAAAAATACGAAAAAATGCTTTTATAAAACACAAATAAAACTTGTACTCAAATTTGGTTTTAATATAAATGGGTTGAATCAAAGAAGAGTAACTCTTCTTCGATTTACGTTCTATCAAAGCCCTGTGTGGAAGTCAGATACCCACAGGGCATCCTTCTTAAAGTGAAAATAATATAGTTATGTCTCATTTTTTGCTTGACATCCGTTTCGTACCTGATTCTAGTCCAAAATATCTTAGGAGACATAACTAAGATTCGGCTTATCTGACAATTGCCGAAGAAAAGAACGTAAATCGAGGATCTACCAAAAGGCTCCGCGCCTAAATAATAGTTCCCCGTTTTTTAAATAGAGTAGGGTAATTCAATTTTTACCGTGCTGCGCCCGCGTTATGTCCGGCACCGTAAAAAAGGGAACAAAAATTATGGGCGAAGCTTTGTCCACAAGTCGGGCTTTCACTGTATCAGACGTAATCGAATCACTACCACTAACAATGTTAGTGGTAGTGATTCGATTACGTCTGATACAGTGAAAGCCCGACTTGTGGACAAAGCTTCGCCCATAATTTTTGTTCCCTTTTTTACGGTGCCGGACATAACGCGGGCGCAGCACGGTAAAAATTGAATTACCCTACTCTATTTAAAAAACGGGGAACTATTATTTAGGCGCGGAG
>NZ_AHMT02000058.1 GCF_000243815.2 Leptospira alexanderi serovar Manhao 3 str. L 60 | reverse complement strand
TTTAAGTTTCTTTACTCAAGGGATAATTCATTACCAGTATAATTAAAAGAATAATGAACTAATTTCTTCATATTCGATACTTTCATTATTCATTGAAGACCTTAATTTTTCTTTATTAATAGAAATTACTTTACCCTTTTCGATATTTAAACAGTTAGTATGATTCTTAAATAAAAAATTTGCGGAGTGACGTGAAAGACCTGCTATTTGAAGATCAATGATAGTGGGATTCTGGGATCCATATTCTAGAAATATCGCCCAATTAGGACCGGCATTATCTTCTCCTAAAATTTCTACTAATATGCTATAATAGTTATTAAAATATTTTTCAAAGGAAAATCGTAAAACATTCTCAATATCGTCAATAATATTGCCGATTACAATATTTATATGTTTTGCAGTATTATTAAATATCTCAATTTTTCTATTCTCGTCGTAAATTTGAATAGCATTATCTCTATGATATTTCAAAGAATGTGAGATAATTAAACTTAATGGTTCTCCATTTATCCATTTATTCATAAGTAGAGCATAATATGATAACATATTCCTTTTTTTACTAGCATCGTTCGTTCTTTTGAATATTTCTTTTTCTTCTGTTTCCCATTCAAATAATTCGTGAAGTCTATTCAACCAAACTACTGCAAGATTGTAATCAACTCTTGCCGGTAATTTAATATCTTCTTTATTAGAGAAAGATTTTAATTTTTTATATGCTTTGTCTTGGATTGCTACTTTGATCGATTGATTTACATTTAAGATACTAATCGGAACTTCAAGATTCTTAAATTTATTTTTAGAAAGCTCAATAATTTGATCTTTATTTTCTTCGATTAATTTCTTAATTATATTACTTTTGTAATCTGAAGTAATTTCTAACGTATCGATACTTATTACATTTGCAATATATTTCAGAATTTCTTTAAGTTTTTTTTTATCAATTTGACCTTCTTGGTCTTTAATTATTTTTTCAATTTCCTTTAAATTTTTATTAATATGCCTTTCGATAGTCGGTTCAATTTGAATTTTTTCACTATCATCTAACAAATTCTTTGATTTCCATTCCTTTTCCGTTTCTCTTAAACAAAATATATTGCCTGAAAGTTCAAATTTTAATCTTCCTGCGCGACCAGCTAAATTCCAAAAGTCTATTTTTTCAAGATTTGTATTTCCTTTTTTATTATTAAGAATAAAGATATTTTTTGAAGGCATATTAACACCTTCCAATAAAGTTGAAGTACAGAATAAATATGAAATCTTCCCTTCTTTAAAAAGAAATTCGATTTTATTTCTTATTAACTGAGGAAGATTACCGAAATGGTAAGCAACTCCTCTTTTTAATAATTTTGCCAAATAATATTCTTCATGAATATAATTTTTAATTTGTTTAGAGATTATTTCATTACTTTTATAAAAGTCATCCTCTTCATCTTGTTCTAATATATTATAAAGTTCCATAGCTTTACTTATAGTCTTAGCCTTTGCACTACAATAAACAATGTTACTCTCACCGGACCCAATTTTTCGAATAAATTCATCGCCCTTTTTAATTGATTTTAAGACTTCTGGCGTAAACAAATATTTTTCATACCCTGTAAAGTGAGTTACTTCGCTCTTAATTAGATCCACAAAGAAGATGTTTTGTGATACTGGAGATTCAATAGTATGGTATGTATTAGGTTTCTCTTTATTAAAAAGTTTCAAAAAAATATCTGGATTAGATACGTTTGGCGCAGAGAAAAAAAGTTTAATTTCTCGGTTTGCTTTGATTGCCTTCTCAACTGCAGTATATGCGGTAATACTTCGCATATCCAATATCGAAGCAAGTTTATGCGCTTCATCTATAAAAAGATATGTAATATTTGGACTTTTCTTATTTGATAAAAAACTAAGCAATCGTTCCGGTGTTAATATAAATAAATACGATGACTTCTCTTCTGTTAGGATGTCCGATACAGATGATGTAGTCATGATTTTATAGCCATATTCTATTAAAGTGTTATTAAATTCTTTCCTCAAGTCATTAGAAAACTGGGCAATTAGCGCCCTTGTGGGAACCATTAAGATAATATTACTTTTTTTGTCTGATGATATAATCTTTCTAATCATTGATTTGATAATAAAAGATTTACCCATTGACGTTGGGCCTGAAAAACTAAAGTAATCTGAGTTACTTAATTTTTCAAAAAGATCAAATTGAACATCAGTGAATATTAGCCCATCGGAATTTGGTATTTCTTGTTTCTTTTCTTTAATTTTCTTTTCAATATCGCGATCAAATGGTAATTCCGATTTGTTCTTATCAGAGACGGAGAGATAATTAATACCAGGGAAATTACCCAATTTCGCGAATACGGCGTGAGATACTGTTCTATATTTAGGATCATTCCTATAATACTCATTTAGTGTCGCAATGATTTGGTAAGATTTATTTCTTGCTTGAGGTTTATTTGAATTAGAAAGAATGTCTGCGTATCGAAGTAAATCGCAAAGATCTTTTTGTGAAAAATAATTATCATTTATATTATCATGAAATAGGTTATGAGCCAACATTTTTGATGCTTTCTTAAATAGTTGCCAGAAATATTCATCTTGCAATATATCTTCAGTTAACTTATCAATTATCATGGTGTTGTTAATTTTTGAATTATTTTCTTTCTAGTATTTTCTATATCAATAAATGGAAATATATAAGTATAAAATGTGTATCCGTAAAGTTGATGTTGTTGTATTTTATTTTTAATATTTTCTTTTTTCCCTTCTACCTCAGAACGAATCCGATTCCTAAGGTGAATCTCGAATTCACGATTTCCCATTTTTTTCTCAACATCCGATAATTCGATATTGAATCCTGCGAAAATAGCGAATGCGTTGTCCTTTTTAATTTCTTTAGGATGATTGGCTTTGGGAATAATAATTTCTTTTATAAGCTTATACAAATCTTCGTCATAAGCTTCTTTAAGTAGTTGTGTATTTATTATGCTAATTTCATGATTTATATTATTTTTCGGACGGTAAATAAAATCATGAATAGATTGAAATGCTTCTGACAAACTTGATGTAAGTCCAGTATGTAGTTTAGACTCTCCGAATATTAATTGATATTCTTTATCATCTAATTTTAAAATATGTACACCGTCTGAGCCCTTTACATAGTCATTTGATGAAGTTTTCAATTCTAACTTTGATACAATTTTGGGCGCATTTAAATGTGCTTCTAAGAAACAATATAAAAGTAGTTCACCAGCTTCACCATCATTGTTTGTGTAGTCTCTAAAACGCCTAACAGCTTCACGATATGGCTTCGAATATTTTCCTTCTACTGATAAATCTTCTAAAGATGTTCTTGAAAGTGTAAAATGCACTACACATTCAGCTAATTTCTCAACAAGATCATCATAGCAAAATCGATTATTCTCAATCTTAAGAATTCTAAGATTTAATTTAGATTGAGTGTCTGGAATCTCGCATTCAATCTCGTTATAAAACAAATCTAAAAAGTTTTTTGGAACACTAGTTTTTAATTCCATTATTTTTAAGAACTTCCTTACTTTAAAACCCGTCTCAAAACTACCTATTAAAAAAGTTGGAAGCTAAGCTTTTCATAGCTATAACTTTCAAAGAGTAGAATATAAAAAATATCCCAATTCCACATTAACAAGGAAATCGCAAAAGAAAAATAAAATGGGCTTCCCACTCGTTCGTTTAAAGAGGATTTCATTTGATCCCAAAGGGATTTTTCGACAGTTTCATTTATCTCAGTATTCATTGAGCTGAATACAAAAATGAAAAAGGACAAAATTACTACAACGAAAAATAATATAAGAATAAGGCACTAATCTACTTTTTTAAAATAAAAAAGTAAATATCTTCAGAACTAATCCACAATTCGTCAAAAATGGAGTCGTAAATTTCGGATTTCTTTTAGAAGAAACTGTGAAGTAAATACTGTTACTGTAGTTTTTTAAAAAACTTTTCCATTTAGCTGAATCTAAGTTTTATTTTAAGTATTTTGATAAATAATTTCTTTTTCTATTTTAAAATCTAAATTTTCTTTTTTTAACATTTCTTCACGTGTTACTTTGGCCCATATTTTTTTTCTTTATTCCAGTGAAAACCCGATTTGATTGCTAAATCTTTATTATCAAAATCCAAGTGTGCGGTTACTCTTAAAAGGGGTGATTGAGCGCATTTTATTATTTCATCTATATTATATTTACTAAGTATATTCAACATGGTTAGAACGTCAAATAGAGCTCTATGGCTTTGAAAAGGCATTAATCCATGTTCAAAAGATAAATAATTTAATTTCCTGGTTCGAATATTTAATGGATAAAGAATTTCAGGCGCATCCTAAATTGCGTGTTATGGCTACCCTTTTTATACTATTTCTTCTAGCGGCTATGCTTTGGTTTTTTGGCTTCTATCTTAATTCAAATTTTTTAAAAAAATAAGACCGCTATTTTATATTTTTATTTCTTAGATAAAGATTCCAGATTGGCCAATCTTTAATCCTTGAAAGTTCTTCCGTAGGTATATTAGGCAAATTGAATTCTAATTCATGCGGGTTATCAGTTAGAATATTAACACAATTTACTATCGAAGGAATATTCGAATTTTCAAATTTAAGTTTCAATAATAATTCTATTTCTTCTCGATGCAGCTCCCTTTGTCTCTTAATAATTTGAAATTTATTAATTTGACTTGGTATCATATTGCCGATCAACTCCGGTCTTTGCGTGGACTCTTCAAAAATTAAGTCATTAATCGAAGTCGCCAGATTTAATAATTCTATATTTTCTTTCGCATCAAAACAAAATATTACTGATCCATATAAAAATGAGTACCTAAATACCAGCTTGTCTCCAATAACTATCGAAACTGATTGTATTTGATTTCAATATACCTAAAGTAGATTTAGTTCTTTGAATCAATTGGCTAAGATTCTCCGGACAAAAATTAGCCATATAGTTTTTCTTTCCAACGACACCAGATATATTCTTGCGGATTTAACTCCGGAGCATAAGGAGGCAAAAATTCTACTCGAAGCCTTTTCTCATTTGCTTTTAAAAATTCATTCATTGCTTTGCTTTTATGAGCAGATAGATTATCCCAAACTATTAAATACTTTTTGCGCGTAATAACTTCGTATAGCATACATTATACGAAGTTATACGAGTAGATGCGACGGTTCAAGGAAGAAAGCGATCCTACTTTTACCGAACGGATGACGAAGCTGTATCAATAAAGCCAGACACACGTTAGTTGAATAAGCCGTAAAAGAAGGCATCAAACTAAGACAAAGTTATAAACGAAAGAGTAAATTAGCACTCATTAAACAAGGACGTTATTCACATGCAAAACAAAGTAAACGGGCCAAGAAAGAAACGAAACGTTTAAAAACGTATTTAGCTCGAGTAAAACGCGACATAGAGCGAAAAGTAGAAAATCCTAATAAACGACTTCAATCTCTTTTAGAAATTTCCGAGAAGATTCTACTGATCCCTATAAAAATGAGTACCTAAATGCCAGCTTGTTTCCAATAACTATCAAAACTGATTGTATTTGATTTCAATATACCTAAAGTAGATTTAGTTCTTTGAATCAATTGGCTAAGATTCTCCGGACAAAAATTAGCCATATAGTTTTTCTTCCAACGACACCAGATATATTCTTGAGGATTTAACTCCGGAGCATAAGGAGGCAAAAATTCTACTCGAAGCCTTTTCTCATTTGCTTTTAAAAATTCATTCATTGCTTTGCTTTTATGAGCAGATAGATTATCCCAAACTATTAAAATCTTTTTGCGATTTT
>NZ_AHMT02000059.1 GCF_000243815.2 Leptospira alexanderi serovar Manhao 3 str. L 60 | reverse complement strand
AACAAAGAACTGTTCCATAAGATTTTTTAAAATCATCCTTTGAAAAAAGTTTTATAAATCCTAAAATTATACCGATAACCACACTAAAGGAGTGGAAGTAGGTAATAATTAAATCTATAAGATTCTTATAATGATCTATTCCGAAAGTATTCATATAAGGTATGGAGGAGAAAAAATTCTACAGGTTTAATTTTTTTCTGATCGTTAAAATCTTACGGAAACTTGTGAATTTCAAGATTGCTTCTCTGTCCTCATCGTTTAATGATTTCCTTAAGATCTTTTCATACTCGTCTAAATCGGAATTGGAGATTTCTAAAGGCATTATTTGGAAATAATTGAAAACCATGGCTTTTTCCTAGTTTAGTTTCTTATTTTAGGTTCCGATAACTTGTATGTTTAATCGAGAGAGAAAGGAGTCCTTTTGATTGTTGAAAATAGAATTTTTCTGTTAGAAATTTTTATATTCTTTGAAAAAGTCCGTGGATTTAAGCACAGTTTGGTTATAAGAAATCGGCTTTGGATCTTATTGATTTGATTTTTGTCTGATATTGAGTAGATTTCTTTTTTACTTTTCATTTGCATAATTCCTCCTTTGATAATCTATAAACTTATCGTAATAAGCTGCGGTATATTTTGTAAGATGATAAATATGAAATACGACTAAAAATCAATAAAAAAATATTCTATTATAATAAAAAATGAAAACACAAACACCAGGACAAAGAATTAAATTTATTCGTACGGAAGGGCTTGGCCGGAAATTGAATCAGGAGGAATTTGCAACTTCGATTTTTTTATCTCAATCCCAATTGAGCAAATTGGAAAATGATGAAACCGAGGTTTCAGAACAAACTGCATTTGTGATAGAAGTTGTGCACGGATATAAAATGGATTGGGTTTTGAAAGGCAAGGGATCTAAACATCCACTTAAAGAGGAAATAAAAGAAGATCTTGTAAACAAATTCGAGGCTTTGGACCGATTATTTAGAAAAATGGAATATTATCCAAAATCTAAAAAGAGTTTTGATTCGTATTTTAAACTATCGGATAAAAAACGAGAGGCCGTTGATTTGATAATCCATTGCCTTTTAGGCGAATAGTTTTCTATTAATATAAAATTATTTAATATATTGATCAAATCGTCGAGCCAGCGCTTCTGACCTTTGATAATGGTTCAATTCCGTTTTTAATCTAAGCTTTAAGTCGGTAACCAGGAAATCTGAGGAAAAAGATTTTTTGTATTGTAAGTTGCTATTTCTAAACCCTACAGGGTCTAAAATTTTAAAAAGTAACATAAAGAAATTTAAAGATATTCGAGTTAACGCTGGTACTTTATCACCATCAAGAACGGCATATTTAATTTTAAACACATCGTACTGAAGAATTGCAACGGCCCATAAAAACGAAAAGGGGAGTAATCCGATAGGAGTAAAATACCCTTTGAAAATTCCAAATATGGGTAAGATATACACGAGTAAAATCGTAGTAGATAAACTGATTAAGACTCCAAGTCCAAGCAAGGTAAATTGTACTCTCTCGGAACCGGAAGAAGTAATCGTTTTTTTTGAAATTAAAAAAATGGAAAATCCGACAGATCCAAACGAATATAAAATTAAAATATGATATGCTAATAGGGGTTTATAGGAGGATGTTTGGTAGTCTATCATCTCAATCATATTCAAGGAAACACAGGAAAAAAAGAAATAAATCAGGGTTATCGAATTGAACAAAATCATAACTTTTCTTTGTTTAAAATCAGGTTGAATTAGATTCATGATGAACTGACTTAGAAGAAACGGCACGAAAATTGCGGGAAGCAAAGTTATACTTGGTGCAATAGTGTATATTTCTGACGGAATTAAATAACGGATTCCAGAAAGAAGTGACCAAAGGCTGGTAGATAGGGAAAGTGCAAAGAAATACTTTAGTATTTTTGGGTTTTTCCGATGTCCTAACCGAATCACATAAATTCCTAAAAATAAAACAGTGAAGGGGCAGAGCAAATTAATAGCTATCGGGATATTCATCGGAAATTCCTCAAAAATTACATTAAATTAACATGAATTTTTTGTAAACTTGTTTTATCGATTTCGATGATGTTTAAGAGAACCAATTCTTGATCAATATAATCGTAGGGAAAAAAAACCGGTTTGGAAAAACGCTTTGATAATTCTGCTCCTGCTGACAGATAAATTCTTTCGATAGACGCTAATTTCTGATGATACATACCGTAAACTTTCGAATAATTCTTTTGCAAGCAATGTTCGACAACCATCTTAAAATTGATTGTTGCAGCTTTTACGCCCATTAAAGTGCGTAAAAATGCAACGTTGTTCCAATCAGCAACGTTCTCTTCCAGCACAACATATCTTTTTTGTGGATTGGAACCATAAATGACTCCCATTTCAATTGGGAGAAAGTTATTAGGTTTTTTTTCTACAATTCTCATTGCAGATAGAATTTTCTTTTCCGAGTCGGTAACGTAGAACCAAGTCGACCAAGGATCAAGATCGACCGCGGCATAGGGTGATTTATTGTACCCGTTCTTAGAAAATATACTTTGGATAAAATTCTTTACACGTATGAGTTCTATAGGGTTTTCCAGCCCTTGAATCCTATTTTCATTGAGTGAAGGTGGGTTTAGAGTTAAATGTGACATAATATAAATTATGCCACATTTTTAGCGTAAATTCCACTAAAAATTTTATAGGGATTAAAAGAAAAATTATTTTAACATGTGTGCTGGTTCAAAGTGTGCCGTGTGAACTGAGATAGGGCTCTCGAAGTAGCAGACTTTAAAACCACCTCACAAGTGGCGTTGAAAAAGAGTCAATGTTGTGAGCGTGGAAGAAAAGGCGTATAAGATGTGTCATATTCTATTCCGGATAGAGGAGTTTAATATGTAAGCGATGACTTTAGAAAAGTATTAAATAACGTGAGTTTGTTCAAAGCATGAGTCGGAAAGGCAATTGTTACGATGGAATCTTACTTTAAGACTTTGAAAGTTGAAAAAGTTTACAGAAAAAAATTCAACACAATTAGGGGCATAGTATTTTCTGTTTGACTATATCAAAAGATATTACAACAGAAGGAAGGCACTCGGCTTTAGGCTATCTCAGCCCCGTCGAGTTCAGAAAAGAAATTACTGCATAGACATGTCCGCTTTTTCGAGGAAAGTCCGGCCAAATCTGAGAAGAATCACATTCCTAAATGCAATTGACCGGCCAAAACGATATCCCAAAAATAACGGATGACCGAAGTGAACAATCCACACGATCGATTGATCCGAGAAACATTTCAGGACAAAAAAGAGGCCGCAACTTTCTTCAAAAACACACTCCCGCCGGAAGTGGTAAAGCTACTCGACTTGGAAAACTTAGAATTGTCCGAATCGAGTTTTGTAAGCGAAGAATTAAAACAAGAACAAACCGATCTACTGTTTCAAATCCCGCTGAGGTCCGGAAATCGAGTCCAACGTCTATTTGCTTTTTGAACACAAAAGTTATTTAGAAAACAGCATATACATCCAGCTACTCGGATATCTCACAGAAATCTATCGAAACCAGCAAAGGAATGGAGAGCCTCTTTCCGTAGTCATTCCGTTCGTATTCTATCACGGAGAAAAAGAGTGGAAATTGGGAGATCGATTTTTGGAACAATTTGTGTTAACGAGACAAGAAACGGAAATTCTCAAAGACTTTATCCCGGATTTTAGGATCGACTTGTTCGATTTGAAAGGAATCGAATTGAAGGAGAAGTTAGAAAGTATCACTTTTCAAGTGACTCTGGGAGTTGTTCAAAGAATTCGGGAAGGTGATTTAGAATTTGTTTCTCACTTACCAGGGTTATTTTCGCTATTACTTGGAATCGAGGAAGAATCGAAAAGGGTTGCAATCTTACGGAAACTGTTATTGTATATTTATTGGGTGAAGGATTTGAAACCATCGGAATTGAAGGGAATCCTTCACAGATCCAAATTGGAAGAATACGAGGAATTGACAGTGACTACAGCAGAGAGACTGATTTCAGAAGGGATGCAGTTAGGTATTGAGAAGGGTATTGAGAAGGGTATTGAGAAGGGTATTGAGAAGGGTATTGAGAAGGGTATTGAGAAGGGTATTGAGCAAGGCATCGAGAAGGGTATCGAGCAAGAAAAACTAAAAACAGCCGGTAAAATGCTTAAAAAAGGGATTGATCTAAAGACAGTTTTAGAAATTACAGGACTTACCGAAAAGACCCTCAAGGAAAATGAAATTCTCTAAATTAGAATTCCAGTGCAGAATCCGCACCAAAGATAGAAAGCTGAGTCCGGAAACTGAATTGCCGTTTTGAAAAGGTAAAATGATAAGATGGAACGGATAATAAGTATTATTGGAACAATATGAGGAATTAACAGTGACAACAGCAGAGAGACTGATTTCAGAAGGAATACAGCAAGGGAAACTGGAAGATGCCGGTAAGATGCTAAAGAAAGGAATCGATCTAAATACTATCCTGGAAATCACAGGCCTCACGGAGCAAGATCTTCGAGATTGACAGTTTTAGAAATTACAGGACTTACCGAAAAGACCCTCAAGGAAAATGAAATTCTCTAAATTAGAATTCCATCCATTCCTATTTTGAAAAAACAAAAGCATTATGAATTCGGGGAAAGATTCTAAACTTCTTTTAGAATAATATCTGTATAATTCCAATCAAGGAAGGGCTTTTTAATTCCCTTCGAACTCCGTCTTTTACGGAAAAATAGGGGATTCAATGAGAGACAAAGGAATCGAGGACGGGAATATAATCAAAATATAACACTGGAAAACGTAAGTCTTGAGTGTGAAATAGAATTCTAAATGCAATTGACCGGCCAAAACGATATCCCAAAAATAACGGATGACCGAAGTGAACAATCCACACGATCGATTGATCCGAGAAACATTTCAGGACAAAAAAGAGGCCGCAACTTTCTTCAAAAACACACTCCCGCCGGAAGTGGTAAAACTACTTGACTTGGAAAACTTAGAATTGTCCGAATCGAGTTTTGTAAGCGAAGAATTAAAACAAGAACAAACCGATCTACTGTTCCAAATCCCGCTCAGGTCCGGAAACAAGTCCAACGTCTATTTGCTTTTTGAACACAAAAGTTATTTAGAAAACAGCATATACATCCAACTACTCGGATATCTCACAGAAATCTATCGAAACCAACAAAGGAATGGAGAGAAGTTATCGGTCGTAATCCCGTTCGTATTCTATCACGGAGAAAAAGAGTGGAAATTGGGAGATCGATTTTTGGAACAATTTGTGTTAACGAGACAAGAAACGGAAATTCTCAAAGACTTTATCCCGGATTTTAGGATCGATTTGTTCGATTTGAAAGGAATCGAATTGAAGAAGAAGTTAGAAAGTATTACCTTTCAAATCACTCTGGGAGTCGTTCAAAGAATTCGGGAAGGGGATCTGGAGTTCATTTCTCACTTACCAGGGTTATTTTCGCTATTACTTGGAATCGAGGAAGAATCGAAAAGGGTTGCAATCTTACGGAAGCTGTTATTGTATATTTATTGGGTGAGATTTGAAACCATCGGAATTGAAGGGAATCCTTCACAGATCCAAATTGGAAGAATACGAGGAATTGACAGTGACTACAGCAGAGAGACTGATTTCAGAAGGGATGCAGTTAGGTATTGAGAAGGGTATTGAGAAGGGTATCGAGCAAGGCATCGAGAAGGGTATCGATCAAAGAAAAACTAAAAACAGCCGGTAAAATGACTTAAAAAAGGGATTGATCTAAAGACAGTTTTAGAAATTACAGGACTTACCGAAAAGACCCTCAAGGAAAATGAAATTCTCTAAATTAGAATTCCAGTGCAGAATCCGCACCAAAGATAGAAAGCTGAGTCCGGAAACTGAATTGCCGTTTTGAAAAGGTAAAATGATAAGATGGAACGGATAATAAGTATTATTGGAACAATATGAGGAATTAACAGTGACAACAGCAGAGAGACTGATTTCAGAAGGAATACAGCAAGGGAAACTGGAAGCCGCTCGCAAGATGCTTAAGAAAGGGATCGATCTAAAAACTACCCTGGAAGTCACCGGCCTAACGGAGAAGGACCTTCGAGATCATGGTATTCGTTGAGTAGTGAGAAAAAATTTCTCAAACCTCCATCTTTATTTGACAAAACTGGTGTATAGGCAACTCTTTGATTTGTCAAAGAATTGATTCTGACTCTTAAAACCTCCTTCCATTTTTTCCTTTCAAACTACAAAAACAAACCCGAGAACTGCACACAGTGTGCGAAACAGTGCAGACCGTGTTACCTAACATAGATTAGGTGATTTTAACTCTTGACACAAATCACAAGATTTTGTAATTTTGCTGTAGCGGTTTTTGGTTTCAAAAGCCCAATTTTCTTCCACAATCCCCGCGTGAGCGATCGAAGTGAAAATACTGCAACGCAACATACAATAAATGCGGAAACTGGAATATACGCAAAGTTTGAAATGGTGCGTTGCAGATTGAAACGAAGAGCGCGACCCGACGCAAAGCGGCGGGGCACGCCCCTAACGCCTATTCCCTAACTCCTCGAAGTGTGAACATCGGAACGGACAACAAAACGGAGTTAGGTGGTAGTGTCGGTGTAAACTACAACGCAAAGAGCGGAGCTTGGGGAGCGAGTGTAGGTTTGAAAATGGGCCTTGGTCAAAAAGGGAAAGACGGCTATTCGAACTGGGCGGAAGTCAGCTACAACAGAAATAACATCGGTCGTGACAATCAATCTTCGGGAGTGAGTGCAAATATCCGAGGTCAATATGGCCAAGGTTCGTCTGGTAGTTTGGGTCTCTCGTATGATACGAAAGCCGGTTACGGTGCAACAGTTGGTCTAACGTCGGGTCTCGGTCCACTTCTGAGCGGCGCACCTTCTCTGTGAAAGGTAACAAGGAATGTCCGGATATCCGGACTTTCCAAAAAGCTGTCAACACGAGCCGTGCACGAGTTACTTCAGTTTAATCATAAATAAAATAAATAGGAAAGAAAAAATGAGAAAAAATAGAATACAATCAAGCGTATTAATTTTGCCTTTACTGGTTTTAATGAATTGCTATTCGTTAGGTGCGGATCGCATTTTCAAA
>NZ_AHMT02000060.1:15000-33432 GCF_000243815.2 Leptospira alexanderi serovar Manhao 3 str. L 60 | reverse complement strand
ATTTTCCCAGACAAGAATTTGATAGAAACGAAGCTATGACAGATAACGCGTTAGGCATCAGTTCAACAAAACGATTGTAACTTACAGCTTTTGGAAAATCGGATTTTAAATTCTTTTTTATTTCTATCAGATAATAATTTTTAAATTCTCTATAATGAGAAAGATGAAAACAGACAACAATCGTTGCTACTTCACTCAGGCTTAACTGAAATTTTCGGTTTCTTTTTCGAACCACCGGACAAAAGTATTTTCACGTTCCAGTTTATTTTTTGTTGTGTACAATAATCGTCTATCGCACAAAATATCTCTGTCAGATCCATATTTAACCCTTTTCTTGCTGGAAATTTAGTTCAATATGTGATCTGGCGCTTTTCTGTACAAGATTTTCTCTTTTTTCCTCCTTAGGCCGAACTCACGTTATGATAAACTATTTCGAAAATTAGAATGTTGGAATCTTCCTCTAAAAAGTCGAGATTTCCCGATTTGACTTAAATTTTGAGAACCGTTGTACTTTTGCAAAACCGACCGTTTATTTTCGAGTATCATTTTCATGCGTCCGAGTAGTAAGTCTCCAATATCGTCAGGATTTGCGTTCGCTTTGATCTTCGTTCCGTCGATAGAAATCGTTTCAAAGCCGATAAAACCACTTTAAGATAGATCAACTCGGCTCTGAGTTTCGATAACCTACACAGTTCTCTCATTGAGAGATTTCCGATTAATATCGAATAGAAAAGTGCTGAAATTACTTTCTTAGGTGATATTGCAGGTCGACCTGTTTCATCGTTTTGGTAATTCTTTTCAAAATTCTCAAAATCTAAACGATCTATAACTTTCTTAAATCCGTGGATCGGATGTCCCTCTCCGATCAATTCCTGAAAATCTAAAAATGTATCCTAAGTTGATTCGGGTCCGTATTCTTGAACTTTGCCATTACGCAAATCTAGCAGCTTCACAAATTTTGCATCTCTTTTTCAACAGGCTCCTCCGAGCCAAACACGGGGAAACTCAGGCACAACGCTTCCTAAATTGCGATCCGTAGAGAGCAATTTATTGAATTCCGATTATTGTTTATCGGAATAATAATGTCTCAACTCCCTACGGGTCGCTCGAAGAAAACTCAGCAAACACCTTCCTATGGGTCGGTGTTTAGGGCGCGAAAGGTATAACTCAGGCACAACGCTTCCTAAGGGGCGCGTTCTGGGTTTCACAGAGGATTTGTCGTAATTCCGACAGATTTATCTTCGGATCCAAATACTTGTGGGTAACGTTATGCCGCATTACGTCAGGTAAACGGAGTCGCGGACGTAATCAACTTTGGAGGTTTGGTAAAACAGTATCACATCATAACTTCTCCCAATCGAATCTATCGTTACAATCTTTCCATACGCGACGTCATTGAAACAATCTCTTCCAATAATAGAAACACAGGCGGCCATACGCTCACCAGAGGGGATCAAAGTTTCGCCGTACGCGGATTAGGCGCAGCTTACGATCGAAATCAACCGTAAACAAGCGGCGAGATACGGAATAAACACTTCCGAGATTTTAGATACCATGGAAGCGGCGATCGGAGGAAAAAAAGTCGGAATTCTCTATGACGATTTTAAAAGATTCGAAATCGTCGTGAGATACACGAACGATTTCCGTTCTTCGATCGATTCGGTTCGCACGTTACTCGTAACCGGTCCGGGAGGAGCGAGAATTCCACTTTCGGAATCTCCACTATGACCGGAGTTCTTTTTATATCAAGATTATTGCATATACTTGAGAAAAACAAAAACAAGGATTTGAAGTCATCCGTGATCGAAGCCGCCGTCATCCAGCTCAGACCGAGAATCATGACGGTCCTTTTGGCCTTGTTGGGTCTCATACCCGCGACGATCGCAAGTGGAATCGGTTCCGACATCCAAAGACCTCTCGCCACAGTGATCGTCGGAGGTCTCGCCCTGGAACTACTCGTCACCTTGGTTTACATCCCTTCCCTATTCTATCTTACGGAAAAAAGAAAATGAATCGTTTGAACTTTTCGGACAGAATGGGTCAAAATTGACCGAAGAATTTTAGCTTTTTTATTTACATTTCAAAAAGGAAAAAAGTCTAATCTCCGAAATAAGTAATTTAAAAAATTTTAGGAGAAAACCTTTGATCGAGTTATATTCTGCTTCCACACCCAACGGAAGAAAAGTTTCCATTATGCTGGAAGAATTAGGAATTCCTTATACGATTCATCCGATTGATCTAGACAAACTGGAGCAAAAACAAGAGTGGTTTCTGAAAATTAATCCGAACGGTAGAATCCCTGCGATTATCGACAAAGACAATGAAAACTTTGCCGTGTTCGAATCGGGAGCAATTCTGATCTATCTCGCGGAAAAAAACGGTAAATTTTTACCGAAAGATCCGAAGGAAAAAAGTATCGTACTACAATGGCTTATGTTTCAAATGGGCGGGGTCGGCCCAATGCAAGGACAAGCCGGAGTATTTTTAAAATACGCTCCCGAAAAGATTCCTTTCGCGATTTCCAGATACCAAAACGAAACCAAACGTCTGTATTCCGTTTTAGATAGAAGACTCGGTGAAAGTAAATTTTTAGCCGGAAAAGAATTATCGATCGCCGATATCGCAACTTGGCCTTGGGTCAACATACACGACTGGGCAGAAATTTCTCTAGATGAATTTCCGAATTTAAAACGTTGGAACGAAGAACTCGCAAAACGCCCGGCTTTCATCAAAGGGAAGGACATTCCAAATAAAAGAGATCATAAAAACAACGCGGAAGAAGCCAAAAAGAAAGTTTAGACTATATTAAAAAGTAAAACTTTCTAATTTTTCCGGAGACGGTTCGGCAACGGGAAGAACCACGAAAAACGTGGTTCCCTGTTCCGAAGTTTCAAAGAAGATTTTTCCGTTATGATCTTCTATGATTCTCCTGCATATATCCAAACCTAAACCGGTTCCCGAGCCGGAAGGTTTTGTAGTGAAAAACGGTTCGAAGATGCGGTCCCGTATCGTATCTTCGATTCCGTTTCCACTATCCTTGATCGCAATTTCCCAACCGGTTGGTACTCTCTTACAGGAAATTGCCATTTTTCCCTTATAACTCATCGCATAAAGCGCATTCCCTATCAGATTAATCCATACCTGAGTCAGCGATTCCGCATTCCCCCAAACGCAGGAAGTTTCAGGCATATCACGTACGATCTCCACTTGAGTCTTGTATTTCGAATAATAAAGTGTAAATACGGTTTCCAATTGCTTACGCACGTCCACAGGTCCCATCGTCGTTTCGGCAGGATCTTTATACGCATATTCCTTTAAGGCTTGTATTACAAGGGAGGCCTTTTCCGCCGCCTTCTCAATCGTAAAACTCGCCCGAGCAAGACCGGAAAGAGAAAGGGCATTCTGTACAATCATGATCAATTTTTCTTTTTGAAGCAGATCCTTAAAATTTTCCGAAACATATTCGGGACTAATTCCCAAATCGGTGAGCATGTCCGCGAGACGCATAACCTCGGAAAATCCGAAGTCGTTTAACAAAACGGCAATTTTTTTCCTTTTGATTCTTTCTTCTCTGGTATCGTAAAATTCCCTCAGGGCAATTCCTTTGGAAAAAAGTTTTTCCCAAATCGATTTTTCCTCTTCCGTAAACCTCGAATAATTTCTTAGAAGACCTTCCCAAGAATTGGACAATATGGATCGAATCCCTTCGTTCGAAGAAACGATGGCGCCTAATGGTGTGTTGAGTTCGTGCGCAATTCCGGCGACCAACTGTCCTAGGACGGCCATCTTCTCGGAACGAATCAGTTGTTTTTGTGTGCTTTTTAAATTTTCGATCGCCCGAATCACTTGTTCATTTTTGGAAGTGAGGTATTGATTTACGGTCCTCAACTCTTCCGTTCTTTTGGCGACGATTCCCTCAAGTCCTTCGTTGATCAAACGGATTTCCTGTTCCGCAT
Source organism: Leptospira alexanderi serovar Manhao 3 str. L 60 (assembly GCF_000243815.2). GTDB lineage: Bacteria > Spirochaetota > Leptospiria > Leptospirales > Leptospiraceae > Leptospira > Leptospira alexanderi. The sequence continues at coordinate 29,476 of NZ_AHMT02000060.1, read as the reverse complement.
TCGTCATTTCCTTTACGAGAAAGGTTTGTCTCGCGCTCGCAATCACAACCACGATCGCGGTTCCGGTCCACGCTATAATTCGAACTCCTTCGGGCAATCCACTGAGAGTTCCCGCAAGTACAATCGTAATCGAACTCGCAACTACTTCAAATAATGGTAATAAACGAAGTGCCGCTTCAAACCTTCTTCCCCAAACCGGGTGGTCGTTAAATTTGGGTTCCCAAGTCAAGGCCCCGTACCCCAAAATTAAAGCGGAAACGGAAAACCCGCATTGAGCACGGTTCCATCCGGAGGAATCTGCACGATAAAAAACGCGTTCCATAACAACCAACAAAGTCCCGTTCCTCCCATACCGAGTATGAAAAAAACCAGGACTTATCCGGCTGTAATCTTAAAAGAGGAATGAGTAAAACTCCCAGAGCCGCCGCAGTTAAAAAAGAAACCGGATGATTGATCAAAGGAAGAAGCTGAGGAATTCCAACCCCCTCCCTTTGAGGAAGATACAATGCAAGAGAAAAAGTAAGAATCGCAGTGATAAGCCCCAGTGCGTCCAACACAGCCGTTCGGATTCTATTTCGATCACATTCAATAACTATAATAGAGTATCCAATGACAAAACAGGGAGCCACCCAGGGAAAAAGATAATCGCTCGGAGTAGGAATTATATAATAATCAAGATAAACTTGAATCGCCCAGGAAAGTTGCCCGAGCGCGTTTGCCGTGAGGCCGAGCGCGAACCAAAGTCTAAAACGATGAATTCCACCTTCGGCGGAAAAATATCCAAACCAGGCAAGAGCGGCCGCACATACATAGGAAACGGTCCAGTGAATATTGTCTATAAGTCTGTCTATATGTCTTTCTTCGTAATAATAATTTCCGAAAAAAGACGCGGTTACCAAAATCACACTGATCCAAAATACCAAGAACCCAAAATCGGAAATCGAAAAACGCGAATGATTTTTTAAATTTGCCATCAACCGTGCACAGACGACAACCAGTTTAGACGTTAGCCACCCATTTCGTCGACCTTTTTCTCGTTCTTAAAATTCTCAAAGCGGGTTCCTCTTAAAACACCTTTCCAAAATCTCGAAAGGAGTCCGATTCGGATCGTCAGAATTCAGACGCATATGATCGAACGCATTGTACGATTCGCTTAGAGTAGAGTTCGATTTAAATTGTCGGGGAGATGAGGAACTCCATTGATCAATACCGGCAAATATTTTCCTCTTACCCATCGAAACGTATTTAAAGAAGTATTCCAAATCCAAGGCATCCAAGCAAAACAGTCTTCATTCTGACGCAGAAAACGATTTAACACCAACGAGATAGGAGTTCCCGAGGTAAAAATGAAAGTCCTTTCCTGATTTCCAGAAGAAAACCAAACATTAGAAGAATGGAATATTCTATTCTCAAAGCTTTCGTACGTTTCGATTCCTTCCGGAGTTTCTTTTCCTTCTCTCCAGAATCTCAGGATTTCCTCCGTCAATCTCAGGAATAAGGCCACAGACCTGATCCCGCCCCTGACTCGAATCTTGCCGTATTGAGAAAGTGTCTTTGCAAACTCCGATCTTTTGGAAGCGAGCAATTTGGAATAAGCGTTCCAAAGTTCCATCGAAAATTCGTCCCAACCCGCATCTCGATGAACGAAAGAGCCGTCTTTGTATTTCTCACGGTCGCCGCTAACCGAAATCACACCTTGCATAAAAGATTCCGCGGTTTCTATATGTCTTCGAAGAGTTCCGGTTACGACCCGATCGGGAAGTTCCCCGTTTTGCGCCATAAATTTTCCAAGCGCGAAAGATTGATTTTTTCCGTGTTGTGTTAAGAGATCGTAGTTTTCACCCCGAGAATTTGCCTGACCGTGACGAACCAGATGAACGACAGACATGAGCAACTAACGTTCCGTGGTAAATCTCGGATTTATAATCTCGACTTTTTCTTTTACGGTTTCCTTCACGTGATTCCAATATTGCAAATTTTCCGAGGAAAGTTTTTCCTTACGGATCTTATCTCGTAATTCTATATTCCAGGCATGAGCCAGGTTTTTCTTTTCGTTCAGCGTGGAAGGGATTACTAAATTCTTATTAAGAAGTTTAACAAGACGGCCCAACTCTTTATCTAGCAACTCTTCTCCCGAACGGATCTCCCGGGAAACGACCCCTAACATATTCCAACTTACTAATGTTTTATAGGAAAGTAGTTCCTGATCCTTAAATTGCGGCAGTACTTCCTTCATTAGAAAATCCTGAATCGCTTCGAGCAAGTCCGTAGACGTTGGTTTATCCTGCATTTTCTATGATCCTCATCGCTTCGTATTCCATCTCGCAAGCTCGTCTTCCGATCGCCGCGAGCTCTATTCCCTTATCCTTTCCGGAAAGATGTCGTTCCGCCTGACCGATACATCCGATCGCCCACCTGAGGTTTCCCATCACTTCCCAATACGTGACCATTTCCGGATCAAGTTTGACGCCCGAAACCTTTTCATACTCCTCGTAGAATTCGCCACGATCCGCAAACCCTCCCGCTTCCTTATTCAACTTGCCGAATCTCCAATCCCGCATACAAAGCCACGTGAGATCCTCATGACGATCTCCCCAATGGGCGAACTCCCAGTCTACGATTCCCTGCAATCCTTCCGGAGTTACCATAAAATTTCCGGTTCTGAAATCCCCATGTATTAATACGACATCATCCGAAGGTTTCGCCTTCTTCTCCAACCAATTGAGAATCATCTCCATTGCAGGATAGGCTTCTTTTATTCTTTCCAACTCCGATCGCAAAGAGCGAATCGATCCGTTTGCGACGGTCTTATCGTTCGAATCCTGTCCCATCCAAAGTGTTTTTCTTAACGCTTCGTTTTTACAATCGGAAGGTTTTATAGAATGAAGTCTGGCAAGATTTTTAGCAAGATTGATAGCGAGCTGTTTTCTTACTTTATTAAGCGAAGGATCTTTGACGACATATCTTCCGATTGCTTTTCCGGAAATTTTTTGCATAAAGTAAAAAGGACTTCCGGTGATCCCACGGTCCGGCTCCAACCAGAAAGGTTTCGGCGTATTAACTCCCGCATTATAAGCAAGATCACAGACTCCGAACTCGTCCTCTCGACTCAAAGACTCAAGAAGCGCCGCTCCCTTATCAGTTCTAAATACCGTATCGTAAGAACCCTTTTCCGGTCCGTCCAATACCTGAACTAGCGCGGCAAAGTTTTCCTGGCAGGCTCCTCCGCTGAGAGATGTCATGGAATGTATCTCAGTTTTTCCTTTCAATCTTTCGGAAAGATATCCTTCCAGAACATTCTTCAATTCCGTATCGTTCATAATATTCTCTAATTCTAATATTAAAAATCGCTTTTGCCGCTGATCAGATTTCTTCCGATCACCATCTTATGGACCTCGGTCGGTCCGTCCGCGATTCTGGCCGCCCTCGCGTCCCTGTAGAACAATTCGAGTTTCATGTCTCTTCCGTATCCGTGTGAACCGCAGATCTGAATCGCACGATCTACCGTTTTACAAAGAGTTTCGGAGACTTGCCACTTTGCCATCGATATGATCTGTCTCGCATCTTCTCCCGCTCTCAAAGTATGCGCGGCTTTCAAGGTAAGCATATACCCAGATTCGATTTCAAGCGCGGACTCCGCGAACATCCATTGAATTCCCTGATGGTCCGCAAGTTTTTTGTCCGAACACTTCCCGTTTGAGCGCGTATTCTCTTGCGATCTCCATGGATCTTCTCGCAAGTCCGATCCATCTCATACAATGCGTGAGTCTTGCGGGACCGAGACGCTCTTGAGACCATTTGAATCCTTCGCCCACTCTTCCCAATATTGCGGACTCGGGAACCCGAACGTTTTCGAATTTTAATTCGCAATGCCCTCCGGGACCATGAGAACCCATCACTCCGATTTCTCTCACCATCGTATAACCGGGCGTATCCGTCGGCACGAGAAACATCGTAGTTCTTCGAAAAGAATCAGCGACCTTAGACATCACGATCAAAAAGCTCGCTCCGTTTGCACCCGTACAATACCATTTGTGTCCATTGATTACGTATTCGTTTCCGTCTTTTACCGCATTGGTAGTAAGAGTTTGAGGATCTGCCCCTGCTCCCGGCGGAGGTTCTGTCATCGCAAAAGCGGAACGAATTTTTCCTTGAATCAGCGGATCATAGTATTTTTCTTTTTGTTCTTTATTTGCCGCAATATGAAGGAGATGCATATTCCCTTCGTCAGGCGCATCGCAGTTACAAAGATAAGGAGCAATCGGAGAGCGCCCGAGCTCGGAAAAGATGATCGCTGTTCCAACCATATCGAGTCCGAGGCCACCTTCGGATTTAGGAAGATGCGGGGTCCAAAGTCCTAGTTCTTTCACTCTTTTTCTGAGTTCCTCGGTGATTTTCTCAGGCATTCTACCACGGTCGTAGTCGTAATAAACTTCCGCCGGAATCGCATAATTCTCGACGAAGTCTCGGATTCTTTTTTTAATTTCTTCGACTTCCTTAGGTATCGTAAAATCCATATTCTTTCCTTCCCCGAAAGCACCGAACTTTACGGGATAGTTTTTTTTCTTCGCGTATTTTTCGACCATCTCAGGGATCCAATTTGTATTTCCCAATACGATCGTTGTAAAAACTTCACAAATAGAGAAATCCGTTCTTATACTTTACGGAAGTGATCGCTTTGAGATGTTCTCCGGTCGGTTCCTGAAAACTTCGAAGCGGAGTCGCATTCTCATCCAAAAGCAAAACGAATCCGTAAGGTTGGGCCTTAAGCCAGAAAAATCTAGGCAATTTTGAGATCAGAGATTTCAAAGCGGGACGAGGATGAAAAATACGGTCCATCAAAGGATTTCTGACCGTAAAAAGAGCGAGATAAAAAGTTCCGTTTCCGTCCGCCGAGTAGATATTTCCTTGATCGTCGACCTCCATGTCCTCGGGGCCTTGTAATTTTCCTAAGCCGATCAGTTCGGCTTTCAAAAGCAACGAATTGGAAGTATAGGCCCCTTCCATTGGAGGAGGCTCCGGGGGAAAATACGCCAGCGGATCGATGGGAGAAGGTTTAAAAATATAAAAAACAATCCCAAACAAACTCAGAATGAAAAAAACTGCAAGAACCCGACCCATTCAACCTCCGTTCCATTTTTTAAGACCTCGAAAAATTATTTTAGATACGATGTGAGTCAACAGCAATTTCCGAAGCTGTTTGAGTATGAAACCTGGAAAAACTCCACGCTTCTTTTCGTTCCCTCTCGAAAAAAAGGAGGAACTCCTTGTAAGCTTAGAGTTCTATAAATCACCTTAGAATTTGACCTTCGGATTTTAGTTGATTCCGATTTCCAAAGCCTTGAATCTGGTGTAGACTTTCTAAGTAATCTTCGATTCCTAAAAACAACTAAAATCTTTGGAAGATTATAATTAAGGTCCGTTAAGAATTATGGAAATAACAGAATCTATGACCCATAAGTTGGGCGTCGAATTCAAAGAGTCCGATATTATCTTTGAGGAAAACCAAGAAGCGGAAGTGATGTACCTAATCGCCAAAGGAAAAGTAGGAATTCACAAAAAAGTGAAAGAAGCCTATAAACTCCTCGTAGAATTAAAAGAGGGGGATATGTTCGGCGAAATGGCACTAATCGATAAGACGCCTCGAAGTGCGAGGGCCGTTGCAAGGACGGACGTTTTGCTCATAGCAATCAATAAGGACGCATTTTTTAATCTGATACGAACAAATCCCGGATTTTCTATGAAGATCGTTAAAATTCTCACCTCAAGACTGAGAGAAACCAATAAGACGATCGCCACTCTTTTGAAAGCGGATAAAAAGAATTTAGTGACCTCCGCCTTGATTAATTTCTCGCAAGCGAACGGACAACAAGACGGAAGTAATTATCGAATTCCTCTGAATCATTTCATCAAGTGGGCAATCCTTAGAGTCGGATTGGAACACCAAGACTTAGTGAGTTCGATCAGATTATTAGTAAAAGATAAAATGGTAGAACAAATAAAAGAAGACCCTTCGACACTGATTATTCGAGACTCTCTTTTTAAATATACGGTGGATACTTGAGCCTTAAACCGATCTTATCAAAAACCAGAAAAAGACTTTTTTATTTAGACAACCTCCGTTCCTTTGCTCTTTTAATCGGTCTCGTATTTCACGTCGCGATCGTTTATGCCGCCGAGATCAAATACCCCCTTCAAAACGAACAAAAATCGGAGTTTTTCGACGTATTCGGAGAATGGGTGCACGTTTTTAGAATGCCTCTTTTTTTCTTTCTTTCCGGGTATTTCACGGAAGCGATTTTTCGCGCCAAAACCTTGAAAGAATTTTTAAGGATGAGAATTTTCAGGATTTTCATTCCGACTGTGGTAGGAATTTTACTTTTCGCACCAATGCAATCCTATATTTCTCTCTTACAAACGGGAGAGAAAATTTCCTATTTCGATTTCTACTTTAGAATATTCTTAAATGGAAGAATTCGCCCTTCTCATCTCTGGTTCCTTTACTTTCTAATCTTATTCACGATCCTGCATCTTTTTACCCGAAAGATCACTCTTTTGTTGACAGCGTTTTTAAAAAAGGAACCGGATCAACAAGGTTTCGCTCAAGAATGGAAGACAATCACCGTTTTTACTTTCATCAGCTTTGCCGGAACCTGTATGATCAATTTTTATTTTATGAAAGACGAATCCTGGTTTGCGATCGAACCAGTAAACTTTATCTACAACTACACGTTCTTTTTTTGCGGAAGCCTTCTGATTTCAAACGAAGTTCTCCTTTTGGAACCTAGATCGGATCGTTTTTGGATTTGGACCCCGTTTGCTTTCCTCACTTTCTGGGGCTTTTACGAGATCAGTAGAATCGATCCGTTCTGGTCTTACTTCGGTTATACGGGAGATTGGAGAAGAATCCTTCATATTCTTTCCAAATGCGCCGCCGGTTGGCTGATGATCCGCCTTTTGATCGGACTCTTTCAGAAATTTTTCGATTTTAAAAACAACAAAACCGAATATATGAGAACCGCGAGTCTTCCGATCTATCTAGTGCACCATCCGGTTTCGCTTTTAACGGGTTACTTCGTGGTTCACACTTCCTTAGGACTTGCCGAGAAATTTCTACTGCACCTCCTTCTTGTGTTCGTAATCACATTTGCAATTTATCATTTTCTAATACGTCCTTTCCACTGGGTCAACTTGATTCTCGGAAACCAAACATATACGAAAAAGAATTTATAACTTCAGGAGCGCTCTTTGAACTCGAATTCCGAAAAAAAATTCTTCAAACCAAACGGAATGCTTTTGATCTTTCTGTTTCTCATTTGTTGCAAGAGCGAAAATTCCTCCCTGATTTCTTCTCCCTCCAACTCAGAAAAAAACAGAATCGCAACCGTTAAATTCAGCGTCCATCCTTACAAAGGAACCGTGATCCAATCGGGAGAAGAAACCGTTCCATTCAGAATTCTGGAAACCGACAAGAATATCGCCCTCGTAGAAATGAAACTACCCGTTTATAAGGACGGCAAGGGAATCGAGTTAAAATTTTCTTCTCCTGGTTTCCAAAGCTCCTTTTTCCGCGTAAAAAACGCGGAAGAGTTGAACGAGAAGTTAATCGCACTCGACAAAGAAGGCATAACGCACCGTTTTGTTGTAAGATTTAAAACCGGAATACAACCCAAAAGCGTCCGTTTTATCGATAACACAAGACTTGCCATTCCCCTTTTGGAAGACGAAGGGATGGACGTTTTGGATATAAGAACCGGCGAAACGGTCCGACTTGCGCCACCCGAAAAGTACAGAAAGAAATTGGGTTTTGTGGAAACGATCGCGATTCCGGAGCACAACGAACTCTGGGTTAGCCAGATGCAGGCGAACGCAGTTCACGTCTTCGATCTCAAAACTCTCGTTTATAAAACGAGCATTGACCTTACGGGAAAGTGGTCTAAGATTCTTCTTTATGATCCGATCCGAGATTTAGTTTATTGTTCGAATTGGATCAGCGAAGATATTTCCGTCATCGATAGAAAAACAAAAGTGGAAATTCGAAAGACCGACAAGATCGGTTTACCTCGAGGTCTTCTTCTCTCCAAAGACGGTAAAGAATTATACATCGCTCAATTTTCCGCGAGCAATCAGGAATCCGGCGGCGGGAGACTCGGAATCTATTCCATGGAAAAAGAAAAGCTGACCGATACGATCGGTCCTCCCGGCAACAAACGCCATATCGTTCCGGGCAACACGGAAAATAAAATATACGTCTCCGACATGTGTTGTAGTAAGATCGAAGTTTACGATTTAAAAGAAAAAAAAGTTCAAAAGACGATCCCAGTATTCGATAAACCTAATACGATCGCCCTTTCTCCGGACGGTAAATACCTCTACGTTTCTTGCAGAGGTCCGAACAATCCCACCGAAGGTTATCTCAAAAAAGGATTGGTTCTTGGAAGAGTGTACGTAATCGATACGATAACCGACACGGTAAAAGAATTCTGGGAAGCAGGAAATCAACCTACAGGTCTCGATATTTCACCTGACAACCGCTACTTAGTAATCTCGGATTTTTTAGATCATCAGATTCGAGTCTATCGCAGAGAGGATTTTTAATTCCGGACCAGAAAACATTTTTTAACAAAAAACTGTTGCATTTGGAAATTCAGTCAAAAACATGTCTCTTACCGGGCCTGTAGCTCAGCTGGTTAGAGCACACGCTTGATAAGCGTGGGGTCATGTGTTCAAATCACATCAGGCCCATCCGGTATTGACAAGGGGCTTTAGCTCAGCTGGGAGAGCATCTGATTTGCATTCAGAAGGTCGTCGGTTCGATCCCGACAAGCTCCATACCGAATCTTCCCTACTTTGATTCGGTTAATATTTCCCTTTTCGTTTCATTTTTAAAATGTTTGGCCTACGGTTAATATTTCAGTATTTAGAATATTCTATTTTTTGAATTTACTTGGGCGGCTTTCGCCAAAATCTCCTCAATCAATCCTTCATTTTTGGCAAAACCGGGCTGTTCCGGGTCTCGCCGCAAGCGCGCTAAACGCCGATCTATAGGACATCATAACCAACCCCACAAGTTAAGGAGGATTTTGGAATCATAAGGATCAAAAACGCAGATTTTTCAAGTGTTCCGACGTGTTAGTGATTAGGGGGTTAGATTTTAGTGGATAGTGTAGCGTGTAGCGTCCTAGAAAAAGTTGTCAGAAAAAGGAAGGGAAAATGACAACGATCAGACGTTACAGCGAAGCGTTCAAGATGAAAGTGATCAAGGAAATAGAGAGTGGCAAATACAACCAGAACCAGGCGATGAAAAACTACGGAATTCCAGGATCAGTGACAATCCGAGGTTGGATAAAAAAGTATGGCAAGAATCATCTGATGAGTAAAATAGTGAGAGTGGAAACGGAGAATGAATTGAATCAGCTCAAAGAAGCGCAGAAAAGGATCCGGGAACTAGAAAAAGCGTTATCGAATGTAACGATAGAGAATGTACTTTACAAGAGTTTAGTCAAAGTTGCAGCGAGAGATTTAAAGATAGATCTAAAAAAAACTATGGACATCTTGTATCGAAGAGGCCGGAAGAGCTTTAGGGAAGCTGAATATACGGATCAACATATCGAACGCTTGCCGATATTTCGGAAAGTCTCGGCAGGCGTTTTACCAAAAGTTCATACCTAAAACGAGTAAGGAATTAATTTCAAGAGAAGAACTACTTCTTAATGAAGTAAAAAGAATTCGGCATCTTTTGCCTGCAACGGGAGGCAGAAAACTTTATGAGATGTTGAAACCTGTCCTGCAAGAATATTGCATTAAAATGGGCAGAGACAAGGTTTTTGGGCTTTTAAAGAGCAATTGCCTTCTTTTGGAAAAACAAAGAAAGTATTCAAGAACCACAAATTCGAATCATCCTTTCTTCAAATACCCCAATTTAATCAATAATTGAAGGTGTCATCTCGATTGTGTAAATGACTTGTGAAAAAAGAAAAAGTAACAAGGATAAAGCAGTATGAGCAAACCGAAGAATCGAGCGGAAGAACTACTCGATGAATTAATCAAAGGTAAAACCCCCGAAGAGCTGATCGGAAACGAAGGCCTCTTAAAACAACTCACCAAATCACTTGTTGAACGAGCGATGCAAGGAGAGATGACGCATCATCTTGGGTATGAGAAAAATTCCTCGACTGGAAATAACACAGGCAATTCCCGAAATGGAAAAAGTAGCAAAAAGCTCAAAGGAGACTTTGGGACAATTGACTTGGAAGTACCGAGAGATAGAAACGGAAGCTTTGAACCTCAGATAATCCGGAAAGGACAGACACGATTTACCGGCTTCGATGAAAAGATCATCTCGATGTATTCACGCGGAATGACAACTCGAGAAATATCTCAACACCTGAAAGAAATTTATCAAGTTGAAGTCTCGGCGGATTTAATTTCTCAAGTAACGGATTCCGTAATGGAAACAGTGATCGAATGGCAGAATCGACCCTTGGATAAAGTGTATCCGATTCTCATCATGGATGCGTTGATCGTGAAGGTTCGAGATGGCAACCACGTCGTGAACAAAGCCTTCTATTTGGCTTTAGGAATCAATCTACATAATAGAGTGTCCAAAATTCTGCGTCTAAACGGGGATTTGTGCTAAAATTGGCGGTACTCCTTTATGTAGAGATCAGTAGGAATCAATCTACAGGGCACAAAGGAGATTCTTGGGATCTGGGTAGAAAGAACCGAAGGGGCAAAGTTCTGGCTTCAGATTTTAACCGACTTAAAGAATCGAGGCGTTGAAGATATCTTAATTGCTTGTGTCGACGGATTGAAAGGATTTCCGGATACAATCATATCAGTTTTTCCTAATGCACAAGTTCAACTTTGTATCGTTCCTATGGTTAGGAATTCTTTGAAATGGGTTTCTTACAAACAGAGGAAAGAGTTGGTAGTCGACCTAAAGGCCATCTACAAATCTCCATCGGAAGAAATTGCTAAGAAAAGCCTTGATGATTTTTCAACCAAATGGGACAGTCAGTATCCGATGATCAGCAAGTCTTGGAGAAGTAATTGGGATTCGGTGATTCCTTTCTTGGCCTATCCACCTAACATTCGTAAGGCGATATACACTACAAATGCTATCGAATCCATGAATATGGGCTTAAGAAAGATTATCAAGAATCGGGGTTCGTTTCCGAACGATGAGGCGGCAATCAAGCTTCTCTATTTAGCTTTGAATAATATGTCTAAAAAATGGACCATGCCGATTCAAGATTGGGATGACGAGCGATCCTTAGAGAGCCGAGTCGCTCGAGTTCAAGCGATGAATCAGTTTTCGATTCTTTTCGGAGATCGATTGAAATTGGATTCGTTTTAAGAAAGTTATTTACACAGGATTGCTGACACTACCGGATTACTAGTAATTTCGAAATGGACTCTCATCCTTCAACGATGCTTTCGATCGTAATTCCCGAACGAAAAAAAAGAATTAGGGAACTATGTTTTGAAGTTTGAGGCGTTTTCGAATTTCCTTACCACGTTTTTGATTCACTTCTAAAACTTGAAGAAGAGTATCAATCGGAAAAACAGTCCCTTGGAACATCCTTCTCATCGTCCTTTCTGACATATCATACCAACGCGCTTTGGAAGAAACCAAAAGTTCGCCGGTTTTGAAAAGATGAATCGTAGCTTTTGTATAAAGCCTTCTTCTTCTTACCATCGTAACCCAACAACGAACTTCAACTTCTTCGTTAAGAGGAACCGCTTTGTGATAACGCATATAAAGTTGGTCGGTCATCACGAAATGCCCGAGATGAAAGCAAAGAACTCCCTGAGCTTCGTCGAGAAGAGTCGCTAAAACTCCTCCGTGAGCGTAACCTGGCGCTCCTTCGAAAGCCTTTTCTATTTTAAACGGAAATCGAACTTCTCCGCTTTCTTCATGAAAGGGAAAACTTGCATGGATCCCTTTTGTGTTATCGGGACCACAACCGAAGCAGTTTTTATGATGCCAGTCTTGCCCGTTTTGGCTAGCTTTGATCTCCCGGTAGATTGTCTCTGGTTCCATATTATTCCTTCGGAAGGGATTTTTTACAACTTGTCCCAAGCTGCAAAACGAAAACGGCTGCCGTTGTAGCATACTGGGCTCATACTTTTCGAGGACGGACTTTTATCTATTGATTGAATCACCGATTTTACATCGAGAACTATTCTAATTCCATGAAAAAATCGGATCTTCCGGATTCAAGTGCGAAACCCGAAAAAATTCCGAACTCATGACGTTTTTCAAAAATAGAATTTCCAAAAATCCGCAGGAAAGGATGTACATTCTCTATCAAATCACCTTGACCGACGTACGACGTATCAATGATCTTAATTTACGTCGCGTTTCATAAAGGAGAATGGAAAATGAAAGCTGCAGTTTTAGAATCCGGTAAAAAAATCTTAGACATCAGAGAAGTTCCAGTTCCACAACTTAGACCGGGACAAGTAAAAATAAAAATCAAAGCCTGCGGAATCTGTGGCTCCGATGTTCATCTCGTGATTCACGGAACTCTTAAATGTAAACATTTTCCAAGAATTCCCGGCCACGAATCTTCAGGAGTAATCGAGGAAGTAGGCGAAAACGTAAGTCGTTTTCAAAAAGGTGATCGAGTCGTTATTTCCGCAGGAACCTCTTGCGGAATTTGTTCTTACTGCAAAGCGGGATATGAAAACTTATGTAAAGACGTAGGAGTTTTCGGATTTGATCGAGACGGAAGTTTTGCAGAATATAATATCGTGGAAGAACGTTATTTGTATTCTCTCCCCGATACGATTCCGTTCGATCAAGGGGCAATTCTTGCGGATGCGGTTTCCACACCGTATCACGCGATTCGATACAGAGGAAACATACAAAACGGAGACACAGTCGCTATCTTCGGTTGCGGCGGTCTTGGAATTCATGCGGTCGCAGTTGCCAGAGCTATGACCGACGGAAAAGTAATCGCTTTAGACGTGGAAAAAGGACCATTGGAAAATGCGGCTAAGTACGGAGCCGATGAAATTATCAACTTGAAAGAAATTCGAAACCCGGGAAAGACTCTCAAAGAAGTTACAAACGGAGTGGATCTACTCGCGGACTTTTCGGGATATATGTCCAACATAGAAGAATCCCTACGTGCAATGAATCCTGGAGGCAGAATCGTTCTCGTGGGAATCGGAAGACAACCTTTGAAGTTCCAGATTCCTTTTATTTTAATCGAGAGGATGATTTCAGTTTTGGGTTCGTACGGTTCCGATCGCAGGGCGATTCCCGAACTGATCGACTTATACCTTAAAGGGAAAATCAATCTTTCTCATTCGATTACTTCCCATCATACATTAGAAGAATTGAATCAATGTCTGGAAGACTTGGACGAAAGAAAAGAAAATCCGATTCGTTTTATCATTCAACCTTGATAAAGACCGGAATTTTTTATTCCCGTCCCGAAATTTAAAACTGGAATTAAAGATTTGTCCCAAACTCAAAATGTAGAAACTCCGACTCGAGCCAAACAACGAAAAAGGTTATTCGAAAACCTATAAACTGCTTAAAGAGACACAATCTGTGGGAACTATTGCGCTTTGTTATTGGCAACTTACTACTCGGACGCATGAAAATGATACTCGAAAATAAGCGGTCGGTTTTGCAAAAGTACAACGGTTCTCAAAAATTAAGTCAAATCGAGAAATCTCGACTTTTTAGAGGAAGATTCCAACATTCTAATTTTCGAAATAGTTTATCATAGTATTTTATTGATGCGTCCGAGTAGTAACAATCACAATAGTAATTTCTTCTTTGGAGCAAGTTCTTAAATTGACTCGATCGTATAAAGTTTACCGACCTATTTCACAATTCATATTTCCAGAATTCGCTTTTAGAATTTTGAATAGATTACGTCTAATGTGACTCCAACATACTACATGGTGAACTTTAGATTTATTTTGAACAAAGAATCATAGGAACCAAAAGGTCTGTTCGAATAAACACTTTAAAAACTTCACATTCCGATTCGGTTCATAATGGTAAATGATTAGTAGTTAGTTTACGAGATCGCTATTATTTCTACAAATGAGAACACATTCTTTTTCCCAAAAACCCATCCAAGTCGAAATAGACCCCCTCCTCGCATCGCCTTCAAATATCGCAGTTCTTACTTTTCTAGTGGTTACACTAACCTTGCCTAAAACAAGAATTACTACATCGGTTCCAACAAAGAAGCGGTGCAAACTTCCGTAAACTCAATCTATCTCGCGACCCGTCGGGAGCGAGATTTGAGCTTAGGAAGCGTTACATGAGTTACTTACTTCTATGGATCGCTCGATAAAACAAAAAAAGGAGAGGCAGGCCTCTCCTTTTACGATCTGAAATCGGTTTCGATTTCCGAAACCGATAGAACTTTTCTTACCAACGATAGTGACTGAACGCTTTATTCGCTTCCGCCATTTTCCGGATATCTTCTTTCTTCTTGATAGC
>NZ_AHMT02000061.1:92500-118138 GCF_000243815.2 Leptospira alexanderi serovar Manhao 3 str. L 60 | reverse complement strand
TATTCACTCAAGCAGGTTTGACTGAAATTACCAAAAAGCATTTGCGAATAAAAGCATCCAGAGAAGCTTCCGTAACTCTACTTCCTGATCGATACAAAAGAGAAGCAGAACGAATCTTAAAAGTTTTAGATTTAGTCGAACTAAATCTAAAACTAATAGAAGAAGAAATTAAAGAGGCTCTGAAAAAAAATCAGAGTTATGTTCAAACGATCATGTCCATGCCTGGGATCGGTATGATTACTTCTTTGGCGATCATGAGTTATATGGGTAATTGTAAAAGATTCTCTTCGGCTAAACAAGCAGCCTACTACGCAGGCCTTGTTCCCAGAGTCGACATCTCAGGAGATACGGTTCGATACGGAAGAATTGTATCTCGTGGTTGTCATGCAATTCGAAGAGTAATTGTTCAAGCGGCCTGGAGTCTGGTTCGATGTCAGCATGGCGGAAAGATAAAAGAATTCTATCAAAGGTTATACCTTAAAAAAGGAGCTAAAAAATCGATCATCGCTACTTCACGCAAAATGATCGAAGTTCTTTATTCAATGATTCGAACGGGAGATCTTTTTGATTCTATGCCTGAAGAAGTATGGAATCGAAAATTAGCTCAATATGGTCTTATGTAAAAAAATAACGGGAGGGCTTGACACAAGAAACATAGGAGAAGTGAGGCGCCTGAGTTTTATCGAGCGCCAATAGATGACCGCCTGAGTTTCTAAAAAAATGTAGGAACTTTTTAGATGTTAATGATAGAGGTTAGGACTTTACATACAATTACACCTACTGATCTCTACATAAAGGAGTACTGCCAATTTTAGCACAAATCTCTGTTTAGACGCAGAATTTTGGACACTTTATTATGTAGAGATCAGTAATATGCTGACATCTAAAAGTTCCCACATTTGTTTTTATGGAAAAACGAACGCGCGTTAAAATAAATCAGCGACTATAATCATTCCGTAATAAAACACAAGATCGCAAAACGGAGATTTTATACTGAAATTCGACTTTAAGATTATTATTTTCGGATTTTACAAAGACGCCCACAAAATGGCTGAAAGAAATCTATCGATTTACAAAGGAAAACTGAAAAAATTCAAAACAAAATTATTCTATCTCAAAATCTGATTCGGAATCCACAAGAAATTCTTCTCTGGAATAAATAAGCTCCATCACATCATCCATCCAGTCCGGGGTCCCATGATTCGGATCCCCAAAAGGATCATTAGCTCTATATTGCCTCATGATTTCGCTGTGTTTTTGAAACTGTTCTCTTGTGTTTGCGTTCATATTCAAATTGTCGGCTTAAAAAACCGTTTTATAACAGATTTTAGAAAATAATTAATAATTTCTTTCCAAAAAAGGTACAACTAAAAAATCACCTAATTTTAAAATATTCTAAAGTCTAATTAGAATCTATCGTCGCAAAAATTCGGAAATATTATACAAAAGAGGAGTTCTAAAATCGTAGAACTCCTCTCTAAGGCCGTTTTAGAATAACTCATTTCCTTTAAAAAAGAAGGAAACTTCAAGAGCTGCGTTTTCATCAGAATCGGAGCCATGTACAGCATTCGCTTCCTTACTTTCCGCATACAGAGCACGAATCGTTCCAGCAGCCGCTTCTTTCGGATCGGTTGCTCCGATCACTTCTCTCCAATGAAGAACAGCATTGTCTCTTTCCAAGGCGGCGGCAACGATCGGACCGGAAGACATGTAGTTACATAAGTCGTTGTAAAACGGACGCGCGGAATGCACTTTATAAAATTGTTTAGCATCTTCGAGAGATAACTTGAGGTATTTTAAACCTAGGATTTTAAATCCTTCCTTTTCGATCCTTGCAAGAATGTTTCCGACGTGTTTGTTTTTTACTCCGTCTGGTTTGATCATGATAAACGTTTTGGACATTTTTTTTCCTTATTGAGAGAGTTTTTTAAGTAATGCTTTGCTGACAATTTCGGGAACCTGATTGCTAACATCTCTTCCATGTCTTGCGACTTCCTTTACGATTGTCGAGGAGATAAAAGAATACTCGCTGGAAGACATGAGAAAAACGGTTTCTACATTCGGAGCCAATTTTTTATTCATTAAAGAAATGGCATATTCATAGTCGAAATCGGTAACCGCTCTGAGTCCTCGAATGATACTGTTTGCTCCAACTTTATTGCAATAGTCCACGGTGAGACCTTGAAAAGTATCAATCTCCAAACCTTTCAATCCTTGAGTGACTTTGTGGATAAATTCGAGCCTTTCCTCAATTGAAAACAAAGTGGACTTGTTAGAATTGACCGCAATGGCAATGATCACCTTGTCGAAAAGTCCTAAGGACCTTTGAAGAATATCCAAATGTCCGTTCGTCAACGGATCAAAGGAGCCAGGATAAATCGCCAAATGTTTCATTTTTTACGAAGCCTAGCCGTTTCTTGTGCAGGTAAACCGTAAATATTGATAAACCCTTCTGCGTCTTTTTGGTTATATAATTCCTCTTTTTCAAAGGTTGCCATTTTTGGATTGTATAGAGAAACGGAAGATTTTCTTCCTACAACCGAACAAGTTCCTTTGTAGAGTTTTACTTTTACGGTACCGGTTACATACCTCTGAGTTTCTGTAATAAAAGCGCGGACTGCTTTCATTCTCGAGGAAAACCAATGACCGTTATAGATCAGTTCGGCGAATTCGATGGAAAGCTTATCCTTATGATGTTGTGTGTCCCGATCGATTGTGATTGATTCCAAATCTCTGTGCGCCAAAAATAATACGGTTCCACCCGGAGTTTCGTAAACGCCTCTGGACTTAATTCCCACAAGACGGTTTTCAACGATGTCCACTCTACCCACTCCGTGTTTACCCGCAATCGTATTGAGGGTTTCCATCACTTCGTAAGGATTCAGTTTTTTACCGTTGATCGCGACGCAATTTCCTTCCCGGAAATCGAGTTCCAAATATTCGGGAGCATCGGGAGCTTTTTCGGGAGAAGTCGTCAAGAGAAACATTTTTTCATCCGGTTCTCTATAAGGATCTTCTAATATTCCACCTTCGTAAGAAATATGCATAAGATTTCTGTCCATAGAATACGGCTTTTCCACGGTAATGGAAACCGGAATCCCTTTGGACTTCGCATATTCAATCAGATCCGATCTGCCGCCGAAATTCCAGATTCTCCAAGGCGCGATGATTGTTTTTTCGGGAGCTAAAGATTTAACGCCGAGTTCGAAACGAACCTGATCGTTTCCTTTGCCGGTCGCACCGTGAGCGAAAGCGTCGGCACCTTCCTTTTCGGCGACTTCCACCATCGCCTTCGCGATAAGAGGCCGAGCAAGGGAAGTTCCGAGAAGGTAACGCATTTCATAAAGTGCATTCCCTTGAATGGCAGGAAAAATAAAATCTCGAGCGAATTCCAAACGGAGGTCTTGTATATAAACTTTGGAAGCTCCGGTTTTAATTCCCTTCTCTTCCAATCCGGAAAGTTCTTCTTTTTGACCTACGTCCGCAGTAAAAGCGATTACTTCGCAACCATATGTTTCTTTCAACCAGGTAAGAATTACCGACGTATCCAAACCGCCGGAATAAGCGAGGACGATTTTTTTAACAGGTTTACTTTGCGCCATTCTGAGAACACTGAAAATCGATCCAGGTCTGTGGACAACCGGATTTTCCAGATTCTGAAACAGGGTTTCAGAGAATTATAATGGTTTTTCAATCCACTCTTTGATTTTACGAAGAATGAGAACCATCGCATACGTATCGAGTTTGCAATATTCGATGAGATTTTTTTCGATCTCCAATTTTTTCGATTTTGTAATCGGTTCGGTTTTGACTCGTAGAAATTCGGAGTTAGCCATTTGACCGGATTTGATTCCGAGATCTTTGTAGGATTGTCCGGTGATTACGGGAAGAATCGTTTTTAACGATGTGCTTCCTTTCTGATCGGGATGATAGTAGTCGTATTCCCAGAAGGGTTTTGCCAAATCTACAAAGTCGTCTTGAATCAATTTAACCCAGGCTTTGAATTCGGGAAAGGCGGCTGCGGATTCTTCCAAACATCTTCTTTCGAACTTATCGTTGAAACAAAGGATTGTTCCTCCGGGCAAAATCCATTCTTGCAGCTTTTCTAATATTCCTTTTCTTGGATCGACGATTCCGTCTTCGATATAATAAAAACTTTCCGGTTCTTGGGAAAGATCTTCCCGTATAACGTGCAAAGAAAACAAAAATGGAACGTGCTGAAACGGATTCGAATTTAGATATACTGGAATCGGAGGATTGATGGATTCGAAATCCAAAAAGTAAATCGGGTATTTGATCCGATTGAAAAACTCGGAAAAAACTTTTTGATTGATAAAGGTCAATCCGGTCTGTATCGTTTTGATTTGTGTTTTCTGACGATAGGTAAGAGCGTCCGTATTTTGTATGTCTTTTAGGTTGAAAATCCCTTGTTTGTAAAATCTTACGGATTCTTCTTTTCCCTCACGAAGCGTGAAAATGTCTCCCGGAACGTTAGGAGTCAAACAGATTTCCGGATACAAACAGTTTCTCGGATGAGAACACAGGTTACTCGCAAAACGAGGAGGAAGATTTTTTCTAGAAAGAAGATCGTATAAAGAACGGGCGATCTCTATCGTTTCTTTTTCCTTGAGCATAACCTCGTCTGTGACGTCCTTACGCACAAAAAAAGAATCGGCTTGGATCTCGCCTTGGAAGTGAAACTTGGAATTCACGAAAAGAAGAGTACATTTGGAGATCGGAAAGCCGGATTCGTCCGCCACGAATTTTTGAAATGCAATTTCTATAATATGTTGTTTTTTGAATGAACTCGATACTTTGAGAACGACCAATTCGAAAGTTCCCGAAAATTCTTTATTGGGGAGAATATATTCCGCCTTCATGGAAAATTTGTCCGTTTCCAAACAGGCGGATCTGACTCCTTTTCCGGATTTCAAAATCTTTCTGGTATCGAAATCGGAGTAACGAGCGTTTTTGGATTCCGGAAAAATAGAATGAGAAAGATCTCTTAAAAGGGATTTTTGTTTCGGGGAAATATATTTATGTTCAAATGGATCAAAATCGGGACGACGTTGATACGTGTTTAGCCAGAGAAGATATTCGCAGTGAAGCCCGGTCGTAAAATCCGCTTTTGTGAGTTTTGGAATTTCTAATTTAGGTCTTTTGAGAGAAAAAAAATTAGAAACCCGTTCCAGAAGAAATTTTCGGAACGGGTAAATCCGTTTTAGAATCGAAGGCTTTCGGTTTTTCAGGCCAATAGAACCTTAATATCCTTAGGGCTGGAAACCGCGTAAATTTTATTTTCGGAAGCTCCCATGTTCGCTTGAGTCAGTTTTTGACTTACGACACTCGGTCCAAAATCGATACCTGTAACGTTCGCAGTAGTAACGAAAGGTTTAACTGCCTTATCCCAGTGAAGGGTTTTGATCAACATCTCTCTAAAAAGTGGAAGACCAATTCCCGCATCGGACTGCATGTTTCTTCCGTCGAAAATGGAATAAACTGGAACCTTCAGATCGGAACCTTTAAAATCGAAACCGATTCTTTCCATATCCGATGGAATAGTCTTGTTCGTATCTTCCATATGTGGGGAATGAAAAGGAGCGGTTGTTCTGAGGTAAACGAACTTTACTTTCTTTTCTTCCATTTCCGCTTTAAACTTTTTACGAAATTCAAGAAGAGATTCGGGACTTCCCGAAACGATATTGGAATCGGGTGTGTTAAAAAGACTTACGTAAATCGCTTTGTTTCCGCTCAAACCAAGGGCATCGTTGGTTTGTTTGACTTTATCTTCGAGTTCTTTTTGAGAATAACCGATCACCGCAACCATCGGAGCCGGTTGTTTATCTCCCACTTCTTCGTTTGCTTTGAGAAGAGCCTGAGAAGGATTGTAAACACCGACTAGTTCCTGCGCTCTATAACCGATATATAATACGAACTTTAAGAATTTAGCATATGCCACATAGAAATCCGTACCTTCTTTGCCAAGGGCGATTAACGCGGAAGAGATAACTCCTTGACTATGGCCCGTAACTCCGATTGAGTTGGAAATCAGTTCGGAAACGGGGAAACCTTTGTTCGTGAATGCGATGTAATTTCCGATTTGGGTTAGAAAAATTCCGACGATGGAGACGGGTGCGCTGCAAAGATAGTTTTCGTCCGGAGCCGAATCGGGATTTTTAATCCAGCTTTCGAAGTCGTAACCATTGTAAATGATATTCTTATCGAGTTTAGGAACTTCCTCGGCGATGGCTTTAAAAGAAACATCGAAGAATTCTTTAAGAGAAGGCTCGGATTCGTAAAGCTTGGAGAGCTCTTTCAAGAAAGGAGAGCCTTGTCCTCCGAATTGAAGAAAAAGTTTCCCTCCACTAGCTTTGACTTGATTCAGAAAGTTTGCGATTGCCATGAACTTTGATTTTCCTTAGGTGTTTAAGGATGAATCGCCTTTCGTAGTTGGTTCCGCAATTCTTTTTTATTTCGGGAACTTGGGTTGCGTTCACATACGAGATGCAGATTGTTATCTTTTTAAGTCGGCATTTTAACGTATGAAAACAAATCGAATGACGGAGAAGGATTTTCAAGAGCGCCTTTCTAAAGCGACTCCTTCAAAACCTTTTCAATTTTTTAGACAAGTCGGGTGTGTTTATGACGGATCGAAGATCATTTGGAAAGGGGCTCACCCGAAAACGTAGATCGGAATACCTTCGATCCCAACGACCCGCAAAGTTTTCGAGATTTTATGATCAATTTTAGCAAAGGTTATGAAAATCGTGTTCTTGAAGATGTCGATCCGTTTTCTCTGCGAAAAATAAATTCAAACCTAAAATTATATGCTCAATGTGTGCGGTTTTTTGTATGATGATACTGTAATCTATCACTATGATTTTAAAATCGATATGGATGCTAGGACATTTGAAATTTTGGACATCGAAAAACATTCTAAAACTACAAATTCTTTTATGAGTCCGTATTTGTTAAGAGACAAAACGGGAACCTACCTTTACAAAGACCATTCGAAAGAATTGATTCCAACCGAGGATACGACTTCCGTAGTTTTAAATCGAAATCATTAGGTTTATTGAATATGATTTATCAGGAATGGTATTTTTTGTCGGGAAAATGGGGAGCTGCCGGATGCCCATTTATAGAAAAAGGAAAAGGATTTCAAATCGCCACTTACGATTATTCAGAAGAATGCAAATACTGCGACATCGGTTGGAAGCAGAAAGGAAAATTTATTTTTGAAAAAAACCGAAATCAAAAAATATTCAGTTCTTAAGTTCATATTGGACCCGCGCCTTATTTGTAAGAGAATTCGTTAAAATCGTGTTTGAAAAGGAAGACATATCCGGAATTGAATTTTTGAACGCCTATTTTAAAAGCGGAAAGGAAATTGAAAATCTTTACCAATTGTACGTCACAACGATTCTTCCTCCCGGACTTATTCCGGGCGATCTCAATACGGAGTTGTGTGAAGATAAGAGCAAAGACGATGAACTGAAAAAAGAACTAATTGCAGTTATGCGGGTCCGTGGTGCGGCAAAGTTAAATATAATTATCCACAAGATGATAAGCGGGCGCTTTTCAAAAAAGAAATATTTGAACACCAACCTGATTTTGTGCTTACGAACGAGTGGTTTGGAAGCGGGCGCGCCGCCGACCGACAAATTTTAGTTTCTCAAAAGGTAAAACAAATTATAGAACAGAATCGTTGGACAGGGCCTATCAAAGGAGCCAATCTTTCCGCCATTAAGTTCGCTGATCTTTATTTGCGTTATCCCAAATAAGACAAAACAAAGTGCGAAAAAAGCGCCTGGGCAACACGTTTTCGTTAGGCGCTTTGATTTTAACGAAAAGTAAAATAAAGCGAAGGAAGTCCAACAGCTGCCAAGAGAACCCAAAAAAGAACAAAAGTCAGGAGTAAATATTGGCCTCGGAAAGCCTTGAAAATAAACATCCCTAAAAATGCGTAAAACAAAAATCCACTTACGAAAATTCCCCGAAAAAAGATCTCTTCAAATAGGAAATCATCCATTGGAAGAAGATTGTTCAGAAAGATCAACGCCGCAAAATGTAACAACGGCCATACCAATACAAAAATCATAAGTATATTAAACGTTCTTTTGCTAACTCCCGCCGGAATTCGAAGGGCGCCATAATTAAATAGAATAACCGATGCTATAGAAAAGAACGGCAATTGGTATCAGAACCTGTCCCAAAAAAACTCAAGTGCCGTCGCTCTAAAGATCGCTTCCGCAGGTTTTGAAACGCGCTGTAAGTATATTTTTCAGAGCTTTCTATGATCCACCGTACGAATTTTAAATGTCAATACTATAAGCGATGGTATTTCGATTTTCGATTTCAATGAGAAAGTGGTTGACCCGAACTCATAAAATTTTTTCTATTTTTCTGAATCCTGCGTAAAACGCAAGATTTAGAAATTCCATCAAATCGGACTTCCTGAGTAATGGACCACAAATGTCCCGGTGTAGTTTAAACAAAGATGATCAAAGTTAAAAATCTATCTAAATTCTATGGTAAGAAACTTGCTATAGATCGCCTGAATTTTGAGTTGGGAGAAGGAGAAATCGTAGGTCTTCTCGGTCTGAACGGAGCCGGAAAAACCACCACGATTCGAATTCTCACCGGATATCTAATCGCGTCTGACGGGATCTGTGAAATCGACGGAACAAACACTTTCGAGAATCCTCTCGAAGTAAAAAAGAAGATCGGTTATCTTCCCGAAACGCCTCCTCTTTATCCCGAGCTTTCCGTCGAAGACTATCTCAAGTTCGCCGCGAGAATTAAACAGGTATCTTCCGAATCGATTGATTCGGAAATCGCAAGAGTTTGCGAAAGAACATTTCTTACGGATGTCCGTAAGAGTAACATCGAAACTCTTTCTCTCGGCTTTCGGAAAAGGGTGGGAATCGCACAAGCGTTACTTGGAAATCCGAGAATCATCATTCTCGACGAGCCCGTTTCCGGACTCGATCCGAAACAGATCGTAGAAATCAGAAATCTCATTCATTCTTTGAAAGAAGGACATACGATTCTTCTTTCGAGCCATATTCTTCCCGAAGTTTACAAAACTTGCAACCGCTTCGTATTCTTGCATCGCGGAAGAATGGTATATCAAAGAGATAGAAAACAACTCGAAGAGGAAATGGAAAAACTTTCCGGCCTCGAAGTTACGCTTTCAGGAGCGGACGTCGAATCCGGTAAAAAATATCTTTCCTCACTTCCCGGAGTGAACGTGGAAAAGATTCAATCGATCGGAGAAGATTCAAGAGGCAACACGTTTCTTGTTTCCACCTCTGCGGAAAGGGAATTTAAGGAAAAACTTTTCGCGTCCGCTTCTTCTTCTCCCCGCTTGGAATACATTCGCAAACAAGAAGTCACCTTAGAACAGATTTTTATGAACCAGGTTTGAAAGACTATGCTTCAAAATATTAAATGGATTTTTTTCAAAGAAGTGAAAGTGTTCTTCGGAACCTTTATGGCTCCTTTGGTTTTCGGCGGAACGGCCTTTTTGAATTCTCTTTTCGTATTAATTCTGAATTTTAATTCAGGTACGAATTATGTTGATACCACGGTCATCACTTTTCTTTCCTTCATGTCAACGATTATCATCGCGATGCTGATTCTCGCGATGGGAAGTATTACCGAAGAAAGAAGCCGAGGAACGTTGGAATTTCTTTTTACGGCTCCGATTACGGATCTGGAAATCGTAGCGGGCAAATTCGCATTCGGAACTTTGATTTGTCTTTTGATTTCCGTATTCGTAAATGGTTTGTTTCCGATTTTTCTTTATTCTTTTTGGAAAGCTCCTCTTTACATAGTGGTTTCGGGAACGATTGGAGTTTTTCTCTTGGGAATCTTTTCCTTTGCGATAGGACTTTTCGGAAGCAGTCTCGGCAAGAATCAGATGATTTCACTTCTGATTTCGATCGTGATCATTCTGACTCTTTGGGTATCGGGATATTTTTCGTACCTGTTCGATTCGGTTACGAGAAAGATTCTCTATCACCTTCACATTTTTTCGCATTTCATTTCGTTTTGCAAAGGAGTTCTGCCATTGAACGGAATCGTTTTCTTTGTCAGTGGTGCGTTATTCTTCCTTTATCTCACCGTAAAAGTTTTGGAATCTAGGAGATGGAGAGGATGAAAGAATCCGTATTACTGAGAATTTTTCCGTGGGTTTCCCTTGTTTCCTTATTTTTGTATTTTCCGGTCCGGGACAGTATTCAGTCGCCCGTCAATCGCTGGCTTTGGATGGGATTGGTATTGGTGATCCTGATTTTAGAACCAGCCTATCGTTGGTTTCGAAAAAAGAATATTCAAGAAGAATGGAATTCTTATATATCTGCCGGCCTGGGTCTTATCGCTTTCGGAATCTATCATCTCCGCGTATTTTTGGAAGAACTTGCGTTGAAATCCAATTCGATCGGTTCCGGAAACGAAAGAATCCGGGAAATTCTTTTGGTTCTTCTGGTTCTTTGTACGATCGCATTTCTGATTCTGACTTTATTGAAGGAATTGGGAAAAGATTCCGCGGGCGCGCAGAGTGTTCTGAAAACTTCAAAACAAGCCTTGGTGCGTTACTTCATCATAAATCTTGCGATCGTTTTTGTTGCTCTCGTGATAGTAAATTACATTTCCGTAATGCGAAATCACAACTTCGACTTGAGTTCCAAAGGCCAGTATTCTTTTAGTCCGACCGCTGTCAAAATTCTAAAAAGCGTCAATAAAGAAGTAGAGGTGATCGCTTTTTATCCAAGACCTCTGGAAAATTCCCCTTCGAGCGACAAGGCCAATTCATTTTCTTTGAGAAGAATTCGTCCGGATCTGGAAATCTATTTGGATCAATTGAAATCCTTAAGTCCACAGTTTAAGACTCGTTTTATCAACGCAGACGTAGAGCTGGACGATCTTGCCGAATTTGGCCAGGTATCGAATGGAATCATACTCCTTAGAACCAAAAAACCTTTGGCGGAAAGCGGAAAACAATACGCCGAACAAAGACTTTCGATTCGAGAAAAAAACGATCTGGAAGATTTGGAACGTAAGATTGTACAAGCGGTCGTAAGCATCACAACCGAAGAAAAGAATATTTATTTTACCCAATCCAACGGAGAAAGGTTCTCTTCGATTTTTCAAAATCTTCCGAATGAAAAAATCGGAATTTTATCTAACTCTTTAAGTTTTTTAAACTTTAAAGTGAAAGGGCTCGGAATCGCGGAAGGTTGGCCGTCTCGCATTCCGGAAAATACCGACGTTCTGATAATTGCGGGACCAACCGTCGCTTTTTCGAAAGAAGCACAAACCGCCGTTTTAGATTTTATCGAAAAGAAAAAGGGAAAAATTTTCATTACGATTGATCCGAAAGGAACGGAAAATTTTCGATGGCTTTTGGAAAAATCGGGTTATGAATTTGCGAAGGGGCCTCTTTCTCAGGTTCAGGGACAAGCTGGAATGATTCTCGCAAAATCTTTTAGAAAACATCCGATCGAAGAAGCCTTAAGTAGAAAGGACATGGGGGTCGTGTTTCCATTTGCCGGTTACTTTGTTCCACAGACAACTCCCGAATCCGGCGGTAAAAATTTAGAAGCATTTCCTTTGATGGAATCCGGCGGAGAATCTATATTAGATAAAAATAATAATGGAAAACAGGATAACGGAGAAGAAAGGAGAAGCGTAATCCTCGGGATGATTTTGAAGACGATTCCGAAAGTTCAGAAAGAAGAGACAAAACAAAACTCAGCGACCGGTCTTTCCGAACTGCAACAAAGTTCCACGGAACAAAAAAAGGATTCTCCGATCGGTTTTACGGATTCCAAACAAGATTCTCAGAACGATCCGAATTCTCCTCAGGTTTCGGACTTGAAACCAAAAAACGAAACTGCTCCTCAAAATACGAATACGGATTCTAAAGAAGAAGGAAGGGTTGTTATCTTTTCGGGAACATCTTGGATCACCGATCAGTTTATTTCTTACGGAACGAACTACGAACTCGCTACTTCTTCGATTACCTGGATGTATCAGGATCTTTCTTTATCTTCCATTCAGCCGAAGAAAGAAGAAATCAATACGGCTTCTTTAACCGAGGTTCAGAAAAGGGTCGTTTGGATTTTGGGAATGTTTATTTTTCCGGGTTTGATCGCGTTCGTTTCCTCCGTTGTTCTCATTCAAAAACGTAAACGAGAAGGTGAAGAATCTTGAAACGGATACTCCTTCTTCTTTTTACGTTAGTTGCTCTTGCTTTTAGTTTTTTCTTTTTGGAAGAAAAAAAAGAAGATCAGTCGGAAATTTCCGTTTGGGAGATTGATATAGACGAAATCGAATATCAGCCCCCTAAGAATTCTTGGGAAGGGGAAGACGTCTCCGCTTTTTATCGGATGCCTATCGTTCTTAAAAAACAAAAAGGAATCAGAAAAAACGCCTATTTTCTCACGGTTCGCTCTAAGGATTCTGAAACTGGAGAAACCTTAGAGTTCGAAGGCGGTTATAACTCGGAGAATATTTTTCGAGAATTTTCCGTTCTGAAGGCGAAAGGTGTCGAACCGATCGCGGATGGGAAGGTTGCCGCCTCATTACAGTTAAATGAAAATTCTCCACAGATTTTTTTGAAGTCTTCCGGAAAATTGCTGAAGAAAATTTGGATCGGTAAAAAGAAATCCTTCGACTCCACGAGAATCGTGCGAGAAGGAAATGAGGTTCTTATCGTTCAAGGAAACACTTCGGATCGTTTTACGAGAGGAATCGGGGAATTTAGACAAAAACAACTCGTGAATCTAAGAGATGAATCCGTAGTCGAAACAATCTGGGAAGAAGAAGGAAAAACTCTTCATCTAGACAACCATCCCTATAAAGACCAGATGGCTAAGAAAAATTTTTGGAGAAGACTTTCCGGAAAACCAATTTCTTTAGAACAATCTCTGGGGAATTCTTGGAACAATCAAGTTATCAGCCAACTTGTAGAGTTATATCCGGATGATCCCAACGGAGCGGGTTACGCCATAGCCAAAAGTTTGACTCATGTTCCTGCGGATGCCTCCCTTAAAATTCGAATTTCCAACGATGATTGGATTACTTTGCGTTATTATCCGAAGACAAATATCAATTCCATCAATTACAGACCTACAATTCGGATCATAAACGGAAAATTTTCCGAACCTCCTTTTTATATCCGTGAAGATAGTTTCTTGCGATTAAAAGAAGTTGTGGGGAATTTGGAAAAAGCCGAGCAAAAAAAAGAAAAGCCTGTAAATCAGAACTCACTTCCTAAAAACCCGAATATCTCTTCTCCCCAAAAATGATCATAGATAAAAAACAAGATTTCTCCGAAGTGAGAACCCTGCTTCTTCAAGAAGTTTTTCAATCTCCCGAAAACGCTTTTAATCTTTATCAAAAAGCAGGAGGTTTCGGTTACTTCGAAATCTTAAGAACCCATTTTCTTCTTTGGATTCTTGCACCTACGACAAAAATCATTTCCAATCTTGTTTTTTCGATTCTTTCTTTTGTTCGATATGACGAGGGAGAATGGAATCTGTTTTCCGGAGTCGTGTTTTCCTTCGTAATATATCCCGCGGTTTTATTTTTGATCGCTCAGTTAGACGTATTTCGAATCTTTATGAAAAAAGCCGATCGAAGCAAGGGAGAAATGCTTCCTCCCGCGAATATTCTTTTAGTTTCGTTTATTCCGTTCAGCGCGTCTTCTGTGTTTTGGATTTTACCTTCCCCATTGCAGGCGTTTTTTATCTCGATTTCTTTTATTTTCTCCTGTGCCCTTTCCGTTCGAAGTTTGAAAAAAATCTTAAACTGGAATGATAAGGATATCCTAATATTCTTTTTGTCCGGTTCTGCGTATTTTTTAACGGGAACCTTATTTTTAACAGTTGTTTACAATTTAGTTAGGACCATTCTCAATTGAAGATTTTTCTAATCGGAATCGGCGGCATCGCTATGGGCAATCTTGCTTATATGCTTCGGAAAAGCGGACATGAAGTTTCCGGCTCAGATACGAGCATCTATCCGCCGATGTCCGATAAATTAAAAGAATGGAATATTCCGTACTTCGAAGGGTTTAAAACCGAGAATGTTCAAGGCCAAGATTTGATCATCGTGGGGAACGCAATTTCCAGAGGAAATCCCGAAGTCGAAGAAATGCTCAATTCGGGACTAAACTATCTTTCTATGCCTGCGGCGATCAGCGAATTTTTTCTCAAAGGAAAAAAAGTGATCGTTGTCGCGGGAACGCACGGAAAGACGACGACTACATTCCTAATTCATCATATACTCAAAGAGAATGGAATCGAGCCCGGCTTGTTTGTCGGAGGAATTCGTAAAGACGGCTTTCCAGGGTTCGAGCTTGGAAACGGATCTTATTTTGTCATCGAAGGGGACGAATATGATACCGCGTTTTTTGATAAGTCTTCGAAATTTTTACACTATAGACCGACTTATGCCGTGTTAAACGCTTTGGATTTCGATCACGCGGATATTTTTCCCGACATTTCCGCAATCGAAACCATGTTCAAACGTCTGATCAATTTGGTTCCCGGAAACGGTAAAGTTTTCTATTGGAGCGGTTCGGGTTCCCTCAAAAAAACGATCCAAAACGTCAAGTTTACAAAAGTGGAAGGTTTCGAATGGAATCGAAAGGATTCTTTTCTTACTTGGAAAAAACATGAACTTTTTTGGGGAGATCAAAAACTAAATCCGGTTCTTTTCGGAGATCACAATTACAGAAACATAGAGGTTGCGATTCGTGTTTGTTCCGAAATTCTAAAAAACCAAAACCCTTCCGGTTACAAACAGGGAATCGCAAAGGCAATCGATTCCTTTCCGGGAGTTAAAAGAAGACAAGATATTCTTTTCCAATCCTCGACCGCGGTCGTGATGGAAGATTTCGCGCATCACCCAGTTGCAGTGCGTGAAACAATTCATGCTGTCAAAAAAAGATTCCAAGGCCATAAGATTATCTCCTTATTTGAACCAAGAAGCGCAACTTCTCACCGAAACGTTTTTCAGAAGGAATATTCATATTCTTTTATAGGTTCCGATCTAACCATTCTGACCGAGATTCATAATCTGAAGAAGGTTTCAAAAGACATTCGTTTGGATGTGAAAAAGCTTGTTCAGAAACTTTTGAAAAACTCCAAAACAATCCCAGTTTATGCGAAGGATCCTCAAGAGTTGCTTGTAAAACTTGAGAAAATGATTCCCCAATTTACGGGACAGAAAATTCTGATCCTAGCCATGTCCAACGGTTCCTTTGGCGGTATATATCCCGGACTCGTTGAGTTGGCTCGAAAACACGTATGAACTTATCCGAGGAACTGGATTCCATTTATCAAGAAGCCATTCAAAAAATCAGCTCTTCCATATCCGAAGAAGATTTAGATAGAAATAAAAACGATTTTATCGGTAAGAAAGGAAAGCTAACCGCAGTTCTCAAGAACGTGGCTTCACTTTCCATCGAAGAAAAAAAGACCGTCGGCCAAAAAGCCAACGAACTTTCAAAAAAGCTTGAGAATTTCGTTTCCGAAACAAAGATTTCTCTGAAGAAAAAATTTTTTGAAAATCAGGCGGCATTCGAATTTTTCGACGCCCTTCGCCCCCTCACCAGTCCTTCTAATGGAAGCCTTCACCCGATTACTCAGATTCAATACGAGATCGAAGACATCTTTGTATCGATGGGTTTCAGCATCATGGATGGCCCCGAAATCGAAACGGATACTAACAATTTCGGCGCTCTTAACTTTACGGAAGATCATCCAGCAAGGGAAATGCAGGATACGTTTTATCTGGAAAACGGAAATCTTCTCAGAACTCATACTTCCGCAATTCAAGTAAGAACATTAAGAAAGTTGAAACCTCCGTTTCGGATCATCGCTCCCGGTAGAGTTTTTCGTTACGAAGAAGTGGACGCTTCTCACGAACATACTTTTTATCAGATCGAAGGAATGGTCGTAGGTAAGGATATTTCTGCGGCTAACTTAATCGATACGATGCAGGTTTTGCTTTCCAGAATTTTCGAAAAAGAAATCAAAACCAGACTTAGACCGGGATACTTTCCTTTTGTGGAACCCGGTTTCGAACTTGATATCAACTGTCTTGTGTGCGAAGGGAAAGGATGTCCCGTTTGTAAACAATCCGGTTGGCTGGAACTTTTACCTTGCGGATTGATTCATCCGAACGTTCTTTTTCACGCGGGGCTCGATCCGAAAGAATGGACTGGATTTGCGTTTGGGCTCGGGCTTGATCGACTCGTGATGATGCGATATGGAATCCACGATATCCGTTATTTCCAATCGGGTAACCTTAGATTTTTAAAACAATTCTAATATGATTTCCACTCCGATTCAGACTCGTTGGATGGACATGGATCCATTCGCTCATGTTAGTAATTCCGTTTTTGTTTCTTATCTTGAGATCGGAAGAGTGGATTACTGTAAGCGTCGTTTTAACGTGAAAGACGTATTTGATGTTCCGTTTATTCTTGCGAGAATCGAAATCGATCTTAAAAAATCGATCGAGATGCGCCATCAGGTGGAAGTGCAAACAAGCGTGGTCCGAATCGGAAACAGTTCCTGGGATTTTGAGTCCAAGATCGTCGAAACAAATACCGGAAACGTTTTTGCAATTGCGAGAACCGTCCAAGTTGCGTTTGACCACGTAACCAAGTCCAGCATTCCAATTCCGCAGAATGTTCGCGCAGTTTTGGAAGAGGACTTGAAAGAATTCCAAAGACAAAACAAAGAAGGTTGAAATCGGAATTTGTCGAATGTGAAAGAAACATTCCGACAAGGTAATAAAACTGGCCCGGTAAAAAAGACTTTCGAACGGATGTTTTGTTAGTCCTTAGTTTACCGACCTTCCGCCCAGGATTCTTTTCTCGGATCGACGCCGGATTTTTTTGCCTGAGATTCAGCCTCCGCTAATTCGCTCAAAGTTTTGTAAGGACTGGGCGTTTGAAAACTTCTTTGTGATAGAGAGGTTTCCACCATTGATTTTCCAAATAGATTTCGGCGTTATAAGAGAGAAGAAAAGCAAAAAGGAACTTTTGTGAACGAGAAAGCTTTGATGGAATCTATGCGAACGATTTTACGAACGGATTTGGAAAATTGAAATATTCCGACGGAACCGTTTTCGAGGGAAAATTTAAAAACGGTTATCCGGTTCGGAAATAGAAGTCCGATGCAAAAAGGAATTGTTTGATGGTGTCTAACGTGGTTTCGTTTTTGTTAACGCATTCGATCAATTGCATCGAATCTCGGAGAATCTGCGTTTCCAGGCTGTGTTTTCCGTTCCAGGATAGGGCCAAAAACGGTTCATTTCATCAATCGTCAAACGCACTTTTGCGGCAACGACCGAATCGACGGCGCAAATTTCGTTTAAATAAGAAAATTGACGTCCTTGAATTGCGGCGCCGACATCCGCTCGATCTTCAGGAAAATTCGATGTGGCATATTCGCTTACAAAGCCGTCTATAGGATGCCAGAATGGAGTCAGCATAGGAGAGATAGGGCCCAAAGCACGAGGATTGAAGGAAGAATAATCGTAGCTTCCATATTGAAAGGAAGGCGGGTTTAGCGATACCCATTTGGAATCCCAGTAGTATCTCATAACATCATCCATACTGTGAGTAAGTTCATGGTGTATTACCTTTGATAATCTGGCTGCACTATAATATTGAGGATCTAAAGGAGTTGTTTCTGATCTGGATTTTATCCCGTCCTGAACGTCTAAAAATATAATATTTTGACTCGGTATTGATAGAGCTCCACAGTAACTCCCATATAAACGGAGATTTCGAGTAAACACGATCTTTTCCGCGCGGGCTTTGATAAAATACCCTCTTGGATACCTTGCAATTTCAGTTTCGACAAGATCTTTATAATAGTTTAAATCTTCATCGGGATAGTTGGTATCGTAAGAAACTGCGGGCGATGATACCATCGTGTGCGTTATGATTTGAACGTCACGATCGTAGTTTTCAACGCGATCTTGAAATAATAAAAATAAAAGAAGATCAGAGGTATTTTTATCCTCTTTTTCAGCGGAACAAGAGGACAGGAAGGTAAAAACGAACAAAAGACTTAAAACTAATTTTACGTTGATTCTCATGGATTTTCTCCGGATGTTTTTCAAAACATCTTAATTGAATAACGAAAGATCGTTATATTGTGTGCCAAAAACTCCTGAGAAAATTCGGACGAAAGGACTTAGGTTATAATGTGAGCTGTGATGAATTTTACAAAATAAAGAACGCTGTTTCAAAGTTCATTAACCTTCCGCACAAAATGTGGTAGTTCCTACATTTTTTCGATCTTGGCTTAGGTTGATACGAGAGAAACTATGCCACTTTCTCAATGGATCGCGCTGCCACTCACTTCGTTCGTTGAACTCAAGCGACACGACCGACTCACAGGGGAGTCGGTCGTGTCAGGTTATTGGCAACATAGGTTCCAATGCCGGAGTTCCCGCAGAATACAATAACTTGACCAGAGCTGAGAGCTCGAGTCCTACTTGATTACATTGAAATTTACTTATATAATAGATTGCGGGGAGCCCGCTTAGTTTCATTACATGAATTCACGTTCTGCTATGGAATCACCGGAAAGCTGGTATTGAAATCCTTTTTCTCTTAAATCGGAAAAAATTCTCCTGTTTCAAATCCTTCTTCTACAGAATCTATAGTTCCTCTTCCGCAGTGTAAGTCAAAATCAGAGAAGCTAATAAAGTCAGCAAAAACTGAGAAAAAACCCAGAGCCAAACGATCATACTCGGAAGAACATTCACAAAGTTTAATATAGAAATCGCAGGTCCTACATAAGCCGCGAGAGAAAAACAGATCGCAACGATCAATCCGCCCACAATTCCCACTGGAAGCGAATCTTTAGCAAGTCGGACCAAAACTCCCAAAAAGAAAACCTGAACGAGATCGGCAAGGATAGGTCCCACCCATAAAATCATCCCAACGGATTGGAAAAAGTTCTTATAGATAGAATCATAGTAAAAACGAGAGAACAAAAGACTGCGAAGCGGTACGGAGATCACCTCCCAAAAACCGAAAGCGATAAACAACCTTAGAAGAAACTGATTCCAATCTTTCGCAGTCTTTAGACTCATTTTTATTTTCCTACGATGAACACTACGTTAGTCGTTGCGGATCCGCCGATATTCAGCATCAGCCCGTTCTTAGCGCCTTCTACTTGATAGTTACCGGCGGTTCCGGTAACTTGCTTGTAAAGATCGAGCATCATTCGAACTCCGGAAGCTCCGACTGGATGTCCGACTCCGATCAGTCCGCCGGATGGATTGATCGGCTTTTTACCTTTGAAGTCGATAACTCCTTCTTCGATTGCCTCGTGTTCTTTTCCGGGCTGAGTGATTCCGAATGCGGAGATTGCAGCATACTCGGAAGAGGTGAAACAGTCGTGAGTTTCAAAAACGTCGATGTCTTTTACTCCGAGTTCCGCTCTGTCGTAAGCGTCTTTTACGGTTTGTCTGGTCCAAGGGAGAATGTATTTGTCTCCTTTCGATTCGGCAACCTTCGCGTCAAAAGTGATAGGAGCAACTCTGTGTCCCCAACCTTTCAGTCTTGGGATCGTGTTGATCTTCTTTCCTCTTTTTTTCGCGTATTCTTCAGTATAAGATTTGTTAGCGAGAACCACCATCGCGGCACCGTCGGTAACTTGAGAACAATCGGTAATGCAGAGTCTTCCTCCCACTGCCATATTGTATTCTCCGCCTCTTGCGTTAGCGTGTTCTTTGTTCATGAACCAAGAACGAGTTTGCGCTTTCGGGTTTCTCTTTGCGTTGTCGTAGTTGATTCTTGAAATTTCGGCTAACGCTCCCATGAATCTTTGTTCAGGAAGTTTGTATCTTTCAAGAATTACGTCTGCGAGTTTTCCGAAAAGTTTCGGGAAAGGAAATTGGACTCCTTTCGCTTCTTTTTCGTAGTAAGCCGCGGTTCCTAAAAAGTCACCACCAACGGAAGAACTAACGGTTTTCATGATCTCGATACCGAGAACGATCGCAACGTCGTAATCTTTCGCGCGGATTTTCGTAGCGGCCGCATCCAGAGCGATGGAACCGGAAGCGCAAGCCGCTTCAAAACGACCGCCCGGAATTCCGTAGAACGCAGGATCGACTTCGGTCAGGAATGCGCCCAAGTGACCTTGAGTCGCATACTGTTCCGCATCGAAGTTTCCTACGAAAATTCCGATTCTATTTTGTTTATTCAGTTTTTTGATTTCATCGGGTGTGATTCCGACAGCCGCGAGTCCGTCTTGAACGGCTTCGCGCATTAAGGACATGAAGGTCTTGCCTTCTTTAGTCCAGTTTCTTTGAAAATCGGTTTGTTCCCCGCCGAGGACGTAAATTTTATCGCTCATGTTGACCCCCTAATTATCCTTTGAAAAGAGAACGAGCATCCAGCTTTTCTTTCAACTCGTAAAACGGTTTGCCTACTTTCGCTTTTGCTAATACTTCAGGAACCGGAAGTTTCGCTTTTTCGATCAGTTGAATCGTATCCTTAGGCCCGCCTAAGAAATCAACGAATGCGGAAGCGGGAGCCCAGTTGAATCCCGTTCCCATTGCGAGGTCCGCCATTTCTTTCGTATCTACGACTTCGCCAACGATCGATAGAGAGTAACTAACGTATCTTGCGATAAAGTATCTCGCGAGGTCCGCTTCGAAACCTTTTGCTTCTTTTACGATGTTCATTGCGCCTGTGTAGTCCGCTTCGGAAATTCTTCTATTCGCCTGACGAATAAAATCAATCTCGAACTTTGGAACCGGCTCATACAGATCGGCGCCTATATTATAGACTAACTTTTCTTTCTTACCGTCCGGAGTTTTGGACATCTTATAGAGTCCGCCGCCCGCTTTTCTTCCTAGATCGCCTTTATCGATGAGCTTTTGGAAATAACCCGGAAGTTTAAAAGTAGAATGAGCGGCGTCCTTTGTCATTTCATAGAGGTTATCCACGATCGCCTTATGAACGTCGAGTCCTACGAAATCAGCCGTGTCAAGAGGAGCCATCGCTCTTCCGGTGTAACCGCTCATGATCGCATCCATCAGAGCGATCCCGCCTTTGTCAGAATACTTTTCCGCAATCTGAGCGACTTCGTTGATGAGCTGAAATCCGATTCTGTTTCCGGCAAACGCAGGAGTATCGTTCGTATAAACGACCGCGCGACCTAAAACTTTATCCAGATATTCTCCGAGTTGTTTGAGAACTTTCTTATCCGATCCTTTGTGAGAAACCAATTCACAAAGAATCATTTTGTAAGGGGGATTAAAGAAATGAGTCCCGAAATAATGCTTTTGCCCGTCTTCGTCGAACGCTTTGGAAAGTCTTTCTATCGAAAGACCGGAGGAAACAGTGGAAACAATAGTTCCCGGTTTTCTAGCGCTTGCGATTCTTTTGTTAATCGGTTCTTTTACCTCGTAGCTTTCCGCAACAAGTTCGAAAACCCAATCGGACTCCGAGACTGCCTTTTCCAAATCCGCATCATACGAGCCCGGAACGAGTCTTGGTCGGATTGTATCGGTTTTAACGGAGCCGATCGCTTTTTCAATTCCCTCTTTCGCTTTGTTTGTATCCCTTGCGAGCATGTGAACTTTTGCCTTTCCGAATGAGGCAACAATTGCCGCTGATCCGGCGCCCATGGTACCGTTCGCGCCCAATACTGTTACTGTTTTTATTTCTCTCATGAAACTATACCAATTCTTGGATTTCCCAATGGAATAGAACCTGTTTAAAACAACCGGGTGGGGAGGAAAGTTTTTTTCACGCCGATTCAATATGAAATTCTTCTAAAACAGAACGAATGTTCTGCTTAAATTCTTTAGAAAAAGGTTTTTGCTTATGAAAAACAAAAAGTTATTTTTTTAAAAAACGGTCTTAACTAACCATCCGATCTTATTTCTATGATTCGTCCGATTACCGCCTCTACTTAGAGCCGGTCTCAAAACTGCTTGTACTGAGAAAGCATAATAATATCAATGTGAAATGGACAAATATTATTCAGAGATACCTGATGCCCTTTGGCAAAAAATCGCATCTTTTATCCCTAAAGAAAAGGTCAATCCCCAAGGGGGGCGCAATCGTGTACCTGCAAGAGTGGTAATGGCAGGGATTATCTATCGAATGAAAACGGGATGTCAGTGGCGTGCAATTCCGAATGACTTTGGGTCCGGTCAAACTTGTCATAGAAGATTTCAAGAATGGGAACGAGCGGGAGTATTTAAAAAGATCTATAAATCTATTTTAAAATATTATGATGTGAAGAATAAGATAGCATGGGACTGGGCTTCGATGGATTCCGCAATGGTTAAAGCTCCCAAAGGGGGAGCTTAACCGGAAAGAACCCTACAGACCGTGCCAAATTAGGGGTTAAACGGCATATTCTTACGGATGGAAATGGTATTCCTTTGGCAATTACGTTGACTGGAGCTAACGTTCATGACAAACGCGGTGTAAAAGATACGTTGAATTCGATCTTAGTTTTTCCGGAAAGAAAAAGAAAAAAACCGAAGCATCTTTGTTTAGATAAAGGTTATGACTTCAAAGATATAGAAGCATTCATCAAGAAAAGAAACATTCGAGCTCATATTCGGAAAAAAGGTGAGAAGCCTCTCATCGGCAAATATAAAGGAAAACCAAGGCGTTGGGTCGTTGAAAGAACAAACAGTTGGCACAATCGATTCAGAGCTATTCTAATTCGCTGGGATAGAAAAGCGGAAAATTATCTGGCATCTCTTTATCTCGCAAGCTCCATCATTGCTTTTAACTTTTTTAATAGGTAGTTTTGAGACCGGCTCTTAGTTCTTTGAATCAATTGGCTAAGATTCTCCGGACAAAAATTAGCCATATAGTTTTTCTTCCAACGACACCAGATATATTCTTGAGGATTTAACTCCGGAGCATAAGGAGGCAAAAATTCTACTCGAAGCCTTTCCTCGTTTGCTTTTAAAAATTCATTCATTGTTTTGCTTTTATGAGCAGATAGATTATCCCAAACTATTAAAATCTTTTTGCGATTTTCCTTTAGAAGTATCTTTAAAAAATAAATAAGGTCCTGGCTTTTAACAGAGCCTGTTATGATCTGAAAGTGAAAATCTTTTTTAGAAATAGCACCGATTACTGATAACTTTTCCAAGACATCTTGTGACGAAGGATCGGTGTCTTTCCGATTAAGCTCCAAGTTTTTTATCGTATATGGATTCTGGCTGATTCCGCTTTCATACTAAAAATATGACCTTAAACCCTTCATTCTCTGTCTTTTTTTTATACCGGGCCAAGTTTTTCGTTTTCCAAGTTTCAATTGCCTTTTCATCTCTTTCCAACGCTCTTCTTTTAGGTTTTTGATACGAAAATCCTAATTGATGTAAGAGAATTCCTACGTAATCTTGATGATACGTTACTCCGAATTCTTTTCGTATGATTTCCGATACGCGATACGTTGACCAAAGTTCATTCGGATAACCGTTACTGATCGGACCTTTCAAGATGATTCTTTTAATTCTTTCTTCTCTGAAATGGTCAATTTGGTCGGTCGACCTCGTCGACCATTCCATTTTACTCCTTCGATTCCTTCCTTTTCATATCTTTCTCGCCAACGCATTACCGATTGCTTACTGACTCCAAGCTTTTTTGACACTCCGTAGCACGTGTAGCCTTTCTTCAATAGAGCAATTCCCTTCAACCTACGTTTTTCCAAACGTTTTAACTTTTCCCTTTCTAAGTTTTGCATTATGACAATGGGATATTATTGTTATATTTTTGGTACTCTTTTTTGTAGGGATCAGTATTATGCTAATATTAGGAAAAGCGATCGTAGTTAAAGAATACTTCTACGCTAAACGAAGACTATTTGTATATGAATTGGAAAGAAGTTGGTCTTCATTGTTCTTTCTCCCATTCCATACAGGACCTGAAGATCTATAGATTGGTCGTTTTCCAGTTTTGGAATTTACATAGAATCTAACTCAAAAAACGGTCTTTAATGTTATACAACAATCTCTTAAGAACAAGTAGAAAATTTTTGAGACAACTTCTGTATAAGATAAGAACGAAGTTTTAAAATTGATGCGAGAGTTTTAAAAAGTATCATTTACCGCCCACTTTTAAAATACAAGCCCCTCTAACCGGATTCCAATCAGTTTCCGAAGCAGATTTTTTGATCTCCTCAAAAGGAATTCCGATACGATTTCCAATTTCATCACATCGATCCGTCACTATGAACCAATTACTTCCCGATATTCGGATTTTTTGAAGATCGAATTCCTCTTTTTTATTTTTTTCTCTCACTTTTTGACGGTTATAAAAACCCGCTCGATAAAAGGAAAGCATGATATCTGGACGATTGTGATGCTCCAATGGAAGCAAATTCCACAAGACGGAGGAGCGATTTACCGTTTTCAAAAAAACGGACTCCGCATCCTCCGCAGTAAAAAACAAACCACGATCAGTTCCTGAAAAACAAAGATTAGTCCTCTCCCAAATGTCAGAATGCTTCCAACTCCAATACCCCAAGGTAAATATCAGAAATACAGAATATACTAAATAAGATAAAATTTTTGTCCGTCCTTCGGAGAATTTTTCGTAACAAAAAATGCAGATCGCGACTAATAAAGCAGGATAAAGATGATAGATATGACGAGGTTGATGATTTGGTGTTACCAATGTCAGTCCCAAAATCGAAACAAACACGGATAAAAAGAGAAAGAAAGAAGCGCTAACTTCATGATTTTTCCAATAATGAAAACCTCCGAAAATAATCCCCAAAATCAAACCGACACACAAAACCCACCCACCATAAGGCGCATAAAAAGAATTATCCAAAATCTCGCGGAAGTATATAAAACTGAAAATTGAATCTTCACTTTGACCCGGCATTAAACCCACGTCTTGCATATGTTTGGTCGTAATGATGAAACTCAAAAATCGATCAGGATGAATCAAAACCCAAGATCCGATTGGAAAAATCACGTAAGTCCAAAAATACTTCCAAGTGGAAAAGTTTTTTTCAGCGTCGGAGTTCCGAATAATCGAACGACCGGAACCCGTCAAATCGATCTTTACGGATTGCACTTCGGGGCACGAGACCGAACTTTTTAGATGATCCGTAAACTGCAAAGTAAGAATATCTTTATCCGCTTTTCGCAATCCATAAAAGATTTTCCAAACAACGACGTTAATACTGATCCAAAAAATCAAAACCCCCGCGTAATACAAATACGCTTTAGTTTTTTCGGGTAAAATTTCCTTGGGAAAAATCGCCGAGACAAGAATCAACAAGATCGCAAATCCGATCGGAATCAGCGCGCGCCATTTGATTCTTTTGAAAAAGTTTTCCTTTGAAAAAACAGGTTTTGTTTTTTCGGAATTATTCTTCGCTAAAGAATCGAAATTCCTTTCTTCCGAAACGTTTTTCAGGAAAGAATCTGAATTTTCTTTTTCCGACACATTCTTTATAGAAAAGGCCGAATCTTTACGTTCCAAACTGTTTTGAAGAAAGGAACTTTCGTTCAAAAATAATCCGTAAAAATTCAAAATTTTGAATATGAATTGTTTCGTTTCGTAAAAGCGAAACGTAATCAAGAACAAACTGCCGAACAAAA
>NZ_AHMT02000061.1:42500-87500 GCF_000243815.2 Leptospira alexanderi serovar Manhao 3 str. L 60 | reverse complement strand
AAACTATGATTCGCATTCAAGATCTTACCATCAGTTATTATACGAAATCAGAATTCGGCTTTAGAAAGAATCGAATCATCGCAGTGGACGGAATCAATCTTGAAATCGGAAATAATGAAATTCTAGGATTAGTAGGGGAGTCCGGCTGCGGTAAATCCACATTAGGAAAAGGCCTGATAAAATTATTAAAGCCCGAATCTGGATCGATTTACTTTGAAAATCAGGAAATCACCTCTCTTTCTTCCTCCAAATTTTTTCCTTTTAGAAAAAATCTACAGATCATATTTCAAGATCCATATTCTTCCCTGAACCCGCGAATGACAATTTCGGAAATTCTAATGGAAGGTTTGGAAATTCATGAAAAATCATCCCGAGAAGAATCCGAATTAAAGATCAGAGAAATTTTAGAAAGAGTAAACTTATCTTCCGATATCCTTTCCAGATTCCCTCACGAATTTTCCGGAGGACAAAGACAAAGGATCGCGATTGCGCGAGTACTGGTTTTAAGACCTAAGTTTGTCATCTGTGACGAATCAGTTTCCGCTCTTGACGTTTCTACGGGTACTCAAGTTTTAAAACTTTTAGTCGAATTAAAAAACGAATTCGGTCTTTCATATTTATTTATCTCTCACGACCTCGGCGTGGTAAAATCAATCTCGGACAGGATTGCGGTCATGTATCTGGGCAAAATCGTCGAACTCGGTAAAACGAAAGACATTATCTCATCCCCCGCACATCCTTATACAAAGGCACTTTTTCAATCCACCTTTGACGTCTACGATAGAAAAAAAATTCGACTTCCCCTCAAAGGGGAAATTCCAAGCATCGTAAACAAGCCTACCGGTTGTCACTTTCGTACTCGATGCCCGATTGTTCAGGACCTTTGTAAATCGCAAACTCCCGTTTGGAAAGAGATCGGAACCGATCAAAAAGCGCTTTGTCACTTTCCACTGGATCGAAGAAAATGAAATCCTTAAAATACATTCAAGAATTATCATATAAAAATCGAATCAAAGCTATTACGATTCTTCTGTTTCTGACTCTTGCATTCACGCTTTTCACGTTACTTTTCGTTTTTGTCCGCCAGGATTTTTACAAGGATTTTATACTCACCGAAATCGAAAAAAAAACCGGCTTAGAAGTAAAAGTGGACTCTTCCGATCTGATTTTACTACCATTTCCGGGAATAGAACTCAAGACAGTTCAGGTTCGGAAAGAAAACCTGATCGTGGGAATCAGCGATCGGATTAAGATCAATATTTCATGGTTCGGCTTACTAGGTCAAAAAGTAGAAATCAGAGACATTTATATTTCAGGCGGAAAGATCAATCTTCATAAACACAAAGACGGTTCCATTGATCTAATCGAATTTTTTCAACAGGAAAAATACAAACTCAAAAGCGCCCACCAAACACAAACCATAAAAATTTTTGATCCGTCCTTTACGACCGAAAACACGTCATTCAATCCGAAAGAGATTTTCAAAATCGGATTGAAAAACGTTCAAATCGAAAATTTTTACGTTCACTATCAAGACGATACACACAATAGAACATACGGAATTTATCTTTGGAATTCGGCATTCAGTATTTCTTTTTACGGAAACGCCCTTGATCTTACTCTACAGGGGAAGTTAGACGGTCAAAGTTTTCAGATTTACGGAAGTGCAGATTTAAATGAATTTCCGGTAACCCTTGAAAACTTAAAATTTCAGTCTACGATCATTTTAGACAAGTGTTCTCTTTCCATCTTTAGGGATCTGTTGGTTATCTTTCCGAACGCAGATTTTTCGAAAACGATTCTAAACGGTACAATCAAAATCAAAAAAGCACCCAATGAACCAATCAACTTCAATGTGACGGCACAAGGAAAGAACTTCGCTTATCAAGGCGGGAATCCGTTCGGTGATATCAAATTAAATATGGAATTGAAATTGGATATTCCGAATAAGAAATTAGATCTCCCATACATCTCCGTCGTATGGCCTGGGATCGCGGAAGGAAACGCTAAGGGAACAATTCTATGGAATTACAAAACGAACGTTTTCTTTCAAGTCACAGCGAACTATTTAGACTACCACAGCGTACTTCGATTGGGCAAACTTTTCGAATTCACTAAAAAATTCAATAATCCGAATCGTCCGGACGGGGTTTTCCACTTTAGTGCGGATTTAAAAAACGTATACGCGCTCAAACACAGATTCCCAGTTTTAAAAGCGGAAGTGAAATACACTTATCCTTGGATTCATATCTCAAGTTTTCATGCATATATATATAACGGAGAAATATTAGGAAAATCTAAAATTAATCCATTCAAATCCAAATTTGAAGTTCAAGGGGAAGTATATCGAATTCAATCTGATCGAATTCTTATGCCTTACA
This sequence comes from Leptospira alexanderi serovar Manhao 3 str. L 60, assembly GCF_000243815.2. Classification (GTDB taxonomy): domain Bacteria; phylum Spirochaetota; class Leptospiria; order Leptospirales; family Leptospiraceae; genus Leptospira; species Leptospira alexanderi. Next base: position 85,119 of record NZ_AHMT02000061.1, on the reverse strand, counting down.
TAAACGACCAAATCATCAGTGGAAACATGTTCAGTAAGTTCAATTTTATTACGGAAGTTCACAATCAATCCTCCGATTTTCTGACAGAATTTTTCAGGAATATGGAAGGTTCGGGCGACTTTCAAATTCTCAACGGAGAACTACTCGGTTATGCAAACTTCATGATTCCAGTTCTAAATACCCTCGGAAAGATCGTTTCATTCAACGGAATCGATGGAAGAAAGGTCGAATTCTCCTCTCTAAAATCGGATTTTAAAATCGAAAATAACCGATTTTACTTTCAGAATCTAAAACTACAAGGAAACGGATTGGAAGCGGACGGAAAAGGAAACATTAGTTTTGAAAAGGATGTGGATCTTATTCTTAACTTAAGATTAGGCGGAAATATTGTCGGTAAAGCGTTAAAAGTTCCGATCATTTATAAGGGAAAATTTAAACAATCAATTCCTTATATAGATCCGATTTGGTTGGGCTCGGTGTTTGCGGGAAGCACAATTTTCGCCCCATTCTTTACTCTGGTCGGCGGACCTTACGGAGGAGGAATTGCTGGGTCAGTCGTATCAGAATATGTAAGAGACGCTTGGGAAGGATTTAAAGGACTGTTCGCATCCAAGGAAAAAAACAAAAAGAAATAACCTATGGAAGGTGTTGCAAAGTCTTACGATCAATTTTATACGGGAATGAGTTTAAACTTAAGTATTTTCTTAATTTCGTTGACGATTCTTCTATGGTCCTTACCGAATCAAATCCACAAACGACGTTGAAACTTTTGATTCCGATTTTCTTTTGTTTCAGTCTCGCGGGTTTCGTTTATTTTTTCCTCGCACCCGCCCTGGTGTCCTCATTAGGAACCTTTTCTTTTCTGGTAAGCATTATCCTTTTGAAAAAACCTTAAACACTCGTTAAGGACATCCGAGAAATCGCTACGGTTTTTGCGGATCAAACAAACAGAAATAAATTCTTAATAGAGTTGTTGAAAAATTAATTCTCTATCTGCTTCTGCCCTATTGAAATGGATGTTTGAAGCGGTTTTGCTAATCTGAACCATGGAATTTTTCAACAACTCTAATATATGTTCTAAGTAAAATCCAAATTCAATCCTTCTTGAACTAAAATCCGTAGCGCATTGCTTGTTTGGACCAAACCTTCTCGAATTTTATAATCAAAGCACATGGAGCCGTTTAAAATTTCTTCTTGGAAATGTTTCAAGATAACATCCTCGACTTTAGCGAGTTCCAAATCATGACTCGTGACCAAACCGATTACACGATTCTTTTTAAGCTCTTTTAAAATTCCTTTGCAAGCAAGAGAACGTTCTCTTGTGTTCGTTCCTTTTAAAATCTCATCAAGCAAAACAAGATGAGGCAAATCCGAATTCTGAATTTTTTTTACGATCTCCGAAAGCCTTCTTACTTCCGCATAAAAAAAAGAAATTCCTTCCTCTAAGTTATCTTCGTTTCTCATACTCGTATGAATTTTTAAAACAGGTAAAGAAAATCGAGACGCAGGCACCGGCCCACCTGCCAATGCGAGAATGGAAGAAACACCGATTGTACGTAGATATGTCGTTTTACCGGACATATTTGAACCTGTGATGAGAACAATATTTCCTTCCAGAACCTGATCCAATGGATTGGAAACTCTGAATTCCGAAGGAAGAAGGGGATGGAAAAGATCTTTTCCCGAAATTCCTTCCTTAGAATTTTCAGAAAGAATCTCCGGGAAACAATAGTCGGAAAACATCCACTTCAAATTCGCAAAAGGAAATAAAGAATCAAATACGGTTAAATCATCGATCGACTTTTCCAAAAACACGGAATGTTTTTCCTTCCATTTGGAAATTTTCCCTAAAATCCAAAGATCGTAAAGAAAGAGGCTATTTAAAATTAAATGCAATAAGGGAGCTTCAGTCAAAGCGACGCGCTTTAATATACGATCCAAACCCTCGTAAGCGGATTTTAACTCCTCCTTAGAAGTATCCTGTAAAAGAGACCTACCGTTTTTATCCCGAACATTCAAACCTTTTAGATATATTAGAATTTTCTGAAGTCCTTCTATACTTCCAGAAAGGGAATAATATTGTCGAAAGATTTCCAAAGAACGAGAACGATACAATCCAAAGAGAATCAAATTTAAGAACAGAACGGAAGCCGGAAAAGGAACTCCCAGAAACACATTTGCAGGAATAAACGCAAGAACCAGAATTGCAACTGGCCTGTAAATTCTTTTCAACCATGGATATCGTTTCCAAAGTTCCGAGGCACCGTCGCTGTGGATCAATTTCATTTCCGTTTTTTCTTGATTGAGAGAAAGATCTCGATTTTCCTTCAGATAAGAGGAAAGCCTAAGTATTTTAGGAATTGCTAATTCTTTTTCGGAAATTGATCGAACGATTGACTGACGAAGTAGAATATTTTCTCTTTTAAAATCGGTAGAGGAATCCTCGGGATCCAAAAGGGAAATCAGCTGGCGTTCCGCATTTGAAGTAAACGTAGTATCCAACCAAGGAAACAAACCAATTTCCCGAAATAGATCCAAGTCTCTTGCCAAAGGAGAAATTTTTTCCAAAGTAATCTTAGTTCCGAATTTTTTACCGAAACCTTTAATTCCAATCCTCGCAGATTCTCTTTCTAAAACAAAAATCCAAAGTCGAATTTTTTCTCGAGTTGAAAGAGTCTTTTTATACCTTCCAATCAAAAAGAAAAAAATGAGAAGAAAGACCAAAGAAGGAAAATAATAAAAAACCGAAGAATGGAAATAATAGAAAACGGAAATCCAAAGAACGAATACGGAAAAGGAAATAAGACGAAACAGAGAAAGTTTAAAAAGAAGAATGGAAACTCGATCGTAGAATCTTTTTAATTTTCCAGCTCTGTGCTCTAGCCGATCAATCAGAGTAGAAGGTTTCATCCAACTAAGGAGCTTATATTTTCGTAGTGTTCGTTTTCTCGCTTATAAATTTCAAAATCCAACAAACGAACCAATGATCCGAGGTCAGGCATTACCCAGCGCGAAACCAATTTACCGCGTTCCTTACCTTTAATCTTATCCACATATACGTATCCGAATAGATCGGTACCGTATTCGTAGGCGACGAATCTTCCCATTCTTTTACCCGTATTGTTGATCAGCCGGATCTGCATTTTTTTGCAATTTTATCGTTTTAGGAAATTTCGTACAAGAAAAAAAACTCAAGGATTTTCCAATTTCTTCGATAGATAGTTCTGGGAGTCAATTGCTTTCTCAAGGAAGAGAATCCGGCAAGATTTCCGATAAAAAGATCTCGAATCAAACCAGAAAGTCGCATGGAGGCGCAAAAATGTTTTACCCAGAAATGGATCCGAACCTAAAAAGTTCCTTTCTTTCAATTGACGAAACCGTCGCTAACCTCGTAAACAATACAATTCTTCCACAATCCGGTCTAAAAGCGGGGAATCTTCTCAACGCGAATCAGATGAAAAAATTAAAAGAAATCCGTAAGCGCAGATTCAGGTCCAGTGAGTGGAAGAATTTTTTAAAAGATTAAAACTGTATTTTGATCTTAAAGAAAATCTTATCATATTGAATTGAATTCTTTTGAACTTACAATACGTTCTAAAACATTCTGAAACTTTAGGAAGCGTAACACCGAATTATTTTCCATTTGAAAAATCCAATTCATAAAAAAAACGGCATTTCCAACGTTCTTTTAGGAAAATTTCGAAAATAAAAAAGCCTGCTGTTTTTAGCAGGCTTTTTTTTGTTAAACTCCAATACAAAAATCAGTATTTGGTTTTCGTGGAAGGCATCTTCACGTTTAGAATGACATCCACTTTAGTAACATCCCCTTCTCTTACGTTGATCATAGAATTGTTGAGATTCAAATCTTCCGCAAAAGAAGCCTTGATTTCATAATCACCCGGCTTGAGATTCGTGAACCAGAAATTCCCTTCGCCATCGGTATTCAATTTCTGAATTCCGGTAACGCTGGAAATGGTAGGCATAAAAATCGGCTGATTGATCACCGGATTATCCAAAGTTTTGTAGAAAACTTTTCCTTGAATCGCCCCGAAACCGCTCATAGAAACATTAATAGGAAGTTCATTCTTTTTGTTCGGAAGAACTGCAAACGTTTCTTGAATTTCAGGATAGTCGTCTGCCTTGATCGTGATCTTATGAACTCCGGCGGGAACTCTACTCAGGGTAATTGTGTAGATATTACCCGGAATCAACTGTCCTTGTCTCTTAACTGCACCCCAGAAATTGGAAGAGGTCGTAGTTACAGCTGAAGCAAATTCTTGATCATCAATATAAACCTTAACGTTTCGATTCCCTTTTCTTTTCTTCTTAGCAAAGATTAAGATATCGGGAGGAAGATCCGAAAGTCCATAAGCGCGATCTTGAATGATCGTAGTCTTTAACACCAAATCACCTCTTTCATTCGTCGGAACTACGGGAGGTTCTTCCGGAGTTACTACGGGTTGAGAAGGATCCGGTTTTACAGGATCGGGCTCAGGTTCTACGGATGGAGGAGGAGGTTTTGGAGGATCGATCGGTTTTGGAGGTTCGGGATTTTTTTACCAGAAAGGAAAATACCCGAAGCGTTTCCGGAAATCTGAGGAACCTGTTCGTGTTGAAACTTTTTCGCCATCTGAACGGTTTCTTCTCTCGATTTGAAGAAAGCTTCCAACGCGGTAACAACGTTATCTTTATTTAAGTCCGCGGTACCAAGCGCACGTCCAAAATTGTACGTAAAAATTCCATGATTGATACTTCCGCCAACCTCTATAGCGGTCTGGTTGTCATCCGCGGAAGAAATGATCGTTTTATCTTGAAAGAAAAAATCTTCCGCATCTTGTTTTACAGTTCCGTCGCTTCCTTCCGGAATTGGAACATCAGCGGACCCTCGAGTTGCTTTTCCTTTTTTAGCGATTCCACCCGAAAAGCAACAATCGAAAATAAACACTGTCTTTGGCGATTTTATCTTTTCTAAATACTTATTCAGTTCGTCGTCCGGAAGATGAGGTCTGTCATAACAAATGATCAGATTTCTCATCCCGTTCTTTGCGGATGCGTCCCTTTGAAACGCACCGTGCCCTGAGAAGTAAAGCAAAACAGTATCATTATCGCCCGCTTTTTTTGCTAAGGCCTTAATTTCTTTTTCTATATTATCTTTTGTGACTTCTTTTCCGAGAACAACCTTCACTTCATCGAAGTTTCCGACTCTTCGAATTTCGTCGTTCAGATAACTTGCGTCCGCTTCGCAAAGATTAAGTTCCGGAATTCCGGCTTTATTGCCGGTATAATTAGAACCGAAAATAAGTCCGTATCTCTTTTGTGCAAATGCATCGGTCGCTAGAAACAAAATCAAACAGATGCTAAATGCCGATAGCTTGGATTTCAAACCTGACCTCCTAGGATGATTCAGAATGGAATCAGAGTAGCAAAAGAAACCCTTTTGTCATTATCTTTTTAAGGAAAGAATCGAGACTTCCAAATTTAGGAAAGAATTTTCCGACCGTTTGTATATCCGACTTTCTATAAAAATGAGCATGATTCAGAGTCGGCACCAATTAAAAAATACAATCCGAAATAAATTCAAATTTTTTATTAGGAATTCGAGCCAAGAAAAATACGAAGATTAAAATGTCGGCTTTAAATCCGAACGATTTCAATACGAGAAAATTCTTGCCTTATCGAGACCTGAATCAATAGAATAATCGAGAAAACAATTGTAACATTGTGTCGTTAGCAAACTCATTTTACAACATTCGCTAAACGCATAAAAAAACCCGGAGGACTTTACTCGCCGGGTTTTTCATCTAAAGAAGATTCTGAAACGGAAATTATCTGTTATTTAGATAACCATTTCATCATACTTCTTAATTTTTTACCGACCGACTCGATCGGATGAGCCGCGTTCTTATCCCTCATATTCTTGAAGTTCGGATAACCCGCTTTCGTTTCAGCCATCCAGTTGGTTGCAAATTTCGCTCCCTTATCCTTCTGAATATCGTTCAGAACTTCTTTCATTCTTTGTTTTACACCCGGGTCGATTACGCGCGGGCCGCTTACGTAATCGCCGTATTCCGCGGTATCGGAAATAGAAAACCTCATTCTTGCCAATCCGCCTTCGTAGATGAGATCGGTGATAAGTTTTACTTCATGAAGACACTCAAAGTATGCGATTTCAGGATCGTAACCCGCTTCGGTTAAAGTTTCAAACCCGGCCATAATCAGATTGGAAAGACCTCCGCAAAGAACAACCTGTTCTCCGAATAAGTCCGTTTCGGTTTCTTCGCGGAAAGATGTTTCCAAAATTCCTGCACGACCGCCTCCGACACCGGCCGCATGAGCGAGTGCTCTTTTTTTAGCTTCCCCGGTTGAATCCTGGTGGATCGCAATCAAACAAGGAACTCCCCCACCTTCCGTATAAACTCTACGAACAAGATGACCCGGACCTTTAGGAGCAACCATATAAACATCCACCTCTTTGGGAGGTTTGATGAAATCGTAGTGAATGTTAAATCCGTGAGAAAAAACGAGCGCATCACCTTTTTTCAGATTCGGTTCAATATCTTTTTTATAAAGATCCGCTTGAATTGTATCCGGAGCGAGAATTTGTATGATATCCGCTTTTTGAGAAGCTTCGGCAACACTGTACACTTCGAAGCCCGCATTCTTAGCATCTTGAATTGATTTGGATCCTTCTTTCAGACCAATGATAACTTTGAGTCCGGAATCCTTCATGTTTTGAGCCTGGGCGTGTCCCTGGCTTCCGTAACCGATCACTGCAATGATTTTACCTTTGAGTGAACTTAAATCACAATCGGCGTCGTAATAGATATTTGCCATGTCCTTTTCCTTGAGTGTTCCTTTTTACTAAACATTTGAAAAAGGATAGAATGACAACTTTAATACAACCTATAGCTTGTATTGTTTTATGAAACATGGGAAAGATAGAGTTACGACTAAAATCTATATCGTTAGGAAGAACTCTACTGAAAATATGTTAAAGATGTTCGGAACCCAAGATCTCCAAGCTTGAATTAACTCAGATGCAAGATGAAGTTCGGAAAAAAACAAAAAGATCGGTATGAATTCGGGTTCACTGGCTGAAAATTTTTAGAGATTTGCTAGACAATTTGAAAACAAATTCTGCCAGATCTCGATTATGTATCATTCAGATGTAAAAGAATCTACCAAGAAAGAAAAAGATTTGGAAAGTTTTTTAACAAGCCCGTCCCATCAACTCGGATTTTCGAACCTTGTCCATACTTTGATCCAGGGTTTTGTTGAACTGAAAAATCCTTTCGATGATCGATTTCAAGTTGCTGCTGTGTCCAATCAAACGACACTCAAAGCCTTCAAATCACTTGATTGAGTTTTAATTTTCAAAATTCCATCTTGAATTTTTCCGGATTCCTGTGTGATCTCGTTCACTTCCTTTTCAATCTCAAACATCGCTTTCATCATCTCTTTGTGACCGGTCATCTGTTCTTCCGTGGAATAAAATAACTCATCTGATAATTTCTTGGCTCTCTCCAAATTTCTTACGAAATCATTTATTATCGTTGTCCCACGATCATACAACCGATTCATTTCTTCTATTTTAGATACTGTAAGATTGATTTTCACACTCTGATTTTCAGTGGAATGACCCGTATCAAGTGACGCTGTATTTGCCTCTTCGATAAACTCAAGTGACTCTTGAACTACTTTCGAAATCATCTTCGCATTCGTCGCCGTAAATTCCGCAAGTTTACTTACCTCTTGGGCTACCACCGCAAAACCACGACCCGCGGCTCCGGCGCGAGCTGCTTCAATAGAAGCGTTCAGAGAAAGAAGATTGGTTTTGTTCGCGATTTCTCCAAGAATACGATTGATCTCATCCACGCGCTGAAACGAATTCGAAATGTTCTTTAAGAATTGGCCGGTCTTTTCAACAGACTTCTTTACTACTTCCATTTCTAATTTACTTTCTTTCGCATTCGTATCCAAACCTTTAGAATGTTCCGATATTTTCGTCGATTACATCCAAAAGAACCTGAGACTTTTGATTGAGTTCGATCAGATTTTCATTTTGAATTCGAATCGAATCGACATTCTTTTCCGAAGCGTTCGATAAGGACTCGATCACAGCATTGACCTCTTCCAAAGAAGCTGCTTGTGATTCCATTTTTGCGCTGGTCAAACTCGTAAATTCCGAAAAGTCCGTCACCGAAATATCCAATGTTTCCGCCGAAGAATGCAGGCGTTTTCTTGTGTTTTGAATGGACTGTGCCATTTTGTTAAACGAACGAGCGATAAATCCGATTTCATCTTCCACCTTAACTTCAAGACGGTATTCTAAGTTTCCAGAATTGGCCTCCCTTAAACCGACTACCACCTCTTCGAGAGGATTGAGTAAAGCTCCTTGAAAGAAAAAACGGAATCCGAATAGAACAAGAAACAAAATACAAATCACGGATATATAAAGGATTTTACCGGTAGGATGGAGATATTCCCTTAAGGATTCGTATCGAAATCCCACTTCATAAACTTTTCCTCCGGATACGTAAAAATAAGAAATATAATGTTTGGGAACCAGACCGTTTAATTCATAAACTCTTTCCCCTTTGTATGTTCTTTCGTCCGGCTTTCTTATCTGTGTAAGAAACGTATCGAAAATTTTATCTCTTGTTGCAGAATCCGTCACATCCGGATTTAACGTGAATTTTTTTAGCTCCCTTAGATATCCGTCGATTCCGGGAACTTTCGATTGAAACAATTTATCCAAAGAAACCGGATCGTTTTTTTCCTTCGGAGGTAAGTGAAAGTGTTTGTTCCTAAGCACGACTAATGTATTTTGTAGAGAGTCAAAAAACGATTCTATGTCCTTTCCTGAAAGTTGAGCTTCGTTTTTGGAAGAAAGATACTCTTTTACTCCCGCTTTATACGCATCAAAACCAGAGGGGGAGTTTTTTAATATATCTTCGACACTTTGTTTAAATTCCCCATTGGAAAGAGAAGGAAGTTCAAAAAGACTATGAGCTATTTTGAAAAAACGGAATTCTCTCAGCGTGGATTCGTCAGGTTGCTGAGAATTTCCCGGAAAGAGGGACGTTATCGAATCCGTCCCAGAATCGTATTGGAAAACGTATTCCAAGTCCTTGGAAGCTTCTAAACCAGCTGCGGAAAGTCTAACCTCTGTCTTTTTAATTAAGTCGTACGATTCTTCATATTGATTGAAAATAAATATACTTACGATCTGTAAGATTAGAAAAAACGTAGCGAGCGTAATTCCGGTGATTCTAGAAAGAATGGAAGTTTTTTCACTCGTATAATTGATATAACCTACAAGCACGATAAACAAACCGGTTACAAGAGAAATGTCCAAAACCGTTTGGTACAATTCCCTGGAAACCGCCCCATCTCGACTCATAGCGTTGAACACTCCCGGAATCAGAATAATCAAGGCCATGGGTATTAAAACGATTCCAGTAATAATTCTATCCTTTCCTTTGAGTGTTATCATTCTCCAGGTACCGATTGCCACGAAAAGAAAGGTATAAAAGATGATGGCTATGGCATAGACCTTATAGAAAAAGTTAACTTGAAAGTCCCAATAATGACCTGAAAAGTAAAAAACTCTTTTTGCAGAGAAGGACTCGTAAAAATACCAAACACAGATAATGACTATTCCCGACAAAGCGATTGAAAACGCGGGAATCATTATCTTTTTGGAAACCGGTTGCGGATATTGAAAAAAGAACATTGCGAGAAATAAAGTCCCCAAAAAGGGAGAAGGAATTATAATCCATCTATGAAAGACGGACCACGATGAGTAAAATGGAAAACCTGCCATGTAACCGACGTGAAGTACTCCAAGAAATAAAAGACTAACACTAAGATAAATCGTGCCGGACGCTTTTTCTTGAATGGAGAAAAAAAAGAACGCAGTGAATCCGATAAAAAGAATCCCGATTAACGAGGCCAAAGAGAAATAATTTAAATAGATCAGATCCATAATATAGGTATTCTATAAACTTTTGCAAACTACTATCGTCAAGGAAATTCGAAACCCATACTCAATATTGTTTACATAAAAGGAATTTAAAAACAAGAGCACTATCGAAAGATTCGCAAAGAGTCATAGTCTCAACCCATGGGTTTAGGTTTTGTTGAGTAGTTTGGACATAAATTCAAATTTCCCTAACATTCCCTAGAACAGGAACGATAAGAAACTTGAGTTTAGACCAACCCGTAAACACTTAGACAATTTGTCCCTTAAAAACCGCCGATACAGACATACTTGATGTTAAGATATTCATGAATCCCGTATTTAGATCCTTCTCTTCCGAAACCAGACTCTTTTACACCTCCAAACGGCACCTGTTCACTAGAAATGAGGCCTTCGTTGACTCCCAACATTCCCGATTCGATTTTTTCCGAAAGAAGCCTAATCTTTCGATAATCCTCCGTATAAACGTAAGCTGCTAATCCGGAAGGCGTAGAATTCGCGATTTGAATCGCCTCTTCAATCGACTCAAATTGATATACAGGAGCGATCGGCCCGAAAATTTCCTCCTTCATCGAAAGAGAATTTTCTTTTACTTCGGAAAAAATAGTCGGAGAAAAAAACAATTTATCAGGTTCGATTCTGTTTCCACCGGTGATGAGTTTCGCTCCTGTCGATTTTGCGTTCTCGACATGAATTTCCATCTTACGAACCGCCGCTTCATTGATCAACGGACCCATGTTTACATCTTTTTCAAATCCGTTTCCTACTTTTAATTTTAAGACCGCTTCCGAAAATAGATCTAGAAATTTCTTATAAATTCCTTTTTGAACCAAAAATCGATTCGCACACACGCAGGTTTGTCCCGAATTTCTGAACTTGGAAAGAATAGCTCCTTTGACAGCGGCTTCCAAATTTGCGTCGTCAAAAATCAAAAAAGGAGCGTTTCCTCCCAATTCCAAGGAAAGTCGTTTTAAAGTTTTAGAACTCCTTTCCATGATAAGTTTTCCTACACGAGTGGAACCGGTAAAACTAATCTTTTTTACATCAATATGATCAATCAAAGTGTTCGCGATATTTTCCGGATAACCCGTTAGAACTTGAAAGACTCCTTCCGGAATTCCCGCCTCCTGTGCAAGCGCGGCTAATGCAAGCGCGGAGAATGGTGTCAGCTCGGAAGGTTTACAAATTACCGTACAACCGACGGCCAAAGCCGCTGCGGCTTTACGAGTAATCATTGAAGAAGGAAAATTCCAAGGAGTTAAAATTCCGCATACCCCGACTGGTTGTTTTAAAACCTCGATCTTCGTATCTTTTCTATGACTTGGGATGATGTCCCCGTAAGTGCGTTTCGATTCTTCGGAAAACCATTCCAAAAAGGAAAATGCGTAATCGATCTCACTTCTAGACTCATCGAGAGGTTTTCCTTGTTCCAAGGTCATAAGAATCGCAAGATCCTCTCGGTTCTTTTTCATCTTTTCAGCCCAGTTTCGAATGAGAATTGAACGTTCTTTTGCGGGTCTGTTTGACCAATCCGAAAATGCCCGTACAGAAGTTTGAATCGCTTCCAAAGTTTCCTTGGAACCCAAAGAAGGAACGGAACCCAAAACCTCAAGACTTGTGGGATTGTTTACGGAAATCTTTTCGTTAAGATATCCCGACTTCCAGGATCCTCCCCAAAAAGCTTCTTCTTTAAACAATTCTTTTCTATAAAGAAATTTTAAACTCAAGAACGCACCTCTTCTTCTTTGTATATTCTCCAAAACTGGAAAAAGAAAGAAGAATCCGTTTCGGACAGAAAGAATTTTTTAAGCAGATAGTTTGCCGCAAGAAGTTAAGCTAAAAGATTATCCTTTTCGGATTGAAATCGATTGTAATATACCGAATAGATCGAGATACTTATCTTCGATTAAAAATTGTTTTCCAAAACATCTGAACTTTTTTTCATTTTGAAATTTTAGAATCGAATGGATTCCGGTTTTCTTATGAAAGCAATTATAAACATATCCACTCTCATCCATTACTCTATACATATAATCAAGATTATACCTAGGATTGCTTTCCTTATTACACAAGTCTCGACAATAATCGAATGTCTGATCCATTCTAAACTTTTTTCATTGACCCTGCTATAATTTAAAAGTCTTATCATAAACGCTAATATTTCATTTATGGAAATAGGAGAAGGATATGTCTTCGTTACCGAGCGTTCGTGTGATAGGAGCGAGACCGAGCGGAATCTCTGTACAAAGTTCTCAAACATAAAGAAATTCCGTTCGATTGTTACGAAGCGGGAAGCGAGGTCGGAGGCAACTGGAGATTCAACAACGACAATAAGATGAGCAACATCTATAGGTCTTTACACACCAACACTCATAAAGATAAAATGGAATACAACGACTATCTCATACCTCCAACTTATGCCGATTATTCTAGGCATCAAAGAATTTCAGAATATTTCATAAATTACGTGAATCATTTCGGGCTTCGGAAACATATTTATTTTAAAACTCCCGTCGTTCATGTTGAACATCAGGAAGATGGAACTTGGTTAGTCAAAACTGGAAACGGAAAGCATTATGATGCTCTCACCGTATCCAACGGACATCACTGGTCTCAAAGATGGCCAAACCCCGCGTTTCCAGGTAAGTTTACCGGAAAGATCATTCATTCTCATTCTTATATAGATTCAAAAAACCCGATCAAACTTATCGGAAATAAACTTCTTACAAATAGATTCCCAAGAAAAAATCTTCGAACTTTCAAAGTGACTCCGATTTTTTACACTCGATGCAATGTAATAATTTAAAAGGACATTATTTATGAAATTCAAAATTCTAAAACACAACAAGGCTCTTTATTGTATTCTATTCGCTTTCAATCTTCAACTAAACGCAGAGGCCGCCAAAATTGTCTCCGGGCCAATATTGGGATATTCCACATTAAAGGAAGTTTTAGTCTGGATTCAAACTGATCAGGCATCTAAAGTTGCATTAGAATATTCTGAAATTGGAAATCCTAGAAATAAGTTTATTTCTGAAACAATACAGACGGATTATAAAACTGGCTTTATCGCAAAATTGATCGCAAACCGCGTCGAACCCGGCAAAAGCTATAATTACAATCTACTTGTGGATGGGAAAAGAATTAAAGGGGAACACCCGCAAATATTTCAAGCACAATCATTTTTTGCCTATGCGTCCCATCAAGAGCTGCCTTCATTTTCGTTTGCGCTCGGAAGTTGCGCTTATGTCAATGAAAGTGAATTTGACGTCCCCGGAAAACCTTATGGTGGCGAATACTTTATCTTTAACTCCATTCTTTCCAAAAAACCGGATTTCATGCTTTGGCTCGGAGACAACATCTATCTGAGAGAACCAGATTGGGATTCAAGGACCGGTTTCCTACATCGTTATAGGCATCAGCGTGGAATTCCAGAACTTGCTCCACTTTTCGCATCGGTCCATCACTATGCGATTTGGGACGATCATGATTTTGGGCCGAACGATGCAGATTCTTCCTTTTGGATGAGGGAAACTTCGGAAGAAATGTTCAAACTTCACTGGGGAAATCCGAATTATGCGAAAGAGGGTATCTACGGCTCTTTTATTTGGGGAGACGTTCAATTTTTTCTTTTGGATAATCGAACATTTAGAACGGCAAATAACAACAAAGAAATCGGCCCGAGACAAATTCTGGGAGAAAAACAATTTCAGTGGCTTGTAAATTCCTTAGCATATTCAAAAGCCACATTTAAGTTCGTCGCGATCGGCGGGCAATTTTTAAATCCGAATCCCATTTTTGAAAACTACGCCACATATCCTCAAGAAAGGAATAAAATTCTTTCCGCGATTCGAGATTTAAAAATTAAAAATCTGATTTTTCTCACGGGTGATCGTCATCATACGGAGTTGAACTTTCTCCAGGAAGACGGTTTATCGATTTATGATTTTACCATTTCACCATTAACTTCCAGATATCACTCCCCTTCCGAAAAAAATCCTTTACGGGTGGAAGGAACCCTTGTTGATAAAAGAAATTTTGGAACAATTTCCGTAAGTGGGAAACGAGGTCAAAGAAAACTCGTTCTACAGATTTTTGACGTATATGGAAAGGAACTTTGGAAAAAAGAAATCCTTCCAACTCCTTAATGTTCTATGAAAAGATCTATGAATCCCATTTTTATATTCTTATTATCTGCTATTTTCCTGGTTTTGTTTCTCGTTTGGTGGAACCAAGATAGGCTGATTTTTTTTCCGGAAAAACTTCCCAAAAATTTCGTATTCCGTTTTCCGAATGAGTTTCAGGAAATCAAACTCAATACTCCCGACGGAGAAACAAGCTACGGGCTTTACTTCCCATCCAAAAGTAACATTTCTAAGAAAACGGTTTTATTCTTTCACGGAAATGCGGGAAGTTTGAGAACTTGGGGAAGAATTTGCGAAGACTTTCTTCCCTTCGGATGGAATATTCTAATCACCGACTACCGAGGATACGGAAAGAATTCGGGAAGTATTTCCGAAAAATCGATGAATGAAGATGCCGAGTTGTGGCTGAACTACGTACTCCAGGAAATTAAGGTTCCTAGAAACGAAATCGTAATCTACGGTCGTTCTATTGGCACAGGAGTTGCGGCGGACTTGGCTTTTAAGAATCCGGACCTTGATTTGTTTTTAGAGACTCCATTTACGGATTTACCGACTCTGGCACGAAATTATTATCCGTTCCTACAAACTTGGATGTTACGTTTTCAATTTCGGAACTTGAGCAAGTTGGAAACCGTACGCTCTAAAATCAGGATTTTCCACGGAACGGAAGATGAGATCATTCCATATTCAAATTCGGAAATCATATTCAAAAAATTGAAAGAACGAAATCAAAATGTGATTCTTTTTACGATCCCAAACGGCTCGCATAACGACCTCGCCCTTTATCCGGAATATCGCCGAGCATTGAAAAAAAGTCTAGATGAAATCCGATAAGATCAGTTTAAAAATATTCCGGGAAAAGAACTTTGAGTTTTTTTACGGTTTCCGGATTTCTTTTTTCAGGTGCCGTTATAATCGAATATCGAGTACTATTTTTTAAACTTAGATCGTCCCCGTTTCCGATCACATGAATCAGTTCGGAAAGAAGTTTTTTAGCGGTTTCTGCATTTTTCGTAAGATTTGCAATCACCATTTCAACGGTGACGGATTCTTCCCCTTCTCTCCAACAGTCATAATCCGTAGACATACAAATCATCTGATATGAAATCTCGGCTTCGCGAGCAAGTTTCGCTTCCGGAAGTACGGTCATATTGATGATATCCGCACCCCAAGAACGATAAAGATGAGATTCGGCCTTCGTGGAAAAAAGAGGTCCTTCCATACAAATCAATGTTTTACCCGTATGAATTTTCAAGCCGATCTTTTTAGCGGTTTGTTCAATTCTTTTACCCAAGTTTTGAGAAAATGGCTCCGCGAACGGAGCGTGCGCAACCACTCCGTTTCCGAAATAAGTGGAATCCCTGAAACGAGTACGATCAATAATTTGAGAAGGTAAAACGAAATCGAGAGGTTTGATTTCTTCTCTCAAACTTCCAACCGAACTAAACGCGACAATCTCTTCCACACCAAGTTGTTTGAGCGCGCAGATATTCGCATGATTCGGGATTTCGGGTGGCGAAAGAAAATGTCCGATTCCGTGTCTCGGTAAAAACGCGATCAGTTTTTCTTTGTATTTCCCGATTTTGATTTTGTCGGAAGGTTTTCCCCAGGGAGTATCGGGATAAATTTCCTCTATCAATTCCATTCCATCCAAACTATAGAGTCCCGTTCCACCTATGATGGCCGCTTTTACGTTATGTGGCATTAATTCGCTCCCTAGAAAAGAAAGTTGTCAATTTCTTCAAGGACAGTTTTGGAAAGAGGACCTAAATTGTAAATCGGAAGTACCTCACAAAATCGATTAAACGACACTCAAAGCCTTCAAATCTCTCGATTGAGTTTTAATTTTCAAAACCCCATCTTGAATTTTTCCGGATTCCTGTGTGATCTCGTTCACTTCCTTTTCAATCTCAAACATCGCTTTCATCATCTCTTTGTGACCGGTCATCTGTTCTTCCGTGGAATAAAATAACTCATCTGATAATTTCTTGGCTCTCTCCAAATTTCTTACGAAATCATTTATTATCGTTGTTCCACGATCATACAACCGATTCATTTCTTCTATTTTAGATACTGTAAGATTGATTTTCACACTCTGATTTTCAGTGGAATGACCCGTATCAAGTGACGCTGTATTTGCCTCTTCGATAAACTCAAGTGACTCTTGAACTACTTTCGAAATCATCTTCGCATTCGTCGCCGTAAATTCCGCAAGTTTACTTACCTCTTGGGCTACCACCGCAAAACCGCGACCCGCGGCTCCGGCGCGAGCTGCTTCAATAGAAGCGTTCAGAGAAAGAAGATTGGTTTTGTTCGCGATTTCTCCAAGAATACGATTGATCTCATCCACGCGCTGAAACGAATTCGAAATGTTCTTTAAGAATTGGCCGGTCTTTTCAACAGACTTCTTTACTACTTCCATTTCTAATTTACTTTCTTTCGCATTCGTATCCAAACCTTTAGAATGTTCCGATATTTTCGCGATTACATCCAAAAGAACCTGAGACTTTTGATTGAGTTCGATCAGATTTTCATTTTGAATTCGAATCGAATCGACATTCTTTTCCGAAGCTTTTGATAAGGACTCGATCACGGCATTGACCTCTTCCAAAGAAGCTGCTTGTGATTCCATTTTTGCGCTGGTCAAACTCGTAAATTCCGAAAAATCTGTCACCGAAATCTCCAATGTTTCCGCCGAAGAATGAATTACCTTTCTGTTATCCTCTAACTTATTTAGGAATTGTTTATTTTCCTGAAAATAGGAAGTTGCTTCCTGATATAAGTCGTCAAACAATTTCATCAAACGATAAAGGATAAAACTCACTCCCATCATAAAGATAACCTTTGTGATTTCCGCGCTGAGTTTAATATAGCCTGGCTTCATATTAATCACGTTGTCTTCAGAAAATTGAAGACCGTGGAATGCGGCATTTGTCAACGCAATCGCATAACCTATAGAAGAAATCAAACCCGTAATCAATACAAACTTGGGCCTTCCTAACAAACCGGAATAAGCGATAATAAAATAATAAACGGAATAGAGAATCGCATTTTTGAGAACGGGTGCAATGATTTCCGCAGAAACCATACTATCCAAAAAAATCGTCATACTCAGTGTAAGAGAATCTAATATTATGAATAAATTATGAACCCAATTTTTAGTCTCATACTTTTTATATAGGATAAAACCTAAAATCGAGTAAATAAACATAGTCAACGCACCGCAAGAATGAATCACCCTAATCTGAGTCTGAAGAGCTTTAAAACTCGACGCCAAGGAAAGAAACATCATAATCATGATTCCCATCCTAGCGTAATAGGTAAGCGTTTCTCCTTTCTTGCGAATGGATTCTATAGATTGTTTGGACATAAACCAAACCTTTACAAAATTTAATTTAAGTAAATGAAAAGTAGGAACTTTTTTAGAAATCCAATAACCATATTATAAAAGGACAAATTACGACTTTAGAACGATGAAATTTTTACATTCATTTTTAACGTGAGTTCGGTATAACAAATGCGAAAGCAATTGTAGTGGAAATTCCGAAGGAATTGGAGCGAAAAGCGTGTTCGCGAGCCATTTAAGCTATGAAATCCGCAAGCGATTCGCCCAGATTTTCTTACGCCGAACTCACGTTTCTTAATATTTGTTTAGAATTTTGGGTTATTCCAGCCAGAAAATGATTGGAAGAAAAAACTTTCAGAAGGTAAGGGAATCAAAGCAATTAGCCATAAATAAATTCAAAATAATCGCGTATGCATTTATAAAGACTCTAAATAAAATGAGAAACATTTCCGCAAAAATCATCTCCCAATATCTTTTCAATCGGTTTAGAAAACGACAGACAAAAACGAGGAACAAATCAAAGTTTTACAACCTCGCCTACTTTATAGGATTGAAAATTCGATTTTTGGAATTATTGATAAAAGAAAATTTCATAATTTCTTCAAAGACTCCCCTAAAGATCATAATCAAATTTTGCACCATTTTAGGATATACCCGAAACTAAATGGGCCGTCTTACTTATTTCCCAACCGATCATGGCCATTTTTCTCTCGGAACCCCAGCGATATTCTCCGATGCCACCTGTACTTTTGATCACACGGTGACAAGGAATCAGATATCCGATTGGGTTTTTTCCGATCGCAGTCCCGACAGCCCTCGAAGCGTTTTCTTGCCCAATGGAGTTTGCAATATCCATGTAAGAAGACAATCGGCCCTCCGGAATTTTAAGAAGGGCTTCCCAAACCTTGATTTGAAAATCGGTTCCTTTAAGATGAAGTTTGATTTTTTCTTTTCCGTCGAATGTTTTATCAAAAAAGCGAATGACCCGATTTTGATTCTCGTCCGTTTGCTCAATTAGATTCGCTTTATTCCATTGCTCTTTCAGTTCGAAAACCACCTGTTCTTTAGAAACATCATAAAAGTATAAATTACAAATCCCTTTTTCTGTGGAAGCGATTACGTAATCACCAAAAACATTTTTTTGAAAGCTGTATCGAATCTTGAGTTTTTCTCCGCCGTTTTTAAATTCTCCGGGAGTCATTCCTTCGATTTTTACGAATAGATCGTGCAATCGACTCGTTCCGGACAAACCAATTTCAAATGCGGCATCGAACAGAGTCGCTTGGGGTTTGGAAAGTATGGATTTTGCATTTTGCAACGTAAGATATTGTAGAAATTGTTTCGGACTGACACCGGCCCATTCGGTAAAAAGCCTTTGAAAATGAAACGGGCTCAAGTTCACGGACTTTGCAATTTCATCTAATTCGGGTTGAGAAACGGCGTGTTTTTGTATGAACTGTATTGCTTCTGCGATTTTCTTGTAATGTTCCATATTTAGAATGTTATCCGAAAGTCAAATTTTTAAAACCCGATCCTTGCTGTTTTTGGGATATTTTGGAATTTCTCAATTTGTTTTTTAGCTTTGTATTTGTCGTTCTTAAATTTCCTTAAAATTTTAGGATATAGAGAATATCTAAATCAGACGTGGGAACGGAAAAAATATATCATAAGAAATCCTTTCCAAGCTTTGTCAAAAACCGATCCTCCAAAAAACGCTTCCCTTGAGTCCATAAGATTGAGTTAGTTCTTTATATTTTTCTAATGTATTTAAATCGGAGATATAGCCGATTCCATTTTTGTTTTTAAGAACAGTAAAACCATCTTCGTTTGGAATAATTTCCGAATTCTCCTTAAGTTTTCGAAAGTCATTTTGTGTAAGGATTTTTACTTTACCACTTTGATTCCAAAAATATCCATAAAGAGGAAGTCCGAGCCAGAGTTTAGAACTTGGAATTTGTTTTAATAGGAATTCCAAATTCTTCCTTGTCAGTGAAATGGAAGTGACAGGTCCTGGATTCGTTTTTGGGGAATGAAAATCATAACTCATCAAAACAAATTCATCGATGGATTTTTCTTGAAACAAATCGGAATGGATGACCAAATTTCGATTCGGGAATTCTAATTGTGGGAAAATTGCGATTGTAAGAACTTTTTCTTTGGGCAGTCTTTGCTTCAGCATCTGTATGAATTTCTTATAGTTCGGAATCTCCGATTTTGAGAGAGATTCTATGTCCAAATGCAAACCGGCAATTTCTGAGTTTTGTTCCAAAAAATGAACTAAATTTTGAATCCCAACTTTGATGGTTGTGTTTGATTTCAGAAAACTAGAATTATTCTTAGAGATAGTACTAATCAACGGAATTAGTCTGATTTTATAATTCTTACTCAGATTGATGAAATTTTTCGGGAGCGGCGAAGGCTTAAAATCACCATTTGATAAAATGACGGCTCCTGTATAACAGATCGTGTGTGATTTTGAAAAGATATCTATCCAATCTGATGTTGAGTACCTTTTAATGGATGCGCTTAAAACGTAATTCCAATATAAAAATCGATCAGTTCCCCAGAGTGCATTTCCAACGAACAATGATAATACGGTAAAAAATTTTAAGATGTTCACGCCTTATGAATTATAGAATCAGTTCATAAATTTCAATCAATCCGAGAGTCTTTCAGACCGATTTTTTACTTACATGAAAAGAATCGGAATCATTCGGGAAAAGTGAATTTTTGGTTATTAAAATGGATTTAGAAGAGGTAATCTGCGATGGTTTATACAGACTTGGGATTTTAAATCCTGGGTACAGACCCAAAGTGACTTTTCATTCTTCCAGTCTTAACGAAATTTATCTCGCTACTGTTCCTCATCATTCCTTTGGAGTGAAAGTCATTTCAAATAAGGAGATGGCTGAAACTGAAAAAGAATCTTTGGAAGAACTATTTAGAATCGGAGTCCGCGTTCCCGAATGTTATGGAGTTGTACAAACCGAAAATTTCTCGCTTTTAGTAATGGATTACATTGAATCCGGATCGGCCTCGGGAACTCGAGAAGATTTAATTCGAAATCTAAAATTGCTTTATCGTAAGGATTCGAATTCTTGGGGATGGAAACGAAATAATTTTATCGGAACTCTTTCCCAAAAGAATCGATGGTATTCCACCTTTGAGAAATTCTTCTGGGAAAGTCGCTTATCAACCCAATTGGATTTAGCTTTTTCACGTAAGCTGATTGCGAGCAAGGACGTAGAAAATGTAAAATACGTCTTTCAAAAATTTACAGAAGAATGGTCTCTCAATCGAAGTAGTCCGAGGTTGATACACGGAGATCTTTGGTCTGGAAACATTCTTACTGGAAAGAACGGACATTCCTATTTGATCGACCCTTCAATTTCATTTTCACATCCCGAACAAGATCTCTCTATGTTGAACTTATTCGGTAGCTCTTTAAATTTAGAAGAGATGCAACAGATTCTTTCTTTTTGCGGAATCGAAAACCCGGAGCATTTCAAAGATAGAATTCCGTTTTGGCAGATGTATCCCGTTTTGGTTCATATTAATCTCTTCGGATCTTCTTATTTATCTTCGCTTCGACAAATCTTACGTTATTACGGTAAAAGTTAATTCCGTTCGGAAAATACGTATTTGTCATTGTTAAGATTTAGGAAACGATTCCAAATGATACAATACAAGCAAACTGAAACTAAAATATAAAAGGGCCTTACTTGAACGGGAATACAAAATCATTTCTGGAAGATAGTTTGATAGATGTTCGAAACGTCGTAAGACGTTTTAAGAATACGATTGCCGTGAACAATCTCAGTCTCCAAATTCAAAAAGGGGAATTTGTCGCTTTGCTCGGACCGAACGGGGCCGGCAAGACCACTTTGATCGAAATGTTGGAGGGAATCCAAAAACCCGACACGGGATCTATATCGATTCTTGGAACTACTTGGAAGGAAAACGAAACCTTTCTTAGATCTAAGGTAGGCCTAGCTCTTCAAGAAACCCGATTTATGGATCGGATCACGGTTCGAGAAACTTTGAATCTTTTCGGGACTTTTTATAAAAGTAAAAAACAAAGGTTGAGCGAAATTCTTGAGTTGATCAATCTGGAAGAGAAACAAAACACTTACGTAAGCAACCTTTCCGGAGGCCAAAGACAAAGATTGGCTCTCGGAGTTTCTATATTAAATTATCCTGAAATTCTTTTTTTGGACGAACCTACGACGGGATTGGATCCTGGAGCAAGAAGGGACGTTTGGAAAATTTTGAACCGTCTCAGACAGGATAAAACCACAATGATTCTTACCACACATTATATGGAAGAAGCGGAAATTCTCTGCGAAAAAATCATCATCATGGATCATGGAAGAATCTTAGATCAAGGAACTCTGGCAGATCTTCTCGGTAGAACCGATAGCGGCGAAATTATTCGATTTTCTATGGAGGATGGATCCAATCCCGAAAATTTAATTCCATCAGAGGGAATGTATAAGTTCTTTTGGGATTCCGCGAAGTCCGAAGCGAGAATTCACGTTTCCGCAATTACGGATTATCTTCCGGAATTGATACGAACGATTTCCGTTTCCGGAAAAAAACTAAGTACATTAGAATGCCATAAAAAAACCTTAGATGATCTTTTCCTTAGCATGACCGGAAGAGGATTGGGAGAATGAAACAAACATTCCAACTGATAAATATACAACTTAAAGAATTTTACAGAGAACCTGCGATTCTTTTCTGGGCTTTTGTATTTCCGATCGCGATGGCAGGAATCCTCGGAGTCGCGTTTAAAAATCGGGGATCAGAAGAAGTCAAAATTGCAATATTAGAAAATTCTTATCAACTTGAAGAACTTAAAAAAGTCTTAGATTCCACCGACAATAAAAACGAAAAATCGAAAGAAAAAACTCTCACTTCTGATTCCGATAAACTTCCTTCCTTGAAGTTTTTGGTTCTTTCTAAAAATGAAGCGATTCGAGATCTTAAGAGAGGGAAACTCAACGTAATCGTCGAAAGGACACAAGGTGGAAAAATCCGTTTCTTCTTCGATACGGACAACCCGAACGGTCAGAGAGATTATCTTTTGATCTTGGCAAAAATCCGTTCGCGTTATACGGATTTTAAATTGCAGGTGGATCGTTCGGATTCGAAGGGAATGAGATACATCGACTATTTAGTTCCCGGAATGCTTGCGATGGGTGTGATGAATTCCTGTCTTTGGGGAGTCGGTTGGAATCTGATCGAAATGAGGATGAAAAAACTTTTACGGAGAATGTCCGCAACTCCGATGAGTAAGTTGTCTTTTCTTCTTTCCTTCTTTTTTACAAGACTGATCGTAACGACAATCGAATCGGCAATTCTACTCGGATTTACTTTATTTACATTTGAGAATGCGTTGGAAGGTTCCTTCGGAGCCATAATTATGATTTTTCTTTCCGGAAATTTCGCATTTTCCTGTATTGGAATATTCGTCGGATCAAGGGCCGCGAGTTCTCAAGTCGGAAATGGGCTCATAAATGCGGTTACGTTTCCTATGATGACTCTTTCCGGAGTCTTCTTCTCTTATCAAAATTTTCCCGAAACCGCACTTCCGATAATCAAAAATCTTCCTTTGACGTTGATGGCGGATTCTTTAAGGACGGTTTTTATCGAAGGGGCGGGTTTTATTTCGGTGATTCCCGCCGTGGTTGCGTTACTTATATACGGAATCGTATTTCTTTTTGTAGGAAATAAAATTTTTCGCTGGTCTTGATCGGCACGGATTCAATAGTTTTAGAGATGTTTTCCTCGACTTTGAAACAAGCTGCATATTCGACTTTTTTGAAACCGTTTTTTCTCTCTTTGGATCCGGAAACAGCGCATGAACTTGCAAAAAACTTACTTAACATCAGTGCAAAATTCCCTGGAATCTTAACGTTAGTGGAATCGATGACATCTTATCGAAGTGATCGTTTGAAAACGAGAGTTGCTGGAATCGAATTCGAAAATCCTTTGGGAATGGGTGCTGGCTTTGATAAAACGGGAGAACTTTACCCTTTTCTTTCTCGAATGGGTTTCAGCCATATCGAAGTAGGGACGATCACAGGACAGTCGCAACAGGGAAATCTCAAACCCAGAGTGTTTCGTTATCCTGAAGATCAAGCTTTGATCAATCGTATGGGTTTTAATAATCCGGGCGCCGATTCGGCGGAGAGAATCATTGCTTCCCAAAAAAAGAGAAAGATTCGCGGGATCAACGCAGGTAAAACGAAAATTATTTCCGAAGAAAAAGCGGTCGAAGATTACGTTTATACTCTCAAGAAACTTTCACCTTATGCGGATTATGCGGTTATCAATATCAGTTCTCCGAATACTCCGGGATTGAGGGATTTTCAAAAACAGGAAAATTTCGTGTCTCTGATTCAAGGAATTAAAAACGGGCTTGGAAAGAATTTTATAATTCCGTTGTTCGTAAAATTTGCTCCCGATATGGAGACAAAAGATCTTGAGGCCTTGCTTGAGTCCTCTTTGAGTTTAAAAGTCGACGGCGTCGTTTTAACCAATACTACGATTGATAAGTCTTCTTTGAAAGCATATCCGAACGTGGAAAAGGAAGGAGGGCTTTCCGGAACACCTTTGAAAAATCGTTCCACTGAATTTGTTCGAGTCGCTTATCGAATTTTAAAACGAAGAATTCCGATTATCGGAGTCGGGGGAATCGATTCCGAAAAAGCGGCTCTAGAAAAAATTTTAGCAGGAGCTGATTTAATTCAAATTTACACTGGTTATATCTATCAAGGACCTTTTTTTCCTCTGAAGATTTTGGAGTTTTTGGATCGGTTCTTAAAAAAACAAAATCTAAAAACCGTGTCGGATTTGGTGGGAAAAGAAAAGGAAATTCAATACGATCCGAAATAGTTTTCAATCTTTTTTAGAAAAACGAATTCAGATCGGACAAGCTAAAAATAAAAAGTGTTTAACAAAACCATATATTTTAGAATATTACGATAATATAAACTAGGAATTGACAACTATGTTGAAAAGGTCATTGATTCTGATTTTGATTCTTTGTTTTTTTGTATGGGGATGCCCTATAAATCGAGGAAAGGATAAAAACTCAAAAAATTTGGAACTTTTTTTGGGATTGTATTTGCTCAACGAGGCGAATTATCATTGTGAACCGGAAGAAAACGTTCGAACCAGCGGAAGCGCACCGAATTTCAGCGTATCGAATTCCAATCTGAGTCAGGTTCTTTTAACGGAAAGTGGAGGGTATCAAGACGGCGGAACGGCTTATCTTGTCGGAACGGTGGAGTTCTCCGGAATCGGAAGAAACAATCCGATGGGAATCGTTTATGCTGAACAGAATCATCAGTTTTCTTCCAACTTGAACCGTTTTATTTATCCGCTTTGGACAAACGCTTCGGGAGATTTGATTCAAGATAGCGGAAAAAGCGAATCCTTAGGTTATAGATCCGTTACGACGGCTTTTCCTATAGGTGCCACTCCTGGATATTATGCGCCTAGTTCGAATTATAATAATTTCAACAATAATCTTTTGGGGGCGAATTTTATCGTGCCAACCGCGCCAGGGCCGTTAGTCACTACGCGAAAAATCACGAATAACACGGCTCAAACTTGCGAAGAATATAAATTTCGTGCGGAACAGAACGGATTATTTGGAAGTTCCTCTTCGGGTTTGAAAAAGGTCTGGCAATCCAGAAAAAAATTGAATATCAACTTGATTTTTATTCAAAATGTCGTAGCAACTCCCACCACAGCCGGGATGGCGACGATGATACAGACTTTAAAGGATATTTATGCGCAAGATACGGTTAAAATCGACGTAACGGTCACAGCTTCCTTGGTGCCCGCTGCTGCTGGAGCTCCTTACTTAACAATCGCAAATATTTCAGATGATTATGGGGATGTGGTAGGTTCTTTAGGATCTCTTTATAGGAATAACCCATCTAATGTACAGGATTCGAATTCTTTGAACATTTACATCACAAGAGATTATCAGATTTCGAGCAGTGCGCCTGCTGGGATTTTAGGAATTTCATCCGGTATACCCGGAATTCCGGTTACGGGTACTCCGAAATCGGGTATGGTCGTATTTATCGAAAATCACAGAACTGCTTCCGGTTGTGGGGTGGTAGGACAAGATTTGATCTGCGCATCGGATCAGGTATTTCTTGCAAAGACAATCGCTCATGAAGCCGGTCATTATTTAGGTCTTTATCATGTGGTCGAAAAAGACGTACTCAAAGGGCAATATTCTTTGGATCCGCTTCCGGAAACCCCTGAGTGCAGGGATCAGAACGGAAACAATATTGTCGGTTTGACGGAATGTTTAGGCGAGGGATTTTACGATAGCGGAGGACTCAATCTGATGTTTTGGGCGGGAAATCCGAAAATCAATCAAACTCAATTGACGGGAGAACAGGGCTGGGTGCTTCGCTCACATCCCCTTGTATATTAAGAAAATGGAATTAAATAAATCTATGATGAATATAAAAATAAGCTTTTACAGTATAATCGTTGCATTTTTATTTGGGGTTTCTTTTGGAACCCAAGCTCAGGTTTTAGATCAGAGCCAATATCAAAAAATCAAAGCCGTAGTCACACAAACGGGCCACATTGAAAAAGAAACTTTGATGCGAGAAATTTATGCAATCAATCCTAATCCTCAGGAATATCTGGTAGCCATCGCAAAAGATCTGGAGTTGAGAGTATATGCAATTTCCCAACTTAACGAATTGATTGCGGATTTTGGAGGGAATTCCGCAAGGGACTATTTGGAATCCACCATTTCCAACGAGGGTGCACATCCTTCTATTCGAAACTCCGCCGTCTTCTCTTATGGAAAAACGTTCTATTTTTCGGATAGAAATCATGCGGAGAATTTTCTAAAGCGCTTCTCTTCTCATGATCGAATCGGAACTTTTGTACAAAACACTTTAAAAGAATTACGAATGGGAAAAATCAGTTCGACTCGATTTTCGGAAAAATTGAAAAAAGAAAACATGGATCGAATTAGAAATAGGAATTTGAGAAAGTCGGATCCATCGATCAGGAACCCGTAAAGTAATTTGATCCGTTATCTGAGTGTAGCGTCTTAATCCTATCACGAACATCTAAAAAGTTCCCACATTTTTGTGAAACTCAGGCGTTTCGCTTCTATGGGCGAGAAACAGGTTTTGGTTATTTAAAGAGACAACGATTCTGAATATCCGATAACGAGAAATTCGATTTACAAATGAATCGAGATTAACTCACGTTATTACTGATACTCTATTAAACAGCGCTCATTCATCACCAGAGCCGCTAACACTTTGAAATGGAGTAAAAGTTAAGAATGCCATATTTTCAAGGGGAAGTTTCGTTCAAGCTTCCGACGATTTGTCTACAGATTCCTTTTTCTTTCCAATCTAGTTTCCAGTCTGTTGCGGATGAATCCTCTTTGAATAGTTTTACAATCAGGTTCGAACAGATATAACGAATATTAAGATCTGAAACTTCGTATTCTCCCGAATAACGATACCAATGCGTTTCCAAATCACTTCCAGCTGTCGGTTCGCCAATTTTTAGATTTTCGATCGTTTTTCCTTTCCATCGATCCTGGAGTAAACTTTCTTCGATTAATTTAAGAACGGTTTCTTTGTCCGGAGATTCCCTACCCGGATCGGAAAGAACTATATTTTTGCCGAAACCTAATTCTGAAAATAACCAACCTTTTGTACGAATAAAAATATAGTTCGCTCCGACTTCGGTACGCGTTACGCTACCATCTTTGTGCTTTACCGTAACTAAAAACGGAAATTTGTATAAAATATCCGCGTTAGATTTGGAGTTTTCGATGAGAACGGGTTCTCCGTTACTTTCGATGGATTGAATTTTATCGCTAGTGTTCCTTTTAAGCCAATGAGTTTGAACGTCTCTTTTCGCTTTTTCCTCATCCGGGGGACCCACCAATTGTGCATCTAACAATGTCGGTATTAAAATGAGTAAAGTAATTTTTGCTAACGCAAAGACACCTTTCATAGCCTCATTATTAACCTTCTCTTTTATATCTTGTCAATGAATTTAAAGTTGACCGCAAAACAGTAAAAAGAGAGACAAAATTCATTGAAGCAAATCCATTTATTCAGGCACTCTAAGTCGGATTGGGAAACGGGATTCAAATCCGATCACGGAAGACCTCTTTCCGAAAAAGGGAAGAAAAACGCTCGATCTCTTCGAAAATATTTAGAAAAGATAGAATTCAAAATTGATCTCTTTTTAGTTTCAGATTCCAAAAGAACTGCGGATACTTATAGGATTATAACTAAAGGTCGAACCCTATCCTCTGAAACGAAAATCACAGAAAAATTATATGAATCGGATAGTGAAGACATTCTAACAATGATCAGAAAGTTAAATTTAAGATTCAAGAATGTGGCTTTATTAGGTCATAATCCTGGAATCGAAGAAATTGCAAATCGACTCATTCGAGGCAATGAAGACCTATCACTTTCCGAATCCGTGTTTCTTAAATTTCCTACGTCGG
This sequence comes from Leptospira alexanderi serovar Manhao 3 str. L 60, assembly GCF_000243815.2. GTDB lineage: Bacteria > Spirochaetota > Leptospiria > Leptospirales > Leptospiraceae > Leptospira > Leptospira alexanderi. Next base: position 57,115 of record NZ_AHMT02000061.1, on the reverse strand, counting down.
GTTTTCTCAGTATACAAATTGAAACGGAATCTTGGGAAGAATTAGGCAAAGTTCCCGGAAAAATAATTCGATTCTGGATACCCGGATGAACGAGATTGATTCAAATATTTTACGTCCTTGTTTTAGTCGAGAGGAGATCTCTCAAAAAGTAAAATTTCTAGCTTCCGAGATAACAAAGGATTATAAAAAGTTAAATCCGATTCTTATCTGTGTATTAAAAGGCGGAGTGTACTTTTTTACAGATTTAACAAAAGCGATTCCTTTTTCGGTAGAAGTCGATTTCATTCAAGCAAGGTCTTATTCCGGAACTTCCTCAACCGGAAATATCGATTTATTAAAAGATATCGATACAGACCTTTCCAATCGTCATGTGATTCTCGTGGAAGACATTTTAGATACGGGTTTTACCCTTCAATATCTCATACGACATATCTTTACCCGCAATCCTGCAAGTTTGGAAATCGTAACCCTTCTTTTAAAGGAAAGAAAAAGTATCTTAGAATTCCCTGTAAAGTATGTGGGTTGGAGGATTTCAGACGAGTTCGTTGTGGGTTATGGTATGGATTTCGACGGAAAATACAGAAACCTGCCAGACATTCATGTTTTGGAAACGGGGTAATTTTCCGTTTAAGATTTTTTTATTGTACCTTGAATTTGAAAGAAACAATTCATTTTTTCAAGAATTGTTTCTTTATGAACAATGTCGTTTTAAAATTTCGAATCACCCCTTCTGTTTCTTTTTATGTGCCGGTTTTTGTCGGATCGATAAAAAAAATGTTTTTTACTTTAAGAATCTTTCATACCTTAGCATGCAGAGCGATTTATAGGAGACCGAATACTTGTTGTGAAAATTAAAACGCGATAAGGAATAAAGTTTAGGACAAACCATAAATGGAGCATCAGTCACTCTCCCTTTTAAATGATATAGCCTTGAGTATCATCTTTGCTACATTTTTCTCCCACATAGCTAGGATTACGAAACAACCTTTGATTTTGGGTTATGTAGCGGGAGGGCTTTTGCTTGGGCCGAATTTGGGTTTAAGTCTTGTGGTTAACGAAGAGAGCATAGAGTTGATTTCCGAGATCGGATTGATCCTTCTCTTGTTCATCATCGGTCTTGAAATTGATTTAAAAGAACTGGCACGTATGGGAAAGTCGATGTTCATTCTTGGGATTATCCAGTTTGTGTTCTGCGTGTTGTTCGGGCTTTTATTTTTCAGGGAAATTCTCGCTAACTTCAGCGGTAAGTTCGATCTTTTATATTTCGCCATCGCGCTGGCCATCAGTTCCACGATGATCGTGGTCAAACTTTTACATGATAAATTCGAAGTGAGTACGATTGCAGGTCGTCTTACAATCGGAGTATTGGTTCTACAAGATATTTGGGCGATTATCTTTATGGGTATCCAACCGAGTCTTCAGGATCCGCAGATTTTAAAGATTGTGAGTTCACTTGGAGTCGGTTCGGTATTAGTCTGCGTTTCATTTTTAATCAGTAGATTCTTTTTATCCAGATTGTTTCAAGCGGCGGCTTCCAAACCGGAGCTTATCTTGATCACTTCGATTGCCTGGTGTTTCTTACTTTGCGGTTTTGCGGAAAAGGCTGGTCTATCCAAAGAGATGGGAGCACTGATTGCGGGAATTAGTATCGCCGCATTTCCTTACGGAGCAGACGTTATCGCAAAACTTTCGGGGATTAGAGATTTTTTCATCACTCTCTTTTTCGTTGCACTTGGAATGAAAATTCCGATTCCTTCGATTCAGATTATCAGTGTTTCTTTAATAGCGGTAGTGTTTGTAATTTTTAGTAGAGTCCTCACCGTTGCGACTCCGGTTTATTTTTCCGGCAGAGGACTTAGAGCCGGAATTGTGACCGGTTTAAACTTGGCTCAGATCAGTGAATTTTCTCTTGTGATCCTCTCATTGGGAATGGGCTACGGTCATATCAGTAAAGAATTGGAATCTACAGTTTTGACTTCGATGATTCTTGCATCGGTAGTTTCCACTTATATCATTTTTTTCAATGATCCGATTTCAAGATTCATTTTAAAGCTATTGGGAATAATCGGTCTAAAAGAAGAAAAAAGAACCGAATCCTATGCTAACGGTCGGCCGAAAAGAGACATCGTTATTCTCGGTTATTTTAGAATTGCACAAAGTCTTTTAGAGGAGATAGAACGTGAAAAACCGGAATGGCTCAATCGAATTTTGATTGTAGATTTTAATCCTGTCTTTCGTCGATTTCTGGAAGCGAAAGGGATTCGTTGGGCTTACGGCGATCTCGCAAATCCGGAAACTTTACATCATCTTGGAATCGAAGATGCAAGATATGTAATTTGTACAATCTCTGATATGATTCTCAAAGGGACAACCAATCGTAGACTTTTGGAGTCAATCAAAGGAATTTGTCATCACACGCAACCTTCTATCATTCTTACCACCGACGATGTACAAGAAGCAGAAGTTCTTATCGAAAGTGGCGCCGCTCACGTGATCGTACCGGGAAGAATCAGTGGAATGTCTCTTTTTAAAGAAATGAAGGCGATCGTAGATCATTCCAAAAACGGTATTGCAAACGTTCCGCTTAAATCGAAGAAAAAACCGTTGAAGAAACAAGTTGTTTCCAAGTCTAAAGTTAGAATGAAGTAAATAAATTGATTCGTTCACCATGCAATAAAATCTGTATAATGGACTTTGAATCCGGTTATTGTCAGGGATGTTTTAGAACCATTGATGAAATCGGAAACTGGTCTCGTTATTCCGATTCTGAAAGAGAGAATTTGTTCTTGAAATTGAAAATTCGCAAAGAAGAGATTTTTTCCAAAGAACTACGCAAAAGTAATTTATAATACTCTTATTTCTCCTATTTTTAGTAAATTTATTTTCGAATGAGCTGGGTGTAAAATCCTAAGAAAAAGTTGTCAGTCAAAGGCAGGTAAAATGACAACGATCAAACGTTACAGTGACACATTCAAGAGGAAAGTGATCGAGGAAATAGAGAGTGGCAAATACAACCAGAACCAGCGATAAAAAACTACGGTATTCAAGATTCAGTGACAATTCGAGGCCGGTTAAAAAAGTGTAATGTAAAAAGTCCTAAAATCAGGTTTACAGAAATCAGGCCGCTTGATGAACAAAATCAGGAGTTAAAAAACCTAAATGTTATCCACAAACATTTAAAACACTATCCACTACTCATCCCTACATAATAGAGTGTCCAAAATTCTATATCTAAACGGGGATTTGTGCTAAAATTGGCGGTACTCCTTTATGTAGAGATCAGTAACATCTAATTTGCTACCCCCTAAAACGTGGGAGTTCCTAGGGAAAACTTTTAGGATAGACTTTTATAAACTTCCAAAATTTCTAAAGCCGCCTTTTCCCAAGAAAATCTGGCGGAATTTTTTTTTCCTTTTATGATCAATTTTTTTATAGTATTTCGATTTTTTGAAAAATCTCTCAAAAGACTTTGCAATTCTTCCGGTTTATTCGGAGAAAAATAGTACACACTGTCTCGAAGAATTTCCGGCATGACAGTTGTATTGGAAGATATCACCGGACGGCCGCAGGCTTGGGCTTCTAAAGGAGGAAATCCGAAACCTTCATATTTTGAAGGAAAGATGAAAAGCCCTGCACAGGAATAAAGACAACGAAGTTCGTTCAAGGACAGTCTTTCCATAGGAAGAATTTGATCTTCATAACCCATAATATCCGATTGCAAATAGTCGGGAATTTTTCCCGAAACGCCACCTAACACCCATTTTGTTTTTAGAATCTTAGAATCCCAAAGAGGTTTTAGAGCATCGAGAACAAAGTTTAAATTCTTATGACCTTTTCCGATTCCTACGCTTAATAAGTAACCTTCTTTGAGTTTATATTTTTTTAGAAATTTTTCTTTCTCCGTAGCCGTCGCAGGATAAAAAACGGATTGGTCGATTCCGTTGTGGATCACTTTTATTTCCTCTTTAAAAAAACCGAAAACGGATTCCAAATCCTTTGCCGTATATTCGGAAACGGATACGATCTTTTTTGAAAATCGTCGAAGCAAACGAAATACGACCTGCATATAAATTCGTTTCAGAAAACTTGAATGAAATTCCTTCATTCGAAAAGGAATGATATCGTGGATTGTCACGATCGATTTTCTGAGATAGCGCAAAGGTACATTAAAATGAGGAATGTCCAAAAGATCCATTCTTCCCATCAAAGGATGACCTAAAAACTCGGAAAAAGAATAAATCGGAGAGTGATAGCGAATCACAGGATAAGAAAAACCCTTTTCTTTTTTAGAAGAATTATTCGAAGTTTCAGCTTCACTTCGACCTTTCTCAAAACCGGAAAACTCATAACATAAAATTCCTTCGTTCAAAATCGTCGTTACATCTCCAAAAAGATAGATCCGAAAATTCTCTTTCACCGCAATTGGACCGAGATACTTCAAAAGACCACGGATTCTCATCCCAATCCCTGAATGAGCAATCATACGCGCATCCAATCCGATCGCCAAAGCTCGGTTTTTTTGTACTTCCTTTCTTTTGGTTCCCATGATCAGACAGAATTACCCGCTGTCGGAAATCTGCAATAAAATGAAAATCCGATGGAAGATTCAATAGGCACTTTTGAGAATGGGAATGAGGCGTTAGATTTAAAAAACCGATCCGGAATCCTCCGAAAGGAATCTAACAAAAAGACTCCCGATTCAATTGGGATAATCGAATGAAGAGAGTTTAATTTGGAAGAAAATATCGTAAACATTCTAAAATCGATCGGAGAAGATCCGACCAGGGAAGGTCTTCTCAACACTCCGAAACGAGTGAAAAAAGCCTACGACTTTCTGACATCCGGCTACCACGTCGACATTACGAAAGTTGTCAACGGAGCGATCTTTGAAGAACCTACGGAAGGAATGATTCTCGTTCGAGACATCGAAGTATATTCTCTTTGTGAACATCATCTTCTTCCTTTTTACGGAAGAGCTCACGTCGCTTATCTTCCTAACAAAAAGATCATCGGGATCAGCAAAATTCCTCGAATCGTCGATGTGTTTGCCAGAAGACTTCAAGTTCAGGAACGTCTCACGGAACAAATCGCCTACGCCGTTCAAGAAGTTCTTGATCCCCAAGGAGTCGCAGTGGTCATTAAGGCGAAACATCTTTGTATGATGATGAGGGGAGTCGAAAAACAAAATTCGGAACTTTTCACCTCTTGCCTGTTAGGGGCTTTCAAAGAAAATATGGTAACCCGTTCCGAGTTTTTGGATCTCATTCGTACCGGATCTACCTAAGTAATCAACCTCCTTCGGACAATTTTCCTAAGAGAAAGGTTCGGATTTCCTTTTTCGCAATTTGGTAGACAGAGAGAAAAAAAAGAACATTCTTTGCTGAATTCGGAGGAAGTTATGGCAAAAGAACGAGTAGTTTTACCATCCGCGGAATTTAAAAAGAATACAAACATTACCCTTAAGGATTATAAATCTCTTTATAAGGAATCCATCAAGAACCCGAACAAATTTTGGGCAAGAGAAGCAAACCGACTGACTTGGTTTAAAAAATGGACCAAGGTTTTAAATCACGATTTTAAAAATGCAAAAGTGGAGTGGTTCAAAGGCGGAAAGCTCAACGTTTCTTATAATTGTTTAGATCGTCACATCAGTACTCCTTTGAAAAACAAAGCCGCTTTGATCTGGGAAGGAGATAATCCTTCAGAATCCAGGGTCCTTACATATTACGACGTTTACAGAGAGGTAAATCGTTTTGCGAACGTTCTCAAAAAATATGGAGTAAAAAAAGGAGATCGGGTTCTTGTTTATCTTCCTATGATTCCGGAATTAGCCATTACGATTCTTGCATGTACTCGAATTGGTGCAATTCATTCCGTCGTGTTCGGAGGTTTTTCTCCGGAAGCGCTTCAAAGTAGAATCGACGATTGTAAGCCGAAGTTGATTGTCACTGCGGACGGAGGTTTTCGAGGAGGCAAACCCGTTGAACTCAAAAGAAACGTCGACTTTGCTCTCGAAAAATCCAAAGAGAACGTTAAAACAGTAATCGTTGTCCGTCGCACGGGGAACGAATCCGGTCTGACTTGGAAAGACGGTCGGGATCATTGGTATCATTTTTTGATCGGCGATCCTGATTTACCTTCTTATTGTAAACCGGAGCCGATGGATGCGGAAGACCCTCTTTTTATTCTTTATACTTCCGGTTCCACCGGAAAACCGAAAGGCGTTCTGCATACCACGGGCGGTTATCTTCTCGGAGCTAATTTAACATTTCATTATGTATTTGATATAAAGCCGGAAGACACGTATTGGTGTACGGCCGATATCGGTTGGGTGACGGGACATTCTTATTTAGTCTACGGCCCTTTATCCAACGGAGCTTCTTCCGTAATGTTCGAGGGGGTTCCTTCTTATCCGGATGCAGGGAGATTTTGGGACGTCATTGATAAATACGGAGTGAATATCTTTTACACGGCTCCGACTGCGATCCGCGCTTTGATGAGAGAGGGTTTAGGCCATATCCAAAAAAGAGATTTGAGTTCTCTTCGTCTTTTGGGTTCCGTCGGAGAACCGATCAATCCCGAAGCTTGGGAATGGTATTTTAAGAATATCGGAAAAAGTAAATGTCCGATCGTCGATACTTGGTGGCAGACCGAAACAGGATCGATTATGATCACGGCTTTGCCGGGAGCCATTCCGCAAAAACCGGGTTCGGCGACATTACCGTTCTTCGGAGTTCAACCGGTCTTAGTGGATAACGACGGAAAAGAACTCACGGACAAGGGCGAAATTTCCGGCAACCTATGTATCAAAAGTCCTTGGCCTTCGATGATGCGCGGAGTTTACGGAGATTCGAAACGATTCTTTGATACATATTTCTCTCAATTCAAAGGATATTATTTTACAGGAGATGGAGCGCGCAGAGATAAGGACGGTTACTACTGGATTACCGGTCGAGTCGACGATGTGATTAACGTTTCCGGACATAGGATCGGAAGCGCCGAAGTGGAAAGTGCGCTCGTAGAAAACAAATCCGTCGCCGAAGCAGCGGTGGTCGGATTTCCGCACGATATCAAAGGTCAGGGAATTTACGCTTATGTGACGGTAAAGGAAGGTGTTACGACTAACGACGATTTGAAAAAGAATCTTATTGCAACCGTTGAAAAGATGATCGGTAAGATTGCGAGACCGGACGTGATTCACTGGTCGCCGAGTCTTCCGAAAACTCGTTCCGGAAAAATTATGAGAAGAATTTTAAGAAAGATTGCCTCGGGAGAATTCGAGGGCCTCGGTGATACGTCCACTCTCGCGGATCCGTCAGTGGTTCAGAAGTTAATCGAAGACAAAAGGAAATTCCATAGTTAAGATCGGATTTCCTATAGAAACCCTTTCGAAACAAAAGTAAAAAGTGAGTGAATCATTATGCCGAATTCCAATAAACTTTGTTTGAACAAGATGAATGATTCTATAATTCAAACCTGTAACGCGACCCTTAGGAAGCGTTACATGAGTTACTTACTCCTATGGTCGCTTCGCGAAACTCAAACCTGTAACGCGACCCTTAGGAAGCGTTACATGAGTTACTTACTCCTATGGTCGCTTCGCGAAACTCAAACCTCGCTCCTATGGTCGCTCGGTTAGGTCCGAAAAGAATCGTCTGTCTTACCGAAGAAACGACCGAGTTATTTTATTTACTCGGAGAGGAAGAACGTATCGTAGGAATCTCCGCATATACAGTTCGACCTCTCAAAGCTAAAGAACAAAAACCCAAGGTTTCCGCGTTTATCAACGGAAATATTAAACGTATTCAGGAGTTGAAGCCGGATCTTATCATCGGCTTTTCGGACATTCAAGCAAACTTAGCAAAAGATTTAATATCGGAGGGACTTAACGTTCTTGTAACGAATCAAAGAACAATTTTCGAGATTTTTGATACGTTGTTGCTCCTCGGATCTATCGTAAACAAAAGGAACGAAACACAAAAACTAATAGAAGGTTGGAAAAGAAAGTTAGACGAAATTCAGAAAAGATATCTGTCTCGGAGTCGTGTTTCTGTTTTCTTTCAAGAATGGGACGAACCGATTATTAGTGGAATTTCTTGGGTTTCCGAATTGATTGAGCTGGCGGGTGGAAAAGATTGTTTTGAATATCTCAAAAAAAAATCCTTAGCGAAGGATAGAATTATCTCTGCATCGGATGTGGCGAAAGCAAATCCGGACGTATACATAGGTTCTTGGTGCGGAAAACCGGTGAATTTTGAATGGGTGCAGAAACATCCGGACTGGCAAAGTGTGAACGCAATTCGAAATCAAAAAATTTACGAGCTGGATTCTTCAATCATTCTCCAACCTGGTCCCGCATTATTTGAGGAAGGGATCGATCATCTTGTCAGATTGATTCATTCTTAAAGAAGTTTCAGAATCTTAGGAATAACTTATAATGCTGTACAAAAGCGTTTCAAAATGAAATAAAAAATTTTAAGATGAAAACTCTCCAAAAATTTTTATATTAGAGTTGTTGAAAAATTAACTCCGGATGGCTTTAATTTCATTACAACAGACGAGTCATGCAGTTTGGTACTATAAATTAACGTGAGCTCGATATAAGAAAATGAGAAAGAATTTTCTAAAAGTAGGAGTCTCTGCTTTTAGAATTTGTTCGTAAAATTGCGATTTGTTATAGTTCCCACATTTTACTACTCGGACGCATGAATAAAATACTATGATAAATTATTTCGAAAATTAGAATGTTGGAATATTCCTCTAAAAAGTCGAGATTTCCCGATTTGACTTAATTTTTGAGAACCGTTGTACTTTTGCAAAACCGACCGCTTATTTTCGAGTATCATTTTCATGCGTCCGAGTAGTAAGAATAGATTTATAAAGTTCAAATTGAACTTCCTACAGAAAAATGAATCATGGATTTCTTACACCGAACTTACGTTAAATTATACAATTTTTTCAATAACTCTATTAAAAGTTTACTGCAACTTCTTAGAGTGTAGAAACTTTTTAGATGTTAGCATATTAAATGTCAGGGTTTTACTGATCTCACATAAAGGAGTACCAGCAATTTTAGCACAAATCCCCGTTTAGGCGCAGAATCTTGGACACTCTATTATGTAGAGATGAGTAGGACAGGATTTAAATTCAAAGTCCTTGCCATTTACGCGGAAAATAACCATTTTATCCAAATTCAACGACAGAACTTACAGTTTATTCATCATTTATGAGCCGTAGGAGTTCTTACATTTTTTGTTCTAGTAAACTATCTAGTTAAAAAAGATTGGAAGACTTTTTGAAATAAGACTATAATTGATTTTCATTTTATAAGAATCTACTTCAAAAATAATTTATAATATTATGATGTTCCAAGTACAATGGCGGATTTTCGCAGTAAATTCCTAAAAAAGAAACTTTCATTTTTCGCTAGATGGTTTTATAGAAAAAAGTTTTAGTTTCCTAAATTATAAAAATCGAATTTTTTATGAGACAAATTTTAATTTCCCGATGATAAATCTTCTACACGACGTTTATCCTTGAAGTTTTTTAAAGGCGTGTTAACAAACGTATCGGCAAATTACCGATTAAATAAGATGGAAACGCTTATTTTAAAATTTGTGATTCTACTGGAAAATGAATTTTACAATTATTTTCTAACTGATACTATTAGAGCATAAGAATCTGTCCCAAAGCCTCAGAATGTAGGAACTTTTTAGATGTTAACATATTAGATGTCAGGGTTTTAGTGATTAGGACTTTATATAAAGCCCTAATCACTATGGTGACTAAAGCCTCGCCATTAAAACGGTGGAACTTCTACGTTTTATTACGAACTTACTGAATAATTATAAGTGATTTCTTTTAAGGTTTTGGAGCAGATTTTAAATTCCGAAGCCATTCGAAAATAATTTTGTTTTTGATCAAAAAAAGACAAAAACATTTTTCGAATGACTCAGTAAAAAGAGGCTGATTGTGCAAGAAGTTCATCAGTACCTGAATCAATATTTGGAAGAGAATATTCTTCAATCGGAAACCATTCATAGGATGAAACACGTCATTCGAGAATTCAGTATCCGAGCACCAAAAGTTCTCGTCACAAAATGTATCGACGGCCGCGTTCACGGAAGTAAACTAAAAGGTTATCCAGTGACTACGATTCGTTTCGGTAGAACGGACGGCAATATTGTTTCCACAAACCTAAATAACTTTTGGTTCTGGAATCGTATTGATCGTTTGATCAATGACGCAACCTGCAATACACCGAACACTCCCGCTTTATTCATCGCGTATATGCATAGATCTGACCTGCCAGAACTTGGTTGCGCCGCCCACAATCACGACGACCAAGCTGCCAGAAAAGCGATCCAAGAGCAAACCCAAGCGGTCCGTAAGATCTTTAGAAAAGACAGACTCTATGTGATGGAAGGAATTACCAACACAGACTCCATGGCGGAAACATTGATCTTTGAAAACGAAAGTGCGTTAGATACGACCGAGTTTATTCGTAATTTCGACTTTCAAACTAGTTCTGATATTTTTCATAAGGCGTTTTTAAAATTTCCTCTCAAAGATACCTCAACAGCCAGATACGTTGGTTTTAAAACTCCGGAAGAATTGTTTGCGGAACCAGAACTTGCTTTTTTCAACGATTTTCAAACCGCACTTTGTATGAAGTCGTACCTCATTCGGGAAGTAATCGGAATTGTCGTATCGGACGATTTCGCTTCTCAAAAATTGATTCAACCCGATTTATTCAACGCATTGGCTCAAAAACTTTTTTCAGTCAAAGATCTTCCCCCTCTTTTGATTCCCGCTCTTTTATATCAATCCATTTGGAATATTGCATATTCTCTCTATCACAAGCGAAAATTATCCAATCTAAACGAGACTGAAAAGTGGAAAATTTTAGATCATGCGGAGGAGCTGATCTGTTATGGAGACGGTTTCGAACTATTACAGAGAAACAAAGCGATTCTTGTAAAGACGGGAAGAGGAAACGATACGGATGCTTTAAACGTCGCTCGAAAAGTCTTAGAAAAGAATCGAGCGAAACAATCCGAAAAAGGGCCCATTCTCGTTCATCTCAACATAGAAATTTCGGGAGAACTTTCCGCTTGGGAAGATATCAACGAAAACATCGCTTCTAAAACAAACACCTTACTTCGAAATTTAGAACAGGTCTTTCATGATGTTGAAACGGTCATTTTAACGACTTATTCCTATAGAGATCAAAAACGTTTTTATCCGATTCATACGAAAAAGGATAAACGAATTACATATCCCGTAGACATCTTAAGCGGAATGAATTCGGAAACATTGTTTTCAAGTATGAGTTTAAAATCCAGAGAAGCTCTTTATGCTACGGAAAGAATGGGAAAATTTATTTAAATAGATGTACATGTTTTTATTCCCGCCTAATATAGATTATTTGGTTTCCTTTAAATTTTGAACGAACTTTGCCAGTTCCGCTCTGAAAGAGAATTCTCCGGTTCCCATCAAATACCGAAACGCGGAAACAATCACATCCGGGCGAGGAGGATCTCCTCCAATGAACAAATCAGGTTCTTTTGGAAGTTTACCGAGTTTGAAAAGCCCTCCTGAAACCGCTTCCGAACCGCAAGCTACAAGAGCTTTTGGAGAAGGCATTGTTTCCCACGCAGTATCGAGTGGGCCTTCCATATTCGGTCCAACCGGACCCGAATAGACAAGTGCGTCCGCGTGTTTCGGAGAAGCGACGACCCGAATTTTACTCGCCTCACTGTCAAAGAGGGCGTTAAAACTTGCGTTGATTTCCGCTTCGGTTGCATTATTCCCGCTGGCAGCGACCTCTCTAAATTGAAATCCGGTTTTCTTTGTGGTCTTTCTAAACCGTTTTACTTCCTCGGTTTCCATTTCCGGTTTTTCATCCGGCATTCCATTGGTATACGTTACTTTTAAGGCTTCCCGATCGGTGGAATATACATGAACAAAACCAGAATCGATAATCTTTCCATCAGAGCAAAACTCGGAACATCTTCCGCACTGAAGACAAGCTCCATAATCGAAACTCATCTTATCCTTGGAATGAATCTTGAGTGAATGAGTCGGACATACTTGTTCGCAAGACTTGCAGGAAAGACAGGATTCATTGGAAGATAACACCGGAACCGGAATTCCCCTCGCGTTGGGGTTGAAGGGTAAAACCTTTTTATAATTCATCGTTTTTGCAGGACGAATTATATTCAATATCTCGAATATAATTTTCATAGATCCACTCCTACGTAGCTCAGATTGAAGGACTTATTATTTAACGGAAAATCTCCGATGTATTCTCCCCTTACCGCTAACTCAAGCGCGTGCCAATTAGGAACGGAAACTTCCCTGATATAGGCGTTTTCAATCGAACCGACAGCATCCAAATCCAAGGATACTAGCACCGGTCCTCTCCATCCTTCCACTGCGGAATAATAGGTCCCTTTTTTGACAGCGGATTTTGACGAGACCTTTCCGAATTTCAAAGAGAAAGCGGCTTCTAATTTCGGAATCGCCTCTACGAGCCATTTACCGCTGTTTTTCAATTCTTCACAACGTAAATAAAATCTTGCCCATGCGTCCCCTTTCATATGATCCCGATTCAACTCAAGAGAAATCGGAGAACTAAACATATATGATTTTTCTAAATTACGAAGATCCCTGCTGAGTCCTGTGCACTTCTCCACCAGTCCTATAAAACCAAGATGTCTAACTTGCTTTTGTCGGATTATCCCGCAAGACTGCAGCCTCTCCCGGTTTGTAGAAACGTTCGCGGCGCGTTCAAAATGTGCGACCACATCCGCAGCAACGGAGCGAATTCTTTCTGCGAGTTCGTTTAATTTTTCGCGGTTGAGTCCCTTTCTAAGAACGACCTTACCCGGAGATAATGCTCCTCTTCCAAAACGATTCCCGGTCAACGCTTCCATCACTCCAAGAGGAACCCCCCTTTGCAAAGAACAAACACCTTGTAAAGGATAATAACCTACGTCTCCCGCGATCGCACCCATATCTCCGATATGGGTCGCAATTCTTTCGAGTTCCAAAAGAACGAGTCTTGCAAAATCCAATTCTTGAGGAACGACGATTTTCTGCGCTTCTTCGAAAATTCTGGAAAACGCGATCGCATAGGCAATTGTACTGTCTCCTGAAATCGCTTCCGCATAGGGCAAAGAATCCTTCGGTCCTTTTCCCTTGATCAAATCGATTAAACCTCGTTTTTGAAAACCGAGTCGAATGTCTAAATTTCGAATCTCTTCTCCCTTTACGATAAAACGAAAATGCCCAGGTTCGATCACTCCCGCGTGAATCGGTCCGACTGCGTGAGAATAATGACTCGCCGGAATCGGTATTTTTAATCCTTTATATACTAAATCCTTAATACCTTTTTTGGTTACGAATTTTTCCAGATCGATTTTGCGATCTGCCGTAATATATCTTTCGAAATCATAGGAAGAATAATCCTCTTCTCCCTGATCGGTTCCAAGAGAATGTCTGAGAATCCAAATCGGATTTGCGGTGTCCTCAAAGGCTTCCTTTTCGGAATATTCTACGATCTCATGTTCTACTCCGTCGCTTGTAAGCCAAAAGCGGTTGTAACCCTTTTTACCCTTTCTCGGATATAAACCAGTCACGCTACGCATTCAAAATTCTCCTTGCAGTAGATGATAAAAACCCCAAATACCGAGACCGAGTACCATGATAAAAAGCAAAAGCGAATTGGTCATACGAATCTGTAATGTTCCGGCAAATTCCTTTGCAAACGGCCGGTCCTCTAAGTTAAAAAGAGGAACCGTTTTGTAGAGCAATACTCCGAAAAAGATCAATCCTAAAAACGGCACCGTAATCACAAACCACTGACCTTGGGCCCAACCTACTTTCAAAAGTAAAAGATCATTTACGAAAATCGGAGAACCGGGAAGAACAAAAGCGACAAACAAAGAAGCCGTATAAAGTGACAACGCTTTCTTATTGATTTTCTCAGAAAGAAAAATTTTGCTCAACTCTCTCTTTCCGGCATCCATTCTCACGATCCCCATCGTTAAAAATAGAACCGATTTCATTACGATATTTCCGGCCATTACAAAATTGAACACCGAGTCAGGAAGATCCATCCAGAGAAAAATTCCGATCGCGCCACTGTGAAATAGAGCTACTTTCGCAGTCATCATTCTCAAATCGTTCCTTTGATAGAGCGCAACGATACTCTGCAACATCGTTATAATTCCTAAGATTAACAACCCGTCCGCCGCGCTGAAAGTAGTCGGATACAATTGATGATCCATATGAATGAACGGACGTAACGCGTAACTTACCGCGACCGGAACAAACGCGGCGATCAATGCGGAGATTTGACTCGGACTTTCACCGTAAGTATCTACGACCCAAACATGATTTGGAAAAAGTCCAAGTTTTGCAGAATACCCGAAAATCGCCAGCCAGAGTCCGATTTCAATCCATAGATTTTCCGGATGTTCGGATAACTTACCCGCCAAAACTTCAACCGGATGATCAATACCGTATAACGTAGCCGTAACTATGATGATTCCTAAAAACGCGATCCCTAACCCGAAGGAATTGATCAAAAGAAACTTCCAAGCGATCGG
>NZ_AHMT02000061.1:15000-40000 GCF_000243815.2 Leptospira alexanderi serovar Manhao 3 str. L 60 | reverse complement strand
AACTCAACAACGAAGTTGGTAGTCCGGAAATTCTTCCGACACCTGTGTTTTGATCTACATTCGAAAAACCTGATATTTTGGTGAGGTATCCGATTGAAAGAAACTGAAACGTCTTACTGATACTGTGGTGGATCAAAGAAAGAATGAACAGAAACGAAAAAGATCTGCTGAGTACTTTTAAATTCTCCACTTCACTGTCTTTCCACAACGCGGAAAGAAGAATACAGAGAAACAGAAAATTCATATTCTCTACAGTGCTGTAAGCAATCGCCTTCTTAGCATCTTTTGAAAATAAAGAAGATAAACCCGCCCAAAGTACTCCGAAACCTGCCAAAGGAATCAAAATTTTGATATAAACAGTATTACCGAGCCAAGGGGCTACGAGCTGATGAAAAAGGATCAAAGGAAGATTTACCAAAATTCCCGAGTAAGCGGCAGACGCATGCGCTGGAGACCCAGAGTGAGCTTCCGGAAGCCAAAAGTGAAACCCAAAAAACGCTGCTTTCACTAAAAGACCGGCAACCAAAAAAATATTTCCAAACTGACCTTCAGGAGAATAAATCCAATACGTAAAACAAAAAGCTCCGACCCCACCCGCAACGACTAACGCGATAAAACTTTTGATGGAATTCGGAGTCCATTTGCCTCCTTGATAAAGAAGGAAAGCGCTAACCGTGGATAATTCCCAAAATAGAATCAGCCATAAAGTTTTACCGACTAAATAGCACAGTCCAGTACTAAGAAAGAATATAGCATAGCCCAAAAGAATGGTTGTTCTTTTACGGTGCTCATAACCGTGAACATAAACGGAGATTATAATTCCCAACACCGTCTGAAGAGCAAGGCCAATAAATATAGCCGTATCCCGCCCAAAAAAATCCTTACCGAGTACCTTTGCTGCTAAAAAGGGTACAACAAGAGACATTACAACTATCAAATAAGATAGAATGATCATTGGCTGCTTGAGCCTCCTTTTGCTAAAGCGCGGCGTTCATCTGAAAGAAAAATACGCTTGCGTTCTTGTCAGAGGTATGCTGTTTCATCAACGCCGCAGTATTTAATTCAAACTGGTTTGTCGTTCCATTGTAGAATAAGGGACTATTTCTATAATTTCGAATCGAATTTCCCGCGATCAAAACCCCCGCACCTGTCCAAATAGACACATTATCGTTAACCTGAAATATCCACGTTAGATCCAATTCGTTATAAATATTTCTACCCGTAGAGTACGATTGTGTGAAAGCGTTTCCCGTATAATTTTCCGTCGAACCCGCGGAAGAAATACTCCCAGACGCGTTAGTCGATGTTGCCACCGGAGAAGAAAGTGTAGAACCGGCGATCGAGTTCGCACCTCCGTTGATCGCATACCAAGCATCGTTTTTCTGAACCTTGTCGTTGATAATATACGCTATTTGAAACATTCCCCACTTGCTGCTTTTGTAGGTAAAGTTCGTATTCCAGGAACTTAAGTTTTTCATATCGATATTTTCAGAAAGACCGGCTACGTTATTCCAATAAGGAATTACTCCGAAACGAGGGTTCACGAGAGTTTGGAAAGTGGAAAAACTTCCATCCGTTCGGTTATTATCGCCGGAGGCGTACATGTACTGTAATCCCAACCTGAACTTTTCCAGAAAGGTATAACCACTTTGAACGACATGAAAATGGCCGGAATACTTGATCCTTTCGGTTCTCGTATCGGCAAGGTTTACACCTTCGATCGTACCTGGGAGGTCGTAGCCTAAAAATCGTTTATGAATTCTTTGACCGTTGTAACCGTTCTGCCATGCGCTTTCGAAAGTCCAATCCCAAGCTTTTCCTTCTCGAAGATTGTTTTTATTGGTTCTATTAGTGAGCCTGAAACCGGTCGTATAAAGTTGATCGTTTTGCCTTTTACGATTGATGGCAAGAACGTCGTCCGCAGTGGAAGCAGGAGTCGTTTGAGGAATCCACTTTTTGATCACATCTATATTATAAACATCTAAAACTACTTCATTCAAGATTTTGAACGTATTGTATGTACCGAAAAGAGTTGTGTCCGATTGAGAAGCAGAAGTATTCGTGTTTCCCGGAGTGGAATTGACCTTTGGATCGTTGGAAGAAAGAACCCCGTTCACACCGCTTTGGGTCCAATAAGGTCTCGCAGCAAAAAAGTGAGAATTGAAATTCTCGTAATCGAACATAATTCGGGCACCGTCGTAGGATAAACCGTTGATCGTCCAGTTTCCTCCGCCGATCATTCTCTGATCACCATAAGCCCAAATCTGCCGACCAACCTGCATTTTAGCTTCCAAAGGAAGTTTTTGAATCATTACGAAGGCTTCTCTAATACTTGTGTTGTTGGGAGCGATTGAATTGTTCGGTTTACCCGGAATATTCGGATCCGAGCTAAGAGTCGGAGTATTACTGAAAAATCCCGAACGAATATCCCCGACATTTGCAGGAGATACACCGCCCCAAACTCTGGTATCTTGAATGGTAATTTTAAAAGTCACATAAGGATTTGGATCGATGAGAAAATAAAATGCAGAAGTCTGCATGATTCGATCTGTATAAGCGTGATTGGATTTATCAAAGTTGAGATTATTTCTGGATTCGTATCTGGGTCTCAGATAAAAGCCTAATTTGATCCAATCATTGATCCAAAGTTTATTCGAGTATTTGTTTACTGTCTTAGAGAGATCCGGATCGATAAACATGTGTCGATTGTACTCGGCGCTAATTCCGTTTTTTTTCATCGGAGAAACAAAATCAAAATGATCCAATTTTTCCTCTGTCGTAGGTTTCGTTTCCGTTGTAATAACGGGCCCTGCGTTTGTTGGAGTAGCTTGAGAAAACAAAATCTCACTTCCGAAAAAGAAAGAGAGAAAACACAAAATAAACATTATTTTCGTAGTGTGCTTTTTTTGATTCGAAATCATCTGATTAACTCTTCATTTTTATTTGAGAAAATGAATATCGCAAGATCTTATACTAAACCTTTTCAAGAAAGAATCCACACAAGAATTCAAGCATCAAATATGAACTTCCTTTCGATGACTTACTATGAAATTCAATCCCAATATAACCCAGAAACCTATCCAATACACAGATCATATATTTAAAATAAAACCCATCTATGGTGGCCGAACTCTCAATCACCTTGTTCCTATCCGTACTCGGCAGGAAGAAAAATTACGAACTCAAAAAGCGTGACATTGAGTTTTTAAGCACACAAAAAGGCATCAAAACACAACAAGTTTTGAATCTCATTGCAATAGAAAATTCGAGTTTTTAAAACAAATTGTAAAAACAATCGCCGAGAAAATATCGGGCGTTTCTTCTCCTTAAGTTAAAGTCACGAAGTAATAATAAAGCGGAATACCAACAATTATGTTAATCGGAAATACGATAGAAAGTGCGACTGTAAGATAAATACTCGGGTTCGCTTCGGGAATCATATCTTTCATAGCGGCAGGCACCGCAATATAAGAAGCGGAAGCGCAAAGAACAACGAACATGAGAGCATCTCCAATAGGCATTCCAATAACTTTAGTAAGAATTAAACCTACTGTTGCATTTACGACCATCAAAACAACAGCTGTTATAATCAAAAAGAATCCGACATGAGCGAGTTCTCTGAATCTACGAGCCGCGGAAATTCCCATATCCAAAAGAAAGAATGTAAGAATTCCTTTAAATAAATCATCCGCAAATACCTTCTCGGCTTTCCAACCAGAATCGCCCGTGATATAACCTACGATCAACGCTCCAACCAGAAGATAAATCGAAGAACCAAAAAGAGCCTCGTGGAACAATGCTTTCCAATTGATTCTACTTCCGCCATTCATTTTATTTTTGTTCAAACGGTCCAAGACAACCGCGATTACGATCGCAGGAGATTCCATCAAAGCCATTCCCGCAACGATAAAGCCACCGTATTCAACTTTGAGATTGTGTAAGAACGCGCCCGCAGTTACGAAAGTAACCGCACTGATAGACCCGAAAGAACCGGCCAAAGCGGCGGCATTATGTTTATCAAGTTTAATTTTCAAAATGAAGTATGCGTATATCGGAACCAAAATGGCCATAATCGAACAAGCAATTAAAGTGAAAAAATGTTCTTGGGTAAATGTGGTTTTGGACAACTCGTGCCCCCCCTTAAAGCCAATGGCAAAAAGAAGATACATAGAAAAGAATTTAGACAGTGATTCGGGGATAACCAAGTCTGATTTGAAAAAAACCACACCCATACCGAGAAAGAAAAACAATACCGGTGGGTTTAATACGTTTTCTAAAATTGCGTGCGTGTTCATAATAAGCCAACTCCATGATTTAAGAATATCGTGACTTCGATTAAAACCTATTTCTTAAACCCCTTTCAGAATAGACTTTCCAAGATTATAAAATTGGACAATCACTTTTTGAAAAATTGAGTTTTTACAAATTTTTGATGGTCTTTTATAATTTTTTAGAGACAGATAAAAAACGTAAAATTGAGACCGGAAATTTTCAGCAAAAGCTTTAAAAGCGAAGTTGTTTTTACTATTTTATAGCAGTTTGGGTAATAAAATAATCCATTCATCATACTACAAAACCGTTTCTTGGGATTGAATTATAGAATTTTTGAGTAGGCTTTTATCAATATTGCAACTTCCATATATTAAATTATAAGTCCGGTAATATTTACCAATTGTTAAGTCTCTTTCTAATCGATTGTTGTTTTGGGATCTAAAGTCTATTCTAAAACGATAAATCGACTGTAAATCATTTAGTAAGTTCGTAATAAAACGCAGGAGTTCTTCATGTTTTAGGCGAGGGTTTAGTCACCATAGAGGTTAGGACTTTATGCAATATAACGTATGTATTGTACGTAAAGTCCTGACATCTAAAACGTTGGTACATTTTTTTAGAAACTCAGGCGTCTCGCTTCCTCCTATGTTTCTTGTGTCAAGCCCTCCCGTTATTTTTTTTACATAAGACCATATTGAGCTAATTTTCGATTCCATACTTCTTCAGGCATAGAATCAAAAAGATCTCCCGTTCGAATCATTGAATAAAGAACTTCGATCATTTTGCGTGAAGTAGCGATGATCGATTTTTTAGCTCCTTTTTTAAGGTATAACCTATCATAGAATTCTTTTATCTTTCCGCCATGCTGACATCGAACCAGACTCCAGGCCGCTTGAACAATTACTCTTCGAATTGCATGACAACCACGGGAAACAATTCTACCGTATCGAACCGTATCTCCCGAAATATCAACACTCGGAACTAAGCCCACATAGTAAGCGGCTTGTTTAGCCGAAGAGAATCGTTTACAATCACCCATATAACTCATGATCGCCAAAGAAGTAATCATACCGATCCCAGGCATGGACATGATCGTTTGAACATAACTCTGATTTTTTTTCAGAGCCTCTTTAATTTCTTCTTCTATTAGTTTTAGATTTAGTTCGACTAAATCTAAAACTTTTAAGATTCGTTCTGCTTCTCTTTTGTATCGATCAGGAAGTAGAGTTACGGAAGCTTCTCTGGATGCTTTTATTCGCAAATGCTTTTTGGTAATTTTAGTCAAACCTGCTTGAGTGAATAAACTATGAAGTCGATTTTTGCCTTGCGTTAGTTGTCTTGTCCAGTTCTCATGTTCCGTGCAAAGTCTTCGATTGTCTTCCTCTTCGTCAGTTGGAATTGGAACAACCGGTAACTCTTCTATTGGAAAACGTTGAATGAGCCTGGCTATTTTTAAACTGTCTTCTTTATCGGTCTTTTTTAAAGATTGATAGATTGTTGCTAAGTCTCCGGGATTCAGGACAATTACTTGAATCCCTTTGTTTAATATTGATTTTGCGATTCTAAAAGATTGAGAGCCAATCGAGCGATCCATGGAGAGCGAGATTGCTAAAAGCCAGCGAAGCGTTGGTGTTAGCTTTCAGCGTAGCTGAAAAACCCAGACCTACAATATCATTCAAGGTTAAGCATTTTAATAAACTGTTAATACCGCTTTCCGTTGTACTAAATTGTCGACGTTCAAACGAGTTCTCCGAATTGATTCGAACAACTTCTAAAGTTTTCTTTCCACAATCAATTCCTACATATTTGCCATCTTGACTTTTCATTTCTTTTCTCCTAAAATGACAGAGGGCGGAAGGTCTTAACAAAGCCCGGTGATAAACCAGAACTCCCATCGAACGACCTAAACACCGACCCATAGGAAGGCATCACCTTACCCACAAGTAATGGGATCTCAAGATCAATTTGTCGGAATTACGACAAAATCCCCCGTGAAACTTAGTTCCCACCCTTATTTTTGGGTGGGGGTGGAGGTGGAAAGGTTCGGGAAATTTTTCTCTATCAGAAAATCATACTCCTTGCAAGTAAAAAGTCTCATTCTTGTCGGAACACTTGAAAAATATCAGCTTTTGATCCTTATTATCCCAAACTTCTTAACTTGTGGGTAAGGTGATGATAGGAAGGTATTTGCTGAGTTCCATTAAACTTTACTTGAATACTGTGAATTGCTTCCTAAGGGCGCAATTCAGGGAGTGAGATGTTGAGTTGCTCCACCGGCCTTCTTGACTCCGTCGAATCAAGAATATCACATTCGGAACTGTCTTACGTCCAAGAATCATACTAATCTTTTCTTGCGAAACAGGTTTTGACAGACTCTAGGTCTTTTTAGGTAATTTTATGGGCTTTCGAATGGCACTTTTCATTGTTTAAATTCCTATAGAAACTCCACATCCTAAGTTTTGGGGCAAACTCTGAATCGAAATTCCCTATTCTAAAAAATGGAAAAGAAAAAATTCACACCAAGAAACTGTTGAACATATAAAACCGGAAATTATTGTCACACGGTATAAAAAAATTTAGATTTAAAAAACAAGAGAATTCTTTTTTAGGAATAGATTTTAAAAAGTACTGGTACGCATGAGATTTTCCGAAAAAATCTGATCCATTAATAGAATAGAGTTGTTGAAAAATTAATTCTCTATTCGTTTCTGCTTCATTGAAATGGACGTTTGAAGCAGTTTTGTTAATCTGAATCATGGAATTTTTCAACAACTCTAATATAGAAAAATCCAAGCTTTTGTAGAAAAAACAATTTATTTCGAAAACATTTTCAAAAAAGAATAATTATTGTTTTAGTCATATACGATACTAAAGGTCGTTGAACGGAATGTATAAGAATCCAAATTTTAAAACTTTCATTCTGATGTTTGGCATTTTTATTTCTTTTTCTTCAATTTTTGCACACACCGAACCTGTAATATTACTCGATCAAGATATCTCTTCAAAAAATATCAGTCCTCTTATCGAATATCGATATAGGGATCAAAAATTTGCAGGTTGTTCCCCGAATCATATCGATGGTCTAGAAGATTTAGAATGGCATTCGATTTCAACAAACGTCCTCAGAGTGAAAAGAACTTCTTTCGGAAATTGGTTACGCTTCAGCGTTCAAAATTCTGAATCTACAATTCAGAGTAGAATTCTTCTACTCGGCTGGTTGAATGTTCCCGATACTCAACTTTGTTTTTTTGATAAAAATGGAAAATTCGTCACCGTAAAATCGGGCTATTCTAATCCCACAACGGATGAAAGGATTCTCACAACCTTACCACATTTTAGGATAGATTTGCAGCCGAACGAAAATAGAATTTTTTATCTTTTTGTGTTATCAAACGAGGACATCAATTATCGAATCCGGATTATGGGTTTAGAAGAATTCGAACTTCATAAAAGGCTTAAATTCATTATTTCTTATTCGATCGCCGGTATCATTGGATTTGCAATTCTCTATTCTTTTTTCGGCTATTACCGATTTAAGAATTCGATTTTCATTTTTTTTCCGCTATACGTACTTTCAGTCATCGTCACTTTCTACTTTCTTCATGGACGTACTTTTGCGGAAATTTTTGGAAACACAAACAATCTATTTCGACACAGCTATTTCTTATTTCTCGGAATCTCTTACGTGTTTTTATTTTTATATCTGTTCTCGATCGACAAGACAAATCAGAAGAAAGTTTATCGCTCAGTGTTCTTTTGGGTTGCAGGAGCATTGGGAATTTTATATTCTCTAATCCCTCTCCTACAATCTTGGTATGATCATAGAATTCTTCTTTTAGTCGCGACTGCCGGTCTTTCTTCTTTTTACTTCATTCGAGTTCATTATCAATTCTTCGGTTCCAATTCTTCAATCGGATTACTTTACA
Organism: Leptospira alexanderi serovar Manhao 3 str. L 60; assembly: GCF_000243815.2. Lineage (GTDB taxonomy): Bacteria > Spirochaetota > Leptospiria > Leptospirales > Leptospiraceae > Leptospira > Leptospira alexanderi. The sequence goes on along the minus strand of NZ_AHMT02000061.1, from coordinate 31,802 downwards.
CAACATCTTGGGCCATATTTCTTGTTTTAGACACATATAAAACGATTTTCCATTTTGATTTTTATCCGTTTAATTATTTTTCGGTGTTCGGAGTCGTACTCTTTTTTCCTTTTCATTCGATTTTAGTAAGTTTTTCGTTAAACGAGTTTTTCAATCGAAAAAGAAACCAAGAAATAGAGGAAAAAGAATCCGGACAAACTAGAAAATCAATTACAAGTTCCTTAAATGTAAGCGAGGTCGTTCGGAATATTAAGGATCTTTTGGAAAAGAAGAAAGTTTTTCTTCAAAAATCTTTAAAAGAAGAAAATATAGCCAAAGAACTCGGCTTAAGCCTTCATCAACTTTCAGAAATCGTCAACGTAGAATTTGGAAACAATTTTCCCTCCCTAATCAATCAATATAGGATCGAAGAAGCTAAAAAACTTCTTTTAGATCATCCAGAAAAAACAACTTCGGAAATCGGGGGCCGCGCTGGATTCAGCTCCAAATCCACGTTCTATATGGAATTTAAAAAGTTCACCGGAACCAATCCGAATGCCTACCGTAGAAAAAAACTCAAAAGCGAAGCCGCTTTCAGTAAAAATATTTAGAAAATTATAATATATTTAAAGATCTATAGAATTGATAATAAAGTATTCGTTTGTAAGAACAAATAAAAATGAAGATCCTTTTTGAAAGTTCGATATCATCGTTCATCATAATTATAATAGAGTTGTTGAAAAATTAATCCTCTGTCCGTTTCTGCTTCATTGAAATGGGCATTTGAAGCGGTTTTGTTAAACTGAATCATGGAATTTTTCAACAACTCTAATATTTGAAACATACCAAACGACTCTTAGAAAATAAAATTAAAGTAGCAGAATAATCTATAAATTATCGGGAAAAAACGTGGTTTGTAAGAGTTCCCGTATTTGTGTAGGATTCACCTTTGATTTTCAATATTATTTTTATACGTCGTCACAGTAAGGAAATGAATTTGGAGTTTGCCTCAAAACCTTGAATGTAGGAACTCCACAAATACTATAATGTTTTTGAAACCGTAGTGAAATCGGATGCTACAAAACTTCCGGGAGCAATCGTCATTCAAATCGGAGATTGATTCTCCACACTTCGAATGATACAATTCGTCTTACTCGTCCCTACATAATAAAGTGTCCAAAATTCCGTGTTTAAAGGGGGATTTGTGCTAAAATTAGCGGTACTCCTTTATGTAGAGATCAGTAATAAGAATAATCGATTACATCAACTATTAACTTTTTCAGATCAAAGCGAAACAAAACCTAAAGTGAAACTTCTTCTCAAATTTGTTTTAAAAACCTTTTTCCTCTCGGAACGTCATTCTACGATGTGATTGCAATTTTTGAATAAATTAAGATTTTCTTTTTGATCTTTCGAATATTTCTTTCAGTCTGCCGATAAGACTATGAAAAAGAAAATTCTCCTTTTAGGATCCGGGGAACTCGGTAAAGAATTCGTCATCGCAGCACAAAGACTAGGACAATACGTAATTGCCGTCGATTCTTATGACGGCGCGCCTGCCATGCAGGTTGCTCACGAAAAAGAAATCATCAACATGCTAGACGGCAACCTTCTGGATCAAGTCGTAGAAAAATATAAGCCGGATCTGATCGTTCCCGAAATCGAGGCAATTAGAACCGAACGCTTCTACGAATATGAAAAACAAGGTTACCAGATAGTTCCCTCCGCTAAAGCCGCTAATTTTACAATGAACCGAAAATCAATCCGTGATCTGGCGGCAAAAGATTTAAAACTTCTTACTGCAAAATATTTATACGCTTCTTCGGAAGAGGAACTGATAAAAGCAACCGAAATATTAGGTTTTCCTTGTGTAGTCAAACCTCTCATGTCTTCTTCCGGAAAAGGACAGTCAGTTATCAAATCCCCGAAAGATATTTCCAAGGCATGGGAAACTTCTCAAACTAAAGGCCGTACAAGTACTACGGAAATCATCGTGGAAGAATTCATTTCTTTCAAATCGGAGATCACACTTCTAACGGTTACGCAGAAAAATGGCAAAACGCTTTTCTGTCCACCGATCGGCCATAGACAGGAAAGAGGGGATTATCAGGAAAGTTGGCAACCGGCAGAAACTTCCGAAGTTCAATTGAAAGAAGCGCAAAGAATGGCGGGAGCGGTAACAAAAGAACTAACAGGTTTCGGTATTTGGGGCGTGGAATTTTTTTTAACCGAAGATCAAGTCTATTTTTCGGAACTTTCTCCAAGGCCACATGATACTGGTATGGTTACGTTAGCCGGAACACAAAACTTTAACGAGTTTGAACTTCACATTCGTGCGATTTTAGGAATTCCGATTTCCGAAATCACTCAAGAAAGAAAAGGCGCAAGCGCTGTAATTCTTGCTAGTACGGACGGTAAAATTCCGGAAATAAAAGGATTAGATATCGCATCAGAAATGCCCGAATCAGATTTCAGAATTTTTGGAAAACCGATTACAAGACCTTACCGTAGGATGGGAGTCGCCCTTTCCTACTCCGCAAAAGGAGAAGGGACTTCCTCTCTTCGCAAACGTGCGATTCTTTTAGCTTCTAAAATTAAAGTCGATTAAGACGATTCGTCCGTACACATATTTGCATAATATTGGATCAAATTATGATCCAATACCTTTACGTTTTCATTCTCCAAAAAAACTATCTTTTTTTGTTTTAATATCTTAAGCCCTTGTTTTAAAATTTCGTCGGAGTCTCGAATGAGATAGTTTCCTTTTTTAGTCAGAATCGTTTCCTTAATCAAATTCCTCAACTCGCCCATCTTTACTTCCGTTCCCGTTTCCACGATCAAACGTGCTACGAGTTGATTCGGTAAAATTCTCCTATATTTTCTCCAACCTTGTGTAATTTCAAATCCGATCATCCCCACCGGATCTTCTTCGCGTATATATCTTGAAACTGGAATCGGTTCGCAAAGATCCATGTAAACTTCCTTTCTTTTATAGAAAAAATCTTTAAAGCCGGATTTTTTATCTTTTCCACAAAACTCTTCATCCTCCGGAACGTTTTCATAAGATAACACAATCGGAACTACGATAACTTCAGAACCAGTATGTTTATAGGCCTCTACGGAAGTGGATAAAATTCCGGTTTTAATCGGAAGAATCCCTCCCGTTCGAGAACGGGTTCCTTCCGGATACACCAAGGTTGGAATTCCAGCCTCTAACATCATCGTAGAATATTGAGTTAAACATTCCAAATATAGAATATTCCGATTTCTTTTTCTATCCACCATGTAAGCACCGAGAGACTTCAATACGTTAGCAAGCCCAGGGGTAGCCATTACCTTTTTATCTGCGGCGTATCGCGGTACTGGAAGTCCGAGCCATTTTAAACCGAAAGCAACTTCTATCGAATCCAAATGGGATCTGTGAGTCGGCGTATAAAGAATATCGTATCTCGAAGCTAAAGCTTTCACTTCCTTGACACAACCGCCAATCTTAGGCAATCCAGTTCCCGATTTAAAACCGTTTAAAATGTAACGAATCGGTATGATCAGATTTATGAGTGTATCACGTAAGAACGGCTTGTAATCATCCGCAATTTCAGAAACATAAAAATCTAATATTCTTGTTAGATCCTTATTTCCCGTTTTCTGAAACTTATTTTCTACCTCGTTCCAGAGCTGTATCTCTTTTGGAATTTGCAAAAGATCCGTAATATCCTTGGATTCTTCCGCTTCTTTATATCTTTTTTCCAATGACTTCACAAGAAGCGAGGATTGTTTAACGATACGATCCGTCATTCCCGGTTGGCTGTTGATATGTCTTAATACATTTTTACTCAATGCTTCCTGAAACTTTTTACCGGAAGCCATTCCCAAACCGGAGCGTTTTGTCGTGGTTTTAGAAATGTGACGAACCTCGTCGGAAGTAGACTTGGAAACGAAACGAATCAATTCCGTCGGAGAAACCCTTCTGGTAAGTATTTGAAAAAGAATACTATAGAGTGGAATATCGACGTTCTTTTCCTCCGCTAAAGAAATGATCGAAGCAAGCGCAAAAGCTCCCTCTACGTGACTTTCGCTTTGACTGACTTCTTTTTGAATGAATTCGGCAGGATTAAAAAACAATTCGATTCTCTCGATCAGATTAGGCCGATCTTCTCCGGAAATCAATTTATGTACAAATCGATGACCGTATGCCTTATTTCGACTATAACGGGAAGTGCAAGAAGCAATCAAATCTGCAAGACCGTATTCCTGCACGGGTTTGGTGGGAATTCCAAGCGTTTCCAAAAGAGCGATAATTTCCGAATAACCTAGACTGATCAGTTCTCCTTCAAAATTACTTCCGCACTCTGGAATTCCCGAAGCGATTCCGCAAGCGATCGCGATCGGATTTTTCATCACTCCGAATATCTCTAAACCCATCAGATCTTCGTATGTTTTGGTATGGCTACGAGAATCGCCGAATAACGTTTCAAAAATTTCGATCGATTGAGTTCCAGAAGAAGCCAAACAATAAAAACTGTGATGACCCCGTTTTAATTCTCCCAAAATATTCGGGCCGTTAACCGCGGTGTATTCCACATTTTTTAATTCTCCCGTAACGGAAAGTTTATAGATATATTCAGAATATGTAATGCAATTTGTTTTTTTTCTTGTGGAGATAGATAAAAGTCCTTTCGTAAAAGCAAAGACATAGTGAGAGGAATTTTTATCCAGAATTTTGATCAATTCGTCTAAAATTCCTTCCATCAATCTCGAAGGCACCGCGATCACAAGGATCCAAGAGCCACTTTTTAAAAAGTCGAATTCGCTTTTGACACGAACGTTCTCAGGAAGTGCGATTGAATCTTCAAGAACTGTGGCGATTCTTTCTTTTTCGATTTTTGCGGCTTTTTTCCGATCATCGTACCAAAGAAAAATTTCTTCTGCCTTAGGAGAAAGATACGCGGAGAGATAGATCCCCATCGGTCCGCCTCCCAAAACTGCGATATTAGCAGATATAATTGCGGATGATTTTATTTCTTCCATTCTGATTGCTATTGAGACGCTAAGAATTCGGGAAACAATCAGAAAACGGATCTTTCGTTTTCTTTTTCCGGGTTGCCTAACCGACAAATCGCAAGAGAGTGGGCTTGTGACTTTATCGAGTGCCACAAAAAAATACAACGGATTCTTTCTTTTTTTCCTATTCTTAAGTTACCTTCTTATTAGCTCTATAAATTGTGCCACATATTTTCAAAACAGAAAAAACGATCTGAAAGATATCTTTACCTTGGGGGTGGAAACTCCAGGTTATGGGGCAGGCCTTAGAATTGGCCCTTTAGCGGCGGGTTTCGTTTTTCAAGGCGGAGAATCCACTCCAGGTAAAAGAGACTTAGGAAAAGGCTACGGACTTCGGAGCGGTTATTTCGGTTTATACCGATCTCAACAATTGATCTTCGGAATTTTGGGAAGTGATACTTTTTTCCCTTTGGAAGCAGAAACGCAAACGTTCGAAACGGAAGAAACATCCGAAACAATTTCTTCGGAAACTGCAGAAGAATTTAAAAGCTTGGAGAATTCGAAAACACCAGGCGATCTGGTCCCCGAGTTCTTAAATGAAAGATACAATATCAAAAGTCAAAAACTCCGTTATCTTTCGTTTTATAATATTCCCACAGCGGAAAGACGAAAAAGAAAAAAGGAAGAATTCTACAAAAGATTCATAGAAGGACAAAATTTCGATCGGAATGATCCCGCGGTACAAAACGCATTACAAGCTTTTAATAAAAGAAAAGACGGCTATCCGAAAAGTTTTCTTTATCAGATCGAAGTTTATTTGGGTATTTATGTGGGACTTAGAATCGGATTTAATCCCGCAGAACTTTTCGACTTTCTAGTCGGGCTCGCGGGACTGGATTTATTAGAAGACGATACTGCAGATTAAACTTTTTTTATTAGAGTTTATATTCCATCTTTTTGATCACACCCTTCTTATCAATCGTAAGTCTGATAAACTTTGTATCTTCCGATATCGTTTCGGGCTTCTCGGCCAAAGTCTTATAAGAATTCTTTTGATAATCAGTAGAAACCAAATACCATTCTAGAATCGCGCCGTCTTGCGTATTCAGTTCCACCGATGGAGTTCCCAAAACGGCTTCTGCTTTAATCCGTTTGTCTCCTTCCTTTATCATCCCTACTTCGAACATTCTAATATCGGAATTAGGCTGAAACTCTTGTCTCGGAGGTTGCTTTTTATTTTCAGAACTGCAAAAGAAAAGAATCAAGATAAAAACTAAAATCGAAAACGTTGAAAGTATTTTTTTCACCGTAATGCTCCTAAGTCTAAATTCCAATCCACAAAGTACGACTTCCATTTTTAACCTTCGAGAGCAAAAATAAAATTGGAATTCAAAAAATTCTTCTTTATCCTTATCAAAAAATCAAAATGGTTCCATGAATGATAAAGGGAACTTTATAAAAACCGTCCTAGTAACCGGCGGCAGCGGTTCTTTGGGTCTGATACTTCTTCCAGAGCTAGTTAAAAATTACAGAGTAGTTTGTATCGGAAGAAATCTTTCTTCCTTTCCCGATTCGATTCGATTTCATTCCAATTTTGTTTTTTACGAGGTTGATCTTGAAAACGATCCGGAATTTTCCATCAACGAAAAACCGGAATTTATCATTCATCTTGCGGGAAAGGTAAGCGGCCAAGCGTCTTCTTTGGAAGAATACAAAAGAGGAAACGAACTTTCGACCCAGAAGATTCTTCGATTCGCTTCCAAAAATCGAACGACCAAAATTTTATTTTCAAGTTCTTCCTCCGTCTACGGTTTTTCAAATCAACCCGTTACCGAAACTTCGGTGCTAAATGGAAATACTTTTTACGCGATTTCAAAAATAGAATGTGAATCTCTTGTGCGAAAATCCAAAAATCCTTTTGTAATCCTCAGAATCGCATCCGTTTACGGACCCACTAGTAAAAGCTTTCTGAACAAACTTTTAAAACTATTTCAATATGGAATTCTTCTCTATTCTGGAAATCCAAACTTTAAAAAATCTATGGTTCATTCTTCCGATGTTGTCGCAACTATTTTGATTATATTAAAAAAATGGAATAAAGCATCCGGCAAAATATTCAATGTCGCATACCCGAGGGCATTATCTTCAAAAGACATAGAAATTCTTTTTTTAAAATTGAAACCCGGAAAGTTTTTTTTTAGATTAAAATTTAAGGGTTTAATTCTATTTCTATTTAACTTAGCCAACAGTTTATTGGCTAATGTTTTTAAAAAGAAAGTCAACTTAGAATATATTCAAGAGTCTTCGATCGTAATCTCGGACCGTATTCAAAAAGAATTAGATTTTCAATTTAAAATGGATTTCGAAGAAGGGATCCAAAGTGTTCTAAACAACACGATTTAAATCCATCCATAAAACAAGATTATCGAACCGATCTGAATACTTAATAAAAAAGTAAAGTGTTTTTTAATGAAATTTAAAGCGTGTCCCAAACCTGGTTGTACTGATAGGTTAAAGAAATAAAACTGACTAATGAAAACAGAATTAGGTCATTTAGATATCCCCGAAAAGATACGGAAATGTCTTCATCCCTTATTACCAAAGATTAAAACGAACCGACTGGATGATAGGTTGGCAATGGCGGCAATATTAGAGTTGTTGAAAAATTCCATGATTCAGTTTAACAAAACCGCTTCAAATGCCCATTTTAATGAAGCAGAAACGGACAGAGGATTAATTTTTCAACAACTCTATTTTACAGAGTTCGAACGGGAGTTCAGTGGAGATATATCCCTCCGATGTTCGGATCAAAATCAACGTTACATAGAAGATTTCAGGAATGGGTAGCGGCAGGAGTATTTGATAAAATTGAGAAGGAAGCCTTAAAACTTTATGAGCGTTCTGTTAAAATTAGAACGAAAAGAATGGCAGCAGACGGGAGCTTCGCGAAGACTCCAAAAGGGGGCCTGGGTGAAACCCGACGGATCGCGGCAAAAGAGGCATTAAAAGGCATATTCTCGTCGATAGGCGTGGAGCACCTGTAGCCTTTGTAATCGCTTCTGCTGAAACTCATGATTCTAAATTATTATTTCCTAATTTAGTAAAATTTAGAATATTGCGGAATTACAAGGTTTTGAAGTCGCATTGCTTCATTAGATAAATTTTATTAAACTAAAAGTGAAATTTTAGCAATAGCTCTGAAACGTTTTTAAAATTTTCCGCATCGAAAATTCCATTTATGATTCAATAAATTCGAAAACATTTTGGACAAAAGATTTATTCGGTTTTTTCAGAAAGGATAAGTAACAATCGATCCAAACCATTCTTTAAATCGATAAGACTTTTTTTATCAACTTCTAAGATTTCAAGAAGTTTGATCGGAACACTAACCGCTTTTTCTTTCAATTTCTTTCCTTTTGAGGAAAGAAAAATCCGCACCGAACGTTCATCTTCTTCGGAACGCTTTCTAACAACAAGTTCGGAATCCTCCAGACGTTTCAGTAAAGGGGTCAAAGTTCCAGAATCCAAATACAATTTTCTCCCAATTTCTTTTACACTGCATCCATCTCCTTTCCATAATACCAAAAGAACGAGATATTGAGGATACGTTAAGCCCAATTGGTCTAACATAGGGCGATAAAGCGAGGTTAGCGCTCTAGAACAAGCATAAAGAGGGAAACAAATTTGATTTTCTAAAAAAAGATCTTTCGTACTCATAAAAAACCTGTTTCATTTTCATGAAATGAGTTCAGTTTTTATTTTTTTAAAAGGTCTTGGATAACTTTTTCGATCTTTTCCGGTGTGGTAATCGGAGAATAACGTTTAATTACGTTTCCTTGCTTATCTACCAAGAATTTCGTAAAATTCCATTTGATCGAGTTTCCGAAAAATCCAGAGGCTTTCTTTCTCAAAAACCGAAACACCGGATGAGCATTATCTCCGTTTACATCGATTTTTTTAAAAATCGGAAATTCAACTCCATAGTTTTTTTGGCAGAAATTCTTGATCGTCTCATCCGAACCCGGTTCCTGATGTTTGAACTGATCGCAAGGAAATCCGAGAATTTCCAATCCTTCCGTTTTGTATTTACCATACAAACTTTGTAGACCTGCGTATTGAGGAGTAAAAGCACATTCACTCGCAGTATTTACGATCAAGAGAACTTTTCCCTTATAATCTTCCAATCTTTGCTCTTTACCACTATTCAAAGTAGCTGTTAAATCGTATAATGTTTGGGTCATTTTAGCCTCTATTTAGATTGTGCACAATTTAATTTTACAAAATATAAATTTCTTATTTTAGTCAAGAAAATTTTTACAGCTTATCCCAAAACTCCGATTTTTCAGTACCGAAAATCTAAAATCGAAAGATTCAGTCTTAATACGATTAAGACGACGTCGAGTTCAAGAATAAAGCGTAGAATTGAGTTTAAATCAATTCTATAATTTTTGAACAAATTGAGAATTAGAAATGAAAATCCTTAAGGTGTTGATTTTTTTAGAGAAAAGTTAAAATCAATCCTATGATCCCTAAGTATAAGATCCTCATTCCCCTGCCCTCCGCTGACTTTGATCCATCCGAAAGCTCGATTCCTTGGGAAATTTTAAAGGAAAACGGCTATGAAGTATTCTTTGCGACCCCTAACGGTAAACCAGCATCGGCGGATTTTAGAATGCTCACCGGCAAAGGCCTCGGAATTTGGAAGCCCTTTTTAATTGCTCATAAAAAAGCGAGAACAGCCTACGATGAAATGATCTCCGACTCTCATTTTCAAAACCCCCTTTCTTATAAAGACTTAAAACCCGAAAACTTTGAAGGACTAATTCTTCCCGGCGGACACGCCCCCGGAATGAAAGAATACTTGGAATCAAAGGAGCTGCAAGAATTCGTAGGTTCGTTTTTTGCAACCGGTAAACCTTTGGGAGCGATTTGTCATGGAGTCGTTTTAGCGGCTCGAAGTAAACTACCTGGAACGGATCGATCCATCCTTTATGGAAAAAAACAACAGCGCTTTTGAAATCGCAAGAGATGGCAGCTTGGAATCTTACGAGACTGTGGCTGGGAGATTACTATCGAACTTATCCCCAAACCGTAGAAGAAGAAGTAAAATCGGCCTTAAGGGACCCAGAAGATTTTCACTTCGGTCCAAAACCGATTTTCAGAGACAATCATAAGAGACTGAAGAGAGGTCATGCAATTACAGATGGAAATTACGTTTCTTCACGATGGCCGGGAGACGCTCACTCTTTCATAATTTCTTTTATGAAATTATTTCCAGATCGCGAGAGAAAAAGTTCGTAATTTAAATATTTGAGGATAAAGAATGCAAGATAATTTACTCGTGACCCTCATCGTATTTCTTTCGGCAGCAGTCATTTCCGTTCCATTCTTCAAAAAAATCGGATTAGGTTCCGTCGTAGGTTATCTTATCGGCGGAATTATTATCGGCCCTTGGGGAATCGGATTGATAACTAATGTGGATAGTATTCTTCATCTTTCCGAATTCGGAGTTATTTTACTTTTATTTTTGATAGGTTTGGAGTTAAAACCTCAAATACTTTGGATTTTGAGAAAACCCGTTTTCGGCTTGGGCGGTCTTCAGGTAATTCTTACATTTTTCTTCTTCTTCGCGATCCTTTCTTTTCTAGGCATGGAAAAATCCCAAGTAATCGTAATCAGCATTAGTATTTCATTATCTTCTACTGCATTTGCTCTTCAGTTATTGGGAGAGAAAAACGAACTTAAAACTATACACGGAAGAAGCGCTTTTGCAATTCTTCTGTTTCAAGACCTTGCCGTAATTCCGATTATGGCGACACTTCCTTTTTTAGCAGAATCAGCCGCCGATCCGGAATCTCAAGGAAGTATAAAACAAATTGCCGTTGCAACCGGAACGATTCTTACGGTTATCTTGGCAGGAAGATTTTTAGCGAGACCTTTGTTCAAACTGGTCGCTTCCAGCGGGAATCACGAAATTTTCACAGCATTATCCTTACTGATTGTAATCGGAGTTTCATTACTTATGGATCGGGTGGGATTATCGATGGCGCTTGGATCTTTTTTAGGTGGAGTGATCCTTGCGGACTCGGAATACAGGCACGAATTGGAATCAAATTTAGAACCATTCAAAGGTCTTTTTCTCGGGTTATTCTTTTTAGCCGTGGGAATGTCAATCAATCTTAGTGAAGTTTTGAAAGATCCGATTCTTGTGCTTTTCTCTGCATTCATTTTAATCCTCGTTAAAGCGACAGTGCTTTTTTTTATAGGAAAAATTTCCAAACATTCCAACGAGGTTTCCTTAAATCTCTCTGTGACAATCGCCCAAGGCGGAGAATTCGCATTCGTAATCTTAGGAGTGGGCGTATCCTTATCCATTCTTCCGAAGGAAAGAGCCGATTTAGTCATTGCGGTCGTTACTCTCTCCATGGGCTTAACTCCGATCCTTGAAATCCTCAAAGATAAAATAGTGGAATTGATTTTCAAAAAAGATCAAAATTTCAAAGAAGATACGATCGAAGAACAGAATCGAATTATCGTGGCAGGATTCGGACGATTCGGACAAATTATTGCAAGGATGCTTTTCGTTCACAGAATCGGTTTTACCGCATTAGAACACAATCCGGATCAAGTCAACGTCGCAAGAAAATTTGGTTATAAGATCTATTACGGAGACGCGAGTAAGTTGAGTCTTTTAAGATCAGCAGGCGCCGAACAAGCCGATCTATTTATATTAGCAATTCAGGATATAGATGCCTCCATAAAAGTAGCTGAACTAGTTAAAAAACATTTTCCGAATTTGACGATTATCGCAAGAGCACGAAATCGAGAACACGTTTTTAAATTGATGGAACTCGGAATTCAAATCATTCGCAGAGATACTTTCGCTTCCGCACTTGAATTAGCGGGAGAAACTCTGAGGAAATTAGGTTTTATAGATTCTGAGGTAGAAAAAAAAGTTAAAAAATTCAGAGCTCATGACGAATTAACCTTGAGAGGGCAGTTTCAAATTCGAGACGACGAAAAAGAATTTATTAAATTTTCAAAGAACTCAATGCGCCAATTGGAGGTTGCCTTTGAAGCCGACCGCCAAGAAAAAGAAGGAAAAATATCAGATCAAAATTTGTCTTCTTTATAAAGAGTACAGTCTCCTCATTCTATAGAAAGGCATTCCATCGCATTCAAATTAGTCAATAAATTATTTCAATCTGGGTTTTATAAAAACTGATGAAAATATAACAGTATAATTTATTTTTCTCTGTATTTTAGATCCAGTCCAACAGATATGTTCATTATAGGAAGCTTTTTCATCTTAAACTTCATAAGTTCAAGGTGGGAAAATCCAATTCTCTTCACTATTCTCTGCGGAGTGGCTTTTTACAAAGCCGCTCCGATTTTTTGAAACTTTTTCCAAATTCAAAAATATTAAAGTGATTTCAGAATCTCTTCCCGTTTCTTTTTAAATTCCTCTTCGGAAATTAATTTCTTATCGAACAAGTTTTTCAACTCTATGAGTCTTTTCTCAATATCTTTTGAATCTTTTTCTTTTCGCGATTTTTCTACCCCGGCGTCTTCCAAAGTAGAAAAATGAGTTTGAAAAACGATGTGAAATTTTTCGGATTCTCCTTGAAAATCCTTATAATAAGATAAAGCCCCGATTGCAGAATCCGGAATATAAACTTCCAGAGAAGGTTTGATATTCGATTCTGATAGGGAATAATTAGACCAATCTTGAAACGTATAAGGTGTTTGAAAATCTATGAACTGATTCAATTCAAAAAAGATGAAATGAATCGAATCGACTTTTGGATAAAGTAAAAACACCGTCCTTCGAATTCTACGCCCGGGATTGATCGTATCCTCTTTTTTTAATATCCAAAGTTGATAGGTATGATACGGAGAATGTTCAAATTTTTCATAAGAACGCTCAGCGATTTCCTTACTCAATTCTTTTGAAAAAATCCTGAATGCAGAATCGTTGATCAGAGAATCATTTTTGTTTCTCATCTGATACAAAGCATCTGCGATCAGATTTTTAAAATTATTTTTTTCTTCATTTTGAAGATAGGTAGCGCTACGATCCAACCATGAAGGAAGTTCGGGGCCGTTTTCGAAAGAATAGAATGCGATCGAATCGGAGAAATAATTTAGCTCTTTACGGATTCCTGCAAAACAAGAAAATGAAAGAATAATAAAAAATAGAACTATGACTTGATTCATAACAAACTCCCTTTTCACCTACGATCATTTCCCAAGATGGGACTTAACCTGTGGGAACAATTTATGAGTGGAATCGTTAACTTGCGGATTCCTCAAAAAATGAAAGTAATCTATTCTAAATTCAAGCTATTCCGATCCTTTCTCTTATAAATTGATTCCGGTATAAATCGATGCAATTACCAATTGTAGTTCCCACAAACTACTTTTGCTCAAATTCTATTCAAATCAAAAGCGATAGAACAATCTGTTATTTTCAAGTGAGGAATTCCAACAACTTCTCCAAAACAACCTAAAAGTGGTTGAAGTTCACTTCATATAATAAGCCACAATCTAGTTCGGAATAGGAACTCTTACAATTCCTGAAACCTTTTGCCAAAGTTTGTCCCAAAACTACAATGGGAGAACACTCCGCTTAGGAAGAAATTGACTGTTGACATTGATTCGCTTCCAACAATCTCATATCTGATTCCTAAAATACCTTGTCTTCGATTGAAATGGATAAAAAACAAAAGTTCAAACAACTGAGAGAAAAATTGAGCCATCAGTATGAAGATTCAGCGAACCATTGAAACGACAAATTGTAATGGATATAGAAATCAAAGTGACGACGATCGCAGATTGAAAGTAAGCATCTAATTCATGCAAGGTTATTAATTGTTTATAAATTCTTAAAGTACCGTCAGCCTTTTTTTCCGGAATCTTTCTTTTTTAGAATGTCTCCAATTTTACCAAGATCTTCCGGCTTAATCTTTGTTTCTGCCGCCTTTTTATTTTCTTCCTGAATATCTTTATAAACTTCAGCCCTATGTACCGAAACGTTTCTCGGAGCTTTAACTCCAATTTTCACTTGATCGCCTTTTATATCCACAATGACGATTTCTATGTCATCACCGATCATGATCGATTCGTTCGTTCGTCTTGCTAAGACCAGCACTTAATCCATCTCCACTGCGGCAGACGCAAGAATTTTTTCCCGAACAGAATGAGATTCGTTCCTTGAAATAAATTGTTTTCCTAAAAGAGTTTCTTTATTAATTAAAATCGGACCCTGCATATTCGCGGTCATCAAAGACGGATCCTCTCCTGGAACCGTTACGATTACCAACATCAGACCATCTTCAATCTCGGCAATCCCTATCCCCTGCAGTTCCTGTTCCGGAATCAAAGGTTTATATTCCTTTTTAAAAAGGGAAGGTGGAATGACCACGAATGCGAGATCCACTTCTTCTACAGATTGAAGCCACTTAAAAACGGATTCCTCTTCCTCTTCTATGAGTGCGAATTTTTTATAATCTTCAAATCCGAGCAAACCTTCCGGAAAAGATAAAATTTGTTTTTCCGATATTTGCATTTTTCCAAACGGTTTTGTTTGAATCTCGATTCCCATTCTAAATTTTTACCTTCGAATTTCTCTTCTGAACATTTTACGGCGGACCATCAGAACCAAATTAACTTTAAGAACAGAATCAAAGTCATAAGGTTCTTACTCATTTTTGATTATCTCAGAAAATCCATCAATGTCGGTTTAATAATTTTTGATCCGACGTTAAGAGCATACTGATGTACGGTTTCCAACCACTTCATATTCATAATGGTTTCTGGAAAATCGATCCCTTCGTTTTTGGAAAGAAGTTCCGTCATGTAAGATTTATCAAAGTCAACTCTTTGAGCGTGTTCTTCCATTCGATTCATTCTCGCACCTACGACCGCACGATAACGAAGAATATTTTCCATCGCCAAATCCAAATCCTGAAGATCACGTCCAGAAATTCTTTCCTGATCCTTCTGAATGAGATCGTTTCTGAATTGAATCATTACATCGAACACGGAAAGGCCGGTTACAGTGGCAGATTTTGAATAATTGTTCGGAGGCTCGGAAGTTGCGGAATCTACAAGACCGATATCCCTTAATATCGTTCCTCCTTCTATGTCCTCCATCCAAATTTGATGCGGGGCCGTTGAACTCAAACTGATGTTATCCTGAGCGAGCTTGTTTGCTTTCACTTCCAAAGGAGAGTTATTGATCTTGTCGATAATATCATCAATCGTATCTCCAGCCGAAACGTGAATTTCAATTCCGTCGATTTTAAATTTTTGATCCGAAGAAGTAACGTAACCGGAGTTATCCACCTTACTCGTGATACTCATGTTCGTTCCCCAGAAAACTTTGTTGCCCGGTATCGTTACGGGAATGTATTCTCCCTTTTCAATCTCTCTCAGTTGTTCTCCAATATCACCTCGATACTCGATGCCGATATATTGGTTTTTTAATTCGATTCCTTGAAGGCCTTTGATCTTGGATTCTATCGGCTCGAACGGAGGTCTTTCAATCACATGACCACCGAATAAGGGACGACCGGTCGCATCTCTCGTGTTCGCAATGTCTACCAAAGCTCTTAATATTTCATCGATCTCTTTTCCGATCGCAACCTCGAGTTCAAAACCTTTATCACCTTGATAGATACCGTTTGAAGCTTGAACCGCCAACACTCTTGCTCTTTGAAACAAGGAGCCGATACGATCTAATTCTCCATCGATTTGCTGAAGGCGAGAATTTCCGTCGTCGATATTTCTTTGAAACGTTTCGAGTTCATTCAGTCTAGAACGAAAAAACATCTGATTTGTAGCGCGACCAGGTTCGTCCGAAGGAAGACGAATTCTTTGTCCTGTGGAAAGTTGGTTTTGAGTTTCGTCCATGTTGAGTTGATGTCTGTTCAAATTATGAATCAGACTGTTGTTCTGCATCATGTTCGTTATGCGCATCATAAAATTCTCTCCTTACCCGCTTATATTATCGCGAGATTAAACGCCCAATCGATTGATGATCGTATCCAGAATTTCGTTCATAGTGTTGATCATCTTTGCGGACGCATTGTAAGAATGCTGGAACTGGACCATATTGGCCATTTCTTCGTCCAAGTTAACCCCCATGACCGACTGTCTCATATTTTCAAGTTCTGTCATGAGATCGTTTTGAATTCCAAATTCTTGTTTTGCTTCTCTCGCTTCCGTTCCCAATTTTGAGATGAGAGTATTGTAGAAATCATCGGTCGTTTTAGAGTAATCAACCATAACCGGACTATTTCTCAAAGCGGATGCGACCATCAAAGCGTTTCTTCCGTCCTTATGACCGCCGGGAGAATTATAATCTCCGGTTCCGCCCACGTCCTTACCTCGAGCCGCCGCGATGTTTGCAACGTTATTCGCAATTGAATCCGCGATTCTAAAATGAGAAGACGGATGAAAGTGAGGAGTTAGAGTGATATCTTCGGAACGTGCTTGCAGCTTGTTGATTTCTCCGAGACGTTTATAATCGTAAGCACCGGAAGAACCGGACGCCATTAGAATACCGGTCATTCCCACAAGAAGGTCTCCCGAATCTTCCAAATGTCTGAGTATAAAATTTTTATTGGGATGATCGTCCGCAACCGTCGCCTTCAAAGCCAACTGGTTGTCGTGATTCATATAAGCCACAACTCCGGAACGGGAGGCGTTGATCCTCTTAATGATTCCGTTTAACGTATCATTGGAAGAATAAGGAATCAATACAGGAGCTTCTTTAACATCCGATTGATTGAAACTGATCGTTCCGTTGATTCCGATCG
>NZ_AHMT02000061.1:0-10000 GCF_000243815.2 Leptospira alexanderi serovar Manhao 3 str. L 60 | reverse complement strand
AATGATTCCCGCAATTTGTCCAGTTCCGGTCTGATCCTTTAAAGTTAGATTCTTAGGATTATGAAAGTAAAAATCCTCTGGTAGAGAAAGTTGAATTTGAATATCTAAATTTTTCAGAATTCTGGATTCCGAATCATAATTCCAATTTGTAAGTTCTTTTTGTTCCCAAGTCGGTTTAAAAAGCAGATAGGAGGTTAATATCTCGGCTTGTTGAAGCGCTTTAAAACTCAAAAGTCCGGCCGTCAAAACCATGAGGCCGAGCAAAGAAATTCTATAAAAAACTGTGCTTTCCAAAAAGCGAAGAATAAAGCCTACGACACAATAAACCGCGATAAAGATAATACCGGATCGGTTGGAATAAAAATCCGTAAAGAAAAGCGACAAGATACAACAAATGAATACGATTCCTTCCACGATCGGATTTAAAAGAATTCGAACTGCATCGTAAGTCGTTGCAGAGTTAGGACCTATTTTATATTTTTTAATAGGTTCTTGCTTAAGAAGCTTTCCAAACGCAAAAGAAATTACAAAGAAAAAGATTGTCGCAATCAAATAAGCTCCGGCAACCAAAAGCAAAATAAAAAAAATAGGAAGATGATTCTCGTGCAAGATGAGAAAAGAAATTCCGATGACGGAGTAAACTAGATAAAGCTTTCGCAAAAAGGAAAGTTCTTGCAGTTTCATGAGGAAAGATTGGAGTTTCTTCCAACCTGGAATTTTTAGGAGCCATTTCATGAGTCAGATTACCGATTTTTTTTTAGATTTGAAAACGAGTTTTAACAGCCTATCTCAGTCGATCCAATCATTTCTCGACACCATCGGAATGATCACTTCTTTTTTAAAGATTCTTTTTTCTATCGTTCCTTTAGATTTATTCTTGGTTTTGATCTTTTCTTTGATTCTAGTATTTTTACTCAACACAATTTCACCGACTACAAGCCGTCTGAATTATACCTTAAGCGTATTAGTCGTCTCGACAATTCGAGTGTTCTTCCATAAATCAATTTCCCAAACTTGGAATCTCGGGCCCGTACTTTTAACCGCGATTTATCTTTTGATTCCCGCATATTCTGTGCTTTTATTTCGTTTTGTTTTTTCCTCGTTAAAAAAGTTTTACAAAAAAAAGCGGGAACTCAATCCAAAGGATTTCGAAAACGGTCTGATGAACATTCAAAAATCGTTTCACAATTTGATGGCAAAAGGTTACGAGGAACTTCATTCCACAGATAAAAAACTCTACTTGGATGGTAATACATTGAAGGAACAAGTTGCGGATCTAGAAAGAACGATCCAAGGTTTGAAAAATTTTCTCGATTCTAAAAAAGATTAAAATTCGATTCTAAAAATTCATTCCTTCGGTTTAAACAAATCCTTTATCGCGTCTTTCGCCTTAGACTGATTGAAATCATCCCGATCAATCAATACCAGATCAAGATTTTCCTTTTCAAGACGATTGAGAATTTTTGCGATTTCAGTTTGAGATTTAGAATTGGTTGCCAAATAACGAAACTTTGTTTTACATTCGTGGCAACTTTTATCTTTCGTATAATTTAGACCAAGATGTTTGCAGTTCCCGCATGTCCCGTACAAGTCGTCGATTAACATCAATTGAGAAGAAACCTCGGAGACGCTTAACTTCTTCCAAACTCGGACGTATTTTTTATCGTCAGTTTGCATATTTCATTTGGATAATGACAATCTTTTCTTAGTCAAGACAAAACCGGATAGTTCGCTCGATAATATCCTAAATCTTGTTCATTTTATTGATAAAATGATAACCGGATACAAATCGAATTGTGCGGTTATAAACGATATTTTTAGGAAGACCTGAACTTAGAAATTTCCTGCAAATATCATTCGTTAAGGATTTTCTATTTTAATTAAATCATATTTAGTTAAACTATTTGTTTCGTATGAATTTAAGAAGATTCATTTCTTTTCGAAAAAATTCCGCCCATTCGGAAAGAAATCCTTGAATCCATATTCAGCATTCTATTTTTTCCTTTCGAAGATATGTCATCGATTCTTTTACCTTGACTTTTGATTTTTTAGATTCAAACTTTTTGAAAATTTTAAAACGATTTAGGAATGCAAATGAAGCTATTATCGATAAGAACTTATTTTATTTTTTTTACTACGCTGATTATAACCGGGAACTGCCTTTACACAAACGTTAAAACACCCGGCTGGTTTTATTCTCAAAGCTACACTGATGTTCGCGGAATGGACCCTGTCGGAAAACTTTCCGGGCAGGCCTGTGGCGAAGGTTGGCTTTGGCTTGTTTACACGGGAGATGAAAGTTATGAAGCCGCGGTCCAAAACGCGATTCAGGACAAAGCCGATCTTCTTTTCGATGTGCAAACTGACTATTACGTCAAGTCAATATTTTTTAACCTCTACTTTTATAAGTGCACGCGAGTAACAGGAATCGGCGTTAAACTTCCGCAACGACTGATGAAAAAAGAGTAAAAGATAAAATGAAGTCCCAGATTAAAATCAAAATCTTCCTCTTAGTTTTGTTAAGTGGGATTTTACTCTTAGGATGTGCGTTACCGATTGGAAACCGTAGAACTCTTGTTAAACGAAATCCAATGCCCTACCCAACGGATGCAATTCTATCCCCCGAAAACCGTGTGTCCATAGCGGGGACTTACTTTAGAGATCCTTCAATCCACTATGGAAATGCTTCTACTCGGTTACGCTTGTTTGGATTCGACGGATTTATACATTCCACCTCTTCTCTTCCGCACAAAGATATGTTTCACGGCTCATTGGATGATTGGGACTGGTCTAAATACAGGATCATTCGTTTTGAAGGGCAAAGCCAAGGTTGCCAAACAGGAGTAACATTGATCCTTCCTTTGAGACAAGGAGAACGGGAAGCTTTGGTTCCGATATCATTCGTTTTTGGAAAGACGAGTTTTTACGACGAACTCAAACAAGAAATGAAAAAAAATAAAATCAAAGCTCTTTTCGATTCCAGATTGGACATAGAACAAACGGCTTATTTATTTTGGTTAATTCAGAAAAAATGTATTCGATTTAAAAGTTATGCTATTCAAGAATTTTGAACCGAATTCATTGAGTACATGACAGGAAAACAAAAGGCAATTCTTATACTTTCTTCCTTATCGGGATTTCTCGGAGTCGCTTTAGGTGCATTTGGCGCTCACGCTTTAAAACCGATTTTAACTCCTGAATTATTCGCAATTTATGAAACAGGAAATCGGTATCATCTGATCCATAGTATTCCCCCTTTGATATTAGCGATAACGGGATATGTAAACAACAGTCAAGTTATCTGGTTTTCTTCCATCTTATTTCTTACGGGAATTCTAGTATTTTCGGGATCTTTGTACATATTGGCGATCGCAGGAATTAAAATATTAGGAGCGATTACTCCAGTTGGAGGAATCGCATTTTTAATCGCTTGGGGCCTTCTTAGTTTTTACGCGATTCTATCAAAGGCCGACTAACGTTTAGTTCCGTAATAGAATTTACCTTTTTTTTCGATCAATCTTCTCGTAATTAAACCTTCTGCAATAATCAAAAGACCTTGAACAGCGGACTCTTTCTTGGCAATTTCCGCCTCCTTTTGTTCGGCCATAAGCTGATGCACATATTCCCTTCTTTTGCCTTCAAGAACCCCAAGCATGGAACCACAAACCTTGCTGTCTCCGATAAGAAACGCCAACGCGAGAGTTTGAGGCGGCGCTTCATTACACAAGTAATAAAGCGCCAAATTATCAAAGTAAGAAAGCTCTTCAAAAGATTTTACTGTAAGTTCTTCTTTTTCATCCATGATCGGTCGATTCCAGTTCAATAAGTTTTTTTTCAAGATATTGTATCAGATAAGAAGAATCTGGATCGGAGCCTGTAGCGGAGCGAATTAAATCTTTAGCGGAATAAAATTTTCCCTTCCAATGAACATTTCTTTTGAGCCAATTCAGGAGAGAAGAAAAGTCTTTTCTCTGCTTTACTTCCAATTGGAAATTCGAATTCTCTTTCGAAAAGGTTTGAAAGAGTTGAGCCGAATAAATATTCCCCAACGTATAAGTCGGAAAATATCCGAAAGCTCCTCCGCTCCAATGAACATCCTGCAAAACTCCTTCCTTATCAGAAGGTACGGTAATTCCAAAAATCTCTTTCATTTTGGAATTCCAGACTTCCGGAAGTTCCGGAACTTGTATTTCACCGTTGATTAATTCCCTCTCAATCTCAAACCGGAGAATAATATGAAGGTTATACGTAATCTGATCAGCTTCCACTCGAATCAAAGAAGCGGCGGATTGGTTGATATAAGAAAAAAGTTTGGAAAAAGACAATTCGGATTCTTTAATATTTAGAGTATTAAGAAAAATCGGATAATACATCTCCCAAAATTCTTTGGATCTGCCCACTTGGTTTTCCCAAAGTCTACTCTGCGATTCATGGATACCCAAAGAGACAGAATCGTGTAGAGGAGAAGGACCGCCATTGATTTCGGATATTCCAACTTCGTAAAGAGAATGTCCCGTTTCATGTAAAATACTGAATATGGAAGAAAGCGGATCTTTCAAATCATAACGTGTGGTGATTCTTTTATCCTTACTTCCAAGAGAAGTAGAAAATGGATGTTCACTTGCGTCCAAACGAGAAATCCCAGAAGATAATCCCAAGATACCAGGAAGAGCTTCTCCCAATTTGTTTTGAAGGAAGACTGGCACTTCTTTTAAAAAGGGATTTGCAACTTTCTTTCCTTTCGCAATTAAAGGTTTTAAAGAATTCTTCAAATTAAAAAATAATTTATCTATATCTTTCGCTTTTTCACCGGGCTCATAACTTTCCAATAGAGCATCGTATGCTTCCGTTTGATAACCATAACATTCGGCTTGTTTTTTACTCAATTCAACAATTTTAGAGAGAATTTGTGCAAAATCCGCAAATCGATTTTCCTTTTTTGCTTTAACCCAAATTGAGTGCGCTTTACTTGTAGTGACGGAAAATTCCTCAACAAGCTCTTGAGGAAGACGGCGAGAACGATCCAAATCTTGAAATAATCTTTCAAACTCGATTTTTCGTTCTGCTTGACCCGGAAGATTCTTTTGTTCGTTTTCTTCTCTTGCCTTTTCCGCAAGTTTGTAAAAACTTTCACCGGCATATTTCGAATGGATCAATCCAGAAAGAAGTCCGATTTGGGAACCTCGTTCCTCTCTTCCCTCCTCAGGCAAAATAATTTCCGAGTCCCATTGAAGTACGCTAAGAACATTTCTAAGCGTCCAAATTTCTTGATAAGCGATTCTATATTCCGTAAAAGATTTTAGTTCTCTGCGGATCTGCTCGGTAAAAAGGTTCTCATACTCTTTCATCTCAGTGGATAGTAAAAATTCTTCTTTTAGATTGACAAGTACCCTAACCACAAAAAAATGATTTTTGCGTGAATCGCGGGCATGGTGTAATGGCTAGCACTGTAGCCTTCCAAGCTTCCAGTGAGGGTTCGAGTCCCTCTGCCCGCAAAGTTTTTTTCTTCTCAATAAAATCATAAAATACAAAATCCAGACTCGAACGCGAACTTTGGTAAAGCGTTTCAAGCGACCTTAGGAGCGAAGAAACGCTTCCGAGGAACAGGACGTTCCGAGGCCAAAGTGAGACGCCTCGGAGCAAAGTCGAGCAGGGATGCGAGACTGCGAAGAGGGCGAGTCCCTCTGCCCGCAAAGTTTTTTTCTTCTCAATAAAATCATAAAATACAAAATCCAGACTCGAACGCGAACTTTGGTAAAGCGTTTCAAGCGACCTTAGGAGCGAAGAAACGCTTCCGCGGAACAGGATGTTCCGAGGCCAAAGTGAGACGCCTCGGGGCAAAGTCGAGCAGGGATGCGAGACTGCGAGTCCACAACCTTACCCACAAGTACTTGGATTCGAAGATAAATCTGTTGGAATTCCGACAGATCCTCTGTGAAACAGGCGCGGCCCCACCCTGATTTTGGGTGGTGGGGAGAGGAGGCGGGAAAACTCGGGAGATTTTTCTTTATCAGAAAAACATGCTCTTTGCAAGTAAAAAATAGGATTCTTGTCGGAACACTTGCGTTTTATTGTATGTAAAGTTCTATCCACTAAACCCTAACCCCCTAATCACTGACACGTCGGAACACTTGAAAAATATCAGTTTTTGATCCCAAAAGCCTTCTTAATTTAACGTGAGTTCGATATAACAAAATGCGAAAGCGATTATATGTTTCGACCCGTAGGGAGAAACATTGAGTTAAATTCCGAAGGAATTGGAGCATTATGTTGCGATCGTAGGCAGCAACATTGAGTTAAAGCGCGGTCGCGAGCTATTTTATCTATGAAATTCGCGAGCTGCGACGACGACCCGCAGAGCGACCTAAACACCGACCCATAGGAAGGTGTTTGCTGAGTTCAGGGAGTCGTTGCACTTTAGTTTCTTATTCGCCCAAACTTTCTCCACGAACTCACGTTAATTTATGAGTTAGGTTATAGTACGAATCCACAAAATTTTTTTTCAAAAAATTCCTCAAGCATAAACTAATGACTCGAATACAAGTTTACTCTAAAAGAATTCATTTAGCAGAACTTTGTAATGTTCACTTAGAAGTTGTTCCAAAATCTTAAGATGAAGGGCGATTTGGTTTCTACAGAAGACAGATTTAGTAAATCGACGTTTATAAGAACCGACACGGAAAATCGGTTTTTAAATCGATGAAACATTACACATTTTTAATTAAGAACAAGACAATCGGTTCCATAAGGAGGAACCGATTCGAGATTGATTCGGATTCTATCTTTGAATTGAACTTTCCGATCTATTATTTTGAATCTCATTCAAGAAAACAATATTCTTTGTGTCGTTTTCTAAAATGTTATTGGCAAGAACTTCCAACAACTTTCCTATCTTTTTACTTTGGGAAAAATCCGGCTTACGGGAGATTTTGTCCGGTTTATTTTCCGGGTTATCTTCGTTTGCTCGGGAATACAAGGGAAATCCTCCAAATAGGGTGTAGAAAAAGAATGCTTTCCAATTTCAAGCCTTGTCAAGCTCATTCCTTCTCTTCCACTTTAATTCCGGCATGTTTTTCCAACTCTTTGATTCTTTTGGCCCATCTTTGGAAATTTACGAGATTGTGAATATTCACACGAACTTTTTGAAATTCGGGAAAAGTTAAACCGTAATCCCAACCTACAAAAATTTCCTTTTTCTTTGGAGAATTCCTCAAAGAAGTTCCACCCGCAAGGATTGTTCCCGCCGGAACATGAAGATGATCCGCAACCGCACAAGCTCCGCCGATGATTACGTCATCTTCAACGATCGTACTACCTGCAACACCACTTTGTCCAGCAATGATGATATTTTTTCCCAACACACAATTGTGAGCGACGTGAACCATATTATCAAATTTGCATCCATCTCCAATGATCGTGTCCTCCAAACCGCCTCGATCGATTGTACACAAAGATCCTATTTCAACGTCGTCTCCTATTTTTACTCCGCCCACTTGAGGAATTTTATGGTGTTTGCCACTCGCGGTAACAAATTTAAATCCATCCCCACCGATCGAACAATTTCCGGAACAGATAAATCTCTTTCCGATGACGACTCCGTGCTGAATGGAAGAATTAAGACCGATGTGAGAATCTTCTCCAATGACTACATTTCTGGAAATCTTAACTCCGTCCTCGAGATAGGTGTTCGCTCCAATCACAGAGTTCTCTCCTACCACCACAAATTCTCCTACCGTAACTCCAAAGCC
The DNA here is from genome assembly GCF_000243815.2 of Leptospira alexanderi serovar Manhao 3 str. L 60. Classification (GTDB taxonomy): domain Bacteria; phylum Spirochaetota; class Leptospiria; order Leptospirales; family Leptospiraceae; genus Leptospira; species Leptospira alexanderi. The sequence goes on along the minus strand of NZ_AHMT02000061.1, from coordinate 2,252 downwards.
CAACTTAGCAGTCGGATGAATAGAAGCAGTGGAAGCAATTTTTCCGGAAGGAACGTAAGAGGGATAAAGAACGTTGAGAACTTCCGCAAGACTTAGTTCCGGATTAGAAACTACAAGACAAGGAATAGACAATTCCTTTGCAAGTTCTTCGGTAGTTAATATCACGCTGGAGAGGGTTTTCTTGGCTTCGGTTAACATTTTTTTACTAGAAAGAAAACTTACGGAATTTTTTACTCCGGGAGAAATAGAGACGATTTTTTCTAGGATGATCGTGTCCGGTGTCTGAGTGTTTATAATTTTAGATCCGCTTATTTTTTTTGTTAATTCTGATAATTTGATCTGGGACATGTTTCCTCGTTTTATTTCGTTATTACACGGAGAAATGAACAATTCCGATCGTCACTCAAAAAAGAAGAAAGATCGCATATAGAAAATTATCAATTTATAAGAATTACTATTTCGTCGGAAATACGATATAAATATCCCGTTTGACGAAATGGTCTGTTTGAAAACTATGTAGGAAATTCAAAAAATTTTTCATTTTTAGGAATTGTACCCGCTCATGAAACCGATTAGAGAACCCCAGATTAACTTATTCAAAAAATCCAATCCCTACAAAGCTAAAGTAATCAGCAACGTTCTATTAACTCCGGAAGCCGGAACCGGAAAAAGACCCAAAAAAGAAGGAGAAGCACTCGTTCATAGAATCACTCTATCGCTTGATCATTCCGTTTATCCATACTTAATCGGGCAAAGCGGTGGGGTAATTCCTCCAGGCGAAGATCCTGAAAAGAAAGCGAAAGGTTTAGCCGATGCGAGTTATACTGTAAGGCTTTATTCCATCGCTTCTCCAAGTTATTCCTTTGGAATGAAAGAGGACAATATCGAATTTATTATTAAAAGAGATAACGTATACGATGAAAATGGAAACCTTCAATTCAAAGGTGTTTGTTCGAACTATATGTGTGATCTGAAACCGGGCGACGAAGTTATAATGACTGGACCTTCCGGAAAGAAATTTCTTCTTCCTAACACGGACTTCGACAAAGATATTATGTTTCTTGCAACAGGAACCGGAATCGCTCCTTTTATTGGAATGAGTGAGGAACTTTTAGAACACAAACTTATCAAATTTACCGGAAATATCACTCTTGTTTACGGAGCACCTTACTCCGATGAACTTGTAATGATGGATTACCTTAGAGGTTTAGAATCCAAGCATACGAATTTTAAACTTATTACCGCGGTTTCTAGAGAAGAAAAAAATTCTTTCGATGGCGGAAGAATGTATATCTCCCACCGAGTTCACGAACAAACAGAAACAGTGAAAAAGATTTTAAATGGCGGCGGACGTTTCTACATTTGCGGCGGACCGAAAGGAATGGAAAAAGGTGTGATTGAAGAAATTCAAAAGATTGCCGGAAACACCGGAACTTACGAAGAGTTTAAACATCATCTGGAAGGTGCTCATCAGTTATTCGTTGAAACATACTGATTGTTTTCAATTCAAAAAGCCGAAGGAAATTCGATTTCTTTCGGCTTTTTTATTTTAAAATCTCGAAGAATATTATAAAAAATAATTCGATGAAATTCATATCCCTCATTTATATTGGTAGAAGAATTAGCTTCATAGAGACATTGCTCTGAATTTAACAAGAGGGTAACTTTAGTTTCTACAACTTCGAGTCCTTTTGTATAGAAGCTTTGAGATAATTATAAATTTTATCGGGAGAATTAAATATGGGAATCATTATTCGTGAAGTAGACAAAGGCAGAGGCGAAGTGATTCGGGTGGAAGTTTCAGAATATAAAGGGACTAAGTACCTCAATCTCCGAATTTGGTACACCGATAAAGACGGAGAAAAAAAGCCGACTCAGAAAGGGATTGCAATCCCACCGGAACTCTACGACGAAATCAAAAAAGCAATCATTGAAGCCGAAAACGAAGTAAAAAGTTAAAATTCATTTTTATGCTTGATACAAGTTTTTTCACACAATTCAACCTAGTCAATAGGTACCTTTTACTACTCAGACGCATGAAAATGGTACCAAAAATTAACGGACGGTTTTTACAAAGATATAGAAGCGCTCACAAAATTGCGACGAATCCGGAATTGTTGGCTTTTTTTGAAGAAGATCTAACATTCTAAATTTTGAAACAAACTTATTACAGTATTCTTTTCATGCGTCCGAGTAGTAAATCTTGAAAACCTGATTATAGGGACCTAAGAAAAGAATTCTATAAGAACCTG
>NZ_AHMT02000062.1 GCF_000243815.2 Leptospira alexanderi serovar Manhao 3 str. L 60 | reverse complement strand
TGTTAGACCACCACTAACAAGATAAAGACAACAAAAACTCAATTTTTGCATAAAACCTTTGGTAAAATCCTAACTTTTTCTATGTTCTAAATTCGAGCGAAATGTCCCATTCTTCTGTTTTTTCATCTAACTACGAGTTCGATTCAAGGTTCTCCAAATCCAGCACACTGTTTTTCAGACGTCGATAGACTAAAAGTTTGTCCCAATCCCGCCGAGCGCAATAGATTAGTATGATTCTTGGACGTAAGACAGTTCCGAATGTGATATTCTTGATTCGACGGAGTCAAGAAGGCCGGTGGCAGATTGATCGCTCTCTGATGAACTCAATCTCACTCCCTGAATTGCGCCCCTTAGGAAGCAATTCACAGTATTCAAGTAAAGTTTAATGGAACTCAGTGAAACACCTTCCTATCATCACCTTACCCACAAGTTAAGAAGTTTGGGATAATAAGGATCAAAAGCTGATATTTTTCAAGTGTTCCGACAAGAATGAGACTTTTTACTTGCAAGGAGTATGATTTTCTGATAGAGAAAAATTTCCCGAACCTTTCCACCTCCACCCCCACCCAAAAATAAGGGTGGGAACTAAGTTTCACGGGGGATTTTGTCGTAATTCCGACAAATTGATCTTGAGATCCCATTACTTGTGGGTAAGGTGATGCCTTCCTATGGGTCGGTGTTTAGGTCGTTCGATGGGAGTGCTGGTGATATCACCCGGCTTTGTTAAGACCCTCCGCCCTCTGTCATTTTAGGAGAAAAGAAATGAAAAGTCAAGATGGCAAATATGTAGGAATTGATTGTGGAAAGAAAAGTTTAGAGTTGTTCGAATTAACTCGGAGAACTCGCTCGAACGTCGACAATTTAGTACAACAGAAAGTGGTATTAACAATTTACTAAAATGGTTAACCTTGAATGATATAGTCGGATTAGAAGCTGGATCTCAATCTTTTAGAATCGCAAAATCAATATTAAACAAAGGGATTCAAGTAATTGTCCTGAATCCCGGAGACTTAGCAACAATCTATCAATCCTTAAAAAAGACCGATAAAGAAGACAGTTTAAAAATAGCCAGGCTCATTCAACGTTTTCCAATAGAAGAGTTACCGGTTGTTCCAATTCCCACAACGCGCCTCTTAGGAAGCGTTATGCCTGAGTTCCTCCCGACGAAGAGGAAGACAATCGAAGACTTTGCACGGAACATGAGAACTGGACAAGACAACTAACGCAAGGCAAAAATCGACTTCATAGTTTATTCACTCAAGCAGGTTTGACTGAAATTACCAAAAAGCATTTGCGAATAAAAGCATCCAGAGAAGCTTCCGTAACTCTACTTCCTGATCGATACAAAAGAGAAGCAGAACGAATCTTAAAAGTTTTAGATTTAGTCGAACTAAATCTAAAACTAATAGAAGAAGAAATTAAAGAGGCTCTGAAAAAAAATCAGAGTTATGTTCAAACGATCATGTCCATGCCTGGGATCGGTATGATTACTTCTTTGGCGATCATGAGTTATATGGGTAATTGTAAAAGATTCTCTTCGGCTAAACAAGCAGCCTACTACGCAGGCCTTGTTCCCAGAGTCGACATCTCAGGAGATACGGTTCGATACGGAAGAATTGTATCTCGTGGTTGTCATGCAATTCGAAGAGTAATTGTTCAAGCGGCCTGGAGTCTGGTTCGATGTCAGCATGGCGGAAAGATAAAAGAATTCTATCAAAGGTTATACCTTAAAAAAGGAGCTAAAAAATCGATCATCGCTACTTCACGCAAAATGATCGAAGTTCTTTATTCAATGATTCGAACGGGAGATCTTTTTGATTCTATGCCTGAAGA
>NZ_AHMT02000063.1 GCF_000243815.2 Leptospira alexanderi serovar Manhao 3 str. L 60 | reverse complement strand
GCGACCTAAACACCGACCCATAGGAAGGTGTTTGCTGAGTTTACGAAAGCTCTGCGCCTGAGTTTAGGGGTCATAACACTTTAGTTTCTTATCAACCAAACTTTCTTACGACCCTGCTCACGTTAAATAGGGAAATCTTTGAAATAAATTTCCATAACTGGAAAAAATGGGAACTGGCCCGAAGCTAAAAAACCTCTCGATAGTTATAAACGATGGTAAAAATTTATTTCGTAAGAATTTTGATAGATACGCCATAAGACTTATCTGCCGAAGAACAAGAATGAATCAGTTCTTTTTATTGCCTTTTGAGAATTTCTTGGAATACTTTTTAGACTTTTTAGAACCGATTTGAATCTGTAACGTTTTTAAACTCGCCTGCATCGCATCCCTAAAACCCGGATATAAATTCAAGGCCTTCAAAAAATCCTCCTTACTGAGCGTATAAAGTTCGGAAATTCCAACCGACCGAACCGTAGCCGATCTCGGTTCTTCCGTAACCAAAGCAAGTTCCCCGAAAAACTGTCCCTCGGAAAGAGTCGCAATGACCTCTGCATCGTTTTTAGAAAGAATCTCCACCTTGCCCTCGCTTAAGATGTAAAGGTTATGTCCTATATCACCTTTTCTGAATATGATATCCCCCGGAAGAAAGATATGATGTTTTAAAGAAAACACCAGGGTTGTTACAAGTGTGGCCTCGGCCCCTTTGAGAAACGGAACTTTCTCGAGCAATTCCCTATGAAGATGAATCCTAACTTCTCTTTGTAAGGAAAGAGGAAGATCGCTCAGTAGCTCCTTCTCGTTTTCTCCAAATCCCCTTTCCATGATATACATATAATAGTCCCGAATCTTTCTTCGGATTAAATAAGGTAAATTCCTTGCTCTTAAATAAGAATCCACTTGAGACATTCGTTTTAATTGGGCGGTGCGAACTAAATCTAGATTTCCTAATATACTCGCGATATTACCGATGACCGTGGCATAGACCGCCGCACCCAACATCATCACAAGAATAACATAAATTCTTTGATTGGTTGTTACCGGAAGTACATCCCCGTAACCCACCGTTGCAAGAGTCATCACGGACCAGTACAACGCTTTCACGTATTCGTCCCATCCGGTTTTTGCAGAATCGAGTTCGTCCATATACAACCAACCTACTGCACACCAATGAGCGACAATACTGATCCAAAATCCGAGCAAGACCAATCGTAACACTCCGGGTGCGGGTTTGAACGCGAGATTAAGTCTGTGCAGAATGGCGGGAACTCGGACAACCTTTACGATTCGAGTGATTCCGAAAAGAAGAAATAGATACGGATGAGTAGAAAGATTGATTCCGAAAATTTTTTGAGCCACAAGTTCGAACGGAAACGCAGCAATAAAATCAAAAAAGAACCAAGTTTTGAGATAACGAAAAACATTCTTTTTTTGAATATAAACCCTTCCGACTAACTCAGGGGAGAAGATGTAGAATAGAATATCTCCGAAGTAGAGCAAATCCACAAGAACATAAAGACCGTTTATCGCGAATCCTTGTTCATACGACAAAACGATCCTCAGAGGAGATTCCGCAGAGGCATATAAAATACAAACGAAGATTACAATGTCCCAAAGAATCCGCATTCGATTATTTGTGTGAAACAGACTCATTCGATCCCCGCCTTTTTTGGGAATATCCGATTTCAGTCTCGCTTAAACTTTTACGTACGATCCGTTTTGAATAAAAACTCAGCGCAATGCAACCCGTAAAAAAGCCCATCCTACCCACAAATACTTGGATCCGAAGATAAATCTGTCGGAATTACTACAAATCCTCTGTGAAACTTACGCCCCACCCTGATTTTGGGTGGAGGGGAGAGGCGGTGGGAAGACTCGGGAGGTTTTTCTTTACCACAAAATCATACTTCTTGCAAGTAAAAAGCCCCATTCTTGTCGGAACACTTGAAAAATATCAGTTTTTGATCCTTATGATCCCAAAAGCCTTCTTAATTTGTGGGTAAGGTGATGGTAAAAAAGCCCATCCTAAAGCCCTCGAATCTGAGAGAGGTAAATCCGTCGGAAGTACAACAATCTTCCGTAAAAATTCAGCCCCGCAAGAGCGACCTAAGTTGTGATCCATAGGGAATCAACTTATTGAGTTCAGAAAAACTCTTCGCTTTAATTTCTTTAACGCGCCGGAAGCATTGCACTTTAGTTTCTCCCCGCGTTCTGGCGGAGTGGAAAAGGCGGCGGGAAAAATCGTGAGATTTCTCTATATCAGAAATTCATACTTTTTGCAAGTAAAAAGTATGAATTCTCGCAGAAACACTCGAAGAAAACTACAACTTCCGATCGTTCCGATTTCAATGATTGCCTTTAAAAAGGACTACCGAACGTTCTTAGATCGAAAACTTCTCCATCAAACGTTTTACTTTATCCGATTGTTCGTCGATCCGTTTCGCACCCGAGCTGATTTCCTGAGAACCCGATGAAATCAAACCCGCTCCCTGCAAAAGATCCCGAATTGAAAGTTTGATGGAACTGTATGCGCTTTTATTTTCCAAAGATGAATATTCTAAATTAGTAATATTCGAAGAGATCTCGCGCATTTTGAGAGTGCAAAGATTCAAACCCGACTCCTGAGCTCTCATATCCTCCAGTAGATGCACGCTAAAACGCGCCATGTTGGAGGCGTTCTCTTGAATCATAGTAAAAAAATCCGAGAATTGATGCATCTCACCGTTTCCGGATTCGATACTGGCTCTCGTAAATTCGATTAGATCCGTAATTTCCCGCGTGTTTCTCATCGTATGATCGGCGAGTTGTGAAATCTCATCCGCAACGATTGTAAATCCTCTCCCCTGTTCTCCGGCTCTCGCTGCCTCAATCGCGGCATTGAGAGCAAGCATGTTTGTGCGAGTGGAAATATCTCCGATCTTTACGAGAGATTCGTTAATTCTTTGAACGGTACGTTTCACCTCTAAAAACGATTTCTGTACCCCGTCCACCTTCTCTCTTCCCTTTAATGCCGTCTCCGAGGATTCTTGCGCTTTTAGCGTTAAAGAGTTTAAAGACTCGGTCACGGTAATCAAGGAAGAAAGATTTTTTTGGATTTCCTTTTCCAAATTTCGAAGATGTTCGGCGGAAGTAAGAATTGTGGAAGTATTGGTCTCCACCAACGTGCTCAAACGATCAATATGATCAGCCACCTTCTGGGAATCGTCTGCTTGGGTTTCCGATGTGGAAATAAATTCTTTCGAAACCTTGTAAAATTCCCGGCTTGCCTTTTGGGAATTCTCGACCGAAATTCTCGCTTCGACGATGATTTCACGTAGGGATGTTTCCATCTTTTTCAAGAATTCTAAAAGTTCTCCCATCTCATCGAAACGGTCGATCTTGATCCGATTATTCAAATTTCCGTTTTGAATTTCAGACGCAAAGTGAATCGCCTTTTTGAGAGGAAACATCACGGATCGAATAATGGATCTGGAAAATAAGATTCCAGCGACCAAAGAAAGAAAAGAAAGAGCGCAAATCATATACAAGGAAAAAGTAAGCTGAGTTTCCGCGACGTCCTCGCTCTTACGGGAATGGGAAGCTTCGAATTCGATCAGAACCTTGATCGTTTTTCTTAGGGAAGCACTCAGAGGATTGATCCCGCGAACGTATAGTATCTGAGCTTCTTGTCTTTTATTCTCTTTGCCTAAACTATGAATCGTTTCCGCATATTGGGACAGATTCTCTAAACCTTCTTCGAAAATTTTCAAATTTTCAAGTTCGCTCGCTTCCAAGGAAAATTCCCGAAACGTAACGTTATTTCTCTTTATTTCATCCAATAGGGTTCGAACTTTCTTATTTTCTTCCTCGGAAAGAAGCGCGTCAATCGTGGATACCTTGGAGGAAAGAGTCAGCTCCGTAAGAATCAACTTTTCCAAAGTTAAGTTCATCAGTTGAAATTTAGGCTGCGAATTTTCAATCATTGATCGAATCGTTTTCCGATATACGAACGTATTGTAAACAATCAAAGCCGAAGAAAGAATAAATACTCCGATGATGACTGCGAAGCTGAAACGTAATCTTGTTTTAATACTTATATTGCCGAGTAAATTCACTGTAAAGTTTGCGGAAACGTTTTGCCGACTATTTCGATTTCGATAGAAAGTTGATGTAAGAAATTACGTCTTTGATTTGCTCTTCGGACAATTCTTCCTTCCAAGGAGGCATAAACGGAGAACGATTCACTCCTATTCCCCCTTTTTTGATGATTTCTTCTTTTTGTGCATTGGTCAACTTAGTGATCGTAAGATTTGCAGGCGGCGGAACCTTCCCCGTCGCAAGGCGGCCCTTTCCGTCCGCGGCTTCTCCGTGACAAAGCACACAATAAGTACGGAATACAATACTTCCCCGAACCGCGGATTTTTCCATGGAATCAAGAGCCGTCAAAGAAAACGTCGACTCAAAAAAAGAAAAATAATTATAATTTTTGAATATCTTTTCATCATTGTACGTCTATCGTCATTTTCATTTCGGGATGTATCGCGCACTGAACGGTGATCTTACCGGGTTTTTCAAACTTTACCTTTTGCGTTTTGCCCTGAGAATACGAGCCCAAATCGAAAATTTTTGTGGGAGATAGGGAATACACGTTGTGATAAAAAGTGTCGTAATTCGGAAAACTCACCACGTCTCCGACTTTGATCTTTAAGGATTCCACCGTAAAACCCTTATTCTTTTGACCCACTTCGTGTTCCGCCGCAATTAGGCTTCCGCCACAAAAAACGAGAAAAACAAAAACCGCCCTAAATCGATTTAACATTCAATACTCCTAATTTATGATAAAATTATCTAGGAAACTCCGGAATCGAAATCGGAACCATTTTGCCGTTTAGAGATTTCATAAACTCGACGAGATCTGCCTTTTCATCCTTCGTAAGTTTGAGAACTGTCATGTTCGGGTCCAGGTTGTTTTTTTCATCCCCTCCTCGATCATAATGTTCAACAACCTCTTCTAAGGTCGCATAACTTCCGTCGTGCATATACGGTCCCGTCAAAGCGACATCCCGCAAACCGGGAGTTTTGAAAGCGCCTTTCATGGTTTTTACCGCCACGATTTTAAATCTTCCGACTTCCTTGGAGGCGTTTTTCAAACCGATATTGTGAAATCCGTTGTCCGAAAACTGGTCGCCTTGATGACACGCGGAACAATTCGCTTTTCCGTTAAAAACGGAAAAACCCCTTTGCGCCGATTCCGAAATCGCGGCTTTATCCCCTTTTTTCCAACGATCAAACATAGACTCAGTAGACAGGATCGTTCTTTCAAAACTTGCGATCGCCTTTCCGATCGTTACCGCATTTATATCCTCGTTCGGATACGCCTTGGAGAACAATTTTTTGTATCCGCGAATATTCTTTAATTCTAATATAAGTTCGTCCATATCCTGATTCATTTCATCGGGAGATGAAATCGGGCCCAAGGCCTGCGCTTCCAAATTGTCCGCCCTGCCGTCCCAGAACATTTTGTTTCCGTGCGCTCCATTGAGAATCGTGGGAGTATTTTTTCCCAAAACCTTCATATTGTGTCCGACCGCAGTTTTTAACCCGTCCGTCCAAGCAAGACCCGGATTATGACAAGTGGCGCAACTGATCCAATTGGAACCGGAAAGAATCGGATCGAAAAATAAAGTTTTCCCCAATAAGATTCTTTCGGGAGTTGGAGCATTATCGGGAGGAAAAGGATAGGCAATCGTTTCGACCTTTTTCGTTTCACCTTCCTTACGAACGATTTCTTTCTTTTCGTCTTTGCAGGTAAATATCAAAAGTAAGCTATAAATCAAAAATACGGCCCAAAAGATTCGAAACAAACCAAGCCTCCTATAAAACTTTATCCACTTTTTTACTTTAGAATATTCTAATAAGCCGCCCTCATCCACTTAGTTTATAACTTAGAACGTAAATTATTATAACCAAGGATATCATTTGCTTAAATATGGATACTATGCGAATTTTATGGCGAAACGCTTGGGAAAAAACTTATTTTTATAAAACTCATATCCGTTGTGAAGGGCGAGTGAATTACTTTCTATAAAAATTAACGTGAGCAGGGTCGTAAGCAAATGAGAAAGAATTTTCTAAAAGTAGGAGTCCCTGCTTTTAGAATTTGTTCCTAAAATTGCGATTTGCTATAGTTCCCACATTTTAAGAATAGATTTACAAAGTTCAAATTCAAACTTCCTACAAAAAAATAAATCGTGAATTTCTTACGCCGAACTCACGTTAAAAATTAGTATCTGAATTCCCGCTTTTCTCCCAATAGGCTTTCGTGGTTACTTTTAATTTTTTTAAGGTGGATTCGTTCTTTGAATTAAGGAACTCGAATGGTCCGGACAAAAATTTGCCACGCAGTTCGACACCAGATACATTCTTAAAGAAGAAGCTAAACTTGCTAGAGTTTGCGAACGAATTGAAAAATGGTCGCAAAACCCGCAAGGTCATGGCCTAAGCTAATTAGTAATTCTACGAGTTCCGAAGAAACTTTCAAACTCGCCTGCCATGAGAATCAAATCAAACTCCTGAAAAGATTCAATCCGGAATATTAAGAAAAGCAGATTCTATCAGCGGATTTGGTCTTTGGTGGACACTTTCGGTTTTGGGTGCTTAAAGGAGTTCGAAGATATAGAACATCGAACCACAAAGGCCAGAGCACCGGACCATAAAACAACGATTATGTGGAACATATACGGAAGAATTCCCATTATATAGAGATCAGTAGTAAATTTCTTTCAGAAGTAATGTAAGACGAAGAGGGTGTCATCTCGATTGTGTAAATGACTTGTGAAAAAAGAAAAAGTAACAAGGATAAAGCAGTATGAGCAAACCGAAGAATCGGGCAGAAAAACTACTCGATGAATTAATCAAAGGTAAAACCCCCGAAGAGCTGATCGGAAACGAAGGCCTCTTAAAACAACTCACCAAATCACTTGTTGAAAGAGCGATGCAAGGAGAGATGACGCATCATCTTGGGTATGAGAAAAATTCCTCGACTGGAAATAACTCAGGCAATTCAAGAAATGGAAAAAGTAGCAAAAAGCTCAAAGGAGACTTTGGGACAATTGACTTGGAAGTTCCTCGAGATAGAAACGGAAGCTTTGAACCCCAGATAATCCGGAAAGGACAGACACGCTTTACCGGCTTCGATGAAAAGATCATCTCGATGTATTCACGCGGAATGACAACTCGAGAAATATCTCAACACCTGAAAGAAATTTATCAAGTTGAAGTCTCAGCGGATTTAATTTCTCAAGTAACGGATTCCGTCATGGAAACAGTGATCGAGTGGCAGAATCGACCCCTGGATAAAGTGTATCCGATTCTCATCATGGACGCGTTGATCGTGAAGGTTCGAGATGGCAACCACGTCGTGAACAAAGCCTTCTATTTGGCTTTAGGAATCAATCTACATAATAGAGTGTCCAAAATTCTGCGTCTAAACGGGGATTTGTGCTAAAATTGGCGGTACTCCTTTATATAGAGATCAGTAGGAATCAATCTACAGGGCACAAAAGAGATTCTTGGGATTTGGGTAGAAAGAACCGAAGGGGCAAAGTTCTGGCTTCAGATTCTAACCGACTTAAAGAATCGAGGCGTTGAAGATATCTTAATCGCTTGTGTCGACGGATTGAAAGGATTTCCGGATACAATCATATCAGTTTTTCCTAATGCACAAGTTCAACTTTGTATCGTTCCTATGGTTAGGAATTCTTTGAAATGGGTTTCTTACAAACAGAGGAAAGAGTTGGTAGTCGACCTAAAGGCCATCTACAAATCTCCATCGGAAGAGATTGCTAAGAAAAGCCTTGATGATTTTTCAACCAAATGGGACAGTCAATATCCGATGATCAGTAAGTCCTGGAGGAACAATTGGGATTCGGTGATTCCTTTTTTGGCCTATCCACCTAACATTCGCGACCTAAACACCGACCCATAGGAAGGTGTTTGCTGAGTTTACGAAAGCTCTGCGCCTGAGTTTAGGGGTCATAACACTTTAGTTTCTTATCAACCAAACTTTCTTACGACCCTGCTCACGTTAAATAGGGAAATCTTTGAAATAAATTTCCATAACTGGAAAAAATGGGAACTGGCCCGAAGCTAAAAAACCTCTCGATAGTTATAAACGATGGTAAAAATTTATTTCGTAAGAATTTTGATAGATACGCCATAAGACTTATCTGCCGAAGAACAAGAATGAATCAGTTCTTTTTATTGCCTTTTGAGAATTTCTTGGAATACTTTTTAGACTTTTTAGAACCGATTTGAATCTGTAACGTTTTTAAACTCGCCTGCATCGCATCCCTAAAACCCGGATATAAATTCAAGGCCTTCAAAAAATCCTCCTTACTGAGCGTATAAAGTTCGGAAATTCCAACCGACCGAACCGTAGCCGATCTCGGTTCTTCCGTAACCAAAGCAAGTTCCCCGAAAAACTGTCCCTCGGAAAGAGTCGCAATGACCTCTGCATCGTTTTTAGAAAGAATCTCCACCTTGCCCTCGCTTAAGATGTAAAGGTTATGTCCTATATCACCTTTTCTGAATATGATATCCCCCGGAAGAAAGATATGATGTTTTAAAGAAAACACCAGGGTTGTTACAAGTGTGGCCTCGGCCCCTTTGAGAAACGGAACTTTCTCGAGCAATTCCCTATGAAGATGAATCCTAACTTCTCTTTGTAAGGAAAGAGGAAGATCGCTCAGTAGCTCCTTCTCGTTTTCTCCAAATCCCCTTTCCATGATATACATATAATAGTCCCGAATCTTTCTTCGGATTAAATAAGGTAAATTCCTTGCTCTTAAATAAGAATCCACTTGAGACATTCGTTTTAATTGGGCGGTGCGAACTAAATCTAGATTTCCTAATATACTCGCGATATTACCGATGACCGTGGCATAGACCGCCGCACCCAACATCATCACAAGAATAACATAAATTCTTTGATTGGTTGTTACCGGAAGTACATCCCCGTAACCCACCGTTGCAAGAGTCATCACGGACCAGTACAACGCTTTCACGTATTCGTCCCATCCGGTTTTTGCAGAATCGAGTTCGTCCATATACAACCAACCTACTGCACACCAATGAGCGACAATACTGATCCAAAATCCGAGCAAGACCAATCGTAACACTCCGGGTGCGGGTTTGAACGCGAGATTAAGTCTGTGCAGAATGGCGGGAACTCGGACAACCTTTACGATTCGAGTGATTCCGAAAAGAAGAAATAGATACGGATGAGTAGAAAGATTGATTCCGAAAATTTTTTGAGCCACAAGTTCGAACGGAAACGCAGCAATAAAATCAAAAAAGAACCAAGTTTTGAGATAACGAAAAACATTCTTTTTTTGAATATAAACCCTTCCGACTAACTCAGGGGAGAAGATGTAGAATAGAATATCTCCGAAGTAGAGCAAATCCACAAGAACATAAAGACCGTTTATCGCGAATCCTTGTTCATACGACAAAACGATCCTCAGAGGAGATTCCGCAGAGGCATATAAAATACAAACGAAGATTACAATGTCCCAAAGAATCCGCATTCGATTATTTGTGTGAAACAGACTCATTCGATCCCCGCCTTTTTTGGGAATATCCGATTTCAGTCTCGCTTAAACTTTTACGTACGATCCGTTTTGAATAAAAACTCAGCGCAATGCAACCCGTAAAAAAGCCCATCCTACCCACAAATACTTGGATCCGAAGATAAATCTGTCGGAATTACTACAAATCCTCTGTGAAACTTACGCCCCACCCTGATTTTGGGTGGAGGGGAGAGGCGGTGGGAAGACTCGGGAGGTTTTTCTTTACCACAAAATCATACTTCTTGCAAGTAAAAAGCCCCATTCTTGTCGGAACACTTGAAAAATATCAGTTTTTGATCCTTATGATCCCAAAAGCCTTCTTAATTTGTGGGTAAGGTGATGGTAAAAAAGCCCATCCTAAAGCCCTCGAATCTGAGAGAGGTAAATCCGTCGGAAGTACAACAATCTTCCGTAAAAATTCAGCCCCGCAAGAGCGACCTAAGTTGTGATCCATAGGGAATCAACTTATTGAGTTCAGAAAAACTCTTCGCTTTAATTTCTTTAACGCGCCGGAAGCATTGCACTTTAGTTTCTCCCCGCGTTCTGGCGGAGTGGAAAAGGCGGCGGGAAAAATCGTGAGATTTCTCTATATCAGAAATTCATACTTTTTGCAAGTAAAAAGTATGAATTCTCGCAGAAACACTCGAAGAAAACTACAACTTCCGATCGTTCCGATTTCAATGATTGCCTTTAAAAAGGACTACCGAACGTTCTTAGATCGAAAACTTCTCCATCAAACGTTTTACTTTATCCGATTGTTCGTCGATCCGTTTCGCACCCGAGCTGATTTCCTGAGAACCCGATGAAATCAAACCCGCTCCCTGCAAAAGATCCCGAATTGAAAGTTTGATGGAACTGTATGCGCTTTTATTTTCCAAAGATGAATATTCTAAATTAGTAATATTCGAAGAGATCTCGCGCATTTTGAGAGTGCAAAGATTCAAACCCGACTCCTGAGCTCTCATATCCTCCAGTAGATGCACGCTAAAACGCGCCATGTTGGAGGCGTTCTCTTGAATCATAGTAAAAAAATCCGAGAATTGATGCATCTCACCGTTTCCGGATTCGATACTGGCTCTCGTAAATTCGATTAGATCCGTAATTTCCCGCGTGTTTCTCATCGTATGATCGGCGAGTTGTGAAATCTCATCCGCAACGATTGTAAATCCTCTCCCCTGTTCTCCGGCTCTCGCTGCCTCAATCGCGGCATTGAGAGCAAGCATGTTTGTGCGAGTGGAAATATCTCCGATCTTTACGAGAGATTCGTTAATTCTTTGAACGGTACGTTTCACCTCTAAAAACGATTTCTGTACCCCGTCCACCTTCTCTCTTCCCTTTAATGCCGTCTCCGAGGATTCTTGCGCTTTTAGCGTTAAAGAGTTTAAAGACTCGGTCACGGTAATCAAGGAAGAAAGATTTTTTTGGATTTCCTTTTCCAAATTTCGAAGATGTTCGGCGGAAGTAAGAATTGTGGAAGTATTGGTCTCCACCAACGTGCTCAAACGATCAATATGATCAGCCACCTTCTGGGAATCGTCTGCTTGGGTTTCCGATGTGGAAATAAATTCTTTCGAAACCTTGTAAAATTCCCGGCTTGCCTTTTGGGAATTCTCGACCGAAATTCTCGCTTCGACGATGATTTCACGTAGGGATGTTTCCATCTTTTTCAAGAATTCTAAAAGTTCTCCCATCTCATCGAAACGGTCGATCTTGATCCGATTATTCAAATTTCCGTTTTGAATTTCAGACGCAAAGTGAATCGCCTTTTTGAGAGGAAACATCACGGATCGAATAATGGATCTGGAAAATAAGATTCCAGCGACCAAAGAAAGAAAAGAAAGAGCGCAAATCATATACAAGGAAAAAGTAAGCTGAGTTTCCGCGACGTCCTCGCTCTTACGGGAATGGGAAGCTTCGAATTCGATCAGAACCTTGATCGTTTTTCTTAGGGAAGCACTCAGAGGATTGATCCCGCGAACGTATAGTATCTGAGCTTCTTGTCTTTTATTCTCTTTGCCTAAACTATGAATCGTTTCCGCATATTGGGACAGATTCTCTAAACCTTCTTCGAAAATTTTCAAATTTTCAAGTTCGCTCGCTTCCAAGGAAAATTCCCGAAACGTAACGTTATTTCTCTTTATTTCATCCAATAGGGTTCGAACTTTCTTATTTTCTTCCTCGGAAAGAAGCGCGTCAATCGTGGATACCTTGGAGGAAAGAGTCAGCTCCGTAAGAATCAACTTTTCCAAAGTTAAGTTCATCAGTTGAAATTTAGGCTGCGAATTTTCAATCATTGATCGAATCGTTTTCCGATATACGAACGTATTGTAAACAATCAAAGCCGAAGAAAGAATAAATACTCCGATGATGACTGCGAAGCTGAAACGTAATCTTGTTTTAATACTTATATTGCCGAGTAAATTCACTGTAAAGTTTGCGGAAACGTTTTGCCGACTATTTCGATTTCGATAGAAAGTTGATGTAAGAAATTACGTCTTTGATTTGCTCTTCGGACAATTCTTCCTTCCAAGGAGGCATAAACGGAGAACGATTCACTCCTATTCCCCCTTTTTTGATGATTTCTTCTTTTTGTGCATTGGTCAACTTAGTGATCGTAAGATTTGCAGGCGGCGGAACCTTCCCCGTCGCAAGGCGGCCCTTTCCGTCCGCGGCTTCTCCGTGACAAAGCACACAATAAGTACGGAATACAATACTTCCCCGAACCGCGGATTTTTCCATGGAATCAAGAGCCGTCAAAGAAAACGTCGACTCAAAAAAAGAAAAATAATTATAATTTTTGAATATCTTTTCATCATTGTACGTCTATCGTCATTTTCATTTCGGGATGTATCGCGCACTGAACGGTGATCTTACCGGGTTTTTCAAACTTTACCTTTTGCGTTTTGCCCTGAGAATACGAGCCCAAATCGAAAATTTTTGTGGGAGATAGGGAATACACGTTGTGATAAAAAGTGTCGTAATTCGGAAAACTCACCACGTCTCCGACTTTGATCTTTAAGGATTCCACCGTAAAACCCTTATTCTTTTGACCCACTTCGTGTTCCGCCGCAATTAGGCTTCCGCCACAAAAAACGAGAAAAACAAAAACCGCCCTAAATCGATTTAACATTCAATACTCCTAATTTATGATAAAATTATCTAGGAAACTCCGGAATCGAAATCGGAACCATTTTGCCGTTTAGAGATTTCATAAACTCGACGAGATCTGCCTTTTCATCCTTCGTAAGTTTGAGAACTGTCATGTTCGGGTCCAGGTTGTTTTTTTCATCCCCTCCTCGATCATAATGTTCAACAACCTCTTCTAAGGTCGCATAACTTCCGTCGTGCATATACGGTCCCGTCAAAGCGACATCCCGCAAACCGGGAGTTTTGAAAGCGCCTTTCATGGTTTTTACCGCCACGATTTTAAATCTTCCGACTTCCTTGGAGGCGTTTTTCAAACCGATATTGTGAAATCCGTTGTCCGAAAACTGGTCGCCTTGATGACACGCGGAACAATTCGCTTTTCCGTTAAAAACGGAAAAACCCCTTTGCGCCGATTCCGAAATCGCGGCTTTATCCCCTTTTTTCCAACGATCAAACATAGACTCAGTAGACAGGATCGTTCTTTCAAAACTTGCGATCGCCTTTCCGATCGTTACCGCATTTATATCCTCGTTCGGATACGCCTTGGAGAACAATTTTTTGTATCCGCGAATATTCTTTAATTCTAATATAAGTTCGTCCATATCCTGATTCATTTCATCGGGAGATGAAATCGGGCCCAAGGCCTGCGCTTCCAAATTGTCCGCCCTGCCGTCCCAGAACATTTTGTTTCCGTGCGCTCCATTGAGAATCGTGGGAGTATTTTTTCCCAAAACCTTCATATTGTGTCCGACCGCAGTTTTTAACCCGTCCGTCCAAGCAAGACCCGGATTATGACAAGTGGCGCAACTGATCCAATTGGAACCGGAAAGAATCGGATCGAAAAATAAAGTTTTCCCCAATAAGATTCTTTCGGGAGTTGGAGCATTATCGGGAGGAAAAGGATAGGCAATCGTTTCGACCTTTTTCGTTTCACCTTCCTTACGAACGATTTCTTTCTTTTCGTCTTTGCAGGTAAATATCAAAAGTAAGCTATAAATCAAAAATACGGCCCAAAAGATTCGAAACAAACCAAGCCTCCTATAAAACTTTATCCACTTTTTTACTTTAGAATATTCTAATAAGCCGCCCTCATCCACTTAGTTTATAACTTAGAACGTAAATTATTATAACCAAGGATATCATTTGCTTAAATATGGATACTATGCGAATTTTATGGCGAAACGCTTGGGAAAAAACTTATTTTTATAAAACTCATATCCGTTGTGAAGGGCGAGTGAATTACTTTCTATAAAAATTAACGTGAGCAGGGTCGTAAGCAAATGAGAAAGAATTTTCTAAAAGTAGGAGTCCCTGCTTTTAGAATTTGTTCCTAAAATTGCGATTTGCTATAGTTCCCACATTTTAAGAATAGATTTACAAAGTTCAAATTCAAACTTCCTACAAAAAAATAAATCGTGAATTTCTTACGCCGAACTCACGTTAAAAATTAGTATCTGAATTCCCGCTTTTCTCCCAATAGGCTTTCGTGGTTACTTTTAATTTTTTTAAGGTGGATTCGTTCTTTGAATTAAGGAACTCGAATGGTCCGGACAAAAATTTGCCACGCAGTTCGACACCAGATACATTCTTAAAGAAGAAGCTAAACTTGCTAGAGTTTGCGAACGAATTGAAAAATGGTCGCAAAACCCGCAAGGTCATGGCCTAAGCTAATTAGTAATTCTACGAGTTCCGAAGAAACTTTCAAACTCGCCTGCCATGAGAATCAAATCAAACTCCTGAAAAGATTCAATCCGGAATATTAAGAAAAGCAGATTCTATCAGCGGATTTGGTCTTTGGTGGACACTTTCGGTTTTGGGTGCTTAAAGGAGTTCGAAGATATAGAACATCGAACCACAAAGGCCAGAGCACCGGACCATAAAACAACGATTATGTGGAACATATACGGAAGAATTCCCATTATATAGAGATCAGTAGTAAATTTCTTTCAGAAGTAATGTAAGACGAAGAGGGTGTCATCTCGATTGTGTAAATGACTTGTGAAAAAAGAAAAAGTAACAAGGATAAAGCAGTATGAGCAAACCGAAGAATCGGGCAGAAAAACTACTCGATGAATTAATCAAAGGTAAAACCCCCGAAGAGCTGATCGGAAACGAAGGCCTCTTAAAACAACTCACCAAATCACTTGTTGAAAGAGCGATGCAAGGAGAGATGACGCATCATCTTGGGTATGAGAAAAATTCCTCGACTGGAAATAACTCAGGCAATTCAAGAAATGGAAAAAGTAGCAAAAAGCTCAAAGGAGACTTTGGGACAATTGACTTGGAAGTTCCTCGAGATAGAAACGGAAGCTTTGAACCCCAGATAATCCGGAAAGGACAGACACGCTTTACCGGCTTCGATGAAAAGATCATCTCGATGTATTCACGCGGAATGACAACTCGAGAAATATCTCAACACCTGAAAGAAATTTATCAAGTTGAAGTCTCAGCGGATTTAATTTCTCAAGTAACGGATTCCGTCATGGAAACAGTGATCGAGTGGCAGAATCGACCCCTGGATAAAGTGTATCCGATTCTCATCATGGACGCGTTGATCGTGAAGGTTCGAGATGGCAACCACGTCGTGAACAAAGCCTTCTATTTGGCTTTAGGAATCAATCTACATAATAGAGTGTCCAAAATTCTGCGTCTAAACGGGGATTTGTGCTAAAATTGGCGGTACTCCTTTATATAGAGATCAGTAGGAATCAATCTACAGGGCACAAAAGAGATTCTTGGGATTTGGGTAGAAAGAACCGAAGGGGCAAAGTTCTGGCTTCAGATTCTAACCGACTTAAAGAATCGAGGCGTTGAAGATATCTTAATCGCTTGTGTCGACGGATTGAAAGGATTTCCGGATACAATCATATCAGTTTTTCCTAATGCACAAGTTCAACTTTGTATCGTTCCTATGGTTAGGAATTCTTTGAAATGGGTTTCTTACAAACAGAGGAAAGAGTTGGTAGTCGACCTAAAGGCCATCTACAAATCTCCATCGGAAGAGATTGCTAAGAAAAGCCTTGATGATTTTTCAACCAAATGGGACAGTCAATATCCGATGATCAGTAAGTCCTGGAGGAACAATTGGGATTCGGTGATTCCTTTTTTGGCCTATCCACCTAACATTCGTAAGGCGATATACACTACAAATGCTATCGAATCTATGAATATGGGCTTAAGAAAGATTATCAAGAATCGGGGTTCGTTTCCGAACGATGAGGCGGCAATCAAGCTTCTCTATTTAGCTTTGAATAATATGTCTAAAAAATGGACCATGCCGATTCAAGATTGGGATGACGAGCGATCCTTAGAGAGCCGAGTCGCTCGAGTTCAAGCGATGAACAGTTTTCGATTCTTTTCGGAGATCGATTGAAATTGGATTCGTTTTAAAAAAGTTATTTACACAGGATTCCTGACACTACCATAAAAAAGAATTTAAAATCGGAATTTCCAAAAGCGGTAAGTTACAATCGTTTTGTTGAACTGATGCCTAACGCGTTATCTGTCATAGCTTCGTTTCTATCAAATTCTTGTCTGGGAAAATGTTCCGGAATATCGTTCATTGATTCTACGATTCTTTGGAGTATGCGACAACAGAAGAATCCATTCTCATAAGAACCTGTCCAGTCTCGATTTTTTCTTACGGAAAAAACCGGAACTGAACAGAACCTTGCAGCTTGATCTTTGGTAAAATAAAATGAAGTTTTAGAACACGCTGTAAAGTATTTAAAGATACTGCACAACGAGGGAAATCGAGCACAGGCTGGTTTTATGGCTTTAAATTGCATTTAATCGTAAATGATCAAGGTGAAATATTATCATTTATGATTACTCCTGGAAACGTCGACGACAGGAATTCGAAA
>NZ_AHMT02000064.1 GCF_000243815.2 Leptospira alexanderi serovar Manhao 3 str. L 60 | reverse complement strand
TATGGAAAAACAAACAGATGGAAGTCCAGAATCGGAGCTTGGGTTATTCTTCGGTGAAGTTGGCGCCTTAGAAAAGCAAGCGAGAGAATCAAACCTTCACGGTGAAGGTTTGAAAGAGGATTCTAAAATGTTAAGCGAAGTCTTGTTTTCTGAGAAATCAAAAGATGAGGGTCATCTTTTGAAAGTAGGATCAAATGAAAAATCAAAAGATCAGGGTGATAGTTTGAAAAACTCAAATTCTTCTACTGAAGAAGTGAAATCAGGATCAAACAATGACCCTCATCGCTTGAAACAGGGAGAACAAAAGAAAGAAGCATCTTTTTCGATCGAAACCAAAACTGAAGGATCAAAAATTCATCCTGAATCTTTGAAAATCGGATCAGAAGAAAAATCAAACGACCAGGGTGATCGTTTGATCGGGAAGTCAGTCGAGTTAGCCAAGAAAGTATCGGAGAATGAAAACATACCTTTTGGAACGGCAAAGCGTTATGTTTCGGAGCTCCGAAAAGAACTCAAAACCAAAGAACCGAAGCAAACCGCAAAAAAAGAGAAATCGGCCCAGAAAGAGGAAGTAAAGAAGAGCCCAAAACAAGTATTGCAATCGAAGGTAAAAGAGTTTCAAAAGAAGTATGGGAAGATGAGTTACACACAGAAGGAAGCGGCTTTAGAACGACTTTTGAATTCTCTAAGGAAATTGAGGAAGCAACAAGCGGATTTACACAGAAAGAATGGATTAGGTTCTAAGGACTCAGAGCTTGTAGAACTACTAACGTCAGTGGGTCAACAAAAGAGAATTTGGAAGATGAAAGTATGAAAAGCAAAAACGAGACAAAAAGCGGATTTGACCCAAGAATGACGGAGGAAGAAACTTCCATCCAAAAAAGAATGAAATCGTATCGGAAGAGATATGAAAGTATGGGTTCTTTAAAGAAGAGAGAGGAAGTCAAAACACTATTACAAAAACTGAAAGTATATCGCAAGAAGATCCAAAAGTTGATTCTTCAATTGACGAAAGTGACGGAACAGGAAATCGAGATTGAGAGAAAACTCAGAGTGGTCGGAGGAAGGTCGATCCACTGAAGGAAAATGGAAGAAATTAGGTAAAAAAGTGAGGAAAAAAACAGTCGATTTTTCACTCACTTTTCCTACATTTTCCTCACTTGAAATTATCCTTAATTTATCTGAAGTTGGAAAGTAGAAAAAGGATTGGACAAATCGCTGAATCGAGGTCGAAATCAAAGAGGGAAAGAAATGGTAAAGACTTTAACATTAGAGTTGCCGGTTGCAACTGGAGAAGCGTTAGAGAAATTGAATTTAGCGGGAATCTGGAAAGACAGAGAAATTGGCGACAGTACAGTTAAGAAAGAAGTTAGCGAGTCGGAATGCTGATTGATTCGGATTAAGAAGCGATTCACGAAGTAAAATGTAACGTAGATAATGAATCAACTGGAAGACGTATTTAAAAGAAAGATCCGATTTACCGAAGAAAGAAAGAAGCACATAGGGGGATCATCCTGAGATGTCTGGACAAGAGGAGAGGATTGTAGAGTGTTTATTGTCTCCGGAGCAAGTGAGACAATCCCGAACGGATGAGAGAGTGGAATTATTTTACAAATATTTTGCCGACACTTTAGTTGGTGACAAATATCTTTGTGTAGTGATCAAGAATGGAATAGACGATTTATTTCTTGTCACAGCGTATTTTACCGACAAGGTAAAGGAAGGAAAGGTATTATATGGATAGAGAGATCAAGATATATTTCGACAAAGAGTCTGACTACTTAGAGGTTCTCTTTGAAAGAAAAGAAGGTATTTTTAAAGAAACGGAAAATGATGCTGTAATGGAAAAAGTGGATACTTTGGGCAATGTAATCGGTTTTTCGATTCTCCAGGTAAG
>NZ_AHMT02000065.1:30000-37500 GCF_000243815.2 Leptospira alexanderi serovar Manhao 3 str. L 60 | reverse complement strand
CTCTTTTAGGCAGAATGGGCGAAATTTCATCTTTAAGAGCGAGCGTTACGATCAATAACGAAATTTCAGGAACACTGTCCTTTAAAAAACCGAATTATTTACACGTCAAATTCTCAGATGGTAGAGTCGTTTCTTCCAACGGTAGATTTCTTTGGTTTTATTCTCCCGCAAGAGGCATCGTCGGAAAACAAGATCTTCGCGGAACTTCCGGAGGAGTCTTCGGCTTACTCAGCGGTTACGAAGAAATCACTCAAGTCGGAGGGTCGATTCGACTAAAATCTCCTACAAAATCGTATGAAGAAATCGTAGTGACTATGAACCCAGACAATACTCCCAAATCGCTCCGAATGAAACACAAAGGATCCGGAGAATATACATCGATCAGCTTTTCCGGTGTGCAAACGAACGTAGGACTTTCCGCTTCTCTGTTCAACTTCAGCGCCCCTTCCAGCGCACAAATTGTCGAGAATCCACTGAACGAAAAGGAATAAACTCTCTTGTCTGTAAACTCAAGGACTGACGCCCATAAGACATTCGCGGATCTCTATAGAAAACAGAGAAGCCCCGAACATCAGGAGCAGATCGACGAAGTCATTCAAAAGTCGAATGATATCTTTATTCGAATCGATTTGATGAAGAAAGTCGACGAAGAATTCGAGAAAAAAAGACAGGAAGAAAACAAAAAGTCGGAAGAAGATAGACCTAAAAGAAGTTCCGAAAAATCCGCGACCTCCACAAAAACCATCCCCAAACCCACTCGAAGAACGGAATCCAATTCTTCCGGAGGGGTCGGATTCTTGGCGAACCTTTTCGGCGGAAATCCCGCGATTAACAAATTCGCAAGAGAATCCGGAACGATAGATGTAGGTTTTTTAGGAAGAAAACTGCAGGTTTCCAGCGGTGTTCATAACTTATTCAAATTTTTAAAGGAAGACCAAATCATCGCTACGATCCAAGCGCTTCGTTTCTGCGAACAACAGGGCTGGAGATATTGGAAGCCTCTCGTATACAACGTGGTATTAAATTTTAATAAACTTCTCAACAGTATCATTTCTTTAGATAGTCTATTTATAGATCAGATCTCTCCGGAAATTTTTTTAAACCGCGCAACTAAATTAGAACTTTATTATGCAAGACATTTAAGTAGGGAAGACTGCAAAGATATCATCATGACGGAGGTTCCAGAACTGGTGCGTAAGGACGAAAAGCTGGTTCCGAAAATGCCCCAGATTATGGCGGGACTTTCCTACGGACTGAACCTTGAAAGCGGAAGACCTAAAATGTCCGACGCAATTCGGGCATTCCATATCGTCGCGACAAAACGAATGATCGCTTGGAACGAAATCGTTCAACAACTCAACGTTCCTCCGATCAATGAAACTAAATTTCAGGGTTCTCCCGACATCATCAAAGAAGTGGAAACAACTCTGCTTCGTCTTGCGGACGATATCCAGACTAGACTGAACCGCAAGCACGAACTACAAAACCTGAGAGAAAGATATTTCCGAATCGACGATAAAGGAAGAATGAACTTCGACTTTTTGAATCTGATCGTAGACGATTATTTTGAAAATCACGTTCCCGAAAATATGCAGTCCGCGTCTATGAAATCTTCCTTTAAAGGGACTCCTCATAAATTGATGTATTTATTGCTTAGGGATCTCCAAGCTTCCTATGCTCCGATTTTAGAAGGGACCGTTAAGATAGGTTCGAAAAACCAGAGTAAAGACGTAATTATTATGCATCCCGGTCTTTTTAAAAGCGATATCGAGCAAATCAATAATTTGCTTCGTCTTTTGGACGCGTTTAATAAAAAATATCCGAGCTTTCAATACAGCTTTGCGACTTACAACGAACATACGACTTCAACGGTGGGAGTGGAAGACCAGATTACTCAGAACCTTTTGAAGTTACTCGGAGACGCCGCGGCATTTATGGGAAAATTTGCGGAGAAAATCAATATCATCGTTGAAAATCACTTACTCGCAAAACAATACGAAGCTTCCGGCAAACTGAACGAAAGAGTTCTGGTTTCCAAAGAGAAAGTAATCGAAGAAATCAAAATTCTTCACAGATTTATCCCTTACTGCGATTCGACCATCGTTTCGGGAAATCGATTGAACGGGAAAACGTTAGAATTCGCTTTTTTGGAGATGACAAAACTCTTCTATAACTATGCGGTGATTTATAAGGATAAATCCACGATTACCAAATTGACCTTACATAAAAAATTAGATGCAGAGCTTGGATCTTTGACGAAAGAATACGAGAGACTTTCCGGTAAACCTTACGAGACAAAGCGAACGGAGGAAACATGAGGATTCTCACAGGAGTCCAACCTTCCGGTAAGCTTCATTTAGGAAATTTTTTCTCCGTCATTCGAAAGCTCAAAGAATATCAGGACTCGGCAGACTTATTTTGTTTCATTGCAGACCTGCATTCTTTAACTACATTCTCTTCGAAAGAAAAACAAAAAGAAAATACATTCAACGCAGTCTGCGATTTTTTAGCCCTGGGAATCGATCCGGATCGATGTACGTTTTGGCTACAATCTGGAGTTCCCGAGGTCACCGAACTAACTTGGTATTTGAGTCATTCGATCACAGTCAATCAGTTGAACTTGGCGCATTCTTACAAAGATAAGGTGGCAAAAGGTTTTAGTCCCGGCGGAGGGCTTTTTTTCTATCCGGTTTTGATGGCGGCGGATATTCTCGGCTTCGACAGCGATCGGGTTCCTGTCGGTAAAGACCAAAAGCAGCATTTGGAATTTGCAAGAGATATCGCTTCGAATTTCAATCGGGAAATCGGTCCCGTTTTTAAAATCCCCGAACCGGAAATCGACGAAACAACGGCTTTGGTTCCAGGTACGGACGGACAGAAAATGTCTAAGTCTTACGGAAACACGATCAACTTTTTCGATTCCGAAAAAGAACTTAAGAAATCCATAATGTCTATTACAACCGACTCCGCGGGAATCGACGAAGTCAAAGATCCTTCCAAAAGTAATATTTATGCAATTCATTCTTTGTTTTTAGATGAAAAAGGAAAAGAAGCCCTCAAACAGAAATTTTTAATCCCCGGAACCGGATACGGAGATCTTAAAAAACAACTTCTACAGGATACCTTGGATTACTTTGCTCCTTTCCGTAAGGAACGGGAAAAAATCGGGGAAGACAAATCTTTTGTGGAAGCAGCTCTCAAAAAAGGACAAGAAAAAGCCCGAAATACGATCACAAATGTCCTCGATCGAACCCGCAAAGAATTGGGGATTTATCGGTTTTAAAATCCAGAATATTCCGTTTTTATTAAATGATTGAATCGATTCATCTTTCTGCGCTGCCTCTCGTTATTTCGTATAAAAAGAGCCCCTTTTGCGTATAAGCACTACTGTTATAAGAATTACAAGCTCCATAAAAATCACCCGAGTTGTCGGTAGGTTCGATCTAGTCGGGTTTTTCTTTGCAAACTAAGAACCTTATTCTGATGCAATTTTTCAAAAACGTCGATTGGATTTTGTACCGCTTGTCCGTGATGCGTGTAGAAGAGACCTCCCCAAAAGAGAGAACCGATTAAAATCGTTAGAATTTTTTCATGATTTTCGCTTCGTATAATCTTTGTTATCTTTCTCCGAAATAGTTGGCATTTAGACATGCGAGAATATCGTAAGCCATCTTTTCAAATATAAGTTTTTTCAAAAAAGACCCGTATTGAAAGTCATTTGCCTACCCCATATTACGTAATTATATCTCCGGAAAAATATTCTTTCAAATTTAACTCCTCGAAGCCGCGCACCGTTTCTTCTCCAATTGTATAATTCACTTCATAAAAAGATTTTAGAATATATCCCGCACAATCTATTTTTTGCAGTTTTAATTTCCATTGAAATGAAGGACGGTCCGCCTTATTCCTTGAATTCCATTCTGTCCCACGGAACCATATCGATAAGAAATAAAACATACAAAAGGTACTTTATTATATAGGAACTAGTAATTTTAAACGGACATACTCAGCCGACTCTTTATAAATACCCATCTACATCCAACGTTCGGCCGACAAACGGAAAAAAGTATCATTTTAATCTTACGAGAAGAGTATTCCAAAAATACTTTATCTTCGTCTAAAATGCCAAATTTTAAAATATCTTTGGGTATTTTCGAATAAAAGTTTCCGAAGAGGCTTTTTAATGATTGCCATTTATATGGCATTTCCGATCCTGCACACTTTATGAATCATCTTTACGCATCGCGTTTTATTCATCTTTTAACCTCACTTGCGGTTCTCGGCATAACAGTTCTAAATTGCAAGAAGGAAAAAGATGATTCTTCAATCCTCTTAGCCGTAGCAGCCATACTAGTCGGCTCTTCCACCCACAGTAGCTCCAACATTTCTTATGGCGGTACAAAAAGCCCGGGCGATGTTATGACAGGCGATATGGTGAAAGCCAATTATGGGAATTTCTCATTTACAAATCTCACCACCAATGAAAAAATTTCTGGACAAGTAGCCACATACACATCAAGCCCTTTCATCGCTCTTTTATCCGCACCGGCCTACACCCAAGGCGGGTTTGCCATTCCCATTGAAGGAGTGGGGCTCCTAGCCACGCCAATTTCAGGCTACTCAAACGCAGGTGGTGCGCCCGTAACGGCGATGCGTGCAGAACTGTACACAGAGAAAAGTTCAAATTGTTCCGACGTAAGTGGAACGTTTAATACAGTTCAAGCAATGTTCGGGAATGCGGTCGGCGCATTTCAAGGTGGGTATGGTACCTTGGCAATCACTGGAACAAACCAAAAATTCGTCGCGGGAACAATCACAACTTTGGGCGGTGCGGGTACCGCAGTAAACCTCAATAACGGCATCTGTACCGATGGTAAGGTTACATGGGCTACCGGTGAAACTGCATTCGTTTCTTCAACTGGTGTACTTATTTTAGATATGGGAACGGATAAAGGTGGTTTTTTCGGTTTAGCCAAAGACGTTAACCTAAACGGCTCAGGAATTCTAAACGGCAAAACACTTCTCGGTTTTGATAATTTGCGAGGAGCCAATGCGGCGACTGTTGATTCCTTCGTAAGTGGCAAATTCACGTGTTTGAACGGGGTTTGCACAGGAGTGAATATAGATGCTCGGACCTTGACGGCCCAAAATAACGGCAACTCTTCTACTAACGTTCCTGCATTCACAAATGGCATTTCGGCTTCTACGACGTTTGGAAATGGCGGAGGAGGAATGCCGCTAGCCGCAAACGATAATTTAGTTCTGATTGCGCGCACAGTGAATGGTAAGATTACGATAGCTATGATCGCCTGTTCGACGGGTGGATGTACAGCCGCTTCTTCCAGACACTTCGGGCTCTACACTGAAAAATAAGAGTTAACCCGCGCGCCGCTTACTTCTTTTACGGCGGCGGGTATTTTCCACTTGAAATAGCATACTCAGCCAAATTACGGTAACAAAAACAAAATAGGGAAACGGATCCATGAAATTTGTTCCCTATTTTTTGATATATAGGTTACAAATTTTAGAATATAACGATCTTAAAATATTCCCCTAAAAGACAAAATCTCTCCGTTCAAATGAGTAGAATTTATCCGAAAATTTTTTATCAAAGCGCAAGAGAAACTCTGGATATCCAAACCCAAACGTTTTATCCTTCGGAAATTAAATACGGACTTTGTAAACTCTTTTTAAAATCCCAAGACCGGACTTTAAAATAATCGAAAGACGTTTAGAAAAAATATAAAATATTCAAATTTATTAATAATCTTCATTCGACCAACCCACTTCGTTTAGAAAGTCGTCATAGGAACCGTCGAAAATTCGAATCGTATCGTTATCGAATACAATCAACTTTGTCGCAACGGCACGCAAATGAAGTTCGTCGTGAGTAACCATGATGACTGAACCCTCAAATTCATCAATCGCTTCGATAAGAGAATCGCAAGACTGCATATCCAAGTGATTTGTCGGCTCGTCGAGATACAGAAGATGACAAGGGGTCACAAGAATTTTTCCGAGAAGTACTCTACTTTTTTCACCGCCGGAAAGGACTTTGATTTTTTTAAGAGCTTGATCGTCTGAAAACATCAGACCACCCGCAATCGTTCTCGCCTGCCATTCCGTACAAGACTGATCGGAAACCATGATCTCTTCGACCACGGTCGAATTTTCATTGAGATTGAGTTTGTTTGTCTGACCGAAATAACCTTCTTTTAAAACCGGATGTTTTTTGATCGTTCCTTGGGAAGGTTCGAGCTCCCCGGCGAGAATTTTAAGAAGAGTGGATTTCCCTTTTCCGTTCTTACCGATGATACAAATTCTTTCTTTATTTCCCACACCGATGGAAAAGTTTTCGATGAGATACGGTTCCTTTCCATCATATGAAAAACAAAGGTTCTCCGCGGACAACATCTGAGTGGCGGCAAAAGGAGCGCTATTAAAATACAACTCCAAATCCTGAATTTTTTCCAGAGCTTTCATCTCACCTTGTTTTTCTAATTTTTTGACTCTGGACTGAGTTCGACTAGCGAAACTCGCTTTCGCTTTAAACTTTGCGATAAATATCTCCTCTTGTTTGCGTTTTTTTGCCTCGTTCAAGCGAGTCTTCTCGTAGATCTCTTCGGATTGATTGATCTGATTGTAAAGTTTATCCGTATCGCCTTGGACCTTGACCGCTTTAGTTCTATGGATCGCAATCGTATGAGTGACTACGGCATCCATAAATCCTCTATCATGAGTTACTAATATGATTTCACCTTCCCATTCTCGCAAAAATTCTTCGAGCCAACGAATCGTGACAATATCGAGATAGTTGTTCGGTTCGTCGAGCATCAGCATATCGGGAGCGGAAACGAGAAGTTTCGCAAGATTCATCCGGATCTGATAACCTCCGGAAAATTCGTTCGGATTTCTTTCCATGTCCTGTTCGGAAAAACCCAAACCGGAAAGAACTTTTTCAACCTGCCAAGTTTCGTATTCTTCCCCTTCGGGAAGACCAAGAGCACATTCTTCTAAAACGGTAGGTTTGGTAAAATGAAGATGCTGTTGGAGATAGCCGATTTTATAACCTTTAGGAACCGAGATTATACCAGAATCAGGTTCAACGTTTCCAAGAATCATCTGAAAGAGTGTGGACTTTCCGTGACCGTTTCGACCGACCAGGCCGACCTTTTCTCCTCGATTGACGCTCAAGTTTAAGTCGTCAAAAAGGACTTTGGTTGTAAAAGCCTTGTTTAGGCCGGATATTTTAATCATAATTGATGTGCTCTAAGTTTCTAAAACCAGATTTTCAAAAAAGGTTTATATTTCACTTAAAAATTAATACGATCGCCGCCCGATGTTCAAAGATCGTCTTTACTTTGAATTTAGAAAAAATGTAAATACGATTCTAAAAAAATCAGGCTTCCCTTTCAAATGTTAAGAATATAATACTTTTTTAAATCACCTTTCAACATCGCGACCCGATAAATCCCAACAAAAAAAATTCATTAAATACGA
>NZ_AHMT02000065.1:0-25000 GCF_000243815.2 Leptospira alexanderi serovar Manhao 3 str. L 60 | reverse complement strand
TTCCAAAAACATATTCTTAAAACGGGAAAGAATATTTTCCGCTTCGGAAACCGTCTTTCCCCGAATCGATTCGGCCATCATGGAACCGGAGGCTTGAGAAATCGAACACCCCTTTCCAGTTACACGAACGTCCGCGATTTTATCTCCGTCAAGATTGATCGTCAGCTCAAGTTCGTCCCCGCAAAGAGGATTGATCCCTTGTTCCGATAGATCCGCAGGTTCGAGTTTGCCTCGAAATCTCGGATTTTGATAGTGATCCAGTATAACTTCTTTATAAAGACTATCACTTAAGGACACGGGAGAATATCTCCTTTACCTTAATTAGACCCTCAATCAATCGATCAATGTCGCCTTTTGTATTGTAAAGATAGAGACTCGCGCGGCAAGTTCCCGGTATGTTCTTAAACGCCATAAAAGGTTGAGCACAATGATGTCCGACCCGGATCGCGATTCCCTCTTCGTCCAAAATAGTTCCGACGTCGTGCGGATGCACTCCCGGAAAGTTGAAGGAAATCACTCCTCCTCTTTTGGATAAATCTCTCGTTCCGTAAAGTTCCAATCCGCCGAAATCGTCCAATCGATTAAGTGCGTAAGCGAGAAGTTCCACTTCGTGATTTCTGACTTCCTGCATTCCGATCGTTTCGAGATATTCGATCGCAGACTCGAAACCGATCACTCCCGCGATGTTAGGAGTTCCCGCTTCGAGTTTGGAAGGAAGCTCCGCATACGTGGATCTTTCCTTATAAACGTGAGCGATCATATCCCCTCCGCCCATCCAAGGAGGCATCTCTTCTAAGATTTCTTCTTTTGCGTAAAGAACTCCGACTCCGGTCGGACCGAGCATTTTATGCGCGGAGAATACGTAGAAATCATAATCCATTTCCTTCATATTGACCGGGAGATGACAAACCCCCTGAGCCCCGTCCACAAGAACCTTGGCCCCTACTTCTTTTGCTCTTTTCTGAATCGGTCCGAGGTCGTGAATCGTTCCGGTCACGTTCGACATCTGAGCAACGGCGACTAACTTTGTCTTAGTCGTGATGATCTCGTTCAAATTATTCAGATCCAAAGTACTGTCTTCGTTCAAAGGAATGAATCTTAATACCGCTTTTTTTTCCTGAGCGAGCATCTGCCAAGGTACGATGTTGGAATGGTGTTCGAGTTCGTTGAGTACGATCTCATCTCCTTCTTTGACTTGAGCCCTTCCCCAGGCTTGCGCGACCAAGTTGATCGATTCGGTCGCGTTTCTCGTAAAGATACAAACCTTCGCGCACTGGGCTCCGATAAATCGGGAAATACGAATCCTACTGAGTTCGTATTTTTCCGTGGTTTTTTGAGAAAGATAATAAATTCCACGATGTATGTTTGCGTTTTCTTCTCTATAATACTTTTCGATTCTATCAATGACCGTAAAGGGTTTTTGAGAACTAGCCGCACTGTCCAAAAAGACAAGCGGCTTCCCGTTCATCATTGTTCCCAAAATCGGGAAATCGGTTCTGATTCTTTCGGCTGAGAAACTCATATATGTCAATCCTCCAAATCCACTTCAATGGAGTCACCTACGATTCTCACGGGATACACGGGGAGATCTTCCACTGCGGGCATACAAAGCGCCTTTCCGGTTTTGATGGAAAATTGTGCCTCATGCCTCGGGCAGGTGATTACGTCTCCGCACAATTTCCCTTCGGATATAGCTTCTCCGTCATGTGTACAGACGTCTTCAAATGCGTAAAGGTTACCATCCAAACTCGTGATCCCGATCCTATTATATCTGGTTTCAACTACTTTGACTTTCCCGTTTTCGACTTCGGACAGATTTGCGAGTTTACGAAAGCTCATACCGAACCCTCCACCTTACGAGCGATGAGTTCAAACAGTTCTTCTCGGATGGAATCCGATTCGATTTCACCGATCACTTGGCCTAAAAACCCGTCCACGATCATCCTTCTGGCTTCGTCCTCATCAATTCCCCGAGAAGCCAGATAGAACAACTGTTCTTCGTCGATCTCTCCGACCGTGGCCCCATGTTCACACTTTACGTTTTCCGCATACACTTCCAACTTTGGAATCGATTCCGCCCTAGCGGAACGGCCCAAAAGAAGGTTGTTGTTGATCTGAATCGCATTTACGTTTTTGCAGGAATTTGGAATATGAAGATTTCCGGTAAAAATATGATGCGCCTTATCCTTAAAAGCGCCTCTGTAAAGAATCGAACTTTCCGTATGACTTTCCTTGTGAACGATCTTCACTTCGGAATCCTGGAATTCTCTCGCCGCCATCGGGGCCAAACCGATCACTCTCGCTCTCGCACCCTTTCCGGAAAGTTCGACGCCCATAAGATTTTTGCCCTTATATCCGCCGGGAGTGATCTTTGCGATTTTAACGTCTGAATCCTCCTTTTGATCGGAGAACAAATTCTGAAAATGGAATACCGAAGAACCAAAGGATTCGATTCCGACATAGGAAACTCTAGATCCGGCTCCGGTGTAAATCACGGTAAGACCTTGGAAGAGTTTGAAGTCTTTCTCTTCCGGACATTCGTACCGTTCGGCGATAAACGCCTTGCTTTGATTTCCGATTTTTACCACAAGGATGGGGAGAATTTTATTTTCCTTCTCAAGTCGAAACTTGATTTCGACTTCTTCCTTGAGAATGAGATCATTTTCCACTTCGAGATAGATTCCGTGGGTGAAGTTGGAAAGGCTGTAAAGCGTAAACCATTCTTCATTCCGTTTTTGGAATATACTTTCAAGGTTGTTTAAAAAGAATTCGAGTTCTTTTCCGGAAAGAGAGTCCGCTCTTTGAAGTTTGACGCCATCGGGAGCCTTCCAAGAAACCGCGTTTATGTCAGGGGTTTCGGTAAATTCTTCCGGATGAAAATTAGAAAGCGGAATTTTTCTCCAGGATTCGTTTTCCGATCCCGGAATTTTCAGAGTTCGGAATTTCGCAAAGACCTTGGCGCGAAAATCTCTCAGAGCCTGAGGTTCTCCGCTACGGGAAAGCAGATTCTCAAACTGCGTTTCCAAAAACATTTTCGTTTCAGTCTCCGGATTCTGCAAGGACCCAGTCATATCCCTTCTCTTCCAATTCCAGCGCGAGTTCTCTCGTTCCGGTCTTCAGGATTTTTCCCTTTGCAAACACGTGAACGAAATCGGGCGTTATGTAGTTTAGCATTCTTTGATAGTGTGTAATGAGTAGAATGGAACGTTCTGGAGTTTTGTTTCTGCTGATTCCCTCGCTTACGATTCGAAGCGCGTCTATGTCCAGTCCCGAATCAGTTTCGTCCAATACGGAAAGTTTCGGTTTGAGTAAACTCATTTGGAGAATTTCATTCCTCTTTTTCTCTCCTCCGGAAAATCCGTCGTTCACATAACGTGCAATAAACGATTCCGGAATATCGAGCGCAGCCATGGCTTCTTTGAGTTCTTTTCTAAATTCTTTGACCGGTAGTTCCTTTCCTCTTACAGACTTTACAATGGTTTTTAGGAAGTTTCCGATCGTAACTCCGGGTATACTCGTAGGATATTGAAAGCAGAGGAAAATTCCGAGGCGCGCACGTTCGTTCGTCGGAAGATCCAAAATGGATTTTCCTTCGAATAAAATATCACCCGATAAAACTTGGTATTTCGGATGACCCATGATGACGTTGGAAAGCGTGCTTTTTCCGGAGCCGTTCGGTCCCATAATGGCATGAATCTCTCCGGATCGAATCGTGAGATTGACGCCCTTTACGATCTCTTTGATTTCTCCAGAATCGCCGGTCTGAATTCCCGCCCTGAGGTCCTGGATTTTTAAAATCTCGGTCACAAAAGCACCCTTATCAGAAGAAAGTTATGGGATGTAAAAGGATTGGAGCAATTACGGTCGATTTGAATTTGCCGATCCATAAAAGTTTTCGTCTTTCTGTGAGAAAATCGCTCCTGGCTCTTTTCCTGACCCCTATTCTACCAGTGTTTTTTTTTGTAGAAAGAGATCAAATAGGAAAGAAATGCGAACTAAGTTCTAACAACCCAAACTCAATGGGCACTTCCTAGTTCTTAAGGACGCCTCCGAGATGTCAGGTTGAAACACGTTCCAAAGAACTGTCTGTGTTGAACTGAAACAAAGGAGTATTCCCCAAACGGGCCACTCAAAGGCTGATTTCAATACTCATCCGAAAAAGAGTCGAACCGTCCTAAAAGTTGAAATATTTAATTTTTTAAATCCAATATTACAAAGATGCCCGTAATGTCAGAGTTCACAAATCGGCAATCATTTCCTATAATCTATCGAAAATCGGCGTTATTTTATATACGATTTTAAGACCGAAAATTCGAACGAACTGCAAATTCGGAAGCGGCTCATACTCGAAATCCCTATTTTCAAGACGCCGGTTCTTTTCCCAAATCAAATTCAGAGATCCAAGACCTTTAAACTTTCCACTCCTATTCTTAATTTCAAAAAAAGCTCCAGTCGTTTTTTTTCCACGTCACTGATCGGACGTTTCCATTTTACGAGTATCGTAATTTCTTTCGAGGAGGTAAAATCCTGAACATTCTGAACCAGAAAATCTCCGAAAGAAAACGATTCCACGTAAGGAAACAATACGTTGATCTCTTTCGCCACGGATTGAACCAAATGATCCTTATCCTTCAAAGTTCGAAGTTCATTTTCCAAAAGTTGAATCTTTTCTTCCTGATTTTTCGAACCGACTCCGGTTTCGAGAGAAAGATTTCCAGGCCTCTTGTGTTCCGCCTCCGTACCTCCAGACTGGATGATCTTCAACTCGGTTCCTTCCAAACCGTATTTAGGAAGAAGAGATTTCAACTGAGCAAGAACGTCTTCGGACAAAGTTTCACCGATTATCGTAACTTCGATTTTTTTTTCGCCGCTCTTTCTTACGACGTTTGCGGAGAGGATCTTACTTTTTTCAAACGAGAAATGATTCTCAAGATAATTCTTTGCGTTCCGTTTAAACGACGAATCGACTACGATATCGTAGGCGAAATAAAGGCTAGGAAGAATCAAACAGATGGACACCAAATACACGTAACGATAAATCTTTTTATCGACCGCCGGGTCCGTATAAACAGTACGAGTGAATTTCAAATAACGTACGAAAATTAGGGTACTGATTCCGATAAAAACACTGTTGATCAGATAGAGATAAAAAGCGCCAAAGAAAAATTTTAAATTCCAATTCGCAAGTCCGTAACCCGCGGTACAAAGCGGAGGCATCAGAGCGGTGGCGATTGCCACTCCGGGAATTGCGTTCGAAATCTTGTCTTTTCGAGAACCCGCCACAATACCGGTTGCACCTCCGATAAATGCGATTAACACGTCGTATATGGTAGGGGATGTTCTCGCCAGAAGTTCGGATTGAGCGTCGGAAAGCGGGGAAATCAAAAAGTATATTGCGGAAGTAAAGAGGCTTAAAAGTGTCATTACCGCAAGATTCCGTAGGGATTTTTTCAAAAGTTCGAAGTCGTAAATTCCAAGCGCCAACCCAGCACCCATGATTGGTCCCATCAAAGGAGAAATAAGCATGGCTCCTATGATAACCGCAGTAGAATTGATATTCAGACCGATCGATGCTATGAAGATCGCGAAAATCAAAATCCATAAAGCGGAACCGGAAAAATTGACTCCCCGTTTGATCGATTCGATAGTCCCATTCTCGTCGGTATCATTTTTGATATGAAACAAGGAATTGACGAACTCAAACAATGGGCTCAATAAATCCCAAAAACTGGGCTGTTGATCGTCGGTTTTCTGTTCACGAGATGTTTTTTTTTGCATAGTATTTTTCTCCTATTAAAAACGACTCTAAGTAAATCGGACCTGCCTTCGATGTTAGGGCTTATTTCTATTCAGCTCAAGATTTTTCCGAATGTAATTTATTAGCCGAAGCTCAAAACTTTTTGTCAGCAATATTTGGGTCCTAACAGTTTAACTTTTTTAGAGCTTCTAGTCCACTAAAAAGGTTTGGATATTGACTTTTATTAATTAACGTGAGCAGGGTCGTAAGAAAGTTTGGGCGAATAAGAAACTAAAGTGCAACGACTCGCTATGGGCGTCGTCGCAGCTCGCGAATTTCATAGATAAAATGGCTCGCGACCGCGCTTTAACTCAATGTTTCTCCCTACGGGTCGAAACATATAATCGCTTTCGCATTTTGTTATACCGAACTCACGTTAAATAAGTCAAAAAAAATATTTCTATTTATAACCTGAACTCATAATTTCCAAAATCCCTGTAAATTGTTTCCGATATATTAAAACAAAATAAATTTATATATCTATTTATTATTATATACTAAATAAATCCAAACGGATGCGTGATGCAAAAAATAAATTCAATTCCAAGAAAAATACAAAAAAAGAATTTCCACGCTCATTTTCAGGAAACGATCCCGACTAAATTACAAATGAGTTTCGAGAAAAGTAAAAATTATATTCTAAAAACAAACGGTAGGAATATTACAAATGAATCAAAATAAGAACTGTGTTAAACCCCACAAATGTGGGGAAAATACTCTCAAAACTGAATTTTTTGTGCAACTTTACACGGTTCAACCCCTTCTAGAGAGGAACATTACTGCTTACTTTTTTAAAGAGAACTTTTTTGACATTAAAAAAACTATTTTTGTGCAACTTTACATTTATTGATCGACATTTTACAGCTTTGCCTATTTTTTGAAAAATATGGAGGTCATTATGACCAAAAAGAGAATAAAATCCATATTTGTGAGACCGCAGAATCCCAAAGAACACAAATAATAGAAGATTCAGATCCACAATATTACACGGAATATAATCAAAGCAGTTCATTACACATGACCCTCCGTTCCTATGAGGAGGAAAATTATCATTCGAACGGATTTCCCAAAAATGATACTGAATATCCACCAAAATTACGGCTGTTGAAATCAAATTCCTAGATGAGACATCTTGAATTCGAAATCTTTCAAAAATGTGAACAATCCCCTACAGCGGTATAATCACCACCGTAGGGATGGCGCAGACACAAAAAGAAAAATCAATCTGTCATTTGAAACACAGAGAATCAATGAAAGCTGAAGAAAAATCATATTACAAATATTGGGGAAAAGCGAATAAAGAAGGCAACTATCATCTTCTGGTCTATCATTGTTTCGACGTTGCGGCAGTCGGAGAAGTTTATTTATCTCAAAATGAAACTCTATGCGTCCATTTTTCTCAGAAATTAGGAATCGATCCCCTAACTTTTAAAAATCTTTTTGTTTTTTTTCTGATATTACACGATCTGGGAAAATTCTCGGATTGTTTTCAGTCTCTTATTCCGGATATCAAAAATACATTAGGTAATTCTAATTCTCCAATCGGACCTTATTCCATACGACACGACAATTTGGGTTATATTTTTTGGGGGAAATGGATCCTGAAAGACGAAAGATTCGGAAACTACAGCGGATTTTTAACCGAACAAAATTGGCTGGGTTGGAACGGATTACAATCTTCCAAGGACAAAAGTTATTTTACAGAATTTACAGACGTTTTGATCCGTTGTGTGACAGGACATCACGGACGTCCTCCCTCTAAAAACGGATATTCGGGACAAACGGCGGTCAGTCTGGATTCTCACTTTACCGAAGCCGACCGGTTGGCCGCTTTGGATTTTTCCAAAGAGATAAATCGTATCTTATCTCCAAACCTGAATTTCAAAGGGAATTTAAAAACATTATACGATTCTATGCTCCAAATTTCCTTTTGGCTTGCCGGACTTTCCGTTTTGTGCGATTGGATCGGTTCCAACGCAGAAATTTTCAAATATCACACAACGCCAATCGATTTAGAAGAATATTATACAAAAATTTCCTTAAATAACGCGTTGAAGGCAGTCAAGAAATCCGGGATTTTACCTTCCAAAATCGCTTTTAACGGAAATCACTTTGGCATTTTTGAATATTTGCAGGAACCGACCCCTTTGCAGAAATTTTGCTCGGAAGTCGTTATACCGGATTCTCCTTCCCTTTTTATTTTAGAGGACGTTACCGGTTCCGGGAAAACAGAAGCGGCTCTGATCTTAACTCATCGTCTTATGCAAAAAAACTCTTACTCCGGTTTTTATGTGGGCCTTCCTACCATGGCTACCGCAAATGGTATGTACCGAAGAATGAGTAATGTCTACCGGAATTTATATACGAAAGAATCCTTACCCTCTTTGATCCTTGCACACGGCGCTCGGAATTTATCCGATTCCTTTCAAAGTTCCGTGATTTCGGATAACGCAATTCTTGCGGATCGGAATTATTCTTTCCAATCCGAAAAGGACCCGGAGGAAAGCGCCAGTGCCATTTGCAACATTTGGCTCTCGGACAATCAGAAAAAAAGTCTACTCGCGGACGCAGGAGTCGGCACGATTGATCAAGCTCTTCTTTCCGTGCTGTCTGCTAAGTTTCAATCCCTTCGGATGTTCGGTCTTTCTCGAAAGGTCCTCATATTGGACGAAGTCCATTCTTACGATCCCTATATGGTCGAACTCATCTGTTGTCTTTTAAAGGCTCAGGCTAAAATAGGGGCCTCGGTAATTCTTCTCTCCGCAACCTTACCGAAAATCCTTCGTAAAACATTCTCCGAATCCTTCGCCTTAGGATTGGATACGGAACTTCAAGATATAAAAAGCGGGGAATATCCTCTTGTTTCTTTAATCTCCAATCGGTCCGTAGTGGAAGAAACTCCGATTCCCACTCGAAAAGAGGTCAGTAGAAAATTGAACGTAAAGTTCTTTTTCAATCAGGAACAAGTATTGCAAAAAATATTAGAAATGTCTAATCAAGGACGTTGTGTTTGTTGGATTAGAAATACGGTTTCAGACGCCTCGCGGGCATTCTCTTTTCTCCATTCCAAGTTAGGCGATCAGGTTATACTTTTCCACTCTAGATTTGCAATGGGTGATCGGCTGAACATAGAATCCCAAATTTTGGAAAACTTCGGCATTCAAAGCGATCAAATATCTAGAAAAGGAAAAGTAGTCGTTGCAACCCAAGTTGTGGAACAGTCCTTGGATTTGGATTTCGATTGTATCATCACGGATCTCGCTCCGATCGACTTAATTCTACAGAGAGCCGGTAGACTTTATAGACATAGTAGGGACATATCCGGAAACATCAAACGGGGATTAGACGAAAGAGGAGTTCCGATCCTATGGATCTTTTCTCCCGAAGCGATCGACGATCCGGAATCGGATTGGTTCAGTCGGTTCAGTCGAGGCGGGAGCATGGTTTATTCGGATCACGGTAAACTTTGGCTCACCGCAAGGCTTCTCCAAGAACGAAAAGGATGGAGAATGCCGGAAAATGCAAGAAATCTAATAGAGTCCGTGTATGGGATCAACGTAGTAGTTCCGCAGTCCTTTCAAGAAAACCAATCCAAAGTGGAAAACGACAAGAAAAAACGGGAAAGCGCCGCCGTTTTGAGTACGATTCGTTTGGAACTAGGATACGATTCCACCTTAAACGAAACTTCTTGGGACGATTCCAAATTTTCCACAAGATACGGTATAGACAATTCTACAAAAGTAGTTCTGGCCAAGTTCGTTTCCGATCGTTTGGTTCCTTGGATTTCTGACACTAATCGAGACTGGCAAAATAGCGAACTTCCCGTTCCGAATTATCTGGTGGAAAAAGAATTTATATTCGAAAATTTGAATATTTCCGAAGTTGTCTCTAACTGTAAAAAAAATCTACCGGATAAAGGCAAACATTGCGTTTTACTTCCCTTGTTCTACGCAAACAATTCTTGGAGAGGCAAAGCCCTTAACAAAAAGAACGAAGTCGTATCTTTTACTTACGACGAAAGATTCGGTTTTAGAAAAGAGAAATAAAGAGGAACCTTATGAATTTAATCAAGGACGTTTGGATTCCGGCCCAAAGGTTTTCCGGAAAATTTGAAGAGATCTCCCCATTTGAGATCACTTCCCAAATCGAGAATGACTCGGATCCGGTCGTGTCCTTAAACGCTCCCAGACCGGACTTTAACGGCGCGTTGCTCCAATTTTTGATCGGACTTTTGCAGGCAGTTTTTCCTCCCGAAAACGAAACCGAATGGGAAGATCTTTTCGTAAATCCTCCCTCTCCCGAGGTTCTAAAAGAAGCGATGGAGAAAGTGGAGTCCGCCTTTGAGCTGTTTGGTGACGGTCCCAGATTTATGCAGGATACAAACCTCAACGAAGAGGATACGATCTTTGATATTTCCGCGCTGTTTATCGAATCTCCCGGTGAGAATACGATCAAACTGAAAAAGGATTTTTTCATCAAAAGAGATTCCATTTCCCAGATCTGCGAAAAATGCGCGGGGATCGGTCTTTTTTCCTTTCAGACCAATTCTCCTTCCGGAGGTCAAGGACACTTAACGTCTATTCGCGGAGGCGGACCTCTGACTACATTCGTAACTTCTAAATTAAAAAATCCTAAAAAAAATTCCCTCTGGTCGAAACTCTGGCTCAACGTTCTTCCGAAATCGTATTTCCAAGTTAACGGTCAAAAAAAGATCCCCTTTCAATCCGTTTTTCCTTGGACCAACCCGAAAATAAAAGATCTACAAACCAAAGGAAAAACGACCACTCCCAAAGACCTGCATCCGTTGAGCGTCTATTGGTCCTATCCGAGAAGAATCCTTCTGCGTAAGGAAGATGAAAACGGCGCTTGCGATGTTTGCAATCGTTCTTCCTCCGTTTTGGTCCGTTCGTATCATACGAAAACCTACGGCCTGAGCTATTCGGATGGAGGCTGGATTCATCCTTTCAGCCCTTATTATAAATCCAAGGAGAGTTGGCTTCCGTATCATCCTCAACCGGGAGGAATTCTCTATCACTATTGGCAAACGATCGCTCTCGGTAAGGGCCAAGAGGATCAAGCCGCCTTGGTCATTCGTCGTTCTTTGAATCGGAAAATTCCGGGGGAACAGACTTCGATTCTAACCTTCGGCTACGATATGGACAACATGAAAGCCAGATGCTGGTACGAATCCGAAATTCCGTTTTTTAATATTCCTTCCAATAAAATCGAAAAATTCGAGGAACAAGTTTCGCAAATCCTAAATACAAGTACAGAGATCAAAAAAAATCTT
The DNA here is from genome assembly GCF_000243815.2 of Leptospira alexanderi serovar Manhao 3 str. L 60. GTDB lineage: Bacteria > Spirochaetota > Leptospiria > Leptospirales > Leptospiraceae > Leptospira > Leptospira alexanderi. The sequence continues at coordinate 13,913 of NZ_AHMT02000065.1, read as the reverse complement.
CGCCAAGCGGTTCGTAACGCTTGGTTCGACAAGAAGAACGATACCAAAGGGGATTTGGCGTTTTTAGACGTTTCTTTTTTGAAAGATACGGAAAGTTCTTTCTACGATCTGATCCGAAATGTTAAAGAAAATTTAATCTCGGGGGCAGCGGACTTTGCGGCCCTGAAAAAAAACTGGCTCAAACTTTTAAACGAGTCCGCTTGCAAACTTTTCGATCAGTACGCGGAGTCCGGTAATTTCGAGTTCGAAAACCCTAAAAGAATCGTAGAGGCGAAGAAAAATTTGAAAATCTTCAATCTCGGTTCGAAAACTCGAAATATACTCGGGCTGAACACACCGGAAAAACCCTCTAAAAGGAGAAAAAAATAAAGACAATGAGATTTTACGAAAACAAAGAGAAATATAATGAAATTATAATAAACTGGTGGACCGATCTGAAATCTCGGACGGGAGACAGAGCCGCCCTGAGAAGATGTTCCAACGGATTAGACACTTTGTTGATCCCTTATACCCATAGACTGATCTCCAAACTCTTCCAGGAAGGGTTTCAATTTTTTCCGGATAAAATCGGTCCGATCGCAGGTATTCTTTCTCATATCGAAGAAGACAGCCCTTCCGTTCCATTTGCACGCAGCATGGCGCGAAAAGAGGGAGAAAAGCCGGTCATAAACGAGATCCGCTTCAGAAAAATATTACAATATTCGGATATACTTTCGGAAGAACTATTCTACCAAAATATGATCCGGATCGTCAAGAACCTGAAGAAAAAAGCGAATCTTTCAGACCTTTCCCTTTCCATTTACTCTTGGAATCAAAAAACCAAAAAAGACTGGGCCTACGATTATTACGGAACCCCAACAAGCGAAAACGATCTCGACAATTTAGAAAATCCTCAAGGAGAAAATCAGTGAACCGTTTCATCCAAATCCATTTCCTTACCTCTTATCCTCCCTCCAACTTGAACCGGGACGATTTAGGAAAACCCAAAACCGCGATTCTGGGAGGAGTAAACAGACTTAGAATTTCCTCTCAAAGTTTAAAAAGGGCCTGGAGAACTTCGGACCTTTTTCGGGAAACGTTATCCGGTCATATCGGAATCAGAACCAAAGAAAAAGGGAAAGAAATTTATCAGAAATTATTGGATGGAAAAATCCCCGAAAAAAACGCAAGAACTTGGAGTAAGTCAATTGCGGGTATATTCGGAAAACTTAAAAATCCTTCGGAAAAAGAATTGGAAAAAAATCCTCTTTTGGATCTGGAAATAGAACAGCTCTCCCATTTCAGCAAAGAAGAGAACGAGGCGATTTCTTCCTTAATCCAAAAATTGATCGATACCCAAAAAGAACCTTCCAACGAGGATCTGAATCTTTTAAAAAAAGAAAATTCCTCTTCGGATATCGCTATGTTCGGTAGAATGCTCGCTTCCAAACCCGCGTTTAACGTTGAAGCGGCCGTTCAAGTCGCTCACGCGATTACGGTTCATAAGGTTGCGATCGAAGACGATTTTTTTACGGCGGTCGACGACTTAAACAGCGGAATCGAGGATGTGGGAGCCGGTCACTTAGGTGACGTGGAATTCGGTTCCGGTCTTTTTTATCTTTATATCTGCGTCAACCGGGATCAACTTCTTAACAATCTGAACGGCAACAAAGATCTGGCCAAACGAACCATAAGAGCGTTAGTCGAAACATCATCTACGATTTCTCCCACGGGAAAACAAAACAGTTTCGCCTCCAGAGCGAGAGCTTTGTATTGTATGATAGAAAAGGGAAACGAACAACCCAGATCCCTACATACCGCGTTTCTGAACTCCGTGGAGGACAAAGGAATTTTGAACGCGGCGATTTCGAAATTGGAATCCGGCAGACAAAACTTCGAAAAAGTATACGGCTCCTGCGCTTCCGGGGGTTTTAAAATTTTCAACGTGGATTCCGGAAACGGCTCCTTAAAAGAAATATTAGATTTTGCTCAAGAGGATTAGATGAAAGATTATTTGGTTTTTCGCCTCTACGGTCCCCTCGTTTCTTGGGGAAATATCGCCGTGGGCGAATATCGTCCCAGCGATTCTTTTCCGACCAAATCCGCAATGATCGGTTTGATCTCGACTTCTTTCGGATTCGATCGCTCGGAGAATGGAAAAATTTCGGAACTTGTTGAAAGCGTTTTTTTTGCGACCAAAGTGTTCACTCCCGGAAGTCTATTACGGGATTATCATACGATCCAAAGCCCCGGAAACGTTAAACGGTCTTTACTCACTAGAAAGGACGAACTTTTGGATTCGGAATACGTTGAGACCATTCTTTCGAGCAGAGATTATAGAGTGGACGCCGTTTACGACGTCGCTCTCTCGGAAAAAAAACGAACCTCCTACTCATTGAAGGAAATTCGAAACGCCCTTTTGAATCCGATTTATACTCCGTATTTAGGCAGAAAATCCTGTTCGATCGCCCTTCCTATGTGCCCCGAAATTTTGAGTTCGGATTCGTTTCCGAACGCATTTGAAGAATATAATAAAATTCTCATTAAGAAATACGAATCTTCAAATTACAAGGACCCTTTGCCGGATTTATTTTCCAAATCGTCCGCGATTTTGTATCTTTGGGAAGATTCGACGGAGCTCTCGGAAAAAGATCATGCCCATGCTCGGAGAGACGAAGTATTAAACCGAAATAGATGGCAGTTTCAAGATAGAAAGGAGTTTTTCAAAAGTGTGTCCAAAACCTGATTCCAAGCATGATTGTCCTTAAGTACGATTTCCTTCATGTTTCGGTCGATCGAAAGCGATTATTATGTTGCAATCGAAGAAACTCAGGCGGATGCCTCTCTATGGATTGGTATCCGGTCAAACAACATTGAATTCAAGCGCAGTCCGGTCCGGATTTACTTAATTCGGGTTTTGTTCACTTGGATCATCTCAAAATGTCCTTTCCGGAATACTAACACACGTTTATCGAGAAAGGTGATTTTCGAGATACATTTAAACCAACGTCAGATATCGTATGGAGAACCGATATGTTTTTATCACAACTTAAATTAGATACTCATAATATTCACAATAAAATTGTTTTTAATTGGATTCAAAATCCCTATAATATCCACCAAAGATTGTGGATGGCGTTTTCTGAGAATTCGCCGAAAGACAAACTTCAAAATTCTCCGTTCCTTTTCCAATTGGATTATAATTCCGATCCCGGTAAAATTTCTTCGAGAATCCTCGTGTTTTCCGAAAAACTGCCGAACTGGGAGCGAGCCTTTCAGGAATTTAAAGTTTTAACGGAAATCCCGGTTGGAAATCAAATCAAACAAATTTCTCCGACTTTTATTCAGGCCGATGCGGTCCTGCGCTTTTCTCTTACCGCAAACCCCACGAAAAAACTTAAGGACTATCGTAGTTTGTTTAAGGAGGAACTCAAAGGTTTCCCCGACAAATTCGATCCTTCCGATCGTGTTTCCTTTTGGGAAGGAAAATCCAAACTGGAAGATCTGAAAAAAACTCTTACTAAGGACCAAGTTAACAAGTTAAAGTCGAAAAGAGTCGGAATTTATCACGAGAAGGAGTTGTTGGATTGGTTGAGTAAAAAGGGAAACGACAACGGCTTTTCTCTCGTAAGCGCCGCCGTAGAACATCAATCCGATTTTTCCGCAAATAAGATCAAAGGTTCTTCGTTTCCATCCATTCCTAAAATTCATACCGTTACCTTTTCCGGTATTCTTAAGATCACGGATCCGGATAGATTCAAATTTGCTTATACGAAAGGAATCGGTTCCGCTAAAGCTTTCGGTTGCGGTATGTTATTGTTAGCTAAAACGTAAATGTCGATTTGAATAGTTTCATTTCATTTCGCTTTTTGGATTTGAATCCCTCGCATGCGTGTTATTTGATGCTCTTTTTTTCTTTTTCGACCGAGTTTGGGTATTTGAGCCATTTTTCGTTTTAGAACTTGTCTCAAGATTTTAGAATTGTAGGAACTCCTATTACTGATCTCTATATAATAGAGTTCCCAAGGTTCTGCCACGGGAAATTTATGCTAAAATTGACGGTACTCTTTTATATAGAAGATCAATAGTTTAACACTGAAAAGACGTTTTTAAAAACCTATAAACTTCCACGTAATCCGTGGGAGCTACCTCGTTTTGTTCCTAACGACTTAACAATCATATCCTCGATATAAAAAAATTTTGACGAATAAGAAACTAAATCCCTGCCGAATGATTTATAAAGGCCTCCAAACTTCCTCGATCGCAATATAACAATCGCATTTTCCATACAGGACTCGCCACAAATTATTAATAATTTATAATTTACTAAAAACAATTTCATTCCACAAATTAAATTCCGAGATTATTTAACGTGAGTTCGATATAACAAAATGCGAAAGCGATTATATGTTTCGACCCGTAGGGAGAAACATTGAGTTAAATTCCGAAGGAATTGGAGCATTATGTTGCGATCGTAGGCAGCAACATTGAGTTAAAACGCGGTCGCGAGCTATTTTATCTATGAAATTCGCGAGCTGCGACGACGCCCATAGCGAGTCGTTGCACTTTAGTTTCTTATTCGCCAAACTTTCTTACGACCCTGCTCACGTTAATTAATGAGACAAAACCCTCGCAAGCGCCGCAAATAAAGCCTACTCAAAATCCATAGCCAACAAAGAGACATAACGTTCAAAAATCACTACATTTTATCACGAACTTGCCGAGCGGTTTCGGTCGATTTCTTTTAATCCTCCGAAACACAAACTATTACCAAAACAATATTCATTTATTATATTCTTAATTTATAATAGACTAATTTATTTTTCAGAATTTCATTCTGCCGCGCTTGTCCTTTCAATTGAGAAATCCGACAATCAATTCGTTATGCCAAACAGAAACCTTCAAGAACTTCCAAAATTCGAAGACAATTGGTCGCATTTATACTTTGAAAAAGGCAGAATCGACCAATTTCAAAAGTCCATCGGTTTTCATTATCTGGATAAAGTCGTTCCGATTCCGATTGAAACGATCGGTCTTCTTTTATTGGGGCCGGGAACCTCAATTACTCATGAAGCCATCAAAAGAATTTCGGACAGCAGATGTCTTCTTGCTTGGACGGGCGAAAGCGGAGTCCGTTTTTATTCCGCTGGTTATACGGGTACTTATTCCGCAAGAAATTTACTTCGTCAAGTGGAAGCTTACGGCGATCCGAAGGAAAGAGATTTAGTGATCCGTAGAATGTATCAATTCCGTTTTTCGGATGAGATTCCTGCAAACGCTACCATCGAACAAATTCGCGGCTTAGAAGGGGCGAGGGTTCGAAAAATTTATAGGGAATGGTCTCAAAAATCCGGAGTTCCTTGGAAGAGCAGATCTTACGACCAAAATAGCTGGGACTGGAGCGATCCAATCAACCGCGCTCTTTCTTCCGCAAACGCCTGTCTTTACGGAGTGGTTCATGCGGCGATTCTTCAATCCGGTTTTTCTCCCGCTATCGGTTTTGTTCATACGGGCAAACAGTTGTCCTTCGTTTACGATATTGCAGACCTTTACAAAGCGGAAATTACAATTCCTCTGGCTTTCGAAATTACCGCTGAAGATGCGACTAACGTAGAAAGAAGGATTCGTTTTGCATGTAGAGATAAATTCAAACTTAGTAAATTACTTAAGAGGATTATTCCGGATATCAAGGAGCTGATTTATGGTGGTTTTGATTTTGGAGAGGGTGAAGACCTCTCAGAGGGGAGAGATGTCGCGGTTAGCCATTGAACTGAAACCGGGCGTTTTTGTCGCTTCCATTAACGCGAGAGTTCGAGATCGGATCTGGAAAAAAATTTCCGAAGAATGGAAGTCGGATGCGATCATGTTGTATTCGAGCAACACGGAACAGGGTTACGGTATCCGTTCTCACGGCGATCCTTCTCGCGAGATTATGGACTTTGACGGTTTACTTCTAATGTCCAAACCCGATTCGAAACGCGATCAGAAAGAAGTTATGAGTATTTCCGATTTTTCTATGGTCACCGAAGATTCTCCTTTTTCAGATCTCAAAGGCTTTTTCAACGAAAAGGCAGACTCCCTTCTTTTAGAAGCAGATGATCCCTAATGAATCGAATGAACAGACATAATTCTTAAGATTCCTATACAAACTTTTAGCCTATTCTCCACATGCGTGGGGTTGAACCGAAAGGTATTACTCATACCATCCCCGTTTGGAGCTATTCTCCACATGCGTGGGGTTGAACCGGGAAGTCGAACCAATTCACAACCTGTTTGATACTATTCTCCACATGCGTGGGGTTGAACCGTGCTGCCACAATTCTGTATACGGGTTCTCCCGCTATTCTCCACATGCGTGGGGTTGAACCAGGAAACATTTCGGAAGAATATGATAGAATCGGACTATTCTCCACATGCGTGGGGTTGAACCAAAGCCGAGATCGGATTCTAACGATCCCCGATCTATTCTCCACATGCGTGGGGTTGAACCGGGCTACTATTTCCAAACGTAAACTAATCATTACTATTCTCCACATGCGTGGGGTTGAACCGACGATTCACCAACTGACTGCAATCCATCTATCCTATTCTCCACATGCGTGGGGTTGAACCGATCACAGAACTTCCATAGCGTCATTCCGTTGACTATTCTCCACATGCGTGGGGTTGAACCGTGCTGCCACAATTCTGTATACGGGTTCTCCCGCTATTCTCCACATGCGTGGGGTTGAACCGGCGACGTCAATCGCTTCGGAAAGAGAATAGTTCTATTCTCCACATGCGTGGGGTTGAACCGAAGAGATTTTAAAAAGTCCGTTTCTCAATGTTCTATTCTCCACATGCGTGGGGTTGAACCGGCCGACCAGGAGAAGTTGGAACTTGAATGGGACTATTCTCCACATGCGTGGGGTTGAACCGCCAGGAACTAAGCGGCCTTCCACAAGCCACACTATTCTCCACATGCGTGGGGTTGAACCGAATTTCCGGATCGCCAAAGTTCTTCAAGATTCCCTATTCTCCACATGCGTGGGGTTGAACCAGGTGGATCACCTTCTTTTCCGCCCGTTCCTGGCCTATTCTCCACATGCGTGGGGTTGAATGGAAAACAGAATGGATTTTGATTTAAAACCCTAACCACTAATTCCTAACCACTAACATCTTGAAACACATGCGTGGGGTTGAATGGAAAACAGAATGGATTTTGATTTAAAACCCTAACCACTAATTCCTATCCCCTAACATCTTGAAACACACACGTGGATTAATAACTTTAACGATTGTGCAAGTAACTTCCCCGCAAAATCCGCTAAAAGATTATCAGCTGGAAAAAATCATAACGAAACGTATCGCAAAAGAACAAACCCATAAGACATACAAGAAATCTGAATCCGATTATAAAAATCATTTCCTTTCAGATTTCTTGAATCCTTTTAAACTTTGATATAAATTTTCCTTTTATCTAAGAAACTTAAGATTCCCCACCAAACCGACAAATGAAGAACCGCGTATAACAACGATGCGAGATACGGGTCTGCAATGAAAACAAGTTTAGAAAAAAACCAGGCTTTGACACCGACCGATTTTCCATTCTCTAACATGATTGTCCAAAGGTTGAGCGTTCTCGCAAGTATTCCGGAACCTACAAAAACTAAAATCGCGTTCTTACCGAATACGAGTAACGGTTGAAAAAAGATTTTCAAGTTCAATCCGTTCCACTCTTTCAAAGAAACCAACGAATTTAAATATTCAAAAAATCCTATGCAAAAAAAAGAGAGCCCTGCCGTATATGCTGCGTAACTTCCAGTCCAAAGACTTTTATTCATCGGTAAACTTTGATCCCATAACAAGCCGACAAATGTGAATAAAAATCCCAACCCGAATATACCGAGAACCCTTCTTTTTCCTCCACCTTCTCTCAAAAAAAGGATAAAACCGCAAAGTACTCCGAACAAAGAAGTGGCAATCGATGCGATTCCACTTAAAAATCCTTCCGGGTCCCAGGTTTTGGAAAATTTCCAAAGATGTTTTTCTCCGATAATCGATCGATCGATCCAGGCTCCTATGTCCTTCCCCCGCTCCAAAGATACCATCGATTCTCCAGGAGGAGCGATATGGGTTAAGATCCAAGTATGAACGAGTAAGATCAGAATTAAGAAAATCAACACTTTCTTTCCCGGAAATATAAGATACAAACTCGCAACGGCCCAATACACAAATCCGATTCTCTGCAGGACTCCGGGAATTCTGAGTTCTGCAAAAGACCATTCTCCGAAAAAATTCAATAACAGTCCGAGCAATATCAGATTAACACTTCTTATACAAATTCCAGCCCAGATCCCACCACGATTCATTCCATTTTTAGAATATAATGAAATTGGAATTGATACTCCCACCGCAAATAAAAAAAAGGGAAACACCAAATCCGTCGGCGTACAACCGTTCCATTCTGCGTGTTTCAAGGGAGAATAGATGTAAGACCAAGAACCGGGATTGTTTACGAGTATCATCCCGATTACGGTCATTCCTCGAAATAGATCCAAAGATAAAATCCGATCCTTATTTTGAGTCGATTTCTTTTCCAAACGACGACCTTTGAACTTTTCGTTTTTTCATTCTTGAGAACTCTGTTTTCCTACCGCACGCAATTCGATCTTTGATTTCTTGAGACCATTTTTCGTCAAATTCAGTTTTTGAATTCCAAAAAATTTATATATCCGTCTCGAATATACTTCGATTCGAACCCTCCGTTTCGAATCCTTTCCCGACTCTACAACACCGATTTTGATTCAATTCAGAGATACTCTTTTTGCAAACATCTACGAGGTGTCCGTTTTTTCACGAACTTAAAAACCCGTTTCAAAACCTTAGAATGTGAAAACTACCGCAGAAATTGAACCGCGCAAAAATCTGCTCGAAACCAATAAGGGCGTAAGCTGCGAGAACCACCGCGTTTTGTTGCGAACGATTGTATGCAGCTGACTTATTTCAAGATTTTGGAATAGGTTTTAAATAAAATCGGATTTTAAATTACTCTATTCCGAAACTAAAAATTTAAGGCCTAAGACCGAAAGAATCAGCGTAGACAAAAAGAATCCTCTCCAAAAATCGATAGGTTCTCCATGAATTACAATACCAATCAGTATGGTTCCTGCCGCGCCCAAACCGGTCCAAATTGCGTAAGCAGTTCCCATAGGAATCGTCTGAACCGCCTTGTTCAGAAACGCCAAACTAAAAACCGAAGAAACTACAAAACCCCCGACCCATGTCGGTTTAGTAAAATTATCGGATAACTTGAGGCAAGTCGTAAATCCGATCTCGAATGTGGAAGCGATGATAAGATAAATCCAAGCCATAGCCCACACTCCTTTACTCTAAATGGATATCAACTCATTATCGACAAATCCCAATCATTGTCCCCATACGATCTCGAAAGAAACATGATACACTCGGGTTTTTTTTCAATCGTTCCACTTTTCGATAAGCGGAAACGAGTTTTACGATTCAAAATCGAACCGTTTCCACAGATGCCTCCGCCCAGACAAACACCGAGTAGTTGTACAAAAAACCGTTTGCGAATTTCTAAATATATTAAAGTTTTATAATGATCGACCGGAACCGCAAGAATTCACAAAAAACCGATCCGAAACATACTTGCAACTTCGGGAATCGTCCAGGAAAAAAATTGCAAACACGACAAATTCGGTTCTATCGGGCGCACCGTATTATGATTTTTCTTGGATGAGATTCTAAAGATGGAAACTTTCCAAAAAGAAAAACATCCTTTTCCATGAAGCACTTAAGTAATTCCCACCATAAAGGAGATTATAACCCGCCCAAAACAACTTACGACTTGTCCCAAATGCCGATGAAGCCGAACATTGTTGTAAAGAAAAACGGCTTGATTGAGAGCGGTTTGAGCTTCTTTAAAATTCTTTTCAAAATAATTTGTTTTGTTGAAATTGTTCTCCATGAAACCGACCGGACTCATTCGAAATCACACTTTTGCATTGCTTCCGGCTTTCTTACTTTACCTTTTTTCGTTCGTACCCCTGCTTTCCGAAAACGCGGAACCAAAAAACATTTGGGAGAAACTCGGAACGTTCGAAACCGGAAAGGGCAAACTTCCTCCTTCCTGTTCTTTCGAAGGAGAAGACAAAGATCTTCCTCAATTTTGGCTTGAGGATTTGATCGAATCCGAAACCGCCGAATCGAATACGTTTTCAATTCGATCGGAAATAAAGACGATTCCTTGGGTCTTTGTCCTTCAAATTGGATTTAATGAAAAACTTTCATATTTCCTAATCAACCTTCCTCCGCCAATTTCCTAAAACAGTCTCTCGAACCCTAGGCAATCACCCTTCTCTAAAAGTAATTCCGGAGCCGAATATGTACGTATCGGCCCAACGCGTCATTTTTATCTACATAATTCAGTTTATTATACTATTCTTTCTTTCATCCGAAATCCTATCGGAAAACAACGGAGATTCTCCGGCCTTTTTCGAGGAACATCTCTCCAAAGAGAAGTCCGCTTCTCCCAAGAAAATCAAAATTGATCTCAAAAAAGCGGAAGAGACTTTTTTAAGAAATAACCTATCTCTTCTCGCAAAACGCTTGGAGATAGAAGCTTCCAAAGCGGAAATCATTCAAACTAGCCTCTGGGATAACCCTATCCTTTCCATAGACCAAAACATCTATAATCAAAATACCAACCGCTATTTGGACACGACAAGAAACGGTCAGACCACAATTCAAATCGAACAGATTTTCGTATTAGCGGGAAAACGTGATAAACGAATTCGTATCGCCCAATGGAATACCAATACAAAAGAACAGGATTTTTACGACCTTTTAAGGGCGCTCAAACTGGAATTGAGAGTCACATTTTACAAATTATTTTTTCTAAAAAATCCCTCGAATTTTTCGACGAAAACATTCGTTCCATTCGAAAGACGATTAAAAGTTCAGAAGCGGTCTATAAAAATCGGGACATTCTACTCTCCGAAGTTCTAAGACTCAAATCCATCCTGTTTCGACTCGAAACGGACCACTCTGAAATAGTAAACGACATTATAGAAAAAGAGAATATTCTAAAATTATTACTCAACGAACCGAATTATTCGGAAGCGATCTTAGAAATCAAAACTACCGACCTGGGCGAAAAACAAAATTCGATCCTTGCCAAAAGTGACCAGGAACTCCTTTCCATCGCTTTTGAAAAAAGACCCGATCTTAAAGCCTTGGAATTTGGAATCAAAGCCGAAGAGACGAACCTCGCTCTCCAAAGGTCTTTGGCGATTCCAGATTTGACACTCGGAGGAAGTTGGGACCCCGCGGGAAACTACGTCAATAATTACTACGGTTTTACTGTTTCCATGTCAATCCCCACGTTCGATCGCAATCAAGGAAACATTCGGGAATCCGAATTGATTCTCGCTTCGAAAAAAGCAAAGTATGAGGAAAAAAATCAAGATCAAAGCCGAAGTCCTTTCCGTCGTCGGAAAAGCCAAAGAAAAGGAAAGATTACTTTTGGAATATAAGAATTCCTTTACTAAAGATTATCAAAATCTGGCAAGTTTAATGCTGGAGAATTATCGTAAAAAGTATTTAACGATTTTGGAATTCGCCGATTTTTTCGAAGCTTACAGCGACAATTTTCTAAAAATGCTCCGACTTCAATCGAATCGAATCGGAAGCCTCGAATCCGTCAACTACACGTTAGGAAGTACCGCTTTGGAAATTGGCAGATGATTTTGAAAAATATCTTTTTTTCTCTACTCGCATTCTATCAAACAAGGCCGAAATCGGTTTTGTCCGCGGCGTTTCTCATCCTTACTCTTTCGATCTTTCTATATAACTGGAACTTATCTAAAAAAACGCAAGAACACTGGAAATTGGAAAAAGTAACTAGCCCTCATGTCTCCGAAGCAGGGGCAAAAATCGAATTTCCAAAAGATTATCCCGGACTTGCACGTTTGGTATATCAAAAAATCAGAAAGGGAAACGCCGACTTCTCCGTAATTGCCTCGGCTCGTGTAATCGCAAGCATCAACACTTCTGTAAACTCCGGTGAAAAACTGATTCTTTTCGATTCGGGAGAAACGACCCATCTCTACTCAGAATACAAACGCACTCGCGTAGTCGCCTCCAAAGCGTTCAAGGATCTGACGAGAGTGAGAGACATGTACGTCAATCAAGCCGCGACGAGAAGAGACGTCACTGAAGCGGAGTCCAACTTTGCGGTCGCAAAAGCGGAAGGGCGGAAGCCGAATCCAAATTGAGAACGATCGGTTTTAATCCAAAAGAACTCGACTCAGTTTCCGGTACTTCATATTGGATCATCTGCGACGTTCCGAAATCTCAACTGAGCGGAGAAGAAAGCGGAGAAGAAGTAAAAATTCAATAAGAGAACTCGTGTTGGAAAAAATCAGAAATGCGGATATTCCTCAACACGCGAATCTTTCCTTAGCGCCACTCACCGGGCCGGTCGGGGAAATATTTCGTTATACGATCGAGGCCGGAGAAGAATGGAACGGAATGGATTTGCGAACGATTCAAGATTGGATCGTCATCCCCGCCTTACCATAACCAACCCCACAAATTAAGAAGGCTTTTGGGATCATAAGGATCAAAAGCTGATATTTTTCAAGTGTTCCGACGTGTTAGTGATTAGGGGTTAGTGGTTAGAACATTACATACAATAAAATGCAAGTGTTCCGACGAGAATGAGGCTTTTTACTTGCAAGAAGTATGATTTTCTGATAGAGAAAAATTTCCCGAGTTTTCCCGCCGCCTCTCCCCACGAGCCTGTTGAAAAAGAGACGGAGAAAAAACCTCTATTTTAAACCTGATTCGAATTTAAATTTTTTCATACTACCTGGCGACATCGGAACACCTTCGTTCGGAAATTAAATATAACGAAATCCACAAAGCTTGGCAATATTGTGAGCAGAACATCTTTCCGACCATTCAGTGGATACTTTTTCGATTCCCTTTGTCAAAAAGGATTTCCTCCGCGAGAACCTTTGATTGCACCGAATACACCTTCAATGGAAGGAAATCTTTTGGAGTAAACGGTTCTGGATTGAGGTTCACTTAGATTTCTTCGCATCTCCATCGTATAGAAGTTGTTCATCTGATCCGGATGATAATTCTTTGCCGAACTCGAATGGATATAATTTCTTTTTAGATTCTTAGAATTTACCAAAATAGACTTTGATTTTCCCTTGGAACAAAACTGTTTTAAACGACAACCGGAACAACTAGTCGAACGAAAATCCGAATAGCTATCTTTTCCATGAAGATATTTTTCCGTTCTGAATTTAAGAACTCTACCTGTCGGACAGATGAATCGATTCAATTTCTTTTCATACGTAAACCGGATCGATTTTGGTTTACGTTGAGTGGATTTTGGGGCTTTAGGAATTTTCCCCACTTGAAATAATTTTGTTATTTTCTGGTCCGGGCAATAAAGGTCGAATTCTTTTAAACTGCGGAAGTTAGCCTCACTCGCATAACCCGCATCCAAGACATATTGAATTTTTCTTAAATCCTGGTCTTTTGATTTTATTGATCTCTACATAAAGGAGTACCGCCAATTTTAGCACAAATCCCCGTTTAGATGTAGAATTTTGGACACTCTATTATGTAGGGATGAGTAAAGAAGAATAACAGGATTCAACTTTTTGAATCATCTTTTCTGTAAACTGAGTATCCGATTGTCCGGTCTCAACACATTATGAAATGATCATGTTTGATTTATAATCGACCGCCGCCTGCGCATTGTAACCTACGATAAAGCCATTTCTTCTTTTTTGTAGATCGCAATTTCTCTCATAGAGATGAACCCGACGACGGTCTTTGTGCTTTTTTAAGAATTTTACAGCTTCCTTGAGCTTGTCTGTTTTCCGTTCTAATTCTTTTCTCTTGTTTTGTAT